>NZ_JAAXLS010000040.1 GCF_012328925.1 Amycolatopsis acididurans
CTCATCGACGCCCTGATGACCCAGGCATTCTCCGCGCTGCGCACCTCGCCCGGAGCTCGCGCCTACTACGACCGGCAGAAAGCCCGCGGCGCCAACCACAACACCGCCCTGCGCCAACTTGCCAACCACCTCGTGGGCATCCTCCACGGCTGCCTCAAGACCGGCACCCGCTACGACGAGGCGACCGCCTGGTCGCATCACGCCGTGAACGTTACGGCTTGACATTTCAGCTCCTGGGATGTCTTTGCTGAAGAAGGTTGGCAACGGATGGAGGTTCGCCCGCCGCGGTCGCTATCGGAAAGGGCGTTTCTCGGTAGGCGAGAACCGAATCGTCGGAGCACATTGCCCATTAAGTGTGATGCTGCATATATTTTTTGCTCTCGCGCCGGTAACCGGCGCATCCCCCCGCTCTCAAGGTCGAGAGGACACGTCGTGGACGTCATCACCACACTGAGAACCTCACGGATGGGCCTGGCCCGATGGTGCGCGGTCGCCCTGTGCGTCCTGTGCAACACGATCGACGGCCTTGACCTGATGCTCATGTCCTACGCGCTGCCGCATCTGCCGCCGGGGTTCGCGACCGGCACGCAGAAGGGTCTGCTGATCAGCTTCGGCTTCCTGGGGATGGGGCTCGGTGCCACGCTGCTGGCGCCGTTGGCCGACCGGATCGGCCGGAAGCGGATGGTCATGTACGGCCTGCTGCTCTCGGTCCTGGCGCTCGCCGCCACGGCGCTTTCACCATCCATGGAATGGATGCTGGCCGCCCGGATCCTCGCGGGCGCGGGTGCCGGAACCTTGACACCGGTCGCGCTGACGCTGGGCGACGAGTTCTCTTCGGCCAAACGCCGGGGGCTCTGTGTCGGGCTTGTCGCCATCGGCTTCGCCATCGGCTCCACGATCGGCGGGCTCATCGGCCTGTTCATCATCACCACGTTCGGTGGCGCGTGGCAGGCGTTGTTCTGGGGCGGTGCGCTGATCAGCGCCGCGGTACTGGTGCTCGCGGCGGCTTTGCCGGAAAGCCCCGCCTACCTGGTGATCCGGGATACCGCCGAAGCCAGGCAGCGCCTTGCCCGGGTTGTGTCCTGGCTCGGGCTGACCGGTGTCGAACTGGCGGAACAGCCTCTTGCGGAACCCGTCGCCACCGGTCAGAAGGCAGGGGTGCTCACCAAACGTTTCCGGGGCCGGACGCTGCTGCTGTGGCTGGGCTACAGCACAGCAGCCGCGGCCTGGTACTTCACGACCAGCTGGACCCCGCAGCTCGTCTCGACCGTCAGCGGCAGCGCCGAGCGGGGCACGCTGATGGGGACGGTACTGAGCATGGGTTCCCTCGGTGGCGGCGTCGTCTTCATCTTGCTTGCCACCCGGGTGAGCAGCACGGCCGTCGTCTGGGTTTGCACCGCCGCGGGCGCCGTGGCCGCCGGGGGATTCGCGTTGACGATCACTGGCGCCGGCGCGGTCGTGACCGCCGCGGCGATCGGCGTGACCATGCAGGCGGCGCTGTCGGCTTACGTGGCCTCTTGCGCCCGCTTGTATCCGACGGTCATCCGGACCCGAGCCCAAGGCGCGTTGATGGGGGTCAGCCGCGTCGGCACCATTCTCGTCCCGGTCGTGGTTGGTGCGGTCCTGACAGGCTTGTCCGCGCAGACGATGTATTGGGTAGCCACTGTCGTCGTGCTGCTGTCCGCCATTGTCGGCGTCACGCTGTGGTCCCGGACGCGGGCGATCACGCACGCACCGGTCGGCGCCGGGCACCCGGTGGAGCGCCTGGAGGCGGTCCGCGAGCAGACCTGACATGTGGCGTTTCAGGGCTTGTCGGTGGCGAGTCGTATGCGGTGTAACAGGATGGTCAACCGCGGGTCGGCGGGTGCGTTCCCAGCCAGGAATGCTCGCGCGATCCCGCGTGCGGTGGTGTGCAACGCCGGGAGCAGGCTCGACTGCGTGCGTGTGTTCGACGGTGTCGTCACCGACAGCGCGGCCAGCGCGGTGCCGTCGTCGGCGAGTACCGGCACGGCGACCCCGACAGCGTCCGGCGACATCCAGGACCGCGCGATGATATGCCCTGTCCGCCGAACTTCGTGCGCGATACGGACGAGGTCCTGGCGCTCTACAACGGTGTCCGCCGTGAAGCGGGTAATCCGGGCCGTCTCCAGGATGCGATCGCGCACTTCGGGGGAGGCGAAGGCAGTCAGGACGATGCCGGGTGAGGAGGCCAGCGCCGGCAGACGGATTCCCGGTTGGGTCACATTGGTCGCGACCGGGTGGCGTGCGGGAAGTGTTGCCACGTTGAGCACGTCGTCGTGGTCGAGGATGGAGAGCAGCGTCGGCGCGTCCACCACCGAGCGCAGGTCTTCCATGTAGGGCGCCGCGGCCTCGCTCAACGTGAACACGCCGGACGAGCGCGCCACGATCTCCCACAGCTTCATGCCGATCCGCAGCCGGCGGTCGGGGTCCCGGTCCAACACCCCCGTCTCCGTCAGTTCGGCGACGATCCGGTGCGCGGAAGGTCCCGGGATGCCCGCCTGGCGGGCGACCTCCGAAGCCGTGAGCGGGCCCCCGCCGGATTTGAACGCTTCGAGCACACGCGTTACCCGCTCGATCATCGACTCTCCGCGAGGGGGCACCATCGTCTCCGATCCGGAAGGGCTCCGCGGTCGGGGCGTTGTCAGAACTCGTGCACGACGAGGCCGCGCACGGTGGTTCCTTCATACATCGCCGCCCAGCCTTCATTGATCTCGTCGAGGGTGAAGGTCCGGGTGATCAGCTCGTCGAGTTTGAGTTGTCCTGTGCGGTACAGGCCGAGGAGCTGGGGCACAGCGCGAGCCGGTGACATCGCGCCGTAAAGGCAGCCCTGAATGCGCTTCTGGAAGTAGGTGAGGCCGGTGAGCTCCAGTGGGGTCGTCCCGGGATCCTTCGCGGGGACCGCGGTGACGACGACGGTGCCGGCTTTGCGCACTGCGTCGAAGGCCTGGGCGAGGTATTCGCCGCGCAGCACGCTGGTGGTGATGATGGCGACGTCGGCGCCCTGGCCGTTGGTGAGCGAACGGGCGAGATCGGTGGCCTCCTCGATGGATGCGACAGCGTCCGTGGCGCCGAATGAGAGAGCGCTGGTGCGACGGAAGGGCAGCGGGTCGGCCGCGATGATCCGCGAAGCGCCGGCGTGTTTCGCACCTTGCACGGCGTTGGTGCCGAGCCCACCGGTGCCCATCACGATGACGACATCACCGGGGGAGACCCGGCCGGCGTGGACAGCTGAACCCCAGCCGGTGGGGACGCCGCAGCCGAGCAGGGCCGCGGACTGTAGCGGGATGTCGTCGTCGATGCGGATGCAGCAGCGCTCCGGTACCACGCTGAACTGCGAGAAAGTCGCGACGAAACACGCCTGCGCGACGTCGCGGTCGCCGAGGTGCATGCGGAACGTGCCGTCGAGCATGGCGCCGGTGGCCATGTATGCGCCGTTGTCGCAGAGGTTCTGTCTGCCCTCGGTGCAGTCCCGGCACATACCGCAGCCGGGGATGAAAGCAGTGACAACGTGGTCACCCGGCTTCACGAGGCTTACCCCGGGGCCCACCGCCTCGACGATCGCGGCGCCCTCGTGGCCGCCGCAGTAGGGCAGGTGGTCCTGTCCCACGTCGCCGGTCGCGTGGTGCTCGTCGGAGTGGCACAGGCCGGCGGCGACGTTGCGGAGCAGGACCTCGTGCTCGCGGGGCTCATCCACGTCGACGTCGACGACTTCCCATTTTCCTGGAGTCTCAAGCAGTACGGCGGCTCTGGAGCGCATCGCCTTGTCTCCTCACTGACGCCGGTCACCGTTGTCCGGCGTTAGAAAATCTGATCTTCGTGGTCGTGCCGCTCGTTCGGCGAACGGCAGTTGCGCCCGCATCACCGCCCGGTCAGGATTCGGCTCACTGGCAACATTGACACGGTAAGTGCATTATATATGACACTCAACACCTAAATGGTCCATGTTCGTCACCGTCCATCGAAGGATCTTCATGAACACCGGACTGAAGTTCGCGCAAGTCAGCCGCGGCGCACCTCGCGCTCTTCGGTCGTGAATGGGCAGGGTGTGTTGTCGGGTCGGCGCGGATGCGGCGGCGGAGGTACATCGTCGGCACGTTGTGGTCATCGACGTTGACGCCGTCGCGGAGCATGATCGGGCTGCCGGGGGAGAGGTCGAGGAGTTCGGCGTCCTCGCGGGTGGCGAGGGTCGCGGTGAGAGAGCGCCACGAGTGCCGCAGGTGGATGCCGAAGTGGTCGTGCAGGGCCTGGAACAGTGCGACGCGTTCGCCGATGTGTGTGGCGAGGAGGGGGACGCGGCCGGATTCGAGCCAGTAGCTGCACACGAGGAACGGCCGTCCGCCCATGCGGACGAGGGTGCCGACCCGGACGAGGGGTGTGGGCACCTCGAGTGCCTGTGCGGCGCGGGCGTCGGTATCGCTGTCGGTGATGGTCACCAGGGTTTCGGTTTGGTCCTGCCGGGTGTATTCGGCGATGGTGGCTGTGCTGCCCGCGTCGGCGTCGGTGGACGGCACGCGGGGGAGGTCGAGTTCGACGACCATTTGCGGTTCCGCGACGTAGGTTCCGGAGCCTTGCCGGACGGTGACGTGCCCGGCGCGGGCGAGTTCGCCGATGGCGTGGCGGATGGTGAGGCGGTTGATGCCCCATTCGGTGGCGAGTTCTCCTTCGGTGGGCAGTCGCTGGCCGGGGGAGAGCTCGCCGGCGCGGATGCGGCGGAGGAGTTCGCTTTCGACCTGGCGGTAGAGCGGGCCGCCGCTTCTCTTGCGTGTGCTGGTCATCGGAGTCCGGAGCGTACGAAGGCGTTGACGACCTGACGTTGGAGTATCAGGTACACGGCGAGGATGGGCAGGCACAGTGCTCCGGCGGCGGCCATCATCGCACCGTAGTCGGTGCCGGCTTCGGTGATCAGGCTGCGGAGCCCGATCTGCACGACCGATGCGGGGTCGGAGAGTACGAATACGGCGCTTTACCACCAGGCGGTCACCGCATGGCTGGCACGGGCGTTCGGCGGAGAACGTTGACTGTCCGTTGTGGAAGGTGTTCGCGGTGCGCGAAGCCACAGCGGATTCCAGTTGAGGGGCGAAAACGTACCCGGGCTCTGTGCCGGTCGGACCGCGTTCAGGGTTTTGTGCGAACATATGCGGGCCGCGTTGGGCAGGATCCACGCACCGGAACAGGTGCACCTCGTCGAGGAGCTTTCCGTGCGCGCGGTGGGGAAGATCGACAAGAAAGCGCTCAAGCGAATGGGGTGACGCTGCGGCGGCGATGCGTGCCGGCTTCCGGGCACGAGGTGCCAGCAGGTACCCCTGAGGTGGATATACCTGCAGGAGCGCCGCACCATCTGAGCGGGCGCCGCCGATTGCTACCGCCGGGCCATGATCCGTCCCGTCGTGGGAAGGGCCGGGCGGCGTGTGGCCTCGTAGGCTCGGATGGCCTGGTCGTGGTGAAGGGTCAGTTCGATGTCGTCGTGGCCCGCGAGCAGCCGTTCTCGGATGTCCTCGGGGATGTCGAAGGCCGTTTCGAGATCGCGGGCGCGCACCACGCGGTGCTCGAGGTCCACGGTGACCGGTGCGGCCGGTTCCTCGTCGAGGAGGTCCCACAGCCGTTCGACGGTCGCCGCGGGAAGCGCGACCGGGAGCAGGCCGTTCTGGCAGGCGTTTCCGGTGAAGATGTCGCCGAACCGGGGAGCGATGATCGCGCGGAAGCCGTAATCAGTGAGTGCGTAGACGGCACCTTCGCGCGAAGATCCGGTGCCGAAGTCGTTGCCCGCGACCAGAATCGTGGCCTTGTCGTAGGGTGCGCGGTTCAGAACGAAGGCGGGATCGTCGCGCCAGTCGGCGAAGAGTTCCTGACCGTAGCCTGCTTTGGTGAGCCGGGTGAGGAAACGGACGGGGATGATCTGGTCGGTGTCCACGTCGCTGATCCGAAGCGGTGCGGCTTGTCCGGTGTGGACGGTGAACTTCTGCATCAGGAGTCGAGGTCCTTCGGTGCGGTGAGCCTGCCGGTGACGGCGCTGGCGGCGGCGACGGCGGGGGAGACCACGTGGGTGCGTGCGCCTTTGCCTTGGCGGCCTTCGAAATTGCGGTTGTTGGTCGACGCGGCCCGTTGCCCCGGACGCAGCCGGTCTTCGTTGACCGCCGCGCACAGCGAGCAGCCCGAGGTGCGCAGTTGGACGCCCGCCGCGGTGAAGATCTCTTCGAGTCCTTCCTCGACGGCCTGTGCGCGCACGGCGTCGGACCCGGGCACGAGGTAGAACTCCACCCCGGGGGCGACTCGCCTGTCTCGGAGTACTTCGGCCGCGGCGCGCAGGTCTTCGATGCGCCCGTTGGTGCAGGAGCCGATGAAAACGGCGTCGATCGGGACATCGCGCAGGAACGTGCCGGGCGCGAGGTCCATGTAGGCCAGCGCGCGTTCGGCCGCGGCGCGTCGCGCCGGTTCGGGGAACGAGGCCGGGTCGGGTACCGTGGAGTCGAGCGGTACCGCCTGTGCCGGGTTGGTGCCCCAGGTAACGAACGGGCTGATCTTGTCGCCGTCGAGGACGACTTCCCTGTCGAACACGGCGTCCTCGTCGGACCGGAGACTCAGCCAGTACGCGGCTTCGTCATCCCACGCTTGCTCCGTGGGGGCGTGAGGCCGGCCGCGCAGGTAGTCGATCGTCGTCGCGTCGGGTGCGATCAGGCCGGTGCGGGAGCCTGCTTCCACGGTCATGTTGCAGATGGTCATGCGGGCCTCCATCGACAGTGCCTCGATGGCAGACCCCTGGTACTCGATGAGGTACCCCTGGCCGCCCGCGGTCCCGATCTGCGCGATGAGCGCGAGGATGAGGTCTTTGCCGGAGACGCCGGCGCCGAGCTCGCCGGTCACGGTGACACGCATGGTCTTCGGGCGGGTCAGCGACAGGGTCTGGGTGGCAAGGACGTGTTCGACCTGTGAGGTGCCGATCCCGATCGCCAGCGCGCCGAAGGCGCCCATGGTGGTCGTGTGGGAGTCGCAGCAGACCACAGTCATGCCGGGGTGCACGAGCCCCAGTTCCGGGGCGATGACGTGGGCGATCCCGCGCTGCGGATCGCCCCGGCGGTAGATCTCGATGCCGTATTCGGCGCAGTTCTCGGCCAGCAGGGCGGCCTGCCTGCGCATTGCGGGTTCCCGGATGACCCGGAACAGGTCGCCGGTCGGCACGAGGTGGTCCTCGGTGCCCAGTGTGAGATCCGGCCGCCGCACGGCCCGGCCTGCCGCGCGCAGCCCGTCGAACGCGATCGGCGTGTTGATCTCGTGCAGCAGGTGCAGGTCGATGTAGAGGAGGTCGGCGGCGCCGGGCTGCGACCGCACGACGTGGCCGCGCCACACCTTCTCGGCGAGTGTTTCACCCACGGAAGTCCTCCTCGGACAGAAGCGGGCGCGGATGTGGCGCCGAACGACAATGGCCACATGAAGTGTGCACAAGCGCGGCAATCAGATCAACAGATGCCATCTAGAATGGGCCACTGGTAGCTTTTGAACCCGTGAAGCTGGCCTCCGGTCGGCAACTGGCCAAGCCCGGCCCCGTTCGTGAAGGAGATCCCATGGCTGCGCACCTGGAGCGGATGGACCTGGCGGTGCTGCGGCTGATCGCCGAGGAACCCCGGGTCGGCGTGCGTGAGTACGCCCGCCGGCTCGGAGTCGCGCGGGCGACCGTGCAGGCGAGGGTGGACAAGCTGATGCGGCTGGGGGTGCTGGTCAGCTGGCGTCCGCAGTTCGATCCGGCCGCGATGGGCTACTCAGGTCTGGCCTACGTCCGGTTGCTCGTGGCGCAGGGCAAGCTGAACGCCACGCTCGACGGGCTGGCGAAGATCCCGGAGGTGATCGAGGCGAACGCGGTCGCAGGGGATGCGGATCTGCTGTGCCGTGTGGTCGCCCGGGACAACGCCGGTCTGGAAGAGGTCCTGCAGGAGATCATCGCCGTGGACGGGGTGCAGCGGACGTCGACGGAGGTCGTGCTCAGCCGGAGGCTGATGCCGCGGATCTCCCCGCTGATCCGCAAGATGCACGACCAGCTCTGACCGGCCCAACGGACCAGCTATCGGTCCAGGTGTGCGTCCTTTGCTTGGCCATTGGCTCAAGATCTTCCTTCTTGCTTGCACACCTGGATGCCCGGTTCGTACTGTGCGGTGATCCGAGCGGCTGGAAGGGAAACCGATGATGAGCGTGAGCCTGGAAAAGCGGGCGGGATCGGCCCCGTTCTCGCTCGACCACCGGTATCTCTCCGAAGAAGGGCAGGTCTACCTGACCGGGCTGCAGGCGCTGGTGCGCATGCTGCTCGACCGGTCCCGGCACGACGAGCGGAACGGCCACCGCGGCTCTCTCTACGTCACCGGCTACGAGGGTTCGCCACTGGCCGGTTACGACCTGGAAATCGCACGCCGGAGCGATTTGCTCGCACCGCACCGGGTCGTGCACGCGCCCGCCCTGAACGAAGAGCTCGCGGCGACCGCGCTCGGTGGCACCCAACTGGCCGGTGAGGTCTCGAAGCTGAGTACTGACGGAGTCACCGGGTTCTGGTACGGCAAGGCGCCCGGCCTGGACCGGGCGACCGATGCGATCCGGCACGCGGCGATGATGGGCACTTCGCCGAAGGGTGGTGTGGTCGCGCTGGTCGGTGACGATCCGAGCGCGAAGTCCTCCAGCGTGCCGTGCTCGTCGGAGGCCGCGTTCGCCGACCTGCAGCTGCCCACGTTTTCCCCGGCGGATTCGCACGACGTTCTCGAACACGGGATGCACGCGGTGGAACTGTCCCGGGCGAGCGGGTTGTGGACGGCGATCAAGGTGGCGACGAACGTCGCCGACGGGGCGTCGACCGCCACGGTGCGTCCACTGTGGACCCCTCCGGACCTGGACGGTCTTCCGGACGGGTTGCGTGCGTACACGCACGTCCCGCACGCGCGGCTGCTCGGCAAGGACCTGGCCGGACTGGAGCGGAGTTTCCAGCGAGTCCGGTTGCCCATCGCGCTGGAGTATCTGCGCCGCAGCGGGGTCAACCGGATTCTCGGGGCCATCGGCCCGGCCCGGATCGGCATCGTCGCGGCGGGCAAGACCTACCTGGATGTGCGCCAGGCGCTCGATTCGCTCGGCCTCGGCGGGAGCGCGGCCACGCGGCTGGGCATCCGGCTGCTCAAGCTCGGCGCGATCGTGCCCGTGGACCCGTCGATCGTGCGGGAGTTCGCCCGCGGGCTCGACGAGATCATCGTGGTGGAGGACAAGCGCGGGTTCCTGGAGATCGCCGTCCGGGACATCCTCTACGGCGCCCCGGACACGCCGCCGGTGTCCGGTAAGCGGGACCCGCGTGGAGCGCGGCTGTTCAGCGATGTCGGCGAACTCGACCCGGATCTCGTCGCGACGGGCCTGGCCGCGCGGTTGCACGAGCACGGCGGCTTCGGTGACCTGCCCACGTGGGCGCAGCGGCGTCCCCGTGAACGGATCACGCTGCCGCTGGCCGTTCGGTCGCCGTACTTCTGTTCCGGCTGCCCGCACAACTCCTCGACCAAGCCACCGGAAGGCGCGTTGGTCGGTGGCGGAATCGGCTGCCACGCGATGGTCCTGATGATGCCCGAGGAGCAGGTCGGCACGGTGACCGGGCTGAGCCAGATGGGCGGCGAAGGTGCCCAGTGGATCGGGATGGCGCCTTTTGTCGAGGACCGCCACTTCCTGCAGAACCTGGGCGACGGCACATTCGCGCATTCGGGCAGTCTCGCCATCCGCGCCGCGGTCGCGGCGGGTGTGCCGATCACGTTCAAGATCCTTTTCAACGCGACGGTCGCGATGACCGGTGGGCAGGACGCCGTTGGCGGGCACGGTGGGCTCAGCAGGCTGGTCTCGACGGTGCTGGCGGAAGGAGCAAACAGGGTCGTGGTCACCACGGAACAGCCCGCCCACGTTCGGAAGATGTTGCGCCGCAACGATACTCGTCGGGTCGCGGTGCGGCACCGGGACGATCTGCTCGCCGTGCAGACTGAGCTCGCGCGCGAGCCGGGCGTCACGGTACTGGTGCACGACCAGGAATGTGCCGCGGAGAAGCGCCGCAAACGCAAGCGCGGGAGACTACCCACGCCGGTCACCAAAGTGATGATCAACGAGCGGGTCTGCGAAGGGTGTGGCGACTGCGGGCAGAAGTCCAACTGCCTGTCCGTCCGCCCGGTCGACACCGGCTACGGCCGCAAGACCCGCATCCACCAGTCCTCCTGCAATCTCGACTACTCCTGCCTGGACGGCGACTGCCCCTCGTTCCTGACCGTCACCCCAGGGCGCGACAAGCGAGGGCGGCGAGAAGCGCCTGCCGTCGGGGAGCTTCCCGATCCCGTCGTCACGGTTCCGGTGGACGACTACAGCCTGCGCATCACCGGTGTCGGTGGCACCGGTGTCGTCACCGTCGCGCAGGTGCTCGCCACAGCAGCCGCGATCGAAGGCCGGCACGTGCGTGCACTGGACCAGACCGGCTTGGCGCAGAAGGGCGGCGCCGTCGTTTCCGACGTCAAGATCAGCACCACGCCGTCCACCCGGGCGGCGAAACTCGCCGGCGGCGAATGCGACCTCTACCTCGGCTGTGACTCCCTGGTCGCCACCGACCCCGCTCAGCTGATGGTGACCGACCCGGACCGGACCATCGCCATCGTCTCCACCGCCGAGGTGCCCACCGGCCGGATGGTCGTCGATCCCGCCGAGTCCTTCCCCGCGCCGGCGCGGATCCGGTCCACTGTGGACGACCGAGTCGCGGTCGCACGTTACCTGGCTGCGGACGAGGTGTCGGCGGAGCTGTTCGGAGATGAGCAGTTCGCCAACATGCTGCTGGTGGGCGCCGCCTTTCAGGCCGGCGCGATTCCGCTCCCGGCTTCGGCCATCGAGGAGGCGATCCGGCGCAACGGCGCCCGCGTCGAAGCCAACGTGCAGGCCTTCCGGCACGGCCGCCTCCTCGTCGCACGTCCAGAGACTGCGCCCGAGCCCGAACCGGTGAACCTGGACAGACTGGTGGCGGACCGCGCGCGGGAACTGATCGCGTATCAGAATGAGCGCTACGCCAACGCCTTCACCGGATTCGTCGGACGTGTGCGCGTTCGCGAGGCCGAAGCCGTGCCGGGCAGTACCGCGCTGACCGAGGCGGTCGCGCGCAACCTGTTCAAACTCATGGCGTACAAGGACGAATACGAGGTCGCCCGCCTTTCCCTCGACCCCGCGCTCGCGGAATCGGTGCGTGAGCAATGGGGTGATGGGGCGAAGGTGCGATACCGGCTGCACCCGCCAGTGCTGCGCGCGCTCGGGATGAACCGGAAAATCGCACTGGGACCGTGGTTCCGTCCCGTGTTCCGGGTCCTGCGCGGAATGCGGAAGCTGCGTGGCACCCCGTTCGATCCCTTCGGCCACGCGCACGTCCGCGAAGTCGAGCGGGCACTGGTGGGGGAGTACCGCGACGCGGTGGAAAGCGCCGTGGTCCTACTCGACACGAAGACGTTGCCGATTGTCCTGGAGATGGCGGAACTGCCCGACATGGTGCGGGGCTACGAAGAGATCAAACTGGCGTCCGTCGAACGGTACCGGGCGCGGCTCACCGCTTTGCGCCATGAGCTGTCCTCGGAGTGAGCACGCGACCAACCGGACAACGAACACAAGCCAGAACCTGATCAACTGGGCCAGTTGTACAACTTTCGAAGCGTTTGTTGACCGTGTGACCCGAACTACTTAATTTCTCTGTAAGACCGGCAGGCGCGCCAGCCATGCCCACCACCGCGCCGACGTTCCGGCGCCAGTTGCCTCAAGGAGGAGGACACTGTGGAATCGCAAGGTCCCGCACACCCCGGGGTCGGCGAGATCGCCGGCCGGCTGGACCGGCTCCCGGTCTCGCGATGGCATTGGAAACTGACCCTCCTCGTCGGCGCCGCCGCGTTCTTCGACCTCTACGAGGTCTTCATGGGCGGCGTCCTCGGTGGTGTTCTCGGCGAGCAATGGGATCTCGCGCGGAACGTGAAGGCCACGCTGATCGCCGCCCCCTTCGTCGGCATGATCATCGGCGCGATCTTCCTCGGCATGGCCTCCGACCGAGTCGGCCGCCGCCGCATGTTCATGGTCAATCTCGGGATTTACTCGCTGCTGTCGCTGGCCGCCGCGTTCTCCCCGGATGTCGGCGTGCTGATCACGATCCGGTTCCTGTGCGGTGTGTTCATGGGCGCCGAGCTGATCCTCATCGACACCTACCTCAGCGAGTTCATGCCGCGGGTCGCACGCGGCCGCATGATCGCCGTCGCCTACGTGATCGGCTTCTGCGGCAGCCCGGTCGTCGCCCTGCTGGGCGGGTTCTTCGTCGCGCGGTCCCACTTCCTGTGGGAGGGATGGCGCTGGCTCCTGGTCATCGGCGGACTCGGTGCGATGGTCGTGTTCGTCCTGCGCCGCGCCATGCCCGAGTCCGCGCGCTGGCTGGTCGAACACGGGCGTGCCGACGAGGCGGACAAGGTCGTCGCAGCAGTCGAAGAAACCGTCCGCGCCCAGCGGGGACCCCTGCCCGCCGTGGAAATCCCTCCGCAACGGCCGGTACGCCGGGTCGCCTTGGCCGACATGTTCCGCCCGCCGTACCGCAACCGCACGATCATGCTGTGGCTGTTCCAGCTCCTGCAGACCGTCGGCCAGTACGGGTTCTCCTCGCTCGTGCCGGTGGTGCTGCTCGCCAAGGGCTACGACATCGTCGACTCGCTGGGCTACACCGCCATGACGTTCATCGGCGCCCCGGTCGGCGCGGCCATCGCCGTTCCGCTGGTGGAACGGTTCGAGCGCAAGTACCTGATCATCGGCTCCGGACTCGTCACCGCGATCGCCGGGCTCTTCTTCGGCACCGCGACCTCGCCGGTGCTGATCGTCGCGATGGGACTGATCATCACCATGGCGAACAACGTGCTCAGCGGGGCGTACCACATCTACCAGACGGAGCTGTACCCCACGCAGGTCCGCAGCACTGCCATCGGCATCGCGTACTCGCTCTCCCGGCTCTCCGCGGCGATCCTGCCCTTCGCCGGCCTCGCACTGCTCGCCAGCTTCGGCCCGATCGGCGTGTTCGTCGGTTCTGCCGCGCTGCTCGTGCTGATGTGCGTCGTCGTCGGCACGCTGGGGCCGCGCAGCAACGGTCGCAGCCTGGAAGCGGTGGCGGGCGCTGGCGAGCAGACGCGGCAGGGGGAGCCAGGGGCCGTCGGTGTGGCCGACCAGCAGGGCGCGGCTGCGCGTGCCGAACTGGGTGAGTAGTTCCGATGAGAGCGAAACGGTGGAGCGCGCGTTTTGCGTGCTCCACCGCGCGGGGATCAATTCGCGCGAGGGCTGTTCGGTGACATCGCTGGGCGACAGGGCGATGCGGAATTTGGCGTAGACGCCGACTTCGCCGTTTTTTCGCGGTCGGTGCTGCGGTCGTTGAACGCGGAGGCCGGTGCATTCCCCCGGCTACCAAGACCGCGGCTCGGCCCATCCGAGCCGCGGTCGTGTCCGCTCGGCTGGTCAGGCGGGAGGCCGGCGCGGTTTGCCACGACGTGCCGGTAGGCGGTTCAGGCAGTCTCGGCGGAGAACCATTGCAGCAGAGTAGGTTGTCCCAACGGGGTGCCTCTGTCGATCCGGTGGGTGAGCGCGGGCAGGGAAAGCAGGTTCTCGCCGCCGAGGTCGAGCAGCGAAGCCTTCCTTACGGTGAGATCGCGGCGTACGAAGTCGGTGCAGCGCGGGGTCTATCTCACTCGTTTGACAGCGTGTGAGGCCGCTCTGACGTGCGGGCGTAGTGAACGGACAAAATTGGTGTTGGGCTGGGCTGGGTGATGCCGAGGGGCCGTGGTGCCGAACGAGCCCGTTTGACAGCCTGGCGCGGGGATCGTGGGGTTGTGGGGCCTTGCCCCGGAATGTTGGACACGGGGTTATGCGGCTTCGGGAAGGGGTCTGTCAAACGAGCGGCTCTGTCGCTGATCTTGTGATGTTTCTTAGTTGGTAAGGAGAACGCGTTTGCGGTAGGAGGTCGAGTCCGGCTCGGCCGTACATTTGCCGTTTGGTCATTTTGATGCGGTTGACATGCCCTTCGGTGGGGCCGTTGCTGTAGGGCTGGGTGAGTCCGGCGATCACGGCTGCCTTGTCTTTGTCCAGCCCGCGGGTGAATGAGTGCACGTAGGGCAAATCAAAGCTCCGCACTGCCGTGATCCACTCCGCGAGAGCCCCTGCGTCCTCGTCTGCACCGTCGATGACCAGGCGCGACAGCCCCGAGAACACCAGCGTCAGACGTCGATCAGCATTGGACTGGCCTCACACTGGCACGAGGCGCCGCATGCGACAGGCACCGACAGGCACCGACACGCACCGTCACCACCGGATTCGGGCCAGAGCCCCAAGATCGGTGTTGCGGCTACTCCGCCGGTGTCAGGTGGTGCTGTCGGGGAAGGCGATCACGGAGAGGAAGCGGATCGGCACGTCGATCAGTTCGACCGGGCCGTGGGCGCCTTCGCCGTCGAGGGTGAGACTGTCGCCTGGCCTGAGGCGATACACCTTGCGGCCGTGCCCATAGTCCATGGCGCCCTCGAGGATGTAGATGAACTCGGTCCCGGGATGCTGGAACAAGGGATAGGTCTCGCTTTTCGCGGTCAGCGTCACCAGGAGGCATTCGAGCCGTTTGTGTTCGTCGCGGAGGGCGCCGAGCAGTTTGTACTCGTGGCCGACCTGGGTGCCGTTGCGCACGATCGGCGTGCCGCGTCCGGCTTTCACGTACGAGGCAGGCCGTTCGGCGTCGGCGCCACGGAACAGCGAGGTGACCGGAACGTCGAGTCCTTTGGCGAGTAGCGCGAGAGTGCTGAGGCTGCAGGAGGTCTGCGCGTTTTCGATCTTGGAGAGCATCGCCTTGGAGATACCGATCTCGGCTGCCATGTCGGCGATGGAGACCCCATGCTGGCGTCGGAGTTCCCGGACGTTTCGCGCGATCGCCGCCTCGAGTTCGAGGGTCTCGATCGGTTCGTCCGGGCTACGGTCCCTGGCCGTGCCGATGTTGCGCAGCAACTCCTTGGCGTCCTCTACCATGAGTACACCCTAACGGCCTGTTGTCCACTGCCAGTGACCGTCACCGGGTGATGAGGAATTCGAGGCTGTCCGCGAGCGCTGTCGCACCGGCTTCGGCGTCGGGGTCCTCGACATGCTCGCTGGGCGCGTGCGACACGCCCGTCGGGTTGCGCACGAAAAGCATCGCGGTGCGGACGTGATTCTTGAGCACGCCGGCGTCGTGTCCCGCGCCGGTGCCGAGCACGGGGGCACCACCCAGCACCTTCACGAGGTCGTCGCGAAGCCGGGCGTCGAAGTCGACGGTGGGGCTGTAGGACTCCTCAACGACCGACACCTCGCAGCCCTCCTCGGCCGCCAAGGCTGCCGCGGCCTGCCGGATCTGTTCGACGACGGCGTGCACGACCACATCGTCGGGATGGCGGACGTCCACCCACAGGTCCACACGCGAGGCGATGACGTTGGTGCCTCCCGGTGTGGGCTCCAGGCGGCCGACGGTCGCGCGGGCTTCCGGTGTCTCGCGGGCGAGCGCTTGGATCGCGACCAGGAGCTTTCCGGCGGCCACCATCGGATCGCGGCGGTCGGTCATGAGGGTGGCGCCCGCGTGGTTTCCTTCGCCGCGGAGGGTGATCCGCCACCGGCCGTGGCCGAGGATGGAGGAGGCGACCGCGACCGGTTCGCCGAGTTCGATGAGCCCGCGTCCCTGTTCGACGTGGAGTTCAACGAAAGCGCCGATCCTGGCCAGGGATTCGGGGTCGGCACCGACGTGGGCCGGATCGAGCCCGGCCGCCGCGCACGCCTCGGCGAAGGTCGTCCCGTCGCCGTCCTTCAGCGCGAGGGCCCGCTCCGGGTTGACCACCCCGGTCAGCAGCTGGGAGCCGAGGCAGGCGAGACCGAACCGCGAGCCTTCCTCCTCCGGGAACACCGCGATGGCACGCGAACGCCTCGAAACCCCGCGCGTGGTGAGTTCATCGAACGCGACCAACGCGGAGGCGATTCCGAGCGGCCCGTCGAATGCGCCCCCGCCCGGCACCGAATCGAGATGGCTGCCGGTGACTACGGCGTCCGGGCCGGGGGTGCCGTCCCAGGCCCAGATGATGCCGTTGCGGTCGGTTTCCACGTCGAGGCCGCGTTTGGCCGCGTGACCCGTGAACCATTCGCGCAGCTCGTGCTCGGCGTCGGAGTAGACCGGGCGCGAATAGCCGCCGCGGTGCGGGTCGCTCCCGATGTCGGCGATCTCGGCGAGCAGGGCGGAGACGGTGCCGGCTGGTTGGTCAGTCATGGGCCACCTTGGTGAGCGGGGTGACGAGTATGTCGGCGGCGTTTTCGCCGAAGTCGACCGTCGTGACCGTTCCGTGCGTGACGGGTTGCCGTGGTGAGCGGAGCACGACTTGGGCGCGGAAGCTGCCGCGCCGGGTCATGACGTTGAGTGCTCTGGTCGGCCGGGCGGGAGAGACCGTCACCGGCGCCTCGCCAGCGAACCGGATCTGCTCGCCGGGACTGAGTTCGACTGGAGTGCCGTCGATCGTCAGCCGGAGTCGGCCCAGAGCCGTGAAAAGACGCTCCATGCCGGGGAAAGTGGCGAATGGCGCGTCGTGCACGAGCTCAGCGAGGCTGACGCGCCACAGGATGTGTCCCCTCGGATCGGACGTTGTCGCCAGCTCTCTGGTGCTGCCGGCGCCGTTGCGCCAGGGGACCGGTGTGACTCGGGCCGGGTCGAGCATCAGCGCATCTCACCGGCACCCACGTACGGGTGCAAACTCGTGAGCGGTGTGCCTTCGGCGAACCGCTCCAGCCGGAAGTCGGCGGCGGGGATGTCGGGATCGGTGCTGTCGCCCTCGAAAACGAGGTCCGCGACGAGATCGCCGACCGCCGGGCTGATCTTGAAACCGTGGCCGGCGAAACCCGCGCACAAGACGAGCCCGTCGATGCCGCCGACGGGGGCGATGACGGGATTCCAGTCCGGAGGCACGTCGTAGACACCGGCGTAGGTGTGCGTGACCGACGGTTCGGGGAATCCGGGGAAGCGGTGCACGATCTTCTCGGCGTAGCGCTCGATGCTGGCCTCGGCGGCGATGTTGGAATAGTGGTCGGGATTAACGAACTTCCGGTCCGCGTCGGCGTGATCGCTGTTGCCGACCAGGAACTGTCCCGCCCCTTCGAGCCGGCAGTACTGCAGGCTGATCAGGTCGGACACGACCGGGAGATCGGGCAGCGGTTCGCCCGTGTCGACGACGAGGAGTTCGGAGCGGTAGGCGTCGACCGGGAAGTCGATGCCGAGACCTGCCAGCAACTTCGCCGACCACCAGCCCGCGGCGACGACGACCAGATCGGCCTCGACGGGTTCACCGCCGGCGAGTTCGACGCCGGTGATCTTGTCGCCCTCGGTGAGAATGCGAGCGACCGGGGTGTTCTGCCGTATCGTCGCCCCCTTGTCCCGGGCACACCTGCCGTAGTGCAGCGCGAGTTGCGTGGCGTCGGCGAAACCGCCCCTCGGCTCGTAGGACGCGAGCGCCACGTCGTCGACGTTCATCATCGGCCACAGCGCCTGGAGCCGGTCGTTGCTGAGGGGGCCGACGTCGATGCCGAGGCTCTGGTGCATGGCGGTATTGGCCTTGAGCGGTTCGGCGTTCTCCTCGCCGACGATCACCGTGTAGCCGACCTGCCGGAACCCCACCTCCTCGCCGAGGTGCTCGAAAACCGGGAGGCTGCGCCACGCCATCGCGGCGATCGAGGGAACGCCGTAATGTGCGCGGACGATGCCGCTCGACTTGCCCGTGCCGCCGCTGGCGAGCGAATCTCGTTCGAGCACGAGGACGTCGGACAGGCCGCGCTCGGTGAGGGCCCGCGCGATCGATAGGCCGATCAGCCCCCCTCCGACGACGATTGCCTTGGTGGCCATCAGAACGCGCCTCCGTTGGTCAAGCCGGGAATCCACGACGTCCCGGCGAGCGGCACGCGGGCCATGGCGGCCGCCTCGATACTGACGGCGACGAGGTCCTCGGGCTCGAGGTGCCGCAGGTGTGCCTTGCCGCAGGCGCGGGCGATGGTCTGCGCTTCCATGGTCATGACCCGGAGGAAGTTCGCCAGTCGGCGGCCACCCTCGACGGGGTCGAACCGGGCCGCGAGTTCGGGGTCCTGGGTGGAGATTCCGGCGGGGTCCTTGCCGTCCTGGAAGTCGTCGTAGAAACCGGCGGCGCTGCCCAGTTTCTCGTAGTCCGCGGCGTGCCTGGGATCGTTGTCGCCGAGTGCGATGAGCGCGGCGGTGCCGATCGCCACGGCGTCCGCGCCGAGTGCCATCGCCTTGGCCACGTCGGCCCCGGTGCGGATACCGCCGGACACGACGAGTTGCACCTTGCGGTGCAGGCCCAGTTCGGAAAGTGCTTGCACCGCCTGGGGAATCGCCGCGAGCGTCGGAATCCCGACGTGCTCGATGAACACCTCCTGGGTCGCCGCGGTCCCGCCCTGCATCCCGTCGACGACGACCACATCGGCCCCGGCATGGCAGGCCAGCTTCACGTCGTAATACGTGCGGGTGGCGCCTACTTTGACATAGACCGGCTTCTCCCAGTCCGTGATCTCACGCAGCTCGGCGATCTTGATGGTCAGATCATCCGGGCCGGTCCAGTCCGGATGGCGCGACGCCGAGCGCTGGTCGATACCCCGCGGCAAGGTCCGCATGCCCGCGACGCGCTCCGAAATCTTCTGTCCCAGCAGCATCCCACCGCCACCGGGCTTGGCGCCCTGGCCGAGCACCACTTCGATCGCGTCGGCCTTGCGCAGGTCGTCGGGATTCATGCCGTAGCGCGAGGGGAGGTACTGGTAGACGAGATGCTTGGACTGGCCGCGCTCCTCGGGCGTCATGCCCCCGTCGCCGGTCGTGGTTGACGTGCCGACCTCGGACGCGCCGCGTCCCAGGGCCTCCTTCGCCCGGCCGCTCAGCGCGCCGAACGACATGCCGGCGATGGTGACCGGGGTCCGCAGGTGCAGCGGGTACGTCGCGAACCGGTCGCCGAGCACGACGTCGGTGCCGCACTTCTCGCGATAGCCCTCGAGCGGGTAGCGGCTCATCGAGGCGCCGAGAAAGAGCAGGTCGTCGAAGTGCGGCAGCGGCCTTTTCGCGCCCCAGCCGCGGATGTCGTAGACACCGGTCTCGGCGGCGCGCTGGATGGCCGCGATCACGGTCCGGTCGAAGGTGGCCGACTCGCGCAGGCCGAGCCGGGCGCGATCGTCGTCGGAGAAGGTCATGGCGCTCGCCTCTTCAGTACGCGGAGGTGTTGTCGACGTGGAAGTGGTACAGCTCCCGGGCTGAGCCGTAGCGGGTGTAGGAGGCCGGATCGTCATCGCAGAACCCTGCCGACTTGAGCAGCCCGGCGAGTTCTTCGAGGTGTTCGGCGCGCATCTCCTTCGCCACGCAGTCAGCTCCGAGTGAGGCGACGGTGCCGCGCACATAGACGCGGGCCTCATAGATCGAGTCACCGAGGCCGTCGCCGGCGTCGCCGCGGACCACGAGGCGGCCGGCCTGGGCCATGAAGGCGCTGTTGTGCCCGATGCCGCCGCCTACGACGATGTCGGCGCCCTTCATCGAAATCCCGCACCGGGCCGCCGCATCGCCCTCGATCACCAGCAGCCCGCCGTGCGCGGTCGCCCCCGCCGATTGGGACGCGTTTCCTTTGACCACAACCGTTCCGCTCATCATGTTCTCGGCGACGCCGACGCCGGCGTTGCCGTCGATGATGATCTCGGCCTGCTGGTTCATGCCCGCGGCGTAGTAGCCGACGTGACCGTTGACGGTGATCTTGACGGGCGCGTTCACGCCGACTGCCACGGAATGCGCGCCCAACGGCCCGTCGATGACGAACTCGCCCGCGAGCCCGCCCGCGTGCAGCGCGTGGTTGACCTCGCGCAGCGGCGTCCGGCTCAGATCGAAACGGGTGGTCATGCCGATGCCTCCGTACGGGTCCAGGCGTAGACGACCTCGGGTTCGGGCTCCCAGATGCGCGCGGCTTCGACGCCGGGCAGGTGTGCCAGTGCGCGGAACTCCGACGCCACGGCGACCCAGTCGCTCGTCTCGGCGATCACGGCGGGTTTGCAGGCGATGGCGTCCCGCACCACCGCGAAGGAGTCGCGATTGGACACCAGCAGCGTGTAGAACCCGTCGAAGGTCGCGCACAGTTCCTTGAGCGCGCGCTCGACATCGTCGCCGTCGGCGAGCCGTTTGGCGACGAAACGAGCGCCGACCTCGGTGTCGTTCTCACTGTCGAACTCGACGCCGGTCGCGGCCAGTTCGCGCCGGATGGTGGCGTGATTGGCGAACGAGCCGTTGTGCACGAGGCATTGGCCCGGTCCGACGGCGTACGGGTGCGCGCCGCCGGGCGTGACGGCCGATTCGGTGGCCATCCGGGTGTGGCCGACGCCCTGCCATCCCCAAGCGCTGCGCAACCCCCAGCTTCCGGCCAGTTTCTTCGGGCTGCCAACGCCTTTCAGCACGGCGAGGTCGGCGCCGAAGCCGCCCACAGCCACGTGCGGCCAGACGTTCTTGGCGGCCGCGAGCAGCGCTTCGGAGCCGACCAGGCCGGTGACGAGGCAGGTTGTATCGAGGTTGGTCGCTTTCAGTTCGGCGCCGACCTCACCGGCCAGCACCGCCGCCACCTCATCGGCCGGGGCGGGCACGTCGAGGAGGGTGACCGCGCCGTGGCCCACCGGAGTCCACTGTGGATTCCCGTACACCGAGATTCCCGCGGAGTCGGCGCCGCGGCTCTCCATTTCGCAGAGCATCCCGGCGAGCAGTTCGCCCAGTCTCGGGTGAAGATCCGGATTGCGCAGATGCAACCCGACGATTCCGCACATGATGGTTCCTTTCGGTTCGGCAGCGGACCGTTGTGCGCCGGTTTCCCCGAGCTGGGTCAGAAGGCGGTGAGATAGCGGTGGTGTTCCCAGGAACTCACGTCGGAGTGCCAGGTGAAGAACTCCTCCCGCTTCAGCTGGGCGAAGTAGTGCGCGACGCTGGGCACCGCGTCGCCGGCCCATTCGCCCGCCGCGGCGTCAAGCATCCCGGTCACGACCGGATCCGCTTCGAGGGCCTCGACGGCGTGCAGCAGGGTCGGCGGGAGCGAATCGCCAGGGCCGCTGCCCGGTTCGCCGGGGTCGGCGAAGCTCTTCACCCCATCGAGGCCGGCCGCGAGCGCGCCGGCGATCGCGAGATAGGGGTTCGCCGAACCGTCGCCACCGCGCAGTTCGAGCCGGTGCGCATCGGGGATCCGGACGTAACGGGTGCGGTCGTTTCCGCCCCAGGTCGGCGTGTTCGGCGCCCAGCTCGCACCCGAAGCGGTCGCGGTGGCGCCGGTCCGCTTGTAACTGTTGACCGTCGGTGCGAGCACCGCTTGAAGAGCGCGGGCGTGGTCGAGAATTCCGGCGACGAAGGCGTACGCGGTGGCGCTGAGGCCGAGGCCTCTCGCGTCCTCAGTGGAATCGCCGGCGGGAAACACCTCGGCATCGCCGCTGGTCAGCGACAGATGCAGATGCAGCCCCGACCCGGTCTTGCCGGTGAACGGCTTGGGCATGAACGTCGCGATCATCCCGCGTCCGGCCGCCATGACGCTGAGCAAGTACCGCAAGGTGATCACGCGGTCGGCTGTCGTCAGCGCGTCGGCGTAGCGGAAGTTCTGTTCGAACTGCCCGCTGCCGTCCTCGTGGTCGTTGGCGTAGTTGCCCCACCCGAGCTGGTTCATGGCGGAGGAGATCGCGGCGAGGTGATCGTACATGCGGGTCACGCCGCGCGCGTCGTAGCAGGGCCGGGCCGCGGTGTCGTCGTCGTCGGCCGGCACCAGTTCGCCGGCGGCGGACCGCTTGAGCAGGAAGTACTCGACCTCGGCTCCGACCCACGGCTCGAAGCCGGCGTCGGCGGCCTGCTGGACGAGCGCACGCAGGATGTTGCGCGGCGCGAACGGCCACGGCTTACCGAGCACGTGCGGGTCGCAGTGCACGATCGCCAGCCCCTCCTTGACGAAGGGCACCGGTGTGAAGGACGCCGGGTCCGGGATCGCCACCAGATCGGGATCCTTGGGCTCCTGCCCGATGGCGCCGACGGCGTAGCCGGCGAACCCGGCGCCTTCGGCGGAGAGCGTTTCGACGGCCTCGACGGGCACGAGCTTCGCACAGGGCTTGCCGTTGAGGTCGACGAAGAGCGCCAGGACGAACTTCGTGCCGGCCGCCTCACACAGGGCGGCCAAGGAGGGCGGTTCCGACACGTTCGGGTCCCTTCGTGTTGTCCACTGTTATGAACTATCATCTACTGTCAGTAGATTCCTGGAGTATTGCACAGGATAGGCCGATGCGAAACGGATCGGGCTGTGACGCGGACAAGGCGGCCGCCGTTTCCCTGCGTGCCAAGGAAAACCGGCCGCGCCGGCCGTTGAGTCCTCAGTTCTGACGGGCTATCCGCGGCGCGAGAGGAACTCGTTCAGGGCGCCCACGGCCTCACTGATCGCTCCGTCGAAAGCCCGCGCCAGCTCGGCGGGCGCGATGTCGGTGCTGTAGATCAGGATCGACCGCCCGGGGTCGAGTTCGATGACGTCGACCGTACCCAGGTGGTCCGCGATGGGGAGGTCCCCGGCGCGTGCGCGGTACTGGAGACGACGCAGGGAATCGTCGCTCGCGACGATCACCTCCTCGATCACCGACCCGTCGGCAAGAGTGACGCGCCGGAGTGATCCCTCGATGCTCGATCCGGTCATCGCAGGGAACCAGTCGGCGACGTTGCCGGCGTCGCGCACCAGCTTCCAGACCGTGTCGGCGTCGTGATCGAGGACCGCGTGTGTACGAAGAGTAGTCATGGACGGGACCTTAGCCAGCCATCGCGCACTGAGCGGGCGTGCGGAAGGAATGGGCTACAACGCAGCAGCAATCCGCGATCGGGGACTTGTGAGCGGCGGAATTCGATATCCGGCAGCAGGATTCTGCGATGTAACCCCGGCCACTTCGAGCTAGCTTCTTGGGAACCACAACCAGCTTCCCCGAGAGGAACCTCATGCCTCGCATCGCCTACCTCGTGTCCAGCGCACGGGAGATCGACCTGCGCGACAGCAGCGGCCATCCGACCGGTTTCTGGCTGGAGGAGGCGCTGCTCTCGTACGAGCGGTTCGCCGCCGCGGGCGCCGACGTCGTGGTGATCACGCCCGACGGAAGTGCCCCGGTCCCGGACCCCTACGGCCTCGAGCCGATCTTCCACTATCCGGCCGAGGACCGTGACTACTTCGCGTCGGTGTACCGGACCTTCCACCATGATCCGGACGACATCCGCATCACCCTGCACCACACCACGGAGCTGGACCTGGTGGCCTCGCGGCGGATCGCGCTCCGGCTCGGTGCCGCGGGGTGCACGCCCGCGCAGGCCCACGACGTGGTCAGCCGCGCCGCCAAGATCGCCTGGGCACAGGACCGGAAGCTGGTCGACGTCATGCTCGCCGAGGGCCTGGACGGCGGCCTTCCCGAGGCCGCGCTCCGCGACGCGGTCGAGGAGCTGAACGCGGCGAGCCGGGCGGTGCGGGACGACCGGCTGGCCCGGCTGGCCGCCATCGAGGGATTCGCCTCGCCGCAGGCGCTCTCGGCGCTCACCGATGAGCAGCTCGCCGGCTTCGACGCGATGTTCGCGCCGGGAGGCCACGGCCCGATGGTGGACCTGCCGGGCAACGCCGACGTCGCGCGGCTGCTCTCGGTTCTGCACAACAAGAACGCGACGATCGCCGCCCTCTGCCATGCGCCGGCGCTGTTGCTTTCCGCGCCGGAGCGCCTTGACGGCCAGTGGCTGTTCGAAGGGTTCCGCCTCACCGCCTACACGAACGAGGAGGAGGACCAGAATGCCATCGGCCGGCTCGGCATGCCGTGGCTGCTGGCTTCCGCGCTTCAGAACGCGGGCGCCATATTCGACGACGCCGTCTACCCGTGGGCGTCGCATGTGGTCGTCGATCGCAACCTCATCACCGGCCAGAATCCCTACTCCACCGAGGCGACCGCAGACGCTGTCCTGAAGGCGCTGGAGCTCCGGTGAACCGCTACAGCACCCCCGAGGAGTCCATTGTGAGCGCACGCCCCCGTGAGACCGTCGAGGCGTTCCTGAACGCCTTCAAGCTCAAGGACGTCGACGCGGCGATGTCGAACGTCGCGGACGACGCCAAGGTGACCGTCTTCCCGCTCCAGGTCCGCGGCGGCGGTGCGGACGTCGTCCGCACGCTGCTCGAGGACGTCGTCACGTCATTCCCGGACCTGCTGATCACGGTCAAGGACGTGATCGAGGTGGGCCGGGTCGTCGTCGCCGAGTTCAAGATCGAAGGCACCCAGTCCGCCGACTTCCTCGGCGCGATCAACCAGGAGAAGCACCTCGACCTGGACACCGCCTGGCGGTTCACCGTCGAAGGCGATCATCTCGCCGGCATCGACGCCTACTGGTGCCAGAACCAGCTCTACCGCCGTCTCGCGGTGAAGCGACAGGACCACGTGACGATCGTCTGAGAAGGAGACCCGAACATGACGCAGCTGGATACCGCACCCGCGCGGACGAGGAAACCCGCCGACGTGGTCGCCGAGTTCTTCGACCGCTACCGCGAACGCGACGTGGTGGCGATGACCGACCTCTGCAGCGACAACTGCGACTTCTCCTACATCCCGTTCGAGGTGTGGGCCAAGCAGCGCGTGGTCCGCGGAGACGGCAAGGTCCGCACGATCGGCAGGGTGATCTGGAGCGGCTTGATCAACGCTTTCCCCGACCTGGGCAACACGATCCACCACATCGACGGCAACGACGAGGGTGATGTCGTCGTTGCCTGCGACATCACCGGGACGCAGCAGTCGGCGTGGGGCTTCATCGGCTCGCAGGGCCAGTACTTCGCCGAGCCGCACCTCTTCATCATGCACGTCGGGCCGGACGGCCTGATCGACAGCATCAAGGCCTATTGGGACAACGCGGGCGTGAACCGGCAGCTCGGCCACCTCGAAGTCGACTGAGAAAGGACGCAACGAATCATGGCGCTGCTCAAGCGTGAGGAATGGGAGGGCTTCGTCCGCGATGTCGACTGGACGCTGTCCTATGTCGACGACGAGGCCGTGTACCCGGACTGGCTGACCGGCATCGGCAAGGTGCCGCGCGAGGCGTGGGCCAAGTGGGAGGAGGGCTATAAGGTCAGCTACCCGGAGTACGTCTACACCCAGCGGGAGAAGGAGTCGGCGACCTACGCGGTGAAGGCGGCGCTGCAGCGCACGTCGACCTTCGACCACCTCGACGAAGGCTGGAAGTCCTCGACCAAGATGCACTTCGGCGGCGTCGCACAGGTCGAGTACACCGCGATGCTCGCCGAGCTCAAGATGGCCCGGTTCGGGCTGAACGGGGCCTGGCGCAACATGGCGGTCTACGGTCAGCTCGACGAGCTGCGGCACCAGAACCTCACCACGTTCTTCGGCCACGAGCTGGTCGCCAAGGACCCGCAGTTCGACTGGACCCAGAAGACCTACAGCACCAACGACTGGGTGCCGATCGCCCTGCGCACGCTGTTCGACGGCTTCATGACCACCTCGAACGTCGTCGACTGCGCGCTCATGCTGCCGCTGACCTTCGAGACCGGCTTTACCAATCTGCAGTTCGTCGCGCTGTCGGCCGACGCACTGGCGGCCGGGGACGTCAACTTCGCCAGCATGATCTCCTCGATCCAGACCGACGAGGCTCGGCATTCGCAACAGGGCGTGGCCACCCTGGAAATCCTGGTCGAGCACGACCCGGCCCGCGCGCAGTGGGTGATCGACAAGGGTTTCTGGGCCAACGCCCGCGCCTTCGCCGCGCTCACCGGTCCCGCGATGGACTACTACACCCCGCTGGAACACCGGAAACAGTCTTACCGGGAGTTCATGGAGGAGTGGATCGTCGACCAGTTCGTCCGCACGATCGAGGACTACGGGCTGAAGAAGCCGTGGTTCTGGGACGAGTTCATGCGCGGCCTGGACACCTGGCACCACAGCCTGCACATGGGCCTGTGGTGGTGGCGGCCCACCCTGTGGTGGAAGCCGAAGGCGGGCGTATCCAAGGACGAACGCGACTGGCTGCGCGAGAAGTACCCCAGCTGGGAGACGGTCTACGGCGACAAGTGGGACGTCATCATCGACAACATCAACGCCAACAACGTCGAGGCCACCCTGCCCGAGACGCTGCCGTGGCTGTGCTCGACGTGCCACCTGCCGATGTGTAACCCGACACAGTCGCGCGACGGCAAGTGGCGCATCCGCGACCACGCGCTGGACTACAACGGCAAGAAGTACCACTTCTGCAGCCTTGGCTGCCGCCAGATCTGGTGGAAGGACCGGGACAACGTCAACCACCTGACGCTGGTGGACCGGTTCCTCGCCGGCCAGATCCAGCCGATGACGGTGCCCGGGATTCTCGAGTACATGGGCCTCACGCCGGAGGTCATGGGCGATGACCCGGACTACGAGGCCTGGACCCGGGACTACGTCGGCCGCACCGTGAGCGGCCTGATCAAGGCGGGAGCGACGAGCTGATGACCGAACCGCAGACCGAGCTCGGTGTCGAGGACCGGGCGCCGGAACTGGTGCCGCTCAACGCGATCTTCGCGACCGACTTCGTCGCGATCCTGGTCCCGGTGACGACGGCGAACACGATGGACGAGGTGGCGGCCGCGGTCGCGCACCACTCGGAGGGACGCCGCGTCCGCGCCCTGCCTTATCCGAAGGTCGTCATCCACAACGGGCGCAAGCTGCCGGGGCACATGACGGTCGCCGAAGCCTGCATCCAGCCGCTGGACCACGTCGCGGTGGAATACGAGATTCCTGGAGGCGCGTCATGAAAAACCCCGTCGGGCCGGTCCTGCGACACGGCGACGAGGTCGACCAGATCATCGCCGCGCTCGAGGACGACAACCCGGACACCGAGATCGAGGTCATCGACCGCGGCGCCTACATCCGGATCCAGGCCGAGGATCGGCTGGAGCTGACCGAGGCCACGCTGCAGGAGTACCTCGGGGCCGACTACCGCATCCGTTCCCTGGAAGTCGCCATGTCCTCCTTCGCAGGCCGGGTGCGGACCGGCAGCGACCACATCGTCTGGGAGAGCGGGAACGCCGCCAGGCACGCCGCCGAAACGAAAGGAGCGACGGCATGAGCGAGCCCACCAAGAGGAAGCGCAAGCTCCGCACGTTCAGCGCGTTCGGTGACGTCCGCCGGATGCCGAGCGAGTACGAGATCGTCACGCATGCGCAGAACTGGAACACCCGGGCCGGTAAGGCCAGCGTGTTCGAGCAGAACCCGTCCTCGGCGGGCAACCTGTGGTTCCTGACCTACCGGGAGCACTCGCCGTTCCAAGCGGACGACTGGGACGGCTTCCGCGACCCGGACAAGATCGCCTACCGCGCTTACGTCAATCACCAGGCGACGGCCCAGACCAAGCTCGACGGCGTGCTGGAGATGTACGCCGACGCGGACGCGGCTCTGCCACAGGCCCAGGTGGAGCTGCTCGGCTCGGCGTTCACCCCCTCGCGCTACCTGGTGCACGGCTTCCAGCAGGCCGAGGCCTACGTCGGCTACATCGCGCCGAGTTCCTACATCACGAGCGCGGCGGGCTACGCGAACGCCGACTTCCTGCGCCGGGTCAGTGTGGTCGCCTACCGCACGCGGGCCCTGCAGCTGGCCCACCCGGAGTCCGGGATCGGCGAGAACGAGCGGCGGATCTGGGAGCAGTGCGCCGCGTGGCAGCCGGCTCGCAAGGCGATCGAGCGGGCGCTGATCGCCTACGACTGGGGCGAGGCGTTCACCTCGCTCAACCTCGTCCTGTGCCCGACGCTGGATGACGTGCTCATCCGGCAGTTCGGCCAGGTGAGCCGCGCGAACGGTGACGAACAGTCGTGGCTGCTGTCCGGGCTGCTCAACGAGGACGGCCGGCGCCGCAACCGGTGGAGCGCCGCGCTCGGCCGCTACGCCCTCGAACAGCGGGAGACCAACGAAAAGCCGCTGCGCAAGTGGATCGACCGCTGGTCGGCCATGGCCGACGAGGCCGCGGAGGCGCTCGCTCCGTTGCTGGGCCGCCCTGCCTCCGAGGTCGTCGCGGGCGCCCGCGCCGCCCGCGAGGAACTCCATGCCGGCATCTTCGCCGCGGCGGCCGCGGCGAGCTGATCGAAATGAGTGAGACGGTGACCGTGACCGAGAACGTGACCGAGCAGCGATGGCACGAGGTGTCGCATCTCGACGACCTGTGGGAAGGCGAGATGACGTCGGTGGAGGTCGAGGGCAAGTCGGTCCTCCTGGTGAACATGGACGGCGACGTGTTCGCCTACCAGAACCGGTGCCCGCACCAGGACTGGCCCCTCGAGGACGGCGACCTCGACGGGCGGAAGCTCACCTGCGCGCAGCACCTGTGGGAGTTCGATGTGTGCACCGCGAAGGGCATCAACCCGGCCACGAGCCGGCTGGTCGCCTACGACTGCAAGGTCGATGACGACGGTGCGATCTCGGTCCGTGTCCGATGACCAGGTTCGTGCTGGCCGGGGGTGGGGTCGCGGCGGCGGCCACCGCCGCCGGCCTGCGGAGCCGGGGCTACGACGGTCGGCTCGTGCTCGTTTCCGACGAGCTGCACCTTCCCTACGAGCGCCCTCCGCTGTCGAAGGAGTTCCTCTCCGGGAAGTTCGGCATCGGGGATTTCCCGGCCAACCCGCAGGGCTGGTACGCCGACAACGACGTCGAGGTCCTGCTGGGTACCAGAGTCGACGCGATCGACCCGGCGGGCCGGCGTGTCACGCTGTCCGACGGCGGCTCGCTGGCCTACGACGCACTGGTGGTCGCGACCGGCGTACGGGCCAGGACGCTTCCCGGCTTCGCCGGCGACCGGGTTCACTCGCTCCGGTCGATCGCCGACTCCGAACGTCTCGGCTCGCGGCTCACGCCCGGCTCACGCCTGGTGATCCTGGGTGCGGGCTTCATCGGTTGCGAGGTCGCCGCCATCGCGGCGGCCCGGGGCGTGCGAGTCGCGATCTTCGAGCCCGAGCCGGTTCCGCTGGCCCGCGCGCTGGGGCCCCAGTTCGGCGCCGCCATGATCGCCATCCACCGCGAGCACGGTGTCGAGATCCGGGCCGGGCAGCTGGTCACGGAGATGAAGGAGACCGCGGCCGGGCTCGAACTCCGGACCCGCGACGGGGAGACGGTCGAGTGCGACGAACTGCTGGTCGGGGTCGGCTCGGTCCCCAACGCCGAGCTGGCCATCGCGGCCGGGATCACTGTGGACGGCGGCATCGTCACCGACGAGTTCGGCCGCACCAGCGCACCCGGGGTTTACGCGCTCGGGGACGTCGCGTCCCGGCACCATCCGGCATACGGCCGCGCCTTCCGGGTGGAGCACCACGACACCGCGATGCGCCACGGCGGCAACGCTGCGCGAAACCTGCTCGGCGAGGCGGTGCCGTTCAGCGAAGAGCACTACTTCTGGTCGGACCAGTACGACCACAGCATCAAGTCCGTCGGCCACGGCGGCGCCGAGGCGGCCAAGATCCTCCGTGGATCGGTGCCGGAGCGCTCGTTCTCGGTGTTCTCCCTCGAGAACGGGCGCGTCACGTCCGTGGTCACGCTGGACCGGCCGCAGGACTTCATGGCCACGCGCAAGCTCCTGGCGGTGCCCCACCAGGTCACCGCCGACCAGTTGGCCGACCCGGGCTTCGACCTCAGGAGCCTGCTGCCGAGGCGGCCGCGGACACGCCGATCGGAGGCATCGCGATGACAAGCCTGCTCAAAGCCGTCGACATCACTGTGCGGGAGCAGCAGCTCCGGGTCACCCGGGACGACGCCTCGGCGGCGTTGGAGCGGGTGCTGGGGGAGCCGGCCGGACAGGCCCGCGCCCGGCTGCGGTTCGGGCCCGGCCGGACCTGCGAACCGCTGGCGCGGATGCTCGACCGGGCGCTGGCCCAGGCGGAGGAATGCGGCCTGGCGTCGGATGCGCTGGTCCTGGCCGCAGGCTTCGCCGTGCCGGCCGAGGACATCGTCCGGATCCGGCGCAAGGCCCACGGCGTCGCGGACTGGATCAGCAGCCCGACCAGCGACGTCGAGCTCGTGCTGAGACCGAAAGGGCTTGCCGCGGTCCCTCAGGCGGGCCCGGCCGCCGCACCGATGACCGCGCAAGCGGCGCGCGGCGAGCGGGTCCGCGAACGGGCGCCCGACACCGAGGCCGAACGCGCCGTCCGCGAGGCGTTGTACGACGTCATCGACCCCGACCTCGGCGTGAACGTCGTCGATATGGGTTTCGTGCGGCAGGTCCGGATCGACGACGACGGCGTCGCGACCATCACCATGACCTTGACCTCCGCGGCCTGCCCGCTGACCGAGGTGATGGAGCGCAACGTCAAGGCCGTGCTGGCCGAAAGCGGGACCGAGTTCGTTCTCGTCTGGGAATGGCTACCGAGCTGGCGGCCCGGCGACATCAGCGCAGACGGCCGCGAACAGCTCCGGGCGATCGGGTTCTCCGCGTTCTGAACCGGGCGGCAGCCCGGAAGACCACCTCACGAAGGAATGCGCAATGACTGTTCAGCAAGACACGGTGTCCCTCGAGACCCTGAACGCGATCATGGACGCGTTCAACGCCCATGACCTCGACGCGATCATGGCGTTCTTCGCGGACGACTGCACGTTCGACACGTCGCGCGGCCCCGACCCCTGGGGCCTGCGGCTGGTCGGCAAGCAGGCGGTGCGCGACGGGCTGGCGGCGCGGTTCGCCGGCATTCCGGACGTCCGGTACGACGCCGACCGGCACTGGGTACACGGCAACCTGGGCGTGTCCGAATGGCTGGTCACCGGTACCACGACCGACGGCAAGCCGGTTTGTGCCCGCGGTTGCGATCTGTGGGAGTTCCGGGGCGGGAAGATCGTCCGCAAGGACTCCTACTGGAAGACCGTCGACGCCTGACCGGAGTGTGTCCGGCGACACGCCGGCGTAAAGTCAGTCCGAAGCGCTGGAGGCCGTGATGACCGAAATCATGAACCCGCTCGAGTTCCGGATCAGCTCCGGCGACCTGGTCGCCGAGCTGAAGTCGCACGCCCACCAGCCCGGGACCAACAACCGGCTGTGGCCGGGCCTGACCATCTACCGGTTCGACGAGCCGGCCGCGCCCCTGTGGGAAGAGGTCCGGGAGCTGCACCTCTGCGTGATCGCGCAAGGCCGCAAACGGGTTACCCAGGACGGGGTCGCGCACTACTACGACCCGTTCACCTACCTGGCGATCAGCGGCAATTCGCCGTTTCTGACCGAAATCGTCGAAGCGAGCCCGGAGAAACCGTTCCTGTCGTTCGGGCTGCAGCTCGACAACGAGCTCGTGCGCGAGGTGTCCTCGGACATCATCATGGAGCGCCAGACCACGGCGTTCACCACCACGCGCCCGGTGAAGGACGCGGCGCCCGCCTCGTTCGTCTCGGCGCTGGACCGCGACATGATGGATGCCATCCTGCGCTTCCTGCGGTCCCTCTCGACCGGGGCGGACCGACGCGTTCTCGCGCCGACGTACCTCAAGGAGATCGTCTACCGGGCCCTGCAGGCCGAGCAGTACGGCCGCCTGGTGGAACGGGCCGCGCTCGAGAGCGCGAGCAACCCGGTCAGCGCGATCATCGCCTACGTTCGCGACCACATCGCCGAGCCGCTGACCGTGAGCGAGATGGCCGAGCACGCCTTCATGAGCCCGTCCGCGTTCTCGCACCTGTTCCGCGACGTCACCGGCAAGTCGCCATACCAGTTCGTCAAGGAGATGCGGTTGAACCGCGCCCGTGAACTGCTGGTCGGGGACGAAACCAGCGTCACGCAGATTTCCAAGGCCGTCGGCTACCGCAGCACGTCGCATTTCATCAACGAGTTCCGAGACCGGTTCGGCGTGACACCCCGCGCCTTCGCCGATGCGCTGACCGGCGGCGAGCTTCCGCCGGTCGGACGGGTCCGGCAAGCCTGACGCCGGTCCGTACCGGAATATCCGCACCTCCGTCGCGAGGTTGCTTTGTCCTGCGCGATCGGACACCACACGATTCGCGCCCACCGATGTGAGAAGGAAGCATTCATGACGCGCGCCCTCATTGCCGTCACCGGCGTCGACTACTGGACGCTCGCCGACGGCACCCGGCGTCCCAGCGGCTACTGGCCGGAGGAGCTGAGCACGCCCTGTCAGGTGTTCACCGACGCCGGGTTCGACATCACGGTCGCGACCCCCGGCGGCGTCGAGCCCACGGCCGACCCCGCCGGATTCAACCCGGAGTACCACGGCGGAAGCGCCGGCGAGGCCCAGCGGATGAAGGAGCACCTGGAGTCCATACCGGCACTGCGCGCGCCGAAGATCCTCGAAGAGGTCGACGTCGCCGACTACGACTTCGTGTTCGTGCCGGGCGGCTGGGGGCCGATGGAGGACCTCGCCGTGTCCGAGTCGTTCGGACGGCTGGTGCGCCGGTTCACCGACGCCGGGAAGCCGGTCGCTGCGGTGTGCCACGGTCCTGCGGCACTGCTCCCGGCACGCGACGACGAGGGCGAATGGCTGTTCGCGGGGCGCCAGGTCACCGGCTTCAGCAACGTTGAGGAGTACGCGGTTGGGTTCGCGCCGCACGCGAAGTGGCTGCTCGAGGACCGGCTCAAGGAGGAGGGTGGGCTCTACGGGGCGGCACCGGAGGGCTGGGCGGAGTTCGTCGTCGCGGACGGGAACCTCTACACAGGACAGAACCCCGCGTCCGCCGCACGGCTCGCCGAGCGGTTGGTTCTCGATCTGACCGCAGCGCATCTCGGCCGGCCGGAGGCGTACCTGACACGCCCGGTGAGCTGATATCGAGGGCAGATGCTTCCTGGACAGTGCGCTTCTGCGATGTAATTCCCGCTACGCGGCCGGACTCAGGCTGCCGCAGTGGGGAGGTGACGCGTGCCGCGCATCGCCTTTGTCGTGTCCAGCGCTCGGGAGATCGACCTCCGGGACAGTAGCAAGCGTCCGACCGGCTACTGGGCCGAGCAGGCACTGACGTCGTACGAACTGTTCGCCGCCGCGGGCGCCGACGTCGTCGTGATCACGCCCGACGGCAATGCCCCCGTCGTGGATCCGTACAGCCTCGAGCCGATCTTCCACTACCCGGAAGAAGACCGCGGCTACTTCGCCTCGGTGTACCGAACGTTCCGCCGCGACCCCGAGGACATCCGCATCACCCTGCAACACCTGACCGACCCCGAACTGGTCGCGTCCCGCCGGATCGCGCGCCGCCTCGAGGTCGCGGGCAAGACCGCCGCCGAGGCGCGCGAGCTCGTCAGCCGGGCCGCCAAGGCGGCCTGGCAACATAACCGGCGGCTGATCGAGGTGATGCTCGCCGAAGGGCTCGACCGTGGCCTCGCCGAGGCGTCGCTCCGAGGTGCGGTCGAGGACCTGACCACGGTGGCCTGCGCACTGTCGCAGGACCGGAAGGCTCAGCTGGAGGATATCGACGGCTTTCGTTTCCCCGTGGCGCTGTCGGAGCTCTCCGGCGAGCAGCTCGGCGAATTCGACGCGCTGTTCGCACCGGGTGGCTACGCGTCCATGGTGGACTTGCCGGGCAACCCGGACCTCGCCCGCCTGGTGAGTATCCTGCATGCCAAGGGCGCGCCGGTCTCGGCGCTGTCCCATGGACCGGCGCTCCTGCTCGCCGCGCCCGAGCGGATCGACGGCCAGTGGCTTTTCGAAGGCTTCCGCGTGACCTGCTGCACGAACGAGGAAGAGGATCAGAATGCTTTCGGCAGGCTCGGGATGCCGTGGTACCTCGCCTCGGCCCTGCAGAACGCGGGGGCAATCCTCGATGATGCGCCTTACCCGTGGACGTCGCACGTCGTCGTGGACCGTAATCTGATCACCGGCCAGAACCTGTTTTCGACCGCGGCGACAGCCGGTGCCGTGCTGAAGGCGTTAGGACTGCGTTGACTCTGCCGATCTGAGGTCGAGCTGGGAGAGCTCGAACCCTTCGCGGCACCTGAAGATGTCCTCGCGAGGAAGCGAGGCCGAACCATTGCCATGCGGGAAACGCGGGACCGAACCACCGGCTCCAGGCCGGGGAACAACTCCGCTCGCGGGTACCAGGATGGGCAACGCCGCGGAGACCCTGGACACCGGGTAAGCCGAGGCGAACGATCGTGCCGCTGTGCGTGGCAAGCCGGATTTCGTGGAGCGCCCGAGGGTGGACTCCACGATGTGCCCGCCTCCGCTGCGAGGCGTCACGGCCCTCGGACTAATTCTCGGACCTCTCTGTACAGCGATGATCTCTCCGGCTATTGTTACCTGAACGATCGTTCGTCCACAGGCGCTGCGCGCTCTGTGCGCGCTCGAGATGGACCGGAACATGCCGCCGGCCTGATCGTCAGTCCAAGGGTGCTTCCAGCAATGCCAGTGCGTAGCGTGCGTGCTGGCCGCCCAGCTCCTCGGCGTTGAGGCGGCCGCCCGCGCGATACCACGTGGAAATGGCCGACACCATGGACACGATGTTCCGTGCGGCGTCATCGGGATACGGGGTAAGGAAATCTCCCGCCGCGGCGCCCTCGGCGACGAGCTCCTCGTAGATGCCCTGCGTGCTGTCCCGCGCCGCGACCACGCGTTTGCGCACCGCCCCGGTGAGGTACCGGATCTCGCTCAGCGCGACCAGTGAGGCCACCTGGTGCTCCACCACGAAACGGACATGCGCCCGCACGGCCGCGCTCATCCGGTCGGCGGGCCGCTTGCCGGCGGCGCCCACGGCTTCCTGGATGCGATTGAGCAGCTCGTCGTTGGCCATCCGCAGCAGCGCTGCCAGCAGATCCGACTTCGCCGGGAAGTAGTTGTACAGATTGGACAGGCTCGTCTTCGCACCGCGAGCGACGTCCCGCATCGACGCTCCGTAGAACCCCTTCTCCCCGAAGGCTTCGAGCGCGGCGTTGAGAATGGCCGCTTCGCTGCCGCGGGCGGTCTCTGGGATGAGCGTCGTCGCAGAACGTTCGTTCATGTCAGAAGGTTGGGGGACGACGCCGTGCTGGTCAATTTCGCTGTGGCACAGGGATCTTGACGGCTGATGCGGCCTTGCGTTTCGGTAAGAACGTTCGTTCGTTCTTAGTGTGTGGAGATGACATGACGCACCGGCCCGAGGGGCCCGCCAAAGCAGCCGCCCGGTACCTCACCGAGGAGCGGGTGGGGATCCAGAAGCTGGCGAGGGACTTCGCGATGAAGGAGGTTCTGCCCGTCGCCAACGAGTTGGACCCCGTGCAGGGCACCATCCCGGATCGGCTGCGCGAGCAGATGGCCGAGATGGGCTTCTTCGGCCTGCTCATTCCGGAAGAGCATGGTGGGCTGGGAGTGGGGGTGTTCGAATACTGCCTCGTCGCCGAAGAACTGGCCAGGGCGTGGCTGAGTGTGTCGGGCCTGCTTGCGCGGGGCAACGGCATGGGCGGGGGATTCACGCCCGAGCAGCGGGCCGAGATGCTGCCGAAGGTCGCGCGAGGCGAGTACCTGGGCGCGTACGCCTTGTCGGAAGCCGAAGCCGGATCCGACGTCGCGAACCTGTCGTGCCGTGCCCGTCGTGACGGAGACGAGTGGGTGATCGACGGCACGAAGATGTGGTGCACCTACGCCGATCAGTCCGACTACCTTGTGCTGTTCGCCAGGACCGCGCCGGACAAGGACCCGGCCAAGCCGCACCGCGGCATCAGCGCGTTCCTGATCGAAAAGGAGCGTGGCGGTTTCCCGGCGGGAATCACCGGAACCAAGGTGCGCAAGATCGGCTACCATGGCTGGCACACCTGGGAACTGGCCTTTGACGGCTTCCGCGTGCCGGCCTCGGCGCTGCTCGGTGAGGAAGGCAAGGGGTTCTATCTCGCGGTGAGCGGGCTGGAAGTCGGGCGCGCGCACACGGCGGCCCGTGCGATCGGGCTCGCGAGGGCCGCACTGGAGGATTCGATCGCCTACGTCCAGCAGCGCGTCCAGTTCGGCAGGCCCATCGGCGACTTCCAGTCGATCCGCTTCAAGATCGCCGAGATGGCGGCCGAGATCGAGGCGGCACGGCAGCTGATGTACTCCGTCGCCACCGAGATCGACCTCGGTGGTTGCTGCTCCGGCGAGGCCGCCATGGCGAAGTTCGTCGCGAGCGAGATGGCGGAGCGGGTGACGAGCGCGGCGGTGCAGATTCACGGCGGCGCGGGATACACCACCGATTTCGCCGTCGAACGCCATTGGCGTGACGCGCGGCTGACGAGGATTTTCGAGGGCACGTCGGAAATCCAGCTCCGCGTGATCTCGGATGAGCCGCTGGGTAAGGCGCCGTGACGATGTTTTTCGAGGACTTCATTGTGGGTCAACGGTTTCACAGCGGCACGCGGGAGGTGACCGACCAAGACCTCAAGGCGTTCACCGAACTGAGCGGGGACCGCCATCCGCTGCATACGCGAGGTGCGGGCCGCTTCGGCCGACCCGTGTTGCACGGCCCCTTCGGGCTCGCGGTGTTCCTGGGCTTGTTGCACGAGATGGGCATCGTGGCCGAATCGGTGGTCGCGTTGCTCGACACGCGATGGCGCTATCGTGCGCCGATCCACGTCGGGGACACGCTGCGCTTCGAACTCACCGTCACGCGCTGCCGACGCACGTCCAAGAGCGACGAGGGTGTCGTGAACCGGCACGTCACGTTGCTCAACCAGGACGGAGTCACCGTGCAGGAGGGGACCACCGCGATGCTGGTCCGTGCGCGTGATGCCGGCCCGGATCCGGTGGGACGCGCGTGAAGACTTCGCCCTGGCAGCGGGACACTGGGGCGGCACGATCGGGCTGCGCTGCGGTGCAGACGAGGTGCACCTGCGGATCAACCGCGGCGGGGCGGTGGAAGTGGATCGGCACGCGCCGCTGGGCTCCACGTTCACGCTCGGCGCGTCCGAACTCACCTGGACCGAGCTGATCACGGGAGAGCACAACGACTTCGTGCTTCGCCTGGAGCGTGGCGAGTTCGAGGTGAGCGGCAACCGCTGCGAGTACCGGCGCTGGAGGGAGGCACCCGCCGGGATCGTCGACACCGCACGGGACGTGGCGAGGCGATAGGTCCGGGCCGTGGGCGCCCCGGCCGCCACCTTGTATGTGCAGACGGTAGCGGCGGGGCATTTTGAGCCGCGGCGGCCGTCGAGCACGGCCGAGTCCATAAACGATATCGTGCTTTCGTCCTATGACGCCGCGGTCACGAGCTGGTGGCCGGTTGAGGTGAAGCCAGCGAGGATGGCTGCGGCGAACGCCTCGATGGTCTCGTCGCGGCGTGAGGGCACCCAGGCGGCCGAGGTGACCCAGGACAGGGGTTCGTCCACGAGCGGGCGCCACACCAAGCCGGCCTGCAGCCGGTACGTGGGGCGCTCGTTGAGGTGTACACCCATGCCGGCGAGCACGAGACCGTAGATGAAGTAGGGATTGCGCGCGTGCCGGAACGTTCCGGGCATGAAGCCGCGGTCGCGGCACACCGACAGCATGTGATCGTACAGCTGCGACGCCATCTTTCGCGGGAATATCACCAACGACGAGCCGTTCAGATCGCGTAGCCGGATTTGCCTGCGACTTCCGAGCGCGTGGTCTTTGCGCAAGATGACACCGAACGGACGCTGGAACGCCACACCGCAGTCCAGTCCGACCGTGTCACACGGATGGCGCAGTACGCCGATGTCGAGTTCACCGCTGCGTAAGGCCCTGAGCTGCTCGTTGGTGGTCAGTTCACGCAGTTCGACCAGCACGTCGGGCCGGTGAGCGTGGAACTCGTCCATGATCGCCTGGATCGTCGCAGGCATGGTGTCGGGCAGGCAACCGACCCGTAACGCCGTCGCGCCCCCGGCCTTGATCCGGCCCATCGCCTGACGTGCGGCGTCGACGTCGTCGAGCACGCGGCGCGCGTGTTCCAGCAGGAGTGCGCCGGCCTCGGTGAGCCGCACCTGCCGGGTGTTCCGATCGAACAGCCGCACACCGAGGTCACGTTCGAGATCGCGAATTCGTTGCGAGAGCGGGGGTTGTGCCATATGTAACCGATGGGCGGCACGTCCGAAGTGGAGTTCCTCGGCCACGACGACGAAGTACCTGAGGTATCGGACGTCCATGGGTTTGGATCATATCTTCGCGGTATCAGTCTTTGTCCAGGTTTGATCCTTCCTGCCCGGCGGTCGGCTGGGTTAGGTTCAGATCAACCGGAAGTAGGTGACAATGATGACACCGAATACACCAGGAAGCGCTTCACCTGACCGATCGCGCGTCCGAACACTGACCACTGCCATCATCGGTACCTTCGTCGAGTACTACGACTTCGCGGTCTACGGCCTGCTCGCGCCGACGATCGCCGCTCGCTTCTTTCCCGCCGACGACCCGACGGCCGGGCTGCTCGCGACCTTCGGCGTCTTCGCCGTCGGTTTCGCCGGGCGGCCGCTGGGCGGAGTGGTCTTCGGGCACTTCGGGGACCGGCTCGGCCGCCGGAACGTGCTGTCCGTCGCGATCATCATGATGACCACCTGCACCGTCCTCGTCGGACTGCTGCCGACGTACGACACCATCGGTGTCGCGGCACCGCTGTTGCTGGTGATTCTGCGGCTGGTGCAGAACTTCTCGGTGGGTGGTGAGTTCTCCGGCGCGTCCTCCTTCGTGGTCGAGCACGCGCCACCGGGCCGCCGGGGCTTTCACGGAGCCTCGCTCAACATTTCCTCTGTCCTACCGTTCGTGGTCGCGATCCTGTTCGTGCTGCCCTTCTCCGCCCTGCTGTCTAAGGCGCAATTCGACTCGTGGGGCTGGCGTATCCCGTTCCTGATCGCAGGCCCGCTCGGGCTGATCGGCCTGTACCTGAGGTTGCGGGGTGAGGAGAGCCCTGCCTACGAAGCGGTCAAACGAGCGGGCGACGTGCAGCGACTGCCCGTCGTGAGCGCGCTCCGTACGCAGTTGCCGAGGATCCTGCTGCTGTTCACGACCGCGGCGGTGTCCGGAATCGCGTTCTACATGCTCAGTTCATACATGGTCACGCACCTCACGGCCGAGCTGAAGTTCTCCCGGACCACCGCGTTGGTGATCAACGCCCTTGCCATTCTGGTCTTCTGCGTGACCGGTCTGCTCATGGCGAGGTTGTCCGACCGGATCGGCAGGAAACCGGTGCTGCTGTCGAGTCAGGCCGCGTTGCTGGTACTCGGTATCCCGTCGTTCATGCTCATGGCGACCGGCAGCACCGTCGCCGCGACTGTGGGACAGTGCCTGTTCGCCTTATCGCTGGCGGGGCTTTCGGTGATGACGACGGTGCTGTCCGTGGAGTTGTTCCCCGCCAAGGTGCGCTACAGCAGCAATGCGCTCGGATACCAAGGCGCCTACATGGTTTTCGCCGGCACGGCACCGTTCGTCGCGACCTGGCTCGTCTCGGCGACCGGGAGCACGCTCGCACCGGCGGTGTACGCGTCAGGGGCCGCCCTCATCGCGCTGTGCATCCTCGGCCTCTGGTTGCCCGAGATGGCACGGGCACCACTGTGGACGGAACAGAACACCGAGCAGGCCGCGAACTCCCCGGCCAAGCCCTGAAAGGTTGGAGACCACCGTGGATTTTCCGCACCTCTTCACGCCGTTGCGGGTCGGACGAGCCGAACTGCCCAGCCGGCTGTACGTGCCGGCACACCAGGAGATGTTCGCCGAGAACGGGCTGCCCAGTGCCCGGCAGGCCGACTACTACCGCCTGCGGGCACGCGCCGGCGCGGCCATGCAGATTACCGGCAACACCGCGGTGACGTTGTCGCAGCGCGAGGAGATGGGGCCGGCGCGGCTGGCCAATGTGGACGAGACGATCGTGCCCGGCTACCGGATGCTGGCCAGGGCGGTGCACGACGAGGGCGGCCGCCTGCTGGCCCAGCTTTCCCATTCGGGTCTGCTGACGCGTTCGGCCAACATGCACGTGCTCGCGGCGAGCGAGTACCGGCCCGAGCGCACCAGGGAGACCGCTTCCCCGATCAGCGCAGACGCCATCGCCGAGGTCGTCGAGGCCTACCGGCTGGCCGCGGACAGGGCCGTGCGCGGTGATCTCGACGGGGTCGAGCTGTTGATGGCACGCGGATCGCTGCTGGCCACGTTCCTGTCCCCGGAGTTCAACCGCCGCGACGACGAATGGGGCGGGGCCATCGAGAACCGGATGCGGTTCCCGCTGGCCGTGCTCGCTTCCGTCCGCGCCGCACTCGGCCCGGAGCCCCTGCTGGGCGTGCGCATCAGCGCGGACGAGTACATCGCGGGCGGTATGACGGCCGAGCACGCCTGCGAGGTAGTGCGGCATCTGGAGAAATCGGGAATGGTCGACTACATCTCCGTCACCGGTGGCACGCCCACCCACAGGGTCTCGTTCACCTACGGCTATCCGGCGACGCCTACGCCGCACGCGATCTTCCGGCACCTGGCGGCGGCGGTGAAGCAGGCGACCACGCTGCCCGTGGCGTGTGTCGGCAGGGTGACCGATCCCGCGCTCGCCGAAGAAATCGTCGCCTCGGGTGACGCCGACCTCGTGGGCGTCGTGCGCGCCCAGATCGCCGATCCCGGATTCTTCAGCAAGGCGCGCCGGGGCCGTGCCGCCGAGATCCGCCCGTGCGTCGGTGCGAACGTGTGCGCCAACTTTCACCTGACCGGCGCGGGGGTGCGGTGTATCGGCAATCCGCACGTCGGCAGGGAGGACATCGAGCTTCTTCCCCCGTCGAGGACCAAGCGCTACGTCGTCGTCGGCGCGGGGCCGGCGGGCCTGGAGGCCGCCAGGAGCCTTGCGACGCAGGGGCACAGCGTCACCGTCTTCGAACGCGATGACGCGGTCGGCGGCCAGCTCCGGCGCTGGACCGGTTCGACGTCCCGGCGGGAGTTCCGGCGGCTGCTCGACTGGTGGCGGCGTGAACTGGACCGGCTCGACGTGCGTGTCGAACTCGGGATCTCCGCGGACCTCGAACGCATTCGCGCCGAACGAGCCGATCACGTCATCGTGGCCACCGGTTCCGTCCCCCTGGCCAGCCCATTGCACCGGCCGGACTTCGGCATCGAGGCGGTGCCGGTGTTCGAGGCACTCGCGGGCCCGGTCTCCGGGCAGGTCGTCGTGGTCGACCAGATGGGACGGGCCGACGCCGCACTGGTGGCGGAACATCTCGCCGAGCGTGGCGCCGAGGTCACGGTCGTGACGAGCTGCCTCCACCTCGCCGAGGGCGAGGGAGATCCCACGCTGTACCCGCTTCTGCTGCGCATGAACGAACTCGGCGTCCGGGTGCTCGAACGGGCGCGGGTGACGGCGGAAGCAGACGGCCTGCGGGTAACCGACGTTTTCGGCGACCGGCACCGCGAAACCCTGAGCACCACCACCGTGGTGCACTGGCTGGGGGCGAGCCCGTGCGGCGAACTCGCCGCCGAGCTGGCCGCCGCGGGTATTTCATTCTCCACTATCGGCGACGCCATCCAGCCGCGTCGCGTGCACGACGCCGTAGCCGAGGCCGCGGCCTGCGCACACGCTCTCGACTCCATCCGCACGCCAACCAACGAGGAGCAATATGTCCAGCAAGCCTGAGTGGGGCGGGGTTCTCAGCGTCCTGGTCACCCCCTTCCGCGAGGACGCCTCCGTCGATATCCCGTCGTTCCGCCGGAACATCGACAAGGCGATCGAAGACCGGGCAACCGGTATCGTCGTCGCGGGATCGACCGGCGAGTTCTACAGCCTCAGCGACGCCGAGCGGCTCGAACTGTTCTCGGTGGCGACAGGGCAAGCCGGCGGCAGGGTACCGGTCATCGGCTGTGTCAACTCGACGAGCACGGCTACGTCGGCGACAGTGGAGCTGGCGGATGAGGCCCGCACGACCGGCCTCGACGGGGTCATGCTGCTCCCTCCGCTGTACGTGCGGCCGACCTGGCCGGAGGCGCTGCGGTTCTTCCAGGACGTGACGGCCGCGTGTGACCTGCCGATCCTCGCCTACAACAACCCGTCGAGGACCGGTATCGACCTGACCGTAGACATGATCGAGGAACTGGCGGCGAAGACCGGCGTCGTCGCAGTGAAGGACAGTTCCGGCGACGTCACCAAGATGGGCCAGCTCGCTCGCAGGGTCGGCGATCGCGTCCGGCTGCTCGTCGGCCTCGACACGCTGATGCTGCCGTGCCTCGCGCAGGGCGCGCACGGCATCGTCAGCGTCGTGCACCAGGCGCTGCCCGAGCTGATCAACGCGCTCTACGAGCACACCCGCGCTGGCAGGACCGCCGAGGCCGCGGTGCTCCAGGCCGGACTGTCCGAGTTCTGCGAGCTGCTCTACAAACGCGGCACGAACCCGTTCAGCGCGCTGAAGCTCGCGATGAACCACCGCGGCTACGGCGGGGGCCATTCGCGCCTTCCCATCCTGCCGCCCGAAGGCGGGATCCGGGGCGAGATCGAGACCTTGGCCGGGACCCTCGCCGAAGCGGGGTGTGTGAATTCCTGATGGCACAGAGCAGAACCGTGCACACGATCGACTCCCACACCTGCGGTCACCCGACCCGGCTGGTCGTCGACGGAATTCCGGAGCTGCCGGGGACGACCGTGCGGGACAAGCAGGAGTACTTCGCGGCCAACCACGACCGACTGCGGACCAGCCTGCTGTATGAGCCTCGCGGTCATGCCGGGATGTTCGCCGCGATCGTGGTGCGGCCGGTGGACCCCGCGGCGGACATCGGCCTGATGTTCCTCTCGATCCACAAGTACTTGTCCATGTGCGGGCACGGGACCATCGGTGCGGTGACCTCGCTGCTGGAGTCGGGCCGGCTGCCCTGCCGGTCTCCCGTGACCTCCCTGAACATCGAGACACCGTCCGGGCTCGTCCCCGTCGAGGCGCGCACGCGGGACGGCCGGGTGACGGACGTGTCGTTCACCAACGTGCCGTCCTATGTCCGGCAGCCGCGGCTGAGCGTCGAACTCGATGGCATCGGGGCGGTGCCGGTCGATCTCGGCTACGGCGGCGAGTGGTATGCGATGGTCGACGTCGCGCGGTTGGGCACGTCGTTCTCGGCGGACAACCTCCCCGAGCTGCTGCGCCTCGGTGCCAGGATCAAACGCTCGCTCAAGGACAGTGGCGGCGGGCTGCCGCTCGTCAGCGGTGCGCTCCTCTACGATCTGTCGAGTCCACAAGGGACTTCGCGGGGCATCGTCGTCTTCTCCGACACCAGGTACGACCGGTCGCCGTGCGGCACCGGAACCAGCGCGCTGACCGCGTTGCTGGTCGAACGAGGAGTGCTGGGCAAGGGCGACACCCTGCTCAACTCCAGCATCATCGGCACGACGTTCGAGGCTTCCGTCGAGGACGTCATCGAGCACGATGGCGAACGCAAGACTGTTCCGCGAGTACGCGGCAGTGCCCACATCACGGGTTTCAACCAGCTGGTCATCGCCGACGACGATCCGCTGTCGGAAGGCTTTCTGCTCAATGTCGACTAGACCCGGCGACGCGCGGCGGGCTTACGACGTGATCGTGCTCGGTGCGGGGCTGGTCGGGACATCGATCGCCTATGCGCTGGCGCAGCGCGGCGCTGACGTCGCGGTCATCGAGCGCGACGAGGTCGGCGCGGGAACTTCCGGTCGCTGCGACGGCAACATATTAGTCCAGACCAAAGGCGAGGAACTGTCGGCGCGGCTGACGATGGCCAGTATCGAGTTGTACGAGCGGTGGCACGAGCAGTTGCCGGTGTCATTCCACTTTCAGCGTTGCGGAAGCCTGATGGTCGCCGAGACGGAACGTGAGCTGGAAATGCTGCGCCGGCAGGTGAAATGGCTGCGGGACATGGATGTTCCGGTCCGGCTGCTCGAGCCCGGAGAGCTGACGGAAAGGGAACCGGCACTGGCGAAAGATCTCGCCGGCGGTTCGGAGTGCATGGCGGACGCCTCGGTGTACCCACTGGAGGCGGTGCACGCCATCGCGGCGGGTGCCACGGAATGCGGAGCGACGATCATCACCGGATGTGCCGCGCGCCGGATCCTGCGGAACGATCGCGGCGAGGTTCGCGGGGTCGGCACGTCGGCGGGGGTGTTCGCCAGTCCGGTGGTCGTGAACGCGCTGGGGGTGTGGGCACCCGCCCTTTCGGACACTGTGGACGTGCCGTTGCCGATCCGGCCTCGCCGGGGCACGCTCGTGGTCACCGAGGCCGTCACCTCGGTGATCACCAATAAGATCACCGAGATCGGGTACGTCGCCCAGCGCTACGAAGACGATGGCGAGCCGGAGCGCGAAGATGTCACACTCGTGGCCGAACCGACGCCGAACGGGAATCTGTTGCTGGGCAGCAGTCGTGAGTTCAGTGACTTCGACGTCTCGGTCTCGTCCGACATGGTGCGCGCGATCGTGCGCCGGGCGGTGCGCTTCATCCCACGGCTGGAGAGGATCAAGATCATCCGGAGCTTCAGCGGCCTGCGCCCGTACACGCCCGGCGGGAAACCGATCATCAGCCGAATCGAGCAGGTGCCAGGATACTTCGTCGCGGCTGGGCATGAGGGCGAGGGCGTCGGTATGGCCCCGATCACCGGTGAGCTGACGGCGGATCTGGTGTGTGGCCGGGAACCGCGATTTTCCCTGTCCGGAATGGGGGTGAACCGATGAGCGGCGACCGGCTGACGTTCACGGTCGATGGCCAGGCCATCGAGGCCCGCCGGGGACAGACCGTGGCGGGCGCGTTGCTGGCTGCGGGCCGGAAGATGACGCGTCGTACGGCCGGACACGGCGCGGCCCGCGGTGTGTTCTGCGGCATGGGCGTCTGTCAGGAGTGTCTCGTCGCTGTTGTGGGAGGGGAGCCGATCCGTAGCTGCACGACACCGGTGACCGAGGGCCTCGTCGTGGAGACCGGAAGCGAAGGAGGTGTCACGCCATCGTGAGCGAAGAACTTCTCGTGGTCGGCGCCGGCCCGGCGGGGATGGCGGCCGCCCTTGCCGCGCATCGGCTCGGCGCGACGGTCACCGTGCTCGACGAGAATACGCGGCCGGGCGGCCAGATCTACCGCCAGCCGCTCACAGCGGAAGCGTTGTCCGCCAGAGGTTCGGACCCTAAGGCCCGTGCCGGTCAGGCAATGGTTGACGCGTTCACCGAGGCCGGAATCCGTTACGTGCCCGAAACGGTCTGCTGGGGCGCGTCGCCGCCACGCAGGGTCCAGGTCTTCACCGAGGGGCCGGGCACCCGGGACATCCACGCGCGGTCGGTCATCCTCGCCACCGGCGCCTACGAGCGGCCCGTGCCGTTTCCCGGCTGGACGCTCCCCGGCGTGATGACGGCTGGGGGAGCGCAGGTTTTCCTCAAGTCGCAGGGAATCGTCCCGGGAAGGCGCTTCCTGCTCGCGGGATCGGGACCACTGCAGTTCGCGCTGGCGGCGCAACTCGTCAAAGCGGGCGCGCGGGTCGAAGCGGTCGTCGACGTCACGAGACCGTGGAGCAGGCAAACCCTGGCCGGGCTGCCGGGGCTGGCAGCCTACCCGGCCGTCATCCGCGAAGCCGCGGGGCTGATCAAGACGTTGACGCGCGCTCGGGTCCCGGTCATCTGGGGCGCGGGAATGCGCCGTGCTCTCGGAACGACACAGGTTGAGGTGGCCGAGATCGGAGGTGTCGACGGCGACTGGAGACCCACTGGAGACCGGGTCCGGCGATTCACCGTGGACACGGTATGCCTGGGCTACGGGTTTGTCCCGTCCACGGAATTGGCCACCCTGCTGAGATGTGAACTGCGCCACGACCTGTTCGCCGGAGGCTGGGTCCCGTCGAAGGCCGAGACCATGGAGACGAGCCAGGAACTGGTCTACGCCGCCGGTGACGGTAGTGGTATCGGTGGTTCCGTCGTCGCCGAACTGGAAGGCGAGATCGCCGGGATCAGCGCTGCCCTGCGGCTCGGGTATGGCCGCGGCGACGAGGAAGTCTTGCTGCGACGCGCGAAGTTGCAGGCGACGCTGCGCCGCATGCGCCGCTTCACACGAGCGCTCGGGCGGGTCATGACGCCCAAAGAGGGTGTCGGCGAATGGCTCACCGGAGAAACCGTGGTCTGCCGTTGTGAGGAGGTCCGCGATTCCGATATCCGCGCGGCGATCGATCAAGGTGCCTGCGGGCTGCGCGGGGTGAAACTGCGAACCAGGGCGGGAATGGGGCTGTGCCAGGCAAGGATGTGCGCGCCCGCGATCGCGGCCGCCTACGGCGAAGCTTTCGGTGGCGGTCCTGCTGCCCCGCCACGTCCCCAAATTCCGATCAAACCGGTCGGCGGCCACGTACTGCTGTGACGCCGGGCTGGATCGAGTGAAAAGGAGAATGACCGAGTATGGGTTCGGCCGAAACCTACCAGGCGATCATCGGCGGGAAGCACGTTTCCCCGGGTGAGGCGACCTTCGAGGACATCGACCCGGCGACCGGGCAACCCTTCGCGACCGTCGCCCGATGCGGGGCGGACGAGATCGACGCCGCGGTGGCGGCTGCGCGCGACACCCAGGAAAACGTCTGGCGGCACACCCGGCCGGTCGAGCGGGCACGCATCCTGCACGAGATCTCGCGGCTGCTGGAACGAGACCGGGAACAGCTGGCTTTGCTGGAGAGCCAGGACACCGGTAAGCCGCTCAAACAGGCGAGGTCGGACGCGACAGCAGCGGCCCGGTACTTCGAGTTCTACGCGAACACCATCGAGTCGTTGTTCGGGAACACGATTCCGGCGCTGTCCGACACGTTCGTCTACACGACCCGGGAACCATACGGTGTGACCGGGCACATCGTGCCCTGGAACTATCCACTCCAGATCAGCTCCCGCACGGTCGCGCCGTCTCTGGCGGCGGGCAACTGCGCGGTGCTGAAACCGGCCGAGGACGCCCCACTCACCGCGATCAAGCTGGGCGAGCTGGCGCTCGAGGCCGGCCTGCCGCCGGGTGCGCTGAACGTCGTTCCCGGATTCGGCGAGGAGGCCGGCTTCGCTCTCGCCACGCATCAGGGCATCGACCACCTGGCGTTCACCGGCTCACCGGGTGTGGGGCGCATCGTGGGTAAGGCCGCCGCGGACAATCTCCTGCCGGTGGCCCTCGAACTCGGCGGCAAGTCGCCCAACATCGTACTGGCCGACGCGGATCTGGACACCGCTGTGCCGTCCATTGTGAACGCGATCATCCAGAACGCGGGCCAGACGTGCTCCGCGGGTTCGCGGCTGCTGGTGCACAGTGCGGTTCACGACCAGGTGGTCGAGGCCGTGGCCGAACGATTCAAGGCCGTGGTGCTCGGCGCCGGTGTCGACGACCCGGATCTGGGGCCGATCATTTCGCGCAAGCAGCACGACCGGGTCAAAGGCTATGTCGAGCAGGCCCGGAGTGAGGCCGAACTCGTCGTGGGCGGGCGGGTGCCCGACGACGACCGGTTGCGCGGTGGGTACTTCATCGAACCGACACTGTTCGACCGAGTGGCCCCGGATTCCCGCATATCCCAGGAGGAGGTGTTCGGCCCGGTACTGGCGACCACGACGTTCGACGATTTCGACGAGGCGGTCGCGATCGCCAACGGTACCGAGTATGGTCTCATCGCCGCGGTCTGGACGAGCGACGTGAGCAACGCCCACAAGCTTGCCAGGGAGCTTCGAGTCGGCCAGGTCTTCGTCAACACCTATGGCGCGGGCGGTGGCGTCGAGCTTCCCTTCGGCGGGGTCAAGAAGAGCGGCCACGGCCGTGAAAAGGGCTACGAGGCGCTCTACGAGTACAGCCAGGTGAAGACCGTGGCGCTCAAATACTAGGCCCCGGCTTCGTGGCCACGAGTTCTCGCTACGCGCAGGGCTCGTGGCCACATGCTGTCAGACCTTCGTGTACTGCCTCGGTCAGATCCGCGAGCACAGGGCTGTGCTGGGAGGAACTCCATACCGTCGAGGTGACCCAGGCGAGTGGCTCCCCGTGGATCGGCCGCCAGACCAGGCCGGCGGGCAGTTTCTGGGCCGGTGCCTCATTGAGGTGGATACCCAGCCCCGCGAGCACGAGGCCATGGATGAAGTTCGGGTTACGCGCATGCCGGATGGTGCCGGGCATGAAGCCGTGGTCCCGGCACACCGTCAGCACATGGTCATACAGGCGGGAGGCCATGTGCCGCGGGAAGACCACGAGGGGTGAATCGTTGAAATCGGCAAGGTAAACCGCGGGTTCACCGGCGAGGTCGGGGTGCTGGGCATGAGCACCCGGAGCGGGCGGCGCATGCCGGCGCTGCTTTCCAAACCGACCGCATCGCACCGATGACGCACGACTCCGAGATCCAATGTCCGGGGGCACGCCGACCCGCAGCGCGCTCATGCCGCCCGAGCGGACCCTGCCCGTGACCTGGTTGACGGCGTCGACGTCGTCCAGGACGCGGCGAGCGTATTCGAGCAGCAGTGCCCGGCTTCAGTCAGCCGGACCCGGCGTGGATTCCGGTCGAACAGCCGCACGGCGAGCTCACGTTCAAGGTCACGGATCCGCTGGGACAACGGTGGTTGCGCCATGTGCAGCCGGTGCGCCGCGCGGCCGAAAGCAATTCCTCGGCGACCACGATGAAATAGCGAAGGTGACGGAGTTCCACTTGCCGACCATATCAGGAGGATATGGCTCTGGGCCGGAAGTTGGTCTTTCACCTTTCGCCGGATCGTGTTGCAGGATTTCCTGTGAGACCAGTGGAATATGGACAGCAATGGAGACTTCGTGACAGTGGGAAACACGGCCCCGGAAGCACTTGTCCAGTGTGAGATGGATGGCCGGATCGGGGTAATCCGGCTGAACCGGCCGAAGAAGCTGAACGCGTGGGACATGAGCATGCGCGCGGAACTCACCCGGCATATCACCGATCTGGCAACCGACGATGCCTGCGGGGCGATCGTGCTCGCCGGTGCGGGCGGGAATTTCTGCGCGGGGCAGGACCTCAATGAGACCGCCGGGTTCGCACCGGAGGACGGCGAAAGCGCCGAGGCCTGGATTGCCAGCTTCGATTCCGTCTACGCCGCCACCCGCAACAGCCCCAAGCCCGTGGTCGCGGCCGTCGAGGGCGTCGCGGCGGGTTCGGGTTTCCAGTGGGTGCTGCTCGCTGATATCCGGGTCGGCCATGCCGCGACGCGGATGGGGCAGCCGGAAGTGCTTTCAGGTATCCCGAGTATCACCGGTGTGTGGGCGATGTGGAGCGTGCTGGGGCGGGCGAAAGCGACCGAGTTCGCGCTGACCGGGCGCTTGGTGGACGGCCAGGAGGCACACCGGCTCGGGCTCCTCACTCGCGTCGTGGAACAGGACCAGGTGTTCGAGACGGCGATGGCCGAGGCCAAGCGGCTGGCCGGCTTGCCGGCGGTCGCGGTCCGGACGACGAAGGACTGGATCCGCCGCCTCGAGCAGCCCGCCTACGAGGAAGCGGTCGCCTGGGCCAAGGCCGTGCACCGCGAGTCGAACGCGACGGGCGAGCCACAACAGGAAATGCGGCGTTTTCTCGCAGGAGCGCGCCGATGACGAGAACTTACCGCGAGCTGTGCGCCGCGCATCGCTGGGAAATCCCTGCGGAGTACAACATGGCGGTCGACGTGGCCGACCACCACGACCGCGATGCCCTGGCACTGATCTACGAGGACTATACCGGTGCCCACATCGAGGTCACCTGGGCGGAAGTTCAGGACCGTTCCCGTCAAGTAGCGGCGCTCCTGCGCGATCTGGGCGTACGAAAAGGAGATCGCGTCGCGGTCCTGCTTCCGCAGCGCCCGGATACGCCCGCGGTCTACCTCGGCGTGCTGCGGACCGGGGCGATCATGGTCACCCTGTCCCTGCTCTGGGCCGACGGCCCGATCCGCGAACGGGTCGCCGACTGCAGTCCGGCGATCATCCTCGCCGACCGCGACGGACTGAGCCGTCTGCGGGGTATCGGCGGAGCCTGTGTGATCGACGTCGACGATCCCTCTTTCGACAGCACCGAACCGGTGTTCGACGCCGAACCGACGAGCCCGCACGACCCCGCGCTGATCTTCTACACCTCGGGAACCACCGGCGCGGCCAAAGGTATCGTGCACGCTCACCGGAGCCTGTTGGGGCACAACGAATTCAGCTACTGCCACGACCTCGGACCAGGTGACGTTTTTCATGGCGTGGGGGACTGGGCGTGGTCGATGGCGAAGCTGCTGGGCCCGTTGCGCGCCGGGGCGGTTCATTTGGTGTACCGCGCCGAGCGCGGGCTTGATCCGCCGGGGCTGCTCGACGCGATGAGCCGCAACAGGGTGACGCACGGTCTGGTGAATCCCACTTTCCTGCGCAAGATCCGGCTGGCGGTGCCGGACGCGGGCACCCGGTTTCCGCAGCGGTTCGTCACGATCTGTTGTGCGAACGAGCCACTGCGTCCGGAGCTGATCTCCTGGTTCGAGGAGCAGTTCGGTACCTGGCTGCTCGACTACTACGGTTCCACCGAGTCGTATCCGTTGCTGGGGAATTTTCCCGGTCTTGAGGTGCGGCTGGGGTCGGTCGGCCGCCCGTTGCCGGGTTGGGAGGTCGCGTTGCTGGGTCCGGACGAGAATCCGGTCCCGCCTGGCCAGCCGGGCGAGATCTGTCTGCGCGCCGGCAGTAATCCCCAGTACCCGCTCGGTTATTGGAACCGGCCGGAGGAGTCCGCGCGTGATTTCGGTGGGAAATGGTTTCACACCAAGGACGAAGCGATCGTTGACGACGACGGTTTCTACTGGGTGCGTGGCCGGGTCGACGACGTCATCAAGTCCTCGGGCTATCGGATCGGTCCCGACGAGATCGAGGATGTGGTGCGGCGGCTGGACTTCGTGAACGAGGTGGGTGTCGTCGGTGTTGCTGATGCGGTGAAGGGGCAGGCGCTCGAGGTCTGGGTCGAGCTGAAGCAGGACGAAGCGGGACGCGATGAGCTCGCGGCCCTGATCGCGACGCGCATCCGTGCCGAGTATTCGAAGTTCGCCCAGCCGCGGGCTGTCCGATTCGTCGAGACGCTGCCCCGGTCCGCGACCGGCAAGGTGCGCCGCGCCCAGTTGCGGGAATGGAGCGGAACCGCGAACGCAGTGGAAGTCGTATGACCGCGGGAGTCTTGGTGCTTCACGCTCCTTGTGACGTGGGAAGCAGGGTCAGCTCGCTGACCGACACGCTCGCCGGTTGGCTGAGCAGCCAGGTGACGGCTCGTGCCACGTCGCCGGGGGAGAGGGGAGTCACGTCGTGCAGCTCGGGAGTGCGGGCTGTCATGCGTGCCAGCGTGGCGGGCGAGTTGGCGGCGCGGAGTCCGGTGGCGGTGAGTCCGGGTTCGATAAGGCTCACGCGGATTCCGGTGGACGCCAGTTCCTGGCGGAGGCTGTCGGTGAAGGCGCGCAGGCCGGCTTTGGTGGCCGCGTAGACGGCCCGCCCGGGTGTGGGGCGCCGGCCGGAGATCGAGCCGATCACGACGATGTCGGCGCAGCCGCGTGGCCCTTCCGACGCCTTGAGCAGGTGCGGTAGGGCGGCTCGGACGCTCTCGGTGGTGCCGGTGAGGTTCACCGAGGTCATCGTTTCCCAGTCCGCGGGGGTGGCGTCGGTGACGTCGTCGATCAGCATGGTTCCCGCCGACGCGACGAGAACGTCCAGTCGCCCGAGCATCGCGGCGGCGCGGGTCACCGCGTCCTCGCAGCCGCTGGGGCGGGCGAGGTCGGCCCGCAGGGGCCGCACCCGCCCGCTGGTCTCCTGGTCGCGGCGAGCGGCGCTGATCACGTCCGCGCCGGCTCCGGCCAGGGACTGGGCGATCGCCCGGCCGATGCCGGACGACCCGCCCGTCACCAGGACGCCGGCCCCGCGGACCGTCATGCGAAGTAGGACGGGTCGAGGGCGGCGATGTGGCGCTCCAGGTCCTTGCGACCCTCGGCGCTGATCGAGGGAAGCGGTGCGCGGACCGGGCCGACCTCGTGTCCGAGCAGCTCGCATGCGGTTTTCACCGCGCTGGTGTACGGGTTCGAGGCCAGGCACACCACCAGGGGCAGCGTTTCGCGGGTCAGCCTGGCGAGGGTGGCCTCGTCACCGGTGCGCGCGGCCCTGATCATCTGTGCGTAGACCGGCATCATGAAGCTGAAGCTGCCCGTCACCAGCCCCAGCGCGCCGATGGTCAGCGCGGTGCCGACGAGCACGTCCTCGCCGCAGAACGTGCCGATCTCACCGGCATGCTCGGTGACGAGCGCGCTCAGCAGTAGTGCGTCGCCGCTGGAGTCCTTGACATAACGGATGTTGTCGTGGTCGCGGGCCAGGCTGGTGATCAGGTCGGTGTCCATCACCAGGCCGGTGCCGTTGGGGTAGTTGTAGAGCATGATCGGCAGTTGGGTGGAGGACGCGACGTCACCGAAGTACTCCTCGGCCGCGGTGTGCGACAGCGCCTCGTAGAACGGCGGCGCGACCATCACGCCGCTCGCCCCGGCGGACGCGGCGTGCTCGGTGTGCCTGATGGCTTCGGCGGTCGAGAGTCCGCCGGTCTGCGCGAACACCGGCACCCGGCCCGCGGCCTGGTCGGTCACGACGGTCACGACCTGCCGCCGTTCCTCGGGGGACAGCGCGATGAACTCGCCGGTTCCACCACAGGGAATGATGCCGTCCGCACCACCGGCGATGACGCGGTCGACCAGATCCCGCAACGGTTTCTCGGCGACCGCGGATCCGTCGGAGGTGAAGGGGGTGACGATCGCGGCGAATGCGCCCTGGATGCTCATGTCCTGCCTTTCGAGGTTTCTGTCTTGATTTTCGGGGCTCACGCGGCGGGCGGCGGCGCGAAGGTGACGGTACGGACCGACGAGTAGAAGTCCACTGCGGCCAGTCCCTGCTCACGGGGCCCGGCGCTGGAGTCCTTCTCGCCGCCGAAGGGAGCGTGGAAGTCGACACCCGTGGTCGGGGCGTTGACCTTGATCATCCCGGTGTCCAGTTCGCGGGTGACCGCGAGCAGAGGGCCGAGATCGCGCCCGTGCACGGAGGTGACGAGACCCTGGCTCACGCCGTTGGCGATCCGGACCGCCTCCTCGACGGAGGCCGCGGGCAGGATGGAGGTGATCGGGCCGAATGTCTCTTCCTGGTTCACGACGTGCTCGGCGGGCACGCCGCGCACCACCGTGGGTGCGGCGAAGCTGCCCTCGGCCGGTACGGACCAGCCGGTCAGGACCTCGCCGCCGGCCTCGTGCACCTTCGCGGCGGCGGCGCGCACACCGGCCACCGCGTCGTCCCCGATCACCGGACCGACCACAGTGGACAGCTCAGCCGGGTCGCCGACCTTCAGTTCTCGCACGGCCGCGAGCAACGCTTCGGTCAGTGGCGCGGGATCGCCGACCACGATGACCCGCCGGGTCGCCGTGCACTTCTGCCCGGCGTATCCCATCGCCGCGCCGGCGAGGACGCCGGCGGTGTGTTCCACAGGCGCGTCGGGCAGGACGATGGCGGCGTTCTGGCCACCCATTTCGGCCTGCGCCGGGATTCCTCGTGCGCTCGCCCGCGCCGACACCTGCCTTCCGACCAGTGTCGAACCGGTGAACGAGACCACGTCGGCCGCGTCGATGAGCGCGGTCGCGGTTTCCCGGCCGCCCGGTACGAGCTGGAACAGGCCGGCGGGCAGGGCGGCGGCGAGCACCGACTCCAGCAGGCGGGCGCAGGCCAGTGCCGGAGTGGCCGGCTTCAGGAGCACGGCGTTGCCCGCGGCCAGCGCGGGCAACGCCTTCCACAGCGGGATCGCCGCTGGGAAGTTCCATGGTGTGATCAGGCCGGCCACGCCGTGGGGACGGCGTTCGGTGTAGAGCAGGCCCGCTCCACCGGGCGGCAGAACGTCACCGGTGCGCAGCAGTGCGACCTGCGCGTAGTAGTCCACAATGGATCGGGAACGGGCGACCTCGCCGCGGGCTTCGGCGCGTGGCTTACCGACTTCCCGGACGATCAGGTCCTCGAGTTCCCCTGCCACCTCGGCGAGTCCGCGTGCGGCCGCGTTGAGGGCGGCGGCACGGGCAAATGCCCCCTGCGACCACCATTCCCGTGCCGCCGCGCGAGCGCGGCGCGTGGCCGCTGCCACGGCCGCGGGCTCGGTCGCCGGTTCCTTCGTCACCACGTCGCCCGGTTGTTGCGGGCTTCGACTTACCAGTGTCACGGCGGGAGATCTTTCAGTTCGTGGCGGACAACGCGGCGAAGGCCTGCTCGAAGTCCTTGCGAGCGCGGGCTTCGGATTCCGGGTCCAGCGGCAGCCGCGGCAGCCGGACGGGACCGCCGTAGCGCCCTGCCATGTCCATCGCGAGCTTGATGGCCTGGATGAAGGTGTGCCGCGAGTCCCAGGCGAACGCGTCGTGGACCTGCCGGTACAGCGGCAGCGCCTCGGCGAGGTTGCCCGCGACGGCGAGATCGTAGAGTTTGCGGCACTCCCGCGGGAACACGTTGGAAAAGCCGCCGATCCAGCCGACGGCGCCCACGAGGATCAGTTCCAGCAGCACGTCGTCCGCGCCGGCGAGCACGTCGATCTGCGGCGCGAGGCTGCGGATCTGGTGCGCCCGGCGGACGTCGCCGGAGAACTCCTTGACGGCCACGATGTTGTCGAACTCGCCGATGCGCGCGATCAGTTCGGGGGTGAGATCGACGTTGGTGTCGAACGGGTTGTTGTAAGCGATGACAGGCAGACCGACCTTCGAGATCTCGCGGTAGTGCGCGACAACCTCCTCCTCACCGGCCCGGTATGCCGACGGCGGCAGGGAAAGCACCCCGTGTGCGCCGGCTTCCTGTGCCTGTTCGGCCCAGCGGCGGGACTCGTCGGCGCCGTACGCGCCCGTGCCGGGAATGACCGAGAAGCCTTCGGGCGCTGCTTCCACTGCGGCGCGCACGACGTCGGCGCGCTCGGCCGGGGTGAGCACCTGGTACTCGCCGAGCGAGCCGTTCGGGCTGACGCCATCGCAACCGTTCGCGGCGAGCCACGCCACATGCTCCTGGACCTTGTCGAAGTTGATCGACAAATCGTCGTTGAGCGGCAGCGCCGCGGCGACCACGATTCCATGCCATACGGCCATGAGTTTCTCCATATCCAAAGGTGATCGGTAACGTGTTACCGAAGCTGACAGTGCGGCGCTGCACTCTCGCGGGCTGGTCAGCGGAGTGCGAACCAGGTGGTCTTCATTTCGGTGTACTGGTCGAAGGCTTCGATGCCCTTGTCGTATCCACCGAAGCCGGACGTCTTGTAACCGCCGAAGGGGGTCGTGATGTCGCCTTCGCTGTAGCAGTTGACCGAGACCGTCCCCGCCTGCAGTGCACGGGATACGCGGTGCGCTGCGTTGATGTCGTCGGTGAAGACCGACGCCGCCAAGCCGTAGGGCGAGTCGTTGGCGATGCGGATCGCCTCCTCCTCGGTGTCGAACGCGATCACCGACAGCACCGGGCCGAAGATCTCCTCGCGCGCGATCGACATCTCGGGGGTGACCTCGGTGAAGATCGTGGGTTCCACGAACCAGCCGCCGCTTTCCTGCCGGACCTGGCTCCCGCCGGTGGCCACGCGGGCGCCCGCGGCGACACCCGCCTCGATGTAGCCCATCACCTTGCGCAGATGGGCTTCCTCGATCATCGCGCCGACCTTGGTGTCCGGATCCTGCGGATCGCCGATGGTCCACGACGCGACCTGGGTGACCAGTTCGGACACCAGCTCGTCGCGCAGGCTGCGGTGGACGAGGATCCTGGAGCCGCAGGTGCAGTTCTCGCCCATGTTCCAGAACGCCGCCGAGGCCAGTTCCTCGGCGATCGAGGGCAGCCGGTGCCGCTGGTCGGCGAGTACGAGTTGCGGGCTCTTCCCACCGCACTCCAGCACGACCTTCTTGAGGTTGCTGTCGGCCGAGTAGCGCAGGAAGTGCCGGCCCACCTCGGTCGATCCCGTGAAGGTGACGACATCGACGTCCGGGTGCAGGCCCAAAGCCTTGCCCGTGACATGGCCCAGGCCCGGCACGACGTTGAAGACGCCGGCGGGAAGACCGGCTTCCGCCGCGAGTTCCGCCGTGCGCAGGGTGGAGAACGGCGACAGTTCCGCCGGTTTGATGACCACCGAATTGCCGGCGGCCAGCGCAGGACCGATCTTCCAGGACAGTGTGGCCATCGGGAAGTTCCACGGCAGCACGCCCGCGACCACGCCCACCGGCTCACGGGTGATCAGCCCGAGGTTGCCGGGCCCGGTGGGCGAGATCTGCCCGAACACCTTGTCGATGCTTTCGGCGTACCACCGGATCGTGCCGATAGCGTCGGGCACGTCGAGGGTGCGGCAGTCGGTGATCGGCTTGCCCGCGTCGATCGAGTCCAGCATCGCCAGCTCGTCGATGTGTTCGTCGAGGAGGTCGGCGAAGCGCAACAGCACGGCCTTACGCTCGGCGGGAGTGGCGCGACTCCAGATCCCGCTGTCGAAGGCGTCGCGCGCGGAGGCCACGGCGGCATCCACATCGGACTGCCCGCACGCGGCCACCGCGGCGATGACCTCTCCGGTGGCGGGGTTGACCGAATCGAAGGTTTCCTCGGTGAGCGGGGTCACCACCTTGCCGCCGATGAAGGGCTGGGTGATGATTTTCGGGCTGGGGTCGGACACGGTGCTCCTGTCGGGATCGTCGGTGGCTGAGGGAAGTGCCTGGTGGGTCAGATGAGCTCGAACCCGTCGGCGAGGACATCGAGTGGATCGGCGACGATCCGTGAGAAGCCGGTGACGTGAGCGCTTCCGGTCAGGACCGGCGTCACGGTCGGATGATCGCCGGTCTGGTCCACATCGGACGCTCGTACCGTGAAGCGGCTGTCGATGATGCTGCGCGTGGTCAGGGTGTCCCCGGCGCCGAGCTCACCGCGGCTGAGCAGCAGGGCCAGCAGGGCGCTGGACCCGGTGCCGCACGGCGAACGGTCGATCTCCCCGGGGGGCGCGACCACCACCACCCGGCACGACAGAGCGTCGAGCCGCTCGTAGAACATCACCTGGTACACGTCGAGCAGCTCACCTGTGCGGGGATCCCGCGGCGGGCTTTCGGCCAGGGTCGCCGCCAGCTCACGGGCGTAGGTGACGATGTCGAGCGCGGATCGGCGCTGTAAGGGCAGGCCGAGTTCGGCAGCGTCCACAGTGGCGTAGTAGTCGCCGCCGTAGCTCAGGTCGACCCGCACCCTGCGCTCACCCAGCACCTGGGTCCAGCTATGCGTGAGCGAGGAGGCAACGTTGGTCAGCTCGACCGTGCCGGCCACGCCCTGACCGCGGCGGATGCCGGCACGGACGAGCCCGGCGGGCGTCCTGATCGTGATGTCGCGCCTGCCCCCGGCCGCGACGCTTCCCGGCACCAGGCCGAATTCGTCGACGGCCACCGCGAGCCCGATCATGCAGTGCCCGCACATCGGCGGGTACGACCCGGGCTCGAGAATGACCGCGCCGAGGTCGTGATCGGGACCGGTGCTGGGCAGGGGGAGTACCGCACAGGTCAGCCCGCCGCCCCGGGGTTCGTGGACCAGCCGGCTCCGGACCCAGCCGGCCGACTCTCGCAGCCACGCACGCGCGCCGGCAACGTCGTGAATTTCTTCTGGTAGCGGGATTCCACCGACGATGATCCGGGTGGGATTGCCCGCTGTGTGCGTGTCGATCACGTCGAGCACCGCGCCCGGCCGGGCCGACAACCACTCCGCACCCATGGTCGCGAGATCGGCCCTGCGCATCGCACCTCAGCTCCTTATAATCGGTAACGGGTAACATTTTACTGTCGGGACGCAGTCGGGGGAAGAGCGGAAGCCCGCTTTCTTTCCTTGTGTGACAGGGAAGACGGGATCATTCCCCGTAGCTGGGTGGGGTGTCGCCGAGCCGGTAGACGGTCGGGTCGCTGATCATCCCGTAGTCCGTCTTCCATGTGGTGTGAATGGCTTTGTAGGTGCCGTTCGTGATGAGTGCGCGGTAGGCGGCGGCGATCGCCTCGGGCAGGCCGGCGACGTCGGCGGCGACGCGGGCTGGTAGTCCCCGGACTCGCGCACGATGAAGGAGTCGTAGTTGCTCCATTCGGTCACGAAGTCGGCGACCTGCAGGCGATCCTCGCGGACGAAGTACTCGCCCATGCCGATGTCGTATCGCTGCGCCTGGAGCCCGGTGAGGATGGAGGGGAAGTCGACGGCGGTGATCTCGGCCTCGAGCCCCATCGTCTGCGCGACGGCCGTGACCATCTCCGGGAGCACGCCGACCTGCTTGCCCGCCTCGTTGTACGAGTAGGGCTTGTAGTTGTTCATCATGGCGACCCGCAGCACGCCCCGTTCGCGCACCGGGGCAGGTACGAGCGCCTGCGCCGCCGCGTCGGTCTGAACCGCGGGTGCGGGAGAGCCGGAGGCTCGGATCGCCCGGTCGGCGTCCGAGCAGCCTGCCGCAAGTGCCAGCGCCGGGATCGCGAGGGCGAGTGAGCGCAGGATTCTTTGGCCTCGTCCGGTCACGGACACTCCTTGGGATTTCCGGGAAACTGCAACAGGTCGCGCGCCAGCGCGTCGTTCTGGCGGAAGAAGCCGGCGTTTTGCCGGGGCCGCGGAAACGCGTGTGCCCATCCGGCGCCGACCACCCAGGGGCCGGCCGCCCATCGCGCGGGGTGTGCCCGGCCGTCGGCGCCGACGAGCCGTCCGCCCTCGTCCACGATGATGCGTCCACTATGGATATCGGAAATACGGTCGGTGACCTCGTCGCGGGAGCCGAGCGAGCGCAGCAGCGGGTCGACGGTCCGGTTGATGTCGGCCGGCGGCAGCCGGGCGTCGATCAGACATCGCGCGGTGATCTCGCGATCGGACGTTTCGCTCGATGCGCGGAAGACCCCGGACTCCGCGTCCGCGGTAACCCGCAAACCGCCGCCGAGGAACACGACCACGCCGGCGTCGGCCATCGCGGCGAGCTGGGCGAGGCGTTCCGGCGGCGGGCCGCTCGTGACGTGGCTGAACAGGCCGTGCAGCCAGCCGTCGATGTCGCGCACGATCGAGGAGGCCGAGAGCTGCCGTGCCCGCACCATCTGCCCGAAAACGTCGTACACCGAGAAGAAGCCCAGTGCGACCGCCGAATCCACACTGCAACGGGGATCGTCGATGCGCGCGAGGTGTGCTCGCACGAAGTCGGTCACGTGCTGGTGGGTCTCCCGCAGATCGGCGAGATCCGCTCCGGCGAGCGGAGTTTCGATCGACGCCATGTCGAAACGGTCGTGCGGGTCGGGAATGGCCTGCTCGACCAGCGCGGTCAGCTCGGCGCTGCCGTATTCCGCCGCGGTCAGCTTCTCCAGGAACTCCGGCCAGGTCATGGTCACCCGCTCGGGATGTCCGTGGAACAGCTCGTGGCAGTGAGCGTAGAGGATTTCCCTGCACGCCAGCGGCCACAGGTCGACGGCGAAATTGGCCCTGCGCGGGTCCGGATGCCGATCGAGGACGGCCGCAACGTCGAAGAAGTGCGGCAGTGGGGGACGGGGACCGCGCAGGGGATGGGTGAGTTTCGGATGATAGGGAACGCCGCGCCGGGATCCGGCGTAAAGAATCGGTTCCTTGCCGGAAGGGCGGTATCGCAACCTGCCCTCGGAATCGGTCACGAAGCTCCCGCCACGGCTTTCGCCGAGTAACACCATCCAGTCGATGAAGGCCAGACCCAGCCCGCTGACGATCACGTTCTCCCCGGCTGGCACCTCGTCCGCGTCGCAGTCGGCGGTGTAGGCGGGCGGTACGTAGACCAGGCCGTGTGCGGCGGCGAAATCGCGGAAGGACTCTTCCCGCGAGCTGAGCTCGTCGTCGAGATGGCCCTGGGCGAGCACGACCTTGTCGGCCGGAATCGATCGTCCGGATGCTGTCCGGATCTGCTGCACCGGGCCGTCGACGATGTCGGTGACGGTGTCCTGGTGAGGCACGATGACGATGCGGTCGGGCGCGGTGGCCACGATGTGCTCGAAAGCCCAGCGCAGGTATTCGCTTTGCAGGCCACGCGACACGAACGTGTCGCCCGTGGCCGCGGCCGCTTCCTCGGCGAGTTCGGGGTCGGCGACCAGCGTCGCGCGATGTTCGGCGATCCATTCGGCGAGAGTCGGTCCCGTGCGGAGTTTCCCGCCGAGCACGCACGTTTCGTCGGCGAACACCGTCACGCCCGAGGCGGGTACGTTCATCCACAGCAACGAGGGCTGATCGCGCCGCCACACCCGGCCGCCGCCGACCGGATAGGGATCGAAGACGTGCACCACGACCTTTCCGGTACCCGGGGGAAGGGCGGCGGCGTTGGCGCACAGGCTGTCGAGGATGCCGAGGCACCGGGGTCCTCCGCCGACGATGGCGATGGCGAGGTCGGTGTCCTCGCCATGCGCGGGATTGCGTCTGTCCGTCATGCACGGTCCTTGCCATTGCGGCCGCGGCGCGCTGCGTCGGTGGCGTAGCCGACGCCGAAGCCGTGGGGGTAGGGGTCGTCGGGGTCGAGGTGGAAGGTGGTGGTGGCGGTGATGAAGGCGCGGCCGCGGATGGTGGGGATGACGGCGGTGGTGTCGCCGA
>NZ_JAAXLS010000041.1 GCF_012328925.1 Amycolatopsis acididurans
AGTACGGCAAGCAGGTGGTGGCCGACATGATCACCGTGGTGGAGGGCCGGGTGGCCCGTATCCGGGAGGTGGCCAAGCTGGGGGTGTCGTTCGTGGAGATCCACGCCGGTCTGGACGAGCAGGCCCGCCCCGGCTACAGCATCCAGACCCTGCTCGATGACGGCCGCGAGGCCGGGGTCCCCTTCTCCATCGCCGGTGGCATCAAGGCCGACACCATCGCCTCGGTCCGCCAGGCCGGCGCCACCGTCGCCGTCGCCGGCGGCGCGATCTACAACGCCACCGACCCCGGCGCAGCCGCCAAGGAACTCAAAAAACGCGCCACCGCCTAACCCGGCCCGCCCGCTACGTGCCCGGCACACCCGCCGGCACGTAGCGGACAAGGCCACCACGCGAGCCGCTTCGGGAGACCTGAAGAGAGAAAGGGAGTCGGCGTGAAAGACCAGGAGTCAGCCGCACACGCTACTTACGGCTCTTTACTGCTGCAGGCCGCGGGAGTGTTGCGGCTGCGCTATGTGCAATGCAAGCGAGATGCCGGCCTGTCCCCGGCCACGGCCGAGGAGCTGGCAAGCGTCCTCGAGGGTATCGCCAAGGGGCATCCCGCCTATGACCAGATCGATCCGAAGGAAGCGATCGCTCTCGCGCATCGCGTGATCGACGACGACCATCCTGAGCTGTCACACATCTGGCCCAGGACCGGGTAAGTGCTCGCAACTCCCAGCAGCACGTAGTTCGAACCGCATCCGAGGATCATTCGCAGCTCAACGAGGAGTACACGATGACCACTGCCGTTGCCACCGAAGCCCCCGTCCGATCCGCACCCGCGGGCGATCCCGCCCTGATCGGGGTGCCCACCTTCATCGTCGGCGCGACCGCGCTCGGCCTGGTGCTCACCGGATACGTCCCGGCAAGCGCTGTCGGCGCCTCGATCGCGATCATCCTGCCCGCCACCGGTCTTGGCCAGCTCATCGCCGCGGTGTGGGCCGCGTCGCTGGGCCAGAACGCGGTCGCCGCTGTGTTCGGGGTGTTCACCGGCTTCTGGCTCAGCTACGCCGCACTCGTGCTCGGGCTGATCCACAACTGGTTCGGCATCTCCGCCGACGCGGCCGTCGCCACCCAGGGCCTGTTCCTGATCGCCTGGCTGGTCACGATCGTGCTGCTGACGCTGGCCACGCTGCGACTTCCCGCGGCCTTCACACTCCTGTTCACGCTGATCGACATCGCGCTCGCGCTCGTGCTCTACGGCACGGTGGGCGGCTCCACGGCGGCCACCACCGTCGGCGGGTACGTCGTGTTCTCGTTCACCGCGGTCGGGGTGTACCTGTTCGCCGGCGCCCTGTCCGCCGCGACGGGCGGCAGGCCCCTGCCGCTGGGCCGTCCGGTGCTGAGCTGAGGTCGACACCGGGTGGGCGCCACGCCTTCGGCGTCCGCCCGGTGTACGGACGTATCACCAGGAACCAGCTACAGGAGCACGGACCTGCCCAGCCAGTGGCAGGCCTTCAGTGCGATCTCGACGTCGAGCCGGTCCGGGTCGATAGGGCGACCGCGCTCCTCTTCCGCCTTACGTACCCGGTAATGCACCGAGTTCCGGTGCAGGGCGAGCTTCTCCGCGGCCGCGACATAGCTGCCCCCGGTCAGCAGGAAGACCCGTAGCGTTTCGCGGAGCCGGGCATGCGACTCGTCGTCGGCGGCGAGCCGGCCGAGAATCTCGATCACCCACGCCCTGGTGGCCGGCAGGTCTTCGCACAGCAGAGCGATCGGACCGACCTCACCGAAGTCGGCTGCCGACGCAGCGGCGGATCCCGCGACGAGCAGTGCGCGTTGCACCTGGCTCGCCTGATCGTGGCTTCGTGTGAAGCCCTCGACCCCGGCCCCCGGCTGCCCCACCGCGACCCTGATACGGCGCCCGAGCGCGTCGAGGGCGGACCGGAAATCCGCGCCGGTGGGCGAGGGGCCCTCCATCGGGAACCAGGCCCAGACCGTCACCTGGTCAGGGGACAGGAACAGAGGCGACAGGGCGCATCCGAGGCGGTGCGCGAGTTCATGGGTGAGCCGCTCCAACCCTGGCCCGCCAGGCTCGAACCGCTCCTCCGGCGGGGCCCAGACGACCAGGCCGAGATGCCGGCGCCCGAGCAGCTGGTAACCAAGCGTCGTCTCGGCGGTCCGGAGATCGACCGCCTTGCCGCGCAGCAGCTCGTGCACCAGGGCCTCGCGGTCCGCGTTGCGCCGCCGCAGCCAGCGTTCACGCTCGTCCTGGTAAGCGGCCAGCACCTGTTCGGTCACGCGGTCGATGTAGTCGAAGGTGATCGCGGTGAGCCGCTGGGCCGTCGCGGCGACGAGCCGGACGTCGGTGACCTCGCTCGTCAGCAGTTCGAGGCCACGCTGAAGGAACGAGTCCTGCCCCAGCCGGTAGGCACGCACGAGCGCCTGCACGGGGACACCGTTCTGGGCGAGGCGGTGGGCGTACTCGATGGCGGTGGCCGGGACGTCCACCCGGTCGACCTCGATTCCGTGCTGCAGGAGGTGCAGCACGGTGCTGAGATTGCCCTCGATCGTCGAGTTCATCAACCTCAGCAGGCGTTCGTCACCGCGCAGCTCCTCGATTTCCTCGACGAGCCGCGCGTAGAGCTGCTGCACGAGTGCGGGCAGGTCGTCGTTGAGCGTCGCCCCGATCGTCGTGAGGTGGGCCGCCACGACTCCCTCCGGGTCGCCCGCTGCTCGAGTCCGCACCCGGCAAACCTAGCCGGGAGGTCACGGGGCGGCTACCGGAGTGGGTTCGTACCGGCTGCACAAATACAACCGGCAGCTTCGTGCGCCGCGCCCGTGCCGGCCGGGGCTCGCCGCTTCCTACCATGTTCCGGCCTTTCCCCACCAACGGCGGTGCGGAGGTACGGAAACATGGTGATGAGCACGGTGGCCGTAGTCGAACCAGTCCGGAACAGACACGCCTCGACACGCCTGGCTCTGGATGAGGTCACCGGTACCACGGCGGTGAGCCGGCTGACCGGGGCCATCCGCATCGGCGTGATCATCGCGGCGACCTTGCTGTTCGCGTTCGGCCCCGAGTCCGTGCGTGCGCATCCCGCCGTGACCCTCTGCTTGGTCGCCGTCGCCTGGTGCTACGGCGTCACGACCGTGTGCCTGCCCAGACTCGAACGCATCGGGACACGCGAGGCGATGGCCGTCGGCTTGGTCGACGCGGTCGTCGCGACCGAGTTGCTGGCCTCCACCGGCGGGAGCACGAGCCCAGCCGTGGCGATCCTGTTCCTGGTGGTCGTGTCGGGCGGCATTCGCATCAGACTGCGTGGTGCGGTGGTGCTGACGTTGGCGATCGCGGCCGCGACCTTCATGGTCGGCATGCTGGCCAACACGGCACCCCCCGTGCACGAGCGGCTCGGCTGGTCGGCGTGGTGGAGCGGTTTCCTGTTCTTCACCGGCCTGCTGGCAGCGGGCATCACGTTCCTCGCCGAACGTCAGCAAGAGCAGGTGCTCGGAGCACAGGCGCGGGCACAGGTCGAACATGATGCCGCCGAATACGAGCGCGAGCTGCGCGACCGGCTGCTGGCGTCCTACCAAGCCCAGCAGGACGGGCTGCGGATCATCCTGCACGAGTTCCGCACGCCGGTGGCGTCGCTGTCCGCGTTGGGCAGCAACCTGGTGCGGAAAGGCGGCACGGAAGAAACTCGCCACATGGCTTCGGTGCTGGTCGCCAGCCACGTCGAGCATCTCGCGGAGATGCTCGACGGGCTGGCCGACGTCGCCCGGATGGAAGGCTCTCCGCTGGGCACGCCGCGCCGGCGGGAGGTGGACCTGGAACAGTTCCTTCTCGCCGCGGCGGACGCCGCCGGTCTCCGGCCTCCCCAGCTCCACCTCGTCGTCACACCCGCGAACGCCCAGGTCGTCGTCGACGTGCGGCTCCGTCGCGTGATCACCAATCTGGCGGACAACGCGGTGCGGCACAGCGAATCCCGGCCCATCGACATCACCGCCCGGGCCGGTGCCCAGGAGATCGAGATCAGCGTGGCCGACCGTGGTCCGGGCCTCCGGCCGGAACAACTGGCCGGTGTCACCGAGAAATACGTCTCGCTCGGGGATTCACGCGGAACCGCCGGCCTCGGGCTGTGGATCGTCGAGCAGATCACCCGGGCCCTGGGCGGACATCTGTATTTCCGGGCGCGGGATGGCGGTGGCCTGCGGGTGGACCTGACCATCCCACGGTGAAGGCCTACTGCTCGCCGGGGTGGAGCAGGCCGTACCAGCCGGCAAGCCCGGCCGCCTCGATCCGGTTCGCGGCGCCGATCTTGTGCAGCAGGCCGGCGACCATGCGTTTCGCGGTGCGTTCCGACACCAGCAGCCGGTGCGCGATGTCTCCGGTTTCGAGCCCTTGCGCCACGAAGGACCACAGCCGGAGTTCCTGCTGGCTCAGTTTGGCCAGCAGGAACTCCGGCGGCTTGCGGGGGGTCGACAGCAACGCCGCGACCATCTCGGGACGCAGCACGCACAATCCGCCGGCGACGCTGAGAATCGGCGCCAGCAGGGCATCCGGATCCGACGATTTCGTCAGGTAGGCGTCGGCGCCGGCCCTGATCGCGGCTTCACCCAGTTCCAGGTCCTCCGACCCGGTCAGTGCGATGATCTTGACCTGTGCTTTGCGCTGCTTGATCGCGCGAATGACGTCCACTCCGCCGAGCGGCGGCATGGCGAGGTCGACCAGCGCCACGTCAGTGCCGGCGTTGATCACCTCCGACACGGCCTCAGCCGGATGCGTGGCCAGGCCTACGACTTCGATCCGGTCCGAGGCGTTGGCGGACAGCAACAAGGACAGACCTTGTGCGAACAGGGCATGATCGTCCACGATGAACACGCGCAATCGCTGATGAGGCGATGCGTTCACATCGTCGGTCATCGACTTTTCCGTACTGGTGCCCGGCATATCGACCTCGTTCCCGGCGGCTCTGCCGGCTTCCACGCTCCGCTGACGCAAACTAACACTCACGGCCCACACACGCGAGGGTTCATTCCGGCTTGGGCAACTCCGCCACGTATCCGGGGTCGGTCACCGGCCCGTCCACGTTGGACGACCCGCCCGGCGAACCGAGCTCGCCGAACAGCTCCCGGCTCGCGTCCTGGAACGGCTTCCACTCGGCGTTCACCTGCTGTGCCGGCCGGATCGCCTCCATCGGACAGGCCGGTTCGCATGCCCCACAGTCGATGCACTCGGCGGGGTGGATGTACAGCATCCGCTCGCCCTCGTAGATGCAGTCGACAGGACATTCCTCGATACAGGACTTGTCCATCACATCGACACAGGGTTCACCGATGACAAAGGCCATCGTGTCTCTCCTTCCCTCACCGCGCCGCGAGCACGGTGACATCCGACGAATGTCCCGGTGCCAACCCGGATTCTGGGCGCAGCGCTGCGGCCGCGTTGTTGACGGCGAGCGCGACCTCACCGAAACCCACCGCGATCAACTTGACCTTGCCGTCGTAGGCGGTGATGTCGCCGGCCGCGAACACACCCGGAACACTGGTACGCATGGCGGAATCGACCATGATGGACCGGTTCTCGATCTCGAAACCCCAGTCGGCGATCGCGCCGAGGCGCATGATGAAGCCCAGCGCCGCCACGACCACCTGGGCGGGCAGCTTCCGCGGTTCGGCCTCGCCCTGGACCGTGACGCTCACCGCGTCGACAGCCGCGGTCCCGGAAATTCCCGCCACCTGGGCGTCGAGTACCAGCTCGCATCCGGATGCGCGCAACCGTGCGACCGAATGTTCGTGTGCGCGAAACTGCCGGCGCCGGTGGATCAGTCGCACGCTGCGAGCACGGTCCACCGCCGCGAGTGCCCAGTCGACGGCGGAATCGCCACCACCGACGACCACCACATCCTTGTGGTCGAATGTGGACAGTCGCGGGACGAAGTAGTGCAGTCCCCGTTCCAGGAAATCCTCCCCGCAGGGAAGTGGCCGCGGGCTTGCCGCGCCGGCCCCGGCCGTGACGATCACGGCACCGGCGACGATCTCCGAACCTTCCGCGGTCGTCACGACCATCCTGCCGGGTTCCCCGCGCAGGCTCCGCGCTTCCTGCCCGAGCACATACACCGGCTCGAACGGCGCCGCCTGTGCCACCAGGTTGTCCACCAGTTGCTGCCCCCTCACGGCGGGGAAACCGGCGACATCGTAGATGTTCTTCTCCGGGTACAGCGCACTGATCTGCCCGCCGACCTGTGGCAGGGAGTCCAGCACCGCCACGGTCAGCCCGCGGAAACCGGCATAGTAGGCGCCGTAGAGCCCAACCGGTCCCGCACCGATCAACAGCAGGTCGACTGTCGTCCGCTTGGAGTTCACGTTCCTGTCCTTCGTCTCACGTTCCGGAGCGCTGGATCGCCGGAGCGACCCAGCACCCGAAACGGCCCTAGGCGGAAGCGCCCGCCAGCGCCGCGGCGGTGGCGGCCTCGTCCTCCTCGGCGAACTTGTCCTCCAGCGACATCGGCGAGTAGTCGTCGTCGATCTCTTCGATCGGGCGGCCGATCGCGCTCTGGATGGACTCCAGACGGCGGTTCACCTTGTCGAGCGCGTAATCGGTCATCTCGTCGGGTGTGATACCGAAGGGAACCTCGTTTTCCGGGAACTGATCGAAGAGGTTCGCGATGAGTTCCAGCGACGGCTGGAGCAGCTCCTGCATACGCTCGTCGACCACGTCGAAGTAGGCCTCGCTGGCTGCGACGTGACGCCTGCAGGTGAAGGTGCCCCAAGCCATGTGGCGTCGCTCGTCATCGCCGATACGCTTGACCACCTCCTGCATCCCCGGCAGGATTCCGCGCTTCGTGCACACCTGCGCCCAGCTGTAGTACCCCGTGAGGGCCAGACAGCCCTCGACGATGTGGTTGTACGTGACGGACGCCCGGATCTGCGCCACAGGTGAAGGATCGTCGGCAAGCGCGTACAGGGAGGCGGGCAGTTCTTCGGTGAAGATCGTCTGGTAGGCGGGGTTGTAGTCGACGTAGTCGTGGAGGTCTTCGGTCAGGCCGATGGCGTCGAACCACAGCCGGAACGCCTGCATGTGCTTGGCTTCTTCGAAGGTGAACTGGGTGAGGTATGCCTCGTCCCCGAGCCGTCCTTCGGCGGCCATCGCGGTCATGAACGGCTGCAGGTCCTGGGTCACCGATTCCTCACCGGCCATGAACTGTGCCGCCAAGGTGCACACCAGCCGCTTCTCGTCAGGGCTCATCTCCGCGAAGTCACGGGCGTCCTGAGAGAAGTCGATCTCAGCGGGATCCCAGAACTTCTTGTTTCCCTTGCGGAAAAGGCGCATCGGAAACGAGTCCATCCGCAGCCCGCCGCCGGCCAGGCTTCCGAAACCGCTTCGCTTGCCATGTTCGATCGAGCGATTGATTGGCATGATCACTCCTTTGTTTCGTGCCGTCAGAACCGGATCAGGCCGCGGATGTTGCGGCCCTCCAACATGTCCTGGTAGCCCTGGTTGATGTCTTCGAGCCGGTACTCGCGGGTGACGAGCTCGTCGAGCTTGAGCCGGCCGAGGTTGTACAGCTCGAGCAGGCGCGGAATGTCGTGCTGCGGGTTGGACGAACCGAACAGTGCGCCGCGGATCTGCTTTTCGTAGAGGGTCAGCTCGAACAGCGACGCCGAGACCGCCAGCTCCTCGGGATGACCGATCGCCGTCACCACCACACGGCCGCGCTTGCCGACGAGCCCCAGCGCGGGTGCGATGTACTCGCCCTCGGCGACGCCCGTGGTGATGACGCAGGCATCCGCGAGCTGGCCGCGGGTCAGCTGGCTGACGATGTCCCACGCGGCGTCCATCGACTCGGCCGTGTGTGTCGCACCGAATTCCATGGCCTTGGTGCGCTTGAACTCGACCGGATCGACGGCCACGATGTAGCGTGCGCCCGCGAGCTTCGCGCCTTGCACCGCGTTCATGCCGATACCACCGACGCCCATGACCACAACCGTGTCGCCGGCTTTGACCTCGGCGGTGCGAACCACACTGCCCACGCCGGTCGTCACGCCGCAGCCGACGAGCGCCGCCTTGTCCAGCGCCATGCCGTCGTCCACCTTGACGACGGAGGCCATCGGCACGACGGTGTATTCGGAGAACGTGCCGAGCACGCACATCTGGCCGACATCCTCGCCACGGGCGTGGAATCGGTAGGTCCCGTCCAGCTGCGGACCGAGGATGATGGAACCGCCGAGATCGCACAGGTTCGTCATGCCGCGGGCGCAGTACGAGCAGCGGCCGCACGCCGGCAGGAAGCTCAGTACCACCGAATCGCCCACTTCGACATCGGTGACGCCCTCGCCGACCTCGACCACGGTGCCGGCGCCCTCATGGCCACCGACGACCGGGAACGGGATGGGGATATCCCCTGTCACAAGGTGTTCGTCAGAGTGACAGAGACCGCTCGCGGTGAGCTTGACGAGCACCTCCCCCGCCTTGGGCGGATCGAGTTCGACCTCCTCGACCTCCCACTTCTGGTGCTGGCCCCAGAGCACTGCGGCTTTGGTCTTCATTTCCTCACTCCCTCGTCGTCGAAGGCGCGCCTGGCAACGGCCGCGAATCAGCATCGCGCGATCACGGGCGTACCGGCCGGTCCTCGCGCGCCAGCCGTGGCCCCGCGGTGCCATCCGCCCGGCGCCGCGAACGTCGGAAGGGCGGCCCCGGAAGGCCATCGTTGGCCTGCCCGGTCGTCGCCGGCGGCGGCCGGCGGACGGCACAGTCACGAGACGGACCACGCGAAGAGAAGGCGAGTGTGGAACATGACAACCGAAGCCCCGCCCGTCCCGGTGCGGCGCGAACCGCCCCAGGTTGTGCGCCCTCTGCTCGGCAGAGCCGGAAACAGCATCGTGGTGGGCGGGATCGCGGGCCCAGCGGCCGATGGTTCGGACATCCCCACCATCGACCCCGCCACCGGTGAAGTCCTGGCCCGGATCGCCGCCGGCTCATGCTTCGACGTCGAGCGGGCCGTCGCGTCGGCATCGCGGGCCTTCCCGAGCTGGCGGTCCCTCAAACCCGCCGCCCGTGGCCGCATTCTGGCCGACCTGGCGGACCTCATCGAGCGCAACGCCGAAGAGCTGGCCGTGCTGGAAACGCTGGACAACGGCAAGCCGCTGACCGAGTCGCAGTACCTCGACGTGGCGATGGTGGCGGAAGTCTGGCGCTACTTCGCCGGCTGGTGCACGAAGGTCGCCGGCGAAACGCTGCCCGTGTCACCTCCGGTCGGCGAGTCATTCGTCTACACGCGACGCGAGCCACTGGGCGTGATCGGCGCGATCGTGCCGTGGAACTTCCCGCTGCTGATCGGTTCGTGGAAGCTCGCACCGGCGCTCGCGGCAGGCAACACCGTCGTTCTCAAACCGTCGGAGCTCACGTCGTTGAGCGCCCTGCGGCTCGTCGAACTCGCGCTGGAGGCGGGCCTTCCTCCCGGTGTGCTGAACCTCGTCACCGGCTATGGCACGGAAGCGGGACAGGCCCTCATCGATCACCCCGGAGTCGCCAAGGTCTCGTTCACCGGCTCCACCGCCACGGGACGCCGCATCGTGACCGCCAGCGCCGCGAGCCTGAAGAAGCTGACGCTCGAACTCGGCGGGAAATCCGCCAATATCGTCTTCCCCGACGCCGACCTCGCGGCGGCCGCGCAGGGTGCGCTGACCGGGATCTTCCTCAATCAGGGCCAGGTCTGCTGCGCGGGCTCGCGGCTTTTCGTGCACCGGGATGTCGCCGACGACCTGATCGCCGAGCTTTCCGTTGCGGCGGGCGCGATACAGCTGGGTCACGGCTTGGCCGACGACACGGACATGGGGCCCCTGATCTCGGCTGCTCAGCTGGAACGCGTCCAGGGTTACGTCACGTCCGGGGTCGAGCAGGGTGCCGACCTCGTCTGCGGCGGCGACCGCCCGGGAGGCGAGTTCGCCGATGGCTTCTTCCTGCGTCCCACGGTGTTCTCGAACGTCGGTGACCACATGACGATCGCCCGTGAGGAGATCTTCGGCCCGGTGCTGTCGGTTCTCACCTTCACAGACGAGGACGAAGTGGTGCGGCGGGCCAACAGGTCCGAGTACGGCCTGGCCGCCGGACTCTGGACCAACGACGTCAAACGGGCTCATCGGGTCGCGCACGCGCTGGAAGCGGGCACCGTCTGGGTGAACATGTACAACATGCTCGACCCGGTGGCGCCTTTCGGCGGCTACAAGGCGTCGGGATACGGCCGGGATCTCGGCGCGGAGTCGCTGCTGGGCTACACGCAGACCAAGGCTGTCTGGATCGGCCTGGACTGAAATCTCAGCCAGGTTTTCGTCAACCCGTGATAACACAAAGGAGTGATTGATGCCCGCCTTCAAAGATGACGCGGAGATCTACGACTACATCGGTGGAATCTTCGAGCAGGGACTCGCCGACGCCGAACTCGGCCCGAAGCTCGCCGCCTCCGGTGTCACCCTGCAGATCACCTACACCGATCCCGACGCGGTACTGACCATCGATTTCGCCGGCGGGAAGGTCGTCAGCGGTGCGACCGATCTCCAGCCGAATGTCGAGCTGTTCATGTCCGCCGACACCGGCAACCGGTTCTGGCTGGGCAAGGTCAATCTCTCCATGGCGATGGCGAAAGGCCAGGTGCGCGCGAAGGGCCCGGTCTCGAAGATCCTGAAGCTGGTGCCGGCCGCGAAAGCCCTTTTCCCGGCCTACCAGCAGCGGCTCGATGCCGATGGCCGCACCGATCTCATCAACGCCTGACGCTTCGACGCGAAGAGGCCCGTTGTCCCAGCATCAGCTGGTTCAACGGGCCTCTTTCCATGCCGGTCAGAACGCGGACGCCACTCCGAAAGCGGCGAGCAGGAACGCGACGACGTAACAGGCCAGCCCACCGCGCCGCAACACGGCGGCACGGTGGGCGCGATCGCGCTCGGAAAGCGCACCAGGGGCCAGTCTGGGGGCGTTGCGCCGGCCCCACCGGCCCAACGCACCCACCGCCGCGGCGAGCGCGAGCAGTACGAGTGCCTGTACGAGCGGCCTCATTTCGGTTGCGCCGCGGGACTTTGCTGAAGCGGCGGCGGCGAGTCGGCGTCGGCGGGCTGGTAGGCGTCGGCGTAGCGCACGTGCCCGTCGCTGATCCGCTGCGCCAGCCAGTTCCGCCACGTGCCCAACGCCTTTTCCAGCACGAGATCCTGCTTGAGCTGGTCCTTGACCTGATCGAACACCGCGGGCGTGGCAGGCACCACGTGCACGACCTGGCCGACGTTCCACCCGTACTGCGTCTGAACCGGCCCGAAGATCTGGCCGGGCTGGGCAGCGAACGCGGCATCGGCGTAGGTCTTGTCGAGCTGGTTGGCAGCGACTTCGCCGAGGTCCCCGCCTTTGTCGCGGGTGCTGCCGTCCACGCTGTAGCGCTGCGTTTCCGCGCTGAACGGTGTCCCGCCTCGCAGGTCGGCGACCACCTGATCAGCTTGCTCCTTCGTCGAGACGACGATATTGGACAGCTGTCGTTTCTCCGGTGTCGCCAGTTGTGCGCCACGCGTGGTGAACGCGGAGCGCACCTCGTCATCGCTCACCGTCGTCCCCGCGGTGATCTGATTGAACAACTGGGACACGGTCATTTGCCTGCGGATCTCGTCCAGCACCGCCTGCTCCGACGTACCCGCGTCGCCGAGGGCCTGGACGAACTGGTGCTGCGCGTCGGGGCCGTCGCCGAGTTGCCGGCTGACGAACTTGGTCAGGGTGTCGCGCGCCGTCTTGTCCGCGACGGTCACATTCGCATCCCGCGCGGCCTGGTCGAGCAACAGGCTCACGGCGTAGGACTTGGCCGCGTCGCGCCGGAAACCGTCCAGTTTGGCCTCGTCCGTGGGTGGCTGGACCCCGTAGAGTGCGCGCAGGGTCTGCACTTCCTGGTTGAGCTCGTCGATACTCACCACACGACCGCCGACCTCGAAGGCGGCACCAGCGGGCAACTGAGTCGACTGATACCAGTAATAGCCGCCACCACCGGCGGCGGCCAGCAACGCCACGACGGCGAGCGCGATCCACCGGCCCCGGCGCGTCCTCGGTAGGCGGGGACGCCATCGTGGCCGCCCCGATCGCCTCTCGTCCACATCGGACTCGGAGGCCACCTCGTCGGCGACTTCCTCGTGCGCGTCGATGGTCATGACGTCACCTCTGCCAACATGTCGGGTTCTTCTTCGGACAGAGCGGATTCCGGGGCGGCAGAACTGCCGGGCCGAACGGTTGCCCACACGACACCGGCCGCCGACCCGAGTGCGAGCACCACCGAGCAGGCGAGCAGGATCCCGAAATCACGCACAACGGCGAGCCCGGACAAGGCGAGCACGCCGTATCCCACCGCGGATGATGCGGTGGCGAGCAGTACCGACCTGCGAAGCGAGCGGTCGCCACTTCGTGCCGCGGCCGCCAGCACGACGGTGAATTCGCAGCCGACGGCCGCCGTCAGAGATCCCAGGGCGGCGGTGACCGGGCTCAACGGAACTCCCGTCACCGCGAGTACCAGCAAACCGAGACCTGTCGCGATCGCGGCGGCGACGACAGCCCGCAGAGCGTCGCCGCGCCGCCGCAGGCCGATGCCGAGGACCACTCCGGCGGCGACGATGCCCGCGACGTTGCTGAGCACGCGCTGGCCCGAGACCAGTTCGTCGCCGCGTACGGCGGCCATCGGCAGGCCGGTGAGTTCCGCGTGGTAACCGGCGGGCACCGGGGGCAGCCCGGCCAGCATCTGGTCCCGCAGCCGGCGCAGTTCACCGATGTTGTCCATGTGCACGCCGAAGCTGAGCTGCGCCATCTTCAGGTCGCTGCGGAACACCGCGCCGGACAGGTACGGCGGCAACAGACGCACCCCGGCGCTGACCTGCTCCGCGCTCGGCTGGGGGCCGAGGAATCCGAGCAGGCTCGACGGTGAGATCGCGGGGCGTGCACGATCACCGAAACCGGCCACGATGCCGTCCTGCGCCTGACGCATCCACGTGATGGCCTCGGGCGAGAGCACGTTGTTTCCGGTGAGCACCACATCGGCCTCGCCGGAGGAACCGATCACCGATTCGGCGTAGCGCGCGTCCGACAAGGCCGGCAGCCCGTCGGCGAAGTTCTCGATGTTGGTTTCCAGGGGGAACGACGACAGCCCGGCCCAGCCGAGGACCGCCAGCGCCGTCAGCGCGATCACGCCCGCGAACCGGAGCCCGCGCGGTGCTGCCGCCGGCGGCGACGGGACCGGCGCGGCCGGCGTGGCCGCGCCCGGGCCTGCGAGGCGCACGGCCAGCAGCCCGAGACCGACCGCGAACAACACGCCCATCGACAGACTCATGCCCAGGTCCCGCACGAACGGCAGCGGGGACAAGACCAGGGTGACGAAGCTCGCCGACGTTCCGGCAGCGACGACCAGCACCACCCGTCGTCGAGCTTGGTGCGCCAGGTAGGTCGGGTAGTAGCTGCCGACCCCGAGCAGCACCGACAGGAACGCGACGACGCCGAGGGAGAGTGGATGGTCCAGCCAGCCGAACACCGCGAGCGTCATGCCGATCGCGATCACGGTGGTGGCCACCGGCAGCAACCGGCGCCGCCGCCGTGTCCATGGCACGACCAGGAAGCACGCCCCCACCGCCAGCAGGGCCGCGATTCCGATCAGCGGCACCTCTCGCCGGACTTGCCCGCTCAATGCCGTCGCCAATACCGGCACACCGGAGACCGTGACCTTCGCGTCCGGCAGGTGGGCGGCGTCGACCGTGTTCCGCACCCCGTCGGTGAGCCGCGCGGTCGCGGTCTCGTCGAGTCCTTGGGCGGGGCGGATCAGGATCGCGACACTGTGGTCGTTGGGCACCACGAACCGCCACTGCGACCGCGGGCGACCGTTACCGTCGAAGACCACCGAGTTGACGAACGCGGGGTTGTGCAGAGTCGGCAGTCCCGCGGGCATGGCCTGCACCAGCAAAGGGCCGTAACGGGCGTCGAACTCCTGCAGTGCCCGCGGTCCCTGTTGCCGGACCGCGTCCCGTCGCCCGGAAAGCTCGGCGAGCAGGTTCTGCGTCTGCCCCGCGATCTGGTTGAGCACCGTGGCCGGGCCGTACACGGTCGCCACGGCGGGCAGCGTCGACAACCGCCCCTCAAGACCGAGCAGCGGGCCGAGGTGCGACTGGTCGAGCAGCTGAGCGGCCTGCGGGGACTCGAGCAGAACCACGACGGGATCTCCACCGAACGCGCGGGCGAAGTCCTCCAGCTGTGCGCTCGCGGGATCGTCCGCCGGCAGGAACGAGCCGACCGTCGTCTCGACGCGCACCTGCGCCAGCCCCAAGCCCAGGAACGCGGCCGCGAGGAGGAGACCCACCGCCGCGGCGAGGCCGCGGCGCGTGGGCTTGCGTGGCCGGGGTAGGCGCATCGGTCAGTTCCCCTCCTTGCGCACGTGGGGGTACGTGCCGTTGAACGGGCCCGGCCGAGCCGCCTGCCCCGGCGCCGGATAGGGATTCCACTTGTCCAGCGCGGGAATCCGGTTGAGGTTTAGTGGCAGCCCGCTCAGGCTTTGCTCGTTGAAGATCAGGAAGGCGCGCAACGCGAAGCCGTTGCCGTCACCGCGGGCCAGCGCCTGGCCGGTGTTGGTGAACATCGCCGCGATGTCGCGGCCGTAGGGCTGCAGGTATGCCAGCATCGGGTTGACGTCGCCCAGGGCCACGTTCAACGTCGGCAGCAGCTGATGTGCGTCGGCCGCCAGTACCGGGGTCCGGCCGAGCGTGGCCGGGGCACGGTCGAGCACCCCGTTGAGCGAGGGCAGCAGTCCCCGCAGGTCCGCCGCGGTCTGCGGAAGCTGCCGCAGCGCCACGTCGAGGTCGGGGGCCGCCGTGCGGAGGTTGGCCGCGACGGGCCCGAGCGCGGCCGACAACTGGTCCAGACCGGTGCTGGCCGAGCGAGCGGTGGTCAGCAAGCCCGGCAGTTCCCGCATCACCGTCTGGATGTCGCCGCTTCCGGCGGAGGTCGCCCTGGTGAGAGTGTCCGCATCGGACACCAGCTGCGCGATCTGACCCTGCCGGGTGTCGAGCGCGGCGACCAGCGTCGCGGCATCCCCGGTCAGCCGCTTGAGCTGATCGGACTGCGCGGCCAGCGCGTCCATCGCGCCCTTGCCCTGCCGCCCGAGTTCGCCGAGTCCGCTCAGTGCGGCCGCCAGGTCCCCCGCCGTGCCGTCGGTCGCGGCGCCGAGCGAGCGCAACGTCCCGGCCAGTTCCTGGCGCGGGCCGCCTTCGAGGCTGGTGAGCACGTCGTTGAGCTCGACCGCGGGCTTCGCCGCGTCCGGTGGCAGCGCGGACCCACTCGCCAGCGGTGTCCCGCCGCCGTCGTGTACGTCGACGTAACTCTCCTCGACCAGGGTCTTCTGCCGGATCCGCACGGTCGCGCCCTGATGCAGTGGTGCGACGTCGGAGTCGAGCTGGACCGTGACGTGGGCCTGTGCGCCATCGGGTGTCACCTCGACGACTTTGCCGACCGGGACGCCGGCGACCATCACGTCCGCGTCGTTCACCAGGTTCGACACCGCGGCAACGGTGAACGACGTGCGGTATCCGGCCGAGCTGAACGGCAGCCTGCCGCCCGAATTCACCCACAGCCAGCCGAAGAACACCGCACAGGCCGCCGTGAACACGAGCAGCACAAGAAGCCGGATGAGCGGCAGCGCCGCGTGAGAGATCCGCATGATCCCACCTAGCGTCGGGTCGGGCTGGACAGGTTCTTCAACAGCGGCAACGAACTCGGTGTGAATTCGACGAGGCCGCGGGTGATGCCGCCGTTGGCGTCGCGCAGGCTGCCGACCGACGTCGTGTTGTAGACGAACGCCCCCAGGTCGCCGAGGTAAGGCACCAGCCCCGCGGTGACCGGATCCAGCCGGGCCGTGATCTCGTGGAGATCGGGAAGCGATGCGTTGAGGTCCCCCACGACGGGCCGCAGGTCACGCACGACCGGCACCGCACCGTCGATCACCGGGCGTGCGGCGTCGACCGTGCTGCCGATCTGGTCGACGGTCTTGGTCAGGCGAGACAGTGAATCCGGCAAGGTGCCACTGGCCTGGCGAAGGTTGTCCAGCGTGGGATCGAGTTCGCCGGACAGGGACTGGACACTGTCGGTCGCCTGTTTGAGCTGACCGGCCAGATCGGGCAGCTGGGACAGCGCCTGATCCAGCGGGCCGCTGTTCGCGCCCACCGATTGCAGCGTCTGTTGCAGAGTGCCGGCGAGATCGGCCAGCCGCGTGTCGTCGCCTCCGACGGTCTTGGAGATCTGCGACAGCGCGGTGACGAGTTTGGCCAGCGTGTCCTTGCGCGTCTGCAGCCTGGCGACGACCGGCTGGAGGTCCCTGGCGACCTGGTCGGTCGCGCCCACTCCCCCGGCGAACTGCTCGGGTGCCTTGGCGAGGGCGACGTCCGACTCGTTCAGCAGCGTCGTCAGTGCGGCGCGGGTGCTGGTGTCGAGGTGCGCGAGAACCTCGTCGACCTGGACCGGGCTCCGGGAATGGCCGGCAGGCAGCACACCGTCCTCCGGCAGCGGTTTTCCGGCATTGTCACCGGGATCGAGTTCCACGTACATCTCGTTGAGCGGGCTCTTCGGCCGCAGCACGACGGTCGCGTTGTCGTATACCGGGTACTTGTCCTCGATCGACAGCTGGAGCTGGGCTTTCCCGTCGCCGGATACCCGTGCGCTGGTGATCTGCCCGACCGAGACACCCGCGATGCGCACTTCCTGCCCGTTGCCCGGGCTGACCGCGGGTGCTTCGTCGAAGGTCGCCCAGAAGACATGCCGGCTCTGCCATGGCCAGATCGCCCGTTGCTGGCTGAGGATGACGCCGCCCGCGGTGAGGCCCAGCACCACCGCGACGGCGAGGATCAGCACGTTCCGGCGCAGCGCGCGTTCGGAACGCACACGCTGCCAGAGGGTTCGCAGCCGCCTCATCATCGTCCTCCCTGTCCGCTCAGCACCGCGAGGTTGCTGAACAGCTGCTCCAGGCTGATCGGCAGGCCGCCGAGGCTGCCCGGTGCGATACCGGGCGCGAAGGCGAGGTTGGCGCCGTTCGCGCTCGTCAACGACGACACCCTGTCGAGCTCGGCCACGAGGTAGCCCAGTTCCTGGTAGAACGGCTTACCGTCGCCCGAACCCGCATAGCGGCCGGTGCCCTGGTAGGGCGAGAGCACGGTTTGCATGATCGGGCCGTTCACGCGCTGCAGCACCGGGCCGCGCACGTCGTCGAGCGTGGTGGTCAGCCGAGGCGCGGTCGGCACCAGGTTCTCGACGAGCGGGCGGGCGTCGCTCAGCAGTCCGTCGAGGTCGGCGACCAGGGGACGCGCACTGGCCACGACGGGGTCCGCGTGCTGCAGTGCGGTGTCCAGCCGCTGAACGACCGGCAGCGCCGGCCCGGACGTGTCGCCGAGTTTGTGCAGGGTGCCGTCGAGCCGGTCGAGGCCGGCCTTCGTCCTGTCCAAAGTAGAGGGAAGGAGGGCCAGGGTCCGATTGAGATCTTGGGCTCGTCGCCCGAGAACGTCGCTGGCCGTACCCAGGTTGTCCAGAATGGACTCGAGCTGACCCTGCCGCTCGGTGAGGGTTCGTGCCGTCGACTCCAGACCGCTCACCAGCGTGGTCAGGTCGGAGCCCGGATTCATACCCTGCGCCGCCCGCAACACCTCGGCGGTGGGACCGAGCATCGACGGCGCATCGGCGAGCAGTCGCTTCACGCTCGGCTGGGCGCTGGTCAGGCCGCCGTCGAGTTCCTTGAGCGTGCCCTGGGTCGCGGCGAGCGTGTTCGGGGGCAACGCGTCGATGACCTGGTCCAGTTCCACCGGCGTCTTCGTGCGCTCGGCCGGGATCCTGCCGTCGAACGGCCCGGTCTCGCCGCCGGGCACCAAGTCGACGTAGTACTTGCCGCCGAGCAGCGTTGCCGGGCGGATCACCGCGGTGGGCGCCGAACGCAGCTTCGCGGGCGCGTCGTCATCGATCTTGAGGTGAACCACGGCCTTCCCGTCGGGTGCCTGGTCCACAGCGGTGACCACACCGACCGGTATGCCGGCGATCTTCGCCTGGGTCTGGTAGGGCTCCAGCTTGTAGTCGCGCGCGAAGTCGGCGGTGATCGTCGTGCCGGGTCGCAGTGTGGTGATGATCCGGTCCTTCGTGAACAGCACCGCCCCGGCGACCAGCGCCACCACGATGAAGGTGATGCCGAGCCCGAACCGTGTCATCCGTGGCTTGTTCAACCGCACGAGATCTCACCTGCCTTTCTTGTCCTGCGCGGCCTGCCCGGGCGCGGGATAGGGATCACGTACGGTGAGCGGGTCGCGCACACCTGCCGGCGCTCCGGTGACGGACTCGGTCCCGAGGAGCGGGTAGATCCGCAGCCAGTGCCCCGCCGCGTCACCGTCGGAGAGCGCGCCGTCGGCGTAGGTGAACCACATCGCGATCTCCGGCGCGTAGGGGGCCAAGGTCTGTACCAAGGGAGCCGCGTCGTGCAGAGCGCCGGTGACTTCGGGTGCCAGGGGCCGGGCGTCGGCGAACACCTGAGTCAGGTCGGTGACTGCCGGGACGGCCTGGGCATCGACGCCCGGGAGTTTGTTCAGCGGCGGAACTCCCTCACGCAGCACGCCACGCAGGTCCGGGGTGGCCTGGCCGAGTGCCGTGGCGCCGGGCTGCAGGACCCGGACCGCCTGCTGGGTATCCGCCAAGGGGCCTTGCAGATTCTTCAGCGCCTCCCTGGCTTGGCGCAGGGTGTCCGGTGTCTGCTTCAGCGTGTCCGCGAGCGGCTGCCCACCATCCGTCGCGACGGCGCCGAGCGTTGTGCCGAGCTGGCCGGTCAGGTCGGAGAGCTGCTGCTGACGGCCCTGGAAACGCGCGGCGAACTGATCGACGGTGCGCAGCATGGCGGTGACGTCGGCGGATCGGCTGGCCAAGGCCGAGGACACGGTGCCAAGATCCGGCAACTCGGCGGGCAGGGCCCGCAAGGCGTCGTTGAGGTCCTGGCTGTGCCCGGCGACTCCGCCACCGAGCTGGCGCACGGTACTGCCCAGTGCCTGCCGGGTGGGATCGTCGAAGACCGAGATCAGATCGGAAAGGTCCTGGGCGCCCGAAGTCTTCGTCGCCGGGATCGTCGCGCCGTCGGGCAGCGTTCCCGAAGCCGGATCGCCAGGGGTGAACGCGACATACTTCTGGCCGAGGGCCGAGCGTGCGCCGACGGACGCGGTGACCGCCTTCGAGCCCCGGTAGATCGGGCGGTCGCCGTCGAACTTGAGCTCGACCACCGCGTGATCGCCGTCGAGCCGGATGTCGCCGACCTGGCCCACGCGCACACCGGCGATCCGGATGTCGTCTCCGGCGCGGAGCGCGCCCACGTCGTCGAAAGCCGCGTACGCGACGGTTCGAGACTGACCTGGCAGCCCGTTGGACGCGTTGATCGCGACACCGACCGAGGCGGCGAAGGTGAGCAGCACTGCCGCACCCAGCGCCGTGGCCCGCCTTGCCTGCTGTGTCTTGCGCTTGCCGACCGCCATCACTGACCTCCGCCGAGCAGGAGCTGGAGCGCGCCGCTTTCCTGGTTCTGGGTGAGCCCGGTCGCGCTGCCGTCCGAACTCTGCGGCGCGAGCAAGCCGTTCGGCGGAGCGGGAGGCGCAGCGGCGCCGGGACCCGGTGCCGGGCTGGGCGCGGCATTGGGTGCGCCACCGGGGAGCAGCCCGGTGACCGCGTCCGGATTGATGGTCACCATCGCCCGGAAGTAGTGGGAGACGCCGTCGTGCCCGTTCGTGGTGAGTGCCCAGTTCCGGACGAAGTCGAGCACGGTGCCGAGATTCGCCGTCAGGCTCGTGACGAGCGGCCTGGCGTTCGCCGCGACCGAACGCAGGCTGGGCGCGGCCATCCGCAGTTCGTCGGCGACGGGTCCTGCTTGCGCGAGCAGCTCTCGTGCGTGCTCCAGCACGGGCCGGGCACTGGCCAACGCCGGATCGGCCGCGTCTGCGAAGGTGCCGAGCTCCTGGCTGATCGCCGTCAGCTGGTCGGTCGTCGGCCGGATGGCGGCGAGCGTGGGCACCGTCGCGTTCGCCGTCCCGGTCAGCTGCGCCAGTGTCGCCCGCGCCTGGTTGAACGTCGCGGGAAGCTCGGCCAGCGACTGCTCCAGCTGTTGATGATCGGCCGCGGCGGTGCTGGTGAGCTGACGTGCCGAGTTGATCAACCCGTCGAGTGTGCGCCCGTTGTCGTCGGCGAGCGCGCTCGCGACCGGCTGCAGGCGCTCGACGAGACTGTTGAGCACGTCGTTCTGCTGGTCGAGCAGCCGCGCCAGGCCGTCGGTGTCGCGCATGGCCGACTGAAGGACACCGATCGTGGCGGCGGCGTCGGAACCGTTGCCCCGCATACCTTCGCCGAGCATGGTCACCAGGGCCGACAGCGCCGATCCGGTCGGCTGGTCCACGGTGTTGAGCACCTGGTACAGATCGGGCTCGGTACCGGTCTGGTTCGCCGGGAGCAGACCGCCGTCCCCGATTTCGGGGGCCGCCGCGCTACCGCGCTCGAGATCCACGTAACGCTCACCGAGCAGGCTCACCGGCTTGATCGTCACGCGCGCGTCGACGTGCACCGGCAGCGCGGAGCGATCCAGCGTGAGCGCCACTCCCGCGAGCCGGCCGTTCACGACGTTCATCGCGGCCACGTGGCCGATGGTCACGCCGTTGGCCTTGACGTCGTTGCCCACCAGCAAAGGGCTCGCGTCGGCGAATTGAGCGACGATGGTGATGCCGGAACCGCTGTTCCGTGCGGCGATGCCGGTCGTCGCGGCGGTCACGCTCACGAGCGCCACGACGGCCACCGCCAGCAGGCGGGTGCGGGTGGCGCGGCGCGCACGATTTCGAGTCATCGCATTCCACTTCCGAAGGCGTCGGTCCAGCTCTGCCCGACCAGCGAGCCCGGCATCGGGTTCGGGTCGCTGACGTAGCCGGGCGGCACGACACCGGGATTCGCATCGAGGTTGCCGGCGCCGGCCTGGATATAGATGTGCGCGTAGTGGCCGTTCGCGTCGTAGCTCGCCGCCAGGGATCCCCAGTTGGCCAGCCATCCCGCCAGTTCCGGGGTGTAGGGCCGCAAGAAACTCAATGCGGGCAGCAGGCTGCCGACGGCGGAATTCGCACCGGGCAGCACGGCATGCGCGGCATCGAGCAGAGCCGGGGTGGTGTCGAGCAGATCCGACGCGGCCGCGAGGGTCGGCTTCAGTTGTGCCACCGCGGGACGCAGATCGGCGAGCAGCGGACTCAGGTTCCGCGCGAGCGCGGGCAGCCGGTCGGTGGCGCCTTTGGCGGCGTGCAACAACGGCAACGCCTTGTCGACGGTACCGGGCACATCGCCGAGCGTGCTCGTCGCGGCCCGCAGCGTGTCCGGAAGCTTCTTCAGCGCGTCGGCCAGTGCCTGCTTCTGCTGCGCCGTCAGGGCGGTGGTCCTCGACAGCTCGTTGATGATCGTGGTGACGTCGGAGTCCCGGGTGGCCACCGTGTGCACCATGGTGTCCAGTTGCGTCACGAGCTGACTGATCGCGGGCCCGTCGGCGCCGAGGCCGCGAACCACGTCGCCGAGCGCCTGAACCGCCGGGCCCGCGGTGCGCAGCGTCCGGTTCAGGTCCTGCTCGCTGCCGCCGACCGTGCCGTTCAGCGTGTTGATCAGGGAGACCAGGTGGTCTCGCGTTGGCTGGTCGAGCGCGGCCAGTACCTGGTCGAACTCCATCGGCGACGGCATCGAACCCCTGATCATCCCCCCGCTGGGGATGACCGGGTTGCTCTTGGGTCCATCGGTCACGGCGATCCACCGTTCGCCGAGCACGGCCTTCCACTCGATCGTCACCACCGCACCGTCGTGCAACGGTCCCTGGCCGCCCGCCAGCGCGAGTGACACCTTCGCTTTTCCGTCCTGCACCGTGATGTCGTCGACCTTGCCCGCCTCGAAGCCGTTGATGGCGACGGTTCCGCCACGCACGACGTTGGCGGCCGAATCGAGGACGACCGTCACCGTGTAGCCGGACATCGCCGACGGCAGTGCGAGCACGACGCCGGCCACCACCACCGCGGCGGCTATGAAGGCGATGATCAGTCGGCGCATGGGTCAGTCCATCCCGAGTGGTCCGGCGGAATCACCCGCGAGGAACTGCCGCACGAACGGATCGTCGGAGGCGAACGCCTCGTCGGCCTCGCCGTAGTGCACGACCTTGCCGTGCCAGATGAGCCCCACGTAGTCGGAGACCTTGCGCGCGCTGCGGATGTCGTGGGTGACGACGAGGTACGTGCCGCCGTGCTGGGCGTGCATCTCCATGATCAGGTCGCACAGCAGGCTCGTGCGCACCGGGTCGAGGCCGGAGTCGGGTTCGTCGAACAGCACGATGTCCGGGTTGAGCACGAGCGCGCGGGCGAACCCCGCCCGCTTGCGCATGCCACCGGAGACCTCGTTCGGAAACTTGCCGACGGCCTGCTCCAGACCCACCTCCTTGAGGCGTGTCATCACGATGTGCTCGATCTCGTCTTCAGCCTTGTCCGTGTGCTTCCGCAGCGGGAACGCCGTGTTGTCGTAGAGGTTCATCGAGCCGAACAGCGCACCGTCCTGGAAGAGCACGCCGAACCGTTTGCGAATCTCGTAACGCTCGTTCTCGCTGATGTCCCAGATGTCGCGCCCGAAGATGAGAATTTCCCCGGCATCGGGTTCGAGCAGCCCCACGAGGTGCTTGAGCAGCACGCTCTTCCCGGTACCCGAGGGGCCGAGCACGGTGGTGATCGCGTTGTCGGTGAAGTCGATGCTCATACCGTTCATCACGGCGAAGCTGCCGAAGGACTTGTACACATCGCGCACCTGCATGGTGTGTACGGCGCCGTCGTCGCCGACGGCGGGCGCGGCCCCTACCGCGGGAAGCAGGTCCGTGTCAGCGAGGTCGGTCCTGGCGTGCTGGGTCATGGAAAAGCTCCTGCGGTCAGTTGGCAACGGGTGCGTTCGGGCTCAGACCCCAGAACAGCTGGGTGCCGAGAACGCCGACGACGTGGACGAGCACCATGTTGAGCATCATCGATTTGGCGGTGTTCTTCCCGACTCCTACCGGGCCGCCGCCGGCGGTATAGCCGTAATAGCAGCCCACGAAAATGATCACCGTGCCCATCGCCATGATCTTGGCGAGTGAGTACACGAAATCCGCCGGGTTCTGGTAAAGCCAGAAGATGTAGTCATAACCACCGGCCGACACACCGCCGAGCATCTTCACCGTGGTGAGGTATTCGCCGATGTACATGATCCCGAGGCCGACCACATACAGGAACGGCATCGCCAGCCACGCCGCGATGATCCGGGTGCCGACCAGGTAGCTGCGCGATTTGACGCCCATGACCTCCATGGCGTCGATCTCGTCCGAGATGCGCATCGAGCCGATTTCCGCGACGAGCCCGCAACCGACTTTCGCGGACAGGATGTAGCCCCACATGTAGGGCCCCATTTCCCGGATGGCACACCAGGCGTCGAAGACACCGGAATACAACGGTGCACCGATCTGCTTGAGCGTGTACGCCGCTTCGAGTCCGCATTCGTATCCGATCACGAACTGCATCAGCCAGATGATCAGTCCACTCGACAGGATCAAGATCCCGGTCTGGGACAGCACCTCGGGAAAGTAGTGCCGCAGATCCGGGAACGCGCGCACGGTCCGCCCCGAGAACCGCATGATGTCGCCGCCGGTCTCGATCGCCGACCGCACGTACTTCGCGGCCGACCCGAAACCGATCTCGACATCGCGGGGCCGTGGCGCGCCGCTCTTGGGCTCGTCACCGGGACGGCGGGGGATCACACTGGTCACAAGAACCGCTCCGTCCTATTTGAACACCTGCATGCTCGGGTTGAGCCCCAGCAGCGTGGCCGTGAATACCGCGTTGAAGATCCAGATCGAGGCGAACGCGATCACGACCGCCTGGTTGACGGCCTTTCCGACCCCGATCGGCCCACCTTCGACACGAAGTCCCTTGTAGCAGCAGACGACGCCGACGATGAGGCCGAAGATCGCCGTCTTCACCACGCTGGCCCACATATCGGTGGTCGTGGCGTTGGCGAAGAAGTTGTTGAAGAACGCGGCCGCGTTGGCGTTGAGGATCGGCACCGCGGCGATGTAACCGCCCAGGACGCCGAAGGCCAGCGCGAGCAGGTCCAGCATGCCGGTCATGAGCGTCAGCGCGATCACCCTGGGCAACACGAGTGTCCTGATCGGATCGACGCCGAGGACCTCCATCGCGTCGATCTCCTCGCGAACCCGCCGGGCGCCGAGATCCGCCGTGATCGCCGTGCCCATGACCCCGGCGACGACCATCGCGTTGATCCAGGGCGCGAATTCCCGCACGCTCGCCATGACGAAGAAGGAGCCGAGCCGCTCGGGTATGCCGAACAAGGAGAAAAGGTTGCCGCCCTGCAGGCCGGGTGCACCGAGGCCGAACGCGGTGGTGGAGATGACCATCGGAATCCAGCAAAGCTTGAGGATCGCGTACATCTGCTCGCGAACCTCGCCCCAGTACCCCAACGGGTGCCGTACGGCCAAATACAGCACGCGGCCGAGCAACTGGACCATCTCGCCGGCCTGGTTGAGCGGCCCGCTGGCGGCGGAGAGCCATTTCGGTCGCTTACGGCGCGCAGAGGTGCGCTGAGCGGCCGCTGTGGGCATGGTCGCGGTCATGAAGCACTCCCTTGTGCGGTCGCGAATAGAGCGTGTGCGGTCAGGACGGGCGGTGTTTCGGCGAACCCGGCCTTCCGCCCCGGAGGCGACCGGCGACAAGACCTGTCGCCGCCCCCACCACGAGCGCTGCCAGCGCGGTCAGCCCGATCTGTCTGACGTCTCGCGTCACCGGGTTCATCAGCACGAGCGGCAGCACAAGCAGATATCCGCACAATGCCGACGCCGATGCCTGCGCGATCGGCACTCGGGCCTCTCCAGTCCGGTAACCGGCCACGACGAAAGCCACCACGGCGACGATGCTGAGCCATATCGAGCCGAGTACGGGAACCAGATGGGCCACGATCGGCAACAGCAGCCCGCCGACCACGAGTACGGTGAACGCGCGAGAGGCCCCGCGCACCACGGCGATCACGTCCAGTGCGGGCGCGCGCTCGCCAGCGCCCTGAGCTCCTGCGGCCATCCCTCTCACCTCACCCTCCTCACGCGGCGATCGCCGTGCTGACGGCCGGGTCCTGGTGCAGCAGCTCGCGCAGGCGGCGCACCGCGCGGTGCTGCAGAGCGCGCACGGAGGCCGGATCGCGGTCCAGCAGCGCGGCCGCCTCCGCGACCGTCCGGTCGAAGAAGAACCGCAGAAGCAGGCAGTTGCGCTGGTCGTCCGTCAAATCCCGGAGTGCTCCGCGCACTCGGGCGCACCGTGCCCGGCGCACGATCTCGTCGGCGGGATCGCCGGCCGGTTGCTCGCGACCGTGCGGCACCTCGCCGTAGACCTCGTAGCGGGCCCGGCCGGAACGCGCTTGATCGATGAGGAGATTACGGGCGATCGTCACCAGCCAGGCCCGCACATCCTTGCCCCGCGACTCGAGCGAGCCGATCGACCGCAGTGCACGGGCGAACACCTCACTGGTCACGTCCTCGGCCAGGAACCGGTTGCCGGAGCGAGAAAACGCATACGCGTAGACATCCCTCGCGTACCGGCGATAGAGGATCTCGAACGCATCGCCCTCTCCTTGCTGAATCGCTCGAACGAGCGTCCAGCCGAGGTCCTCCGGGCCGAGGTGGTGAACGGCACTGTCCATGTGAAGATCTCTCCCGACACCATCGTCTGTCCGAAGCAGAATGATTGAGCCCGGGCCCGGCCGGTACCAGCGTCCGGGCCAGCCTTGGCCCGGAGGGGCCACGGCGCGGGTCGTCCTGTTGGGACAGCGGTGGGCGGCAGGTCAGCGACCGTCGCGTCGGCTTTCGAAACCGGCGGGTTCCGCCTTCCGGCTTCCCCCGCCGCCTCAACTACCGTCCGGCGAGCTCGGCTACGACCGGAGCCAACGTGTCGGCGAAGTCGGCGCCGAAGACGATATAGGAGAAGCCGATCTCCTCCCGTCGGCGCTGGATTTCCTCCGCGGCGGCCGCCGGGTCGGCCGGAAGTATGGCCAGCGAGTCCACGGCGCGAAGCGCAGCAGGGTCGGTGTCGGGAGGCGCCATGAACGGCGCGACCCTGTCCCCGACGACCGACACGTGGAGCGCGAGCTCGACGTCCCGGACAGCGTGGAAGTCGCGTGCCAGCCGCGTGACTTCGCCCCGCGGTTCATCCGGGACCTGTACGAAGGTGACCGTGTCCGCGACCTCGGCCGCCAGCGCCCGGGCCTTCGGACCGCGTACAGCCATCGCCACAGGCGTGTGACGGCCGGGGCCGTCGAGATCTCGCAGCGCCTGCACGGTCTCACGTACCCGGACCAGCCGCTCGTTCGGCGGGACGGCGGGCATGCCCTTTTCGCGGAGCTCCTCCTCGATTCCCGGCCTGCCGGTGCCGATGCCCAACTCGAAGCGACCGCCGGTGAGCTCCGACAGCGAGTGCGCTTCCCACGCCGTCATCCACGCCGGGCGCAGCGGACAGGCATACACCCAGGTGCCCACACGCAGGTCGGTCAGGGCCGCGGCGGTGGCCAGCGTGGGGCCGGGCGCCGGTTGCAGGCGCGGGAAATCCGGCATCAGCAGCGTCGAGTAGCCACTGTCGGCGATGCGGCGCACCTGGGCCAGCCACGTCGGCAGGTCAGTGCCGAACGGGGCAACGACCCCGAATCGAAACGGTCTCGTCATGCTTGGATTCCTCTCTACGGTCGGCGAGATCACCGGCCCTCCCACCCTGGGAAGGTATGTCCAGGGATACAGACGACGGATCCACCGGAAAATCATCGGTGCGGCCCGGGCGCGTCGCGCGTTAGATTCATCCGGTGCGGACGCAGATGGCGGTACGGGTCGGCTGGATCTGCCTGCTCGTGGTCAGCGCCGGGATTCTCGGGTTCGGTGTGGTCCTCGCCGTGGCGCCGCCGGCCGGTGATGGGGCGCTGTACCGCGCGGACGGGCTGGCCTCGTGCGGGCTCGGGCTGTTCGGCGCGCTGATCTCCGTGGTGCCGTTCCGGCGAAGGGAGCGGTGGGCCTGGTTCGTGTTGTGGTTCTACCCGCTGTTCTGGCTCGCGCACCTCGTGTTCGGGCTGCCACCCGGCAAGGACCACGTCCACCAGGTGGTGTTCATCGCGCTGTCGCTGGCCGGTCTGCTCCTGCCCATGCGGATGTTCTTCGGCGGCACCGCCGGTGTGGGGCGCGCCCCGAGCCAGCCAGGAGGCGTGGGCGAGGACACGGGGCGCTCGTGAATTTCCGCCGCGTCTGTGAACGTTTCCGCTGAGCACGATCCTTGAACGGATATCAATGGGAATTCGCCACCCATCGATGAGGTTGTTTTTTTCCAAATAGGTTGCCAGAATCCGCGGCCATGAGTTACCAGCCGCCCGGTCCGCAGGACCGGTATCCGTATCCCGCGCGTGATCCGTATCAGGATGCGCAGGGTTATCGCGAGCGTGACCGGCGCGCCGATCGGGGCGCCGAAACGGTCGCGAACGTCGTTCGTGTCGTCGTCGGGCTGGTCATTCTGATCTTCGCCCTGCATGTGCTGTTCGTCGTGCTGGACGCCAATCACCACAACGGGTTCGTGCGCGCGATCTACATGCTGGCGAAGGGGTTGGTACTGGGGCTGGGCGATGTGTTCACGCCGGACGACGCCGTGCTCGGCGTGGTCATGAACTACGCGCTCGCCGCGCTGATCTACGCGGTCGTGGGCCAGTTGATCATCCGTGCGCTGCGTCGCCGCTGACCGGCTGAGCGGCACGGGCATCTCGTCATAGTTTGTGGCAGGACTTCATGGGCAGACACCGGTTCGACGATCCGGACGGATCGCGTCGTTGGGGTGGTCCGGCGCTGACGCATGAGCCGGCCGCCCCGGGGTCGCGCCGACACGTGCGGACCTGCGAGCAGACAACCGTGCCGCTTCCGACGCCGAATGCGAGCGGCGAAGCAACGCCGGCGGACGCCGAGCAGCCGTCGTGACCCTGAACCTCCTACGAGGCGATGGCCAACGTGGTCACGCGCGCCGACCCGGACGCAACGTCGGGCACCATGACCGTCACCGCCGGCCCCGACGGGCTCATGGTCACGGTGACCGACAACCGCCGCTGCCATGACAATCCCAGCTCATCCCACGCGGGCCTCGGCCTGCCGCTGATCCCAGCCCTGGCACCGGAATCCAGCAGCACCACCGGGCCGACCGGCACCACCGTCCGGATGCACTGGCCCACGCCCACCACACTGTCCTAACCCGACGCGGGTGGCACCGGTAGCGCGCAGCACCCAACGCGGTGTCAGAAGTCGGATAAAGATCCAGCACTCGGCCAGATCAACCACCACCGACGCCGACAGAGGCGTCAGCGCCGTCACGGCCGTGAGCCGTCCCGCCAGAACAGCCGGCCGCGTCGGCGCCCTCGCGCTGCCGGAATCCAGTTCGGCGCAGGGTTTCCGGAACGCTGGACACTATCGCCATCGCGGTCGGCGCTGAATGCGATCACTGGTCCGCAAGGAATCACCGGCCCCGGCGGCCCCCTCGCGCTCGCCCGGTTCACCCGGTCCGGCACGGTGAGCACCACGCGGTACAACCACTACTCACCGCTCGCCAGCGTAGCCCCGCCGGAAGACGGCGAAACCGCTGTCAGGCGACCCGATTGAACGTCGTTTGCCAGCGATGTCTCCCGTGATCCTTGTGTTTTCACTCGTTCGAGTGTTTTGATCGCGGCCACCCGTCGTTGTCACCGAGACGCAGGAGTAGTGATGGCCGGCTTTCGCTCGCAGTCTACGGCGGTGGTGCTTCGGTGGTGTGCCACGGTGATGACCGCGAGCGTGGGCGCCGTCGTGCTCACCGCTGCGGCCTCGCCGACCGTCCCGGCGGCCGCCACCTTCTCCACCGGGCGACTGCAGGTCCAGACCGTGGGACAGTCGGGTTGCGGGACGAATCAGGCCGGTGAGCCCTCGATTCATGTCTCGAAGGCGGGGCTGGTCGGGATCAGCTCGGAGAACGGGCTGGGCGCCGGCAGTCAGTACTGGCGTGGTCCGGCGTCGGCGAGCGGCTGCGGCCTGACATATGCGGGACAACCCAACGCGGTCAACGGAAGGGGCCTGGCCGGTGGTGACACCGACACCGCCTTCGCCCCTGAGAAGTCCTCCTCGGGCACCTACCGAGCCTATGTCGCGAGTCTGAACCTCGGCTCCGTCAACGTCGCGGTCTCCACTGACGACGGTGCGAGTTTCTCGCAGACACCGGTGCAGGCCGGGCTCCCGTTGGACGATCGCGAGTGGATCGCCGCCTACGGTGCCGACACGTCACTGCTGAGCTATCACGACATCGCCACCAACAACATCGACATGCTGCGCTCGGACAACGGCGGCAACCTCTACAGCCATATCGCGCGGGTCATCCCCGACACCGACTACAAGGCCACCAACAACGAACTGGGCAACCTCGCCATCGATCACCGCAACGGCTCGCCGGTCACGGGCGGTTTCTGGGCCTACCAGTCCTTCGTCGCCCCCAGCGCCGCAGGCGCAACCACCAACAACGAAGCATTCCTCGGCGTGTCCGACGACGGCGGCCACACCTGGACGGACAAACCGATTCCGTGCAGCACCGCGTTTGGCAAAAATGGCCTGGACCACCAGTTCCCGAACGTGTCCGTCGCACCGGACGGGACGCTGTACTACGCCGTCTCCAACAACGACGCCGTCTACGTGGCCCGCTCCGCCGACCACGGTGACAACTGGAGTTGTTCCGGTCCGGTAAGCACCACCAAGGCCGCCGTGATGCCCTGGCTCGTGGCCACCAGTAACGGGGTCGACCTGGTCTACTACGGCACCCCCGACACGGTGAAGCCCGGCGCTACCGACTCCCGCACCTGGTCTGTCTACTTCGCACAGAACACGCAGGGCAGTGGCTGGTCGACCAGCCAGGTCTCTCCGGTGCACAAGGGAGCCATCTGCGATACCGGCATTACCTGCAACTCCGGGCGCCAGCTACTGGACGATTTCGGCGTCGACACCGACCAGAACGGGTTCGCCCACATCGCCTACACCACCGACAGCCCCTCCCTCGGCGGTTCCGGCAGCGCCACCGGCTACGCGGCCCAGACCAGCGGCATCCTCGCCGGATACCCGAACTGAACCGGTTCGCCTCACCGTGTGGCGGCGCACCCGCACAACACTCCCGACCGACTCCGCAGCGCAGGAGGGCTTGGCCCCTGCTCACGCGCCGGGGCCAGCCACCGACGCCTCCACAGCACGCAGGAAAGTGGACTTGCCCGCGCCCGAACCTCCGAGCAGGGCGCCGGAAGTTGGTGCCGGCCTCCCACAGGTCGTCGGGGATCGCGGAGGCGCCGGCGATGATGTTGAACAGGCCGCGGGAACAGGAAGTTCGCCAATGTTCCGGGCCGGCCGGGTCCCACATCGTGGGGTCAGGCGCCGGGGACCTGCGTGGTCAGAAGGGTTGGATGTTGTCGATCAGCCACCCGTCTCCCGTGTGCTTCATCGTGACCGACACCCGGTTCTGGCTCACCTGCGCCGGTTGCCTGGCGTCGTTGCTGGAGACCAGGACCTCGTCGACGTAGACGAGGCACGTCGCGGTGTTGTCGTCGTCCGACAGGTTCACCAGGCCCGCTCCCCGGACCAGCGCCCTCGTGACCGCGTTCTGCTTGGCGGCCATGACCTTGACCGTCTTGTCGAAGACACCCCGGAACGTGCCGGCGTAGGACGAGGTCATCTGCTGCGCGGCCTGGTTCTCCGCGGCGTCGAGCGACCGGTAGTCGTAGGTCAGGACCGTCGGCAGCTTGCCTGCCGCGGCCCTCACCGCCGCCTGCCCGGCGTCCGAGGGGAAGCTGCCGACCGTGTAGTTCCCGTCCGGCGCCACCGTGGGCTGCACGTCCGGCGGGGCCGGACGGGTCAGCAGATACCCGACGCCCGTACCCGCTGCCACGACGAGCAGCGCCAGCACCGACACGACCACCTTGTAGCGAGTGGACAGTCGCTTCGTGGGCGGCTCGCGATCTTCCTTACCCTCCGCGGGTTCGGCCTTCTCGTCCACCGCCGACGTCTCCGCCGCGGCGTTCTCGGCGCGCGGGCGTGGGCTCGGCCGTGCCGACTCGGATTCCTCTGGTAGCACGTCGGATTCGGTGGCTTCCTGCTTCGCGTTCATGGGTCGCTGCCTCCTTATCCGACCTGGTTGAACTGGGCCACGAGCCAGCGCCCGTCGATCAGCTTGAGCTGCTCACGGACCCGGTTGCGGGCCACTTCCTGCTGCCCGTTCGGCGTCTTGGTGGTGACGTCGACCGCCACCAGCACGTCCGCGGTGTCCCCGTGCTCGTACTCGATCGCGGCGGCGTTGTCGGGCAGCGCCGCGGTGAGGACCAGGCTCTTCGAGGTGAGGCCCTGCCGCACGTCCTGCTGCTTGCCCGTGTAGTCCGCCTTGAACGGGTCGGCGGCGAGGTCGAGCACGCGCGCCATGTCGGCGTCGGCGCTGTGGAAGTCGAGGCTGAAGAAGTTCTGCGCCTCCTGCCTCGCCACCGCTTGCGGTCCCTCGTCGAGCGTCTGGCGGCCCCGCCACCACACCACCCCGCCGGTGACGATCAGTCCTAAAAGGATGATCACAAGAGCCACCGGGACAACGGTGCGCAGCCGCGGCTTCGCCGGCCACCACCGTCGCGACGCGGACCGGCTCTCCTTCTCCTCGACCGGCTCGTCCGCAGCCTTCTCGTCCACCGTCTTCTCGTCGGTCTCGGTCACGTCAGCCTCCTTGCGCGGTCAGTGGTGCGGTCAGCAGCCAGCCCAGCCCGTCCGGGCCCTGCGGTATCGGCCCGCCGGTCAGACCACTGAGGTGGTAGGCACTGCCATCGGTCGCGACGACGTCCCCGCTGTTGGGGTCGTACATCGCCATGTCGTGCCCGCCGCCCGGGGCCGGCGCGCCGGAAGACGGCCCGGACGGTCCCGGCGGGCTCGCGCCGGTGGGGGTGTCCGCGTTCTGCGCTCCCCGCACGTTCGGGGTTCTCGGGTCGTACGGGGACGCCGCGCAGTGCGCGTTCAGGTTCGCCGGCGTGTCGGCCGTCTCCGCGGGTCCCTGCCCGTCCGCAGGCGCGCCGTTCGGCAGGTACCGCTTCGTGCCCTGGTAGCCATTGACGCACGGGTCGTCGCTGGGGTCCTTGCCCGGCGTCTGCGAAAGCTGCGCACCGAAGTGCTGGGTCCACAGTGGCTGCCCCGTCGCCGGGTCGTAGTGACACGTGCTCTGGATCGGCTTGCCGGTGGCCGGATCGTTGTCGTCGCAGTACCGGATCGCGCCGAACTCCGCCTGCAGCACCCACGGGAACACCACCAGCGTCTTCCGGACTCCTTGCAGGCGCGGCAAGGTCACGTCCGTGAGCGTGATGAGGTGGTTGAGCAGCTGCGGCAGTGCCGCCTCGTTCTCGGCGAGCAGCCCGGTCACCTGGCTGCCCGCGCGGATGCCGTTGGCGAACGTCTGCGGGAACGTCGAGTCGAGGTCGCGCAGCTCGTCGGTGAGCCCGGCGAGCTGCGCGGTCAGCGTCGTGATCTGGGCGCCCGCCGCGACCTGCGTGTCGAGCACCGTCGCGCTGGAGTCCATCAGGCCGATCTGGTCGTGCAGGTTGGCGAGCGAACTGCGGGTCAGGCTGTTGCCGTCGTCGAGCAGGTGCTGCAGATCCGGCCCGGTGCCGCCGAAAGCGGTGGCCAGCTCCCGCAGGGTGGTGTCGAGGTCCTTGGTGGGGACCGATTTCGCGAGCCCGTCGAGATCGCCCAGCAGGTTCTTGACCGGGACCGGCGTCCTGGTACGGGACACCGGGATGACGCTCTCGTTCTGCAGGAACGGCCCGCCCGCGCTGCCCGGGGTCAGCTCGACGTACTGCTCGCCGAGCGCGGAACGCTGGGCGACGGTCGCGGTGACATCGGTGGGTACCCGCACGCCGTTGTTCATGGTCAGGTTGACCGACACCTTGCCGTCCGGCTCCAGTGTCAGGTCCCGCACCGTGCCGACCGGGGTGCCGAGCAGGTCGACCTCGGCGCGCGGGTAGATCCCGCCCGGCTCGGCGAAAGTCGCGTGGACCGTATACGGCGGCGAGGCCAGGTCCGTCACCCCGGTGAAGCGGACCACTGCGTACGCGAGCGCGGTGAGCGCGACGAGCGCGAACACCGCCAGCTGGATCTTGATACCGCGCTGGATCAACGGTTACCTCCCGACAGCAGACCGGGCAGATCCTGCGAGGGCGCCGCGGGCACGATCGGCGTGGCGGGATCGAGCACCCCGGACAGAGCCGGCAGGCCCGGCACGGCCGCGGCCGGCGGCGCCGGCGCCTGTCCCGGTGCCGTGGGCGGCGGGCCCGGCTGGGGGAACAGCGCCAGCAGGCTGTTGATGGTGCCCATGTCCACGTGCACGGTTCCGTAGAAGCCGGCGTAGTCCCCCTTCACGGCGGCTTCGCCGTTGTTGGGGAAGGGATAGGTGAGCAGGGCGCGCGCCGCGGTGGCCAGCTGGTCGCCGTTCGTCGCCAGGTTGTCCAGGATCGGCTGCGCCGACTTCAGGTCCGCCACGGTGTCCTGCTCGCTCGCGTCGATCAGCGGCACCACGGTGTGGGACAGCTGCTGCAGGTGCTGCAGCAACGCGATCAGCTGCGGGCGCTGGTCGTTGAGCACCTTGAGCCCGGCCGGGATCGCGTCGATCGAGGAGCCGAGCACGTCGCGCTGCCGGTCGAGCGTCCCGGACAGGTGGTTCAGCGCGTCGAGCGCCCGCGTGATGTCGTCGCTGTGGGCGTTGAGCTCGCCGGTCAGCGTGGTGAACTGGCCGAGCAGCGAGCGGACGTCGCCCTCGTGCCCGCCGAGCGCGTTGTTCAGCTCCCCGTTGATGGTCGCGATCTTCGGCAGGTCACCGCCGTTGAGTACGGCCGAGAGAGCCCCCAGCACCTGTTCGATGTCGGGGTCGACGCGGGTGCCGGAGTCCGGGATCGTCGCGCCGGCGGGCAGGTCGCCCGACGCCTGCTGCCCGGGCGCCGGTCCGAGTGCCACGAACTTCTCCCCCAGCAGGCTCGTCGACGAGAGCACGGCGGAGGTGTTGGCGGGCAGGTGCGTGGACTTCTGGATGGCGCAGACCACGTGCGCCTTCAGGTCCGGCCCGATCGAGATCGAGGAGACGCTGCCGACGATGACGCTGTTGCTGCGGCAGGTCTCCTTCACCGCCAGGTTGGTCGCGTCGTCGAGCACGATCGACACCGGGTAGGTGTCCGGCCCGCTCACGCCACCGGGCAGCGGCAGGCTCGCCGCGCCCTGGTAGTCGCAGCCGGACAGAGCGAGCGTGGTCACCGCGAGGCACCCGGCCAGCTGCATCGGCCGCTTCACGAGCCCGCTCCCAGCATCAGGCCGGGCAGCGACCGGGCCGGCGCAGCGACCGTCAGCCCGCCGCCGCCCGCGCCGTCGGGCTGCGGGTTGAGGAACTTGTCGAGCACTGTGCCGAGCTGACCGCCGGACTGCCGCAGCGCGGTGCACAGCGACGAGAGTTGCTGTTGCTGGGCCGGGGGAAGCGCGCCGCACACCGCGGTCATCGTGAACCCGAGCTGAGTCGCGATGTCGTCGAAGGTGTTGCTGCGCGACATGACCGCCGTCGTCTTCGCCTGGTCCACCATGTTGCCGGGATGCGTGGGATCGAAGTTCTCGTACGCCCCGGAGTCGGCCAGGTTGGTGACCCCGAGCGGGCTGAGGTCCATCAGCTCGGCGAGGTCGCGCTGGTGGCTCGCGAGTGTGCCGGTGATCTTGCCGAGGTCGGCGATGTCGGCGGTCAGCGGGCCGCGGTTGTCACCCACGAACTTCGAGACCTGATCCAGCGCGGTGGTCAGCTCCGTGTTGGCGTCGTGGATGTCGGTGCGCTGCCCGTTCAACTCGCCCGACACCGTCGTGAGGTTGCTGATCAACTGCCGCACCTGCGGGTCGTCCGCGGCCAGCGTTCCAGTGATCTTGCCGAAGTCGGTGACCGTCCCCGCGATGTCGCCGCTGCTGTTGTTGAGCGCGCCGACCGCCTGGGACAGGCCCTCGATCGCGTCGTGGAACGCCGCGCCGTTGCCGTCGAGATTGGCCGCGCTGGCGGTGATGAGCCGGGACAGCGCGCCGTCGGCGTTGGCACCGTTGGGGCCCAGCGCCGTCGCCATCTTGTCGAGCCCACGGTAGGCGTCGTCGAGCTCCAGCGGCACGGCCGTGCGGTCCGTACCGAGGGCCGCGTCGTCGGCCAGAGTCGGGCCCGAGTGGTACGCCGGGCTCAGCTGCACGAACCGATCGCCCACAATGGACGGTGGCACGATCGACGCGCGCACGTCGGCGGGGAGCTTGTACTTCGGGTCGTAGCTGATGCCGACCCGCACATGGGTGCCCTGCGTGGTCACGGACGTGACCTTGCCGACCGCGACGCCCAGGATCTCGACGTTGGCCCCCGGGTAGAGGCTGACCGTGCTCGTGAAGTCGGCGGTCAGCTGCTTCTGCGGCGCACCGCCGTCGAGCGCGACCACGAGCCCGGCGACGAGCAGCGCCAGCACCACGACGCCGGCGCCGATCCGGACGAGCCTGCCCTTCACTGTCCGCCTCCCTGCTGCGGGTTGACCGCGTCGGCGGCCGGGCCCAGCGGCAGGCACGGCCCGCCGGATCCGCCCGCGGATCTGTCGGCCTGTTCGAGGATCGGGTCGAGCAGTGCCGACAGCGATCCGGGGGCCCCGACGTCGCACGCGGCGACGCTGCGCGGGGCCTTGACCGTCGAGTCGAAGTAGCGGCCGTTGCCGACCACGTTGGTGAAGACCCGGTAGTACGCGGGCAGCCGCTGCAAGATCTGGTTGATCTGGTCGTCGTCCTTCTGCAGCACCGTTTCCACCTGGTGCAGCTGGTCCAGCGCGGGCCCCAGCGTGGCCTGGTTGTCGTGCACCAGCCCGCTGAGCTGCTCGGCCAGGTCCCGCGTCCCGGTGAGGACCTCGTGGATGGAGTCCCGGCGGTGGTCGAGCACCTCCAGCACCTGGTTGGACCCGGCGATCAGCTGGTCGATGTTGCCGTCCTGCGAGGCGATGGTGCCGGCGACGCTGTGTGCCCGCGCGAACAGTTGCTGCAGCTGCGTGTCGCGGGAGGAGATCGTGTGGGACAGCTTCGACAGACCGTCCAGCGTCGCGCGCGCCTCGGGCGTGCTGGCGTTCAACGCGCTGGACAACGCGTCGAAGGCCTGCGCGACCCGCTGCGTGTCGATGGCGTTGTTCTGCTCGGTCAGCTGTTGTGTCGCCGGGACGATGTTCAGCGGCACCGAGGTGCGCGCCAGCGGGATCGTCCCCCCTTCGTCCACCGCACCCGGCCCCGCCGGTTCCAGGGCGAGATAGTGCTCGCCGAGCAGTGTCTTGATCTCGATCGAGGCCTTGGTAGCGGTGCCGAACGTGGCGTTCTTGACGTGGAAGTCCGCCACGACGTGGTCGCCGTCCAGTTGGACGGCCGAGACCGACCCGACCTTGATGCCCGCGATGCGCACCTCCTGCCCGGCCGCGAGCCCGGACGCGTCCGCGAACTCCGCGTGGTAGAGCGGTCCGTCGCCGATCAGGGGCAGCCGGTTGGCGTTGAAGGCGACGGCGAGCGACACCACCAGCAGAGTGATCCCGCCGACGGCCAGCTTGACCGGATCGCGCTCCGTGAACGACTTCATCGGCCACCTCCCCTTGCCAGTTGCCCGCCGCCGCACACGGTGTCCTTCTCGTCGGCCTGGACGCCCGCCGGGGTCTTGAGCTCCATCGACTGGCCAAGCAACGAGAACTCCGCGTCCGCGCCGCACAGGTAGAAGTTGAACCAGCTGCCGTAGTGCCCGATCCGCGTGTAGGTGTTGATGCGTTCGGGGACCACCTGCAGGACCTGATCGAGAGTGTCCTTTGTAGACGCCACCTGGCCCGCGAACGACCGCAGCCCGTCGATGTCCCCCCGCAGCGGCGGCCGGATGGCCGACAGCATGCTGCTCGACGAGTTCAGCAGCGAGGCGAGGTCGGGCAGGCTCGAGCCGAGCGTGTCCTTGTTCTGCGCCAGCCCGGTCATCAGATCGCGGAACTGCGAGATGAGGGCGGTCAGCGAGCCGTCGCGCTGGTCGACGGTGGTGAGCACGGCGGTCAGGTTGTCGACCACCTGCCCGATCACGCCGTCCTTCTCGGCGATCGTGTTCGTGAGCTGGGCGGTGTTCGTCATCAGCTGCTGGATCGTGCCGCCCTCGCCCTGCAGCGTCTGGATGATCTGCATCGACAGGTCGTTCACCTGTTGCGGCTGCAGCGCGGCGAACAGCGGCTGGAACCCGTTGAACAACTGGGTGAGGCTGAGCGCGGGCTTCGTGTGCTTGAGGTCGAACGTGCCGCCGGAGGGCATCGTGGCGCCGTCACCGGGCCGCTCTTCCAGCGCGATGTAGCGGCCACCGACGAGGTTCTGGTAGCGCAGCTGCACCTGGGCGCTGGCGTACACCGGAACCGACCGGTCGACGGAGAAGGTCACCTCGGCGACCCGGTTTTCGCCGTCGGACACCAGGTCCAGTGACTGCACACTGCCCACCTCGACACCCGCCAAGCGCACCGGGTCACCCGTGTTGAGGCTCGTGGCGTCCGTGAACCTCGCCTTGAAGGTCGTGCTCGGGCTGTAGGACACGTTGCCGATCATCGTGGCCATGAACCAGACGACCAGCACGGTGACGACCGAGAAGGCAGCCACCTTGAGCGCGGAGGACGGAAAGCGTTTCACGACTCAGCTCACCTGCCCGTCCGCCAGCAGCGGTTGCACCAGCATCGAGCCGACGCCGGGCACCTGGTCCGGGGACACCCCCATGGCCACCGCGGCCACGGAGTTCGCCATGGCCTGCCTGGGATCCGTGTCCGTCCGGGGCGCGGCCGGCTGCGCCGGGGCGGGGTGTACCTGTGCGTAATACGGAGGTACGTCCTGGACCCCTTGCGCTTGCGGTGGCACGAGCGCGCAGTGCGGCGCCCAGTTCGGCACGAAGAACGGCAGTCCGGTGTTGCTGGCGTCGCTGGCCGGGTTCCGCGGCAGGTCCCCGGGAGCCTGGTAGGCGTCCCGGTGCGCGACCAGGTCGATGGAGACCCGCAGGTACGGGCCCTCACCGCCGAGAATCCGGTCGGCGAGCGCGTTGTGCAGGTTCACCGCGGTGATCAGGCACGGGAACTCGCTGGAGTAGGCGGCCAGCACCTCCTGGATCGGCCGGGCGTTGCCGGACAGGGTGATGAGGTCGTGCGCGTTGGCCGACAGCACCTTGTTGGTCTCGTCGACGGTCGCGATCGTCTGGTCCAAAAAGGACGCGAACGACTGCTCGTGCGGAACCAGGAGATCGCTGCCGATGGCACGCGAGTTGTCCAGCAGGCGCAGGAAGTCCGGCGCTGCCCGGTTGAACACGTCGGTGGCGCCGGCGAGCTGGTGCAGGTCGTGCGTGAAGGTCTCCAGGTGCGGGTCGAACCCGGTCAGGTACTGGTGCACCAGCTCCAGGTTCTGCCCCAGCTCCTCGCCGCGGCCCGACAGCGTCTGCGCGAGCGCGTCCAGTGTCACCGACAGCTGCGCCGGGTTCAGCGTCTTGAGAATCGGCTCCAGGTGCGTGAACAGCTGCCCGACCTCGACCGACGTCGTCGACTGCCGGATGTCCGCGCCCGCCGCGATGGGCTGCGAGCTGTGCCGCGGAGGCAGCACGAGGTTGACGAACTTCGCGCCGAACAGGGTCTTGGGGACGATCTCGGCGTCCACATCGGACGGCACCAGGTGCACCTGCCCGGGGTCGAGCGCGAGGTGCAGCACGGCGTTCGTGCCGTCGGAGGTGATGTCCCTGACCTCGCCGACGCGGATCCCCTGCAGCTTGACGTCGGCCAGCGGGTTCATCTCCAGCCCGGCGCTCTGCGTGGTCAGCGTGACCTCCACCGTGTGCTGCCACGGCAGCGTCTTGTCGTAGGCCGAGACGCAGACGGCGCCCAGCAACACCAGAACCGCGAGATAAACCAGTCCCAGCAACGGTTTGAGGTGCGTCCGCCAGCCAGTAGCCATCCCGCACCTATCCCGCGATCCGGACCGTGGTCGTCGAACCCCACAGCGCCAGGCTCAGCAGCAGGTCGACGATGTTGACCGCCACGATGCCCAGCCGCATCGCGCGGCCGACCGCGACGCCGACCTCGGCGGGCCCGCCCCGCACGCTGAACCCGTAGTAGCAGCAGATCAGGCTCTGGATGCAGGCGAACACGAACACCTTGATGAACGAGTAGAGCACGTCGATCGGCGGCAGGAACAGGTTGAAGTAGTGGTTGTAGGTGCCGTTCGTGAGCCCGTAGAAGGACACCGACACCACCTGCGTCGCCACGTAGGTACCCATCAGTGAGATCACGTACAGCGGCACCACCGCCACGGCCGAGGCGATGAAGCGGGTGGTGACGAGGAACGGGATGGACGGCACGGCCATCACCTCGAGCGCGTCCACCTCCTCGTTGATGCGCATCGCGCCGAGTCTGGCGGTGAAACCCGCGCCCACCGTCGCGATGAGCGCGTTGCTGGCGATCAGCGGGGCGGCCTCGCGGGTGTTGAAGTACGCGGAGAGGAAGCCGACGTAGGAGGTGATCCCGACCTGCCGCAGGCCCTGGTATCCGACGAGTCCGACGACACCGCCGATCGACACCGACTCGAAGATGATCACACCCAGCGTGCCCGCACCCAGCGCCAGCGCCCCGCGGCCGAGGCTCACCTCGGCGAGCAGCTTCGTGATCTCCTTGGGATAGCGGCGCACCGACCGCGGGGTCCAGGCGAGGACCTTCCCGAAGAACAGCATCTGGTCGCCCAGCGCGGCCAGCGTGTCGTACAGGGCGCGCACGGCGAGCACGGGCTTCCGCCGCAACCTCCCCAGGATTTCCATTGTGGACACTTAGAGACCCTTCGGCGGCACGATCTGGAAGTACAGCGCGGAGATGACCGTGTTGACGACGAACAGCAGCACGAAGGAGATCACCACCGACTGGTTCACCGCGTCGCCGACACCCTGCGGGCCGCCCTTGGCGTGCGTTCCCTGGTGCGCCGCGACGACCCCGGTGATCAGCCCGAAGATCAGCGCCTTGAACTCGCCGACCCACAGGTCGGGCAGCTGCGCCAGCGCGGTGAACGCCTGCACGTAGGCGCCCGGCGACCCACCCTGCACGAGCACGTTGAAGGTGTAGCCGCCGGCGAGGCCGACGCCGGTGGCGACGCCGTCGAGCAGCATCGCGACGACGGCCATGGCCAGCACCCGCGGGACCACGAGCCGCTGGATCGGCGAGATTCCCAGCACAGCCATGGCATCGAGCTCTTCGCGGATGGTCCGCGCGCCGAGGTCGGCGGCCACCGCGCTGCCCGCCGCGCCGGCGACGATCACGACCGTCACGAGTGGAGCGGCCTGCTGGATGATGCCGAGGACCGCGACCGCGCCCGTGAACGACTCCGCGCCGAGCTGCTGGAAGAGCGAAAAGACCTGGAGCGCCAGCACGGCGCCCAGCGGGATCGTGATCAGGCAGGCGGGCAGCAGCGAAACCCGGATCACGAACCAGCACTGGTCGAAGAACTCGCGCCATTGGAAGGGACGACGGAACGACAACCGCATCGTCTCCGCCGTGAAGCCGACCAGTTGCCCGATCGGCGGCAGCGGCCGCAGCCAGCCGGGGGGTTTCGCGTTTGTGGGCTTCTCGTCCGTCGATGTCGTCATTGGCCTCGCCGACAAGCCACCAACACTGGCGTGTTGTGAATGGTCAGTACCCTATGGGTTGGAGAGCATGAACTTTTCACTTCCGCTGTGTCAAGGAAAAACAGTGTCCAAGTGAAAGATCAGTAGCTTGAACAACGTTGTACTGGCGCACTGGCCCAGCAAAGGAGCACGACGGTGGACGAACCGGCCGTACGACCGGCCCGCGGGACCCGGCCACGCAACCGCCGCGCCCTCATCATCGCCGCCGCGGCGGAGAAGTTCGCGACGCGCGGCTATGACCGCGTCAGTGTCGGTGAGATCGCCGCGACGGTCTCAATAGGACCGTCGGCGCTGTACCGGCACTTCTCCGGCAAACCACAACTGCTCGTCGAAACGATCACGGCCGGGCTCGACCCGATCCGCACTGTCGTCAACGAGGTGGACCTGGCGGAGGATACGGGCCGGCGCAGAATCGCTTCACTGTCGCTCGGCGAGCAGCGGCTCGCCGTGCTCTGGCGCCGCGAAGCGCGCCACCTGTCCCTTGAGGACCGCAAGACGGTCGTGCTCGAGCTGCGGGGCATCGGCCGCGCTCTCACCCAGCGGGTGCGGGAGGCCCGCCCCGATCTGGGCGAAACCGCCGCCGACCTGATCCGCCGGTGCCTGGTGTCCGTGCTGACGAGCCCGTCGCACCACCGCCTCGACCTGGACAGGCCGCAGTACGAGGCGGTGCTGGCCGAGTTGGCCGGCATCGTGCTCGACGCACAGGTCCAGCCGGACCTGCCGGCCGCCCCCACGGAGAACCCCGGCCGGGCGACGCTGATACCGGCGTCCCGGCGCGAGGCGCTTCTGGCAGCGGCGGTCCACCTGTTCGCCACGCGCGGCTACAAGCAGGTCGGGAACGAGGACATCGCCGCGGCGGTCGGCATCGCGGGCCCGAGTATCTACAACAATTTCAGCAGCAAGAGCGAGATGCTGGTGACGGCCTTCCGGCGCGGCACCGCGGTGTTGTTCACGGACCTGTCCCACGCCTACCGCACGGCGACGACGCCGGCGGACGCGCTGCGGCAGCTGATCCGCTCGTACCTCACCGCGATCCTCCACAACCCGGACCTGGCGGGCCTGCTGATCACCGAGATCGAGCACCTGCCCGACGACGAACGCCACGAAACGCGCCGGGCGCAGTCCGACTACATCAGCGAATGGGTCCACCTGCTGCGCGGAACGCACCCGGACCTGAGCCCGGCCGTCGCGCGCGTCCGGGTGCACGCGGTGCTGAACATCATCAACGACGCGGGGCGCACCGTGCACGTCCGCCGGAACCCCGCGATGACGGAAGCGCTGCCGGCGATCTGCGCGGAGGTGCTGGGGGTGGGCCAAGAGGTGGTGGCGTGATCGCCATGCCCGGGCGACGGGATTTGTGACCACGCAAGCGTTTCCGTCCTTGCCCGCGCCGCCGCCCGCTCCGCGCTCGCGTAGGCCCCCGCATCTCCTCGCATGCGTTCTCGACCGTCCACATCGGAATCCCAGGCAGCCCGATCCCCCGCCGGACGCGCGTGGCCGACCCCGGCGGCTCGAACATCGGAGCCGGCGTACGCGGCGCTTGCAAAGTGAACCTGAGTTGTGTTCACTTGTGCGGGCGGACAACAGGGGGCGCTGTGGAAGGAGTGCTCTCATGGCCGATCGGGACATCACGCGTCGTAGCCTGTTCGGGACGGGCGCGGCGCTGGGTGCCGGCGCACTGCTGGCGGAGGCCGCGCCCTCCGCGGCCGCGAGCGGCGCGGCGCCGTCCACCGCGGATGTGGTGGTGGTCGGCGCGGGATTCGCCGGGCTGACGGCTGCTCGGGAGCTCACCCGGGCAGGCGCGTCGGTGGTGGTCCTGGAGGCCAGGGACCGGGTCGGGGGTCGCGCGTACAACCACGAACTGGGTGGCGGCGTCATCTCCGAGGCGGGGGCGACATTCGTCGGTCCCACCCAGGACCACGTGCTGAACCTGGCGGCCGAGACCGGCGTGGCCACGTTCCCGACCTACGACACGGGCAACGACGTCTACGTCTCGGGCAGCGGCAGGCAGACCTACAGCGACACCGGTCCCACCGGCTCGGCGCCGCCGGACCCGTTGCTGCTGCCCGACCTCACCACCGTCATCACCCGGCTGGACCAGATGTCCACCGAAGTCCCGGTGGACGCGCCGTGGACCGCCCCCAAGGCCGAGGAGTACGACCGGCAGTCACTGGGCAGCTGGCTCGCGGCCAACACGGTCAACCCGGACTTCGCCGCGCTCGCCGCGGCGGCGACGCGGCCGATCTTCGGCGCGGAGCCGCGGGAGCTGTCCCTGCTGTACGTGCTCTACTACATCGCCGCCTCGGGCAACGAAACCACGCCGGGCACCTTCGAACGCAACTTCGACACCCGCGACGGGGCGCAGATGTGGCGCTTCGCCGGCGGGTCGCAGCTGATCTGTCAGCGCATCGCCGACTCGCTCGGCGACCGGCTGGTGCTGAATGCCCCGGTACGCCGGATCAGCCAGTCCGGCACCGGGGTCGTCGTGACCGCCGACGGCGTCACGGTGTCCGCCAAGCAGGTGGTCGTCGCGATTCCGCCCGCGCTGGCCGGGCGGATCGACTACCAGCCGTTGCTGCCCTTCCAGCGGGACCAGCTGACCCAGCGGTTCGGCCAGGGCACGCTGAGCAAGGTCGCGGCCGTCTATCCCGAACCCTTCTGGCGCACCGCCGGGCTCACCGGCCAGGCGATCAGCACGGACGGCCCGATCAGTGCCACGTTCGACGACTCCCCGCCCGAGGGCGGCCCCGGTGTCGTCTTCGGTTTCGTCGGTGGAGACCGCGCACGCGGCTTCGCGCAGCTCTCGGCCGCCGACCGGCAAGCGGCGGTGCTGGACCAGCTTTCGGGCTTCTTCGGTCCGGCGGCCTTGTCGCCGACCGGCTACCTGGAGACCCAGTGGGCGGCCGAGCAGTGGACCCGGGGGTGCCCGGTCGCGCTCGCACCCCCCGGTCTGCTGGTCTCCTACGGCGAGTGGATCCGCAGGCCGATCGGACGCATCCACTGGGCCGGCACCGAAACCTCCACCTACTGGGCCGGGTACATGGACGGCGCGGTGCGATCCGGCGAACGGGCCGCGCGGGAGGTGCTCGACGCGCTGTGACGGGCCCTGGTCACCGGCCGCGGGTGTGGCGCTCCAGATAGCCGGTGACCAGGTCGATGCCCTCGGCGATGATCCGCTCATCGCCGTGCAGGTCGTGTTCGAAGGCGAGCTGGAACACCCGGTCACCGACCTCCACCGCCAGCTCGGCGATCACGGGGTCGGTGCCGTCGCGCAGCATGCCCTGCTGCTGGGCGAACGCGAACAGGAACGCCGCGATCTCGCGGTTGTGCGCACGGCAGAACTCCTGAACGGCCGCATTCGTGCGCCCGCGCCACCAGATCACGACGAACGCGGGCCGGTGGTGGTAGACGCCCACGAACGCGCGCATGGTCGCCTCGACCACGTTGCGCATCGTCGGTCGCTCCAGCGCGGCGACCGCCCGCGCGACGGCCTCGTCCATTTCGGCGGTGTCCCGCCGCACCAGCTCCAGGATGATCTCGTCGCGATCGGCGAAGTACTGGTACAGCGAACCGATGGGCACCCCGGCCCGCGCGGCCACGGCTCGCGTGCCCAGTGCCTCGATCCCGGCTTCCACGACCAGGTCCGCGGCGGCGTCGAGGATCCGTGCCACCCGCTCCCTGCTCCGCCGTTGCACCGGCACCCGTCGAGCCGCCCGGTCGGTATTCCCGGCGGCACCCCTTGCCTCTGCCACACCTCCAGTGTACAAACAGACAAGAACCTGACTCAGGTTCGTGTTTGTTCACGACGGATGACCGTGCGAGGACACATGAGCGGAGGGTCTCGAGCGCGAGTGGCCGTGGTCGGCGCGGGCCCGGCCGGTCTCGCGGTCGCCGCGACGCTGGCCAGGCGCGGGGTCAGCGCCGCGGTGCTCGAGCGGGGCGCGTCCGTGGCGACGAGCTGGCGTGGTCATTACGACCGGCTGCACCTGCACACCGTCCGCTGGCTGTCCCATCTGCCCGGTTACCGCATCCCGCGCACGGCGGGCAGGTGGGTCTCTCGGGACGAGGTGATCGCGTACCTCGAACGCTATGCCGTGCACCACGATCTCGAGATCCGCACCGGCGTCACGGTGCGGCGCGTGGAGCGGTCCGGCGACGGCTGGTCGCTGCGGTGCGACGACGGCGGGCGGCACGACCTGCGTGCGCGTGCCGTCGTCGTGGCCACCGGGTACAACCACAGCCCGTTGCTGCCCGAATGGCCCGGCCGGCGGACGTATCGCGGGACGCTCTGCCACGCCGCGGACTACCGCAACGGCACGCCGTTCCGCGGCCAGGACGTGCTGGTGGTCGGCGCCGGCAACACCGGGGCCGAGATCGCGGTGGACCTGGTGGAGCACGGCGCCGCCCGGGTACGGCTGGCGTTTCGCACCCCGCCGCACATCCTGCGGCGCTCCCAGTTCGGCATTCCGACCCAGCTCGTCGCGGTGCTGTTGCGGCACGCTCCCGTCGCCCTCGCCGACCGGCTGGCCGAGCCGGTACGGAAACGGTCCGTGCCCAGGCTGGACCACAAAGGACTGCCCGACCCGGGACCCGGCGTGTACCGCGGGTCCGCGCGCGGGGAGATTCCGATACTGGACACGGGAGTGGTCGACGCAGTGCTGGACGGGCGCGTGGAACCCGTCCCGGCCGTCACCGGATTCGACGGGGACCGGGTTCGCCTGGCCGACGGCACCGCGATCCGGCCCGACGCGGTCATCGCCGCGACCGGCTACCGCCGCGGGCTGGAACCGCTCGTCGGTCACCTCGGTGTACTCGGCCCCACCGGCCTGCCCCTGGTACACGGGCCGCGCACCCATCGCACGGCACCCGGCCTGCATTTCATCGGCTACACCAATCCGCCCAGCGGGATGTTCCGTGAGATCACCCTCGACGCCCGTCAGATCGCCGCGGCGCTGAGCCGCACCGACAGCTAGGACACCCCATGAGCCGCGCGTGCAGCACCTTCCGGCGTCCGTCGTGGATCTTGTTGTCAGCCGCCGCGGTTCTGGTGGCCTCCGCCGTCCCGGCCGCGGCCGATTCGTCACCGCCCACCTACCGGGCCCATGACTACGGCGACGGCCGGGTCATGAGCATCGACCCACCCGGCGAGAACGGGCTCGTCGACGCCGCTCAGCTCGCCCAGTTCGAACTGAACGGCACGCGCCCACCCCACAGTGACGACCAGCTCGGGCCGTACGCCGGCCTGCTGTACGGCGCACCCTCGCTCACGGACGCGACGCTGGGCGACTACTACGGCGACGAGTCGTTCGGCATCGCGCCCGGCAACGTCACCCGCACCGAGCATCCCGCCGCCGGCCAGCCGGTGGTGATCTACCGCGACGCTCGCGACATCCCGCACGTCTACGGCGACAACGACGCGGCGCTGGCGTTCGGCGCGGGCTACGCGCAGGCCGAGGACCGGCTGTTCCTGATGGACGTGTTGCGGCACTACGGTGCGGGCAGCCTCTCGCAGTTCCTCGGACCGTCCTGTGCCGACGAGCGCATGGACCACGACCAGCTCCTGCTGGCGCCGTACACGGCGGCACAGGCCCAGGCCCAGGTGGACGCGCTGCCCGCGGAGTTCGGCACCCAGGGCACCCTCGCCCGCCGGATGATTTATTCCTTTGTGGACGGTGTCAACGCCTACATCGGACGGACCACGACCGACCCGGGCGCCCTTCCGGCGGACTACGCCGCGGCGCTGCAACCACCGCAACGCTGGTCGGTCGCGGACGTGGTCTACGTGGCCTCCCTCATCGGCGGCATCTTCGGAGACGGTGGCGGGTCCGAAGTGCACAACGCCGCATTGCTGCAGTACCTGCAACGGCAGCTGGGTGACGCCCCGGGACGGCAGGCGTTCACCGACTTCAAGCAGCAGAACGACGGCGACGCACCGACCACTGTGGACGATACGTTCCCCTACGAGATTCCCGGCCACGTCGACCCTGCGTTGACCGCACTGCCCGACGACGCCGGAAAGCCGCTGACCGGCGGTCCGGCCGGCACCACCGCAGGCTGCGACCTCACCGCCCCGAACCCGGCCGCCACGGAGATCGTCGCGAACCTGCTCGCCATGCCGAAGCACATGAGCAACGCGCTGGTGGTCTCCGCCCAGCACTCCGCGGACGGGCACCCCATCGCCGTGTTCGGCCCGCAGGTGTCCTATTTCGCGCCCGGTATCCTGATGCAGGAGGACCTGCACTCACCGGATTACGACGCCGAAGGCGCGTCGTTCCCCGGAACCGGCCTGGTCGAACTCGGCCGCGGCAGGGACTTCGCCTGGTCGGCCACCTCCGCCGGATCGGATCTGACCGATCAGCGGCTGGAACGCGTCTGCGATCCCACCGGGGCGTCGCCCGCCCCGACCGGGAAGTACTACGAATTCGACGGCCGATGCCTGCCCATGACCCACGAGACGTTCACCGAGACCGCGGTGCCCAAGCCCGGCGGCGTCGGCGCGCCGACCGTCATCACGCACGACGTCTACCTCACCCGGCACGGCATCGTGCAGGGCTGGACCAGCGCGGCCGGTGGCGCACCGGTCGCGGTGGTCGACCAGCGCTCCACCTACGGGCACGAGGTCGACTCCGTCGTCGGGTTCCTGCACTGGGGTCAACCGGCCCTCACCCACGACGCGGCGTCCTGGATGGCCGGTGCCCAGCAGATCGGGTACACGTTCAACTGGTTCTACGCGGACAGCCGCGACATCGCCTACTACAACTCCGGGCTCGACCCGGTCCGGCAGCCCGGTGCCGACCCGAATCTGCCGACCTGGGGCACCGGCGGCGCGGAATGGCAGGGGTTCCTGCCCGCCGCCCAGCACCCGCACGCCATCGACCCGCCGTCGGGCGTCCTCACCAGCTGGAACAACAAACCGGCGCCCGGGTTCTCGGCCTCGGACAGCCAGTACGGCTACGGTCCCGTCTACCGGGTGCAGATGCTCGACACGCAGATCGCGGACGAACTGAATGCTCACCATGGTCAGCTCACCCGCGCGAACCTGGTGCAGGCCATGGAGACCGCCGCCACCCAGGATCTCGACGGGTTGACCACGCTGCCGGAGCTGCTGTCCTACCTCGACGGTCGCTCCGAGCCGGCCGGCGTGCGGCAGATGATCGGCGTGCTCGAGCGCTGGAACGCCACGGGTGATCACCGCCGCAAGACGGCGCCGGGCGAAGCCCAGTACGCCGACCACGCCGCCGTGGCCATCATGGACGTGCTGCAGACGAAGCTGATTCGAGCGCTGTTCGATTCGGTCCTCGCCGCGGGCGGCGTCACCGGCGTCGGCTCGACCGGCGGGGCGTCCGCGGCGGGGTACTCGGCGTTGCCGATGCAGTGGGTGAACACGCCCAACAGCGGCGGCGCGCACCTGGGCAGCGCTTACGACGGCGGTTACGAAAGCTATGTCGTCAAGGTGCTGCGGCAGCTGCGCGGAGCCCCGGTGGCTTCGCCGTTCGGCCCTGCCGTGATGTCGAGAATCTGCGGCTCCGGCCCGGCGAGTTGCCCCGGGGTGATCGACCAGGCGCTGGCCGACACCTACCGCACCCTCGTCTCGGCGAACGGCGACTCCACCGACGTGGCCGGCTGGACGAGCACGCCGGACACCGTGGCGGCCAAGCAGACGATGCCGCAGTACGACGCCATCGCCTTCCGGCCGGTCGGCATCGTCGGCCAGCCGGACGTCGACTGGCAGAACAGGCCGACGTTCCAGCAGGTCGTCGAGTTCTACCGGCACAGCTAATCGGCGTATCCCGCCGACCCTCCAACGACCGGCCCTGACAGCCCACCGACACCCTGCGGACCAGATCAGCCGGAACCACCGGCACAACGATCTTCGGCACCTTCATGTCCGCCATCCGATGAGTGATCAAGCCGGAGATTTCCCAGCTCAGAAAGTGTTGTGAAGGCCGTATCATCGCGCGGTCACTCCCTGTAACAATCGAATCGAGGAGTTGATCGCTGGCTATCAGTCCGACGCGACGGTGTACTGGGTGACCGGTTCGGCGTCGAACAGCGAACGGTCAGCAGCATTCGCCAGCGGCACGGCGCGGTCACGCATCGCCGACCGACCTTCGCGGACACAGTTCGCCGGAAGCTGCGCATCGGTGCCGCCCGCTGTCGGCTGCTCTTAGCGATCATCCGGGCCGACTCGTAACAGCGATCAGCCCCGGCGGAGACGGCAGCCCGGGCGGGTGTGAAGTCAGATGATCGACACCTCCGAGCCAGCGCGAGTCAGCGGGATGAGCCACTCCGCGAGGCCCCGACCTATCGAGCGTCCAGCTGCTCTCGGATCAGGGTGTCGAGCCGCTGCCATGTCGGCGACGCGGCGTTGACCGCCGCTTGGATCATCGCCGGGATTTCCGAGCCTGTGGCATATCCGGGCAGATCATCGGCTCCGTAGCGTGCTCGGGTGGCGTCGACGATCCGGCGCGCGAGGTCGTCGACGCGCGAGTCATGGGGATCGAGGTCATGGGCGTGGTCGTAGTCGAGAACTATCTGGCGCAGCCTCGGGTCGGTCAGGATGTCGGCCTGGTCGCGCAACAGCACGTTCGCGGTGTTGGGATGAGTCGCGAACACCAGGATCCACAAGTCGTTTTGAAGGGCCACCCATCGCTCGCTGAACCCGAGTCCGCGCAACCGTTCGAGGTAGCTTGCGACTTCGGCTGGTACCGCAAGGAGACGCCCGTCGGCGAGCCGTCGGAGCCGCTCCTGCGTCGCCTTCAGGTCACGGATGCGCACGGAGAGGTCGGTGTCGATCTGGTGCAGCGCTTGGCGGATCTCCTCGTCGGTGGCCGACCCGAGGTCACGGATGCGCGCCAGGGGAACACCGGCCTCAGCCAAGGTCCGAATCTTGATCAGCTCGATGGCGTGGCTGGCTTCGTACCGTCGGTAACCGGAGGCATCGCGGTTCGGCTCGGCGAGCAGTCCCTTGTCGTGATAGACCCGGATCGTCTTGGTCGACACACCGACATACCTGGCCAGCTGGCCGATAGTGATCACATGACCATGATCTCACTTGACCTTGCCCTAAGGGAAACGTTGCACCATGTCGTCATGGTGAGTGCGAACTACGACCGAGAGACCCTGCGCGCCCTGGCCGATGAAGGCAACGAGATCGCCCTGGACCGGCTGGCCGACCTCGCCGACGCCCGTGCGGATCTTGAGGAACTGAGCGAGTTGCTGGACGAGGGAAGCATGCATGCCGGGCACCTGCTCACCCGGCGCGCGGTCGCGAAGGGTGACCTGCGTGAGCTGCAACGGATATCTGACGCCGGGTGCGATGAGGCCGACGAGGAGCTGGAACGGCTGCTCACGGCACCGCTCCGCGAGCAGCGAGACTAAGAACCCGCCGGCAGAATCGGGCTTGAGGACCGTCCTTGCCCGGCGGCTCATCGCCCTCACGCCGGATGATCGTGCTGAGCACGCTAATGGTCTGCTCATCAGCGAGGGCGGAAAGAGCCTGCTGAATCCCGGGACGGCGCTGGACAACATCGCGCACGCGATGGAGCAGGTGGACCTGGTGTCCGCGCGGGAGCCGGTGCGTGGAGACTCTCGACATCCAGCGCATGCCTGAAGAAGCGGGAATAGGTTCACCGAACCTGGAAATCGTCAACGAATTTCGCTGTTATGCAGACAAAATGCCGCAGCGGGTGATCTTTTCCGCTGCGAAAGCATCGGTGACTCGCGCGGCGGCGTCGAGAATGCTTGCGTGTCACTGCTGCCAACGATCTCCACCCACCCGGGTGAGCGCCTCTCTTGACCCGCCACTCACCCACTGTCACCCTCAACACGTCCGACCAGAAAACAGCGGGGCCGCGGCTCGCGAATTGTTGAGCGACTGTTCGGTCCCTGTCGATTTCTGCCGCCAAGGTCGGCAACATGGCGGCACGAAAAACGAAGTGCCAAAAAGATGGTGTGAGAATCACGCGATGAAATCTGACCTCGTGGATTCCCACTTAGGCAACGATATAGGCATCGAACATCGGGAGACGAGGCGAACGTCATGGGTATCGACAAGGCCATCCGTGCATGGGAGGACCCGGAGTACCGAAGCAGCTTGAGCGCCGACGACCTGGCCGCCCTGCCGCAGCACCCGGCCGGAGCAATTGAACTGACCGACGCGGAACTGGGCGAAGTCCTCGGCGGCATACAAAGCGGCGCCAGCGTCGGGTGCAACACCAAGACCTGCGTCCACACTCGCGGCAACTCGCTCAAGCCCTGCGACGCCTGCTGAACGCACGGTCGACGAGAACGCCGAGGATGACTACATGGGCCGCTGGACGGCAGTTCAGCGGCCCTTAGAGCGCTGGGGTCGGACGGCAGCCGTCGAGAAAGATGACAACCCTGTGGCAAGAGACGCGAAGACCTGGCACGCTGCCGCGTGGTATCGGGCACTCCCGCTCACGGAACGGTGCGGCCCCGAGGGCGGTCCGCTTCCCGCCCCGCCACCAGCCCACGCCGACAGGGCGGCCCGGCGGCTTCGGGCGTGGAAGTCACAGAAACCCTTCGGAAACGACTCACTGTTCACAGCACGGCTGGCCTTGGATTCCCTGTCGGAACAAGACCTACTGACACTTCTCGCGGAGCCCGCGGACGAGTTGAGGACCCGACTCGCGAGGGAACCAGCATGGCTCGTCGCTCTTCGACGGGCCCTCGTCGACACACCTCCTCGTACGGAGCTGCTCACCCTGCTCGATGACGTCGAGAACAGCCATCCGCTCGGCCCATGGCTACCGGCGCTCGGTCCGCTGTTCCAGCGCGCGCTCGACGCGCTGCACGACCACGTCGACGCGCTCCGAGAAGAATATCCGTTCGTGCCCATCCAGCCGGACACGCTGAGCAGGGCCTTCCTACGCAATATCTCGGCGACGGTCCTGTTTCAGATGAGCAAACCGTTCATTCTCGAAATGAACATCGCACGGCTGCGGGGAAGCCTGCGGGGCGAGACACCAGCGGCGAGGTTCGACGACTTCTCGGCCATGCTGCGTCAAGAAGGGATCGTCGCCTCGATTCTCGTCAAGTATCCGGTACTGGCGCGCCAATTGGTGCTCACCGTCGAGCAGTGGGCGGACTACCTGTGCGAGTTCTTGACGAATCTCTGTGCCGACCGGGAGGTCATTCGGACCACCCTCGCGGGCGGCCGCGATCCAGGACCGTTGCTCGACATCGACGCGGGAATGGGTGACCGGCACCGCAGCGGACGGAGCGTGCTGCTCTTGCGGTTCGCCTCCGGCCTGCGTGTCCTGTACAAGCCGCGACCTCTTGCCGTCGAGGCACATTTTCAGGAGTTGCTCTCCTGGTTGAACGAACATGGGGCGGATCCGCCGCTGTGTCCCCACATCGTCGTCGATCGCGGCGACTACGGATGGTGCGAGTTCGTCGCGCCGGCTTCCTGTACCTCGGAAGCGGAAGTCGCCCGGTTCTACCGGCGCCAGGGAAGCTACCTGGCACTCCTCTACGCCCTGTGCGCGGCCGACCTGCACAACGAAAACCTCATCGCCGTCGGCGAGCACCCCATCCTCGTCGACCTCGAGGCGCTCTTTCACCCGACGGTCCATGGCGGGGACCGCCTGTTGACCGACAACCTGGCTGCGGGAGCCCTGGATCAATCCGTCTGGCAGGTCGGAATACTCCCGCGGCGAATATGGTCCGACGAGCAGTCGGTGGGCGTCGACATGAGCGGGCTGGGCGGGCAGGAAGGGCAGATGAATCCCCATCGCCTCGTGAGCTGGACCGGGGTGAGAACGGATGAGATGCGGCTCGGTCGCGAGCACGTCGAACTGCCCGCGAGCGACAACCGGCCGCGCCTGAGGGATCGAGAAGTCGACGCCGTCGACTACCGTGATGCCCTCCTCCGCGGCTTCACGGACATGTACCGCCTCCTCTGCCGTCATCGAACCGCTCTGCTGCAGGAGCGGCTACCACGTTTCGCCCACGACGAGATACGAGTCGTGGTCCGTTCGACGAACGTATACGGCCTCCTCTGGTACGAAAGCTTCCATCCCGATCTCCTGCGGGACGCGCTCGACCGCGACCGCTTTCTCGACCGCATCTGGGCGGAGGCGGCTACTCGTCCCTATCTCACCCGGCTCATCGGAGCGGAACGGCACGATCTGCTCCGCGGCGATATTCCTGTCTTCCGGACCCGCCCCGACAGTTGCGCGATCGTCACCTCAGAGGGGGAATCCATTGCCGACTTCTTCGATGCGCCGAGCCTGGACTTGGCGCGGCAACGAATGGAGCGGCTCGGAGACGAGGATCTCGCCAAGCAGACCTGGATCATCGAGGCCTCGCTCGCCACGCTGCTGATGGGTCGCGAAACGATTCCCCGGCCTCAGGCACAGCTCGCGGCCGAACGTCCGGTCGAAAGCGAGCGTCTGCTGGCGCTGGCCGACACCTGCGGCAAACGCATCGACGAACTCGCGTTGCGGAGCGCCGCCTGCGCACATTGGCTCGGGGTGGGCCCCCTCGATGAGTCGGCCTGGGGCCTGTTTCCCTCCGGAATCGATCTCTACGCCGGCAACCCCGGTATCGCCTTGTTCTTGGCCTATCTCGGCGCAGTGACCCGCACCCCCTCCTACACGGAACTGGCGTATCGCGCGTTCACGCCGGTCAGCGAACAGTACCGGCAGTGGCTCGCGGCGGACGGAGCAACGGGACAGGAACCGGCCGACATGACCGTCGGCGCCTTCGACGGTCTCGGGTCGTTCATCTACCTGCTGGCCAACCTGGGCGTACTCTGGTCGGATTCGAGCCTGCTGGACGAAGCCGAGGACGTCGTCGCACGGCTTCCACCCTTCATCGCACGCGACGACCACCTCGATGTCGTCTACGGGTCGGCCGGGTGCCTGCTGTGCCTGCTTGCTCTTCACGCGGTGCGACCTTCGCCGCGCACCTTGGACGCGGCAATCCGGTGCGGCGAACGCCTCGTCGCCACAGCGCAACCGGCCAGCCGAGGGAAGGCGTGGACAACTCTGGCAGACCAGCCACGTCTCGGCGGATTCTCACACGGCACCGCCGGTATCGCGACGAGCTTGCTCCGGCTGGCCGCGGTGAGCGGCATCGATCGATTCGGCGACCTCGCGCGGCAGGCCCTGTCGTACGACCGGAGCCTGTTCATTCCCGAACTGGGCAATTGGGCGGACCTGCGCGTCTTCTCGGCGCCGCCTGGTGCCGATCGGCTCGATGAGACCACCGCCGGGTCCCCCGCGAAGAGCATGGTCGCCTGGTGTCACGGCGCGGCGGGGATCGGGCTCGGCCGGTTGGCCACGCTGTCCCTGATGGATGGTCCGGAAGTCCACACCGAGATAGAGGCCGCGCTGAGCGCCACGACTCGCTTCGGTTTCGACATCAACCACTCGCTGTGTCACGGTGCGCTGGGCAACGCGGAACTCCTGCTGACGGCGGCTCGGACCCTGCGGAGGACACAAGACCGTGCGGCGCTCGAGCAGGCAACCGCGGTGATCGTGTCGAGCATCGAAGCCGACGGGCCGGCCACGGGGGTACCCCTGGGCATCGAGACGCCCGGCTTCATGACCGGCCTGGCCGGGGTCGGCTACGGGCTGCTACGCCTGGCAGAGCCCGACAAGGTGCCGTGCGTCCTCCTGCTGGCTCCGCCACAATGGCAGACGCAACCGTGACGAAGGCGGCGGCCATGAGCGAGCGAGCCATTTTTCGTGAGCAGGCACTGGACGCGTACCGGCGAGGCACCGACAAGATCGTCCTTCCTCGCCTTGTCTCCAGCCGAGTCACCGCGTGCGCCTGGCTCCTGCTCGGCGTGCTTCTCGCGGCCGCAGTGCTCGCCTTCACCGTTCGAGTTCCGAGCTATGTCGCCGCCCCTGGGCTCGTCACCACCTCTGACCCGCTTCGGCCCGCCTCCGGCGCGGTCGTCCTTTTCGTGCCGCCGGATCAGTCGGGGCAGCTACGGGTCGGCCAGCCGGCACACATCACGGTCGGCTCATCGGAAACCTACGTCGAGGGAACGGTCGCGCAGGTCGGGCAGAACGCGGTGCCGCCGGCATTACTGCAGCAGCGGTACGGCGTCGAGCCGGATCTTGTTTCGCAGCCGTCGGTCGTCGTGGTCGTGGGGGATGGTGAGGCGTTGCCGCCCGACCGCTACGCCGGGACCCGCATAACGGCACAGGTAGAGACCGGCAGGCAGCAGCCGCTGTTGGTGATTCCGGGATCGTCTTAGGACGCGAGATGATTCAGGCGATGTGGCGGAAACGGGTTCCGGAAGTGCGGCAGATGAGCGAGGTCGAATGCGGCCTTGCCTGCCTGACCATGGTCCTCAACCACTATGGTTGCGGAGTCTCCCTTTCCGAGTTGCGGACGCGTTCGGGAGTGGGACGCGACGGTCTGTCGGCATTGGACATCGTCCGGACCGCCCGGCGTTACGGGATGCGGGTACGGGCGATATCGCTGCGGTGGAACGACTTCCGTTTCATCAGAACGCCGGCGATACTGCATTGGGAATTCAACCACTTTGTCGTCATGGAACGATGGTCGCGCAGATACGTCACGGTCGTGGACCCGGCTGTGGGCCGGCGGCGCCTGACCCACGACGAGTTCGACGCCGGCTTCACGGGGGTCGTGATCCTCCCAGAACCCGGAAGCGCATTCGATCGCCGACCGGCTCCGTCCCGGCAGCGGTCTCGGCGCTATCTGTTCCGCTACATGAAACAAGCTCCAGGGACCTTCCTGCAGATACTCGGCGTCTCGCTCGTGCTTCTGCTCCTCGGGCTGACGCTGCCTGTGCTGACCAAGGTCGTGGTGGATCGGCTCCTCCCGTACCGGATTCAGGAAGTGATGCCCCTGCTGGGGATCGGCATTCTCGTCCTGTTCCTCGCCACGACGGTGGCCGCGCTCTTACGGGAATGGTTGCTGGTATATCTGCGGGCGCGCATCGACATGCACATGATGCTCGACTTCGTTGAGCACATGCTCGCGCTGCCCTACCGCTTCTTCCAGCAGCGTTCCAGCGGCGATCTGCTGTCCCGGGCTGCCAGCAACGCGATGCTGCGCGAGGTGCTCAGCAATCAGCTCCTTTCAGCCGTGATGGACAGCGGCCTCGTCGTTTTCTACCTGGTCATTCTGCTCTGGCAATCACTCCCGTTCGGCCTCCTGACGCTGGCTTTCGGGGCTTTCCAGGTCCTTCTCCTCGTCGCCACCAACCGCTATATCGGCGGGCTGGCACATAGAGAGTTGGCCGCGTTCGGGAAGGCCCAGGGCTATCTGGCCGAATCGCTGGTCGGAATCGGCACGCTGAAAGCCGCCGGTGCCGAACATGGCGCGTTCGAACGCTGGTCGAACGCGTTCTTCGACCAGCTCAACAATTCGTTGCGCTACCACACCGCGTCCGGAACCCTGACGGCGATTCTGACCGCGCTGCGCTCCTTCGGGCAACTGGCGTTGTTGTGGGTGGGCGCGGCGCAGGTGCTCAACGGGTCGATCACGTTGGGAACCATGGTGGCGCTGCTCGCGCTGGCGAGCGCCTTCTTCGCTCCGCTCGCGTCACTGGTGAACAGCGGCCAGCAGTTCCAGATCGTACGCGCCAACCTCGACCGCATCAGCGATGTGACCGAGGCAGAGCCCGAGCAGGACCGCCAGGACGTGGCGCCGGCGCCTCCCCTTTCCGGCGCCTTGCGATTGGAGCAGCTTGGCTTCCGGTACGCCACGAACAGCCCGCACGTCCTGCGCCGAGTCGACCTGACCATCGAAGCCGGGCAGCGCGTCGCCATTGTCGGGCCGTCCGGCTCGGGCAAGAGCACTCTCGCGAAACTACTCCTGGGCCTCTACGTACCGACAGAAGGCGACGTGATCTATGACGGGCTCTCGCTGCAACGCATGAACTGGCAGGAACTGCGACGCCAATTCGGCGTGGTACTCCAGGAAAGCATGCTTTTCAGCGGCTCGATATACGCCAATATCGCTTTGGGTAACCTGGCGCTGGAGCGGGAGCGTGTGATCGAGGCGGCCAAGATCGCGGCTATACACGACGACATCACGGCGATGCCGATGGGTTACGACACCTTCGTTGCCGAGGGTGGGAGTGCGCTTTCGGGCGGCCAGCGGCAGCGGCTGTCGATTGCGCGTGCGGTCGCGCGCGAGCCGGCCATCCTCCTGCTCGACGAGGCGACGAGCCACCTCGATGTGGAAACAGAAAAAAAGGTCGCGCAGAATCTGCAGAGCCTGACCTGCACGCAGATCATCATCGCGCATCGCCTCAGCACCGTCCGGGACGCCGACGTAATTCTCGTACTCGACGGTGGTGCGATCGTGGAACAAGGCACACACCACCAACTGCTTCGCCAAGGTGGCCGCTACGCGAAACTGATCCGGCAGCAGGTCGAACCGGCCGAACAGGAGACGATGCCAAATGAGGCTATGAGCGGCCGCCGTCGGGCATGATGGCGGCTCGTGCTGGTCCGCTTCGCCTACCTCGCCGTCACCCACGCTTTCGCCGCGCGCTGCGGCTATCGCGCATGACCGACCGCGAGCAGGACATCGAGATCCTCACCCTGCGCCACCAACTCACCGCCCTGCAACGACAACTCGGCGACCAACACCCCCCGAATTCGAGCTGAGGACACGGCATTCCTCGCGACGCTGCCCGTGCCGCTGCCCCGCGCGACGCTACGCCGACTCCGGCCGCTGATCAGCCCCGACACCGTCCCGCCGAGAACCCTCCCCGGGACTACCGGCGCATCCACCGCGAACCCACCCCCTCCGCATTAAGATCGCACCCTCGACCGTGCGGAAATCCTCAGAACGGCAGGCGTCGACCCGACTCAGGACCGAGCGACCATCACCCGGGCCGCGCCGGAAGCTGGGGGCGGCTCAGATTTCAATTGATACAGGGGTGACTGGTTTCAGGTACACGGGACTACACCAGCGGCCTGAACCACCAACCCACGAGTCAACCAAACTCGGTGCAGAACCACTGGCCTCACACTGGCACGAGGCGCCACATACGACAGGCACCGACACGCACCGTCACCACCGGATTCGGGCCAGAGCCGTTCGATGCACAGTCCCTGATCTTCAGGGTTACCAGATCCCGGAGGGGCGCGCGAAATCCTCGTCCGCGAGTCCGTCGACCGCTTCGACGTCCTCCGACTCGAAGCCCGCCAGAATGGGTTTGGCCTGGGACTGTAAAACGAGCGGTGTAATTCCCGATCATGGAAGTGCACCTGATGACCGACATGATGTCCGGCGTGGAGAACGCTGAGGACTTGAACCCCGTGTCCGGGCTGGATGGCCTGGACGAGCAG
>NZ_JAAXLS010000042.1 GCF_012328925.1 Amycolatopsis acididurans
ACCTCCAAAGCACCATGACCCGCGCCCGCAATCCGCAGATCCGCGACCGGCTGGGCGACATGATCAACGAGGCCCAGGGCATCATCGGCGACATCCGCACCGCCATCTTCGACCTGCACGGCGGGATGGCGGGCACCGGTCAGCTCCGCAAACGCCTGCACGACATCGTCGCCGAACTCACCGACACCACCGACATCCGCACCACCGTCCGGATCTCCGGCCCCGTCGGCGTCGTACCCGACGACCTAGCCGAACACGCCGAAGCCGTCCTGCGCGAAGCCATGTCCAACGCGGTGCGCCACGCCCACGCCAAGACCATCACCGTCACGGTCTCCATCGACGACGACCTGATCATCGACGTCACCGACGACGGCATCGGCATCCCCGACACCGTCGCCACAAGCGGACTGCACAACCTCACCGAACGCGCCCACGAAACAGGCGGCCAGCTCGACCTCGCCCGCCGCGACACCGGCGGCACCCGGCTGACCTGGAGCGCGCCCCTGCCGTGAGCTCGCGGCCGGCGCGTCTGGGACGGCGTCCGGGTCACATGCCGAGAGCGGCGGGGGTGAAGTGGGCGTCGTTCCCGGCGCGAGTGGGCTCCTCCGGCAGCCACCAGCCGGCATTCGATGCCGTCATCGGCGTGTCCTCGACGCCGTGGCTGGTCCGGGAAGCCGTGACGCGACTGTCGCGGTGGGTGGAAGTGGAAGCAGACAAGACATGTTCCCTTTCATCGGGCCGGGGCCGGACGTCTTCGACGCTACGGTGGAGCACGCCTCGGGGCAGGAGCCCGAAGGCCCCGGACCGCGGGGACCGAAGTCCCACGTTCGTCATCGCCGCCGGGTTCCGCTCAGGGCACCCGCTCCCACCCGCGCCGGGGTGCCCGCGCCCCGAGCTGGGTGTCGCGGCTGCGGTAGACGATGTAGGGGCGCGTGAGATAGCCCAGCGGCATCGAGAACACGTGCACCAGCCTGCTGAACGGCCAGAACGCGAACAGCACCCAGGCGGCGAGGACATGTGCCTGGAAGCCCCAGGGCGCGGCCTTGATCAGCGCCGTCGCCGGATCGAAGTAGAAGATCGAGCGGAACCACGGTGCGACGGTTTCGCGGTAGTTGTGCGGGTGGCCGGTGAGGTTGCCGAGCACGGTGGTGCCGAGGCCGAGCACGATCGTGCCGATCAGCAGCACGTACATGATCTTGTCGTTGCGGGTGGTGGCGGAGAACACCGGGCCCACGGTGCGGCGCCGGTAGATCAGCAGCGCGGCGCCGCACAGCGTGCACACCCCGGAGATGGTGCCGAGCACCACGGCACCGACGTGGTAGGCGGTTTCGCTGATGCCGATGGCGTTGGTCCACGACTGCGGGATGAGCAGCCCGCCCACGTGCCCCAGTGCGACGACGAGGATGCCGAAGTGGAACAGCGGGCTGCCCAGGCGCAGCAGCCTGCTCTCGTACAGTTGCGAGGACCGCGTGGTCCAGCCGAACTTGTCGTAGCGGTAACGCCAGACATGGCCGAGGATGAAGATCGCGATGGACACGTACGGCACGGCGACCCACAGCAGAGCGTCCACAATGGTCATCGCAGTCCTCCGAACGGTTCGAGTCCGACCTCTTCCTCCGGTGGCCCCTCGGCGATGAGCCGGGCGAGCGCGTCCTCCTCCCGGCCCCGCAGCCGGGGCAGGGTCGCCGCGACCGAGTCGAGCACACGAGCCCACGGCGAGCCGGCCTCGCGCAGGCCCAGTCGCAGCAGTTCGAGCCCGGCACGGTGCTCGCACATCAGCCGCGAACCGGCTTCCGGGTGCCCGGCGGCGAATTCGAGAACGACCGCGAGGTGGTCGGGCAGTTCACCGGGGGCCAGGTCGAGCCCGGCCGCCCGGTAGGCGTGGGTGAAACGCAGCAGCGCCATGCCGCGTTTGCGGGTGTCGCCGTAGGTGTAGTAGGTGAGATAGAGGCTGCCACGTTTGCGGTGGTCGAAGGTCTCGACGTAGTCCGAGGCCAGGTCCATCAGCGGGGTGCGCAACACGTGCTCGAGGAAAGTCGCGAGCGGCTGGCCGACGGGCCCGGGCACCGCCGTGCTGACCTTGCGCAGCAACGGAAGCCGGTGGAGCAGCTCCTCGTCCGGGTAGTCCAGCAGCAGGGATTGGGCCTGCCACGCGAGAGCGTGTTCGTCCGCGGTCATGGCTTGGGCTCCGTGCCGGGCTCGCTGGATTCGCGTGGAGGCGGGAACAGGCCCTCGGGCCTGCCTTTGCCGTCCCAGTTGAGCAGGTTGACACGACTGCCCTTGTCCACGGGTGCGGCCACGGTGTCGGCGGTCTGCCGTTGCCGGAGCGCGTGGTAGTTCTCCACGGCCAGCGGCGGAGCGCCGCCGGAGGCCTCGCCGAACGGGCCGGAGCCGCCCATGCCGGGGCCGCCGTCGTAGTCGAGGCTGCATTCGGTGGCCAGTTCCTCCAGGCCGTGCGCCTGCTCGCTGTGCGCCGGCGGAATCACGTACCGCTCGTCGTACTTGGCCAGCGCGAGCAGCCGGTACATGTCGTAGACCGCTTCGCCGCTCATGCCGACCTTGGCGGGAATCTCCTCGCGGGGTTCGCGGCCGAGGTTGATGTCCCGCATGAACGAGCGCATCGCGGCAAGCCTGCGCAGCACGGCCTCGACCGGCCCGGTGTCTCCGGCCGTGAACAGTTCGGCCAGGTACTCGACCGGGATGCGCAGCGCCTCGATGGCGGCGAAGAGGTTGCCGTGGTCCTCGGCGTCGTGCCCGGTGTCGCGCACCACGTCCACCACCGGCGACAGCGGCGGGATGTACCAGACCATCGGCATCGTGCGGTACTCCGGATGCAGCGGCAGCGCCACCCGGTAGGTGTTGATCAACGCGTACACCGGGGAACGCTGGGCGGCCTCGACCCAGTCGCGCGGAATCCCGGCGTGTTCGGCTTCCCGGATCACCTCGGGGTCGTGCGGGTCGAGAAACACCTGCCGCTGGGCCTCGTACAGCCCGGTTTCGTCCTCTGTGGACGCCGCGTCGAGCACCTTGTCGGCGTCGTAGAGCATCAGCCCGATGTAGCGCAGCCTGCCGACACAGGTTTCCGCGCACACGGTAGGAATGCCGACCTCGACGCGGGGGAAGCAGAACGTGCACTTCTCCGCCTTGCCGGTGCGGTGGTTGAAGTACACCTTCTTGTACGGACAGCCGGTCACGCACATCCGCCAACCGCGGCAGCGGTCCTGGTCGACCAGCACGATCCCGTCCTCACTGCGCTTGTACAACGCACCCGACGGGCACGAGGCGACACAGGAGGGATTCAGGCAGTGCTCACAGATCCGCGGCAGGTAGAACATGAACGTGCGCTCGAACTCGAACCGCACCTTGTCCGCGATGTCGCGCAGCAGCGGATCCTTCTGCCCGTGGTCGGGCGCACCGCCGAGGTCGTCGTCCCAGTTCGCCGACCAGGAGATCTTGGTGTCCTTACCGGAGATCAGCGAACGCGGCCGCGCGACCGGGGTGTGCTCCTGCGCGGGAGCGCTGGTGAGGGTGTCGTAGTCGTAGGTCCACGGTTCGTAGTAGTCGTCGATGCTGGGCATCTTCGGGTTCGCGAAGATCGTCAGCAGTTTGCGCAACCGCCCTCCGCCCTTGAGGCTGAGCCTGCCGCGCCGGTTGAGCGTCCAGCCGCCGCGCCAGCGTTCCTGGTCCTCGTAGGAGCGGGGATAGCCTTGCCCGGGACGGGTTTCGACGTTGTTGAACCAGACGTACTCGACCCCGCTGCGGTTGGTCCAGGCCTGCTTGCAGGTGACCGAACAGGTGTGGCAGCCGATGCACTTGTCGAGGTTCATCACCATCGCCATCTGAGCCATGACACGCATTCAGTACTCCACCTCCTGGGAGCGGCGTCGGATGACGGTCACCTCGTCCCGCTGGTTGCCCGTCGGGCCGAGGTAGTTGAATGCGAACGACAGCTGGGCGTAGGCCCCGATCAGGTGGCTCGGTTTGATCAGCAGCCGGGTCAGCGAGTTGTGGATCCCGCCGCGTTTGCCCGAGGTTTCGGCACGCGGCACGTCGATCAGCCGGTCCTGCGCGTGGTACATGTACACGGTGCCCTCGGGCATCCGGTGCGACACCACGGCACGTGCCACGACCACGCCGTTGCGGTTGACCGCCTCGATCCAGTCGTTGTCGGCCACCCCGATCTTTTTCGCGTCCTCTTTGGACATCCAGATCGTGGGTCCGCCGCGGGAAAGGCTGAGCATGAACAGGTTGTCCTGGTACTCGGAGTGGATCGACCACTTCGAATGCGGGGTCAGGTAGCGCACGGCCACCCCCAGCTCACCCCGCTCCCCCACGCCGGGCTCGCCGAACAGCTCGTCCATGCGCAGCGGCGGGCGGAACACCGGCATCGTCTCCCCCAGCTCGGCCATCCAGTCGTGGTCGAGGAAGAAATGCTGCCTGCCGGTCAGCGTGTGCCACGGTTTGCGGCGCTCGACGTTGATCACGAACGGCGAGTAGCGGCGCCCGCCGGTCTCCGAGCCCGACCATTCCGGCGAGGTGATGACGGGCGTGGGCGCGGACTGCGTGTCGGCGAAGGTGATCTGCTTGCCTTCGTGCTCGGCCGCCAGATCCGCCAAGCGGGTTCCCGTGCGCTGCTCGAGCTGGTGGAAGCCCTGCGTGGCCAGGTGCCCGTTCGTGGTGCCCGACAGCGTCAGGATCGCCTCGCAGGCATGCAGATCGCGCACCAGTGCGGGACGGCCGGCGGCGGGTCCACTTCGGACGATGCCGTTCTTGTGGCGCAGGTACTCCACCCCTTGGCCCAGCTCGAAGGTGACCCCCTTCGTGGTCGCGCCCAGCGAATCGGCCAGCGGGCCGAGTGCGGCCATCTTCGCCGCCACGGCGGGATAGTCGCGCTCCACCACCACGAGTTTGGGCATCGTCCTGCCCGGAACCGGCTCACACTCCCCGGTCTTCCAGTCCGCGACCCGTCCGTGCGGGGTGGCCATCTCGTCCGGGGTGTCGTGCAGCAGCGGAGCCGCTACCACGTCCTTGCGCACGCCGAGGTGCGTTTCGGCCAGTTTGCTGAACGCGCGGGCGATGGTGTGGAAGGCGTCCCAGTCGGTGCGGGTCTGCCACGGCGGCGCGATGGCCGGATTGAACGAATGCACGAAGGGATGCATGTCCGTACTGGACAGGTCGTGTTTTTCGTACCAGGTGGCGGCGGGCAGCACGATGTCGGAGAAGATGGTCGTGCTGGTCATCCGGAAATCCAGTGTCAGCAGCAGATCCAGCTTCCCGGTCGGCGCCTGCTCCCGCCACACGACCTCCTGCGGCCGCGCGCCGGGCGGGGCCTCGCGTGCGCGTACCGAGGATTCGGTGCCGAGCAGATGTTTGAGGAAGTACTCGTTGCCCTTGGCCGAGGAACCCAGCAGGTTCGCCCGCCAGATCGTCAGCACGCGCGGAAAGTTCTCCGGGGCGTCGGGATCCTCGCCCGCGAACCGCAGCCTCCCGGCGCGGAGCTCGGACACCACGTGCTCCCCGGCCGGTGTCTCGCCCGCCTCGTCGGCGAGATCGAGCGGGTTGCGGTCGAAGGTCGGATAGGAGGGCATCCAGCCCAGCCGGGCGGACAGGGCGAGCAGGTCGGCGGTGCTCTTGCCCGTCATCGGGCCCTTCCCGGTGGCGAAGGCGTCCGCGCTGAACGGGTCGTAGCGGAACTGGTCGGTGTGCAGATACCAGTACGCCGTCTGGATCATCTGCCGTGCGGGCCGCTGCCAGTCGGCCGCCGTGGCCAGCAGCGAATAGCCGGTCAGCGGGCGCACCTTCTCCTGACCGACGTAATGCGCCCAGCCGCCCCCGTTGACTCCCTGGCATCCCGTCAGCGTCGTCAGCGCCAGAAAGGCCCGGTAGATCGTGTCCGAGTGGAACCAGTGGTTCGTGCCCGCGCCCATGATGATCATCGACCGGCCCCGGGACTGCTCCGCGTTGGCCGCGAACTCACGCGCGATCCTGGCCGCGGCGGCCGCGGGGACCCCGGTGATCGGCTCCTGCCACGCCGGGGTGTACGGCTCGGCGGCGTCGTCGTACCCCGCGGGCCACACACCGGGCAGCCCGTCTCGCCGCACCCCGTACTGGGCCAGCAGCAGATCGAACACCGTCGTCACCAGCTGCCCGCCGATCCGGCGCACCGGCACCCCGCGCCGCAGCGACACGGCCGAACCGTCGGGAGTGTCGAACCGCGGCAACTCGATTTCCACCGCGTCCCCGCCGGCCGCGGACAGCAACGGGTCCACGCCACCGAGGTCGAGGTTCCACCGTCCGGCTCCCTGCTCGCCGTACCGGAATCCGAGCGAACCACCGGGCACCACGGGTTCGCCGGTCACCGCGTCCAGCAGCACCGGCTTGAACGCCGCGTTCTCGACCTGCTGCCCCAGGTCCTCCGCGGTGAGGAACTTGCCCGGCACGAAGGCGTCCCCGTCCTGGTCGAGGCGCACCAGAAAGGGCAGGTCGGTGTAGTGCTTGACGTAGTCGAGGAAGTAGGGGACCTGACGGCGGAGGAAGAACTCCGTCAGGATGACGTGCCCCATCGCCATCGCCAGCGCGCCGTCGGTACCCGGCTGCGCCGCGAGCCACTCGTCGGCGAATTTCACGTTGTCCGCGTAGTCCGGCGACACCGCGACGACCTTCTGCCCGCGATAGCGCGCCTCCACCATCCAATGCGCGTCCGGGGTCCTGGTCACCGGCAGGTTGGAGCCCCACATGATCAGGTACCCGGCGTCCCACCAGTCCCCGGACTCGGGCACGTCGGTCTGGTCGCCGAACACCTGCGGCGAGGCCACCGGCAGATCCGCGTACCAGTCGTAGAAGGACAGCATCGCGCCGCCCAGCAGCGAGTAGAACCGCGCGCCGGCCGCGTGCGAGACCATCGACATGGCGGGGATCGGCGAGAATCCGGCGAGCCGGTCCGGGCCGTACTCCCGGATCGTGTGCACGTGCGCGGCGGCGATCATCTCCACCGCCTCGTCCCAGCTCGCCCGCACCAGGCCGCCCTTGCCGCGCGCGGCCTTGTAGCGCCGCGCGCGCTCCGGATCGGACACGATCTCCGCCCACGCCGCGACCGGATCCCCCGTGCGCGCCCGCGCCGCGCGGTACATCTCCAGCAGCACACCCCGCACGTAGGGATACCGCACCCGCGTGGGCGAGTAGGTGTACCAGGAAAACGCGGCGCCGCGCGGGCATCCGCGCGGCTCGTACTCCGGCCTGTCCGGGCCCACCGACGGGTAGTCGGTCTGCTGCGCCTCCCAGGTGATGATCCCGTCCTTGACGTAGACCTTCCACGAACAGGAGCCCGTGCAGTTCACCCCGTGCGTGGACCGGACGACCTTGTCGTGACTCCAGCGGTCCCGGTAGAACTCGTCGGCCTGCCTGCCGCCGATCTGGTGCAGCGTCCGCCGATCGGCGGAGACCTCGCCCCGCGTGAAGAACCGCCGGGTGCCGACCAGGGCATCCACGAGCGGTGAGTCCAAGCCCGTGGTTCGAGGCGTGCCTGCCATCACGCTGTCCCCCCGCCATCGATTGATCGCGAAAAGCCGAATCCGACGCTAACAGCCTCAGCCGCCGCTCGCAGCCTTCTCGGGCAACGCGCTGCCGGCACGTGCACGTGCCGCGTCCACCGCCGCCCATTCGTCGGTGCTCAAAAATCCCAGCGCGGCGGGAAAAACCCCGTCCTGCTCGGCGAGAATGTGCTCGCGCAGCACGTGCAGCGCCGCGAGCAGGCGGCCGGGCCAGTCCGGATCCTCCGGTACACCACCGGCCGCCTCGTCCAGCACCGACTCGATCCGCCGGTGCTCAGCGGTCAGCCGGTCGATGTGCTCGGCGAACTCCCCGGCAAGCGCGGGGAACAACCCCTGCTCCTCGACGACGGTGTGCGGCCCGAGCACCGCGGCGATCTCGCGGGCAAGCTCGGCCATCTGGGCGACGCCGGTGCTGGTGCGCACCCGGCTGATCAGGGCGACCACGTGGTCGTGCTCGGCGGTCAGCTCCGCGATCGCGGTCACTGCCTGGCAGCCGCAGTACTCACACATGAATGCAGAGTCCGCGCACGCAGCGCGATTGCGAAAGGGACCAAAGACCCTCCGCGCGGCGACTTTCGTCAGGGTGTCGCGCTCCGTCCTTTGTGCTCACCGGAATCGAGGGCCGCAGACCTCGCACACGAGGACTTTCGGCAGCGCACATTTCCGTTCCGAACAGCGATGTTCAGGTATCTGTTCCACCTTGGGAAGGAAGTGCGTCATGACGCAGCTGCCACAGACGGGTCCGGGCTCGCAGGCGCAGGGCGAACCGCAGCAACCGCAACAGCCGCAGTACGGGTACCCGCAGTACCAGCAACCGCCGCAGTATCCCCAGCCACCGGCACCGGGCTACGGCTACCCGCCGCCGGCACAGCAACAGCAGCGCCCGCAGAACGGGTTCGGCATCACCGCGATGGTCACCGGCATCACCGGCGTGGCCCTGTTCTGGATCCCGTTCGTGAACCTCGTGCTCGGCGTCGTCGGGGTCGTGTTCGGCGTGCTGGGCATCCGCAAGGTCAAGGCCGGTACCGCCACCAACAACGCTCAGGCCATGACCGGCCTGATCACGGGCATCGTCGCGGCGGCGCTGGCCCTGATCCTGCTGCTGATCGCCGTCACCAACGACACGTCGTACTACGTCTTCTACTGAAGCCGGGAACCATCATGACCAACCAGACCAGACGGGTACTCGTGGCGGCCACGGCCGGCGCGGCCCTGGCCGCCACGGCGGCCTTCGCCACGGGCCCGGCCGCGGCCGCACCGCCCGCGGCCACCCCGCAGACCAAAGCGGAGGCGGTGCTCACCCCGAGCCTCGTGTACCTGGAGACCACCTGGCACGGCTGGGTCCGGGACGAGACCGGGAAACTGCTGCCCCAGCCGGACGGCACCACCGAGATCACCGCGCAGGCGTCCTGCTCCGGGTTCGTGGCCGACTCCACGGGCTTCGTCGTCACCGCGGGCCACTGCGTCGACGACCAGAGCGGCCAGGGCGGCAAGAGCGCGCTGATCCAGACCCTGCTCGCCGAGTGGGTTCAGGCGGGCGAGATCAGCTCCTCCGACGCCAGCAGCCTGCTGACCTACGGGCTGACCAACTGGAAGGTGGAGGGACAGGTCGCGGACTCCAACCCGGACCGCGCTGTCGCCGTGTACCAGACCAGCGCCGCCTCGGGCGTCACCGTGACCACCCCCATGCAGGCGTCGGTCGTGGACTACAAGGCGCTCGACAACGGTGACGTCGCGCTGCTGAAGGTGCAGCCGAGCACGCCGATGCCCGCGATCGAGGTCGCGGCGAACGCGACTCAGGAGGACGGGACCGAAGTCATCGCGGCCGGCTACCCCGGCACGGTGAGCCAGGTGGTCGACCCGAAGCTGCAGCCCTCGTTCAAGACCGGCACGATCAGCAGCAAGCAGACCCGCAACGGCGTCCCGTTCACCGAAACGTCGGCGGCCAGCACGCCCGGTATGTCGGGCGGTCCGGTGATCGGGCTCGACGGCCGCGTGCTCGGCACGGTCAGCTTCGGCCCGACCCAGGAGACGCAGGCGTTCAACTTCATGACCGACACCGGGATCCTGCGGTCGATGCTGGTCTCCCATGGCGTGTCGACCACGCTGAGCGCGCCCGACCAGGCCTACCGCCAGGGGCTGAACGAGTACTTCGCGGGCAAGTACCACGCCGCGGCCGCGGACTTCGACAAGGTCCTGGCCCAGGAACCCAACCAGGCTCAGGCGCAGGCCTACCGCTCGAAGGCGATCGCGGCCTTCGGCGAGGAGCCGGCCGCCTCGAACAAGGGCTGGCTGCTGTGGGGCGGCATCGGCCTCGGCGCGGCGGTGCTCATCGCGGCGGCGATCACCATTCCGCTCCTGCTGAGCAGGCGCCGTCGCAACGCGGCCCCTGGACAGCCCGGGACCTTTCCCGGGACGACGCCGACGGGTCCCGTTCCGCAGTTCGGCCCGCCTCCCGCGATGCCGCCGGTGGAGCCGCCGGTCACCACCGTGCCCGGGCCGCGTGAGTCCGAGCATCAGGCGACCGGCGACGGGCACGAGCCACAGGTGGCCGTCAGCCACCTCGGCTACTGCCCCAACTGCGGCAGCCCTCATCCCGCCGAGGCGCACTTCTGCACCGAATGCGGGCAACCGTTCCTCACCGTCACCCGGACTGAGGAACAACAACAACAGCAGCAGCCACCGGCGAAGGCCTGAGCAGGCCACCGGTCCGGTCTCCCCGCTCGCGGCGGGGAGACCGGCTGCGCGGTAACGGAAAGAAGGTACCGGTGATGACGGTCCGGTTGGCCCTGTCTCCGGTGCGGACCACGCGCGGGACCGGTTTCCCGCCGCTGCCGCCGAACGCGCCCGGCCGATGGCTGGACATCTACGTGCGCGCGCAGGCCCTGTGGTGGCAGGCGGACCGGATGGGCACCGCCTCGCCGGGTAGCGAGACGTCGTGGGGCGAACTCGAGCGGATCAAGGAGATCCTGGCCGCGACCGTCTCCGAGATCGAGCCCGTGTGGTGGGGCCGGCGGATGCGGCTGTGGTGGAGCGCGACACCGATCGAAGCCGCCTGGGGCCTGCTGCACGACATCGAGGAACGGCTGGTCGGCCTCACCGGCGACGAGGAACTGATCAGCGAAGCCGGAAAAGCCCTCGAACACGCGCCCCAGTTCCTCAAACCCGACGACGAACGGCTGCGCTACCTGCGTGACGAACTCACCCGGGCTCGTGCGTCCGCCGCCCCGCCGCCCAACACACGCACACTGCGTGCCGCCACGATCGCGGTACTGGCCGTGACGCACGAGGCCTCCGACATGCTTTACCGGCAGTCCCGGGCCCTCCGCAACCGCATGCTCGGCGCGAGCCTGGTGAGCCTGCTGGCCGTGGGCGTCGCGTTCGCCGCCCAGGTCGTGCTCCTGCCGCGGGGACAGGTGCTGATCCACACCGAGGGCACCGCTCCCAGCGGCGTGCCGTTGCTCGCGCTCGTCGCACTGGCGGGCCTGATCGGTGCGGTCATCAGTGCGCTGCCCGTGATGGCGTCGATGCCCACCGGCTACCGGCGCAACCCCTACTCGCTGCCGGTGCAGCAGGCGTTGCTCAAGCTGTGCGCGGGGCCGCTCACCGCGGTCGCCGGACTGGCGCTGGTCGCGACGGACGTCCCGCTCAACGACACCGCGCAGGTGGTGTCGCTGGCCGTGCTGTTCGGAACGGCACAGCACGCACTCACCCGGATCGCCGACCACAAAGCGGCACAGCTCGCGGACACCGCGGCGGGCAAATCGTGAGGCGCGTGCGGCCGGCCGCGATGGGCGGAATCCCCTAGACCCCGCCCGCACCAGTACCCGGACGCCGGCACCCTGTCCCTTGTGGACGGAGTGCCGGCGTCTGCGCGTTTCATCCCCCCACCGTGGCCCGATGCCCGGCATCGGCGAGCAGCTCCTCTCGTGACCCTTGACACTGCCACACACATCAACGTATAACCAAATAAATCAACATGAAACGGCGGTGAAACATCATGTACGCAGAGGAGCGTCAGCAGCGCGTGGTGGAACGCGCGCGGGCCGATGGCCGGGTGGAGGTCACCGAACTGGCCGCCGAGTTCGGGGTGACCACGGAGACGATCAGGCGTGACCTGACCGTGCTCGAGCGGCACGGCGTCCTGCGCCGGGTGCACGGGGGCGCGATCCCGGTGGAACGGCTCGGCTTCGAGCCCGCGCTGGCCGCCCGTGACGCCGTGATGACCGCGGAGAAGGAACGCATCGCCAAGGCCGCGCTGGCCGAGCTGCCGGTGGAGGGCGCCGTGCTCATCGACGCGGGGACCACCACGGCTCGCCTGGCCGAGGTCTGGCCTGCCGACCGGGAACTGACCGTCGTGACCAACGCGCTGCCGATCGCGAGCAGTCTGGCCACGCGCCCGAACACCGCCGTGCTCATGGCAGGCGGCAAGGTTCGCGGCCGCACGATGGCGGCCGTCGACGACTGGGCGCTGCGGTCACTGGCCGACACCTACGTCGATGTCGCGTTCATCGCCACGAACGGCGTCTCCGCCGAGCGCGGACTGACCACACCGGACACCGGGGAGGCGGCCGTCAAACGAGCCATGATCGCCGCGGCCCGCCGGGTGGTCGTGCTGGCCGACCACACCAAGTTCGGCAACGACTGCCTCGCCCGCTTCGGCTCTCTGTCCGATGTGGACGTTCTGATCACCGACGCCGGGCTGGACGAGGACGCGGCGGCCGAGCTGTCCGCCGCCGGGCCGAGGGTGGTGCGCGCGTGATCGTCACGGTGACCGCGAATCCGAGCATCGACCGCACGGTCGAGGTGGCCGCGGTGACCCGCGGCCGGGTGCATCGCGCGCCACGCGCGCTGGTTCATCCCGGCGGCAAGGGCGTGAACGTCTCCCGCACGCTGGCGAAACAAGGACATCCGACCACGGCGGTACTGGTGGCGGGCGGAGCCGAAGGCAGCGAGCTGACCGGCCTGCTCGCGGCCGCCGGCGTGGCCACCAGCCGGGTGAGCGTGGGCGAACCGGTGCGCACCAACATCGCGGTCGCCGAGGCCGACGGCACGATCACCAAGTTCAACGAGGCAGGCCCGGCGCTCTCCGCCGAGGAGGCGGAACGGCTGCTGGAGGCCGCCACGCGTGCGCTCGAGCGTGGCGCGGGCTGGCTGGCCGGCTGCGGCAGCCTGCCACCAGGCATGCCGGCCGCCTTCTACGCGCGGCTGGTCGAGATCGCGCACGCGCGCGGCGTCAACGCCGCGATCGACTCCTCGGGCGCGGCGCTGGCCGCGTGCTTGCCCGCCGCGCCCGAGGTCGTCAAACCCAACCGCTCGGAACTGGCCGAGTACGCGCGCATCGAGGTGCGCACGCTCGGCGACGCGGTCAAAGCGGCGCAGCAGCTGCGTGACCACGGCGCGCGGGCGGTACTGGCCAGCCTGGGCGCGGACGGCGCTCTCCTGGTCGACGGCACCGGCGTCGTGCACGGCGAGGCTCCGGTGGCACGGGTGCGCAGCACGGTGGGGGCGGGCGACGCCATGCTCGCCGGGTTCCTCGCCGCCGGTGGCCGTGGGGAGAAGGCCCTGCGCGAGGCACTCGCCTGGGGCGCCGCGGCGGCCGCGCTCCCGGGCAGCCATCTGCCCGGGCCGGCCGATCTCGACCGCACGGCCGTCGTCATCAACTCCGACATCAGCCCGGACAGGGTACTCGGCGGGCGCGGCAAGCCCGCCGGGGCGTGAGGCAACAGAAGGGAACCGCACATGAGTCAGCTGATCAACGGCGATCTGGTCGACCTCGGCCTCGCCGGCGCCGACCGGCACGAGGTGACCAAGAGCCTCGCGGAACGCATGGTCAAGGCAGGGCGCGTGACCGACGCCGAGGGCTTCCTCGCCGACGTCAAGGCTCGCGAAGAGCAGATGCCGACCGGCATCGAAGGCGGGATCGGCATCCCGCACGCGCGCTCGCGTCACGTCACCGAACCGACCCTGGCCTTCGGCCGGTGCGCGTCGGGCGTGGACTTCGGCGCGTCCGACGGGCCCGCGCACCTCGTCTTCCTGATCGCCGCGCCCGAGGGCGGCGGCTCGGAACACATGACGATCCTCGCGTCGCTGGCACGCAGGCTGGTGCACCAGTCGTTCCGGGACGCACTGCTGGGCGCGCCCGATGCCGGCGCCGTCGTCGAACTGGTCCGGAAGGAGGTGCTGGCCCGATGAAGCTGGTCGCCGTCACGTCGTGCCCCACGGGCATCGCACACACCTACATGGCCGCCGAGGCACTCGAGCAGGCCGCGAAGGCCGCCGGCCACGAGATCCTGGTGGAAACACAGGGCGCCGCGGGCTCGGAACCGCTGCCGGCCGGGCGCATCGCCGACGCCGAAGCGGTGGTGTTCGCCGCCGACGTCGAGGTCCGGGACAAGGAAAGGTTCGCGGGCAAGCCGGTCGTCACCGCCGATGTGAAACGCGGCATCAACAACGCGGCCGGACTCATCGAGGAGGCCGTCGCGGCCGCGAAGTCCCGGCCCGACACGGTGAAGAGCGTCGCGCCGGGGCCGGCGCCGGGCACGAAGGTGGACCCGGGCGCCGGGTTCGGCACACGCCTGCGCCAGTGGCTGATGACCGGCGTCAGCTACATGATCCCGTTCGTCGCGGCCGGGGGCATCCTCACCGCGCTGTCCTTCATCATCGGCGGGGCGAAGGTCGGCGCCGTCGTCGGCGGCGGCACCTTCGAGGGCGTGCACTACCCCGGCGTGACCGACATGTCGCAGCTGCTGCACACCGCCGGCGTCGCGGGCGTGATGTTCGAACTCGGGTCGCTGGCGTTCAAGATGATGGTGCCGATCCTGGCCGGGTTCATCGCCTTCGCCATGGCCGACCGTCCCGGCATCGCCCCCGGCGTCGTCGGCGGCCTCGCCGCCGTCGCGATCAACGCCGGGTTCCTCGGCGGGCTCGTCGCGGGCCTGCTCGCCGGCACCGTGACCGCGGCGTTGAAGAAGCTCAAGGTGCCGCGTGGCGTGGCCGGCGTGATGCCCGTCGTGGTGATTCCGCTGATCTCGGTGTTCGCCGTCGGGTTCCTGATGCTGGTCGTGGTCGGCCAGCCGATCGCGGCCGCCCAGACCGGGATGACGCACTGGCTCAACGGATTGTCCGGCACCAACGCCTGGATGCTCGGCGGGCTGCTGGGCCTGATGATGGGGTTCGACATGGGCGGGCCGGTGAACAAGGTGGCCTATTCGTTCGGCCTGGCCGCACTCGCCTCCGGCAACCTGACGATCATGGCCGCGGTCATGGCCGCGGGCATGACACCGCCGCTGGGGCTGGCACTGGCGACCGTGCTGCGCCGCAAGCTGTTCACCAGGGCCGAGCAGCAGGCCGGCCAGGCCGCCTGGCTGCTGGGGCTGTCGTTCATCACCGAGGGCGCGATCCCGTTCGCGGCGGGCGACCCGCTGCGCGTCATCCCCTCGCTCATGGCGGGCAGCGCGGTGACCGGTTCGCTGTCGGTCACCCTCGGCGCCACATCCCGCGCCCCGCACGGCGGAATCTGGGTCATCGGCCTGATCGGCCACCCGCTCGGCTACCTGGTCGCGATCGTCGCGGGCTCGCTGGTCACCACCCTGTGCGTGATCGTCGCCAAGCACGTCGGCGCGGCGCGCACGAATGCCGTCTCCCCCAGCGAAACCGCCGCGGACGCCCGTCCCGTCACCGCCTGAGGTCCACTGTGGACACAAGAAAGGAATGACAGTCATGGCAGAACGCAAGGTGGTCGTGGCCTCCTCGGTCGGCCTGCACGCCCGTCCCGCCGCGCTGCTGGTCTCCGAGGCCGGCAAGCAGCCCGCCGCCGTTTCCATCGCCAAGGCTCCCGCCACGGAGTTCGTGGACGCGCGCAGCATCCTGTCCGTGCTCGGCCTGGGCGCACGCTGCGGTGACGAGGTGGTGCTCCGCGCCGAAGGCCCGGGCGCCGAGGCCTCGCTCGACGCGGTCGCCGCCGTGATCGCCCACGACCACGACACGGCTCCGGCGTCATGAGCACGGCGGTCGACGACAGCGTGGTCACGGGGATCGGCGTGAGCCCCGGCGTCGCGGCCGGGCCGGTGGCACGGCTCGCCGAGCCGCCCGCGCTGCCCGCGGACACCGGGCCGGAGCCCGACGCCGACGCGGCGGCCGGCCGGGCACGGGAGGCGCTCGCCGCGGTCGCTGCGGATCTCGAATCCCGCGCGGCGCGAGCCACGGGTGAGGCCGCCGACGTGCTGCTCGCCCAGGCGATGATGGTCCGTGACCCGGCGCTGACCGAGCAGGTCTCGGCCGCGCTCGCCGGCGGGAAATCCCTGCCGCACGCCGTGGCCGCCGCGTTCGACGTGTTCCGGTCGGCGATGGAGGCCGCGGGGGGCTACCTCGCCGAACGCACCGCGGACCTCGCCGACCTGTGCCGGCGGACCCTCGCGTGCCTGCTCGGCCTGCCCATGCCGGGGATACCCGATCCGGGTCACCCGTTCGTGCTGGTCGCGACCGATCTCGCACCCGCGGACACGGCCACCCTCGACCCCTCGCGGGTGCTGGCCATCGTGACCGGACAAGGCGGGCCCACCAGCCACACCGCGATCCTCGCGAAATCGCTGGGCATCCCGGCCGTCGTCGCCTGCCACCGCGCCGGAGGGATCACCGACGACACGGAACTGCTCGTCGACGGCACCACGGGCACCGTCGTGGTGACCCCGCCGGCGGAGGAGGTCGAACGCGCCCTCAGCGCCTGGGCCGCGCACCGCGACGCCCTGTCGGCCGCCCGCGGGCCCGGCCGCACCCAAGACGGCACGTCCGTGGCGTTGCTGGTCAATCTCGGCGGGGCCGCCGATCTGTCGGCCGCGGCCGCCGCGGACAGCGAAGGCGTCGGCTTGCTGCGCACCGAGTTCCTGTATCTGGGCCGCACCGAGGCTCCCGCGCGGGACGAGCAGTGTGCGGCCTATGGCAAGGTTTTCGCCGCGTTCAGCGGCCGGAAGGTCGTGGTCCGCACACTCGACGCGGGCGCGGACAAGCCGCTGCCCTACCTCGGCCAGGGCGAGGAACCGAACCCGGCGCTGGGCGTGCGCGGGCTGCGGCTCGACCGGCGGCAGCCACGCATCCTGGACGAGCAGCTCGCGGCGATCGCCACGGCGCGCGACCAGCACGACGCCGAGGTCTGGGTCATGGCGCCGATGGTGTCCACCCCGGCCGAGGCCGCGGCGTTCGCGGCGCGGGCGCGCTCCCACGGGCTCGGCGTCGCGGGCACCATGATCGAGGTCCCGGCGGCCGCGCTGCGTGCCCAGCAGGTGCTCGCCGGATGCGATTTCGCCAGCATCGGCACCAACGATCTCGGCCAGTACACCTATGCCGCGGACCGGATGGCCGGCGAGCTGGCGGACCTGCTCGATCCCTGGCAGCCCGCGCTGCTGGAGCTGGTGCGGCACGCCGCCGAAGCGGGACGCCGGGCCGGGAAACCGGTCGGGGTCTGCGGCGAGGCGGCCGGCGATCCCTACCTCGCGCTCGTGCTGGCGGGTGTGGGCGTGACCAGCCTGTCGATGGCACCGGCCTCCCTCGCCGCCGTCCGGCTGGCACTGGCCGCGCACACACTGGCCGAATGCCAGGCGCTGGCCGAAATGGCGTTGTCGGCCGAGGACGCGAGGCACGCCCGCGAGGCGATCACCGCCGGGGCGAACCCGATCACCACCTCTGAAGCTTTGCCCGCACGGTGAGCGACGGCGCCCAAGACGATCAGCCCGTCGTCAACGCCGCGGCCAGCAGGGCCTGTGCCGACTCGCGCAGGAGGGTGGCGGCCTCTTTCCGCGACAGCGGTGCGAGCGCGTCCCGGGCGGGTGTCGCATGAGGACCGGGTCAGTGAGCCACCGGCCTGACGAGGTCGCTTTCCGCGCCGGCCCCGTGCACGACCGTCAGGCCGCCCTGGGATTCGAACAGCACGAACCGGACATCGCCGAGCGAGCGCACGCCTCGTTGGCGTAGCGCGGCGCGCAGGTCGTCCTCGGTGAGGCGGCACCTGCGCAGCTGCCGCCGGTCGATCACCCCGTCGGTGACGAGCACGCGCACCGGATGATCCATGACGCGCCCGACCGGCGCGAACAACCGCAGTCTCGCCAGCACGGTGTGCGTGAGCAGCAGCGTCACCAGTGCCGCGAACCCCAGCAGGAACGAGGTGTCGCTCGAGGTCGCGTTCCGGCCGATGACGGCCCCGATCGCCACCGCGGTGACGAAGTCGAAGATCCTCATCTCGGCCAGCGCACGCCGCGGCGCGAGCCGCAGCCCGATCAGCGCCGTCAGCGCGAGCAGCAGTGTCTTGCCGCAGACCACACCGATCTCCGGCCAGTGCCCGGTCAGCCAGGACATGCGAACTCAGCCGCTTTCCGGATCGGCGCTGTAGACCGGATTCCGCTGTGGGGCGGGCCGGCCGGGGGCGCCGTTGAGCCGGTGCCGCTCGTGGATGTAGACGGCCTGCCCGATGGCACCGAGCATCATGCCGAACGAACCGACGATGAACAGCCAGATGGCCGGCATCTCCGACCACGACCACAGGAACAGCACGCTGCCGACGAAGAAGATGACGTTCCCGATGACACCGATCACCAAGTGGACGGTCGGGAACTCCCTGATGAAGGTCCGCATGTTCACGGCTGACACCTGCCGTTCCGGTCGGGGTTCACGACCACCTCCGCGTCGTCGTCACCGCGGGCTCGCGACCGCGGTCTCCTCCGGCATCCCTGCCCGCTCCGGCCTTCCCCGAATCGAACGCCCGCAAACGGGCATGAGCAACATTTGTCTCATGCAACAAAACAAGCCCGCATGAGAGGTGATGGGTTTCGGCGGGTGCCGCAACGGATATCAGAAGGTCGGCCCTTCGCGTCACCAGGAAAAGCGGTGCCCAAAATGATGTTGACGAAGCCCGAGGAACGGTCACGGGTGGAACGAGGCCTGGAGTGCTACGTGCGGGCGGTATCGGCACAGCTCGGACTGCCTCCTACCGCCGCGGTCACGGAGGTCGCCGACACGGCCGGCGCGTACATACCGCTGGCACGCCGCAGCGCCCGCTTCCCGGACGAGGACCTGATGCTGGCCTGGAACGACCGCGAGGGCTGGTTCGTGGGCCTGGACGCCGACCCCGGTCACACTCCGCGCGTGATCGGCTACCTCGGCGGCCCGGACCCGCTACCGAAACCATCCGTGGTGCGCGCTTTCGTCGACGACCTCGTCGCCGGCCACTGGAGCGGACCGGTATCACCACCGCCGCACGAGATGACCGAGGACGTACTCGCCGCCAGGCTCGGCAGCTACCTCGGCTGACCGTGGCACCGGAACCCGGGCTGGCGCACGTGATGGGACGACACCGATGAAGCTCCGGCTGGGCCTCGTCGCCCGCGGGGCGCAGACCCTCTCCGCCTGGACGACGCTCGAGGGATGGCTGCTGACCCACGGGCTGCTGTTCGAGTTCGTCCTCTACCTCACCGAGGAACGGCTGATCGAGGACGCCGTCGACGGGCGCATCGACCTGGCGTTCGTATTACCGCTGACGTGGGTCCGGACGCGCCGGAGGGCTGAGGTCCTCGGAAGACGCGTGCGTCCCCTGGTCATGCGCGAGTGTGATCGCGACGAGGCGTCCCTGATCCTCGTGCGCGCGGATTCGGCGCATCGCCGGCTCACCGACCTGCGCGACCAGTCGGTCGGCGTCGGCCAGCCAGGCCCACCCGTGGCGGCACTCGTACCCGAGCTCATGCTCCGCAAAGCCGGACTGGTCCCCGGCAACACGGTCGATCTCCGGGCGGGCCCCGCCGTCGGCGAACAACCGGTCCAGTCACTGCTGAGGGGTGAGCTGGACGCGATGGCGCTGGACCGCAGGCACTACGGACGGTGGACCGTCAGCGGCGCCATTCCCCCTGGCACCGTGCGCGTGCTCGCCCGGTCCGGGCGGTACGACGCCGGCCACATCATGGTGACCGATGTCGCGCCCGCGCATCTGGTGTCGCGCCTGGCGACCCTGCTGCTGGCCATGCCCTCGTCCGACCACATCCAGCGGGTGCTCGGGCCTGCCGACATGGCGCACTGGAACGAAGGCCGTGCCGGCGGTTACCAGGTGATCGAGACCGCCGTCGACGAGCTCGGCTTCTGTGACCGGGCAGGAAGGCTCATCGCGTAGCGGCCTTCCGAGCCGGCCACGCGTGATCGCCACTGCCGGGGAAACCACCGGGGTGGATGGAGGTGGCGCGTGACGCTCACGTGGGATCGCCACCATCCTGCTCGGGTTCGCCCTGCAGGTCGCGGCACTGGCCGGCGGACCGATCCTGCTGGTGCAGCCGATTCTCATCCTGGAAGTCGGCTTCACCCTCCTGCTGTCCCGGGTCGTGTTCCGCGCCCGGCTGCGTCTGCGGGAATCTTCCCACTGCAGAACGCGCTGCGCGCCGGACGGCTCGTCGCGGAGCTCGCCGGCGCCGCGGCCGTCGCCGCGGGCATGGTCCTGCTGTCGCGATCACCGCTGGTGCAGGGCTCCCAGAGCCGCACCGAACAGGGAGCGGCGGCGGGGCAATGACCCAGCGCCGCACAAGAGCATCCGGCCTTTCGTCGCAGCCCAGCCCACCACATCCGCCCTGGACAACTTTTGCGTGGCGCACAAATTTCTCCGATCCCCGTGTCAGGCGCTCCCCCACCGGGTATGTGCGCGGTGAAGGCAGTCGACGTCGAAACGGGGCGTGACATGGATGCAGTGGTGTGGCGGCCGGTGCCGAAGGGTGCATCGTGGCACCGCGGTGGTTGACCGTGCTGGCCTGGTGCGGGCTCGGCCTGGGCTTCGCCAGCGCGATCTGGATCCTGCTCGACATCTACGTCCGCCGCTACCGGCAGCGGATGCCGGTGATGGAAGCGGTCTGGCCGGTCACGGCGTTGTATTTCGGGCCGGCCGCGGCCGTGGGCTACCACCGGTGGGGCCGCCCGAAATCACGCCGCTGGCAGCGTGAACACGGCGACCCGCCGGACAAGCCCGGCTACGCGACCACGGCGGTCGGCGTCTCACACTGTGGTGCGGGCTGCACCCTCGGTGACATCGTCTCCGAGTTCGCGCTGTTCAGCATCGGCGCCACCGTCGCGGGGGAGGCCGTTTACGCCTCCTACATCGGCGACTACATCCTGGCGCTGGCGCTGGGCGTGGTGTTCCAGTATTTCGCGATCGCCCCCATGCGCGGGCTCAGCCTGCGCAAGGGGCTCGTCGAGGCCGTCAAGGCCGATTTCCTGTCCCTGACGGCGTTCCAGGTGGGCTTGTTCGGCTGGATGGCACTGACGGCGTTCGTGTTCTTCCCCGCCCCGCACCACCTGCACCCCAGCGACGCGGCCTACTGGTTCCTGATGCAGATCGGGATGATCGTCGGCTTCTTCACCGCCTGGCCGGTCAACACCCGGCTGATCCGGCGGGGCATCAAGGAAGCCATGTGACCGGCCAAGAAAACCGGGACAGAGAAAGGAGTGCACATCATGACACCCACCACCCCCGATGCGGGGCAACGAAACGGCGGCGGGGCCGACTTCGGGTTCTGGCGCGACCACACCCACATCAACCTCAGCCCCATCGCGGCACCGTCGATCCTCGGGCTGTTCGGCTTCGCCGTCTCCACCTTCATGGTCGCGGCGAACATGGCGGGCTGGTTCGGTGACGAGACCACGACCCCGTTGATCCTGGCGCCGTTCGCGTTCGCCTTCGGTGGGATCGCCCAGCTGCTCGCGGCGATGTGGTCCTTCCGTGCCCGCGATGCGCTCGCCACCGGCATCCACGGCGCGTGGGGTTCGTTCTGGATCGGCTACGGCATCTACCAGCTGTTCGTCGGTCTCGGCGGGCTTCCCGGCACCTCGACCAGCACGCTCGCGGCGACCGCGTTCGGGTTCTGGTTCATCGGGCTGGCCGCGGTGACCTGGACCGGGGTGTTCGCCGCGTTGGCCGAGAACACCGCGGTCATGCTCGTGCTCCTGGCGCTGGCCACCGGGTCGACCCTGCTGGCGATCGCGCTGATCGCCGACGTCGGCACCCTGCGCACGATCGCCGCGTACTTCCTGCTCGCCTCCGCGGTGCTGGCCTGGTACACGGGCTCGGCCATGGTGCTGGAAGCCACCTACAAGCGGGTGGTGCTGCCGATGGGCAAGATCGGTGCCGAACCCAACATCCCGGGCCGCATCCCCAAGCAGGTCATCCAGTACGAGTACGGCGAACCCGGAATCAAGGTCGGGCAGTGAGCCCGGCGCGAACAGACCACCGCCCAGAGCGGTGAACCGACCGGCGACCACGCCATTCTCCCTTCTCAGCCATGGCGTGGCCGCCGGCCCACCTCGCCGTCGCGAGTACTGGGTCGGCGGCAGCACGCTGGGAACCGGGATGGCCGCCGGCGCGGCCGCGCCGCGGAAACGCCGGCGGATGCTCAGTCCTCGCCGGTGACGGCCCGGCGTTGCACCGGGCCGCCCGGCCCCGCGAGGTTGAACGCGGTGGTGATCAGCGGGATGTGGGACAGCGCCTGCGGGAAGTTGCCGAGCAGCCGCCTCTCGTGCGGGTCGTACTCCTCGGAAAGCAGCCCGACGTCATTGCGCAGCCCGAGAATCCTCTCGAACAGCTCGCGTCCCCGGTCGCGCTCGCCCTGGAGGATGTAGTTGTCCGCGAGCCAGAAGCTGCACGCCAGGAAGGCGCCCTCGCCCTCGGGCAGGCCGTCGCTCTCACCGCCGCCGCCGCGATAGCGCCACACCAGCGGTCCTGCGGCCAGGTCCTTCTCCACCGCCGCGACCGTGCCGCGCATCCGCTCGTCCTCGGCGGGCAGGAAGCCGACGTTCGGGATCGTCAGCAGGGCGGCATCCAGTGATGTGGAGCCGTAGTGCTGCACGAAGGTGTTGCGCCCGGGGTCGTAGCCCTTCGCGCACACCTCGTCGAAGATCTCCTCACGCAGCCGGCGCCAGCGGTCGGCAGGCCCGTCGAGCCCGAAGTCGGTGACCGCGCGCACCGCCCGGTCCGCGGCGGCCCAGGCCATCACCTTGGAATGGGTGAACTGGCGCCGGGGCCCGCGCATCTCCCAGATCCCGTTGTCGGGGTCGCGCCAGTTGCCCTCCAGGAAGTCCATCAAGCCGCGCTGCAGCCGCCACGCGTCCTCGTCCGGCGGAATGCCGTGGGCGCGGGCCTGGTGCAGCGCGTCCATCACTTCGCCGTAGATGTCGAGCTGGTACTGCCCGGCCGCCGCGTTCCCGGCGCGGACCGGCCGCGCACCCGCGTAGCCGGGCAGCCAGTCGAGCTCGAGCTCCGGGAGCCGGCGCCTGCCGTCGATCCCGTAGCTGACCTGCATCTGTTCGGGGCGGCCGGCGACCGCCCGCAACAGCCATTCACGCCACTCCCCCGCTTCCCGCTCGTACCCGGCATCCAGCAACGCCAGCAGGGTGAAGGTCGCGTCGCGCAGCCAGCAGAACCGGTAGTCCCAGTTGCGGACCCCGTCCAGCCGCTCCGGCAGGGACGTCGTGGGCGCCGCCACGGTTCCGCCGGTGGGCGCGTAGGTCAGTGCCTTGAGGGTGAGCAGTGAACGAACGACCGCGTCCCGGTAAGGGCCGTCGTAGGCGCACCGCGCGGCCCAGTCGCGCCACCACCGTTCGGTGTCGTCGATGACCGCTCCCGCACCCTGCCACGCGGTGCCGGAATCCGGGCCGGTCCGCCAGGACAGCCGGAAGTCCGCCACGTCGCCTTCGCCCACCGCGAACTCGCTCGCGAGAGTGTCCTCAGTGGACTCCGTCACGGGCGGGCCGGCGTCCAGCGTGAGCCGGTCCGGTCCGGCGATCATGGTCCAGGCGCGGCCGTCGGCACGCAGCCACGGCGTGATCGAACCGTAGTCGGGGCGCGGCACCAGGTCACAGCGCATCGCGACGCGGCCGGCCACGCCCTCCACCCGCCGCACCAGTTCGGGGCGCTCACCGCGGACCGGCATGCAGTCCACGACCCGGACCGCCTCCCCGCCACGGCTGAACGTCGTCTCCAGGACGAGGCTGTCCCCGCGGTAGCGGCGGCGCACGTGCCAGCCCTCGCCCCTCGGCCGCAGCGACCAGTAGCCGTGCCGGTGATCACCCAGCAACGCCGCGAAACAAGCCCCGGAATCGAAGCGGGGCAGGCAGAGCCAGTCGACCGAGGCGTCCCGGCTGACCAGCGCCGCGGTGTGGGTGTCGCCGATGAGCGCGTAATCCTCCAGTACCGCCGACATGCCTAACGCACACCCCGCACGGTCCAGACCGCGGCCGCGGCGAACGCCAGACCACCCGCCACCGGACCGGCGGTGCGCGCCGCGCGCCGCGCCTTCGACGGCGAGGGCTTGTGCCGCGGCGCACGGCGACCGTGCCCGGCCATGTCGAGCACCTGCCCGGTGTGCAGCGCGGTGCGCCCGGTGTCCGCGTCGGCGATCTGCGTCGAACACGAAAACCCGTCGGCCACGAGAAGCGTCTCGGGGTCAGCGGCGCGAACCGCCGGGAGCAGCGCCTGCTCGCCGCAGTCCATCGAGATGCCGTACTTGCCGTCCTCGAAACCCCACGACCCGGCCAGACCGCAGCAGCCGCCGTCGAGACCGTCCACCCGCAGGCCCATCCGCTCCAGCAGCCGCCGCTCGGGTCCCGGCCCGCCGGTCGCGCGCTGGTGACAGTGCGTCCACTGCAGCGCGCGCCCCGTGGCGCGGGGCACCGGGATGTCGAAGGCCCCGAAGAACTCGGCGAAGTGGTAGGCGTTTCCGCTCAGCCGGCGGGCGTCGTCGTCGTGCGGAAGCATCTTGATCAGCTCGTCCTTGAACACGGCCAGGCAGCTGGGTTCCATGCCGACGACCGGCACGTCGTCGCGGACGTATTCGCGCAGCTCTGCGACGACACGGCGCAGGTACCGCTCGGCCGTGTCGAGGAAACCGTAGTCGTACAACGGCCGGCCGCAGCACACGTGGGACTCGGGCATGATGACGCGCCAGCCCGCGGCCTCGATCGCCTCGACGCAGGCCACGCCGACGTCGGTGTGCAGGTGGTTGGTGAACGTGTCGGGGAAGACGACCACGGGCCGCCCGTGCGGACTCCTGGTGCCACCGCGCCGCCGGAACCACTGCTGCAGCGTCATCGGGGCGAATTCCGGCAACGGCCTGCGCGGGTCGATGCCCGCGGCGAAGCGGGCGAGCCGCGCGAGCCCGGGTGCCCTGGTGACCGCGTTGGCCAGTTCCGGCATCCGGGCCGCCAGCCGCGCCGCCTGATCGATGAAGCCGAAGACGTAGGCGTGCCGCGGACGCCACCGCCGCCACGACCGGTAGTGGTGGCGCCGGAACTCGGCCTTGTACGTCGGCATGTCCACATTGACCGGACAGTCGTTGGTGCATCCCTTGCACGCCAGGCACAAATCCAGCGAGTCGGCGACCTCGCGGGACTGCCACCCGTCGGTGATGACCTCGCCCTGGAGCATCTCGAACAGCAGCCGCGCGCGGCCGCGCGTGGTGTGCTTCTCCTCGCGGGTCACCTGATAGCTCGGGCACATCGTGCCTTCGGCATGCGGGACGCGGCACTTGCCGACCCCGACGCAACGCAGCGCCGCGTGCGCGAAATCGCCGCCGTCCTGCTCGTAGGCGAACTTCGTGTCGCCGCGCGGCGGGTTGTAGTCCGGCCCGAGTTTGAGGTTCTCGTCGAGCCGATAGGGATCGACCACCTTGCCCGGATTCATCTTCGCGGCGGGGTCCCAGATCAGCTTGAACTCGCGCATGGCCTCGACGAGTTCCGGTCCGTACTGGCGGTCGAGCAACTCCGCGCGCTGCTGTCCGTCGCCGTGTTCCCCGGACAGCGAGCCACCGAACGAGCAGACGAGGTCGGCGGCCGCTTCCAGGAACCGGCGGTAGGCCAGCACGCCGTGGCGGGTGCGCAGATCGAAGTCGATGCGCGAGTGGATACAGCCCTGCGCGAGATGGCCGTACATCGCTCCGTGCAGCCCGTGCTGGTGCATCAGCTCACGCAGCGACCGCACGTACTCGCCGATTCGCTCGGGCGGCACGGCCGAGTCCTCCCAGCCCGGCCACTGGTCCCGGCCGTGCGCGAACGCCGTGGCACCCAGCCCGCCTTCCCGGATCGTCCACAGGTCCTCGCTGCTGCCGCCCTCCTGCACGCTCCTGGACACCAGCATCCGCTCGGGCGGGAACTTCTTCTTCTTTTCCAGCCAGCGCAGGAAGTCCTGCGCGTGCTGCAGCGACACATCGGTGCTGTCCGCGCCGAACTGCACGAGCAGCCACGCGTTGCCTTCACGGTGCGGCAACTCGGCCAGATCTTCCACGTGCATGTTCAGTTCCCGCTGATCCTCGATCAGCTCCCGGTCCAACACCTCCAGCCCGATCGGCTGCCACTTCTCCACGATCTCGATGGCCTCGTCGGCCGCGTCGGCGAGGTCGTCGAAACCGACGACGACCAGCGTGCGCTGCAGCATCGCGGGAGTGAGCCTGAGCTCGGCACGCAGCACCGTGGCGCAGGTGCCCTCGGTGCCGACCAGTGCGCGGGCGACGTTGAAACCGTTCTCCGGCAGCAGCTCGTCGAGGTTGAAGCCCGACACGCGGCGCGGAACCCGCGTCACCGACGGGAAACCGCGGCGGATGTGCTCGGCGTAGCGGTCCCGCAGATCCCGCAGCCGGGCGTAGATCTCGCCCTTGCGGCCGCCTTCGGCGATGATGCGGTCCACATCGGGCTCCTCGCCGACGCCGACCCAGAACCGGGCACCGTCATAGGTGACGATCTCCAGTGCCTCGACGTTGTCCGAGGTCCGCGGGCCGGGGCCGTAAAGCTGCGACTGCACCGAATGGATGCCGCAGGAGTTGTTGCCGACGTTGCCACCGATCGTGCACCGCGAGTGCGACGACGGATCGGGGCCGAAGACCAGGTTGTGCTCGCCGGTCACCCGGTTGAGGTCCTCGTTGATCACACCGTTCTCGCACACCACGGTCCCCCGCGCGCCGTCGATCTCACCGACGTGCGTGAGGTACTTGGAGTGGTCGATCACGACGGCGTAGTTCACGGTCTCGCCCGACAGGCTGGTGCCGCCGCCGCGGCTCAGGACGGGCGCGCCGTGGGAATGGCAGACGCGGTGGGTGGCGACGACATCGTCCAGCGTCCGCGGGACGACGACGCCGATGGGCACCTGCCGGAAGTTCGACGCGTCGTTGGCGTAGAGGGCCCTTGAGCCCCGGTCGAACCGGACCTCCCCGGCGACCGCTTCCCGCAGGGCGCGCTCCAGCGAGGTCACGTCGATCTTCTGCCTGCCCCGGGGCGGCCCGGGGATCGCGGGCTCGGTCTTGGCCGGGACGTCGCGGAAAGTGGTCATCGTGAAGTCTCCCGGTAGGGTTCCAGGTCCGGCCATTTCACCGTCAGGCCATGGCCGGGGCACGCGGGATCCGTCCGCAGCGCGCCACCGTCGAGGTGCGGCAGTCCGTCGAAGGCCAGCGACTCGACGCGGAGGTGATCGTGGAAGTATTCGAGGTGCCGCAACCGTTCCGCGGCACGGAAGGCGTGCGCCGACACCGCCGGGGCGCAGTGCGCGGACAGGTCGAGCTGATGGGCCGCGGAAAGCCCGGACACCGTGAGCACACCCGTGATGCCGCCGCAGCGCGTCACGTCGGCCTGCAGGCAGTCGACGGCGCCGATCAGATTCGTGAAGTCGCGAGCCACGAACGCGTACTCCCCCGCCGCGATCTCCAGGCCGGCGGGGCCGTGGTCACGCACCCTGCGCAGTCCCTCCAGATCGGCCGAGCTGACCGGCTCCTCGAACCAGGTCACGCCCCACTCGCCGTGAAAACGTTCCGCCCAGTACAGCGCCTCTTTCGGGGTCAGCGCGCCGTTGGCGTCCACGAAGAGCTCGACGTCCTCGCCCACCGCCGCCCGTGCGACGCCGAGCCGGTGCGGGTCGGCGGCCGGGTCACGGCTGGTCTTGAGCTTCACCCTGCCGATCCCCTGGCTCGCCCAGTGCGACAACTGCGCGTCGAGGCGCTCGTCCGGATAGTTGGTGAAACCGCCACTGCCGTAGACGGGCACGCGGTCGTGACACGCCGGCAGCAGCGTCGTCAGCGCGACGCCGAGCAGCCGCGCCTTCAGATCCCACAACGCGATGTCCACAGCGGACACCGCCATCGCGCCCAGCCCGGGGCGGCCGGCGTTGCGGATCTCGGCGAACATGCGCCGGGTGAGCGCGGGCGGGGCCATCGCGTCGCCGTCACGCACGGCCGGCTCGAGCTTGTGCTGCGCGAACGCGGCGGTGGCGGGAGCGCCGTAGGTGTAGCCGAGTCCGGTTTCACCCCCGGCGTGCACCAGGACCAGGATGACCGTGGTGGCCTTCCAGGACAGGGTGCCGTCCTGCTCCTGCCCGCCGGGTCCGTCGACCGGGATCGTGAAGGCGTGCGCCTCCAGCCGGTCGATGCGTACCCCGTCGGTCACGAGTCTCGGCCGGGAAGCTGTTCGTAGAACTCGGCCAGCTTCTGCCGGAAGCCCCGCACGGCCATGCCGACCTTGTCCGGGTCCTTGAGCTCGGCCTTGGCGGCCTTCTTGCCCTGCTGGTACATGATGTGCGGCGGGATCGGCGGGATGTCGGCGTCCACTTTGAACTCCAGTACGACCGGGCCGGTGCCGCCGAGCGCCTCGTCCCAGGCCTGCCCGATCCGCTCCTGCTGGTCGCAGTAGACGCCCCGCAGCCCGAGCAGTTCGGCATAGCGGGCGTAGGGCACGTCCGGGATGTCCTGCGAACCGGGGAACTTCGGCTCACCGGCCATGGCACGCTGTTCCCAGGTGACCTGGTTGAGGTCCTGGTTGTTGAACACGCAGAACACCAGCGGCGGTCCGCCGAGCCGGTCGGCGTAGCGCTTCACGGTGATCATCTCGTTCATCCCGTTCATCTGGAACGCACCGTCCCCGATGAACGCGATCACCGGACGGTCCGGGTAGGCGAATTTCGCCGCGATCGCATAGGGCGTGCCAGGGCCCATCGTGGCCAGCGTCCCGGACAACGATGCCCGCATGCCCGCACGGAGCTTGAGATAGCGCGCCCACCAGTTGGTCGCCGATCCCGAGTCCGCGGTCAGGATGCAATCATCGGGCAGCCGGGGCGACAGTTCGTGCGCCACCGTCTGCGGATTGACCAGACCGTTGAAATGCTGGCTCGCGCGGTCGTCCAGGATCCTGTTCCAGGTGCGGACGTTCTTCTCGATCTTCTCCCGCCACGAACGGTCCGTCTTCTGCTCCAGCAGCGGAAGGAGTTCCTTGAGCGTTTCCTTGGAGTCGCCGACCAGGTGCGCGTCCATCGGGTAGCGGATGCCGATCATGCGGCCGTCGATGTCGATCTCCACACCGCGCACACTGCCCTCGTCGGGCAGCCACTCGCTGTAGGGGAAGCTGGTGCCGATCATGAACAGCGTGTCACAGTTCATGATCATCTCGTCGCTCGCCTTCGACCCGAGCAGTCCGACCGGCCCGGTGACGAAGGGCAGCCCGTCCGGCAGCACCTCACGTCCGAGCAGCGCCTTGGCCACCCCCGCGCCGAGTTTCTCGGCCACCTCCACGACCTCGTCGGCCGCGTGCGCGGCACCCTGCCCGACCAGGATGGCGACCTTCTTGCCCTCGTTGAGCACGTCCGCCGCCACGCGCAGCTCGTTCTCGTTGGGCAGCATGCGCGGCCGGCTCCACCCGACGCTGGAGTACACGGCGCCGTGCGTCTTCGGCGGCGCGGGCTGGGCCTTCTCCTCCTGGATGTCCTCCGGGATGATGACGGTCGCGACGCTGCGCGTGGTCAGCGCGGTCTTGAACGCGCGGTCGATCACGTGCCGCACCTGCGCCGGGTGCATGCACACCTGCACGAACTCCGACACGTCGGCGAACAGGTGCTCCAGGGCCACCTCCTGCTGGTAGTGCGTGCCCTGCGAGATCCGCTTCTGCTGCCCCACCACGGCCACCACGGGCTGATGGTCCAGCTTCGCGTCGTACAGGCCGTTGAGCAGGTGGATGGCACCGGGCCCGGAGGTCGCCATGCAGCACCCGACCTCGCCGGTGAACTTGGCGTGGGCGCAGGCCATGAACGCGCCCATCTCCTCGTGCCGGGGCTGGATGAACTCCGGATCACCCTTCGCCCGTTCGAAGGCGCCCAGCATCCCGTTGATGCCGTCGCCCGGATAGGCGTACACCCGGTGCACGCCCCAGTGGCGGATCCTGTCCAGTACGTAGTCGGCGACCTTCATCGGCTGCTCCCGTTCGCGAGCCTTCGGCGTGTGCTGAGGTGCTACCCGGGGCATTCCGGCGAGAAACATCCGCTGTGTGCAAACTTTGCGCTTCGCATGATCGGTCTCGTCACCGGCGCCGCGCCTGGTCGGCGCCGCTCGTCTCGAGGTCGCCGGGAAGATGCGGCACGGGGTTGCCGCGGTAGCGGGCGTAGCGCATCGACTCCTCGCCCGGCTCCGGTTCCAGCGGCTGGTTGAGCTCCACGTAGTAGCCGCCGTCGCGGAGTTCGATGAGGCCGGTGTGCACACCCTGGCGCAGCACGTCGCGGTCGGCGCGCTGCAGCAGCCGGCAGATCCGGTGGGTGATCAGGTACGCCAGCGGCGGCAGCACGAGCACCCCGATCCGGCCGATCCACACCATGCGCTCGATCGGGATACGCCAGGCGTAGGCGATCACGTCGTCGACACCGGCCACGATCAGCAGGGCGTAGAAGGTCAGGACCATGACGCCGAAACTCGTGCGCGCCGGCACGTCGCGGGGCCGCTGGGCGACGTTGTGCATGCCGCGGCTCCTGGTCAGTTTCCGCTCCACGAACGGATACCCGAGCATGCCGCCGAACAGCAGCAGCGGCAGCACGACCGCGGGCCAGAAAACCGAGGGGATCGTGTAGCTGTGTCCCAGGTCGATGCGCAGTTCGGGCCACAGCCGCATCGCCCCGTCGATCATCTGCAGGTACCAGTCGGGCTGGGAGTTGATCGACGCCTCCCCCGGCAGGTAGGGCCCGAAGTGGAAGATCGGGTTGATCTGGAGCAGCCCGCCCATCACGACGAGGGTGCCGGTCGTCATGATCGACAGACTGATGCTCTTGAGCGCGAACGGCGGGAACATGCGGGTACCCACGACGTTGCGCTCGGTGCCGCGCTTGCCCGGGAAATGCGTGTGCTTCTGGTACCACACACCGGCCAGGTGCACGGCGACCAGCGCGAGCAGAATCCCGGGCAGCAGCAGGATGTGCAGCGTGTAGAGACGGGAGATGATGATCTCACCGGGAAACTCGCCGCCGAAAACGAGCCAGTTGGCCCACGTCCCGATCAACGGAACGGACAGCATGATGCCGGACATGATGCGCACGCCGGTGCCCGAGAGCAGATCGTCGGGAAGCGAGTAACCGCAGAACCCTTCCGCGATCGCGATGAGCAGCATGAAGATGCCGATGACCCAGTTCGCCTCGCGCGGTTTGCGGAACGCACCGGTGAAGAAGACGCGCAGCAGGTGCACCACTATCGCGGCGACGAACACGTTGGCCGCCCAGTGGTGGATCTGGCGCACCAGCAGCCCGCCACGCACCTCGAACGACAGGCGCATCGTGCTCGCGAAGGCTTTGGACATCTCCGAATTGTCCAAAGCGGAATACGGGCCGTGGTAGGTCAACTGGCTCATCGACGGGTCGAAGAACAATGCCAGATACGTGCCGGTCAGCAACAGCGTGACGAAGCTGTAGAGCGCGAGCTCACCGAAGAGGAACGAAAAATGCTCGGGAAACACCTTGTTCAGGCGCGGGCGCAACAGCTTCGCGGCGAGATAGCGCTCGTCGGCCGCCTCCGCCGCGTCGGCGATCTTCTGCTTCACGCACCCACCTCCTGCTGCTGCGCGAGGCGTTCCTCACGGGTGATCCAGCGCCAGGTCACCGCGATGGCGACGAGTCCCAGCGGCAACATGCCGACGATCATCGCCAGCCCGCCGGTCTCGTCGCCGAGGATGATCAGGACGACGGCCGCGAGGTCCAGTGAGGGGGCCGCGAGGAACAGGTACACCGCGCGCGCCGGCTCCGGCAGGCCGGGACCGGGACGCAGCACCGGCAGCCAGAACCACATCGCACCCGCGAGCAACACGGCGTGCAGCGCGGTGTCCACCACCACCGGGAACTCCTGCCGGGCCATCACGATCGTGAGCGCGCCGTGGAGCACGAGGAACACCGGCAGCGTGATCAGCGCGGAAGCGGGAACGCGTTGCCACGGCACGAACCGCTGCCCGGCGAGCACGAGTACCGGCGCGAGCACCGAAGTCAGCAGGCCCATCATCGCCATGTGCACCATCACGACCGCCTCCTGCCCGGGCGCAGCGCCGAGAAGGCGCGGGCGGCGAGCGCGCCGGCCGTGACCATGCGGGCGACCCGGTCGGCCGCCGGGTGTTCCTCCTGCGGGACCACCGGCGTGCTGCGCACACCGGTCCTGGCCGGTACCACCCCGGCAGGCAGCCGCTCCCGGCGATACGAGAATCCCCCTGCCAGCAAGGGAAAGAGCGCGAGGTAGCTGATCCAGTGGGTGAACAGGAATCCGAGCGCGAACAGGATCGCGGCGAGCGCGAGAAACCCGGCCGACCGGCTGCCCGCCGCCGTCCGGATCCGACGGCGCGAGCGCGGACGCGAGGCCGCGATGACCACGAGCCCCACCACGACCGTGATCAGCACCGCGGCCGCGTAGAGCCCGATGAACTCGAGACTTTCCCCGTAGGCGAACATGATCGAGGCCAGAACCGCGTTGAACGCGGCCCACCCCAGCACCACCAGGCCCGGCCTCATGCCCGTTCCTCCGCGAGATCGAGCAGCGGCGCGAAGCCGCGCACCTTCGGGATCGGGTGCTTCTCGTCGAAGTTGAGGACCGGCGGAGGCGAGGACGTGGCCCACTCCAGGGTGAACGCGTCCCACGGGTTGTCGCCCGCGCGGCGCGTGTGCCGCCGCAGGTACGACACGACCAGGTTGACCGCGAAGGTGACCATGGCCAGGCCGAGCAGCCCGGCCCCGATGGTGGCCAGCAGGTTGGCCGTGCCGAAACCGTCGTTGGGCAGGTAGGAGGCGACCCGGCGCGGCATCCCGGCCACGCCGAGCCAGAACATCGGCAGGAACGTCAGGTTCGTGCCGGCGACCATGAGCCAGAAGTGCAGCTGCCCCAGGCCCTTGTCCAGCAGCACGCCGGTGGCTTTGGGGAACCAGAAGTAGAACCCGGCGAACAGCCCGAACAGGCTGCCCGCCACCAGCGTGTAGTGGAAGTGCGCGACGACGAAGTAGCTGTCCTGCATGTGGTAGTCCAGCACCGGGGTGCCGACCATGATCCCGGTCAGCCCGCCGACGAGGAACTGCGGGATGAACGCGAGCGCGAACAACATCGGCACGGTGAAGCGCATCCGGGCGCCGACGATCGTGCCGATCATCCCCAGGTACTCCAGCCCGGCGGGCACGAGCAGGAAGATCGAGGTGAGCGAGTAGTAGTTGTCGCTGACCTGCCCGGTGGTGAACATGTGGTGCCCCACACGCTCATCGACAACGCGGCGAAGGCCAGCAGCGAGAGCACCGCCGGCTTGTACCCGAAGAACCGGCGGCGCGCGAACGTCGACAGCACCTCGGCCACGGCCCCGACGAACGGGAAGAACATCACGTAGACCACGGGATGGCCGTAGAACCAGAACAGATGCTGGTAGCCGATGTTCCAGATGTCGTTGGCGAACACGTCGGGCGCCATGCGCCCGATCGCGAGCATGCCGAGCGCGGCCAGCAGGGAGGGGAAGGCGGCCAGCACCATGAGGTTCGTGGCCACGGCCGACCAGCTGAACACCGGGATGCGCAGCATCGTCATGCCGGGTGCGCGCCGCAGCAGCACGGTCCACAGCACCGTGCCCGCGATGAGGATCATGCCGAGGCTCGCGGCGAAGTTCCCGGTGATCCACAGGTCGGTGCCGAAACCCGGGGAGAACCGGGCGCTGGACAGCGGGGTGTAGGCGGTCCAGCCTTCGGCCGCAGGCCCGCTGGTGAGCAGGAACCCGGACAGCACGGTGATCGCGCCGAAGAGGTAGAGCCAGAACCCGAGCATCGTCAGCCGCGGCGCCGCGACGGTCGGCGCGCCGACCTGCAGCGGCGCCAGGTACAGCCCGAAGGCCAGCGCGATCGGCGTGATGACGAGGTAGATCATGCCCGAGCCGTGCATGGTGAACAGCTCGTTGTAGGTCTCGTTGCTCATCATCCGCTCGCCGGGCTGGGCGAGCTGCGCGCGCATGAGCAGCGCGAGCGATCCCATCAGGAAGAACAGCACGAGCGCGGTCGCGATGGTCAGCATCGCGATGCGCTTGTGGTCGGTGGTGGTCAGCCAGGGCCTGCGCTCGGGCTGGAGCCCGGATTCGCGGGTCTCGGTCGCCGTCATGCCTGGCCGCCCTGGGCGAGCCAGCGCTGGTACTCCTGCGGTGAGACCGCGCGGACCCAGAAATGCATCGTCGTGTGGTAGGAGCCGCAGAACTCGGCGCAGCGGCCCAGCCACTGTCCTTCGTGGTCGAACGTGAGCGTCACACTGTTGTCGTGCGCCGGGAACGCGTCGACCTTGACCCGCAGATCGGGCACCCAGAACGAATGCTGGACGTCGCTGGAGGTGATGTCCAGCCGGACGGGCTGACCCACGGGAACGACCAGCGTCGGGATCTGCGTGTCGTTCTCCCCGCAGACACCGGTGACGGAGCGGTCGTTCTGCGGATAGTGGAAGCGCCAGCACCACTGGAAGGCATCGACGTCGACCCGCGTGGCGGCGGGTGCCGCGGCCGCGGGCTTGACCTGGCCCTGCAGGGAGTTGTTCGCCGAAGCCGTGACATAGGCCAGCACCCCGGCCACGCCGGCCAGCAGGATCGCATAGGTCAGCTCCACCACGGGGTGGGAGCTGCGCCGGCGGGTGTCGCCCGAACGCTTTCGGCTCAGCATCAGCGCCAGTGTCACCGCGACCGCCACGACGACGAACACGATCCCGGCGATCAGCCCCTCGAAGCTGATCATCCGGCTGAAGGCGTCCCGGAACTCCACCCGGCCTCCCGGTTTTTCCGCGCGCTGCTGGTCCGCCCGGACCTACCCCCTTCTCCTTCTTCCCAAACCCACGAAACATTTGCCTACTACAAGTTTTGCAGCGCGCACCACTGGGCGTGATACTGCTGTGCAAGGAGGAATCGATGCCGACGAAAGCGCAGATCCAGGACCTGGCCGCGCGCGGGATGGACTACCGCGACATCGGCCGCCGGTTCGGCATATCCGCCGGTTTGGCCTACCTGATCGGCACCGGACTGCCCGCCGACGGCGGGGACACGCCCAGCCCCGAGGAGCGCGAGGCGCGCGGGCTCGCCCCCGCGAGCCAGGACCTGGCCGATCCCGCGCACGAGAACCCCACGAGCCGCGGCGTGGTGCACGCGTGGATCGGCGAACGAGTCCGTCTCGACGGGCAAATGCGCGCCGCGGGCGGTTAGCGCGGCCAATCCGGGGTAAGCGAGAGCCGCGGCAGCGAGACGGAGGTGGTCATGGGCGTGCGGCGCTGGATCGAAGGCTGGCCGGTCTACCGGCAATGGACCCGGCACGATCCCACGGGGCACGGCGCGGCCGCCCAGAGCCGGGTGAGCGCGAACCTGACGCCGCGCACCGCCGGGGCGGACAAGGTGGTCAAATCGATCTGCCCCTACTGCGCCGTCGGCTGCGGGCAGAACGTCTATGTGCAAAACGGTGCGGTCACCCAGATCGAGGGCGACCCGGACTCTCCGGTCAGCCGTGGCCGCCTGTGCCCCAAGGGGTCGGCGAGCCTGCAGCTGACCACCGGCTCCGCGCGCGAGCACCACGTGCTCTACCGCCGTCCACATGGGACGAAGTGGGAGCGCCTCGACCTGGACACGGCGATGGACATGATCGCCGAGCGCACCATCGCCAGCCGCGCCAAGGGCTGGCAGTGGGAGGTCGACGGGGCCCGCACCCGCCGGACGCTGGGCTTCGCCAGCCTCGGCGGGGCCACTTTGGACAACGAAGAGAACTACCTGATCAAGAAGCTGTTCACCGCGCTCGGGGCGATGCAGATCGAGAACCAGGCGCGTGTTTGACACTCCTCCACGGTTCCCAGTTTGGGGACCTCCTTCGGTCGTGGCGGGGCCACGACGTTCCAGCAAGACCTGGCCAACGCCGACTGCATCCTCATCCAGGGCTCGAACATGGCCGAATGCCATCCGGTCGGGTTCCAGTGGGTGATGGAGGCCAAGGCCCGGGGCGCGAAGGTGATCCACGTCGATCCGCGGTTCACCCGCACCAGCGCGCTGGCCGACATCCACGTGCCGCTGCGCGCGGGCAGTGACATCGCGTTCCTCGGCGGGATCATCAACCACGTGCTCAGCGAGGAGAAGTACTTCCGGGAGTACATGCTGGCCTACACCAACGCCGCCACGATCGTCGGCGAGGAGTTCGCCGACACCGAGGACCTCGACGGGGTGTTCTCCGGCCTGGACCGCGAGCACCGCAGCTACGACCACGAGACGTGGCAGTACGACGGTGCCGAGATGCAGGCCGCCTCCGGCCAGCGCGACCAGGAATGGAACGCGCGCACGCGCCGCGGCGCGTCGGTTCGCGAGGCCGGGCGCGGCGAGGCCCACGGTTCCGGCGGCGCCGAGATCGGCGGCGAGCCCAGGACCGACGAGACACTGCAGCACCCGCGCTGTGTCTTCCAGATCCTCAAGCGCCACTACGCCCGGTACACGCCGGAGGCGGTCGAGCAGATCTGCGGGGTGCCGCAGGAGAAGTTCCGGCAGGTGTGCGCGTTGCTGTCCGGGAACTCCGGGCGTGACCGCACGAGCGCGTTCGCCTACGCGGTGGGCTGGACGCAGCACACGGTCGGGGTGCAGTACATCCGCACCGCCGCGATCCTGCAGGCCCTGCTGGGCAACATCGGCCGTCCCGGCGGCGGGATCCTGGCTCTGCGCGGGCACGCCTCGATCCAGGGCTCGACGGACATCCCGACGCTGTTCAACCTCCTGCCCGGCTACATCCCCATGCCGCACGCGCACACCAACGAGGACCTGGACACCTTCGTCGAGGCCGAGGGCACGCGCAAGGGGTACTGGGGCAACCTGCGCTCGTACCTGGTGAGCCTGCTCAAGGCGTACTGGGGTCCCGCGGCGCGCCCGGACAACGATTTCTGCTTCGACTACCTGCCGCGGCTGACCGGCAGCCACAGCACCTACGAAACGGTCATGGCCCAGCTCGAAGGCACGTGCACCGGCTACTTCCTGCTCGGCGAGAACCCCGCGGTGGGCTCGGCGAACGCGAAGATGCAGCGGCTGGGCATGGCCGCGCTCGACTGGCTGGTCGTGCGGGACTTCTCGCTCATCGAGAGCGCGACGTGGTGGAAGGACGGCCCGGAGATCGAGTCCGGGGAGCTGCGTACCGAGGACATCGGCACGGAGGTGTTCTTCCTGCCCGCGGCCACGCACACCGAGAAGGACGGCAGTTTCACCAACACCCAGCGCATGCTGCAGTGGCACCATCAGGCGATCGAACCGCGGGGCGACGCGCGCAGCGATCTGTGGTTCACCTACCATCTCGGCCGCAAGATCCGGGAGAAACTGCTCGCCGCGACGATGGCGGAGTCCACTTCGGACGAACAACGCGAGCGCGACCGGCCGGTGCTGGAACTGACCTGGGACTACCCCACGAAGGGCGAACTCGACGAGCCCGAGGCCGAAGCCGTGCTGGCCGAGATCAACGGCTGGAACGCCAAGGCCGAACCGTTGTCCAGCTACGAACAGCTCGAACCGGACGGCTCGACCGCGTGCGGCTGCTGGATCTACTGCGGTGTCTACAAAGACGGCGTGAACCAGGCCGCCCGCCGCAAGCCCACGAGCGAGCAGAACTGGGTCGCGAACGAGTGGGGCTGGGCGTGGCCGGCGAACCGGCGCATCCTCTACAACCGTGCCTCGGCCGATCCGGACGGGAAACCGTGGAGCGAACGCAAGGCGCTCGTGTGGTGGGACGCGGACAAGGGCACCTGGACCGGGCATGACGTCGCCGACTTCAAGGCCACCAAGCCGCCGGACTTCACGCCGGAGGAAGGCGCGACCGGACCGGACGCGCTGACCGGCACCGACGCGTTCATCATGCAGGCCGACGGCAAGGCGTGGCTCTACGTGCCCGCGGGACTGACCGACGGCCCGCTGCCCACTCACTACGAACCGCAGGAGTCACCGTTTTCCAACCTGCTCTACGCACAGGAGCACAACCCCGTGCGGCACCTGCTGCCGCACAAGAACAACCGGCTCCAGCCCAGCGGAAACGCCCCCGGCAGCGAGGTTTTCCCGTACCCGCTCACCACCTACCGGCTCACCGAGCACCACACGGCAGGCGGCATGTCGCGGTGGCAGCCCTACCTCTCCGAGCTGCAGCCCGAGCTGTTCTGCGAGGTCTCCCCCGAACTCGCGGCCGAACGCGGGCTCGACCATCTCGGCTGGGCGACGATCGTCACCGCGCGCACCGCGATCGAGGCCAGGGTGCTGGTCACCGAACGGATGAGCCCGCTGCGCGTGCAGGGCCGGACGATCCAGCAGGTCGGCGTGCCCTACCACTGGGGCCCGAACGGCCTGTCCGCCGGTGACGCGGTCAACGAGCTGACCTCGATGGTGCTGGACCCGAACACCCACATCCAGGAGGTCAAGGCCCTGACCTGCGACATCAGGCCCGGACGGCGTCCGCGGGGTCCCGCGCGGCTGGAGCTGGTGCGCGAGTACCAGCAGCGGGCAGGCATCACCGACGAGACCGGAACGGAGGTCTGACGTGTCGCTCGGGTACGAAAACCCGCCGCCGCGCATGGGTTTCTTCACCGACACCACCGTGTGCATCGGCTGCAAGGCGTGTGAGGTCGCGTGCAAGGAGTGGAACGCGATCCCTGACGACGGTTTCGAACTGACCGGGATGTCCTACGACAACACCGTCGGCCTCGGCGCGGACACCTGGCGGCACGTGGCCTTCATCGAACAACGCAAACCGCTCGCGCGGCAGGATCCCGGGCTGCACCACGACACCGACGTCCTGGCGATGGCCGAGCAGGGCGGCGAAGACGGCGATTTCCGCTGGCTCATGGCCTCCGACGTCTGCAAGCACTGCACGCACGCGGCATGCCTGGACGTCTGCCCGACGGGATCGTTGTTCCGCACCGAGTTCGGCACCGTCGTCGTCCAGGAGGACATCTGCAACGGTTGCGGCTACTGCATTCCCGCGTGCCCGTACGGCGTGATCGACCAGCGGAAGGACGACGGCCGCGCGTGGAAGTGCACGCTGTGCTACGACCGGCTCGGCCAGGGCATGGAACCCGCGTGCGCCAAGGCCTGCCCCACCGACTCGATCCAGTTCGGACCGCTGGACGAACTGCGTGAACGCGCCCGGCATCGCGTCGGCCAACTGCACGAGGCCGGGATCGGCGACGCGCGGCTCTACGGCGACGACCCGGACGACGGCGTCGGCGGTGACGGCGCGTTTTTCCTGTTGCTCGACGAACCCGAGGTGTACGGCCTGCCACCGGATCCGGTGGTCACCACCCGCGACCTGCCCGCGATGTGGCGGCACGTCACCAAGGCCGCGGCGATGCTCGCAGGTGGCGCACTCGCGGCGTTCGCGGGTTCGGTGATCGGAAGGCGGACATGAGCGAAAGTTCCCGGCCCGGACGCGAGGCCCTCACCGGCGTGGCCACCGGGCGCCGCAAGCGCGGCGAACAACCGGTGGTGCCGGATTCGGAATTCACGTCGTACTACGGCAAACCGGTCATCAACGGGCCCGTCTGGCACTCCCCCGACATTCCGGGCTACCTCTTCCTCGGCGGTCTCGCGGGTGCCTCGTCGCTGCTCGGGGCGGGCGCGCACGCCACGGGACGGCCCAAGCTCGCGCGGGCCGCGAAGACGGGCGCGTTCTCGGCGGTCAGCCTGTCGCTGGCCGCGTTGATCCACGACCTCGGCCGGCCTGCGCGGTTTCTGAACATGCTCCGGGTGCTCAAGACCAGCTCACCGATGAACGTGGGGTCGTGGCTGCTGGCCGCGTACGGCCCGCTCGCCGGTGCGTCCGCTTTCTCCGCGTTGACGGGGAAACTGCCGCGCATCGGCGCCACCGCGACCGCGGGCTCCGCGCTGCTCGGTCCCGGTGTGGCCGCCTACACCGCGGCACTGATCAGCGACACCGCGGTGCCCGCCTGGCACGACGGCTACCGCGAAATGCCGTACGTCTTCGTCGGTTCCGGTGCCACCGCGGCGGGCGGGCTCGGGCTGCTCACCGCGCCGGAGAAGGAATGCGGGCCCGCCCGCAACCTCGCTCTGCTGGGCACCGGGGTCGAGCTCGCGGCGTTCCAGAGTATGGAAAAGCGGCTGGGAATGGTCGCGGAGCCGTATCGCGAAGGCAAGGGCGGCAGGTACATCCGGGCCGGCAAGATCCTGTCGGTCGCGGGCGCGGCGGGCTCGTTGTTCGGCGGGAACCGGGTGATCCGCCGCCTGTCCGGCGCCGCACTGGTCGCGGCGTCAGCGGCGACCCGCTGGGGAATCTTCCACGCGGGCAAGCACTCCGCCGACGACCCCCGCTACACCGTGGTCCCGCAACGGGAGCGGATGTCCTAGGTGTACTTGGCCGGGTTGTCGCCGTCGCGCACCGCGGCCTGCACGGCTTCGCTCGCCTCCGCGGATGCCTGTTCCGGCAACAGCGGCAACGCGCCGTGCAACCGCCGCAATCCGAACATCCCGGCCACACCGGCGCCCACGGACAGCGTCCCGGCCACGCACAACGTCGCCAGCCACTCCGGCAGCGCCTTCTCCAGCGTCAGCACGAGCCCGCGCAGTGCGAAGCCCCCGGCGTACAGGGCCGACACGCCCGCCGCGCCCAGCAGCACCACACCGAGGCCGCCCTGTTCCCCCTTCGCGCGCACCTCGCGAGCCGCGACCCGCAGCTCCCGCCGCACCAGCTCGCCGATGTTCGCGCCGAGCTCGCCCGCCACGTCGTTACCGCGCCCGCTGGTCATCGTCACTCCCGAAATCCGTTGTGAGCCATCGCCTTCCACCTACCCGCGCCAGGCCCTGCCCATGCGTGTACCAGCGGGAATTCGGGGTAGATCTTGGTCATGAACGGTGTGGAGGCCGCTGACGCGGTCGTCGTCGGTGCCGGGCCGAACGGTCTCGTCGCCGCGAACCTCCTCGCCGACGCGGGCTGGGACGTGACCGTCCTGGAAGCGGCCCGCCGCCCCGGCGGATCGGTCCGCAGCGAGGAGTTGACCCAACCCGGCTTCGTCAACGACGTCTGCAGCGCCTTCTACCCACTGGGCGCGGCGTCCCCGATCCTGACCGGCCTCGGACTCGACCGGTACGGGCTGCGGTGGTCGCATGCCCCGGCGGTGCTGGCCCATCTGCTGCCCGACGATCGGTGCGCCCTGCTCTCCCGCGACCTCGACCGCACTGCCGCCTCCGTGGCCGGCTTCGCCCGCGGCGACGGCGACGCCTGGCGCCAGCAGTACGACGGCTACGCCCGCCTGCGCGACGACCTGCTCGACGCCCTGTTCACGCCGTTCCCGCCGGTACGCCCGGGCTTGCGGCTCCTGCGCCGGCACGGTGGGGCGGAGATGCTGCGCTTCGCCCGCATGACGACGATGTCCACCCAGGCCTTCGGCGAGGACCTTTTCGCCGGCGAGGGCGCCCGCCTCCTGCTCGCCGGCAACGCCATGCACGCCGACCTCGGCCCGGGTCACGGGGGCGGCGCACCCCGGCGGCGCCGTCCACGGCGGGCCCGGGGCCAACGCCGCCCGCGCCGGGCCCGGCGGGAGCGCCTACCGGCAGGCCGCGCGCGGCCCGCCGGGTCGTGTATTAGCTGAGCCGGACCTCCAGGCGTTCGAAGCCGCGCACGGTGTGGTTGAGATGCCGCCTTGTCTCGCCCAGTTCGAGCCCGCGCACGCGGGTGGTCAGTGCGCGGACTACGGACGCGATTTCCAGGTGTGCCAGGGAGGCGCCGGTGCAGCGGTGCATGCCGTAGCCGAAGGCGAGGTGGTCCCGCGCGTTGCGCCCGACGTCGAACCGGTCGGGCTCGGGATAATGCCGCTCATCTCGGTTCGCCGCGCCGAAGAGCACCGCGACCCGTGAGCCGCCGGGCAGGACGACGCCGTCGAAGGAGACGTCCGTGCGGCAGAAGCGGCCCCAGATCTGGATGGTCGGCTCGTACCGCAGCCCCTCGTCGACCGCGTTCGGCACGAGATCAGGATCCTCGCGCAGGACATCGAACTGGGCCGGGTCGCGTGCGAGCGCCCAGATGAGGTTGCTGATCGCGTGGATCGTGGTGTCGAAGGCGGGGCCGGCGTAGTTCCACAGCAGCTTCACGACGTGCTCCGGCGGAATCTCGCCACGTTCGGCGGCCCGGTACAGGGCTTCGCCCATGCTGCCGGGCGCGAGATCGGCGGCGGTGATCCCGCCGATCGTGGTGAGCACGTCGGCGATGACCCCGAGGGCCTGCTCGGTCCGCGCGTTCATCGGGCCCATCGCGGCGAACACCGCGTCGCTGCCGAGGACGAACCGCTCGGTCAGCTCGGGTGGCAGGCCGATCAGCTCGCCGACGATCTTGGCCGGGAACGGGCGCGCCAGCTCGGTCACCACGTCGAACTCGCCCTTGTCCACGAGCGGTACGACCATCGCGTCCGCGCTTTCCTGGATCCAGGCGGCGAGCTCGCGTACCGAGGACAGCCGCAGCCGTTCGAGCAGGGCCGAACGCAATGCGCCGTGCTCGGGCGGCTCCGCGGTGAGGATCACGCCTTGCACGTTCTGGTTCATCGCGGGGTTGAACGCCGTCCCCTCGGCGGAGCCGAAGGTCTCCCAGTCGCGCAACGCCGAGCGCACGTCCACATACCGGGTGAGGGCGTAGGCGCCGAGCTTTTCCAGGTACACCACCGGTCCCGCGTCGCGGAGCTCCCGGTAGACCGGGTAGGGCTCCGCCGCGACATCCGGGGCGAAAAGATCCACTGTGGACCGTGCCGGGTCAGTCATACGGCCATGGTGAACCCGTTACACTCGATAGAACAGAAATTTCATCCAAAGAGACGCCGTCCGTACGCTCTCGGTGAGCGGCACGCGAACCGGTTCATAAATGAAACACTGGATTCGCCTATCGGTTCGCGCTAGAGTGGCCGAGGTCCTGCGTCCCGGTGTGACCCCCACGCCGGGGCGCGGGCCACCCCAGGCTGCTGGCCTCTGCCGATCACCACCCGCTCTGGGCTACCGTCGACTGCATTTCCAGCGGCAGCAGGGAAATGCAGGAAAGGCCCAGCGAAACGAGGCGCGGATGCAGTCGCAACAGCACCAGGATACGGCGACCCCGGCCGGCATCTACGACTGGCTGCTCGGGGGACACCACCACACCCGCACCGACGCCGACGCGGCGATCACCGCCCTGAAGACCTTTCCCTTCCTGTGCGGAGTCGCGCGTGCCAACCGGGACTGGCTGCAGCGCGTCGTGCGCTTCCTGGTCGCAGGCGGCGTCCGCCAGTTCCTCGACATCGGCTCCGGCTACCCCGCCGCGGGCAACGTGCACGAGATCGCCCATGAGCACGCGCCCGGGGCGCGCGTGGTCTACGTCGACCGCGAACCCGCCACCGTCCAGGCCGGGCGCACCATGCTCGCCGCCGCCGCCACCGCGACCTGCATCGAGGGTGACCTGCGCAGCCCCGACGCGATCCTGAATCACCCCGAGGTACGCGAGCTGCTGGACTTCGACCGGCCCGTCGCGCTGCTGATGGTGTCCGTGCTGCCCTTCGTTCCCGGCAACGCCACCGACCTGGTGGACCGTTACCTCGCCCACCTCGCCCCCGGCAGCTACCTCGCGGTCAGCCACGCCACGGCCGCCGACGACGAACACGTTCGCCGGCAGCAAGTCGCCGCATGCGACCGGTACAACGCCGACGTCCGGGGCACCATGACCCTGCGCACCCGCGAGGAAATCCGCGACCTCTTCCACCGCACCACGCTCGTCGACCCCGGCCTGGTGCCCGTCGCCGACTGGCGCCCCGACCGCGCCCACACGCCCCGCACGCACGCGGCCGGCAACGGCATCGACTCCTCCCACGCACTCGCCGTCCAGCTCGGCGCCGTCGGGCGCGTCCCCGAACCGGGCCAGGAACAGCACGGAAACCAGCGGTGACCAGCCACGTCGGGGCGCACGGAGTCAGGGGCGGATGTTCTGGTTGAGGTGGAACACGTTTTCCGGGTCATACCGCCGTTTCAGGCTGACCAGCCGCGTGAACTTCTCCTCGCCGTAGGCCGCGCGCACCCTGTCCTCCCCTTCCGTGCCGAGGTTGTTGACGTAGACGCCACGGGAGTACGGCGCCATCGCGTCGGCGTACGTCCGGATGAGGCCGCGTCGGGTGTCGTCCTCGCCCGCGTCGGTCCAGTTGCTCGCGGTGAGGAACTCGAACTTCGCGCCCCGGTGGCCGACCGCGGTGGCCTGCTCCCCGACGCGGCTGATGGCGCCGCCGCGGGTCTGCAGCGATCCTGTGATCGGCGAGTTTCCCTTGCCCGCCGAGTTTCCCCGCGCGAGGAAGGCCTCGATCGCCGCGTCCGGCAGGTCCCACAGGTAGTGCGATTTCCAGTACCGCCGCACCCCGTGCCGCCACGCACCGTCATTGCCGCACTGCAGATCGAGGTAGGTGACGGGGCCGACCGTCTCCGCCAACGGGGAGGCCACGGCGCGCAGTCGCCGGCCGAGCCGCAGTCCCTCGTCCACATCTCCGACGTGCACGAATGTCAGTGTCACCACGGGTTTGCCGTGGCTTTCGGCGGGCAGCGGGGCGTCCTGATCGGCATCCCATACCGACGCCGCCCACGTGGTTTCGTCGCCGGCGTCGTCGGCGAGCTCACGCAATGCCCGCAACACCTTCGCGCCGTCGTCGAGCGCGTAGCACGCGGTTCCCGTCGCGACCATGGGCCCGACCGGGTGCAACTCGAACTCGAAGGAAGTGGTCACTCCGAAGTTGCTGCCCGCGCCGCGCAGTCCCCACAACAGGTCGCGGTCGCGGGTTTCGCCGGCCGTGGCGACGGTGCCGTCGGCGAGCACGACTTCGGCGGAACGCAGATTGTCGCAGGCAAGCCCGTGTTTGCGGGCCATCCAGCCGAATCCGCCGCCCAGGGTGAGACCGGCGACCCCGGTGTGTGAGACGAAGCCGCTGGTGACGGCCAGCCCGTGCCGCTGCGTCTCCCGGTCCACCGAGGCCAGCAGGCTGCCCGCCTGGACCGACGCCCGGCGGGTGCCCGGGTCCACGCGGACGCCGCCCATGCCGGACAGGTCGATCGTCACCGCCTTGTCCGCGACCGCGAGCCCGGCGATGCTGTGGCCGCCGCCACGCACGGCTATCTCGAGTCCGCGCGCCCGCGCGGCGCCCAGCGCGGCGACGACGTCCTCGGTGCGGCGGCAGCGCGCGATGAGCGCGGGGCGCCGGTCGATGCACCCGTTCCATACCCGTCGAGCGTTGTCGTAGTCGGGGTCGTGCGGGAGGACGAGGTCCCCGCGGAAGGCCGGGCGCAGCTCTCTGGCCGCGTCCAGTGCCGCTTGCGCGGTGTCTGCGATGGCATCCATGACCGGGCTCCTGTTCTGTCGTCGTACCACCGCATCCAGCTTCCGCGGCGAGGCTAAACGCCGGCTACACGCCACGGATACCGGTCATGAGGCACCATTGAGGACACGGCGAGGAGGCCGGCCCATGCATTTCCGGATCCTGGGGCCCGTCACCGTGGTCGGCGACGACGGTGCCGAAATCCCACTGGGGCCACCGCGGCAGCATGCCCTGCTGGCGGTTCTTCTGGTGCACCTCGGCACTCACCTCTCCGTCGGCCGCCTGGTCGATCTGCTGTGGGGCGAGGCCGCGCCGGCCTCGGCGGCCACGATCGTGCACGGCTCCATCGCCGGACTCCGGCGGGCCTTACCCACCGGGTTGCTGGTGACCGAGCCCGGCGGCTACACCATCCGGGCGCGGCCGGACCAGGTGGACATGCCGCGTTTCGAGCGCCTGCTCGGCCAGGCGCGCGACGCCCTGCCGGCGGATCCGGCGACGGCATCGGCCGTACTCGCGGACGCCTTGTCCCTGTGGCGCGGCCCGGCACTGGCCGGAATCGACGCCCCGTTCGTGGCCGAGACCGCCAACCGGCTCGACGAACTGCGCTGCGACGCCGTGGAAGCGAAGGCGGAGACCGACCTTGCGCTCGGCAGGCACGCGCACCTCGTGGGCGAACTCGAGGTCCTGGTGACACAGCACCCGCTGCGGGAACGGCTGCGCGCGCACCTCATGGTCGCGCTCTACCGCTGCGGCCGTCAGGCCGACGCGCTGGCGACCTACACGGCGGCCCGCCGAGCACTGCGCGAGGAACTCGGCGTCGAGCCCGGGCCCGCGCTGCGGGACTTGCAGCGGGCCGTGCTGCAACAGCATCCCTCCCTCGACCCGCCGGACGCGCCCCGCCGCCGCGCCCGGCTACCGCGGCCGCTCGGCGCGTTCGTGGGTCGCGACCGCGAACGCGCCGAGGTCACCGCGCTGCTCGACCGGCACCGGCTGGTGACGCTGCTCGGCGCGGCCGGTATCGGGAAGACCCGGCTGGCGATCGAGACCGCGCGCGCCGTGGCAGCGCGGTTTCCCGCAGGCACCTGGTTCGTCGATCTGGCCTCGCTGACGACGCCGGCTCTGGTGACGCACACCGTCGCCGACGTGCTCGGCCTTCGCGCCGAGACCGGGCCGGAGCTGCTCGACACCGTGTCGGCGGCATTGGGCCACCGCAAGGGCCTGCTGATCCTCGACAACTGCGAGCACGTCGTCGGCGGTTGCCGGTCGCTGGTCGAGGCCGTCACCGCGGCAGGCACCGAGGTGCGTGTCCTGGCCACCGGCCGGGAAGCACTCGGCATCGCCGGCGAGGTCGTCTGCACCGTGACGCCGCTCGCGGTACCCGACCGTGACGCCTCGTGGGAACGGGTCGCGGCCGGCGAGGCGGTGTCGTTGTTCGGGGCGCGCGCGGCGACGGCCCGGCCGGGATTCCGCGTCACCGAGGCCAACGCCGGCCTGGTCCGCGACATCTGCCACCGCCTGGACGGGGTGCCGCTCGCCCTGGAACTGGCCGCGTCGCAGGTCGCCGCGCTGCCGCTGCGCCGCATCCTCGACCACCTCGATCACCGGTCGCGGCTCCTGGACGCCCGCGAGGGCGCGGCCGGCGGACGGCACCGCGGCCTGGACACCGCCTGCGACGGCAGCTACAACCTGCTCGGTGCGCCGGAACGGATCCTGTTCGCGCGGCTGTCGGTGTTCGCGGGCGGATTCACCCTCGACGCCGCCGAATCGGTGGCCGGGGACGCCCACCTCCCCGGGACGGACGTGGTGAGCCTGCTGTCCGGGCTGGTCGCGCGTTCCCTGGTCCAGCTGGAACAGGTTTCCCCCGACCGCGGCCGGTACCGGATGCTCGAACCGCTGCGCCGCTACGCCCGCCGCCGGCTCGCCGAACGCGGGGAAGACGCGATGATGGCCGAACGCCACGCCCGCCACTACCTGGCGGTCGTCGAGGACGCGGAGCCGTGGCTCTACCGGGCAGGCTCGGTACGCCGGCTCGACCGGCTTCGCGCGGAGGGCGAAAACGTGCGCGCCGCGCTGGCGTGGGCGTTCGGCCAGGGCGACCCGGAACTCGGCGCCAGGCTCGCGGCGGGGCTCTGGCACCTGTGGGACCTCGCCGGCGCGCGCGTGGAGGGACTGCACTGGCTCGATGCCGCGCTGGCGGTCGTCGACCGGTCCCAGGCCGGTCTGCGGATGCGGCTGCTCGCCGCGGCGACGCTGCTCCGCCTCGGGCTGGGCGAGCTCGACGCCGCCCATGACCTGGCCCGCGAACAGCTCGCGCTGGCCCGCTCGGTGCGCGACCGCCGCTGGGAAGGCGACGCATTGACCAGAATCGGCATGGTCTGCTGGGCTCGCGGCGATCCGGCGGCGGCGCACGCTCCACTCGAGCAGGCAGTGCAGGCGCTGCGCGCATCCGCCGACCGCTGGCGCGAAGCCATCGCGCTGGTGCACCTGGCGCGAACGCTGCGGGACGCCGATCAGCTGCCCGCCGCGGAAGCGACCGCGCAGACCGCCCTGGATGTGGCGCGGCGCGTCGGGGAGGACACGATCCTCGGGGTCTGCCTGGACGTGTGCAGCACGATCGCCGCCCAGCAAGGCCGGTTCACATCCGCCGACGAACTCGTCACGCGGGCTCTGAAGCACTACCGGGCGATCGGCTACCGCGAAGGCGAGGCCTCCGCCCTGCAGGTCACCGGCCACCTGGCGCTGCGAGACCACCCGGAACGCGCACGCGACTCCTTCCGCACGGCGTTCGCACTGTGCACCGCCTCGGGACACCGCGCCGGTATGGCCACCAGTCTGGAAGGTCTCGGCCGCACCCTGCTCGCGTGCGGTGACAGCAGGCGCGCGGCCGCGTTCCTGGGCGCGGCCGCAGCCCAGCGTGAGCGCATCAGTGTCCCGGTGCCGGCCACGGCGCGAGGCGCCCTCGACACGGCACTGGACCGGCTGCACGGCGAGCTCGGTACCGAGGAATTCGACCGCGCGTGCCGCCGGGGTGCTCAGGCCTCCCCGGACGACCTGCTCGACTGGGCCGCAGACCCGGTCGAGACCGGCCCGGCAGGCGTGACGGTCCTGTACGCCGACGCCGACATCGAACGCCTGTCACCGGTATTGGACGAACAGGCCTGGGCCGCCCTCACCCGCTGGCTCGACCGCACCCTGCGTTCCTGCTGTGCGGACCACGGCGCCGACCGCGTATGGCAGGACGAGCACAGCTACGCCGCGAGCTTCCACGATTCCGCGGCAGCCCTGCGCTGCGCGCGCGGGATCCAGCAGTTGATGGCGGAGCATCGCCGCGAGCACGGTTTCGCGCCACGAATGCGCATCGGCGTGCGTTCCGGCCCCGTCGAGGTCGCCATCGTCGAGTCGGAACCGCCCGTAGCCGGACACGGTTAGCTGGCCCATCGACGAAGTTCCTCGAGATTGCGGACGGCGCAGATGCGGGCGATGCGGTCGTCTGCTCGGATGGAGCGTGGTGGTGACCAGCCCGCCGCCGTCCGCGGTGAAGGTCGCGGTGGGGTCGAGCACGGGCGGGACCAGGTCATCGCCTGGAGCACCGCCGTCGCGTCGCCTGCGTGCCGGTGCGCCGGTCACGGCGGCTTGATCGCCCGGAAAGGACTGATGATGCGCGAACGGGACGAAGCCGAGCTCAGGCAGCACGTCGGCGACCTCGTCGAAGGGATCGAAGCCAAGGACCTGAGCGGTCTTCGGCGGCTTTATGCGGAGAACGTCGTGTCCTTCGACGTCGAGCCGCCGCTGCACCACGTCGGCATCGACGCGAAAATGAACAACTGGGCGACCGCGTTCGCGCTCTTCGAGACCGTGAGCTACGAGGTCCGCGACCTGACACTGACCGTGGACGAAAGTGTCGCGTTCGGACACTGCTTCGGACGGCTCAGCGGCAGGGCGAACAACGGCGTCGCGGTGGGCGGGATGTGGGTCCGGGCGACCTTCTGCTTCCGCAGGATCGACGGGAACTGGCTGATCACACACGACCATGTTTCGGTGCCGCTCGACATGACCAGCGGTAAGGCAGTGACCGACCTCGAGCCCTGAGTGATATCCCTGCTCTCGCCCTCCTTGACCATGCAATCGTTTGCATATACTGTCACGAGAATGAACAAGCAACGCATTCTGTTCAAGGGTGCGACGATACTTCCGATGAACGGCGAGTCCGAGGACTTGCCGGCGGGAGATCTGCTCGTCGAAGGCGACCTCATCGCCGCCATCGCCCCGGATTTGACTATCGACGACGCCGAGGTCATCGACGCGTCGGGGATGGTGCTGTGCCCCGGCTTCGTCGACACCCACCGGCATACGTGGCAAACACCCCTGCATGGTGTGCGAACCGACTGGAACCTTCTCGACTACATGACCTACATCCGTGGCATGTATTGCGTTTGCTACGAGCCCGAGGACGCCGCCCTGGCAAACTGGGTCGGCGCACTCGAGGCGCTCGATTCGGGCATCACCACATTGGTTGACCACTCGCACCTTCAGTTGTCGCAAGCCCACTCGGACGCTTTGGCAGAGGGAATCATCAGGTCCGGAATCCGGGGAATCTTCTGTTACGGCACCTATCGAAATCTCACCTACACGCCGGGGCGAAACCCCTCGGAGCTCCCTGGCCTGCTTCACGAGGTGAACGGCCCGCTCAACGAATGGCACAAACAGAACGCGACCCGCGTCCGAGACGAGTTCTTCGCCGACGATTCGGCCCGGGTACGTTTTGGCATAGCTTCACGCGAGTTCGAAACCCTGTCCGAAGCCGACTCGATGCTCGAGGAGCTGCGGTGGAGCCGCACCTTAGGGCCGGCACGGATCAGTGTCCACGTCGGCATGAGCGCGAACGAGCCGCTCAACGTGGTACGAGAGCTGCACAATGCAGGTAAGATAGGTCCCGACCTGCTCTTCGTGCACGGCAACCACCTCACCGACGACGAACTTCGGATGATCATCGATGGTGGTGCGTCCATCAGTTCCGCGGTGGAAATCGAGATGACCTATGGCGCTTATCCGGTCGTCAACAGGTTCACCGCGATGGGCGGGCAGTCGAGCATCGGGATCGATGCGACGATCGACTTTGCGGGCGATATGTTCGGGCAGATGCGGGCCCTGTTGAACGAATGGCGGCTGGAGCGATCGCTGCGGAATCCTCTCAGGATGACCCGCAAGGTTCACCAGAAGAAGGTCCTTGAACTCGCGACCGTGTGTGGAGCCGAAGCGATCGGACTCGGCGACGTGACAGGCAGCCTCGCCGTCGGGAAAAAAGCGGATCTGTTGCTGCTCAGAACCGATTCGCTGGGATTGGCGCCGATGTCAGATCCCTACGCCGCGGTCGTGACCTACGGACACCCCAGCCTCGTCGACACGGTGATGGTCGACGGACAGGTCGTGAAGCGGCATGGCAAGTTGGTGGGTATCGATTGGCCGAGCATCCGGGCCGCGCTGGAGCGTTCGCGGGCCGGGATTCGCCGCCGATTTTCTCTGATCCCCGAGCAGCCGATTCGCGAGAGGTGGGCGAAAGGTTTCCGGATCGAGATACCGGACTGACCGCGATTCCGGCCGCGCGAGACGGCCGGAATCGCACGCGCCGCCCGCAGAACTCAGGTCTGCCTGGGCAGGAGAATCGCATCCTCCCACGGGATGGATACGTCCACGCGCTCCCCCGGGGAAAAACCGTTGGCACGGGTGGGGATGATCACGCGAAGGCCTTTGACGGTATCCGAGTCGATCAGCAAGCGGACCTCGTCCCCGAAAAGCATCGAGCTCCTCACCCTACCCCGCAGGCTCGGCGCGCCTTCGATGATTCCGAGTCGCGCGACACGCGGCCTGATTCCGAAGATGTAGCGGCCGGGCGACATTCCTACCGGCGCTTCCCAGTCCTGCGTGTCGTTCTCCAACCGGAAGCGTTTCTCCGAATCGATCTCCGCCGGGACGGTGGTCGCATCGGAGAAGAACTCCGCGGTGAACGCGTTCGGAGGATTGCGGAACAGGTCGTCCGGCCTGCCGAGTGCGACTACCTGCGAGTTGTTCATGATGGCGATCCGGGTCGAGAGGTGCATCGCTTCCTGCTGATCATGCGTCACGTATATGAAGGTCGTGCCGAGTTCACCGTGGATCCGTTTGATCTCGGACTCCATTTCAAGCCGAAGTGTCCGGTCAAGAGCCCCGAGCGGCTCGTCCATCAGCAGCACATCAGGGTCGCAAGCCAGGGCACGTCCCACCGCGACGCGCTGCTGCTGGCCACCTGACAGCTCCGCCGGTACTGCTTGAGCCCGATGCTCGAGTTTCACGATCGCCAGGATCTCGGCCACCCGCGCTCGACGACGGTGCGACGGCCATTTGCGGCGCTTGAGTCCGTACTCGATGTTCTTCGCCACGGTGAGGTGGGGAAACAGCGAATAACTTTGAAACACCATTCCCAGTTGACGCTGGGCGGGACTCAGACCGGAGATGTCGCGGGATCGAAGCCAGATCCCACCGCTGCTGGGCGACTCGAAACCCGCAATGAGCTTGAGCAGCGTGCTCTTACCGGAACCACTCGGGCCCAACAGAGTCAAGAACTCGCCCCGCTGGACGGAGAAGCTTGTCGGCGCGAGCGCCGCCAGCCCTCCGTACTGCTTTGCCACGCCGTCCAACACCAGCACTTGATCGTCGTTCGTGATCGCTGCCATGTTCGTCACCCTTCCCGCCTCTTCATCACAAGCCGTCCGGCAACCGCAGCGACAACCATCAACAGTGCGGAGCCGAGCATCAGAAGTGATGCGGCCGCCGTGATGACCGGATCAATGGAGTACTGAACAGAATCGAGAATCGCTTTGGGAAGCGTGACCTGGCCGGGCCCGCCCACGAAGTTGACGATGACCACCTCGTCGAACGCGTGGAGAAATCCCATCACCGCGCTCGCCACTATCGCGGGCAAGAGCGCCCTGCCAGTAATCTCGACGATAGACCGGAACAGGGAAGCCCCCATCGTCATGGCCGCGAACTCGGCAGTGCGCGGAATCCTGCTCAGTCCGGCAGCGATTCCGATCACGACAATGGGCAGGGCTACGACAGCCTCCGCAATGACGAGACCGGCATTCGAAGAAGTGAGTCCGAGCCGGGAGAACAACGCGAACAGCCCGACGGCCAGAGCGGACATGGGAATGATGATGCTCGTTACCGCGACGCCTTGCAGGACATTCCTTCCGGGAACTTTGCTGCGCTGCGCGACAAGGCAGACCGGCACTGCGACACCCACCGCGAGCGCGGCGGCGGGCAGCGCCAGAGAGAGGGAGAGCCTGATCGAGCGCATCCATACCGGGTTACGGAACAGTTCCCGGTATTGCCGCCACCCGAAACCGTCTGGAGGGAACGCGAAGCGGACTTGGTCCGAGACGGACATCACGAGTATCACGGCGACCGGGGCGAGGATAGCGAAAATCACCACAGCCAGAATGATCCGCACGGACAGCCTGGACAGTTTGTCAAGTTTCTCGGCCATTTCACGACCTCGTGATCGCTCGACGGATACTTCCGGTGCCGACGAGCCCGACCGCGACGATCATCACGAGAAGTGCCACCACCAGGAGGATCACCGCCAATGCGGCAGCCGCGGGATAGTCGAAGTACTCCAGGATGTTCGTCTGGATGAGCCCCGCCAGGAAAGGCGCCTGGGCTCCCCCGAGCGTGACCGGCGTGACGTAGAAACCCACCGCGAGCGCGAAAACGACGGCCCCGGAGGCTATCAGGCCCGGCATAGCCAGCGGAACCATCACCCGCAGGATCGCGCCCGACCTCGTCGAACCCATCACCTCGGCATTCCGGAGCAGGTTCAGATCAATCGTCTGGAATACCGCGTTAACGGTCAGCACCGCAAAGGGGATGAGTGAATACGAGATACCGAGCACGACCGCCGGCGTGGTGTACATCATCTGAACGGGCTTGTGACCGAGCCACCCCAGGGCGGTGTTGATCACGCCTTCTTTCGAGATGAGCAGGATGATCGCGTAGTTCTTGACGATTGTTCCCATCCAGAAGGGGATCAACACGCACGCCCAGCACACCCCGCGCAACCATGGGCGAGTCGTCGTGCGAATCGTCCACGCGATGACGCTCCCGACCACGAGGACGACGGCTGTCACGATCAAGCTCGCCGTGAACGTCGTAAGAATCGCCTTTCGTCCGGACCCGCTCGCAAGAATTCGTCCGTACGCTTCAAAGCCGTTCGTGCTCGACTCCACGACCAGAAGCACAAGTGGATACAGCACGAAGACGCTGAGCAATATCACCGCCGGCAGTAACGCAACCAGGGCGTAGCGCTTCCGGATAAACGGCGTCCATTCACGTCGCAATTGCATTGACACGGTCAATTCTGGTGACACCCTTCTCTCGAGCGTTGCCCCCGGCGAGGAGGGCTCCGGAAAGAGCCGGCCCCCTCCCCCTCAGGACGCCGATCAACCCGCGATGAACTCCTGCCAACGTCGATTGATCTCGTCGAACTTCGCCGTGAAGTCGGCGATGTTCGGGGTTGCCAGCTGTCCATTGTGTTCGGGCGCGTTGCTGAATTGCTCTCGCTTGTCCGCCGGCATGTAGTCCAGGGCCTTGGGGTCCACGGCCGCCTTCGACGCGGCCAGGGCGAACTTCGCCTGTTGCTCGGGGTGATCGGCGATCCACTCCATCAGCTGCCAGGCGGCCGCCTTGTTCGGCGCGTCCTTGAGTACGACGCTGGTGCCGTCCGCGAGAACGCCGTCGGTCCACACCACCTTGTAATTGCCCTGCGGAAGGAGCTCGTCGTAGATGCGGGTCGCGTAGAAGATCGCCATGTCGGCTTCTCCTTGCTGAAGCACCTGGGTGCCCTGGTCGGACGAGGTGTAGAACACGGAGACGAACGGGCGGAGTTCCTTCAGTTTCGCGAATGTCGCATCCACGTCGATCGGCGTTGAGGCGACTTTGTCCCTGGGCACACCCAGCGCGATCTGCGCCTGCGCGATCGGGTAAACGGGATTTATCCCGATGAGTGCCCGCTTCTGCGGGAACTTGTGAACATCCCAGAACTCCTGCATGTTCTGAGGACATACGGGGACCCGTTGGGTATTGCACACGATCAACATCGCCGTACTACCGCTGTGGTACCCGTAATCTGTGACGTTCTCTTTTCCAACCGTCCTCACGAGCCGATCTTTGACATCGGGCGGCACCGGGTCGAGAAGACCTTCGTTCGCGAGGTGCGCGGTGTCCACTCCCGTGATCGATTCGAGAATGTCCCACTGCACACGCGAGGCCTTGGCCTGCGCCTCGGCGCGGGCGACGAACACACCCGGCGCATCCACTTGCTGACCCGCGATTCCTGTCTCAGCGGTGAACGGGTCGAGGTAGGCCGACTGATACGCCTTGGTCGGCGCCCCGCCCCAGTTGGCTATGACTATGGGACCGGCCGACCCCGAGCCGCCCGACGAAGAGCAAGCCGTCAGGGTGAGCGTCGCAGCCGTGACAAGGGCGGTCATCGCGGCAACCGCACCCCTCCGATGTGACAGCAGCATGTTCTTTCTCCTCATCATTGAGAAAACAGAGCAACAGAGGGCTCGGCTGAGGCACGCGAGTATCGTTCGCCATCGCGGTTTTGCAATCGTTTGCGCTGATGTTAGGTGAAGGCGCCTCACGGAGCAGGCGTCCTTGGCAATTGGTTGACAATCCGCTAGATTGTCAACCAATCTGTCACGAAACTGGAGGCGCGATGGCGGCAGAGCAGCACGCGAGTGTGCTCCCGGAGGCGATCTACGAGACCTTGCGGTCGAGCATCATCGCGCAGGATGTCGCACCCGGCTCGACGGTGACCGAGTCCGCCGTTGCCACACGGTTCGGGGTCGCCCGCCAGACCGCCAAGGCCGCGATCGAGCGGCTCGTCGCGGACGGGCTATTGCGCCGTGAGAAGCACAAAGCCGCACGCGTGCCCGAACTCAGCGCGGCCGAGATCGCCGATCTCTACGAGAGCCGCACGGTCGTCGAGTCGGCCGCAGTCGCACGCCTCGATGGCATCCCCGCCGCGGCGCTGGCCGCCCACCGTGCCCTGATCGAGGCCGGCGCCGATTTCGCCCACCACGACATCGCGTTCCACCGCGCGCTCGTCGCCGGCCAGTCCAGTTCACGGCTCGCCCGCATGCACGCGCTCATCATGGGCGAGGTCGAGCTCTGCATCGGACAGGTGCAAGCAGCTCACCTGCTCAGCGCCGAAGACGTGGTGGAACAGCACCAAGGCATCCTCGACGCCATTCTCGCCGGCGATTCCGCCCGCGCGGCCCGTCTCACGGCCGAACACATCGCCGTCAGCCGCGACCGCCTGCTCGCATACGTGGACTCCCGAATCCCACCGAAAGGCATACCGTGGTGACCCGTCAGGTTCCGAAGCCGAGCGAGCTGTTCGAGCTGATGAAGTTCAAGAAGCCGCAGCTCAACGCCAAGAAGCGCCGGCTGGATGCCGCGCTGACGATCAACGACCTCCGGACGATCGCGAAGCGCCGCACCCCCAAGGCCGCGTTCGACTACACGGACGGCTCCGCGGAGGACGAGATCTCGCTGGCCCGCGCACGCCAGGCCTTCCTCGACGTCGAGTTCAGCCCCTCGATTCTGCGCGGCCTGTCCGACACGGTCGACACGTCGACGGAGATCTTCGGCGGCCCGTCGGCCTTGCCGTTCGCGATCGCGCCGACGGGCTTCACCCGGCTCATGCAGACCGAGGGCGAGACCGCCGGCGCGGCGGCCGCGGCCGCCGCCGGCATCCCGTTCACGCTCTCCACACTCGGCACGACCTCGATCGAGAAGGTCAAGGAAGCCAACCCGAACGGCCGCAACTGGTTCCAGCTCTATGTCATGCGTGAGCGGGAGATCTCCTACGACCTCGCGCAGCGCGCCGCCAAGGCCGGGTTCGACACGCTGTTCTTCACGGTCGACACCCCCGTCGCGGGCGCACGCCTGCGCGACAAACGCAACGGTTTCTCGATTCCGCCACAGCTGAACCCGGGCACGATCGTCAACGCGATCCCGAGGCCCTGGTGGTGGTGGGATTTCCTGACCACACCCAAGCTCGAGTTCGCCTCGCTGAGCTCGACCGGTGGCACGGTCGGCGAGTTGCTCAACGCCGCGATGGACCCGACGATCTCGTTCGACGACCTCGCGGTCATCCGGGACCTGTTCCCGGGCAAGATCGTCGTCAAGGGTGTGCAGAACGTCGCGGACTCGAAGAAGCTCGTCGACCTCGGGGTCGACGGGATCGTGCTGTCCAACCACGGCGGTCGCCAGCTCGACCGCGCACCGGTCCCGTTCCACCTGCTGCCGGAAGTGGTGCGCGAGGTCGGCAACGACACCGAGATCGCGATCGACACCGGCATCATGTCGGGCGCGGACATCGTCGCCTCGATCGCCCTTGGCGCGAAGTTCACCCTCGTGGGCCGTGCCTACTTGTACGGGCTGATGGCGGGCGGCCGCGAGGGGGTCGACCGTATGATTCACATCCTGCGCGACCAGATCGAGCGCACGATGAAGCTGCTCGGCGTCGCGACACTCCAGGAGCTCGCGCCCACGCACGTGACTCAGCTGCAGAGGCTGATTCCGCGGCGGACGGCCTAGCACCGAGGTCCCATCGACACCGATACACCCCCCACCGAACGGTATTGCCTTCTCCTTCGCGCTCGTGGCACAATGCAAACGATTGCACAAGGCTGGCAACGGCTCAGCTCCGCGTGAGCCGGGTCCCTGTCACGACCAGATCTGGAGTCAGGAATGTCCCAAGACGATTTCGAGGCACTCAAGGCGCGCATGCAGGCTTTGGAGGACCGGAACGCGATCATCGACACGCTGACGCAGTATGGCCAGGCCCTCGACTACGGCGACTTCGATCGGCTGGTGGACTGCTTCACAGACGACGCGGTGCGTGAAAACAGGCGACCGGATGGCTCGGTCCACCGCTGGGAAGGCCGCGCAGGCACAATCGATTTCGCGAGCCGCCACTCGCATGCTCCTGACCTCTATCACAAGCACCTCGCGCTCAACCCGCACATCGAACTGCACGGCGACACCGCGAACGTGGTGAGCTACATGTTCCGTTTCGATGCGGGAGACGGCGAGCGGTCGTTTATCTGGGGCCTGGGCCGGTATCTGGACACAATGAAGCGGGATCCCGACGGACGCTGGCGCATCCAGCACCGCGTTTCGGAGATCGAGGATCAGTGGCCGGGCCGATTTGTACTGACGGGGTTCCAGGAGAAGGCTTGAGCACTCGCGAGCGCCACGAAGCGATCGAGCCGCGCTTCGAGCTACTGCTCGACCTTGATGGGCCGGTGCGGACGCTGGGCGCCGGCTATCACTTCGTAGAGGGGCCGGTCTGGCACCCCACCGAGCATTATCTGCTCTTCTCCGACATACCCGGAGACGTTCGCCGTCGATGGGACGAATCCGGTGTCACCGAGGTCGCGTGCCCTACCCGCAACGGAAACGGCATGACGTACGACCGGGACCTCAACCTTCTGGTGTGCGAGCACGCGACCTCCTCCGTCGCCCGATACGGCAACGATGGCACACGATCAGAGCTCGCAACCCATTTCGAAGGTCGCGAACTGAACAGTCCCAACGACATTGTCGTGCATTCCGACGGCTCGATCTATTTCACCGATCCGCTGTACGGCCGGATGCCGGGGTACGGGGTCGAGCGTGGGGACTGTAAAACGAGCGGTGTAATTCCCGATCATGGAAGTGCACCTGATGACCGACATGATGTCCGGCGTGGAGAACGCTGAGGACTTGAACCCCGTGTCCGGGCTGGATGGCCTGGACGAGCAGC
>NZ_JAAXLS010000043.1 GCF_012328925.1 Amycolatopsis acididurans
GCTCCCCCGCCGGCGCCGGTGCGGCCGGCGGGGGAGCCGGGGCGGGCGCGACCGCGGCCGGCGGGGCGGGCACGCTCGCGGCGGCCGGGATCTCCTGCGTGCCGCTCGCGGCGAGTGCGGTGGCGACCGCCGCCGCGACCGCGACACCCGACGCGGCGACTCCGAGGAACTGGCGAGGACCCGACGCCGCGGCACCGGCGGCGCCACCCGCGCCCGCCGAACTCGCGGCGGCCACGCCGGCCGTGGCCGCGCTCGCCTTCGCCCCGCTCGCGGCGAGGTAGGCGAACACCGCGCCACCGAGCACGATCGGTGCGACGACGGCGCGCAGGGCACCGTTGACGTCGGCCAGTTCCGCGGCCAGTGCCCGGCACTCGTCGCATTCGTCGAGGTGTGCCTCGACCTGTGCGCGTTCCCGTTTGGACAGACCGTCGCGCGTCCACGCGCCGAGCCGGTCGGCGGTGGCGCGGCAGCGATCCGCCGACGTCTCGGCGAGGTGCACCTGGAGATAGGCCTGGCGCAGTCCCTCGCGAGCGCGGTAGGCGAGCGCGGACACGCCGTTGGCGGTCAGGCCCAGCAGCGGCGCGACCTCGGCCGGGCTCTGCCCCTCGATCTCGGTGTGCCAGAGCACGGCCTGCCACCGCTCGGGCAGCCGCGCGAACGCCTTCGCGGCCATCGTGCGTTCGAGCCCGGCGACGGCGGTGTCGGAGAACGGCACGGTCAGCGCCTCGGACGAGCCGCTGAGCGTGCTCATGTCCTCGTTGAGGTCGACCCGCTTGTCCTTGCGCGTCTTGTCATACGCAGTGTGTCGCAGCGCGGTGAGCAGGTACGCCCGGAAGGCGGAATCCGGGCCTTTACCCGCACGCAGAGTGTCCAGTACCTTCGCGAACGCGTCGGAGACCAGGTCGTCGGACTCGGCCTTCGACCGGGCCAGCTGGCGGGCGAGGTTGTAGGCGGCGCCGACGTGCCGTTCGTACAGCGTGCCGTAGGCGGCGAGAGTTCCGGCGCGGACGGAGGCGATCAACTCGGCGTCGCTCTTGCCATCGAAATCCGCGGGAACCGTGGACACTGCTCTCCCTCAATCCAGCCCTGTAACGACGGCGGTGTGCGCGTCTATTAACCCCTGACGCCGCGTAGCGATCAGTGTGACGGACAGCCGGTGCCTGGTCACCCCGCGGGGTGGTGCGTGACCCGGAGGGCCCAACAAGTTCACCCGACTTCGGTCAAAAGTCCCGTCACGGATGATCGCCGCCCGCGTCACTGCTTGAGAAGGCTCGCCGAGGAAAGGACGGTCGCGAGTGGATGTGCCGGCCAGCGGCGGGAGCGCGTCCCGGCAGGGGAGCTGGAGACAGCTCGGCGCGCTCACCGACCCGGAGTCCGACCGGCGGCTACGCACGCTGCGCGCCCGGTGGCGCACGGCGAGCCTCGCCGCGGGCTGGCGGTTTCCCAGCGACTGGGCCCTGCCCGAGGTGGACGCGGTGTGCGCCGCCGTGGTCCGCGGTGGCAAACCGGAGATCCCGCTCGCCGGGCTGGCCCGTGCGCGGGCCGCGGCCGGGGCGGGGCTCGCCGAGGTACTCACCGATCTCGCCGCGCTGCACGCGGTGCTGTCGGATCCGGAGGCGACCGACGGATTCGTCTCGCCGGACGTGGACGCCACACCGTCCCGGCTGCTGCGGCTGACGGCCCTCGCGTGGGCCGACGTCGCCATGGACCAGCTGGCCAATATCGAGGTCATCGATCCCCTGACCGGCTTGCCGACCGGCGCCTACCTGCGCACCCGGCTCGGGGAGATCTACCGGGGCGCGGAGGCTCGCGGTCGTCGCGCCGCGGAGGACTACACGCTGCTCGCGGTCGGCCTCGACCTGTCTGCGGTCAGCGGCTGGTCCCGCGTGACCAGCATGATTCTCGTCGCGGAGGCGTTGCGCGCGGTGCTGGAAGGCGGCGAGAGCATCGCGACGCTCGGCCCGTCCACGATCGCCGCCGTGCTGCCGCGCGACGGGCAGATCTCGTCGAAGGCGGTATCGCTGCGCCGGTCGCTACACGAGCGGCTGTCGGTGGACGCCCAGTTCGACGAGCTGACCGGCCCGCGCATCCGGCTGATCCGGCTGCCGAGCACCCACGAGGGCGCGTGCGAGCTGCTCGCCCGGCTGTCGCGCTCCTGACCTTCCGCGCCGGAAATTCACCGTTCGCCCCGTCTCGCGCTCCGTGAATCGAGGGCTGCGCACCGGCCGATGCCCGTTCGTGATTTGCTGAGGGGGTGACCCAGTCTGTGCCAGCCACCGGGGGTGACTCCGTGGTGCGTCCCGCGCATCCGCGACTGGCCCTGCGGACATCGCTCACCCGGTTGTCGATGCGGCCGAGATCGATCATGTTGCTGTCCGCGGTTCCGGCGCTGGGCATCGTGCTCGGCGTCGTCGGCTGGCTGGTGGACTGGCGGCTCGGCGTCGACAGCGCCGTCTACCGGGCCGGCGCGATAACGCTGCTGCACGGCGATCCCCTCTACGACGCGAGCACGCTGGCCCCCGAACCGTGGTGGGCGCTGCTGCCGTTCACCTACCCGCCGACCGCGGCGCTGCTGTTCGTACCGCTGGCGATGCTGCCGACCCAGATCGCGTGGGGTGTGCTGGGCGCGATCTCGATGCTGGTGATGGCGCTGGTCATCCGGGTCACGATCGGCTCGCTGCCCAAACCCGTCGCGCACTCCCGTTGGTGGTCCTCGCCGGCCCGCGCGACGCTGGTGTTCTCCATCGTGATGCTCGGACTGGAGCCGGTCTGGCGCACGCTGTTCCTCGGCCAGATCAACCTGATCCTGATGGCGCTGGTCGTCGTCGACGTCCTGGTCGTCACCGCGCGCGGCGCTCGTGGCGGCGGGATTCTGATCGGCATCGCGGCGGCGGTGAAGCTGACCCCGCTGGTGTTCGTCGTGCACCTGTTCCTCACCGGCAAGCGCAAGGACGCGGCGCGTGCGCTCGGCACCTTCCTCGGCCTGCAGGCGCTGATGCTGGTGCTGATCCCGGACGACACGATCCGCTACTGGACCAAGACGATCTCCGACACCGGTCGCATCGGCCCGGTGCACTGGGCGGGCAACCAGTCGCTGAACGGCCTGATGAACCGCATCACCGACCTCGCGCCGTGGGCGTCGAAGGCCGCGCTCGGGATCAGCGCGCTGCTCGCCGTGCCGGCGATCTGGCTGATGCTGCGCTTCCACCGGCGCGGGCAGGCGCTCGCCGCGCTGCTGGTCACCGCGTTCTTCGGACTGCTGGCCTCGCCGATCTCGTGGTCGCACCACTGGGTATGGGCGGTGCCGCTGATCGTGCTGCTGATCTCCCGGCTGCCGCAGACGACCCCGGCGACGGCGTGGCGGCGCTGGCTGGGCACCGGTGCCGTGGTCGCCGTCTTCGTCAGCTGTGTGCTGCTGATCCTGCCCAACGGCCGCAACATCGAACTGCACTGGAAGTTCTGGCAGGACGTGCTGGGCAACGCCTACATCCTGATGCCCATCGTGCTGGCCGTGGTGCTCGTGACTCGCTGGATGATCCTGAAGCGGCGGCCCGGTGTCGACACCACGCCTGTCGGCTGACCCCTGGCGGCTGCTGGCCGCGGTACTCGTCGTCGGCGCGTTCGTGATCGGGGTCTGCGCGTGGCTCGCGGGCTGGCGGGTCGGCGCGGACAGCGCGGTGTACCGGGCCGGCGCGCTGACCTTCCTGCACGGCGATCCGCTCTACGACCTCGGCCGGCTGTCGGCGCTGCCCTCGTGGGTCGCGCTGCCGTTCACCTACCCGCCCGCGGCCGCGCTGTTGTTCATACCGCTCGCGGCGCTGCCGGCGGGCCTGGCGTGGGGCATCGTCTCCATGGCGTCGGTGGCCTCGCTGGCGGTGGTGGTCCGGATCTGCGCGCGGGGATCGAACCGGCTGGTGGTCGTCGGGCTGACCGTCGTCGGCCTCGGGCTGGAACCGGTGTGGAAGACGCTCGCGCTCGGCCAGATCAACCTGATCCTGATGGCGATCGTCGTGCTCGACGTGCTGGTGCTGGCCGGTTCCCGCTGGTCGGGCGTGCTGGTGGGGATCGCCGCGGCGGTGAAGCTGACGCCCCTGATCTTCGTCGTGCACCTGTTCCTGACCGGCCGGTGGCGCGACGGGCTCCGCGCGCTCGCCACGTTCGCCGGACTGCAGGGCCTGATGTTCCTGCTCATTCCCGGCGACGCCGTGGAGTACTGGACCGAGGCCGTCCGCGATCCGAGCCGGGTCGGCGGCGTGAACTGGGTCTTCGACCAGTCGCTCAACGGGATGCTCAACCGCGCGACCCACGCCGCGCACTGGTCGGGCGGCCTGGCGATGCTGATCGCGGCCGTGCTCGCGGTGCCGTCGGCCTGGCTGGTGTGGCGCCTGCACCGGCGCGGGGAGACGCTGGCCGCGCTGCTGGTGAGCGCGTTCCTGGGGCTGCTCGCGTCGCCGATCTCGTGGACGCATCACTGGGTGTGGGCGGTGCCGCTGATCGCGCTGCTCGTGGCCGAGCGACACCTCGTGTGGGCCGCGCTGATCACGCTGTTCACCGGCAGCGCGGTGATCATGCTGGTGCCCAACGGCGGGGACACCGAGTTCGGCTGGGGGCTGGGCTGGTCGCTCCTCGGCAACGCCTACGTGCTCGCCGCGGTGCTGGGGATTCTCGGGCTGACCACTCGTGAGCTGCGTCGCTCTTTGCCGATCCGACCGAAAACAGGCCGGTCGTGATCGACCGCCGGCCGACCTACACGACGTGGACAGCCGTCACTGCCGGTCGGATCGGCAACGATCGGCACAGTATTCTGAGTGTCTTATGGACTCTCGTACCGGTCTTCCCGTAGTCGGCATGGTGGGCGGCGGCCAGCTCGCCAGGATGACGCATCAGGCCGCGATCTCACTGGGTCAGTCGCTGCGGGTACTCGCCGCCGACGAGAACGATTCCGCGGGCCTGGTCGCGGGCCAGGTCGAGATCGGGCACCACACCGATCTCGCGGCGCTGCGCGAGTTCGCGAAGTCGGTCGACGTGGTCACCTTCGACCACGAGCACGTGCCGGGCGAGCATCTGCGCGCGCTGGTCGCCGAGGGTTTCACGGTGCGCCCCGGCCCGGACGCGCTCGCGCACGCGCAGAACAAGCTGCTGATGCGCCGCCGCCTGTCCTCGGCCGGCTATCCGTGCCCGCCGTTCGCCGAAGTGTCCGAAGTGGACGACGTGCTGAAGTTCGGCGCCGAGCACGGCTGGCCGGTGGTGCTCAAGGCCGCGACCGGTGGGTACGACGGCCGCGGCGTGTGGATGCTGGACACCGACGCGCAGGCGCGCTCGACCGTGCCGGAGCTGCTGGCCGCGGGCACCTCGCTGCTGGTCGAGGAGCGGGTGGCGATGACGAGGGAGCTGTGCGCCCTGGTCGCGCGCTCGCCGTTCGGCCAGGGGGCGGCGTGGCCGGTGGTCGAGACCGTGCAGTCGGACGGCATCAACACCGAGGTGCTCGCACCCGCGCCGGGGCTGGCGCCGGACCAGGTGGACCATGCGCAGGAGCTCGCGCTGCGCATCGCCGAGCAGCTCGACGTGGTGGGCGTGCTGGCCGTCGAACTGTTCGACACCGACGGCGGCCTGGTCATCAACGAGCTGGCGATGCGGCCGCACAACTCGGGCCACTGGACGATGGACGGTTCCCGGACCTCGCAGTTCGAGCAGCACGTGCGCGCGGTGCTGGACTACCCGCTGGGTTCCACGGATCTGCTGGCGCCGACGGTGATGGCGAACGTGCTCGGCGCGCCGGAGACGCCGAAGATGGGGCCGGACGAGCGCCTGCACCACCTGTTCGCGCGGTTCCCCGACGCGCGGGTGCACCTTTACGGCAAGGGGGAGCGGCCGGGCCGCAAACTCGGACACGTCAACTTCACCGGCCCCGATCTGCCGGAGCTGCGCAAGCGGGCCACACTGGCCGCGCACTGGCTGTCCCACGCGGAATGGCCGGACGGGTTCGAGATCCACGGCTGAAGGAGATTTCTTATGGCGCCGACCGTCGGCGTGATCATGGGCAGCGACTCGGACTGGCCGACGCTGGAGGCCGCCGGGCAGGCGCTGGACGAGTTCGGCGTCGCCTACGAGGTCGGCGTGTACTCGGCGCACCGCACCCCGCAGCGCATGCTCGACTACGCGTCCTCGGCCGCCGAGCGCGGGCTCAAGGTGATCATCGCGGGCGCCGGGGGAGCGGCGCACCTGCCGGGCATGGTCGCGTCGGCGACGGTGCTGCCGGTGATCGGGGTGCCGGTCCCGCTGAAGTACCTGGACGGCCTCGACTCGCTGCTGTCGATCGTGCAGATGCCCGCGGGCGTGCCCGTGGCGACGGTGTCGGTCGGCGGCGCACGCAACGCCGGACTGCTCGCGGTGCGAATGCTCGCCGCGAACGATCCGGCGCTGCGCGAGAAGATGGCCGCGTTCCAGGCCGACCTCCAGCAGCTGGTGCTGGACAAGGACGCGGCGCTGCGCGACCGGCTACAGGCGGGCTCGTAGCTCCCGCTTGAGCACCTTGCCCGCGGCCGAAACCGGGATGGTGTCCACAAAGTACAGTTCCCGGATTCGCTTGTACGGCAACACGTTGGCGTTCACCGCGTCGATCAGCTGCTGCTCGGTCGCGTCGTCGCCGGAGCGTACGACGAAGGCGACCGGCAGTTCGCCGACGTCGGCCCGCTTGCGCCCGACCACGGCCGCCGCCGCGACACCCGGCTGCGCCATCAGCAGCTCTTCGAGTTCGCGCGGGTAGACGTTGTAACCCTTGTACAGCAGCATGTCCTTCTTACGATCCACAATGGACAAGTAGCCGTCCTCGTCCAGTACGCCGATGTCGCCGGTGTGCAGCCAGCCGTTCACGAGCACGGCGGCGGTCTCCTCGGGGCGGTTGTGGTAGCCGGCCATCACCTGCGGGCCGCGGATGCACACCTCGCCCTGCTCGCCGGGCGGCACCGGATCCTCGCCGCCCTCGGCGGGCACGATCTTGACCTCGGTGTCGAACACCGGGACTCCCACCGCACCGGGTTTCCTTGTCCCGGACAAGAAAGCGGGCCCGGACGTGGCACCCATGGTGACCTCGGTCAGCCCGTAGCCCTCGTTGATGACCACGCCGGGGAAGCGCCGGGACAGCGCCTTGATCATCTCGTGTGGCATCGGCGCGGCACCGGAGCCGATCGAACGCACCGACGACAGATCGCGCGTGTGGAAGTCCGGGCAGGACAGCAGCGCCGCGAACAACGCGGGCGCGCCGCCGAGCTGGGTGACCTGGAGGCGTTCGGCGTCGGTCAGATAGTGCACCGGATCGAAACCGTCGTGCAGCACGGTCGTGCCGCCCGCGAGCATCGGCGAGTTGAGCCCGGCGATCGTACCCATCGCGTGGAACCACGGCGTGAGGTTGATGCCGATCCCGGTGCCGAGCCGTCCCGGGAACTCGTCCTCGCTGCCGATCTGGTCCACCACCAGGTTCCCGTCGGCGTCCAGCGCGGGCACCGAGCCGGTGCCCCAGCAGGTGTACTGCAGGGTGTTGACGACGACGTTGCGATGCGGCAGCCGCACTCCCTTGGACCGGCCGGTGGTGCCGCCCGTGTACGCGAGATGCGCCAGCCGTTCGTGGACGTCGATGTCCACTTCGGGCCTGCTGTCGGGCTGGTCGGCGTAGCAGGCGGCGAACTCATCGGGACTGCCGAGCACGAGCCGCACGTTCGTGTGCTCGCGGATGCTCGCAAGCGCTTGCGCGGGCTTGCCGAAGCTGATCGCCGCGACCGCGCCGGAGTCGGCGAGCTGCGCGGCGAGATCGGCGGGCGGTAGCAGCGGGTTGGCGGGCGTGAAGGTGGCGCCAGCCAACAGGATCCCGTAGTAGGCGACGGGGTAGGCCAGGCAGTTGGGCAGGTGGATCGCGACCACGTCGCCGTCGCCGATGCCCTGGGCGCGCAGCGCGTTCGCGAAGCGGCAGGCGTCGCGGTAGACCTCGCGGAAGGTCAGCTCGCGCTCGCCGTGGCGGTAGGCGACGCGATCGCCGTAGCGCGCGGCGGAACCGGCCAGGATCGAGCCGACGGGCACTTCGGGATAGTCGAGCGTAGAGGGCAATTCAGACAACTTTGTGATCGCCATCACTCCACTTTAGGGGTGGATTGCGGCCAAGAACACAAGGATGCCCTAGTAAACGGCCGCTAACATCGTCTGGTGAAGGGTTCTCCGCTCGAGAAGGGGTGACATCGGTGTCTGACGGTCCGGGGCTGTACCAGCTCGCTGAGGAGCACGAGGAGCTGCGGGCTGCCGTGCGCGCGCTTGCCGAGAAGGAAATCGCGCCCTACGCCGCCGAGGTGGACGAGCAGGAGCGATACCCGCACGAGGCTTACACGGCGCTGGTGAAATCGGGTTTCAACGCCGTGCACATCCCGGAGGAGTACGAGGGGCAGGGCGCGGACGCGATCACGGCGTGCATCGTGATCGAGGAGATCGCGCGTGTGGACGCGTCGGCCTCGCTGATTCCGGCGGTGAACAAGCTGGGCACGCAGCCGATTCTGCTGTCGGCGTCGGAGGGGCTGAAGAAGCAGGTCCTGCCCTCGATCGCGGCGGGCGAGGCCTCGGCCTCCTACGCGCTGTCGGAGCGTGAGGCCGGTTCGGACACCGCGTCGATGCGCACGCGTGCGCGGCTCGACGGCGACCAGTGGGTGCTCAACGGCACGAAGTGCTGGATCACCAACGCCGGCGAGTCCACCTGGTACACCGTGATGGCGGTGAGCGACCCGGACGCGCCGAAGAAGTCCAACGGCATCTCGGCGTTCGTGGTGCACAAGGACGACCCGGGTTTCTCGGTGGGGCCGAAGGAGCGCAAGCTCGGCATCAAGGGCTCGCCGACGCGGGAGATCTACTTCGAGAACTGCACGATCCCGGCCGACCGGATCATCGGTGAGCCCGGCACGGGGCTGAAGACCGCGCTGCGGACGCTGGACCACACGCGGCCGACGATCGGTGCGCAGGCGCTGGGGATCGCGCAGGGTGCGCTGGACGCCGCGGTGGCGTATGTGAAGGACCGCAAGCAGTTCGGCACGGCGATCGCCGATTTCCAGGGTGTGCAGTTCATGCTCGCCGACATGGGCATGAAGATCGAGGCGGCGCGGAACCTGGTCTACGCCTCCGCCGCGGCCACGGAGCGCGGTGACGAGCGCGCGGGCTTCATCGCCAGCGCGGCCAAGACCTACGCCTCGGACGTCGCGATGCAGGTGACCACCGACGCCGTGCAGCTCTTCGGCGGCGCCGGCTACACCCGCGACTTCCCGGTCGAACGCATGATGCGCGACGCGAAGATCACCCAGATCTACGAGGGCACCAACCAGATCCAGCGCATGGTGATGGCCCGGGCGTTGCTGAAGGGCTGATACCGAGCCCCGCCCGGACTATCATCCGGGGAATGGCTCAGTCACCGAAGGCGGAGTTCGAGGCGATATACCAAGGCGCCCACATTCCCTGGGACATCGGCGAGCCGCAGCCCGCGCTGGCGGAGCTCGTGAACGCCGGATGGTGCGTCGGTGTGGTGCTGGACGCGGGGTGCGGCACCGGCGAACTCGGGCTGGCCGTCGCGAGGCGGGGGCACACCGTCACGGGGCTGGACGTCTCGCCCCGCGCCATCGAGCTGGCCCGCCGCAAGGCTGCCGAGCGGGACCTCGAAGCGCGTTTCGAGGCCACCGACATCACCGAGCTGACCGGGTACGACGACGCGTTCGACACGGTGGTGGACAGCGGGCTGCTGCACGTGCTCGACCCGACGGCGCAGGAGCGGTACCTGGGCGTGCTGCGCAGGGTGTGCCGTCCGGGCGGACGGGTCGCGGTGCTGTGCTTCGCCGACGTACCCGGCGCGCGGACGCCCGGTGGTCGCGGGCTGACCGAGGCCCGGCTGCGCGAGCTGTTCACCGACGGCTGGGAGATCGAGGCGTTCGAGCGGGCCGGCGTGCTCGGCATCATCCCGGAGGGCCTCGGCGAGCAGAGCGAATGGCCGAAGGACGACCGCGGCCGGACGCCGATGACCGGGTGGCGGCTGCGCGCCCGCCGGCGGAAAACGGACTGAACGACACATTTCTGCTGCCGAAGGCTGAATTTTCGGCCCAGCACGGGCGCAGTGCACCCCTGCTGGGGCACGCTGGACATGTGCCGCCCAAGGAACCCGCGCCCATCTTCGCACTCGTCGCGCTTGTGCTCGGCATCGTCGCGGCCGCGTCCAACGGCGATGCGTGGTGGTTGCTCGCTGGGCTGTTCGGCTTCATCTTCCTCGCGGAGAAACCGGCCGGTCCGTCCGCTATGTGAGCATGCTTCCGACGCTGACCGCGCTGTTCGCGGGCGGCCGGCTCTCGCTGACCATCTCCTCCTCGGCCGCCTTCGCGCGCTGCGGGCCGGACCGGCGACCGCCTGAGCGGTCAGGAAAGCAGGTCGACCGTCGTCCGCTCGGCGCGGCGGCGGTCGTCCAGCTTCGCCGGGTCCGCGTTGCTCACGTGCACCAGACGCGCGCCCGCCGACAGCGGGGCGAGCAGCCCTTCCAGCACCCCGTCCGGAATAACCCACTCCACAGTGGACAGAACCCGGTCGGATGCGGAGATCCCGGCTTTCGCGGCGCGGGAGCGGGCTTCGGCGAGCGCCTGCTCCACTGTGGACGAATTCAGCGCCGGTGTGTCGTCGCCGACGGGGACCAGCGGGCTGAAGTCGTCACCGGCGAGCCGTGCCTCGGACAGGTAGTCCAGTGCGCCTCCCGCGGGCGGTTCGGACAGGCCGCGGCCCATCGGGTCGAGCGAGACCACGGCGGTGGCCTGCGCGCCCGTCGCGATCCCGCCCGGCGGCACGAACGCGACCCGAGAGCCGTCCGGGTCGGAGACCACGTGGCCGCCACACCACCACGCCCCGAGCAGCACGCCCGCCGTCTGCCAGTGCGCGGGCAGCAGCACCGCCACCGGATCGCCCGGCTCCACATCGAATTCCTCGACCAGCCAGTTCGCGGTCTTCGCGGCCCAGTTCATCGCCGTCGCGACCGACAGTTCGATCCGGCTGCCGACCGCGTCGTCGTAGTGCGTGATCAGCGGCTTCGCCGGCTGGGACAGCAGAGGACGCAGGAGGTGCTCGGTTAGGCTCACGGACCGAAGGCTAGTTGACGCAGCTGACGCCGTTGATGCTGGTCCGCGCCAGCGGAGCGGCACCGGCCGCCGCGCCGCCGCCCGAGGCGCCACCGCCGCCGGCCGAGCGCCCCGCGACCCCGTTGAGGTACGTGCGCACGGCCTGCGGATCGACCTGGACGATGCTCTGCCCGTCCGGGCTACGGCCGTTGATCGTGATGACCGGAATCGTCTCGAACCGCACGTCCCCGGACGCGAGCCCCTTGGCCTTCTCCGCGAACTGCAGCAGGTCGAAGTCCGGGTCGAGCACGAGCGACTTGCGCAGCGCGTCGGTGAGGCTGTTCAGCGTTCCCGGGTTGGTCAGCACGCCCGCCGTGAGCACCTTGTGCAGCGCGGAACCGAGGAACACCTGCTGCCGGACGATCCGGTCGAGGTCGCCGCGCGGAAGGTTCTTGCGCTGCCGTACGAACGACAGCGCCTCGCCACCCGACACCGTGTGCACGCCCGCGGTGAAGTTCGCGCCCGAGTCCTTGTCCTCGGTGGCGTGGTTGAGGCACACGTCCACGCCGCCGAGTGCCTCGGTGATCAGGTAGAAGCCGAGCAGGTTGACCTCGGCGTAGTGGTCGATACGGATCTGGGTGAACTCCTGGATGGTCTGGACCAGGGCCCTGCGCCCGGCCTGGTCCGAATCGCGTTCGATCCCTGCCGTGTCGGTCTTTCCCTGGGCGCGCAGCTGGTCCGCCTCCGCCCGTTTCGCGGTGCCGAACACCGAGTTGATCTTGGCTTGGCCGCCCTTGGGCACGTCCACCCACGTGTCGCGGGGAATGGAGATCGCGGTCGGCTTCCCGCCGTTCTTCGGCACCCGCAGGATGATCAGCGTGTCGGTGTTGACGCCTTCGGTCTGCTCGGTGCGCAGTGCCTTGAGCACCGACAGCGGAAGCGGGTTGCCCTGCATGTCGGTGCGCGCGTCCACGCCGACGAGCAGGATGTCCTCGGCACCGTCGTCGGCGGGCGGCGGTGGAACGTCGTTGTCGGGCCGGCTCAGGATGTCCGTCGTCTGCAGATTGCCCTGCGTCTTGTGATACGTCAGGTACGCGTAGCCGGTGACGGCCAGCGCCACGACCGAAATCAGGGCCAGCGTGACCTTGGCCACCGCACGTAGTCCCCGTCGCCCGTGCGACGGAGGTGCCTGCTCGGTCGGGGCCGCCTCGGCGGGTGGCGTACGCGGATAAGGCGTCGGCTTCACCGGTTCCGGCGCAGCCTGCGCACGCTCGTCGTTCTCCTCGGCCAACCCCGTGTCTCCCCCGTCTGCCCCTGCGGTCGTCTCAGGTTAAGGCACGGCCCCTAATTGACGCAGGCAAGTTCGCCACCCGTGATGGCAGGCGGCGCGGCGGAGGTAGGTGTCGTGGTGGCCGCCGAGGACGAAGCGGACGACGAAGCGGACCGGGACGGTGCCGAGGACCGTCCCGAGGACGGTGGCGCGGAGGGGGTGGTGGTCTTCGCCGCGGAGCCGGACGTGCTGGGCGTGGTCGTCGTGGTGGCCGCGCCGGGGTCGGCGGTCAGCTGGTTCACGAACTCGTGCACCTGCTCCGGGTCGACGCGCATCACGTCCGCGCCGCCGATGACCGCGTTGCCCTGCACCGGAATCGTGCGGAACTCGACCGCGCCGCTGTTGAGCCCGCGCATCTGCGCGGCGAACTCCACCAGATCCCAGTTGTCGGAGAGCACCACCGACTTCTTCACGGCGGTGATCACCTCGGACACCTTGGTGGGATTGGCCAGCACGTCGCGCGAGAGCACCTTGCGGGCGAGGCCGGACAGGAACGCCTGCTGACGCGCGATCCGGTCGAGGTCACCGTTGGGCAGGTCGTACCGCTGCCGCACGAACGCCAGCGCCTGCACGCCTTCGATCGACTGCCGCCCCGCAGGCAGATCGACCCCGGACTTGCGTTCCTTGACCGGCCCGTTCAGGCACACCTCGACGCCGCCGAGGGCCTTGGTGACCTCGTAGAAACTGGCCAGGTTGACCTCGGCGTAGCGGTCGATCATGCCCGGTTTGCCCATGAACGCCTCGACCGTGGCGACCAGGTTCTTCCGCCCGGCGAGTTTCGCCTGCCGGTCGGCCTCGGCGATGTCCGCCCCGTGCTTGAGCGCGTCGTTGAACTTGTCGTTGTAGGCGTAGGCGAAGGCGCCGTTGAGCTTGTGCTTGCCGAAGCCGCCCGCCAGTTCGACCCACGAGTCACGCGGGAACGAGATCGCGACCGCGCGCCGCCCGTCCTGCGGGATGTGCACGAGGATCATCGTGTCGGTCTGCTTCTCGCCGTCGGAGTCACCCGCGTGCAGCATGTCGAGCACCTCACGCGGCAGCGGATTGCCCTGCGCGTCGGTGCGGCTGTCCATGCCGACGAGAAGGATGTCGACGGCGCCGTCGAGAGGTACGGCGTGCAGCTGGTTGTCGTCGAAGACCTGTGCGGTGGCGAGGCCGGCGTTGGGATCGCCGATGAACTGCCAGCCGTACCAGGTCAGCACCAGCACCGCGACCGAGACCAGGCCGATCAGCGTCTTGCCGCCGCGCGTGAGCAGCAGCACGAACGCCCGTTTGCGGCGCCGGCGGGAAGGAATGGGTGGTGCGGGCCAGGAGGTCTCCTCCGTAGCGTCCTGGCGGGTGGTAACCCCGTCGGTCACGCTCGCTCCTCCCGCCCCCACCGGTTTGTGAATGCTTCCAGATTACTGTTCTCCCTACTGAGACGCCCGTGGGCTGGCGTACGTTGCCCTGGTCGGGGCAGACTGCACGGACAGGAGGCGGTTTCGGATGCGGGTGCTGGTGACCGGGGGAGCGGGTTTCATCGGATCCCATTACGTGCGGCAGGTGCTGAGCGGGGCTTATCCCTCGCTCACCGATGCCGAGGTCGTGGTGCTGGACAAGCTGACCTACGCGGGTAACGAGGCGAACCTCGCGCCGGTCGCGGACAGCGCGCGTTTCCGTTTCGTGCGCGGGGATATCTGTGACGCGGAACTGGTGGGGGAGCTGATGTCCGGCGTCGATCTCGTGGTGCACTTCGCCGCCGAGTCGCATGTGGACCGTTCGATCGCGGGGTCGGCGGACTTCGTGCTGACCAACGTGCTCGGTACGCAGACCCTGTTGCAGGGCGCGCTGGAGGCCGCGGTCGGCAAGTTCGTGCACGTGTCCACCGATGAGGTCTACGGCACCATCGAAAGCGGTTCGTGGACCGAGAATCACTTGCTGGAGCCCAATTCGCCGTACTCGGCGTCGAAGGCGTCCTCCGATCTGCTCGCACGGTCCTACCACCGCACGCACGGACTGCCGGTCTGCGTCACCCGGTGCTCGAACAACTACGGTCCGTACCAGTTCCCGGAGAAGGTCATCCCCCTGTTCGTGACGAACCTGCTCGACGGGCGGAAAGTGCCGCTCTACGGCGACGGTCTGAACATCCGTGACTGGCTGCATGTGGACGATCACTGCCACGGCATCCAGCTCGTCGCGGACGGCGGCAGAGCAGGGGAGATCTACAACATCGGTGGTGGCACCGAACTGACCAACCGGGAGCTGACCGAACGGCTGCTGGCCGCGGTCGGTGCGGGCTGGGATCAGGTGGAGCCGGTGCCCGACCGCCTCGGACACGACCGCCGGTATTCGGTGGACATCACCAAGATCGGTGCCGAGCTGGGCTACCGGCCGCGCGTGCCCTTCGACGAGGGGCTCGCCGCGACGGTCGCGTGGTACCGGGACAACCGGCGCTGGTGGGAACCGCTCAAGGACCGTGCCGCGCTCGTGGGGAAGTGATGCGCCGATGCTCAGTGTGCTGGTACCCGGTGGAACCGGTCAGCTAGGCCGCGACCTCGCGGCGCTGGCGTCCGAGGACGTCGAGGTCGTGGCGCCCGGTTCGGCCGAACTGGATCTGACCAGCACCGGCGCGGTGGTGGCCGCGGTGAGCGCGCTCGCCGAGCGGGCACGCGAGGGCGGGCGGGAGCCACTGGTCGTCAACGCGGCGGCGTACACGGCCGTCGACGCGGCGGAAACCGATGAGCGGCGGGCATTCGCGGTCAACGCCGACGGGCCGAGGGTGCTCGCGGCGGCGTGCTCGTCGCGGCGGATCCCGCTGCTGCACGTGTCGACCGACTATGTGTTCCCCGGGGACGCGGACCGCCCCTACGAACCCGAGGACACGCTGGGACCGCGCAGCGCGTACGGGCGGACGAAGGCGGCGGGTGAGGACGCGGTGCTCGGGTCCGGCGCGCGGGCATGGATCGTTCGCACGGCGTGGGTCTACGGCAAGTCCGGCGGCAACTTCGTACACACCATGCTGCGGCTGGAAAAAGAGCACGACAGGTTGTCCGTTGTGGATGATCAGCGCGGTTCGCCGACGTGGTCGGCCGATCTCGCGGCGGGACTGCTCGAACTCGGCAAGTCCGTTGTGGACGGGCGGGCGCCGGCCCGGCGGGTGCTGCACTGCACGGGTGCCGGCGAGGTCACCTGGTTCGGTTTCGCCCGCGCGATCTTCGCGGAGATCGGCGCGGATCCCGAACGCGTCAAACCGTGTACCACGGCCGAGTTTCCCCGTCCCGCACAGCGTCCGGCGTATTCGGTGCTGTCCAACGAGGCGTGGCGGGCGGCCGGGCTGACGCCGTTGCGGCCGTGGCGCGAGGCACTGCACGCATACTTCGCCACCCCATAGCCAGTACCCGACGGAGCGAATCGGGGGTCTCCGGCTGACCGGCTGTAGTCGAACATCGCCCCCGTTTGACCGATGACGTTGACCCCGATGCCGTCGTAGGGTTGCCTTCGTAAGGTTCCCCTAACCTTTCGGAGGCTCGAATGGGAAACGAGGAAACTCGCCGTAGCGGTCTGCTGCTGGACGTGGAAGACCTGCAGGCGGCCGTGGACCGCGGCAAGGCGGGCGGCGCCGTCGCGGACAACGACGGTAACGACTGACGGGCGTGCCGCAGAGCCCTACGCTGGCTGACCTCGTCGCACCCGTCGAGGTCAGCCAGTTCCTTTCCGATGTGGTCGGCGGCTCCTACCGGCGTTTTCCCGGTAAGGAAGGCAGATTCGCCGACCTGGTGCCCTGGGCCGAGCTGGACCGGGTGCTGCGCCAGCATCGTCTCGAGTTCCCGCGCCTGCGGCTGGCGCGGGACGGCGAGCCGATCCCGGCGCACGAGTACACCGAGATGGTCCCCACCCGCCGCACCGGCCTGGTGCCGCGCCTGCGCTCCGGCCAGTTCGCCGAGAAGCTGCGCGCGGGCGCCACCCTGGTGCTGGACTCGGTGCAGGAGATGTTCGACCCGGTGGCCGAGCTGGCCGTACGGCTGGAGCACGAGCTGCGCGAGCGGATCCAGGTCAATCTCTACGCGGGCTGGGGCAAGACGCACGGCTTCGATGTGCACTGGGACGATCACGACGCGTTGATCGTGCAGCTGTCCGGGCGCAAGCGCTGGCGGATGCACGGCGTCACGCGGCCTGCCCCGCTGCAGCGCGACGTGGAGCTGCCGCCGAAGCCCGAAGGCGAGCCCGTCGAGGACTTCCTGCTGTGCGACGGCGACGTGCTCTACCTGCCGCGCGGCCAGTGGCACGACGTGTCGGCCATCGGCGAGGAGTCGCTGCACGTGACGATCGGCTTCAACCGCGCCACTGGCGTCGACATGGTGTCCTGGCTGGCCGATCAGCTGCGCTCCGACGAGATCTTCCGCACCGACCTGCCCCGGTTCGCCACTGCCGGGCAGCGCCGCGCGCACGCGGCCGCCCTGCGGGCCCGGATCCTCGAACTCGCCGACGACGAGGTCGTCGACCGGTTCCTCGCCGACCGGGACGCGCAGGCTCCGGCGCATCCGCGGCCCGGCCTGCCGTGGTCGGCCACCTCGGATTTGCTGCCGGACGGCGACGACGCGGTGGTGCGACTGCTCACACCGCGTGCCGTACTGACGCGCGGGGCCGGGACGGTGTCGCTGGCCGCCGACGGCAAGCGGCTGGTCTTCGCCGAGGCGGCGGCGCCGGTGCTCGAAGTGCTCGCCGACGGCGTGTCCCACCCGGTCAGTGAGCTGGTCGCGGCGGTGCCCTCGCTGGACCGAGCGACCGTCGTCGCGCTATTGGGCGAGTTGAGCGAACAGGGAGTGTTAGCGCCGCGCTGAACGGGGTACCCTTAGGTATGCCTAACCTGAGCGGTGGTCGCGAGGGATGTCCCCTCGCGTCGAGCGGATGCGCGACCGTCGCGCGCCTGCTGGGCGGAAACCCCGCAGGCAGCGCCACGTTCATGACGTCCTGGCTGCTCGTGGAGCAGCCGGGCGCATGGTCGGCGACCGCGCTGGAGACCACGCTCGGCGAGGTGATCCCGCACGACCGGATCAGCGCGTTGCGTGAGGCCGGGATGCGGCCGCTGCTGGTCCGCAGGCCGGGCAGGCACACCCGCACCGAGGGCGGCCCGGTGACGGTGTTCGTCGGATACGGGCGTCCCGGTGAGCACTGGCTGGAGCGCATCGAACTGACCGACCGTTCGCAGGTGGCCGACCTCGATCTGGAGGCGGTCGCGCGCGGCGAGCGCGGGCACGGGCAGCCGGTCGATGGTCCGCTGTTGCTGGTGTGCACCCACGGCGCGAAGGACATGTGCTGCGCGGTGCTCGGCCGTCCGGTGGCCAACGCGCTGGCCGAGGAGCAGCCCGGGCGGGTGTGGGAGGTCAGTCACGTCGGCGGCGACCGGTGGGCCGGGAACCTGCTGGTGGTGCCGGACGGCTATCTGCACGGTCAGCTCGGCCCCGCCGAGGCGACGCTGGTCGCGAAGCGTGCCGTACTGGGCCAGGTGTGCCCCGATCACCTGCGGGGACGTACCTCCGCGGTGTCCGGCTGGGAGCAGTCGGCCGAGATCGCGATCCGGCAGCGCACCGGGCTGACCGGGGTGGACGACGTGGTCGCGGTCGAGGTGCGGCCGGACCGCGACGACTCGCGCGCCGTCGTCGTGGCCGCCGGGGGACAGGCGTACGAGGTGATCGTGCGGCATCGCACGGGCGTCGCCTCGGACGACAACCGCTGCACCGGCCACATCGCGCTGGCCGCGTATTCGGTCGGCGACATTCGCACGCTGACCGCCGAAGCCGTCGGTTGACTTCGACCTTACTCGAGGTTCTACGGTCGTTTGTGGAGCCGTTCGAGTAGGGAAGTGGTTGTGGTGCGGGCGATCCGGGTGCACGAGTTCGGCGGGCCGGAAGTGCTGGTGTGCGAGGAGATTCCCGATCCGGTCGCCGGGCCGGGGCAGGTCGTGGTGGGTCTCGAGGCGGCGGACGTCATCTATCTCGACACGCTGTTGCGCCAAGGCTGGGGGCAGGAGATCTTCCCCCGCGAGCCGCCCTACGTGCCCGGCGGTGGTGGCGCGGGCGAGGTGCTGTCCGTGGGCGGCGGCGTGGATCCGGGCTGGGTCGGCCGGCGCGTCGTGGCCAGGACGTCCAGTGGTTACGCGGAACGGATCGTCGCCTCGGTCGAGGACATCGTGGAAGTCCCGGACGGGCTCGGCGCTCGGGAGGCGGCGGCCGTGCTGCACGACGGCGTCACCGCGCTGATGCTGACCGGCAGGGCGCCGGTCCGGGCGAGCGAACGGGTGCTCGTGACGGCGGCGACCGGCGGGGCCGGTTCGCTGGTGGTGCAGCTGGCGCACAACGCGGGGGCACAGGTCGTCGCCGCGGCCAGGGGCAGGCGCAAGCTCGCGCTGGCCCGTCAACTGGGCGCGGACCTCGCCATCGACTACTCCCAGGACGGTTGGCAGGACTGGGTTCGCGACGCGGTGGGCGGTGTCGACCTGGCCTTCGACGGTGCGGGCGGCGCACTCGGCGTCGCGGCGTTCGAAGCGGTGGCCGACGGCGGCCGCTTCGTCACCTACGGCACGTCGAACGGCGGGTTCGCCGACATCGATCCGCAGGCCGCCGCGCGACGGCGGGTGTGCGTGATCAACGCGCTGGAATCCGGGCCACCCGCCAACGACGTCGTGCGGGACCTGCTCGAGAAGGCGCTCGCGCTGACCGCCGAACGCCGGATCCGCCCGCACATCGGTGCGACGTACCCGTTGGGCCGGGCCCGTGACGCGCACGCGGCGCTCGCGAATCGTGCCGTGCTCGGAAAGTCGCTGCTCATCGTCTGAGAATCTCGATACCGGCGAAGTATCGAGTTCACTCGACGGGTGTTGGACACCTGCGTGCGTGCCGGGGAACCATGGAAGGCATGAGAATCGGATGTTTTCGTTACGACACAACGGATTTCCTGTTCGAGGAGCCCCCGAGTCTCGACGGTGAGCCGGCCAAGACCGACACCGCCGCCACGCTGCCGGAGATCTTCGAACGGATGATCCGTGGTCGCGAGTTCGACATCGGCGAACTCGGGCTGACGTTCTATCTGCGCCTGCTGGAAGAAGATTCCCCGTTCGTCGCCCTGCCGATCTTCCCTAACCGGGTGTTCCGGCATTCGTGCGTGTTCGTCAACGTGGCCGGCGGAATCCGGACGCCGGCCGATCTGGTGGGCAAAACCATCGGCGAGTTCGGTATCTACGGCCAGGACTCGGGAGTGTGGGCCAAGGGCATTCTTTCGGACGAGTACGGCTTCCGGCCCGACCTCAACCGCTGGGTGATCGGCGGTCTCGACCGTCCAGCCCCGCCGTTCGATTTCGTGCCGCGGCCGGTGCCCTCGGACGTCGAGGTCAGCATCGCACGGGAGGATGCGACGCTGAGCGCGATGCTCGACTCCGGCGAGATCGACGCGCTGTTCTCCGCGAACGTCCCGCAGTGCGTGCTCGACGGATCGCCGAACGTGGCGCGGTTGTTCCCGGACTTCGAACCGCTGGAGCGCGACTATCACCGGCGCACCGGGATCTTCCCGATCATGCACGCGATCGTCGTCCGGCGCGATCTGGCGCCCGAGCTCATCCGCGAGGCGTACGAGTTGTTCTCCCACGCGAAGGAGGTGGCCGCCGACCGCTACCGCCGGTACCGGCGGCTGTATCAGGTCACGACGATGGTGCCCTGGATGAACGCACTGGTCGAGCGCAACGCCGAGCAGTTCACGCAGGACTGGTGGCCCTACGGCATCTCCGCGAACCGCGCGACGCTCGACACCTATCTGCGCTACCACCACGAGCAGGGCCTGAGCAGCCGCCGGTGGCGAATCGAGGAGATCTTCGCGCCGGAGCTGCTGGACACCTAGCCCAATGCCTTGCGGTACGCGGAAACCGTGGCGTCCGCACAGCGACGCCACGTGTAGCCGGCCGCGTGCGCCCGGCGCTGCGCCGACCGCGAGGCCGCGCGCGGTTCGGCCATGGCCTCACCCAGCGCGTGCACCAGTGCGTCCACGTCGCCGTGGGGCACCAGGTGCGCGTAGCCGCCGGAAATCTCGCGCAGCGCGGGCACGTCCGTGCACACCACCGGGACGTCGCAGGCCATCGCCTCCAGCACCGGCAGCCCGAAACCCTCGTCCCGGGAGGGCAGCACGAGCGCCGAAGCGCCCGCCATCACGTTCCGCAGGTCCACTTCGGACAGATAGCCGACGTGCCTTGCCCGTTCGCCGACCGGGAACGAGCCAGGGCCGGTGAACACCAGCGGCGGCAGCTCCGGCGCCGCCGCGTGCGCCTTCAACAGCCAGTCCAGGCCCTTGCGCGGTCCGGCCGCGCCGACGAAGAGCAGGTACTCCTTCGGCAGCCGCAGCCGGTCGCGCAGGTCCTTGTTCGGCCGCCGGCCGGTGAACCACGCGGCGTCGACACCGAGCGGGGTGACCACGATCTTGTCGCGGTCGACGCCGAGCCGCGCCGCGACCGCATCGGCCACGGCCGCGGTCGGCGTGCAGATCGCTTTCGCCCGCGCCGCACCGAGCCGCACCAGTCGCGGAAGCTCGTGGTCGCTGGGCGCCAGCTCCTCCGGAGCGTCCAGAAACGCGAGGTCGTGGATCGTCAGCACCCCGGCGGCGCGAAACGTGCCCGGCAGCACGAAATTCGTCCCGTGCACGACGTCCGCCCGACCGGCGAACAGCTCCACCGGCGGGAACGTCGAGTGCAGCCAGCTCTTGCGCAGCAGCCGGGCCGCGACCGGCATGCCCCGTGCGCGCGCGCCGTGCGGCAGCACGTGCCGTAGCCGCCGCCAGCCGCGCAAGGTGAACGCGACCGCCCGCATGTCCACATCGGACCGCGACGCCAGCTCCTCTCCGAGCGACGCCGTGTAGCGGCCGACGCCGGTCCGGTTGCCGAGCAACGGGGTGCCGTCCAGCAGCACGCGAAGAGCACGATCAGCCACGTCGACGCGCAACCTTTCGCACCCGTCCGGCGACCCGCCGCGCCAGCTCCTTCGGCCCGCCGTCGGTGAGGTACTCCCGGACCAGTTCCAGGTCCCGGCGGATGAGTTCCTTGCCGCGCAGGGGATCCGAGACCACCAGATCCGCCGAACCGGGCAGCCGGTCGGCGGCGGGACGCGGATCGCGGCAGAACTCGACCAGCGGCGTGAGCACCTCGGGCCACGCGAACCGCTGCGCGACCGCCTCGATGTTCCGCTTGCAGTCGGCCACGAACTCGCTGTCGTACAGCGCGCGCTCCAGCGCGTCGGCAAGCGCTTTCTCGTCGGTCGCGGGCACGACGACGCCGAGGTTCTCGGCCCGCACCAGGTCGGCGAACGCGTCCCCGTCCGTGGTGACGATCGGCAGCCCCGCCCACAGGTAGTCCAGCACCCTGGTGCGGAAGGCGAACGTGGTCTCCACGTGCTCGAAATGCGTGGTGACCCCGCAGTCGGCGTCCAGCAGCCAGTTCTGCCGTTCGCCGTAGGGCACCCACTGCTCGTTGAAGAACACGTGCTTGCCGGTCAGCCCGAGCCGGTCGGCCAGCTGGATCGTGCGGGAGCCGATGTCCATCTCGGCGACCTCGGGGTTCGGGTGTTTCATCCCGAGGAACACCAGCCGCGCGTCCGCGTGCCGTTGCCGCAGCTCGTCCATCGCACGCACCAGCGTGAGCGGGTCGAACCAGCTGTACACGCCACCGGCCCACAGCACGACGTGATCGCCCTGGTCGAGGCCGAGGGCCGAGCGCAGCCCGGGACCGGTGCGCGCGGGAGGTTCGGCGGACAGTCCGAACGGGACCACCGACAGCAGCGACTGCGTGGTCGGGTCGGCGTCGTAGAGCCGGGGCGTCAGCCTGCCCATCGCGGCGAGGTGCCCGAGCCAGAAATGCCGCTGCCGCTCGGAAGCGCACAGGAAGAAGTCGCCGCGCTCCAGTTGCGCGTCGAGCACCTTCGTCACACCGGCCAGGTCCGCGGCACGGCGGTCGTCCGGCGCGCTCTTGCCCTGCTCCAGCAGTTCGAGGTGCATCGGGTCGTACAGATCACACACCACGATCTTGTTCGACTCCTTGAGCGCGGGCGCCATTTCCAGCACGTGCCCCTGCAGAATGACGATGTCGGCCCAGCCGACCGGCTCGGCGAGATCGCGCTTGCGGGCCGCGCTCACCGGGAACGGCGCGGGCGGGGGGTCGGCCAGCGGGTTCACGGTCACCAGCCGCACGTCGTGCTCGGCCGAGAGCACGGTGGCGATGTTCCAGGCCCGGATCGCGGGGCCGGCCATCCGGTCGGTGATCGCGTCGCCGGTGATCACCAGGACCTTGCGCCGCTGCCCGAACAGGCTTTCGATGCCGAACGCCTCGACCAGGATGTCGTGCGCGGCGAGATAGCGCGGCAGCGGATAGGCGGGCTCCAAAGCCTTGCGCAGCAGGGGAATCAGGTCGGCGTCGGTGCGTACGCGCGCCGCCTGCTCGGCCTTGCGGGACTCGGTGAGCGAGGGCAGCAGCTCCACGAACTGGTCCACCGCGAGCATGCCGGCCAGCGTCGTGCGCGGCACCGGGACCGGTGACGTGTCGACCGGCCCGACACCCTTGGCCAGATCGAGCTGGGTCGCGTCCAGTTCGCCACGGGCGGTCGCGCGCCGGACGCACAGTGCGAGCGCCGCGGGCAGCGCCTTCGCGAGCGTTTCGTCGGAGACGTTCTTGTACAGCGCGGCCAGGGCGTTGCGCTCCAGCAGGAACGTCTCGCGGCCGGTGTCCGGAGCGTCCACTTCGGACATCGTGGCGTGGTGCCGGTGATAGGCGAGCGACTCTGGCACGAAGCGGACGCGCCAGCCACGCAGGTTCAGCCGCCAGCCGAAATCGACGTCCTCGTAGAACATGAAGAACCGCTCGTCGAACCCGCCGAGTTCGGCGAACACGGCCGCGCGCACGAACATCGCGGAGCCGGTGGCGAACAGGACGTCCTTACCGGTCTCGTGTTCCGTCGGAGGTACGTCGGCGAGTGCGCTGCCGGCGTGCCGCTTGTAGCCCATGCCGAACCAGGTCAGGCCCGCGTCCACGAAGTCGACGCCGGTGCCGTCCCAGTCGAGCACCTTGCTCGCGACGGCGGCCACGGTCGGGTCGGCGGTCAGCGTCTCGACGGCCGCGCGCGCCCAGTCCCGGTGGGGACGGGCGTCGTTGTTGAGGAACGCGAGCACGGTGCCCTTCGCGTGCTTCGCGCCGAGGTTGCAGCCGCCCGCGAAGCCCAGGTTCTCCGCCGAGGAGATGACCTGCGCACCGGTCTCCTTGATGCGCGCGACGTCGTCCCCGCCGGAGGCGTTGTCGACGCAGATGATCTCGAGTCGCGGGTATTCCAGCTCGGTGGAGAGCGCACGCAGGCAGGCGATCGTGTCGTCAGCGCCGCGATAGTTCACCACGATCACCGAGACGAGCGGTAGTTGTGCGTCCCCCTGAGCCAACGCCGACCTCCATGCTCACCAGTGCGCCGAGCCTAACCGGATGTCCAGTTCTTCCAGATCTGGCCTCGCCCGACCGTCGAGCGCCGGGTGATGTCACGGCGGTCACGCAGCGTCGCGGGAAGCCGGACGGCGACCTCGCCGAGCACGCGCAGACGTAACGGTACCCGGAAGTTGGCGGTGGCCGGCACGCGGCTCCGGAACGGTAAGACGGCGGTAATCGCGGCGAACCGGGCCAGTTCGCGCGCGGCGACCGGCGCGGGCGCGCAGCGCAGCAATGTCAGCAGCCGGTTGCGCTCGTTCCACAGATGGAACAGCGGAGACCCCGGCCGGGTGCTCGCGCCGTGACGATGCGTCACCCGTGCCTCGGGCGCGGTCACCACGTCGTGTCCGGCGAGGCGCAGGCGCCACGCCGTGTCGGTGTCCTCGTAGTAGCAGAAGAAGTGCGCGGGAACGCCGCCGATCGAGCGCAGCACGTCGGTGCGCAGCAGCGCCGCGCCACCGCAGAACCCGAACGCGGGAACGGTCGACGCGTCCGCGCCGTAGCCGTCCTCGGTGAGCCGCACCCCGACCGACTGCGGCAGCCCGTCCGGGTAGTCGAGGCGCGCGCCCGCGGCGGCGGCGTCGCCGATGGCGTCCTCCAGCGCGCCGAGCCAGCCGGGTTCGGGTGCGGCGTCGTCGTTGAGCCACGCCATGAACGGCGTGTCCACTCGCGACAGCGCGGCCGCCATCGCTCCCGCGTAGCCGAGGTTGCGGGACAACCGCAGTACCACGGGTTTCGACGGATGTGCGGCCAGCAGCGCGGCGGTGCCGTCGATGGACGCGTTGTCCACCACCATCGTCCGATGTGGACGGATTTGGGCGGCGAGGGCGTCGAGGCACGCGGTGATGTGCGCGGCGCCTCGCCACGTCACGACGACCACCGTGGAACTCACCTCGGGCACGCCGAGCAGAATACGGCTCGTGCCGGAACTCGTGGTCATCGCCGAGCAACTGCTCGCGCCGGTTCCCGGCGGAACCGGCCGCTACACCGCCGAACTGCTGCGTGCGCTGGCCGCGACCGCACCCGCAGGCTGGGAGGTCTCCAGTGTCGTCGCGCGGCGCGCCGACGTGTCGGGCGCGCGGATCGAGGGTGTCGCCGGGCCGCGCGTGCTGCCGCTGCCGCCCCGCGCGCTGGTCGGGGCGTGGCAGCTGGGCGTGCCGTACTGGCCGGGGGGAGATGCGGTGCACGCGCCCACTCCGCTCGCGCCGCCGCGCGGGCGGGTGTCGGTGACCGTGCACGACACCGTGCCGTGGACCCATCCCGAGACGCTCACCCCGCGCGGTGTCACGTGGCACCGGTCGATGATCGGGCGGGCCGCACGGCGTGCGGCAGGACTGCTCGTGCCGACCCAGGCCGTCGCCGATGATCTGGCGCGGCACGTGCGCACCGAGGTGCCGGTGCGGGTCGCCGGGCACGGCGTGACGGCTGCGCTCGGGTCCGGCAAAACGGACCTGGACCTGCCGGAACGTTACGTACTCGCGGTCGGCACGATCGAACCGCGCAAGGGAATCGACACTCTCATCGAGGCGATGGCCGAGCTGGACGTGCCACTTGTGGTGGCCGGGCAACCGGGCTGGGGTGGCCTGGACCCCGTGGCGCTCGCGGGCGGCCGGGTGGACGTGCGCGTGCTGGGGCGGCTGCCGGACGAGGATCTTGGTGCGGTGTTGCGCCGGGCCGCCGTGCTCGCCACGCCGAGCCTCGCCGAGGGCTTTGGCCTGCCCGTTCTCGAAGCGATGGCCGCCGGGGTGCCCGTCGTGCACTCCGACGCGCCCGCGCTCGTCGAGGTCGCCGGGGGCGCCGGGCTGTGCGTGCCGAGGCGTGAGGTGAAGGCACTGGTCAGGGCGTTGCGCGAGGTCCTGGGCTCGCCGGAGCGGGCGGCGGCGCTGGCCGGCGCCGGGCGGGCGAGGGCTGCGGAGTTCTCCTGGCGCAACGCGGCTGAGGCCGTTTGGGGGATTCACATGCAGGCGGAATTGTGAGTTCCTGACCAAACGGACGCGGTTCGGTCGTAGTCTGCACGGGTGGGAAGAGGCGAACCGAGCGTCCTGATCGATGCCACCGCCGTGCCCGCGGACCGGGGTGGGGTCGGTCGATATGTCGATTCGCTCGTGCAGGCACTCGACCACGACGGCGCGCCGATCACCGTGGTGTGCCAGCCGAGGGACGCGCGGCTCTACCACGAGCTGGCGCCGCGCTCGCGGATCGTTCCGGCCGGGGCGTCCACGGTGACCAGGACGGCCAGGCTGATGTGGGAGCAGACCACGCTGCCCGCACTCGCGCGGCGGCTGGCCGTGAACGTCGTGCACTCGCCGCATTACACGATGCCGCTGGGGATTTCCGTCGCGTCGGTCGTGACGCTGCACGACGCGACCTTCTTCACCGACGCCGTTCTGCACTCGTCGGTGAAGGCCCGGTTCTTTCGCGGCTGGACGATGACCGCGATGCGCCGCGCGACGCTGTGCGTGGTGCCGAGCAAGGCGACCGCGAACGAGCTGGCGCGCGTGACCAAGGTCCGTCCGAGGGCGATGGAGATCATCGAGCACGGGGTCGACGTCGAGCGGTTCCACCCGCCCTCGCCGGAGGAGGTGCGGGCCGCGCGGGCCGCGATCGGGCTGGGGCGGATGCCGTACGTGGCGTTTCTGGGTGCGCTGGAGCCGCGCAAGAACGTGCCCGCGCTGATCCGTGGTTTCGCGAAGGCGGTCGAGCACCGGTCGTCGCCGCCGGCGCTGGTGCTGGCCGGGCAGCCGGGCTGGGACACGCAGGTGGAGAAGGCCCTCGACGCCGCGCCGCGCCGGCTGCGGGTGATCCGCGCGGGGTACCTGCCGTTCGGCACGCTCGCGGGGTTCCTCGGTGGGTCGGAGCTCGTGGCGTATCCGAGCCTGGGGGAGGGTTTCGGGCTGCCGGTGCTGGAGGCCATGGCGTGCGGTGCGTGCGTGCTGACCACGCGGCGGCTGTCGTTGCCCGAGGTCGGCGGGGATGCGGTGGCGTACTGCGGCGTCGGGGCCGGTGATGTCGCGGTGGCGCTGTCGGAACTGCTCGACGACCCGTCCCGCCGCGCGGCCCTGGCCGGAGCGGCTCAACGCCGGGCGAAGGAGTTCTCGTGGGCCACCAGCGCCGAGCGCCACCGCGAGGCGTACGGGAAGGCGTGGCTGGCCCACGGGCGCAGGTGAGTGGGCGCATAGGACGAGTACGGTATCGCCGGGCTCGCGACACCCCTTAGGGCTGAGAAGTGAGCCCGTGACGCGTCCGGACGGTCGTGTCGCGGGCTTTGCGCGTTCCGGGGCTCCGCTGCGACGGGGCTGCCCCGAGCCACCGCCCGGGGGTTCGGCACAATGAGCCGGGTGACCGAGCCGACACGTTATGGTGACGCGCTCGCCGTGGTGGTGGTGACCTACTTCCCCGGCGACGACCTCGAGCGGTTCCTCGACTCGCTGGAGAAGGCGACCTCCCGCGACGTCCGCGTCGTGGTGGCCGACAACGACTCCACCGACGACGCCCTCGACAAGGCCGCAGAGCGCGAGAACGTCCATCTCCTGCGCATCGGTGAGAACCTCGGCTACGGCGCCGGCGCCAACCGCGGCGTCGCCGAGCTCGGCGACTCCTACGGCTGGGTCGTCGTCGCCAACCCGGACCTCGAATGGGAACCCGGCTCGCTCGACACGCTGCTCGACGTCGCCAAGCGCTGGCCGCGCGGCGGCGCCTTCGGCCCGCTCATCAAGGAACCCGACGGCACGGTCTATCCCTCGGCCCGGTTGCTTCCCTCACTCGGACGTGGGATGGGGCACGCCGTCTTCGGCAAGGTGTGGCCCGCCAATCCGTGGACCCGCGCCTACCGCCAGGAACGCGAACCGGTCGAGCGTGTCTCGGGCTGGCTGTCCGGCTCCTGCCAGATGTTCCGCCGCGAGGCCTTCGACTCGGTGGACGGCTTCGACCCGCGCTACTTCATGTACTTCGAGGACGTCGACCTCGGCGACCGTCTCGGGCGCGCCGGCTGGCAGAACGTGTACGCCCCCTCGGCGGCGGTGACGCACATCGGCGGCAAGGCGACTTCCCGCGCGCCGAAGAAAATGCTGGCCGCGCACCATGAAAGCGCATACCGCTACCTCGCCGACCGCCATCGCGGCGTGGCCTGGAAACCGGTGCTCGCCGCGGTCAGACTGGGACTCGCCGTGCGGCTCCGGATCGAGACGCGCGGCCGGTGACTACAGGCCTTCGAGGCGCCGGGAAAGGTCGGAACGACCGGTGGACTGCGTACGAGTGGGAATGAGCCCCCCGACCTCGACCTCTTCGGTCTCGGCCGGAGGCGGCGGCGCGACCGGGCGCATACCCACCCGGGTGCCCGGCTTCGGTTCGGTGGCGATGCTCTGCTCCACCGAATCGATCACCGACGAGGGCACGACGGCCGTGGTCTCGCCGTCCTCACCGCGGTCGATCCGGTTGACCACGTCACGGGGGATCTGCTGGGTGTTCGACGCGTCCATGGGCGAGACGGCGTCCTCAGGCGTGACCACGAAGGCGCCGCGCGCCCGTGCCCGCGCCAGCAGCGCGTCCGCTCGATCGCGGGGGTCCATCCCCTTGGCCTCCCGACTCGACCTGAGGCCCTCTCCGACCGGGGCCACCCATGTGCTGTCTAGGGTAGGGCCTCCGGGCCGTCGCCGTCAGTGTTTCCCGCGGCTTGTCGCCCGGGTGGTACGTGATAACGGAGGGACGCTGTGACAGTCGACGCGGTAGTGCTCGTTGGCGGCAAGGGAACCCGCCTGCGCCCACTGACTCTCTCCGCCCCGAAACCCATGCTTCCCACCGCGGGCGTGCCGTTTCTGACGCATCTGCTCTCGCGGATCAAGGCGGCCGGCATCACGCACGTCGTGCTCGGCACCTCCTACCGCGCCGAGGTTTTCGAGCAGTACTTCGGCGACGGCGCCGACCTCGGCCTGGAAATGGAGTACGTCGTCGAGGACGAGCCGCTGGACACCGGCGGCGCCATCCGCAACGTGTACGACAGGTTGCGCGCGGACGACGCGGTGATCTTCAACGGCGACATCCTTTCCGGCGCGGACCTCGGCGCCCTCATCGGCACCCATCGCGACACCGGTGCCGATGTGACGCTTCACCTGCAACGTGTCGAGGACCCGAGCCGCTTCGGTTCCGTGCCCACGGACGAGACCGGCCGGGTCACCGCGTTCCTGGAGAAGACGCCGAACCCGCCGACGGACCAGATCAACGCGGGCTGCTACGTGTTCAAGCGCTCGGTCGTGGAAGGCATTCCGGCCGGCCGCCGCGTGTCGGTCGAGCGCGAGACCTTCCCCGGCCTGCTCGCCGACGGCGCGCACGTGCACGGTTTCGTCGACGCCTCGTACTGGCTCGACGTCGGCACGCCGGAGGCGTTCGTGCGCGGTTCGGCGGATCTGGTGCGTGGCCTCGCACCGACCTCGGCGCTGCCCGGGCAGGTCGGGGACGCTCTCGTGCTCGACGGCGCGCAGGTGATGCCGGGCGCCGAGGTGACCGGCGGCGCGACGATCGGCGCGGGTTCGGAGATCGCGGCGGGCGCGCGGATCGCCGGGTCGGTGCTGTTCGACGGGGTCGTCGTCGCCGAGGACGCGGTCGTGGAGAACTCGGTGCTCGGCGCCGGTGCCCGTCTCGGCAAGGGCGCGATCGTGCGTGACGTCGTGGTCGGCGACGGCGCGATCGTCGGTGCCGGCTGCGAGTTGCTGGCAGGTGCCCGGGTCTGGCCGAAGGTGAGCCTGCCCGACGGTTCGATTCGTTTCTCCAGCGACGCTTAGATGTTGTACCGCCCACCGTTCACTTTGGACCTCGGCGGCGTGCTCGCGCCGCTTCGCCGGGGCAAGGGTGATCCGTGCTTCCGGGTCCAGGACACGGGTGTGTTCTGGCTCGGCGGCAACACCGCGGACGGGCCGGGCACGATCGCGCTGCGGCGGTTCGGCGACGGTGACATCGAGGCGCAGGCATGGGGCCCGGGTGCGGAGCGGATGCTCGACGGTGTGCCCGCGCTGCTCGGCGCGAACGACGACGACACCGGGTTCGTCGCGCACCACGATCAGGTGGCCGACGCGCGCAGGCAGATGCCGGGGCTGCGGTTCGGCGCGAGCGGGCGCGTGTGGGACGCGCTGATCCCGGCGGTGCTGGAACAGAAGGTGACCGGTATCGAGGCGCGGCGGTCGTGGCGCGAACTGTGCCGGTGGTACGGCGAGACCGCGCCCGGGCCGGCGCCGTCCGGAATGCGCGTGCCGCCGACACCCCGGGCGATCATGTCCATCGTGGACTGGAAGTGGCATCGGGCCGGAGTGGACCACACACGGCGCCGCACGCTGGTCTTCGCCGCGCAGGTGGCGCACCGGCTGGAACGCGCGGCCGAACTCGGTGGCGCGGAAGGCCGGGCCTGGCTGCGGAAGGTGCCCGGTATCGGCGTGTGGACCGCGGCCGAAGTGGCGCAACGCGCGTGGGGCGACGCGGACGCGGTCAGCTTCGGCGACTTCCACATCCCGACGGTCGTCGGCTACGCCCTGCTCGGGGAGCCGCTGGACGACGAGGGCCTGGCGCAGGTGCTGGCGCCGTACGCGCCGCAGCGCCAGCGCGCGGTGCGGTACCTGGAGGCAGCGGGCTTCTCACGGCCTCGTTTCGGCCCCCGGTATCCCGTGCGGGACTACCGGGCGATGTGAGCACGCCTCACGGCTTGCGGTCGAGGGCTGCCTTCGCGATGCGGAGGGACTCGGTGGGGGAGAGGCCGAGGGCACGGCAGGTTTCGGCGTAGGTCACCGCGGCGTCCCGGGCGCGGTTGAGGCTTTCGTCGCCGGAGGAGCCGACGAAACTGCCCGCCCGGCCACGGGTTTCGATCAAACCCGCTTCCTCCAGCTCCCGGTAGGCGCGGGCGATCGTGTTCGGGGCGATACCCACGTCCGCCGCGAGCTGGCGCACCGTCGGCAGCTTCGTGCCCACCGCGAGCGTGCCGTCGTTGATCTGCCGCGCCAGCGACGACCGCACCTGCTCGAACGGCGGCACGGACGAACCGGCATCCACGCGCACGATCACAGCGCCGCCGCCACCAGCTCGGTCAACTCCTCCGAACCCGGCGGCATCGCGTTGACCGGCCACCACCGCAGATCATCCGACTCGTCGCTGCGCACCGGCTGCGCGCCGCGCGGCGCCCGCACCGTGAACCGCACGTCGAAATGGCGCGTCGGCACACCCAGCGAGCACGTGATGGGGTGCACGTCCAGGTGCACCGGCTCCGGCTCGATCCACAGGCCCTCGATCCCGGATTCCTCCGTCGCCTCCCGCAGGGCGGCCTCGGCCAGCGATTCGTCCGACGGTTCGCAGTGCCCGCCCAGCTGCAGCCACCGGCCGACGCGCGGGTGCAGCGTCAGCAGCACATGCGAAGCGTCCGCGTCCAGCACGACGGCCGACGCGGTGAGATGCCCGGCCTCGCACGACCGCGCACACGAGTCCTCCCGCGCGGCCAGGAAACCGAGAAACGCCTGCCGCAGCGACTCCTGCGAGGCCATGGCGGGCCGCCATTTGTCCAAAACGGACAGAGCGTCCAGACGCAGGCTCACAGTTCCACCAGTCCTTCCCCGAACGGTTCGCCACGCGGACCCGGCGCGACGGCCGGATGCCCGATCGCCACGGCGCCCAGCGGCTGCCACGAAGCGTCCAGCCCCAGCACCTCGCGCACCGGATCGGCCGCGAAGATCGTCGAACCGATCCAGCACGACCCGAGTTCTTCGGCGGCGAGCGCGACCAGCAGGCCCTGCACCGCCGCGCCACCGGCCACCGTGAACATCGTGCGCTCACAGTCGTTGCGGCGCTCGTCGGGATAGGTGTGCGCGCCGTCGGGCACCAGGAACGGCAGCACCACCTCGGGCGCGGTGAACAGGATGTCGCCACGGCTGACGCGTTTCGCGATCTGCTCGCCGGTGAACTCGTCGCCCCGCAGGTCCGCGCGCCATGCCTCACGCATCGCCTCCAGCAGTTTCGTGCGCAGGCCGTGATCGCGCAGCCAGACGAACCGCACCGGATGCGTGTGATGCGGCGCGGGCGCGGTCAGCGCGGACCCCACGGCGCGGCGCAGCGCCGCCGGGTCCACCGGCTCGTCGCTGAACGAGCGCACCGAACGCCGTGCCGGCACCGCCTCCCGGCGACCCTGCGCGATCGCCTCGTTGGCGCCGAGGCGGAACAGGTCCTCCTCGACCGGGCGCACCAGGTTCCGCGCCGTCGAGCCGTCGTCCACAAGGGACATCCCGCGGACGACGGCGACCGGGGTGGCGCGCAGCTTGCCCTTGACAAGGTCCGCCGCGGCGGCGATCTCGTCCGCGACCGCGATCTCGGTGACGAGCAGTTCGTTGCCCTGCTTGTCGACCGCGCCCTCGTAGGAGTGCAGCACCTTCAGCCCGGAGGACCCGATCGCCGCGTCGGTCTGACCGACCCGCCACGCGCGGCCCATCGTGTCGGTGATGACCACGGCGACCTCGACCCCGAGCCGTTCCCGCAGCCCGTTGCGCAGCGCGAGCGCGGACGCGTCCGGATCGGTGGGCAGCAACGCGATCTCGTTGCCTTCCACGTTCGACCCGTCGACCCCCGAGGCCGCCTGCACGATGCCGATCCGGTTCTGCGTGATCAGCGTCCGGTTGAACCGGGCGAGCACGCGCACGGCCTCTTGCTCGACCAGTTTGCGCCGCGCCGCGTCGCGTTCCTCGGGATCGGTGGGCACGCGCATCAGCCTGCCCTCGATCTTCGACACGACCTTGCTGGTCACCACGACGACGTCGCCGGAGCGCAGCCAGCGCGCCGCCGCGGCGATCGCGCCGGTCAGGTCGTCGCCGGGGCGGAACTCCGGCAGGCCCTCGACCGGCAGGATCTCCAGCTTCTCGGCCCAGTGTTCGGACTCAGTCAAGCTCCACTCCGGACAGTTCCAGCGCGGCGCGCGCCATCGCCGCGGTCGCGTCCACATCGGACATCAGCAGCGGCACCGCGCGCACCGCGACGCCAGGCACGTGCACCGTCTCGCCGGGCGCGACCAGCCACCCGTCCAGCAGGCCCGTGTCGGAGGTCTGCCGCGACCCGTAGTGCACGCCGACGGCTTCGGCGGAGGTCTCCACGCCGATCGCGGTCAGGCACTCGTCGGCCATGCCGCGTACCGGCTTGCCGCCGATGATCGGGGAGACGCCGACGACGCCGGCCGCCGTCTTGCGCAGCGCCTCGCGGACACCGGGCACGGACAGCACGGTGCCCACCGACACGACCGGATTGGACGGTGCGAACAACACCGCGTCGGCCTCGGCGATCGCGTCCAGCACACCCGGCGCGGGTGTGGCCTCCTCGGCACCGACCGGGACGATCGAATGCGCGGGCAGCGAGGCGCGGTAACGCACCCACCACTCCTGGAAATGCAGCGCCTTGCGCTGTTCCGGGTTGTCCGGATCGTCCACCACGACGTGGGTCTCGACGCGGTCGTCGGTCATCGGCAGCAGCTTCACGCCCGGCTTCCACCGCGCGCACAGCGCCTCGGTCACCGCCGAGAGCGGATACCCGGCGCGCAGCATCTGGCTGCGGATGAGGTGGGTCGCGATGTCCTTGTCGCCGAGGCCGAACCAGCTGGGCTCGGCGTCGTAGGCGGCCAGTTCCTCCTTGACCACCCACGTCTCGCCCTTGTGCCCCCAGCCGCGTTCGGTGTCGATCCCGCCGCCGAGGGTGTACATGCACGTGTCCAGGTCCGGGGCGATCCGCAGGCCGTGCATCCACACGTCGTCGCCGGTGTTGACCACCGCGGTGATCTCGTGCGGAGAGGAGCCCTCGCCGATCGGGGGGAGCCCGAGAGCGGCCTTCACGCCGAGCAGGAAGCGGGCGCCGCCCACCCCGCCGACAACTACGACAACCTTCACAGGGAGCGATCCTCGCACGCCGGAACCCAGTACCGATACCGATGGTGCTCACCGAAGCCGAGTGCCTCGTACAGGGCCAGCGCCGGCGCGTTGTCCACCGCGACCTGCAGCACGCACCGGGTCGCGCCACGGGCGGCGGCCCATGGTCCGCAGGCCGCCATCAACGCCTTCGCGAGCCCGCGCCTGCGGTGCCCGGGCCGGACGGCGAGCCGCGAGATGTGGAGCAGGTCGCCGGTCATCGCCGCCCGCACCGCGCCGCCGGTGATTTGTGCCACTCCATAGCCGATCTCCCCGGTGGTAAGCACGTGCCGCCGCGCGGGCCCCGGCTCGGTGGTGCCCGCGGTCAGTTCCCACCATGCGGACGTGGGGCGGGACAGAACCTCCGCACCGTCGCAGGGCCCGTCACCGAGCGGGCCGAGGAGTACCGACACCAGGTGCCCGGCGGCGTGACCGGTGTCGGGCACCCAGCCCGCCGCGGCCACCGCGCGTTCGGCCGCGCTGTCCACGATGGTGTGCACGACCGGGGGAATGCCCTGGTCACGGGCGAATTCGCGGACGCGGTCCAGTGCCTGGGGGACCGGCATGCCGGGATCGCCGACCGCCAGCGCGCTGTTCGCGCGCCCGGTGAAACCCCCGGCCGCCCGCAGTCGCCAGTCGCCGATCTTGTCCTCGGTCACCGCCCGCCAGGCGTCCGCGCAGCGAAGTTCCAGGGTTTCGGAAGCGTCCACGAAGGCCATCCTCCCCGAGGAGACCGGTATAAGGGTGCCCTTACCTAGGATTGGACTCGTAAGGCCGCGTAATGTCCGAAGTCGTAGCTGGATCTCATTAACACAGCAGGAGAACGCAGTGACCTACGTGATCGCCGAGCCCTGCGTCGACGTGCTCGACAAGGCGTGCATCGACGAGTGCCCAGTCGACTGCATCTACGAGGGCGACCGGATGCTCTACATCCACCCCGACGAGTGCGTGGACTGTGGTGCCTGCGAGCCGGTGTGCCCGGTGGAAGCTATCTACTACGAGGATGACGTCCCCGACGATTGGTCCGCCTACACCAAGGCCAACGTGGACTTCTTCGACAAGCTCGGGTCCCCCGGCGGTGCGTCCAAGGTCGGCAAGACCAGCGACGACCCGCAGTGGATCAAGGACCTGCCCCCGCAGGGCGAATGAGGTCCGGTAGCACCGCGCTCCCGGATTTTCCCTGGGACTCCCTCGCCGAGGTCAAAGCCACCGCGCACGCGCACCCCGGCGGTGCGGTCGACCTGTCGGTCGGCACGCCCGTCGATCCGGTGCCCGAACCGATCCGTGCGGCTTTGGCCTCGGTTTCGGACATTCCCGGGTACCCCGCGACGCACGGCACGCCCGAGCTGCGTGCCGCGGCCGTCGAGGCGCTGCGCCGCAGGCACGGCATCGAGGGCATCGAGCCCGACGCCGTGCTGCCCACCATCGGGTCCAAGGAGATGGTGGCCTGGCTGCCGAGGCTGCTCGGCCTCGGTCCCGGCGACACGGTGGTGATCCCGGAGCTCGCGTACCCGACCTACGAGGTCGGCGCGCTGCTGGCCGGTGCCTCCGTGCTGCGCGCCGACAGCCTCTTCGCGCTCGGCCCGCAGCGGCCCGCGATGATCTGGCTGAACTCCCCGTCGAACCCGACCGGCCGTGTACTCGGCGTCGACCACCTGCGCAAGGTCGTCGAATGGGCGCGTGCGCGCGACGTGATCGTGGTCTCCGACGAGTGCTACCTGGCGCTCGGCTGGGAGGCCGAGCCACTGTCGATCCTGCATCCGTCCGTGTGCGGCGGCAGCACGCAGGGCCTGCTGGCGGTGCACTCGCTGTCCAAGTCGGCGAACCTGGCCAGCTACCGCGCCGGTTTCGTGACCGGCGACCCTCGGCTCGTCGCGGAACTGCTCGCGGTGCGCAAGCACGCCGGGATGATCGTGCCGCGCCCGGTGCAGGAGGCGATGACCGCCGCGCTGGCCGACGACGAGGCACTCGCCGTGCAGCGGGAGCGCTACGAACGGCGCCGCACGGTCCTGCAGAAAGCCTTGCACCACAACGGTTTCCGGATCGACTACTCGGAAGCCGGGTTGTATCTGTGGGCGAGCAGGGGTGAGGACGCCTGGCAGACCCTCGCCTGGCTCGCCGAGCGCGGCATCCTCGTCGCGCCGGGCACGTTCTACGGCCCGAAGGGCGGGCAGCACGTCCGCGTCGCGCTCACCGCGACCGACGAACGGGTCGAGGCCGCCGCGGAGCGGCTTCAGTAGTCGCTGCCGTTGAGGCCGCGGTAGACGAACCTGGTCAGCGCCTCGATGATCTCTTCGTCGGAGAGGTCGTCGTGGCGCGCCTGGGCGTATCCGTCGATCAGCGTCCACATCATGGCCATGCTGATCTCGGGCCGGGCGGGCAGTGTCGCCACGTGGTCGAGGTGGTTCACGATCTCGGCCGCCTGCCGCGCCGAGTACGCGTCGAGCGCCCGCGCGAAGTCCTCGTTGACCAGCGCCGCCTGCCGCAGTGCTCGCATCGTCGCCTCGTGCTCGCGGTAGACCTTCCAGTACGCGCGCACGTGGAAGCGCACGGCCGCCGGATCCGAGAAGTCCGGATTGTGTTCCTCGCTCGCCGCCCGTTCGTCGCCGGCGGTGTCGATGTCGGCGAGCAGGGCCCGTAGCAGTTCTTCCTTGCCGTCGAAGTGGTTGTAGAAGGAGCCCGCCGCGCGGCCGGCCTCCTTGGTGATGTCGGTGATCTTCGTGCTCAGGTAGCCGCGGGTCGCGAACAACCGCTTGGCCGCGTCCTTCAACGCGGCCTCGGTCTCGGCCGCCTTCTCCTTGCGATTCACGGCACCTCCTTGACGGGGAACGCTAGCAACAGGCAACATGAATCAGAATTCAGTGAATGGAGATTCAGCAATGAGGGTGCTGATAGGGGGAGCCGGACCGACCGGGCTGACACTGGGCATCGATCTCGCGCGGCGAGGTGTCGACGTGCGCGTGGTCGACAAAGCGACCGAGTACTTCGCCGGTTCGCGAGGGGACGGGCTGCAGCCGCGCACGCTGGAGGTGTTCGACGACCTCGGCGTGCTCGATGCCGTACTGGCCGCCGGGGCGCCGCCCGCGCCCGTGCACGTCTACCTCGACGGGAAGTTCGCCATGGAGCGGCGGATCAGCGAGCCGCGCGAGGCGAGCCCGGACGTGCCGTATCCGAACCCGCACATGCTGGGCCAGTCGCAGACCGAGGGGATCCTGCGGGACCGGCTCGCGGAGTTCGGGGTCCGGGTGGAACCGGCCAGCGGGCTGACCGGCTTCACGCAGGACGCCGACGGGGTGACGGCGACGCTCGCGACCGGCGAGGTCGTGCGCGCCGACTACCTGGTGGGCGCGGACGGCGGTGCGAGTTTCGTGCGCAAGACCCTCGGCATCGAGTTCGAGGGCACGACCGACGAGTCGATCCGGATGTGTCTCGGCGACGTCGCGGCCGAACTCGATGCGGGCCACGCGTACCGGTTCGCCAAGGAGACCGACCCGATGACCGGCGTCGTGCTGAGCCCGCTGCCGGGCACGGATCTGTTCCAGTTCGCCCTGCCCCGAAGCGACGCCGAGCCCTCGCTGGACTCGCTGCGTGACGCGCTGGCCGCGGTGGGCGCCGACGTCCGGCTGACCCGCCTGGCGTGGAGCACGATCTGGCGGCCGAACGTGCGGCTCGCGAAGCGGTTCCGCGACGGGCGGGTCTTCCTGGCGGGCGACGCCGCGCACGTGCACCCGCCGACCGGCGGGCAGGGGCTCAACACCGGTGTGCAGGACGCCTACAACCTGGGCTGGAAGCTCGCCGACGGGTCACCCGAACTGCTCGACAGCTACGAGACCGAGCGGCGCGGCGTCGCGGCGGCGGTGCTGGGGCTGAGCACCGGCCTGCTGCGCAAGTACACCGACGGCGACCAGGACGCGTTCAAGCGCGGCGAGGAATTCCATCAGCTGAACATCACCTACCGGACCACGGACGGCTTCCTGGTGCCGGGCGACCGTGCACCGGACGCGCCGGTGATCGACGAGAGTGGCAAGGAAATGCGGCTGTTCGACCTGTTCCGCGGGCCGCACGCCACGCGGCTCGTGTTCGGCGAACCCGCACCGGCCGAACCGCACGCGTACGCGGTGCTCCGCCCTGGCCGGTCCGCGCCCGGGCCGTACGTGACCGACGCCGCCGGACACGCGTTCACCGCGTACGGCGCGTCCGACGGTGACGAGTTCGCGATCCGTCCGGACGGCTATGTGGCGTAGGGCTCAGCGGGGGTGCAGACCGTCCACAATGACCGCGACGATCGTGTGCACGCGCTTGTCCCACTCGGATTCCGGGATCCGCGACAACGCGCCCAGCAACAGGATCACGTCGGCGGCGTCGACGTCCTCGCGCACCTGGCCGGCGGCTTTTCCCTTGTCGAGCAACGTCTCGAGCGCTTCGTCCAGCCGGTGATGGTGGTCGGAGTAGAGGTCGTGCCACACCGACGCCTCGATCGCCGCCATGACACCGCGTTTGACCCGCGCGTACTCGACCAGCCGCGCCAGCCATCCGGTCAGCGCCCGAATCGGGGTGTGGTCCGCCAGTAGTGGCGCGACGGCGTCGACGAGCTGGGTCAGCTCGTGCCGGTAGACCTCGGCCAGCAGGTGCTCGCGCGTCGGGAAGTGCCGGTACAGCGTCCCCTGTCCGACGCCGGCCGCCTTGGCGATCGCGTGCAGTTTCAGCTCCGCGACGGCGCCGTTGGACTTGCTCAGCTCGGCCCGCGCGATCTCGACGATGCGGTCACGGTTGGCGATCGCGTCCGACCGCGGCATGGCACGACTCCTTCCCCGCCGGACTAAGCGGACAACTGTCCGGTACTGTCGGAACCGGTAACCGGACAGTTGTCAGCTTAGGGCAGGAGACATTCCGATGAGCGGATTGGACAGCAAGGTCGTCGCCATCACCGGAGCCAGCAGCGGTATCGGCGCGGCGACCGCGCGGGAGCTGGCGGGCCGCGGCGCCGCCGTCGTGCTGGGCGCCCGGCGCACCGATCGGCTCGGCTCGCTCGTGGCGAGCATCCAGGCCGGCGGCGGCCGCGCGGAGATGCTGGAGGTCGACGTGACCAGGCGGTCGGATCTCGAACGGCTGGTGGCGCTGGCCGTGGACCGGTTCGGGCGCCTCGATGTGCTGGTGGGCAACGCCGGAGTCGCCCGCACGGCGCCGATGGCCGCCCTCGACGTCGACGACTGGGACGCGATGATCGACGTCAACCTGCGCGGTGTGCTGCACGGCATCGCCGCGGCCCTGCCGGTGTTCCGCGAGCAGGGCCACGGGCACTTCGTGACCACCGTCTCGACGTCCGGGCTGAAGATCGTGCCGACGCAGGCGGTCTACGCGGGCACCAAGAACGCCGTCCGCACACTGCTCGAGGCGCTGCGCCAGGAGTCCACCGACGGCGTGCTGCGCACGACCTCGATCTCGCCGGGATACGTCCGCACCGAACTCGTCGACTACATCGGCGATCCCGGGCAGCGCGAGCAGGCGCAGCAGACGATGGCGGCGCTGGGCATCGATCCCGGCGCCGTGGCGCGCGCCATCGCCTTCGCCATCGAGCAGCCGGAGGACGTCGAGATCGGCGAGATCACCATCCGGCCGGCCCGGCAGGGCTAGTCGTTGGCGTGCAGGGCGGCGTTGAGCTCGACCGTGGCGCCCTCGCGGGCCACGACCTCGACCGAGCCCGTCGCGGAGTTGCGGCGGAACAGCGCGTTCGAGATGCCCGACAGCTCGCGGGCCTTCAGCGAGCGGCCCTCGACGATCACCTTCGTGCCCGCGGTGACATACAGCCCCGCCTCCACGACGGAATCGTCGCCCAGCGAGATGCCGACGCCGCCGTTCGCGCCGATCAAGCAGCGTTCGCCGAGCGAGATGACTTCCTTGCCGCCGCCGGAGAGGGTGCCCATGATCGACGCGCCGCCGCCGACGTCGGTGCCGTCACCGACCACGACACCCGCGGAGATACGGCCCTCGACCATCGAGGCGCCGAGCGTGCCGGCGTTGAAGTTGACGAACCCCTCGTGCATCACGGTGGTGCCACTGGCCAGGTGCGCCCCGAGGCGTACCCGGTCGGCGTCGCCGATGCGCACCCCGGTCGGCGTCACGTAGTCGACCATGCGCGGGAACTTGTCGACGCTGTAGACGGTGACGTGCCCGCGCGCCCGCAGCCGCAGCCGCAGCCGGGTCGCCTCGAAGCCCTCGACCGGGCAGGGCCCGTGGCTGGTCCAGACGACGTTGGACAGCAGGCCGAAGATCCCGTCCAGGCTCTGCCCGTGCGGCTGCACGAGCCGGTGCGAGAGCAGGTGCAGGCGCAGGTACACGTCGTGCGCGTCGGCCGGTGCCTCGGCGAGACGGCCGATCGTGGTGCGCACGGCGACGACCTCGACTCCCCGGTCGGTGTCGGGGCCGAGCAGCCCGGCCGCGGCCTCGCCCAGCGCCTCGACGGCCTGTTCCCTGGACAGCCGCTCGGTGCCTGCGGTGCCCGCATCGGCCAGCTTCGGGTGCGGGAACCAGGTGTCCAGCACGGTGCCGTCGTCGGTCACAGTGGCCAGCCCGACGCCGTACGCGCCGGTGGTCTCTGGGTTCGGGGTCGCTTCACTCACGCAACTACCGTAACCGAGCCCGGATCAGCCGGTGGCGAGCTGGGTGTCCACGATCTGCTTGATGTCGCGCAGCGTGTTCGCGATCTCGGTCAGCGTCTGCGAGCAGGGGTTACCGGGCGTGGCGACGGAATCGCAGTGCGCGTCCCGGTACTCGCCGACGTGCTTGTCCAGCGCATCTGCGAGCGGGATCAGGTTGGGGTGCTTCGAACCGGCCTGCGCGCGCACCATGCCGACCGTGCTCGCCAGTTCGGTCACGTACTTCTGGCAGCCCTTGGGCAGCTGGGTGTCCGGCGTGAGGAAGCACTGGTCGGTGGTGTACACCCGCAGTTTCGTCGCGAGCGCCTCCGGAGTGTCCGCCTGCTGCGGGCCGCCGCCCTGCGGGGTCGGGCCTGCCTCGTTGCCACAGCCCGCCAGCACGAGCGCGAGGGCCAGGACTCCAAGCGTCTTCCGCATGCGCACGAGTGTCACCGTACGCTCCAGGTATGGAGCACCTTGACCTGGCAGCCGATCCCGTGGACCTGACCTGCGCGCTCGTGGACATCCAGAGCGTATCGGGCGAAGAGGCGGCGATCGCCGACGCGGTGCAGGCGGCGCTGGCGGGGCTCGGGCATCTCGAGGTCGTGCGCGACGGGGACGCCGTGCTGGCGCGCACCAACCTCGGACGGCCGTCGCGGGTGATCCTCGCCGGGCACCTCGACACGGTGCCGGTCAACCAGAACCTGCCGGTTCGCCGCGAGGACGGCGTACTGCACGGACTGGGCACAGTGGACATGAAGGGCGGCGACGCGGTGTTCCTGCACCTGGCCGCCACGCTGCCCGAGCCGCGGCACGACATCACGTTCGTCTTCTACGACTGCGAGGAGGTCGAGGCCGTGCGCAACGGGCTCGGCCGGATCGAGCGCGAGCGGCCGGAATGGCTGCGCGCGGACCTGGCGATCGTCGGCGAGCCGTCGAACGCGGTGATCGAGGCAGGCTGCCAGGGCACGATGCGGGTCGAGTTGCGGTTCGCGGGCCGCCGCGCGCACACCGCGCGGGCCTGGATGGGCGTCAACGCGATCCACGCGCTGGCCGAGCCGATGCGGCGGCTGGCCGAGTACGAACCGCGCGATGTGGACATCGACGGGCTGACCTATCGCGAAGGCCTGCAGGCGGTGCGGGTCTCGGGCGGTGTCGCCGGCAACGTCGTGCCCGACGAGGCGGTGCTGACCGTGAACTTCCGCTTCGCCCCGGACCGCACGCCGGAGCAGGCGGAAAAGCATGTGCGCGAGGTATTCGACGGTTTCGAACTGTCCGTTGTGGACTCTTCGCCCGGAGCGCTGCCCGGCCTGTCCGAGCCGGCCGCGGCGGAACTGGTGCGCGCCGCCGGCGGCAAGGCCGCGGCGAAACTCGGCTGGACGGACGTGGCGCGCTTCGCCGCGCTGGGCATGCCGGCGGTGAACTTCGGCCCCGGGGACCCGACGCTGGCGCACACCCGCGAGGAACATGTCAAGACCGCGGAGATCCGGCAGGTGGCGGGGATCCTGCGGGAGTTTCTCGCCTGAGGACAGCCTCGGCGACGCGGCGAGAAACCTGTTCGCGCTGTCGGTAACCTCGGTGAGGTGACGATGGACGAAACCGACGAAGCCGCCGAGTACCCGGAGCACCCGCGCGAGAAGCACCGGGGGCCCGTCGTGCTGCGGCGGGGCAGGCGGGTCGAGGACAGCACCACCGACCAGCGCCTGCTGGATTCGCGCGGGCCCAGCGACTGGGTGCACACCGATCCGTGGCGCGTGCTGCGCATTCAGGCCGAGTTCGTCGAAGGGTTCGGGGCGCTGGCCGAGGTGCCCCGCGCGGTCACCGTCTTCGGCTCCGCGCGCACGCCACGCGACCATCCCGAGTACGAACTCGGCCGCCGCATCGGGGCGGGCCTGGCCGAGGCCGGCTTCGCGGTGATCACCGGCGGCGGGCCCGGTTCGATGGAGGCGGTCAACCGCGGCGCGTCGGAAGCGGGCGGGCTGTCGGTGGGGCTCGGCATCGAGCTTCCCTTCGAGCAGGGCCTCAACCCGTGGGTCGATCTCGGGGTGAACTTCCGGTATTTCTTCACCCGCAAGACGATGTTCATCAAGTACGCGCAGGCGTTCATCTGCCTGCCAGGCGGCTTCGGCACACTGGACGAGTTGTTCGAGGCACTGACTCTGGTCCAGACCAAGAAGGTCACGAAGTTCCCCGTCGTCCTTTTCGGACGGTCCTATTGGGGCGGGCTGTACGACTGGGTCAAGAGTTCGGTGTTCGCCGAGGGCAAGATCGGCGAAAAGGACCTCGCCCTGCTGCACGTGACCGACGACGTCGACGACGCCGTGCACATGGTGCAGGAGTCGTACAAGGCATGGGAGGACACGCACTAGATGCGCCGGATCTGTGTTTTCTGTGGATCGTCGACCGGCAAGGACCCGGTGTACGCCGAACGTGCGACCGCGCTGGGCAAGCTGCTCGCCGGGCGCGGGATCGGATTGGTGTACGGCGGCGCGAGCGTCGGGCTGATGGGCGCCGTCGCGGACGGCGCGCTCGCCGGGGGCGGTGAGGTCATCGGCGTGATCCCGCAGCACCTCAAGCGGGTGGAGATCGCGCACGCGAACCTCACCGAGCTGCACGTGACCGCCGACATGCACGAACGCAAGGCCAAGATGGCCGAGCTGTCCGACGGCTTCCTCGCGCTGCCCGGCGGCGCGGGCACGCTGGAGGAACTGGCCGAGATCTGGACCTGGGCGCAGCTGGGCCTGCACCGCAAACCGCTGGGCCTGGTCGACGTCGCCGGCTACTACCGGCCGCTGCACGAGTTCGTGGACCACATGGTCACCGAAGGCTTCCTCAAGCAGGAGCACCGCGACCTGCTGTTCGTCGACGAGGACCCGTCGGCCCTGCTCGACGCGTTCGCCGCCTACGAGCCGCCGACCGCCCCGAAGTGGGTTTGAGTTGCGGTAATAAGCGGCGGAGCCGCTTGCTGTGCGGGCGGCGGCTGGCACCGCCACCCGCACCGCTACGCAAGCCGAGTCTTCGTAATCTCTAAGCCGCTTCGCCGGGGCGTTTGTGGTAGCGGTCGACGTACTCGGCGCCGGAGAGTTCCAGGATCGCGTACATGATCTCGTCCGTCACGGCGCGGCGGATCGCGGGCGAGGTCTCCATGCCCTCGTAGCGGGTGAAGTCCAGCGGCTCGCCGAAGCGCACCGTCACCTTCGCCGGCCTGGGCAGCTTCTTGCCGATCGGCAGCATCTTCTCGGTACCGGACAGCGCGACCGGCACCACCTTCGCCCGGGTGGCGAGCGCGAGCGCGCCGACGCCGGTGTGCCCTCGGTGCAGGCGCCCGTCGAGCGAGCGGGTGCCCTCGGGGTAGATGCCGAACGCGCCGCCCTGCTCCAGCACCTTGCGCGCCGCCTCGAGCGCGGCCATTCCGGCCATCGCGTTGCCCCGTTCGACCGGCACGTAGTGCAGTGCCCGCAGGAATCCCGCGATCAGCCGGGCCTTGGGTGATCTGCCGGTGAAGTATTCGGCCTTCCCGAGGAAGGAGACCGGGCGCGGCGTGACGATCGGGATCACGAAGGTGTCCACCGCGGCACGGTGGTTCGCCGCGATGATCACCGGCCCGGTCAGGGGCACGTTGTCCGCTCCGTGAACTTCCGGCCGGTAGACCAGGCGCGCCAGCGGTGCCAGCACCAGCCGGATCAGCAGGTGTAACAAGACTCCTCCAGACTGTCGCTCCCAGTCTGGCACGAAACGCCACCCCCGGTGCCGGACCTGCTCCATCCGGACGAGCACGTCACACTAGATTGGAGCAGGTGACGACCGCGCTGATCTACCTCGTAGTCATGCTGCTCGTGGCGGCGGTGGTGTTCCTGCTCGCCGCCGTCGTGTTCGGTCGCGGTGAGGAACTGGCGCCGTTGCCGCCGGGCAGTTCACCGACCAGACTGCCCGTGCGCGACATCACCGGCGAGGATGTGCAGTCGGTGAAGTTCCAATTGGTGCTGCGTGGTTACAAGATGTCCGAAGTGGACTGGGTGGTGCGCCGTCTCGGCGACGAGATCGACACGTTGCGTGCACGACTCACGGAGCTGGAAGCGGAACGAGAGAAGTCTCGATGACGGATCTGGTCTTCTCGGTCGACGTGCGCGCGCCGGCGGGCACGACGTGGCTCGCGCTCACCGACTGGCCCCGCCAGCACGAATGGATGATCGGCACCGAGGTGCACGTGGTCTCCGGCGACGGCCGCAGCGTCGGCTCGCGGATCGCGGCGTTCACCGGCCTGCGCGGTGTCGGTTTCACGGACACGATGGAGATCACCGCGTGGGAGCCGCCGGTGCGCTGCACGGTGCGTCATCTGGGCAAGCTGGTGCGCGGCAGCGGTGCGTTCCACGTGCACGCCAAGGGCCCGCAGGAATCCACGTTCGTCTGGTCGGAAAGCCTCGACCTGCCCTTCGGCGCGGTCGGCAAGCTGGGCTGGCCCGCCGTCAAACCGGCCTTCGCGCTGGGGCTGCGGCAGTCGCTGCGCCGGTTCGCCCAGTTCGCCGAGAACTACTCGATGGGAGCGTGATGAGCGAACTGCTCGGCACCGACGGCGTCGCCCGCTGCCCGTGGGGCAACTCCGCACCCGACTACGCCGTCTACCACGACACCGAATGGGGCGTGCCGCTGCGCGGACAGAACGCGCTGTACGAACGGCTGTCGCTGGAGGCGTTCCAGTCCGGTTTGTCGTGGCTGACGATCCTGCGCAAGCGCGAGGGCTTCCGCAAGGCGTTCGCCGGGTTCGAGGCGGAGAAGGTCGCCGAGTTCACCGACGACGACGTGGCACGGCTGATGGCGGACGCCTCCATCGTGCGGAACCGGGCGAAGATCCTGGCCGCGATCACCAACGCGCGGGCGATCGCGGAGCTGGACCGGCCTTTGGACGAGCTGCTGTGGTCGTTCGAGCCGTCCGGCGGGCGTCCCCGCCCGGCGGCCCTGTCCGACGTCCCCGCGATCACGCCCGAGTCGAAGGCGATGGCGCGTGAGCTGAAGAAGCGCGGGTTCGCCTTCGTCGGGCCCACCACGTGCTACGCGATGATGCAGGCCACCGGCATGGTCGACGATCACATCGAGGGCTGTTTCCGCGCCGTTTGACGCACCAGCGTGGGCGGTGACCATCGCCCGATGGTGCTAGTACCTTCTCGGCTTCTGGTCCGCGGCCGGGAACGGCAGGGTTCGCCGCATGCCCCGACTACTCGCGACTCGCGGTGCCCGCCGGTGGGCGATCGCTGTGATCGTTTCGCTCGTACTGGTCCTGACCTGCGCGTTCGTCCTCTACCGCGTCGCCAACTCGCGCACGTTCCAGTTCTTCGGCGAACTCGTCGACCGCGTCGAGACCACGGAGAAGGTCGTCGCGCTGACCTTCGACGACGGCCCCGATCCCGCGGGCACCCAGGCCGTGCTCGACGTGCTGGCCGCCGAGCACGTGCCCGCGACGTTCTTTCTCGTCGGCCGTGACCTCGCCGCCAATCCCGGTCTCGGCCGCCGGATCGCGCGAGCGGGGCACGAGATCGGCAACCACACCTACTCGCACGAACGGATGGTGCTGGTGACGACGGGCCGGGTCGCGCGCGAAGTCGAATCGACCGACGAGCTGATCAGGGTGACCGGCTATGCCGGTGAGATCCTGTTCCGCCCGCCCAACGGCAAGAAGCTGCTCGCGCTGCCGCACTACCTCGCCGATCACGGGCGCAAGACGATCATGTGGGACGTCGAGCCGAATTCCGACCCCGACGTGGACCGCAGCGCGGCCGCGACGGTGAGCTACACGGTCGGGCGCGTGCGTCCCGGTTCGATCGTGGTGCTGCACGCGATGTACGCGGGACGGCAGGCGACCCGCGACGCGCTCGGCCCGATCATCGACCAGCTCACGCAGCGCGGCTACCGGTTCCTGACCGTGTCACAGCTGATCGCGGAAGGCGCGCGGTGACCACCCACTCGCCGTCGTGCGCCCCCGCGGTCAGGCTGCCGCCCAATGCCCGCACGTCCTGCTCGAGACTCGTCAAACCGAAGCCGGTACGGCCGGTCGCCGTGGTGGCGTTGCGTGCGGTGATCTCCACGACGGCGGGCCCGGCCTCGACCGAGAAGCGCAGCCGGACGCCGGGGCCGTTGTGACGCAGGGCGTTCGTGGCGACCTCGGCCACCACGCGCTCGGCGGCCGGTCGCGCCCGCCCGCCGAGTGCGCTCAGATCCGGATCGCCGTCGAGCACCAGTCCCGCCGTCCGCAGCTGGGCGAGGACGGCGGCCAGGTCCGGGGGCGCATCCCCGGCTTCGAGGTCGCGCAGGGTCCGGCGGACGAGGGTCAGCGCGCCGCGGCCCGCCGACACCAGGGTGTCGAGGCGTTCACGGTCGGCGTCGGACAGGTTGCCGACCGCGCGCAGGGTTTCGGCCTGCACGAGCATCACCGCCGTGGTCTGGGCCAGCGTGTCGTGCAGGCTGCGCGCGGCGCGTTCGGTGCGATCGGCGAGCTGCCGCCGCCGTTCGGCGCCCATCAACCAGGCCATCACGCAGACGGCGACCGCGAGCAGCGAGCCGTCGAGCGGTCCTTTCGCCGGGAACACGGCGATTGCGAGCGCGGCGGTCGCCGGCGCGGCCAGCCAGATCCCGGGCACGGCGTACAGCGCGACGAGCATCGGGACGTACACCAGGTTGCGTGGTTCGATCGCGAAATGCGCGACCGTGGCACCCGTGATCACGACGAGCGCCCGGCCGGGGTGCCGTCGCGTCAGCAGCGGCAGAACCTGCGCCGCCGTGAGCAGTGCGCCGGCCGGGCCCTGCTGCGGGGACCAGGAACCGGACGCGATCAGGATCGCGGTCACGATCGCCGCCGTGGCAAGACGTTGACGCATGTGCCGACAGTAGAGTGCCGCCATGATCAGGGTGCTCGTCGGCGACGATCACGCGCTCGTCCGCGAAGGGCTCGCACTCGTGCTCGGCGCGCGCGACGACATCGACGTGGTCGCGCAGTACGCGAGCGGGGAGGACCTGCTCGCCGCGGACGCCGTCGCCGACGTCGTGTTGCTCGATCTCTACTTGCCGGGTCTGGACGGGATCGAGGTGCTGCGGCGGATCCGGCGGCGCGGGCCCGAACCGAAGGTGCTGATGCTGACCACGATCGGCAGGCCGCGCGAGATCAGGCGGGCGCTGGCCGAGGGCGCGGCCGGTTTCGTGCTGAAGGACTCGACGGGAGACGAGCTGGTCGCGGCCGTCCGCGCGGCGGCCGCCGGGATCACCGCGATGACCCCGGCGGCCGCGGCGGTGCTCTCCGCGTCGGCCGCCGCGACCCTCACCCCGCGCGAACAGGACGTGCTGGCGCTGCTGGGCCAGGGCATGACGAACCGCGACATCGCCGCCGAGCTGCGGCTGGCGGAGCGGACCGTGAAGGTGCACGTCGGCAACGTGCTGGCGAAGCTCGGCGTGACGAGCAGGACCCAGGCCGCGCTGCTCGCCACCCGCTCGGCAGGGACTCCCTCAACCGGGTGAGGGAGTCCCTGCCGGCATCACTTGCCCCGGAACTCGGGTTTGCGCTTGGCGACGAAGGCCTCCACCGCCTCGCGGTGATCGGCGGTCGCGCCGAGTGCGGCCTGCGCGGCTTCCTCGGCCGCCAGCGTGTCCTCCAGCGTCGCCCGCGCGCCGACGCCGAGCACCTCCTTGATCTTGGCGTAGGCGACGGTCGGGCCCGCCGCGAGTTTCGCCGCGATCGCGTGCGCGCGGACGGCCAGTTCGTCGTCCACCACGACCTCGCTGACCAGGCCGAGCCGCAGCGCCTCCTGCGCGTCGACGGTGCGGGCCAGCAGCATCAGCTCGGCCGCGCGCCCGTAGCCGACGAGCCGCTGCAGCGTCCACGCCGCGCCCGAGTCGGGGCCGAGGCCGACGTTGGCGAAGGCCATCAGGAAGTTCGACGACGCCGCGGCCAGCCGCAGATCGCACGCGTAGGCGAAGGCCGCGCCCGCACCGGCCGCGGGGCCGTTGACCGCCGCGACGACCGGCTTGGGCATGTCGACGATGGTGCGCACGATCGGGTTGTAGTGCTCGGCGACGGTGCGCAGCGGCGCGGTGTCGCCCGCCTGCAGGAGCCCGACGTGCTCCTTGAGGTCCTGGCCCGCGCAGAACGCCTTCCCGGCACCGGTCAGCACGACGGCCCGCACGTCAGCGGTCTCCGCGGCATCGCGCAGCGCTGTGAGCAGGCGTTCCTTCAACTCGGTGGTGAGCGAGTTGTAGGCCTTCGGGCGGTTCATGGTCAGCGTCCGTACGCCGTCGGCGTCGGCGGTCAGCAGGACGTCCTCGGTGCTCACTGGTCTCCTCCTGGTATATGGGTGGCTTGCGAGCCGCATACCAGCACCTATGCAAACACGAAAAGATCGGTCCGCGTTCGCGTGCCCATGTTGATGAGGGAGAATGGCGCATGACACCCGGTTGGCTTGAGCAAGCGCGACCCGGGCGCGCCGGTTGATACGGAGGGAGCACGCTATGGCGGCCATGAAGCCCCGGACCGGAGATGGTCCCCTCGAAGTGACGAAGGAGGGGCGGGGCCTCGTGATGCGCGTTCCGCTCGAGGGTGGCGGGCGACTCGTCGTCGAGCTGTCGGCCGAGGAGGCCAAGGATCTGGGAGTCGCATTGCAGGAGGCGACCAGCTGACGTTTTCCGTATGGCCTGTCCACATCGGCTGAGGACGCTCGGCCGATCCTTCGCCGTCCCCACTGGAGATGTTGCTCGATGGCGCGGTTCCCTCTGCCGTCCTTGCCCAGCCGTTTGATCGATATCGAGGTCGCCGACACCGGCCGGCGCGGTGCGCCGACAGCGGTGCTGGTGAACTCCGACGGTGCCGAGGTGGGTGGGCTGCGCCATCCGGGCAAGACCGGTGAGGTCCGCGAGGTGTCCGACGGCGGGGTGCGCTGGCTGGTCGGCGTCGGCGCCGGAGCCGCGAAGGACTGGCGTGCCGCGGGCGCGGCGCTCGTGCGCGCGGTCGGCGCGGACGCGGACAAGCCCGTCAAGGCGGTCCAGGTCGAACTGGGGCCCGACGTGAACGGCGAACAGGTCGGCGAGCTGGCGATGGGCGCCTGGCTGGGCGGCTACCGGTACAAGGTCAGCGCGGAGGGCGAACGCGGTTCGCTGCGGACGTTGCGGCTGCTGACCCCGCACGAGCGCGCGGTACCCGCCTACGACGAGATGCTCCGCCGGGTGCGCGAGCTCGCCGAGGCCGCCACGCTGGCGCGCGATCTGGCCAACACGCCCTCGAACATCAAGAACCCGGAGTGGCTCGCCGACACCGCGCTGCGCGTCACCGAGGGCCTCGCCGGGGTGCGGGCCACGGCATACGACGAGAAGTGGCTCGCCGAACAGGGCTTCGGTGGGGTGCTCGCCGTGGGCGGTGGTTCGGCCAGCCCGCCGCGGCTGATCGAGCTGACCTACCGGCCACGCGGGGCCACGAAACACCTGCTGCTGGTCGGCAAGGGCATCACGTTCGACACCGGCGGCCTGTCGATCAAGCCCGCCGCCGGAATGCACCTGATGCGCACCGACATGGCAGGCGGTGGCGCGGTCATCGCGGCGCTGCGCGCGATCGCGGCGCTGCGGCTGGACGTGCGGGTCACCGCGCTCGTGCCGGCGGCGGAGAACCACGTGTCGGGCAGCTCCTACCGGCCCGGTGACGTCGTGCGGCACTACGGCGGCATCACCACGGAGGTCGGCAACACCGACGCCGAGGGCCGCATGGTCCTGGCCGACGCGCTCGTCTACGGCATCCGGCGCTTCCGTCCCGACGCGGTCGTGGACGTGGCGACGCTGACCGGTGCGATGAAGGTCGCGCTCGGCACCCGCATCGGCGGCCTGTTCGCGAGCGAGGACGAGCTGGCCAAGCGCGTGCTGGCGGCGGGGGAGCGGGCAGGCGAGGCGTGGTGGCGGATGCCGCTGCTGGCGGAGCACGTCGAGGCGGTCCACGGTGAACTGGCCGACGTGCGGCAGGCCCCCGGTGGTCCCGGCGGCATCACGGCGGCGCTGTTCCTGCGCGAGTTCGTCGACGACGTGCCGTGGGCGCACATGGACATCGCCGGTCCGGCGCGGGCCGAATCGGCGTACGCGGACGTGGTGCCCGGTGCGACCGGGTTCGCGGCACGGACGCTGGTGGAGCTGGCGGCGTCCTACGCCTGAGCCAGCACGTGGTCGCGGAAGGCGCGCACCGCGGGCGTGAACCGCTCCGCGGCGGGCCACACCAGCCCGATCGTCCGGGTCACCTTGGGCGACAACGGAATCTCCACCACGTTCGCGGGCCGCGACGGGCCGAACTTCGGTAGCAACGCCACCCCGAGCCCGGCGGCGACGAGCCCGCGCACGGTGTCCGACTCCTGCCCTTCGAACGCCACCCGCGGTTCGAAGTCCGCTTCGGCGCACAGGTCGTCGGTGATCTGCCGCATGCCGTAGCCGTGTTCGAGCATCACGAAGTCCTCGTCGGCCAGTTCGGTGAACCGGACGCGCCGCCGCTGTCCGAGCCGATGCCCTTCCGGGACGCACAGCAGCAGCTCCTCCGCGATCAGCGCCCGTCCGGACAGCTCGGGATGATCCGCGGGCATGGGCGCCACCAGCGCGAGATCGGCCGCGCCTTCGGCGAGCCGGTCCACGACGTGCTGGCGCGAACCCTGCACCAGGGTGAACCGGACTCCCGGCTGCCGCGCCCGGAACTCGCGCACCAGCCGGGGCACCAACTGCCTGCCGAGCAGGTGCTGGAACCCGAGCACGACGTGCCCGCTGGCGGGTTCGATCTCCTCCCGTGCCTGCCGCGCGCCCGACTCGACGACCGCGAGCGCCCGGGCCGCGGATTCGGCGAGCATGGTGCCCGCCCTGGTCAGCCGGATTCCGCGGCCGGCGGGCATGGTCAGCGGCGCGCCCAACTGCTCGGCGAGCGCGGCCAGCCGGCGTGAGACCGTCGGTTGCGGCACACCCAGCGCCTGGGCCGCCCGGGTGATGTTGCCGGTTTCACGAAGTGTGGCCAGCAGGGCCAGATTCGGCGCCAGTTCGGTGGCGAGCCGCTGGTCGACGGCCTCCTCGCGCGATTCATCCACCACGGTATGAATGCTCCCATATGGCTGTATTAGACGTATTGGTTAGCTCGGCTTAGCGTCGATGTCGTGACCGCTGACCTGCTAGTTCCCGTCCGAACCGACACCAGGCGCGTCAAGGTCGCCGTCGCCGCCGCCGGAATTTCCTCGTTCGCGTTGCTCTACGCGCCGCAACCCGTCCTGCCGCAGCTCGCGGCCCAGTACCACCTCGATCCCGGCGGTGCGTCGCTCGCGGTCAGCGTCGCGACGGGAGCGCTCGCGATCGCGGTGCTGCCGATCGCGGCGTTGTCGGAGATCGTCGGGCGGCGGCCGGTCATCATGACCTCGGTGATCGCGAGCGCGGCGCTCGGATTGCTGCTTCCCGTCGCACCCACCTACTCGGTACTGCTGGTGCTGCGCGCGCTGCAGGGCATCGCGATCGCGGGCTTCCCCGGCGTCGCGGCCGCCTACCTGGTGGAACAGCTCGGCAAGACGGGCGTGGCCGCCGCGGTCGGCGCGATGATCGCGGGCAACTCGGTCGGCGGGATGCTGGGCAGGCTCTCCGCGGGCTTCAGCGCCGACGCGCTCGGCTATCACGGGGCGCTCACCGTCGTCGCCGTCGTGGGCCTGATCTTCTCGATGATCACCGTCTTCGCCCTGCCTCCGGCGCCGCCCCGCGAGCCCGCGCGGAACCCGCTGAAGAAGGCGCTCACGGGGGTGGGCTCGGCGCTCGCCAAACCGGTGCTGCTGGCGCAGTACGCGGTCGCCCTGCTCGCGATGGGCGCGTTCGTGGCGATGTACAACGCGGCCGGATTCCGGCTGACCGGTCACCCGCTCGACCTCTCGCCCGCGATCGCCTCGCTGGTCTTCCTCTCCTACGCGATGGGCTCGGTCTCCTCGGCGACCGTGGGCAGGCTCGTCGGCCGGTTCGGGCGGCTTCGCGCGGCGGTCGGCGCCCTGCTGGTCACGGCGATCGGCGTGCTGCTGACGCTGCCGGACTCGCTGCCCGTGGTGATCGTGGGCTTCCTCGTGCTGACGGGCGGTTTCTTCGCGGCGCACGCGGTCGCCAACGGCTGGACCGCCGCCGAGGCACCCGCCGACGCACGCGGCCAGGCCTCCGGCACCTACACGCTGACCTACTACCTCGGCAGCAGCATCGGCGGCACCGCGGGCAGCGTGATCTACGCGCACGCGGGCTGGAGCTGGCTCTCCGCCGCGACCGTGGCGTGGCTGGTGCTCGCGATGGCCGTGGTCAGCGTGGTCGCCCGGCCGAGGCGAGCGGCGGCAGCGCGATGAGCACGGGCGCGGACCAGTCCGGTGCGATGTCCAGCTCCACGTCCCGGTGGTGCAGGGGGCTGCCGGGACTCACCCGGACCGGTTCGCGCGCCGCGCCCGCGACGCTGCGGGCGGGCAGCAGCTGCGCCTCGGTTCCGTCACGGGCGGGCAGTGCCGTCGCCAGCACCCAGTAGGCGCCCGGCGGCACGTCGGTGAGCAGGTAGTCGCCGCTCTCGCCGAGCAGCGAACCGCTCACCGGGTAGCCGCGGGCGCTGCGGCGTGGGAACAGCCCGACGTAGATCGCGGCGGCCTCGCCGAGCAACGCCAGCGCGGCCGGGCTCAACCGCACCGACCCGGTCACCATGCCGCCGCCACGCGCCCGGCCCGGCACGATGACCGGTCGCGGCGGGAAGTCCGCCAGCACGTCCGGCAGCCGCCGGAACTCCACCGGACTGCGGCCGACGGCGGCGGTGAACCGGGCGGTGAACGTGCCGATCGAGGTGAACCCGACGGCGTCGCACACGTCGATGACCCGCTCGTCGGTGGTCAGCAGCAGGCGTTTGGCGAGCTGGAACCGGTGCGCGCCCAGGAACTGCCCCGGCGGCTGGCCGAGCTGGCGTTCGAAGGAGCGTGCCAGGTGGTAGGGGCTGTAACCGACGTGGTCCGCGACATCGCGCAGCGTGATCCGTTCGCCGCAGCGGCGGGCCAGGAACCGGGCGGCTTCGACGACGGCTTCGCGCATGGCACCTCGCTACGAGCGAACGGCGGCGACCAGCAGTCCGTGCCCCACGGGCAGTACCGAGGGAACGAGGCGCTCGTCCTCCCGCACCGCGCGAGCCAGCTCACGCGCGGCGAGCGCACCCGGATCGCGCCGGGTGGCCTCGGAGCGCGGTGCCAGCACGCCGTGGAAGGCGATCACGCCACCCGGCCGCAGCAGGTCGACACCAAGGGAATGGTAGCCCGGGTACTCGACGAGAGCGGCGTCCACGAACACCAGGTCGTAGCCGCCGGTCGTCAGCCGGGGCAGCACGTCCAGCGCGCGGCCCATGATCAACCGGGTGCGGCCCTGCGGGTAGCCGGCCTCGAGGAACGTCTTGCGGGCGGTGCGGTGGTACTCGGGCTCGATGTCGATGGAGGTCAGCACGCCGTCGGCGGCCATTCCGCGCAACAGGTACAGACCGCTGACCCCGGTGCCGGTGCCGATCTCGACGACCGCACGCGCGCACAGGCTGGTGGCCAGGAAACACAACGCGGACCCGGCAGAGGGGGCGAGCGCGGCACAGCCCAGCTCGCCGGCGCGGCCGCGGGCGGCAAGCAGCGTGTCGTCGTCCGGCAGGTAGCCGTCCAGGTGGCCGCCGACGTAGGTCTCCGAGGTCACGCCGGAGAGATTACTGCTGGTCGTCGCCAAAGCGGCGCAAGACGTGCACACTTCTCTCAGGTGGTTCTCAGTGCGATCTCACTACACACATAAGGAGAGCGGCGAAGCTACGTCTTGAGGATGGGAACACAGCGTGGATCAACCACGTTGGACCAAGCAGTAGGGAGACCAGCCTGATGGAGGTGCCTTCCCAGCCGATGCAGAAGAGCCCGATGAAGGAGCAGGCCGAGGGTCGTCCGGTGACGGTCGACGACGCCGAATGGACGCCGCCGTCGTGGGACGAGGTCGTGCGGGAGCACGCCGACCGGGTCTACCGGCTGGCGTACCGGCTCACCGGTAACACGCACGACGCCGAGGACCTCACCCAGGAGACCTTCATCCGGGTGTTCCGTTCGCTGGCCTCGTACAAGCCAGGCACCTTCGAGGGCTGGCTGCACCGCATCACCACCAACCTGTTCCTGGACATGGCCCGCCGCCGTTCCCGCGTGCGGATGGAAGGCCTGCCGGAGGACACCGACCGCATCGTCGGCGACGACCCCAGCCCGGAGCAGGTGTACAGCGAGACGCACCTCGACCCGGACCTGCAGGACGCGCTCGACGAGCTGCCCCCGGAGTTCCGCGCGGCCGTCGTGCTGTGTGACGTCGAAGGCCTCTCCTACGAGGAAATCGGCGCCACGCTCGGGGTTAAGCTCGGAACCGTGCGCAGCCGGATCCACCGTGGCCGGCAGGCGCTGCGTGCGTCGCTCGAACGGCGGCGCGCGGTGAAACAGGAATCCGTGGAGGCTTCCGCATGACCGATCCGCGAGGCTGGGGTCCCTTCTCCGAATCGCACCTCATGCCAGACGCAGTCGTCGCCTTCGTCGACGGCGAGCTGTCGCTGGGTGCGCGGGATCGGGCCGCTTCGCACATCGCCCGGTGCCCGAACTGCACTGCCGAGGTCTCGGCCCAGCGTCAGGCCCGTGCGGCGGTCAAGCGTGCGAACGCGCCGAGCATGTCGGCCGGTTTCCTGGCGAGCCTGCGCGCGATCCCGCAGCACACCGATCTTCCCACCACGCCGGACAACCTCGCGGTGACCAGCGACGGTCAGCTCGTCGCCATCCAGCGGCCCGACCGGGTCGCCGGGCTTCGTGAGATGCCCACGTCGCTGGGCTCGTCCAGTCCGCTCGGTTCGAGCACCCCGCTGGGCAACGGGTCCGCGGTACTCAACTCGCACCGGTCCGTACGCCGCCGTGCCGCCCAGGGCGCCGGTGTGGTCGTCTCGGGCCTTGTGCTCAGCGCGCTCGCGATCGTCGCGACCTCCAGCGGAGGCGGCGGCACCGCGCAGGTCAACCAGCAGCCGGGCGGGGGCACGCCTGGCGTGCTGCGCGCGCAGTTCGGCAGCCAGCAGCAGCCCGCGGCGCCGACCACGACCACCACCACGACCACCACCACGACCTCACCCGCTGCCCCTGGCCGGAGCCGCTGACGTCGGCTTCACTGCCGGGACGGAACAATCGGTGGCGTATCGTCGCGCCGAGCGATCAGCACAGTCCGTCTACGCCGGGGGACCATGAGTCAGCCGAACACGCCCGAGGAGAACTCGCGGGAGCCGCGCCTCGCGCCGCGGCCCTTGGACCGTCCTCCGGTGGATCCCGCGCAGGCCGCCACGTTCGGCAGGCCGCGTGGGGTCGAGGGCGCCTTCGACAAGCTCTACGCGCCCGGGTCCCGCAACGGCGAACAGGTGATCACCAAGCCGCCGGCGCCGGAGTCGCTGGCCGAGGCGTTCGGCAGGCCGCAGGGCGCGGAGGACGTGCTGTTGCAGCGGCCGGGCGACGATTCCGGCCGGCCCAAGGGGGCCGCTCCCGAGTCCCCGATGTGGACCACATCCTCCGATCCGTGGCGCGATCCCGGTGCGCCCGCCGTGCTCGGGGGGCCGGCACTGGACGCGGACGACGACGCCGAGGACGACGACGAGCGTCCGCGCGGGCCGTTGCTGTCGTTGCCGGAGATGCTGTTCGGGCGGCGTGTGAAGCCCACCGCGCTGGCCTTGCTGGGCGTGGTGTGCCTGCTGATCGGTGCGGTCGGCGGGCTCGTCGGCTGGGGCATCGCGCGCGCGGGCAGTTCGCTGACCGGCAGCGCGACGATCTCCGAAGCCCAGGCGGGCAAGGAGCGCGCGCCCGGTTCGATCGCCGAGATCGCGCACCGGGTGGCACCGGCGGTGGTCTCGATCGAGGTCGTGTCCGGCGAGTCCGGCAGCGTCGGGTCCGGCGTGGTGATCGACCCGAAGGGCTACGCGATCACGAACAACCACGTCATCTCGATGGCCACCTCGGATCCGCAGGCCAAGATCACCGCCGTGTTCACCGACGGCACGCGGGCGCAGGCCCAGGTCGTCGGTACCGATCCCAAGACCGACCTCGCCGTGATCAAGGTGGGGGTGTCGAACCCGACGGTGTTGCAGGTGGGCAAGTCCGCGAATCTCCAGCCCGGCGATTCGGTGATCGCCATCGGTTCGCCGCTGGGGCTGCAGAACACCGTGACGTCGGGCATCGTCAGCGCGCTGCACCGGCCGGTCACCGCGCAGGGCGAGAACGGTCAGCCGCCGGTCACCTACGACGCGATCCAGACCGACGCCCCGATCAACCGGGGCAACTCCGGTGGTGCGCTGGTGGACTCGACCGGGGCGCTGGTCGGGATCAACTCCTCGATCCGCACCGACAGCGGTGACTCGGGGCAGGGCGGCGGCAGCATCGGCATCGGCTTCGCGATCCCGGTCGACGACGCGATCAAGATCGCCCGGGAGCTGATCAGCAACGGTCAGGTCAAGCACGCCGACATCGGCATCAACGCGGCGTCGGTCGCGGCGGAGACGTCGGAGGGAGCGCAGGTGCTCAACGTCGCCGACAACGGTCCGGCGGCGCGGGCGGGTATCGCCGAGGGCGACGTGATCACCAAGGTCGGTGACCGGACGGTGCGCAACGCGGCGGAGCTGACGGTCGCGGTGCGCGCGCACAACATCGGCGAAGTGGTACCGGTTCAGCTCGTCAGGCAGGGGCGGCCCCTTGTCCTTGACGTAACCCTGGGTTCCGATTAGCCGGGGTAGTCTGGTCTGGTTCGCGAGAAGGCGGAGGTTGACTGGTGTTCGAAAGTGTCGGCTGGGGCGAGATCCTGGTCCTGATCGTCGCCGGTCTGTTCATCCTCGGCCCGGAGAGGCTGCCGGAGGCGGCGTCGTGGCTGGCCCAGAACGTGCGCAAGGTGCGTGATTTCGCGACCGGCGCGCGCGACCAGCTGCGTGAGGAGATGGGCCCGGAGTTCGAGGAGTTCCGCAAGCCCCTGGAAGATCTGCGGCAGCTGCGAAACTTCGACCCGCGCCGCGCGATCACGAACCACCTCTTCGACGGCGACCCGGATCCGCTGGGCCTGAACGGCACAAGCGGCGGCAGCACCAAGCCCAACGGCTACCCCGCCCCAGCCGCCAAACCAGACCCCCTGAAAC
>NZ_JAAXLS010000044.1 GCF_012328925.1 Amycolatopsis acididurans
GGCCGACACCATCGCCTCGGTCCGCCAGGCCGGCGCCACCGTCGCCGTCGCCGGCGGCGCGATCTACAACGCCACCGACCCCGGCGCAGCCGCCAAGGAACTCAAAAAACGCGCCACCGCCTAACCCCCGCAGGAATTCGCGAACAAATCGAAATCATCAGGAGTGCGCGTCCATGGCAGCAAAAGAATCGATCTCCAGTCGCCGCGCGACCGAATCCACCGACGAGGTTGTTCGCTTGACCAGCAAGCGCGTCCCTGAAGACTGGACCGAGCTGGACGAGCGCGCGGTGGACACGGCTCGCGTGCTGGCCGCGGACGCGGTCGAGCATTGTGGGAGCGGGCATCCCGGCACGGCGATGAGCCTCGCGCCCGTCGCCTATACGCTGTTCCAGCGGGTCATGCGGCATGACCCCGACGACGCGCAGTGGATCGGGCGGGACCGATTCGTGCTCTCCGCCGGGCATTCGAGCCTCACCCTCTACATCCAGCTGTTCCTCTCCGGCTACGGCCTGGAGCTCGACGACCTGAAGTCGTTGCGCAAGTGGGATTCGCTGACCCCGGGGCATCCCGAGTACGGGCACACCAAGGGCGTGGAGACCACCACCGGGCCGCTTGGCCAGGGCCTGGCCAACGCGGTGGGCATGGCCATGGCCGCCCGCCGCGAGCGTGGGCTGTTCGACCCGGATGCCCCGCAGGGCGAGAGCGTGTTCGACCATCAGATCTACGTGATCGCCTCGGACGGCGACATCGAGGAGGGTGTCACCTCCGAGGCTTCGTCGCTGGCCGGAACCCAGCAGCTCGGCAACCTCACGGTGATCTACGACAGCAACGAGATCTCCATCGAGGACGACACCCGCATCGCGCTGTCCGAGGACACAGCCAAGCGCTACGAGTCCTATGGCTGGCACGTCCTCACGGTCCACGGCGGCGAGGACGTGACCGGGTTCCTGGAGGCGATCGAGCAGGCCAGGGCCGAAACCGCCCGCCCGACCCTGATCGTGCTGCGCACCGTGATCGGCTACCCGGCGCCGACGAAGATGAACACCGGCAAGGTGCACGGCGCTGCACTGGGCGCCGAGGAGCTCGCCGCCGTCAAGCGCGCCGTCGGCCTGGACCCGAAGAAGAATTTCCAGGTCGACGACGAGGTCCTGCGCCATGCCCGCGAGGTGGCCGAGCGCGGCAGGGCAGATCACGAGAAGTGGCAACTCGAGTTCGACGCCTGGGCGCAGGCCAACCCGGAGCGCAAGGCGCTGCTGGACCGCCTCGGCAAACGCGAGCTGCCGGCAGGCTGGGCCGACGATCTGCCCGTGTGGGAACCCGGCGCCAAGGGCGTGGCCACGCGCAAGGCGTCGGCCGCGGTGCTGGCCAAGCTGGGCGAGGTGCTGCCCGAGCTCTGGGGCGGGTCGGCGGACCTGGCCGAGAGCAACAACACCACGATCAAGGGTGCGGATTCCTTCGGGCCCGCCGACATCTCCACCAACGCCTGGAAAGCCCAGCCCTACGGTCGCACGCTCCACTTCGGAATCCGCGAGCACGCGATGGGCTCGATCCTCAACGGCATCGCGCTGCACGGCGGCACCCGCCCGTACGGCGGCACCTTCCTCATCTTCAGCGACTACATGCGCCCGCCGGTGCGTCTGGCCGCACTGATGAAGCTGCCGACGATCTACGTGTGGACACACGATTCGATCGGCCTCGGCGAGGACGGCCCGACCCACCAGCCCGTCGAGCAATTGGCCTCGCTGCGCGCTATTCCCGGCCTGTCGATGGTACGCCCGGCCGACGCGAACGAGACCGCGCACGCGTGGAAGGCCGTGCTGGAGGACACCAGCGGCCCGGCAGGTCTCGCGCTGACCCGGCAGGATGTGCCGACTCTGGAAGGGACCTCCGCCGAGGGCGTGGCCCGTGGCGGGTACGTGCTCGCCGAGGCATCCTCCGGTAGCCCCGAGGTGGTGCTCGTCGGCACCGGGTCCGAGGTCCAGCTCGCGGTGGAGGCCAGGAAGGTTCTCGAGGCCGAAGGCATTGCCACCAGGGTGGTCTCGATGCCGTGCGTGGAGTGGTTCGACCGGCAGGACCGGTCTTACCGGGAACAGGTGCTGCCTCCGGCGGTGCGTGCCCGGGTGGCCGTCGAAGCGGGAACGGCCCAGCCGTGGCACCGTTTCGTCGGCGACGCGGGCGAGATCGTGTCGTTGGAGCATTTCGGTGCTTCGGCGGACTTCAAGACCCTGTTCCGCCGGTTCGGCATCACCACCGAGGCCGTCGTCGAAGCGGCACGCCGAAGCCTGGCCTCCGCGCGATCGCGTTGATGCCAACCCGAAGGGGGTAGGAGGCGCCCGTCGTCAACCGGCAACCCATCGACGAGGGATGATCGGCCCTCCGAAAGGCGCGTTTTCGCGCCGGCGGCCCCGGCCAGCAGCCGGGGCCGCTCCTTTTTGCCGGTCAATATTTGTTATCCCAATTAGGGAATAGTGGTTCTCAATGTCGCGAACCTTGTTGGTCACCGCGCGCGTGGACAATCATATTGTTCTACGTAGCTGACCGGTTTTCCCGGCCCGCAAATGGAGGACGATCTCGTTGACGCAATCGACTGCGAAGAAACTCGAGGCCACACATTTCACGGACGCGACCCGTGCTGTGCTCGGTGAGGTGGACCAGGTGCGCGCGGGAGTGCATTCCGCGGCCTGGGTCCGGGCCGGCGCGTTGTTGCTCAAGGCACCGGCCGTGTTCACCATCGGCACCGGGCGCAGTGGGCTCGCCCTGCAGATGGCCGCGATGCGGTTCATGCACCTCGGACTCCCCACGCACGTGGTCGGCGAAGTGACCGCGCCGGCGATCGGCCGGCGCGACGTCCTCGTCGCGGCATCGGGCTCGGGGTCGACGGCCCGGGTGGTGCGGGCCGCCGAGACCGCTCGTGAGCAGGGCGCGGATGTGATCGCGCTGACCACCGCGGCGGACTCGGCGCTGGCCAAGAACGCGACCGAAGTGCTCATCATCCCGGCCGCGGACAAGCAGGACTTCGACGGCACCAGCTCGATCCAGTACGCGGGCAGCCTGTTCGAACAGTCCGTCCTGCTGATCACCGACGCGCTGTTCCACACGCTGTGGAAGAACAGCGGGACCCGGGCGCGTGAACTGTGGCGCCTGCACGCGAATCTTGAGTGACCGCCGCGCATCCCGAGCCACCGGCGGTTTTCCCGAGCCTGCCGCCGGGGTCGCTCGAACGCGCCGGTGCCGCGATCTCTCCGTCCTGATGCCACAGACAAGAAGAGGAGTCCGAAATGGAGTGTCAGAGTGAGGTCGCGCCGCGAACGTGCGTCGATATCCATGTTCTGGAGGCGGTAGCGCTGGCCGCCACCCGTCGCGCGGCGGTGGCCAGCTACGCCTGGGTCGGGCGGCACGATCAGAAAGCCGCCGACGCCGCGGCCACCACGGCGATGCGTCAGGCCTTGGCCGACGCCCCTGGGCGCGGAACGGTCGTGATCGGGGAGGGCGAAAAAGACGACGCCCCGATGTTGTTCAACGGTGAGATCGTAGGCACCGGCCACGGTCCGGACTTCGACATCGCCGTGGATCCCCTCGAGGGAACTTCGTTCTGTGCCAAGGATCTGCCCGGCGCGCTGGCGACGATCGCGTTCGCTGAGCCGGGAACCCTGTGGTCGCCCGGACCCGGGTTCTACATGGACAAGATCGTGGTGCCCCCGCAGGCGAAGGATGTCATCGATCTCGACGACCCTCCTGAGCGCACCCTGCTCAAAGTCGCCACCGCTCTGGGCAAGCAGATCAGCGAGCTCCGCGTTGTCATCATGGACAAGCCGCGGCACCAGGACCTGATCGCGCGGGTGGTGCGGGCCGGCGCCGCCGTGCAAACTCCGGCGGGCGGCGACGTCGGGGGGAGCCTCGCGGTGCTCCTGCCGACACTCGATGTCGATCTGCTGCTCGGAGTCGGCGGCACACCCGAAGGCGTGATGACCGCGACCGCGGTCCGTGCCCTGGGGGGCGGCATGCTGGGCCGCCTGGCCCCGCAACGTGCCGAGGAGGCGGACGCCATCCGGGCAGCGGGCATGTCCCTCGACCGGATCTACACCTGCGACGAGCTGGCCGGCGGCGATGGCTTCTTCGTTGCCTCCGGCGTCAGCGGAGGGCCGATTCTCGGACGTCCACGCCTGTCCGATGACAGGACGATCGTCGAATCGCTCTTGATCTCCCAGGGACAGGTTCGGCACCTCACCCAGACCACCTTCGAAAAAATTCCCGGATAGTCGCGCCGCGATACGGAATCCATCCCGAAGCGGGCACCAGATGACCATCACGATCAAGGAGATTCGGTGACGTTACACCTGGACGACCTCCGCGTTCGCCACCTCGGCGCGTGCCGTTACGACTCGCCGTTCTCCGAGATGCTCTCCAGCAAACAGACCTCTCCGCACTACGTCGCCGAAGGTGACCGCGTCCTGCTGGAGGACACCGTTTCCATGATTGCCGGGCACGATCTCCCGGCGGGCCTGGTGCCGAGTTTCGAGGCCGCCGGGCCTCGCCGGAAGATCTATTTCGACCCCTCGCGGGTCACCGCCGGCATCGTCACCTGCGGTGGGTTGTGCCCCGGTCTCAACAACGTCATCCGCGGTCTCGTCCAAGAGCTTTCCGTGCATTACAAGGTCAAGCGGATTCTGGGCTTCCGGAACGGTCTGCAGGGACTGACCGCCGAACACCGCGATGACACGATCGAGCTGACGCCCGAACGCGTTCGCGATATCCACAAGGCCGGCGGCACCATTCTGGGCAGCTCACGCGGCGGCCAAGATGCCGACGAAATGGTCGACAGCCTCGTCCTGCGAGACGTCGACATCATGTTCGTCATCGGTGGCGACGGGGGGATGCGCGCCGCGACGTTCCTCAGCAAGGCGATCAAGGCGCGTGGCCTCGACATCGCCGTCATCGGGGTGCCGAAGACGATCGACAACGACCTGCCCTTCACCGACCAGTCGTTCGGGTTCCAAAGCGCGTTCGCGCGGGCTACGGACTTCATCTCCTCGGTCTCCGTCGAAGCCGCGGCGAGCCCGAACGGTGTCGGGATCGTGAAGCTGATGGGCCGCCATTCCGGGTTCATCGCCAGCTACGCCGCGCTGGCCGCCAACGGGGCGGACATCGTCCTGATCCCCGAGGTTCCCTTCACCCTCGGGGGACCCGACGGCCTGCTGGCCCATGTCGAGCACCACGTGCGAGCCAAGGGTTACGTGGTCATCGTGCTCGCCGAGGGGGCGGGCCAGGACCTCTTCGACGAACACGGCCAGCCGCAGCACAACGGCCGCGGCACCGACGCCTCGGGCAACGTCAAGCTCGGAAACATCGGGGAGCTGCTCAAGGAGCGCATCACCGACCACCTGACCGCGGTCGGTCTTGCCCCCACGATGCGCTACCTCGACCCGAGCTACGCGATCCGCAGCATCGCCGCCAACGCCTACGACAGTGTCTATTGCCTGCGGCTGGCGCATGCCGCGGTGCACGCCGCCATGGCCGGTCGTACCGAAGCCGCCGTCGCGCGGTGGCGGCGGCGTTTCGTCCATGTCCCGTTGTCGTTGATGACCAGCCGGCGCAACCAGGTCGACCCCGACGGTGACCTGTGGATGTCCGTGCTCGAAACGACCTGCCAGCCGGCCGAATTCGGTTCGGCGCCGGACCGGGAAAGCATCCGCTCTTCGGTGTTCTCGGCCTGAGCGGCCGGGCCTGTCCTGCTCGGTGGAAGGAGTTCCATGCAATCGGGCAATGACCACGACCGGGCCAAGCGGGCCGCGGCGAGGTGTGCGGTCGAGACCTACGTCCTGGATGGCATGAAGCTGGGGCTGGGGTCGGGAACCACGTCGCATTGGTTCGTCCGCGCGCTGGGTGAAGCCGTGGCGCGAGGGCTCGACGTCGTGGGTGTGCCGACCTCGACGGCCACCCGGGATCTCGCGCTCGAGGTGGGCGTACCGCTGACCACGCTCGTGGAGGCCGTCCGGCTCGACCTGGCGATCGATGGCGCCGACGAGATCGATCCGCAGGGCGCCATGATCAAAGGTGGTGGCGCCTGCCTGCTGTGGGAGCGCATCGTCGCCGACGCCGCCGACCGGATGGTCGCGGTGGTGGACGAAGGCAAGCTCGTGCCCACGCTGGGCGCGTTCCCCCTGCCGATCGAGGTCATTCCATACGAGTGGGAGTCGACCCGGCGGTCGATCGCGCGCCTGCTGGAGAAACTCGGTCAGCCCGCCGCGGAACTCTCGCTGCGGATCCGCGATGGCGCGCCCGTCGTCACCGACAGCGGCAACTACCTGATCGACGCCGACCTGAAATCGATCATCGATCCGCTGGCGATCGACGGCAGGCTGAACTGGATTCCCGGCGTGGTCGAAAACGGGCTGTTCACCGGAATCGCGGACGAGATGGTGATCGGCCGCGCCGACGGCACGTGCGAGGTCCGCGATTGCAGCAGGGCGCTCACCGCCCGGCCGTCGACGACCCCGCGCGGGGACCGTTGACGGCTCCGAGCGCACGGATTGGGCAACCCGGCTAGGTGTGCTCGGCCGGTTGGAGTGTGGCTTGTCTAGGACCGGCTCCAACGCGGAGGCTCTCGTGTCACACGCTCACGCCCGCACCACGTTCCAGGGACGCCTACTGATCGTGCGACGGCATCAAGCTGGCTGGCCCCAAGCCCACATCGCGAAAGCAATGGGGATCGCCCGCCGGACAGTCAAGAAGTGGCTGGACCGCTACAACGCGGAAGGCCCGGCCGGCCTGCTCGATCGCTCCTCACGCCCACACACCGGCCCGACCCGCACCGCACCGCGGACAGAGCAGCTGATCGTCGCGACCCGCCGGCGCGAACGGCGCGGCCTGACCGATATCGACACGACGCAGGCGATCACGTTCTACCGCACCGAGCGGGGTCGCAGCGAGCACTCGACGAACCGCCGCCTCTCGCGTGGCGACTCGCCGCTGCTGGGCTACGACGCCTTCCATCTGGTCGATCGGCTCATGCCCAGCCGCTGCTCTGGAAGCTCGTGCCGAACCCGGTCGATGTGATGGTGATCGAGGGCGCCGGCCACTACGAAATTCCGACCACCTGTAATCCGGATCTCAGGTGACCGCGTTACCGTCGCGTTAACGATAAGTTCTCCGCTTCGCTGACGGTGCGTGACGGTGAACTGCTGAAAGCCGCGTTTGTCTGGATCATCGTTCCAACCGGCTTGTTTCCACCATGTTTAGACCTCCCATCAGGACGCTTCCGGTTCCGCCCCCGCCGCACCACGAACGGTGGAATCGGTTGAAGAGCAACCGGCTTATCGGCTAGCTTCACGTGCCCCTTAGCCCAAATGGCTGTACCACAGTCGGGCTGCTGCGGATCGGTGTCGCCCCGCAGAGCAAACCTGGCCGTGGAGCCAAGCTCGGAGGTCTCCCTTGACCTACCCGTCCGCCGACCATGAGGTCGTCATCGCGATGAGCCCGCTCGGGCGGCCGAACGCACGGCTGCTCGCCGCCGCGTGCCGGGCCCGCGGGCTCGGTGTGCTGGATCTCGGGACCGGTGACGTGCGGGCCAGAGAAGAGCTCGAACTCGCCCAGCGGTGGGTGCCGGGCCGGTTCGCCGTGCGGGTGACGCACGGCTGCCGGATGGATCCTCAGGATCTGCCGGATCAGGTGGACACCGTGGTGCTGGGCTGGAACTCGCCGTGGCGGATCGCCGATTTGGCCGGTGTTCACCGCGTACTGGTCGAGGTGACAGGCCTTGCCGAGGCTTCGCGGGCGGTGGACGAGGGCGCGCACGGGCTGATCGCCCGCGGGAACGAAGCCGGTGGCCGGGTCGGCGAAATGAGTTCCTTCGTTCTGCTGCAACAGCTTGTCGCGGAAAACCGGGTGCCGGTATGGGTGTGTGGCGGTATCGGGCCGCACACCGCCCCGGCCGCGGTCGTGGGTGGCGCGGCCGGGGTCGTGCTCGACACGCAACTCGCGCTGTTCGCCGAAACCGGGCTGCCGGTGGACATCACCGCGGCGATCACCGGCTCGGACGGGTTGGACACGGCGGTGGTCGACGGCTCTCGCGTGCTGAGGCGGCGCGGCTTGCCCGGCGCCGAGGCGCTGCCGGTGGGGCAGGATGTCCATCTCGCAGGCCGGTTCGCGGACCGGTTCGACAGCGTTGGGCAGGCCGTTCGCGGCATCCGCGAAACCGTGCTGGCGGCGCTGGACGAGGAGCGCGCGGGCGCCGCTGCCGCGGTACTGCATCCGAATTCCTTGCTGTGCAGGGCGATCGGCACCGAACTGCCCGTCGCGCAAGGACCGATGACGAGGGTCAGTGACCAGCCCGCGTTCGCCGCGGCCGTGGCCGCCAACGGTGCGCTGCCGTTCGTCGCGCTGGCGCTGGCGGACGAGAAGCAGACACGGACGCTGCTGGACCAGACCCGCGAGGCGATACCGGATCGCGCATGGGGCGTGGGTGTGCTGGGGTTCGCGCCGGAGGACGTGCGTGCGGCGCAGCTGAAGGTGATTCGCGCGCTGCGCCCGTCGTGCGTGATCGTCGCCGGCGGGCGTCCGGCGCAGGCCGCGGCCCTGGAGGCCGACGGGATCCCGGCGTTTCTGCATGTGCCATCGCCGGGACTGCTGCGCCAGTTCCTCGACGCGGGGGCACGCCGGTTCGTGTTCGAGGGCGCCGAATGTGGCGGGCATGTGGGGCCGCGCGCGAGTTTTCCGTTGTGGGAAGCGCAGATCGGCGTGCTGAACGACTATCTTGAACAGCATCCGGGCATTGCGCGCGACGTTCAGGTCTTCTTCGCGGGTGGCGTGCACGACGCGCGGTCGGCGGCGATGGTCGCGGTCGCGGCCGAATCCTTGGCGGCGCGGGGTGCCGGGATCGGCGTGCTGATGGGCAGTGCGTACCTGTTCACCGAAGAGGCCGTGGCACACGGCGCGGTGCGGCCGGTGTTCCAGCGTCAGGTGCTGGCGGCCGAGGCCACCGCGCTGCTGGAAACCGCGCCCGGGCACGCGACTCGCTGTGTGGCCAGCCCGTTCACCGAGCGGTTCGAGACGCTGCGCGAGGATCTGCGCGCCCGCGGTCTGCCGGACCGGCAGGTGTGGCAGGAACTGGAGGAGGTCAACGTCGGCCGGCTGCGTATCGCGAGCAAGGGCGTGCGCAGGCAGGGCGGCGAACTGGTGTCCGTAGCGGAGCCGGAGCAGCTCGCGGAGGGCTTGTTCATGGCGGGCCAGGTCGCCGTGCTGCGCTCGGCGGTCACCACGATCGGCGAGCTGCACCGGACGGTGACCGCGGACGCCGCCGGGTTCACCACGAAACGCACGCAGGCGCTGCGCGAGTGGTTCGGCGTCACCCCGGTCACCGAACCCGCCGCGCCGCCACCGCTGGACATCGCGATCGTGGGGATGGCTTGCGCGTTCGGTGACGCGCCCGACCTCGCGGCGTTCTGGGCGAACGTGGTCAACGGCGTCGACGCCGTCACGGAGGTGCCCGCGCGCCGCTGGGATCCGACGGTCTACTTCGGACACGGGGAGGGCCGCACACCGTCTAAATGGGGCGGATTCCTGCCGGAGATCCCGTTCGACCCGCTGCGGTACGGCATTCCGCCCTCTTCGCTCGCCGCGATCGAACCGGTGCAGCTGCTGTCGCTGGCGATCGCGGACCGTGCCCTCGCCGACGCCGGGTACGCCGAGGGCGGCTTCGACCGCGACCGCACGAGTGTGGTGTTCGGCGCGGAGGCGGGCAGCGACCTGTCCAACGCGACGGTCCTGCGTACGGTGCTTCCGTCCTATCTGGACAACGTTCCGGATCGGCTCGGGGAGCAGTTGCCGCGGCTGACCGAGGACACCTTCCCCGGTTCACTGGCGAACGTCATCGCGGGACGGATCGCGAACCGGCTGGATCTGGGCGGGGCGAACTACACGGTCGACGCCGCGTGCGCATCCTCGCTGGCCGCGCTCGATGCGGCGTGCAAGGAACTCGTCGCCGGAACCAGCGACGTGGTCCTCGCCGGTGGCGCGGATCTGCACAACGGCATCAACGACTATCTGATGTTCGCCTCGGTGCAGGCGTTGTCCCCGACCGGGCGCTGCGCGACGTTCGACGGCTCGGCCGACGGGATCGCGCTCGGGGAGGGCGTCGCGTGTGTCGTGCTCAAGCGGCTGGCCGATGCGGAGCGCGACGGCGACCGGGTGTATGCCGTGATCAAGGGCATCGGCAGCGGAAGTGACGGCAAATCGCTCGGTCTGACCGCGCCGCGGCCGGAAGGGCAGCGTCGAGCGTTAATGCGTGCCTACGCCAACGCCCGCGTGTCGCCCGCCGAGGTCGGACTGGTCGAAGCGCACGGCACGGGCACCGTCGTCGGCGACCGGACCGAACTCGCCACGCTGGCGGGCATGTTCGGTGAGGCCGGGGCGGGTCCGGGGCAATGCGCGATCGGTTCGGTCAAGTCGCAGATCGGCCACACGAAATGCGCTGCCGGGCTGGCGGGGCTGATCAAGACCGCGATGGCGCTGCACACCTCGACGCTGCCACCGACCCTGCACCTGTCCGAGCCCAACCCGGCCTGGGAGGCCGGGAGCAGCCCGTTCTCCTTTTCGGACCGGGCAAGGCCATGGCCCGCTCCGGCCGCGAAACGGATCGCCGGGGTGAGCGCGTTCGGGTTCGGCGGCACCAACTTCCACGTCGTGCTCGGGGCAGCCGACAGCGAGCCGGGACCGCGGCACGGCCTTGACCAGTGGCCGGCCGAGTTGTTCACCTTCACGGGCACGCGCGACGTCGAATGGCTGCTGGAACTGGCCGGCACCGGTTCGTGGCGCCTGCGAGATCTGGCGAAAACGGCGGCACGGCGGGCAGAGCGCAGTGCCGAGCCGGTGCGGGTCGCGATCGTCGCGTCCGATGTGGACGAACTGACCGCGTTGCTGCGCCGGGCGGCCACCGGTGAGCACGACCCGGCACGCGGGTTGTTCCAGGCCTCGGCGTATCCCGGCGGCAAGGTCGCGGTGCTCTTTCCCGGGCAGGGCAGTCAACGGCCGGGCATGCTGGCCGACTTGTTCGTCGCGTTCCCCGAGATCCAGCATTTCCTGCGGCTCGGCCGCGAATGGGCCGACGCGGTGTTCCCGCCTGCCGCGTTCGGCGCCGGTGCCCGGCAGGAGCAGGACCTGCGGTTGCGCGACACCCGCCGCGCACAGCCTGCTCTCGGCATCACCGGGCTCGCGGTGCACCACCTGCTGACCCGCATGGGCGTGCGCGCGGACATGTTCGGCGGGCACAGCTACGGTGAACTGGTCGCGCTCTGCGCGGCGGGCTCCTTCGACGGGGCGACGTTGCTGGAGCTGTCGGCGGCCAGGGCGGAGTCGATCCTGTCCTCGGCCGGGGCGGACCCCGGCGCGATGGCGGCCGTCGCGGCGAGCGCCGACGACGTGCGGCAGGCGCTGCGCGAGTTCGGCGACGACGTCGTGCTGGCCAACCACAACGCGCCACGCCAGTGCGTCATTTCGGGACCGACCGAGTCCATCGAACGCGTGGTCGCGAAGTTGCGCCGGAACGGGGTGTCCGCGAAGGACATCCCGGTGGCCTGCGCGTTCCACAGCCCCGTGCTCGCGGGCGCGGGGGAGAAGTTCGCCGAGGTCCTGGCCAAGCACCGGATCCGGCCGCCGGAGACCGCGGTGTGGGCCAACCGCACGGCCGCGGCCTACCCCAATGAGGCCGGCGCGGTGCGAGCGGAACTGGCCGCCCAGATCGGCGCGCCCGTCGGTTTCGTGGCCGAGATCGAGGCCATGTACGAGGCCGGCGCCCGCGTGTTCGTCGAAGCCGGGCCCGGGCGCGTGCTCAGCCGCCTCGTGGACGCCGTTCTCGGCGATCGTCCACATTCGACGATCAGCTGCGAAGGCAAGCCCGGCAAGGGGATCGCAGGCTTCCTCGGCGCGCTTGCCCAGCTGGCCGTCACCGGCGTGGACCTGCGCACCGGCTGGTTGTTCGACGGACGCGACGCCCGCGACGTCAGCGGCGAGCGCCCCGCCGAGCCCGCGGGCTGGACGATCGACGGCCACACGGTGCGCACCGCCGACGGCCGCTACCTCGCGGGCGGTCTCACGCCCGCGCGACGTGTCGAGGAGGCAGTCATGGCTTATCAGGCACCGGATGGCCGGGACGAGCTGGTGCGCGAATTCCTGCGCACCAGCCGGGAAACCGTCGCGGCCCAGCGCGACGTGCTGCTGAGCTTCCTCGGTGCCGCTCCGGCCGTACCTCCGGCGCCGGTGGCCGCGCCGCCGGTGCAGCAGCCCGCCGTCCCCGTGATCACGACCGCCCCCGCGCCGCCGGAACCCGAGGACACCGACGTGCTGGGCACGGTGCGTGCGGTGATCGGTGACCGGACCGGCTATCCGGTCGACATGATCGAACCCGAGCTGGATCTGGAGGCGGACCTGTCCGTCGATTCGATCAAACGCACGGAGATCGCGGGAGAGCTGCTGACCCGCTTCGGTCTTACCGGCGCCGATGCCGACGAGCTCGCGAAGATCCGCACGACCAGCGCCATCGCGGACTGGTTCGCCACGCGGCTGGGTACCGGTGAACCGGCGACGACGAGTCCGAGCGCGCCCGAGTGGACGAGCTCGCCGCCCCAGCGGTTCACTGTGGAGCGGACCGGGATCGACGGCGGCACCGCGGATCCCGGCGTGCTCGCGGGGCGGACGCTCACCGTCGCCGGTGGTGCGGCGGACCTGGTCGCGGCGCTCACCACGCGCCTGACGGCGCTGGGCGCGTCGGTCATCCGCGACGGCGAGTCCGACGGCTTGATCCATCTCGGTGCGCTGACGCCCACCTCGGGGGAGACGGTGCCGGACCTCGTGCCGCTGTTCCAGACGGCGCTGTCCACCGGGCCCCGATGGCTGCTCGCGGCCGCCCCACAGCGGGGTCCGGCGCACCTGGTCGGACTGCGCGGGCTGTTCCGCACCCTGGGGCGTGAGTACCCGGACATGACGGCCCGGGTCGTCGAAGTCGATCCCGCCGCGCCCGCCGATGAGCTGGCGTCCCTGCTCGTCGGCGAACTGCTCGCCGCCGACCCGGCGCCGGTGGTGATCAGCGGGAACGGCGTCCGGGAGACGCTGACCATGACGCGGACACCGCTCGGCTCGCTGGGCAGCACCGGCGCGGGACCGGCGAACGACGGCGCGGCCGAAGCCGCCGCACTCGGCCTCGGCCGCGAGTCCGTGGTGCTGCTGGCCGGCGGGGCACGCGGAATCACCGCCCGATTCGCCGGAACCCTGGCCGCCGCGAGCGGTTGCCGCATCGAACTCGTCGGCCGCACACCGCTGCCGACGGCTCCCGAGCATCCGAAGACGGCCGCGGCGGGCGATCTCGCCGGGCTGCGTTCGGCGCTGGCCGGGCTCGGCCACGGCTTGCCCGCCGAGATCGAGCGCGAGGCGAACCGGATCCTCGCCCAGCGCGAGGTGGCCGCCACCCTCGAGGCGCTGCGCGGCCACGTCCGTTACCACCCCGCCGATGTCCGCGACCGGGAAGCGGTGCACCGGGTGATCAAGGACGTCTACGCCGAGTACGGCAGGCTGGACGGTGTGGTGTGCGCCGCCGGGATCATCGAGGACAAGCTGTTCTCGGCCAAGGAACCCGGCTCGTTCCGTCGCGTTTATGAGACCAAAGTGGACGGTGCGAAGACGCTGCTGTCGGCGATCCCCGACGACGTGGAAGCCCCCGGCTTCGTCGTGTTGTTCGGCAGCATCGCCGCCGTGCTCGGCAACCGCGGCCAGGCCGACTACGCGGCCGCCAACGACGCGCTCGAGTCGATCGGTGCCGAGTGGGCGCAGCGCACCGGGAAACGGGCGCTGACCGTCCACTGGGGACCGTGGGCGCCCGACACGCGTTACGGCGGCATGGTTTCGACGGAGCTCGGGCGCAGCTACGCGCAGCGCGGCATCGAGCTGATCGACCCCGAGGAGGGTGCGCTGAGCCTGCTGCGTGAGCTGGCCTACGGCGACCCGGCGCTGCGGTCCGTGGTGTACACCGCGTCGGGATGGTGAGCGTGGTGCCGCCGGTCGCGATCGTCGGGATGTCGGTGCTCCTGCCAGGGGCGCCGGATCTGGGCACGTACTGGCGCAACGTGACCGACGGGGTGGACGCGATCACCGACCTGCCCCCGCACCGGTGGAACGACGGCTTTCCGGGCGAGGTGTACTGCCGGCGCGGCGGCTTCGTCGACCAGTTCGCGACGGTCGACGCGGCGCGTTTCGGCATCATGCCCGCGTCGGTCGAGGGCACCGAGCCCGATCAGCTGATCGCGCTGCGGGTCGCCGCCGCCGCGGTCGCCGACGCCGGGGGAGAGCTGGGCGATCGCGGCCGGGCCGGGGTCATCCTCGGTCGCGGCGGGTACCTGACGCCCGGGATCGCTCGCCTCGACCAGCGGGTGCGGACCGCGCACCAGCTTGTCCGGACGCTCGGCGAGCTGATCCCGGGTCTCGGGGCGGAGCAGTTGTCGCGGGTACGGGAGGCATTCACCGGCGCGCTCGGCAGCGACCAGCCGGACGCGGCGATCGGCCTGGTGCCCAATCTGGCCGCCTCGCGGATCGCCAACCGGCTGGACCTGCACGGCCCCGCGTACACGGTGGACGCCGCATGCGCGTCCTCGCTCGTCGCCGTCGATCAGGCGATCGGCGAGCTGGCCTCGGGACGATGCGACGTGATGCTCGCCGGCGGCGTGCACCACTGTCACGACGTCACGTTCTGGAGCGTGTTCAGCAGGTTGCGTGCGCTGTCGGCGCGCCAGCAGATCCGCCCGTTCGACCGGCGGGCCGACGGCATCCTGATCGGGGAGGGCACCGGTGTGGTCGTGCTCAAACGCCTCGCCGACGCGCGGCGGGACGGAGACCGGATCTACGCGATCATCCGGGGCTCCGGCGTGTCCAGCGACGGCCGCGGCGCGAGCCTGGTCAACCCGGACCCGCAGGGCCAGATCCTCGCCGTGCGGCGGGCCTGGGAAGCGGCCGGTCTCGACCCCGCGGAGCCGGATTCGGTCGGTCTGCTCGAAGCGCACGGCACCGCCACCCCGGCCGGTGACGAGGCCGAGCTGACGACGTTGCGCCACGTGTTCGGCGAGGGTGGCGAGCGCGCGGTGATCGGCAGCGTGAAGTCGATGATCGGGCATACGATGCCGGCCGCCGGGATCGCCGCGCTGGTCAAAGCCGCGCTCGCGGTGTACCACGGGGTGCTGCCGCCCACGCTGCACTGCGAGGATCCGAACCCGGCGCTGGCGCGGACGCGGTTCGAGCCGATCTCCACCGCCCGTCCCTGGACCGGACGAGTCCGCCGCGCCGGGGTCAACGCCTTCGGCTTCGGCGGCATCAACGCGCATCTGGTGCTCGAGCAGGCGGCGGAAGTCGCGCCCGCCCCGGTGGTGACCGTGTCCGAGCCGGAGCGAGTGTTGCTGCTCGCCGCGGACGGCCCCGGGCAACTGGCCGCCCTGCTGGACGAGCCGGATCCCGAAATCCAGGGCGGACGCTACCGGCTCGGGATCGTCGCTCCGACCGCGAAAAAGCTCGCCACGGCAAGAAAAGTCGTGGCGAAGGGGAAGGCGTGGCGAGGACGCGGCGACATCTGGTTCAGCCCGCGGCCGTTGCTCGCCGATCCCGGAGCCGGGGTGGCGTTCGTCTTTCCCGGATTGGAGGCGGAGTTCGCGCCCCGGGTCGACGACGTCGCCGACCTTTTCGACCTGCCAAGGCCCCGGCTGTCCGTGGCGGGTGTCGCCCGGCACGGTGCGGGAGTCATCGCGGTCGGCCGGTTGCTCGACACCGCGGTGCGCAAGCTGGGGATCGTGCCGGACGCGGTCGCCGGGCACAGCGTCGGCGAGTGGACGGCCCTGATCACCGCCGGGGTGCACCGGTCGTCCGAAGTGGACGAGCTGATGGCCCGGTTCGATCCGGAATCTCTGCAGGTGCCCGGTGTCGAGTTCGCGGTACTCGGCTGCGGCGCGGACCGGGTGCGGGAGGCCATTGCAGACAGGACCGACCTCGTGATCTCGCACGAGAACGCGGTGCACCAGACCATCGTGTGCGGTCCGGCGGAACCGGTGGCCGAGCTGGTCCGCCAGTTCCGCGCCCACGCGGTGATCTGCCAGGTCCTGCCGTTCCGCTCCGGATTTCACACGCCCGCGCTGCGCCCGTATCTAGGGCCGTTCGAGGCGGCGGCGAACGCACTGGGCGTGTATCCGGCCTCGGTGCCGGTGTGGTCGGCCACCACCGCAGCGCCGTTCCCGCACGACGAGGCGGCGGTCCGCGAACTCTACCTCCGGCACCTGCTGGAGCCGGTCCGTTTCCGTGCACTGGTGCAGAACATGTTCGCCGACGGCATTCGCGTGTTCATCCCCATGGGGCCTGGTCAGCTGGGCTCGCTCATCGACGACACGCTGGGGGATGGGGACCACCTGACCGTCGCCGCCAACTCGCCGCACCGGGGCGGTCTCGCCCAGCTTCGGCGACTGGCCACGGCGTTGTGGGCCGAGGGCGGCGCGCCGGACTTCGACGTGTTGGCGCGGCCGGGCACGCGACTCGACCTCTCCGCCGGGCTGGTGTCACTGGGAACCGCGGCCCACGGGCTCGTCGCCGCCGCGTCCGGCCGGTCGCGTTTGGACGAGCTGAAGGCCCGGCATCCCGAGTTCGGTTCGCTGCTCGCCGAAACGGAGGAAGCCGCCGCGGCGGTGCTCGGCGCACTGGAGCCGCGCGCGTCGGAGTCCATGCTGCGGGTGTCCACCGAGACCATGCCGTACCTGCTCGACCACAGCTTCGCCGAACAGCGCGAAGGCTGGCCGGACGAGACCGACCGGCGGCCGGTCGTGCCCGCGACCACGATGGTGCGGCACATGATGGACGCCGCGGAGAAGGCCGCGCCGGGGCTGCGTGCGGTCGGGGTGCGCGACGTCCGGCTCAACCGCTGGCTGGTGGCCGCCCCCGCGCTCGACGTCACGGTGACGGTCGAGCCGCGCGGCGACCGGGTCGAGGTCGCGCTCGGCGAGTACGCGAGCGCGGTCGTGCTCATGGCCGAGGGCTTCCCCCGGCCGGCCCTGACGCCGTGGCCGCACGAACCCGGTCGTGTTCCGACACTGACCGCGCAACGGTTCTACGACGAGCGCTGGATGTTCCACGGACCGCGGTTCCGGGGCATCACCGAGCTCACCGAGTTCGGCGACCGGCATGTCCGGGGTGAGATCGCCGTACCCACCGCGCCCGGCTCGCTGCTCGACAACGTCGGGCAGCTGCTCGGGCACTGGATCGTGGAGACCCAGCCGAGCCGGCGCGTCGTGTTCCCCGTCGCCATCGGCGGTATCGCGTTCTTCGCCGACGAGCCCGCACCCGGCACGAGAGTCACCTGCGACATCCGCGTCACGTCCATTTCGGACACCGACTTCGAGTTCGACGCGCGGCTGAGCGTGGGCGGCACGGTCTGGGCGGAGATCACCCGCTGGCGGGACCGCCGCTTCGCCAGCCATCCGGAGGAGACCGAGCCCGCCTACCGCCGGCCGCAGCGACACACCCTGGCGAAACGGCAGCCCGGCGGCTGGTTCCTGGTGGCCGAACGCTGGCCGGACCTCGCCTCCCGCGACCTCTACCTGCGCAAGTATCTCAATTCCGCGGAGCGCGCCGAGTACGAGCGGTTACCCCCGAGGGACCGGCGCCACTGGTTGCTGGGGCGGATCGCGATCAAGGACGCGGTACGCCACCGGCTGTGGGCGCGGGGCGCGGGCGACATCTTCCCGGCCGAGATCCTCGTCCGTGACGACGACGGCCGTCCGGTGGTGACGGGGTTGCACGGCCTCGACCTGCCGCCGCTCGACGTGGCCGTCGCCCACAACGGGGAACTCGCCGTGGCCATTGTGGACACGGCGGGCACCCGGCCGTGGATCCGGCTCGAAGGGCACACTACGGATCTGCCGGGCACGCGGGTCAGCAACCCGCCGGACCTGCCCGAACGGCACTACCTGGTGACGCACGGAACGGAGCACAAGTGACCAAGAGCCTGCAAACCCCGCTCGACGTGGTCAGCGGAATGCTGCACGAGATCCTCGAGGACAATGCGGTCGAGGACATCGAGATCACCCCCGCCAGCACCTTCTACGAGGGCCTGGGGCTGGAGAGCATCGACCTCGTCGCACTGGCCGGCATGCTGGCCGACCACTACGGCGAGCAGGTGAATCTGGCGGAGTTCCTGGCGGAGAAGGAACTGGACGAGATCGTCGCGCTCACGGTCGGGCAGCTCGCGGACTACGTGGCGAGCCGCGTGTGAGCATGATCGAGGTCAACGGCATCCGGACGCATTACCAGCGCACGGCGGCCAAGAACGTGGCCGACGGGACGACACCGCCGCTGATCGTGTTCGTGCACGGTCTCGCGATCGACAGTCTCGCGAGCTTCTATCTCTGGCTCGCCGCTCCCGCGGCGAACGCCGGGATGGAGGGGCTGTTCTACGACTTGCGTGGACACGGCCGGACCGCCCGGCCCGCCGACCCCTACCGGCTTGCCGATTTCGTCGCCGATCTCGACGCGTTGCTGACCGCGCTGGACATCGACGTGCCGGTGCATCTGGTGGGCAGCAGCTTCGGCGGCACCGTCGCGTTCAGCTACGCCGCCGAGCACCCCGAGCGGGTCGCGAGCATCGTCTCCCTCGACACCGGGCCCGCGACGGAAACCTGGGCCCGCCACACACGCGCCGCGTTGCGCGCGCTGGTGGACGACGCGGCGGAGAACATCTCGCGGCTGGGCGTGGACGGAACCTTCGCCTGGATCGCCGAGCACGAAGATCTGCGCGCGGCCAGGATGTTCAAGGCGGCGCACGGGCTGATGGCCGGCACCACGGTGCTGGACGACATCTTCGCGGGCCCGCTGCTCGAAGCCGGGGAGCTGCGGGACATCCGCTGCCCTGTCCTGTCCATTGTGGGCAGCGACGGCTTCCACCGGGACGACCTGACCATGCTGGACCGGGTTCTGCCGCGGTGCCGCACCGAAGTCGTGCAGGGGGGCAGTCATTTTCTCCTGACCGGTATGCCCGGCACGGTCCGGGGTCTCGTGCTGGACTGGGTCCGCGAGCGGCATCAGGTGCCCGCATGACGCGATTCCTCTTCGTGGTGCCCCATTTCGCCGGGCACATCGTGCCGCTGGTCGGCGTCGCCGCGGAACTGGGCGGACGGGGACACGAGGTCGCCTGGGCCGGCGACCGCGACGTGATCACGGCGTTGGCGGGTGACGACGCGGAGGTCTTTCCGTGCGCGCGGCCGGCCGCCGAGCCACCCGCGTGGCCGGACCGCATGGCCGGCCTCGCGGCGCTGAAGTTCGTCTGGGAGCAGGTGCTCGTGCCGATCGCCGAGGCGATGGAACCGGGGGTTCGGGCCGCCGTCGGCGCGTTCGAACCCGACTTTCTGGTGGTCGATCAGCACGCATTGGCGGGCGCGCTGGTGGCCGACCGGCTGGGAATACCGTGGGCCACCTCGGCGAGCACCTCCGCCGAGCTCGGAAATCCGCTGGCCGCGCTACCGAAGGTCGAGCAGTGGATCCAGGAGCGGATGCGCGGCCTCCAGCGACGCTTCGGCGATCCACGGATCGGCGAGGACCTGCGGTTCTCGCCCGATCTCGTGCTGGCCTTCACCACGCCGGAACTGTGCGGGGTGCTGTCGCGCCCGAACGTGGCGTTCGTCGGCGCGTCCGTCACGAGCCGTCCCGCTCGCGACGACTTCCCGTGGCACCTGCTCGATCCCGGGCGGCGCCTCGTGCTGGTGACGCTGGGGACGGTCAGCTCCGGACCACGGTTCCTCGCCGAATGCGTGCGGACACTCCAGGCGAGAAGGGACCGGATCCAGGCGGTGATCGCCGATCCGGACGGGTCGGTGGCCGGCGCACCGCCCGATCTGATCGTGCGGCCCCGGGTCCCCCTGCTGGCGTTGCTCGGCAAGGCGAGCACGATCGTGTGCCACGCGGGCCACAACACGGTGTGCGAGGCGATGGAGCATGCCGTACCGGTCGTCGTCGCGCCGATCCGCGACGGCCAGCCGATCGTGGCCAGGCAGGTGGCGCGTGCCGGGGTCGGGGTGGAGTTGCCGTTCTTCCGTGCCACCGCCGACCGGATCGGGGCCGCGATCGACACCGTCCTCGACGACGCGTCCTTCCGGGAGCGAGCAGCCGCGGTCCGCGCATCCTTCCGGCGGGCAGGGGGCGCCTGCGCCGCGGCCGATCATCTCGAAAAGCTTGCGGACGCGATGCGGTCAGGCGCGGGGAAACCGCACTGAGACGCGGGCGGGATGCCGCGTCGCCCACGTGGCCGGGATCCCGTGGTGCTGCGGCGGCCAGGCGTACACGATGATGTTGAGGTCGCGGTCGAGCTGTGCCATCAGCCGCTCGACGAAGCCGGTCGTCTGCTTGTGGTCGAACGGGCCGCGCTGGGCTTGGAAGTACACCACGCTGCGGTTGGTGACGGCGAGCAGCACGTTGACGTCGCCGAAGTAGTCGCGGAAGCCGGTGAGCAGGTTCTGCTTGCCTGCGACGGGGCCGCGCCGGGGATCGGCCGGCGCGTGCGGCCTGGTCCACGCCAGCCAGAGTGTCTCGGCGTGCGGCAGCCATTCCGCCCCGGTCCCGCCGCGCGCAGGCGCGACCGACGTGACCCGGCCCCGCATCAGTTCCACGAGCCGGTGCTCCTCGATCAGGCCCCACCGCAGCAGGTACTGGCTCACGGTCGCGGGGCTGATCCGGATGCCGAAGCTGCGCTCCACCAGGTCCGCGATCGCGAGCCGCGTCCACAGCGCGTGGGGCAGCCCGTGCCGGTCGGGTGTGCCCTCCACAATGGCTTGAATGGCGCACGCCTGTTGCTTGGGGGAGAGCGCGAGCTGCTCACCGGGTCGCCGGCCCCGCCGCTTCGGGCGCAGCGCATCCTCGCCCGATTCCTCGTAGGCGGCGACCCACGCGCTGACGGTCTTACGGGACACGCCGAACAGGCGGGCCACCTCGGCTCGCGTGGCCCCGGCCGCGATGGCCGCGATCGCTCTCCGCCGGAGCGCCTCCAGCGCCTCGGCGGAAAGACTGCGAGCGTCACGCGTTGCCATGTTCAAGCCCCAAATCCTGGCGTGGTCGCCCTCCGCGCCGCGTACAGCGAGGTGAACGAATGGTCACCGATGGCCGGGTTGGGGCGAGATTTCCGTAATGCGGGGGTAACGGCCGAGGGAGCAGCGCCGCGTCCGCACAGCCGGATGAGTCCAAAGTAGACATGAGTTGCCCCGATCGGTTGGCGGCCGGAAACCGCGACCTGGGCAATACTCCGGGCAAAGGTGACCGAGGGGTGAAGTAACCATTGAATACGCATTAAGAGGAGCACCGGAGAAACCTTCACGTTGGTGATTTCCGAAGCGGCCGGAGCAAGGATCGGCGACCTCTCGATAAATGTATCGCGACCGCGGTGAAAACCAAGATCGACTGGCGAAAATGTCACCGCAGGTCAGGCGTGCCGGCGAGTCGAATTTGTCACTCCGGCGAGTGAGTAACCTATTTGCGTCGGCGGCCCTGGGGTTCCGCTGAAGCGCCTTGGGAGTGTCGTCATGGCGCCGCTTCCGCCGCCAAATCGGCTCAATTCGGTCATAATGTGATTAATGGGCTGAAAGCTGCTCATAGAGGGCATTTGGTATGACCAGGTGTTCTGTCGGCTGATAAGCTTCTGGAATTGCCACGTCCGGCAATGGGAATTATTTAATATCAGCCCTTCTTCGATGAATATATACGCAATTAATCACTGCCGGGAAATGATTCGAATGAAGGCCTTTTAATCTTCTCGAAACGTCGTTTCCCATGCCGTTAACGGACGGCGTGATTCACTTTTGACCGTCCTGCCGACCCGGGCGGACATTCATCGTCGGCGGAGGCGGCGGGGGCCCGAAATGCAATTCGGATGCCGCCGTTTATTGGTTGTATGTCCGTTTTTTCGGAAGCAAGTCGGTCCGGACGGGCGCCGACGGCGATGGAAAGTACAGGAGAAGGGAAACTCATGTCCGTAACCGCTCCTCCGGGAGCTCGACGGAGGCGCCGGCTCAAAGCGTTGGTCACCGTGGCCCTCGCTGCGGTCGGTGCGTCCACGGCGGCCGCCATACCGGCCGCGGCACAACCACCGACGCCGGTCGGGGTCGGCCCGCTGCCGATCACTTTCCACATCACCGACCAGAACGGGAAGTGGTTCGACTCCGGGCTGAACCTCTTCGGCGACCAGTCGCTGGCCGTCGGCGTCCTGCCACGGCTGGGTATCAGCGGCGGCGGGATGATGAGCGCGGCGGACACGCAGCGCATGTTGAACACCGACACCGGTAACACCCTGACCAACCTGGTGAAGGGCGTGACCGACAAGGTGCCGACGCTGGGCAGCCTGGGCACCAGCCTGTGGAAGGCGCTCAACCTGGACAGCACGCTGTCGGCGGTGCAGCAGCTCGGGACGAACAACCCGAAGGCCGCGGCTCCGGCGATGAAGGCGACGAGCCTGCTGAACGACCTGGTCAACCAGCTCTCGTCACTGCCGGTCGACCAGCCGATCAACCTCGGGGCGCTGTCGTCCTTCGTGCAGCTGCAGGACACGCTCAACAGCTTGAAGGTGCTCGCGCCGGTGTCCGCGCCGGTGACGGTCAACTTCACGGTCGACCCGGCCGAGTCACAGGGACCCCGCGACCCGTTCGGGCTGATCGCCCCGGTCGGCGCGCAGGGCTTCCCGTGGATGCAGAGCGAGAACTACTACGGCACGCGCACGATCCAGCTCACCCAGCCGGGTCTGTACGCGTTCGCCGACGGCATGGTGCCCTACGAGCTGGGTGCGGTCGTGGTCCACGACCCGCTCACGATCGGCCTGGAGTTCGGCAAGTCGCTGCAGGTCAACTCGCGCAACCTGGTGGTGCCGTCCAATTCGGACATCGTCAACCGGCTGGTGAACACCTTCTTCAACATCACCAACCCGAACAACTGGCAGCACTTCGAAAAGGACAAGGAAAGCTCCTTCGACCCGACGGACCCGCCGGTGCCGATCCTGGAGAACGACGCCGCCGGTAACGCCGTGCTGGTGCCCAACCTGGACGCCTACTTCGACAAGAAGTTCGGCTTCCCGAAGACGCTCGTCAAGGGTGACCAGCTCCCGGCCACCCCGGGTGTCGGCGAGGTCTGGCTCGACACGCAGATGGAGGAGTGGAACGGCAAGGACAAGACCGGTTCCGCTACCAAGATCAACGCCACCGACTGGTCGATCGACCGGAAGATCGGCGCGCCGTACATCGACATGAACAACCCGCACAACATGTGGACCGACAAGGACTACAAGTACCTCTACCAGTCCGAGTGGTTCCACGACGTGGTCGACGTGTTCGACCGCAACACGGGTGCGTTCGTCCGGCAGCTCAAGGTCGGTACCGAACCGGCGCACGTCATGACCGAGACCGGCAGCGACAACCTCGTGATCGGCCTCAACGGCGGTAACGAGATGGTCGAGGCGGCCCCGGGCGCTACCAGCGTCATCCGCAAGATCCCGGTCAGCCCGACCGGTACCACCTTGCACCCGCACGCGCACTGGACCAGCGGTGACGGCAAGACGGTGGTCGCGCCCGACACCGAGAGCGGTCAGGTTTCGGTGGTCGACATGCCTTCGGGCACCGTCAACCTCGAACCGGTCGGCCAGTTCCCGATCGCGATGAGCATGACGCCGGACGGAGGCAGGTTCTACAGCGCGGACTTCCTCGGTGAGTCGCTGACGTGCGTCTCGCTGGGTGCCCCGCAATGTCACAAGGACGGAAAGTTGGTGCACAGCTCGACGATCGACCTGTGGGCGAACTACAGCCCGCAGGACGGTCCGAAGTCCGGTGCTCCCTTCGGAGGTCTGACGATCCAGCTGCCGGTCAGCCCCGACGGTCACGCCATGATCGCGGAGAACGTGCTTTCGCAGACGCTCACGATCGTCGACCCGAGGACCGACAAGATCGTCAAGGACATCCCGTGTGCGGCCGGCTGTCACGGTGCCAACTTCGGTGCCAAGAAGGGCGGCGGCTACTACGCCTACGTGTCCAGCAAGTTCGCCAACGTGATGCAGATCATCGATCTGGATCCCAACAACGACGGCGACATCAGTGACGCGAAGGAGGTCGGCCGGCTGGTCCTCGACCCGACCGCGACGACCAAGATGGACGGTTCCGTCTCCGGTGAGGCGGGCTACGGCGGGCAGGGCGTACTGCCCATCCCGCTGGTCTACAACGGCTGGGTTCAGCAGAACCAGGGCGCCTGGCGCCAGATGCTGACCTGCCAGCAGCTCAACCCCATCACCCCGTCCGCCTGCGGCAAGTAACACATCGCGGTCCGGGGCCGGGCACCAGCCCGGCCCCGGACCGTGGTCCCCGAGGAGCCTCCCATGCCCAACCGCCCCCAACGTCTCGTCCGCGCCGTGACCGTGTTGCTGACCGCCGCGATCGGCGTGCTGCTGGTGGCTCCGCCCGCAATGGCGCGAGTGGACATCGTGCCCGACCACGCGACCGGCGGCGATACCGAGACATTCGCCTTCCGGCTGGCCAACGAGCGGCAGGACACCACGAGCACCAAGCTCGAACTCGTCTTCCCGCAGGACCCGCCGATCGCCTACGCCCAGATCGACCCGTTTCCCGGCTGGACCATGAGCATCACCCCCCGGCCCTTGAATCCGCCGGTGAAGGTGGGCGACCACGTTGTCGATCAGGTCGTCGGCTCGATCGTGATCCAGGGTGGTGCCGTTCCGCCGCACCAGTTCAAGCAGTTCCAGATCACGCTGGGCCCGCTCCCGCGTGACGGGCGGCTGGTCTTCCAGTCGATCCAGACCTTCGCCAACGGTGATGTCGAGCGCCTGACCACGCCGCCGACTCCCGGCCAGACCACACCGGCAGCCCCGGTGATCACCATCGGCTCCGACACCGGTGCCGCCGCGGCGGCACCGCAGTCGGCCGCCGCGAACCAGGGTGACGCGCCTTCCGCCCTGGCGATTCCCGGCGACAGCAACGAAACCGCGTCCAGCGTCAGCAGCAGCGCCCTGCCGCTGACGCTGCTGTGGGTCGCGCTCGGGCTCGCCATCCTCATCATCGCCGCCGTCGCCTTCCGGGCCCGTAAACGCAGCCGGACGGTGACGCCCACGGACGCCGGTGACATCGAAGAGGCGCAGGACATCGAGGCGGAAGAGGTGAGCAACCGATGACCTTGCTCAAGGATCCCGCGCGCAGCGCGCTTCCTCGCGAGCACCGGCCGCCGACGCGTCGGCTCGTGGCCTTCCTCGTCCTGATCGCGGCGTGCTGGGCGACGCTGCTCGCCACCGCGCCGTCGCCGACGAGTGCGCCGGTGCTGAGGACGATCTCGCCCGGCAACAACGAGATCGTCAAGTCTCCCGACCAGGTCGTGCTGACCTTCGACAAGCCGGTTCCCGCGGGGCTGGCCACGCTGCGCATCCTCGATCCGGACGGCAACCAGATCGTCTTCGAACGGCCGGTGAACCCCCCAGGGCATCCGGAGCAGATCTCCGTGCCGATGCCGAGTCAGCGCTTCGAAGGTGTCTACGCCGTGGCGTGGACACTGCCGTCCCGCTCGCTCGAGCCTATCGGCGGCACCTCCACGTTCTTCGTGCACTCGCCCGTCGCGGCGCAGGCGATGCCGGAAATCCAGACCACGCACGACACGACCCTGGCCATCTTCATCACCGTCGCCCGGTTCGCCGCCCTCGCCGCGCTGGTGCTGCTCGTCGGCGCGGCGTTCTTCGTCGCGGTGATCTGGCCCGGCGGTGCCGAGCGGCGATCCGTGCGCAGGCTCGTCGTCGGCGCGTGGGCCGGGCTCGTCGTGGCCACGGCAGGCGTTTTCGTGTCCTTCGGGCCCTACGCGGCCTGGGCACCGCTCGGTGGTGCCTTCGATCCACGCCTGCTGTCCGGCACATTCGAGTCGGAGGCGGGCCGCGCGTTGCTCAGCCGGTTGTACGTGCTGATCCCCGCCACGCTGGGGCTTGCCCAGCTGATGACCGCGCCGCCTCCCGAGACCGTGCGCGAACGCTGGTGGCGTGGCGCGGCGGTGCTCGGCTGCGCGACCGCGGTGGCCGCCACCTGGAGCCTGCCCAGCGATCCGACGCCGCTCGCCCTCACCGTGGACACCGCGCTGCTCACCACGATAGCCGTGGCGGTCGGCGGGCTCGCGACGCTCGGGCTGTGCCGCGGCACCGACAACTCGGTGGTGTCGCGGTTCTCGTGGACCGCGGCGGTGTGTGCCGGGCTGCTGGTGGCCGTCGCCGGGTACTTCGCCGTGCGGCACGGTTTTCCCGCGAATTCCTACGGGTGGATGCTGGCCGGCACGCTCACCTTCGCGGTGCTTCTCGTCGTGGTGTGCCTGCTCGCCCGCCGGTGGCTCCGTACACGGGAGACGACACGATCGCGGAATCGGGACCTCGGCAGGCTTCGCCGGCCAGTCCTCGCCGTCACCGGTGCGGCCACACTGATCCTGGCCGCCACCGCGACGCTCGTGGTCACGCAGGCGCCGCACAGTGCGCACGCCCAGGAACCGGTGAGCCTGCCGCGATCCGTTCGTGAACAGCTGCCGCCGTCGCGGGTCGACTTCGACACCGGCAGCCCCGCCGGACAGGGATCGCTCGACTTCGTGCTCATCCTGACCAACGGCGGGCAGAACCGGGCACACGTCGACCTGCACATGTCGGTACTCGATGGCCACGACGCGACGAAGGACGACATGGCGCTGTCCGCGGTGTTCAGCCGCCCGGACCACAGCGCACCGCCGGTTCCGGTGCCGGTGAGCCGGGTGGCCGCCGGATATTCGACCGGCTCCACCACCATCCCCGGCCGCGGCCGGTGGGACCTCGCGCTGACCCTGCGCGCCACCGACGGAAGCCAGCAAACGCTCACTCAGGCGATCGACGCCAGCTGAGGCAGCCGGGCGTTGTCCGCCCCAGAGCGAGGAGTCGTCTTGTCCACGTTCACCACCGACGGTTCCCGAACCAGACGGAGGCAGAAGCCGCAGGCCCGGCCGGGAACCGCCGTACAACTACTCGCGCGGCGGCTGCATTTCGTGGCCGGGATCGTGGTCGCGCCGTTTCTCGCGGTGCTGTGCCTGACCGGGCTCATCTACGATTTCAGCCCGGAAATCCACGACAGCCTCTATCACGAGGACCTGTACGTGGCTGCGCACCACGGCGCGCCACACCCGCTGGCCGAGCAGATCCACGTGGCGCTGACCGCGCATCCCGAGGCGACGGTGGAACAGGTCATCCCGCCGCCCGACCCGCAACGCACCACCCGCGTCGTGCTTTCCGTGCCGGGCCAGAGCGACGTCCAGCGAACGGTTTACGTCGATCCCTACAGCGACTACATCAACGGTGATCTGATCACCGTCGACAACCGCCTGCCCGCGAACACCTGGTTGCGCAAGTTCCACAGCAACCTGCACCTCGGTGAGCCCGGGCGGTGGTACGCCGAACTCGGCGCGACGTGGCTGCCGCTGCTGGCATTGGGTGGTGTGCTCATCTGGCTCATGCAACCGCGCCGCCGGATGCGCGTGCGTGAACTGTTCGTGCCCAGCCTGAGCGGGAAAACGGGATGGGCGCGCGTGCGGGCCTTGCACGGCACGCTCGGGCTGTGGCTGACGGTGGGCCTGCTCGTCACGGCCGTCACCGGCCTTGCCATGTCCCAGTTCGCGGGCGGCCGGGCCAACGAGTCGGTCGATCCGATCCATCTTCGCGCGCCGACGCTCGTCGCGGCTGCGGTGTCCGTGCCGCCGAACGTCGCGCCGGTCGGCATCGACCGCGTGGTGGCCGTCGCCCACGGTCAAGGGCTCACCGGTGAGCTGATCGTGACTCCACCCGCGACACCGAGTAAGCCTTACACGGTCGTCGAAATGGGCGAGGGGCTGCCGATTCACCGCGACGCCGTGGCGATCGACCCTTACACCGCGCACGTCACCGAACGGATCGGCTGGGGTGACTACTCCCTGCCGGCCAAACTCACCGCGCTGGCCACGCAGTTCCACACCGGGACGCTGTTCGGGCTCGCCAACCAGATCGTCATCGCCCTGATCGCCGCCGCCACCTTCGTGCTGGTCGCGCTCGGCTATCGCATGTGGTGGATCCACAACCCCTACCGGCGCCGGTGGGCCGCACTGCCGCAGCCGGTGTGGCGGCAGTTGCCCCCGTGGGCGCTCGGCGTGGCCCTGCTCGGCATCGCCGTACTCGCCAGGGTGCTGCCGGTCTTCGGTGCCAGTCTGGCGGTGTTCGTGGTGATCGACAGCCTCGTCACCGTCCTCGTGCGACGCTCCCGGCGCGCGTCGCATTGATAGTCCGAAGTGGACGACCAACGAATTGAAGCGGGGCCCAGCGGGCGTTCCGCCCGTCCGCTGGACCCCGCGAAGACCCTGGTTTGTTCAGGGTTTCCCCAGTATATACGAAAATGCGGCGGAAAGCCGAGTGAAATCTTCGAAATGGTTCACTCGACAAATAGGACAGTATTCGCAATTGCGGACTATCAAGGCTTTCGTGTCGAAAAAGCAGGAACGCAGCCGGTTTCCGCCGTACTCCAGCCCAGCTTGCCGAACGCGGCGATGTCGTCGTGCAGACGGGGTAGCGGCGGTTCCATGTCGATGAGTTCGAAAATGGTCACCCCGTCGAAGCCGACGGACCGCAGCGCCTCGCCGAAACGCTCGAAGTCGACCTCGCCGCGGCCGGGTGACGTGTGCGCCCACCGCGCCCGCCAGGTGTCGCTCATGTGCGCGATCCGGATGCGATGCCCTGCCGTGCGCACGCCCTCCCAGGCGTCCTCCTGGTTGATCGTGTTCGCCACGTCGTAGGCGATCCCAAGATTCCGGTGTCCGATGTGGTCGACCAAAGTGGACAGATCACGCGCGTCGCCGAGATAGCCGTAGGGGTTGGTCTCCAGCGCGATCGTCACCCCGAGCCGCTCCGCCCGCTCCAACAGAATCCCCAGCGCCTGGTCCAGCCACCACCGGCACGCCTCGTCCGGAGCGGGCGAGAGCGCGTGCCTGCGCCCCGGCATCACGATGACGACCGGCGCCTCCAGGTCGTGCGCGAGTTCGAGTTCGTCGAGGATCGCTTCCACACTCGCGCGCCGGAAGCCGTTGCCGGGGCTGATCAGGTTGATGTCGAGGAACCCCGGATTGGTCGAGGACACCGCCAGCCCGAGCGAGCGCAGCGTCCGCAGCAGCTCGTGCCGCTCGTACTTGCCGAAACCCCGCGCCTGCAGGTGCGGCGCGGCACTGGTGATCTCGACCTGCCGGAATCCGGCGTCCGCGAGATGGCCAAGCGCCTCGGTCAGCGTGGCCTGGTGCAGCCAGCTGTAGGTGGTACCGCCGAGGGCGAGCGCGGGCGCGGTCATGAGGCGACTCCTTCTCCGGCCAGTGCGGCCATGGTGCGTGCGAGCCCGTCACGCAACGGGACGCGCGGAACGAAACCGAGCCTCCGGGCGCGGCTGATGTCCAGTGCGCCCTTGCGGGCGGCGTCGACGCCGGGCGCCATCTCGATGGGCCCGTCGCCGAGGTCCACACGCCACCCCGGGCACAGCGCGGCGATCTCCCGGGCCAGCTCACGCATGTCGATCGCGTGCCCGGTGGCGACGTTGTACGCCCGGTGCTCGAGGCGTGGAGCGCGCAGTACCAGGATGATCCCGTCCACGACGTCGTCGATGTAGGTGAAATCGATACGCTGGTCGCCGCCGCGCGCGAGGGTGCTCGGCCGTCCGGCCGCCGCGTCCCCGAGCCACGTGTGCGGCAGGCGCTGCCGGGGAAAGCCGGGCCCGTAGACCCAGCACGGCCGGACCGCGACGTAGGGCAGGCCGTGCCGGTCGGCGTAGTAGCCGCCGAGCCGCTCGACCGAGTATTTCGTTATGCCGTAGGGAGAAACCGGTACCGCCGGGTCGTCCTCACCGATCGGGTCGGCGCTGAAATGCCCGTAGGTCTCCTCCGAGGACAGGTCCACCACGCGCCGCACCCCGCCGGTGCGGCACACGGCGTCGAACAGGGCGAGCGCACCGTCGACGTTGACCTCTACGGCCTTGCGTGGCCCGGCGACGCTGGCGGTGACGCCGACGACGGCGGCGGCGTGCACGACCTCGGTCACCGCGTGGTCGCGCAGCACCCGGCAGAGCAGCGTGTCGTCGGTGATGTCGCCGACGACCTCGGTCACGGCAGGCGGCACCGGCTCCGGGGCGAGGGCACGGTCGAAGCTCACGACGCGCTCCTCACGCGCCGCGAGACTCCGCACGAGCGGCCGTCCGACGAACCCGGCACCGCCGGTCACGAGCACCGTCATCCGAGCTGCTCCTTCACCGGCCGCGCCGGGGCCGGGCTCGTGGTCCGTCCGGTGTAGTCGACGGACAGGTCGCGCCGCGAGGTCTCCGGCATGGACAGGATCGCGGCCAGACTGAGCACACCGGCGAGCACGATGTAGCACGACACCAGCCAGGAAGCGCCGCCCGCGGCGATCACGAGCGCGGACGCGATCAGCGGTGCGGGACCACCGCCGACGATGTTGGACACGTTGAGCCCGAGCGCGGCACCCGTCGTGCGGTAGCGGGTCGGGAACAGCTCGGAGTTGATCGCCGCGCCCAGCCCCCACGTGGAGCTGTGCCCGACGGCCAGCGCGAGCGCGACGCCGATCCCGGTGAGCAGCACCGATCCGCTGGAGATCAGCGCGAACAGCGGGAATGCCAGCAGGATGAGGAAGACCACGCCGGCGATGTAGACGGGTTTGCGGCCGAACCGGTCGGACAGCCTGCCGAAGAACGGAATCGTGCAGATCTCGATCGCGGCGGCCACCGACACGCAGGCCAGGATGTCGCCCTTCGCGTAGTGCTGCGAGGTCACCGCGTAGCTGACCAGGAACGTCGCCGCGATGTAGAACCCGATGTCGGGCACGAACCGCAGGCCGATCGCGGTCAGCACCTGGCGCCACGAGTACTGGAACACCTCGATGATCGGGGCCTTCGGTGACATCTCCCCGGCCGCGGTCGCCCGGCGGAACTCCGGCGACTCCATGATCTTCACCCGGATGTAGAGGCCGATCGCGACCAGGATCGAGCTGCCCCAGAACGGGATCCGCCAGCCCCAGGTGCTGACGAAGTGGTCCGAGCCGAGTCCGACGAGCGCGAACGCGCCCGAGGACATCAGCAGCCCGATCGGGGAACCGGTCTGCACGAACGAGGCGAGCAGACCGCGGTTGCCCTTCGACGCGTACTCCGAGGCGAGCACCGTCGCCCCGCCCCACTCACCGCCGAGTGCCAGTCCCTGCACCAGCCGCAGGAACACCAGCAGGATCGGGGCGAGGATGCCGGCCGTGGAATAGGTGGGCAGGAAACCGATCGCGAACGTGGCGATACCCATGAGCAGCAGCGAGAACACCAGCGCCCGCTTGCGGCCGACCCGGTCGCCGACGTGGCCGAGGACGACCGCGCCGATGGGCCGCACCACGAAGCCCACGGCGAACGTCGCGAACGCCGCGAGCGTGCCGAAGACGGGGGAGAAGTTCGGGAAGAAGAGTTTGTTCAGGACCAGCGCCGCCGCGGTCCCGTAGACGAAGAAGTCGTAGTACTCGACGGCGGTGCCGACGACGCCGGAGGAGATCGCGACACGCACGGATTTGCGGTCCGGCGCGAGTACGGAGGGGTCGTTGGGGAGATTCATGATGTGTTCCGCTCTTCCGCTTCGTTGGGGATTCACGTCGAGGACCGTGGCTCAGGCCACGGACCCGGCCAGCCGGCCGAACACCATTCCGGCGATGAGGCCGGAACCGCCGGGGTAGTTGCCGCTGAACAGTCCACCGAGCGCCTCGCCCGCGGCGAACAGGCCGGGAATCGCGCTGCCGTCCTCACGCAGCACGCGTGCGTCGTCGTCGCCCTTGAGCCCGCCGAAGGTGAACGTGATGCCGCACGTGACGGGGTAGGCGTAGAACGGCGCCTTCTCGATGGGCCAGGACCAGTTGCTCTTCGGTGGCACCACGTTCGCCCGCCGGCTGTCCTTCACCGTCGGGTCGAACGTGGCCTCGCGCGCGATGGAGTCGTTGAACTCCTTGACCGTGGACACGAACGCCGTGGCGTCGACGTCGATACCGTGTGCGAGGTCTTCCAGGGTGTCGGCCCGCACGACGCTGATGCCCGGCATGTCGTACTCCTCGGTGCGCAGCATCGGCCGCAGCGTCGCGTCGTAGATCTGGTAGGCGACGGAACCGGGCTGTTTGAGGATTTCGCGCCCGTACTTGGCATAGGTGTAGTTGCGGAAATCGGCGCCCTCGTCGATGAAGCGTTTGCCCTCGGCGTTGACGACGATGCCCAGTGGGTAGCTCTGCCGGGTCAGCCGGTTGGTCAGCTCGCGGTTGCTTTCGTTGTGCTCGGCGAAGGCGTCCCACGCCACGCTGTGGCAGCTGGACCAGTCGCCGCCGCGCGCGGCACCGAGGTCGAGCGCGGCGAAGATCAGTTCGCCGGTGTTGTACGGGGTCCCGCGGACCTTCGCCTTCGCCCAGCCGGGACCGAGGTGCCGTTCGCGCATCGGGGGGTTGGCCTCGAAACCGCCGGAGGTCAGGATCACCGACTCCGTGGTCAGCTCGCCGGTCGCGCCGTCCGCTGTCTCGAACCGCACGCCGGTCACCGCGCCGTTCCCGGTGACCAGGCCGGTGACGCGGTGTCCATATCGGACGTCCACTCCTTCATGTTCGGCGATGCGGGTGTGGTCGGCGATCAGGCCGATCCCGCCGTCGACGTTGCCCACGTGCAGCCCGCCCCAGAACAGGTAGCCGCCGTCCCGTTCGTAGGCCTGGCGTTCGTACATCAGCCGGTACCGCACGCCCTTGCCGGCGAGCCAGCGGATCGTGTCCGCGCTCCGGCTCACCAGCAGCTCGGTCATCCTGGGGTCGTTGCGGCCGCCGGTGACCCTGGTCAGATCGGCGGTGAACTCCTCGGCGGAGTAGGGCGGCACGATCGTGCGGGCGTGCCGCTCGTCCGGCTCGACGAACTCGCGCAGATCGCCGAGTCCGTTGTGGACGAACCGGGTGGCGCCGGCGGTGTAGTAGCTGTTGCCGCCCGCCTCGTCGCGCGGTGCGCGTTCCAGCAGGGCCACCCGGCGCCCGCGCTCGGCGGCGGCGTGCGCCGCGGAGAAACCGGCGTTGCCGCCACCGACCACGATCACGTCGGTGTCACGGGGTTGTCGAGTCAAGATCTCCACCTTCCGGCTGTATCGGGATTTCACAGGTGCAGCAGCACTTTCGTGGCCTGGCGGGACTCCACGAGGTCCAGCGCGCGCTCGTGGTCGGCCAGCGGCACGTGATGCGTCACGATCGATTCCAGCGCCGGTGCGGCGTGCAGCCGCGTGGGCAGCGAGTCCCAAGTGGACAGGTCGTAGGCGCGGGAGCCGAGAATCGCCTGCTCGTTCCAGGCGAGCTGCGCGGAGGAGAACCGCGCGGCTTCGGCGGGCAGGCCCACACAGACGAGCCTGCCGCCGCGGCCGAGAAGTTCGGTCGCCGTGCTGACGGCGGCCGCGGTGCCCGCGGTCTCGAACACGACGTCGAACCGGCCGCGCGACGATTCGAGGGCCTCTTCCTCGGTGGCGATCTCCGCGGCACCGAGTTCACGCGCCCTCGTCAGTTGCGTGGTGTCGCCGGCGCGGCCGACGACGGTGACCTTGCGGCCGGTGAGAGCGCCGAGGGTGAGCAGGCCGACCGTGCCGGGACCGAGTATGCACACGTCGTCCCCGGGATCGAGCCGGGCCACGTCGACCGCGTGCGCGGCGACGGCGAACGGTTCTGCGAGCACGGCCAGCCGGTCCGGCAGCCCGGACGGCAGCACGGTCAGGTTGCGCGCGGGCACGAGGAATCGTTCGGCGAACACGCCGTCCACGTCGAGCCCGAGCACCCGGCGGCGGTCGCACAACATCGACCGGCCGCGCGCGCACCACGTACACCTGCCGCACGTGAGGTGCGCACTGCCCGCGACGCGGCTGCCGACCGGAACCGCCGCACCCGCGCCGGTCTCGGTCACGCGGCCGACGTATTCGTGCCCGAGTACCAAGGGAAACCTCGGCGAGTAGCCGCTGTCCGGGCCGTACGCGCCGTGGACCATGCCGAGATCGGTGTGGCACAGCCCGGCCGCGACCAGTTCGAGCTGCACCTCTTCAGGGCCCGGCCGCGGCACCTCGCGGTCGGTCCAGGCCGGTGCGGTGGCTCCGGGCGCGGTTTTGATCAGCGCCTTCACCGGGTACCTCCCGCCGGCCTGCCGAACGAGGGCTCGGGATGGGCCAGGGGCGGCAGCTCCCACGTGGCCGTCGCGGGCGGGCCGATCGCGTCGTCGACGTGCACGTCGACGACCACCGGACGGCGCATGTCGAGCGCGGTCTTGAAGGCCGAGCCGAGGTCGGCGGCGTCGGTGACGGTGAGTCCCACGCCGCCCATCGACCGGGACAGCGCCGCGAAGTCCGCCGTGTAGGGCGTGCCGCTCGCGGCGTGCTCGAAGCTCGTGGCGAGCTGGCGGTCCGCGCCGAAGTAGAGCTTCTGCTGGTCGCGAATGGACACATAGCCGCGGTTGTTCCACACCACCCAGACCGCGGGGATGTCGTACTCCACCGCCGTGGCCACGACGTTCGGGAACATCAGGAACCCGCCGTCGCCCACGACCGCGACCGACGGCCGGTCCGGCGCCGCCAGATGCGCGCCCAGCACACCGCCGACACCGAAGCCCATCGACGCGAAACCCCAGCTCTGCAGAACAGTTCTCGGCGCGTCGGTGCGCCAGTTCTGCACGATCCAGTTGTGGTGCACGCCGACGTCGCTGAGCAGGATCCCGTCGGCGGGCAGCACGTCGCGCAGTTCGGCGAGCACCCGTTCGGGCCGGATGGGGGAGGCGCCGGAGATCTCGTGCGGCTCGATGTGTTGCTGCCACTCGGCTTTCGCGCTCACCAGCTCGTCGAGCCATTCGCGTCGCCGGCGCGCGGTGCCCTCGTCCGGCGCGAAGTCCGGCAGCCGCTCGCGCAGCTGGCGCAGCACTTCCCGCGGCGAGGCGTGGATTCCGACGGTGGGCGGGAAGTTACGGCCGAGTTCGAGCGGGTCGATGTGGACGTGCACGAGTTTCGCGGGCGGGAACGAGTAGGTGTAGCCGGGCAGCCACGAACTGGTCGAGCGGTCGTCGAAGCGGGTGCCGAACGCCAGCACGAGGTCGGCGTTGCGGGTCGCGTGGTTGGCCTGGTGGGTTCCGTTGCGCCCGGTCGTGCCGAGCGCCAGTGGGTTGCCGGTGGGGAAAGCGGACTTGCCCAGCGGCGAGGTCGCGACCGGGATCCGGTGTTCCCGCGCGAAGGCCTGCAGTTCCGCGTCCGCCTCACCGGTTTCGACTCCCGAGCCCGCGACGATCACGATGCGGCCCGCCTGCTGGATCAGCGCACAGGCCGCGTCGAGTTCGGCGCGGCCCGCCGCCGGGGCGGACACGGCGCCGGTGCCCCAGGCAGCGGGGTCGGCGACCGGCTCGTCCGTGCGGTCGACGAACACGTCCAGCGGCACGTCCAGGTGCACCGGCCCGGGACGGCCGCCGCGCATCTGCGCGAACGCCTGCCGCAGCATGAGCGGCAGCTGGTCGGCCCGCGTCGCCTGGTAGCCGCGCTTCACATACGGCCGCACGACGCTGGGAAAGTCCGCCTGGAAGTGGCGGCCGGTCTCCTGGAAGGGGCCGCGGCCGAACTGGCTCGTCGGCACGTTGCCGGTGATCGCCAGGAACGCCGAATCGTCCATCAATGCCGAGCCCAGCGCGATCGGCAGGTTCGCCGAACCGGGTCCGCACGAGGTGAACGTCGCCAGCGGCTGGTGCGCGACCCGGTAGTAGGCGTCCGCGATGAACCCGGCCACCGACTCGTGGTGCACGGACAGCGTCGTGATCTCGTCCTGCCGTTCCACGAGAGCGTCCAGCAGCCCGAGGTCACCGTGCCCGCACAGGCCCACGGCGTAGGGCACCTGCTCGCGGATGAGGTGCTCGGTGATGACCTGCGCGCCAGTGAGGCCCATGGGGCGTCCTCCAGAGTGTCATGGGAGCTATTGCGCAGAACGCAATGCTTTGCATGATGCGAGATGGTAGGTAGGCTCTGGGGCACGCGTCAAGCAGTCGAAGGAGACTCGAGTGAGCACAGCGACCCGGCCGACGGGCCTGTTCGTCGACGGTGAGTGGCGGCCCCCGCGAGGGCGCATCCTGGTGCGGGACAAGTACTCCGGCGAGGTGGTCGCGGAGCTGGCGGAGGCGACGGCGGCCGACGTGAAGGACGCCGTCGCCGGTGCGTACCGCGCCTGCGCGAAGCCGCTCGGGGAGGCCGAGCGGGCCCGCATCCTCTCCGCCGTCGCCGACTCGCTGGAGGCACGGGCCGCGGACCTCGTCGAGGACTACGTGGCCGAAACCGGGTTCACGATCGCCGACGCGCGCAACGAGGTGCGCCGCGCGGTGGCGATCTACCGGCTCAGCGCACAGGAGGCGTTGCGGATCGCGGGGGAGCAGATTCCGCTCGGCGCGAGTCCCGGCGGCGAGAGCAGGCTGGCGTTCACGATCCGCGTGCCGGTCGGTGTCGTCGTGGCGATCGCGCCGTTCAACGCGCCGCTTTCGACCGTCGCGCACAAGGTCGGCCCGGCGATCGCGGCCGGGAACACCGTCGTGCTCAAACCCGCCGAGAAGACCCCGTTGAGCGCGGTCAACGTCGTGTCCGCGTTCGCCGAGGCGGGCCTGCCACCCGGATTCCTGCAGCTGGTGTGCGCGCCGGGCAAGGTCGCCGGGCCCGCGCTGCTCGACGACGATCGGGTGCGGTTCTACACGTTCACCGGGTCCACCGCGGTGGGCCGCGCCATCTCCGCCGGGGCCGGACTCGCCAGGACGCACCTGGAACTGGGCTCGAACAGCGTGTCCATTGTGGCCGATGACGCCAGGCTCGGCGACGTCGTGAACCTGGTCGCGACCGCGGGTTTCCGTAAGGCGGGCCAGGTTTGCACGAGCGTGCAACGGATTCTCGTCGCCCGCAGCCGGTTCGACGAGCTCACCTCGGCCCTGAGCGAACGCGTCGGACAGCTCCGGGCCGGGGACCCGCGCGCGCAGGACACCGACCTCGGCCCGCTGATCTCCGAGGAGGAGGCGGTGCGCGCCGCGGACTGGGTCGAGCGCGCGGCCCGGTCCGCCCGACTGCGCCAGGGCGGCGTCCGCGAGCGCGGCCTGCTCACCCCGGCGCTGCTCGCCGATCCAGCCGCCGACGCCGAGGTGCTGACCCAGGAGATCTTCGCGCCCGTCGTGTCGATCGTGCCCGTGCGCGATCTCGACGACGCCGTCGCGAAGGTCAACGAAGGCGCCTACGGGCTGCAGACCGGGGTGTTCACCCAGGACCTGGACCGCGCGATGCACGCCGCGCGCTCGCTGCGGGTCGGCGGCGTGATGGTCAACGACACCTCCAGCTACCACGCCGACGCCATGCCCTACGGCGGCGTCAAGGACAGCGGGCACGGGGTCGAGGGCCCCCGCTACGCGGTTCACGACATGACCGACCCGCGCGTCATCGTGCTCAACCTGCGCCGACCGAAGTGAGGATCTTGCCGATGCCTGAAACGGAATTCGACGTCGTCGTCGCGGGCAGCGGCGCCGCCGGGCTGACCGCCGCGCTGGCCGCGGCCACGCACGGCGCGCGCACGCTCGTCATCGAGTCGGCGAGCGAGATCGGCGGCACGAGTGCGCTCTCCGGCGGCCGCGTGTGGCTGCCCGCCAACGGCAGGCCGGAGAACGCGGGCGACTCCGAGGACAACGCCAACACCTACCTCGACCAGATCTTCGACACCCGGTACGAGCCGATGATCCGGACGTTCGTGCGGGAAGCGCGTGCGATGGCGACCTTCGTGGAGAAGAACTCGCCGCACCGGTTCGTCGTCTGCCCGAACTATCCCGACTACCACCAGGATTACGCGGGCGCGACGAAGGGCGGCCGCTGCTTCGACGTGGGGCCGATCGACCTGAACGAACTGGTGCCGCAGGTGCGGATGGTCCGGCGGCCGCCCGGCTACAGCCCCATCACGCACGCCGAGTGGGAACGGTGGCGCTACCCGGAGAACATCGATCACGCGCTGCTCGCCGCCCGGCTGGCGGACGGGGTGCGCACCGGCGGCGTCGGCCTGGTCGCCGCGTTGCTCGACGGCGCGGTACGGGCCGGGGCCACGGTGTGGACCGGCGCCGCGCTGGAGCGGGTGTTGACCGAGGACGGGCGCGTGACCGGTGTCGTCGTGGGGGAGCGGACCATCCGCGCGCCGGCTGTCGTGCTCGCCACGGGCGGTTTCGACGCCGACGACGATCTGCGCTCGCGGCTGCTGCCGTCACGGCTCGGGGTGTCGGCCTCGGCGCCCAGCGACACCGGGATCGCCCTCGCCGTCGCCGGAAAACTGGGCCTGCCGACCGACAACCTCGGCGAGGGCTGGTGGATGCCGATGGCGCAGCCGGAAGGCGACGTCGTGGACGGCGTGCCGTACCCGCGCGGCCTGGTGCGCGAGCGCGGCGCCCCGCGGCAGATCCTGGTCGACCGGCGCGGACGGCGATTCCTCGACGAAGCCCTGCCCTACAACGAGTTCGGCAAGGCGATGCACCGCCACGACGGTGTCGCGTACCTGATCTTCGACGAGGGCTTCCGCGAGCGTTACTCGCTGCCGGGCCTGACCGCGACGGGCGGACTGCCCGCACACATCGTCACCGCGGACGACCCGGCCACGCTCGCGGGCAAGATCGGCGTCGACGCGCGAGGGCTGACGGAAACGATCGAGCGCTGGAACGGTTTCTGCGCCGAGGGAACCGACCACGACTTCCACCGCGGCGACAACGCCTACGACACCTACTACGGCGACCCGTGGCAGGACGGGAACCCGTGCCTCGGCCCGCTCGACCGCCCGCCGTACTACGCGATGCGCGTGTACTCGGGCGTGATCGGCTCGAAGGGCGGACCCGTCACCGACACCAGCGGCCGCGCACTGACTCGCGACGGGAACCCGGTGCCTGGCCTGTACGCCGTGGGCAACGCGGCGGCGTTCTGGACCCGTGACGGCTATCCGGGGCCTGGTGCGACGCTCGCGGTCGGCATGACGTTCGGCTACCTCGCGGGGCTCGACGTCTCCCGCTGACGTGCCGTCAGGAACCCGTGGCCCGCGCCCCGGACTGGTCCACCCAGTCCGGGGGCGGCGGCTGCTCGGACGGCGCGGGCGGCCAGCCCTCGGGCACGGCGAGCACGCCCCGCGCGACGCTCGCGCGCCAGGCGTGCCAGCGCACCAGGCGTGCCAGCACGTTCATCCGCTCCCGGCTGAGGCGCTGCGCCGGCCCGGAGATGCTGATGCTCGCGTCGACGGTGCCTTCGGGCGAGAAGATCGGGGCCGCGATGCACCGCAGGCCCAGCTCCAGCTCCTCGTGGTCGAGGCTGGCGCCGGTGCGGCGGATACGCGCCAGCTCCTGCCGCAGCTCCGGCACCGTCTCGATGGTGTGCCGGGTGCGGGACGGCAGGCCCTGCTCCGGGTAGCGCGCGGACAGCTCGTCGTCGGACAGGCCGGCCAGCAGCGCCTTGCCCATCGAGCTGCAGTGCGCTGGCGCGACCTTGCCGACCCACGAATGCATGCGCACCGTGTGCCAGCCGTCGACCACCTGGACCGTCTTGGTGGTCGTGCCGTCGAGCACGGCGAGGTGGCCGGTTTCCCCGGTCTGCTCGACGAGTTCGGCGAGGAACGGCGTCACCACCGCGGTGAGATCCTGCCGGGACGCGGCGAGCGATCCCAGCGCGGCCAGCCGAGGGCCGAGCGTGTAGTTGCCCGCCGACGCGGCGACCAGGTAGCCGGACGACGCGAGCGTGGCGGCCAGCCGGGACGCGCTGGACTTGTGGATGCCCAGCTCGACCGCGATCTCACCGATGCCGATCACACGGCGGTCGGCGCGGAACATGTCCAGGATGTCCAGCCCACGCCGCAACGCGGTGATCACGTTCTGGCCGGAATGCGTGGCCTGCGGAAGCGGCTGGACCATAACCGGATCCTAGTGCGGCGTCGCGACCGGCGCCGATGCCTGGTCCAGCAGCGCGACGTCGTCGGCGCTCAGCCGGACCCGCGCCGCGGCGAGGATGTCGCTCAGCTGCGCGGTGTTACGCCCCGACGCGATGACGCCGCCGACCTGGGGGCGGGTGGCCAGCCACGCGAGTGCGATCGCGGCGGGCACGGTGCCGTGCCGGGCGGACACGTCGTCGAGCGCGGCGAGCACGGCGCGGCCGCGGTCGTCCAGGTATCCCGCCGCGATTCCGGCGCGCGGGCTGTCCGCCACCGGGGTGTCGTCGCGGTACTTGCCGGTGAGGAAGCCGCGGCCGAGCGAGTAGTAGGTCAGCACGCTCAGGCCGTGCTCGCGGGCGAGCGGGACGATGTCGGCCTCGATACCGCGCTCCACGAGGCTGTACTCCTTCTGGATCACCGTCGGCGCGTGCCAGCCCTCGCGCTCGGCGATCTGCAGCCAGGCGGCGATGCGGTCGGCGCTGAAGTTGGAGACGCCGATCGCGCCGATCAGCCCCTCCTCACGCACCCGCGAGAACGTGCGCGCGATCTCCTCGATCGGGCGGTCCTCGTCGTCGAAATGCGCGTAGTACAGATCCAGCGAGTCGCGGCCCAGGCGCCGCAGCGAGTCCGCGAGGGCGGCGCGGATGTTGTCGGGGGCCAGGCCCGGCCGGTGCTTGGACTGGCCCACCTTGCTCGCGATCGTGGTGCCGGCACCGTGGTCGGCGAGCCACGCGCCGAGGATGGTCTCGGATTCGCCGCCCTCGTTGCCCGGCGCCCATTGCGAGTACGAATCGGCCGTGTCGATGTGGGTGCCGCCCGCCTCCACGAAGGCGTCCAGCACCTCGAACGACGTCTCGCGGTCCGCGGTCCAGCCGAACACGTTGCCGCCCAGCACGAGCGGGAAATCGGGTTTCTGCATGATTGCATCATGCACAACCTGTTGCCTATCGTGCAATACATGGATCTGTTCGCGCCATTGTCGCTGCACTGCGGGGCCGTGCTGCCCAACCGGATCGCCAAGGCCGCCATGGAGGAGAACCTCGCCGGGCCCGGGCAGCTTCCCGATCACCGGCTGCGCAAGCTGTACCGGGCGTGGAGCCACGGCGGTGCGGGTCTGCTCATCACCGGCAACGTCATGGTGGACGCCCGCGCCGTGACCGGTCCGGCCGGGGTCGTGCTGGACGCGCGTAGCCCGCTGGAGCCGTTCCGCGCGTGGGCCGCGGCGGCTCGGTCCGGGGGAGCGGTGGCGTGGATGCAGCTCAACCACCCGGGCAGGCAGGTGCGTGCCGATCTCGGCGGCGTCGCGTGGTCGCCCTCGGGGGTGGGCATCGGCGACGGCTTCGCGGTGCCGTCGGCGATGTCCGAGGACGAGATCCGCGCGCTGACCGGGATGTTCGCCGCCTCGGCCGCCCGGGCCGTGGAGGCGGGCTTCGCCGGTGTGCAGATCCACGCCGCGCACGGGTATCTGCTCTCGCAGTTCCTCTCGCCGCTGGCGAATCGGCGCACGGACCGGTGGGGTGGCTGTCTGGAAAACCGCGCCCGGCTGCTGTTGGACGTCGTGCGAGCGGTGCGCGCGGTACTGCCCGCCGGAGCCGCGCTCGGGATCAAACTGAACACCGCGGACTTCCAGCGCGGCGGTTTCGGCCGCGAGGACGCGCTGCGAGTGGTGCGGCTGCTGGCCGATGAGCCGGTGGATCTGCTGGAGTTGTCCGGAGGAAGCGCGCAGCGACCGGTCATGCACGGCGCGGGGCTGGACGAGCGAACCCTCGCGCGCGAGGCGTACTTCCTCGACGTGGCAAGGGAAGTCCTCGCCGCCGCGCCGATGCCGGTCATGCTCACCGGCGGGATCCGCACCGCGGCGGGTGCGCGCGAAATCCTGGACGCGGGTGTCGCCGTGGTGGGGCTGGGCACGGCGCTCGCGCAACGCCCGTCGCTGCCTCGGGATTGGGTGGCGGGTCGTCCGGGTCCCGCGCCGCTGCCGCCTTCCGCGGCCCGCGACAAGGCGGCGGTTTCGGCGGCGAAGCAGGCCGCGGTGCGGCTGCTCCTGCGCCGCACCGCGGCGCGCGGCCATGCGCCGGAGGCCACAGACCCGGATGCGGCGCTCCGCCTCGACCGCAGACGGCGCGCGACCCTCGTGCCGCGGTACCGGGCCTGGCTCGAGGCGCGGACGTGACCCTCAGCCGGCGCGGTCGTAGACGGTGTGGATGGAGTAGTCCTTTTGCGGCCCCGTCACGTGCATCCGCACGGTGAACCGGTCGTTGCCGGGGAACTCGTACTGTCCCGTATAGGTGTCTTCCCCGCAGAGATGCACGTCGGACGCGGACCCGGTGCCGCCCGGCCGCAGCACGTGCAAGGTTCGTGGCGGCCCAGGGTCGGCGAAGCAGATGCGGATCCGGTCGTGTTCGAGCCGGTAGTGGTATTCCCGGTAGACCTCGAGCACCTGCCCGTTGTCGAGCGTGAAGGTGCCGTCCTCCCGGTAGTGCAGGAGCGCGGGTTCGAGCGCGCTGAACCGCGCGGTGCCGCGAACCCGCCCGATGCCGGGCAGGGTGCGGGCCAGCGTCCAGTCCCCGGCCAGGGCGGCGAACAGCCGGGAGGTGTCGTCCACAGGCGGTCAGGCTACCGCGTGATCGTCTTCGCGAGCAGATTTAACAGCCGACCTGCTGCGCGCGAGAGATGGCGTGCCCACCTGATCAGGCGTCCGCCACGTACGTCGGATCGGTCCGGTGCACCCGGGCGGTTTCGCGCATGCAATCCAGCAGTACGTCGTTGTATTTGGTGTCGGTGTTCGCCCACGCGACCCAGGTGCGCATCCAGTGCTCGGGGCGCTGGTCGTTGAGCGGAAGCCACGGCCAATCGGGAAACCATTTGCGGGCCGACGCGCTGCCGATCAGGACCGCGTCCACACCGGAGCTCTTGGCGATCAGCTCGCTGTGTTCGGAAAAGGCGCGGAACAGCCAGCCGACCTGCGTGCCGCTGGCGGCCGCGAGAGAGCGCAGGCTGATCTCTTCGCCTTTGGACGAATGTGCCATGACACGCAGGCCCGCGAGGTCGGTGACGTCGATCTCGGTCCGGTCCACCGGGAGGGTGTCCTCGCGGAAAACGCAGCCGAGGCGTTGCCGGAACAGCATTTCCGCGTGCAGCTCGGGCGGTTCGGTGTGCATCAGGCTCAGGTCGAGCAGGCCGGTGTTCAGCATCCGGCGTTGTTCCTCGCTGGTGGCCTCGACGATCGCGAACCGGATTTCCGGCGCCACCGCGGCTACCGATGCCAGGTACTGCTCGATCCATCCGTGCGGAACCCCGGAGGGCACTCCGAGATGCACGAGGTGCCCGCCGGCCGATGCGGACTGAAGCACCTCCGGGACGCGGTCGACGAGTTCGAAGATCGACAGCAGGTGGGTGCGCAGGCCTTCTCCGACGACGGTCAGTTTGGTGCCGGTCGGTGTGCGGCGCAGCAGCTTGTATCCGAGGTTCTTCTCCAGCTGCGCGATCTGCCTGCTCAGCGTGGGCTGGGTGAGGTGCAGGGCGGCCGCGGCGCGGGAGATCGAGCCGAACTCGGCCACCGCGCGGAAGTAGTCGAGCTGACGCAACTCAAACATGCCGTGATGATATGCCTTGTGGGCATGGGTACCGCCGATGATGGGCATTTGCTAAATACCCGCTGGCAGCTGACGATCTGAGGGCGCAGAAGTTTCCCGGAGAGGACCCTATGAACGCCGAGATCATCGAGCTGGCTTTCGAGCAGTTCCGCGGCGCGCCCGCGCCGTTCACGTTCGTGCTCGTCCACGGCTGGGCCCGGTCGCGTTCGGACTGGGACCCGGTCGTCGAAGGCCTGTGCGGCATCGCTCCCGCCGTCGCCGTGGACCTGCGCGGGCACGGCGCGTCCAGACAGGGGAAGGAAATGCGGCTCCCACAGGTCGCGGCCGACGTCCGTGCCCTGATCGAGCGGCTCGGGCTCACCCGCGTCGTGCTTGTCGGGCATTCCGCGGGCGGCGAGGTCGTGGCTTTCCTGGCTCGGCAGGAACCAGAGCTCGTGGCCGGTCTGGTCGTCATCGATCCGGCGTTCGGGCTTGCCGACGAAGACCACGCACGGATCGAGGCGCTCGCCGAGCGGCTGTGGCGGGAAGACCCCGTCACCGTCGCAGCCGAGCACTTCCTGAAGTCCGGGCCCAGCCCGTTGCCGCGCACCGGCGGGCCGGTATCGGCCACGCCGGAAGCGATTCGCGATCTGTTCATCGACTTCGCTTTCGCGCCGGAGAGTTTGCACTTCCAAACGCAGACCACCGCGTTCTTCGCCGGTTTTCCCGTGCCGGTTCTCGCGTTCTACCGGAACGGGGAACGCGCGCAACTTGCGCGGGAAAGCCTGCCCAACGCTGACATCCGGGTTCTGCCGGGCGGTCATTGGACGCATCACGAGTATCCCGGCGAGGTCGTGGCCGCGATCGCCGACTGGCTCCGCTGACCGAACGTTCTCGAAAGGAAAGAAAAGCACATGACCGACCCGCAACGCGTCGCCATCGTCACCGGCGGCGCCGGGAAACTGGGCAGCGCCATCGCCGCGCGTCTCCTCGAAGACGGTGTCGCCGTGGTGGTGGCCGACGTGAACGCGGACGCCGCAGCCGCGACCGTCGCGGGCTTCCGCGCGCGCTTCGCCGCCCCGTCCCACAGCGTCACGGCCGATCTCGGCTCCGTCGACTCGATCGAGTCACTGGCGCGCGAGGTGGGCGAGAGGTTCGGCCGTCTCGACATCGTCGTGAACAACGCCGCGGTGAACCGCCGCTCGACCTTGTCCGAGCTCACCCCCGAAGCCTGGGACGTCATGAGCGACGTGAACCTGCGTGCCCCGGCGATTCTCGTCAGCCGGGTGCTCGGCTTCTTCAAGGCGCAGAACGGCGGCAGCGTCGTCAACATCGCCTCGCGGAACTGGGTTTCCGGCGGCCCGGTCGCCTACACGACCATGAAGGCCGGAATCGTCGGCATGACCAGGTCCTTCGCGACCGAACTGGCGAAGTACAACGTCACCGCCAACGCCGTGGCGCCCAGTTTCATCGAATCCGACTTCACCAGCTACGACCGTGACGACGAGCAGATGCGCCGCCTGATGGAGCAGTACCAGGCGATCACGCCGCTCCCGCGCATGGCCGAACCCCGCGACGTCGCGAACGCCGTAGCGTTCCTCGCCTCGCCGGCCGCGTCCTTCATCACCGGCGAAGTCCTGCACGTCTGCGGTGGAGCGCAGCTCGCGCCGCTCCCGCGAACCCCGCTTGCCGTCGAACACCCGGAACGGCGATGAAGTTCGGCGTCGCGACGATCTCCCTGCCCAGCCTGAACATCGGTGAAGCCGTCGCGGAGATCGCCGCGGCCGGGTTCGGCGGCATCGAATGGCGGGTCGAGCCGAGGCCCGGCAGCATCCGGGACGCCACACCGGCGCACCCGTTTCTCGTGAATCACCGCTCGACCATCCCACTCGACGTGGCGGCGGCCGCCGAGGTGGCACGGGAAACCCGTGCGGCAGGACTCGAAATCGTCGGCCTGGCGCCGTACATCGAAGTCGGTGACACCGGCACGCTGCGCCTGGCCTGTGAAATGGCTGCCGCTGCGGGTGCTCCGCAGATCCGGGTGCAGGCGCCGAGGATCTCCCGTACGCACAATCCGTACTCCGTGCTGTACGAGGAAACCGTCGCGTTCTTCGGCGAAATCGAGGCCGCCGCGAGGGCAACGGGCATCCGAGTGCTGCTGGAGATCCACCACAACACCATCTGCTCCAGCGCGGCGCTGGCACACCGGGTGGTCGCGCGGTTCGCCCCTTCCCACGTCGGTGTCATCTACGACCTCGGCAACCTCGTCTTCGAAGGCTATGAAGCGCACGAGATCGCGCTCGACCTGCTCGGCGACCATCTCGGGCACGTGCACCTGAAGAACGCCGCGCATTTCCGTTCGCCGGGAGGCGGATGGCGGCCGGACTGGACGCCGCTCGAGGACGGCGAAGTCGACGTACCCCATGTTCTCGAACTCCTCGACCAGCGCGGCTACCGCGACTGGGTGTCCGTGGAGGACATGAGCCTCGATCGCGAACCACGCGCTGCCTTGCACCACAACGCGGCTCAGCTGCGCGAGTGGGGCCTGCTGCGCTGACACATCGACGTACCGGACAAGGAGGTCCACAATGGATACCACGGAGTCGTCTCCCGGCGAAGCCCTGCCGGCCACCTCTGGCTACCGCTGGGTGATCCTCGCCATCTGCTGGCTGGCGTTCACACTCATCTACATCAACCGCACCGCGTGGTCGGTGGTCGCGATCGATGCCTCGCATTCCCTCGGACTTTCCGTGGCGCAGCTCGGTATCTTCGCCACGGCGCTGTCCATCGGCTACGTCGTCACCAACATCCCCGGCGGTATCGTCGCCGACCTCATCGGTGGCCGGATGGCGGCTGGAATCTCCCTGGTGGCGGCGGGATTGCTGACGCTGGCGTTCGGCACCGTGACGAACGTCGGCGTGGGGATCGCGCTCCAGATCCTCATCGGACTCGTCAGTGGCGCCGACGTCGCGTCCTTCACCAAGCTGATCAGCCGCTGGTTCCCGCCTGCCGACCGTGGCACGGCCTTCGGCCTGTACATCACCTCGACCGCGTTGGGCAGCGTGATCGCCAACGCCTCCATTCCGGAGCTGCTGGCGAAACTGCATTGGAACGGGGTCTACTATGTGCTCGGCGTGCTGACCATCGCGATCGGTGCGGTGTGCTGGACATTCCTGCGGAACAATCCGCCATCCCCGGTCGAACCCGCCGCCGAAGCTTCGGCATCGGGCGGGCGGCTCGGTCTCCGCGCGATGGTCGGCAACCGCAACCTTCTCTCGCTCGCAGCGGCAGGCCTTGGCATGCAGTGGGCGACGCTCGGTTTCCTGGCGTGGGGCAACTCGCTGATGGTCAAGGCGCTCGGCCTCTCCGCAGGCAAGGCCGCGCTGGTGATGGTCATCGTCAGCACCACGGCCATCGGCGTCAAACCGCTGGTGGGTTTCCTGTCCGACCGGGTGCGGGGCACACGCAAGGCGCACCTGATGGTGCTCAGCGGGTACTTCGTGATCATCCTGATCGTGTTCGGGCTCCTCCGGAATTACTCGGTGATGCTCGCGCTCGCGCCGTTCCTCGGGCTCGGTGTCTACGGCTACACGGTGCTGACGAACTCGACCGTGCCGCAGTATGCGGATCCGCGGTTCGTCGGCGGGGCCTTCGGCTTCGCCAACACCGCGTGGCAGCTCGGTGGTGTCTTCGCGCCGATCGCGGTGGGCGCGGTTTTCAGCGCCACCGGTTCGCTGTTCCTCGCGCTCGCCGTACTGGCGGTCGGCCCGTTGCTGGGTGTGTTCCTGCTCCTGCCCATCCGCGAGCGGACGCCGGTCCCGGTCGCCGATGAACGGCGCGACAGCGTCCCGACAGGCTCTGACGTGCTCGGCGACGGGAAGCGTTGAGCCGGTGAACCGGTGCGTCAGCCCGGAAGCCCTCGCACGACGGGGTGATCGGCGCCCGGCTCGAGTCCCAGGGCGAAGACGCCGGCGTTGATGTCGCGGAAGCGTTCGCGGTCGGCGGGAAGTTCCTCGTCGAAGAAGATCGCGCCTTGTGGGCACACGGATTCGCAGGCGCCGCAGTCGATGCAGTCGTCCGGGTTGATGTAGAGCATCCGCCCGCCCTGCTGGATGCAGTCGACGGGACATTGGTTCAGACAGCTGCGGTCCATGATGTCCAGGCAGCCCTCGGTGATCACGTAAGCCATGTCGGTCCTCCTCCGGTGCCGATCTCCACCAGTCGGGCGAGATCGGCGATCTTGGTCCGGGTGCGGTCGTTCTGCGCGCCGAGTGCGATCTCGGCCGCGTCGATCGCCAGCCAGCCGCGCCAGGTGACGACCCGGGTGCCGTGCGCGGCGAGGGTGGCGTCGATGCCGGGTTCCCGGTCGTCGACGGGCAGGTCGGCGAGCAGGCCCTCCACGGTCTCGATGGCGCAGGCCTTGTTCGTGCCGATCACCCCCGACGGACCCCGCTTCGCCCAGCCGGTGACGTACAGGCCCGGGCCGACTCGCCCGCGCACGTGCGGGATGCGGCCCAGCCGCGGATCGAACGGCACGCCCGCCAGCGGTTCGCCGCGGTAGCCGATGGCGCTGACGACCAGATCGGCCGGCACGCGTTCACCGCCGCGCAAGCGCACCTGCTCGACGCGGCCGGTTCCGGTCAGTTCCTCCGCCGCCTGCCGGAACCGGAAGGTCAGGCTGCGAGGTGCCCCGGTCCGCGGACGGGTGCTCCACCGCCGGAACGCCTCGACCCGTGCCGCCACGGTCCGGTCCGTCTCACAGCGTGCGCGGTCGTCCTCGGTCAGCGTCAGCTCGCCGGGGTCGACGACGATGTCGAGGTCGGCCAGCTTGTCCAGTTCGAGCAGTTCGGCCGGGGTGAACTTCGTATCGGCCACGCCGCCGCGGACGAGTACTCGCACCTCGCGGACCGGATTCCGGTTCAGCACATGCAGAACCGCGTCGGTGACGTCGGTATGGGCCAGCCCGCCGCCGCGGAGCAGGACCCGGGCGATGTCGAGTGCGACGTTCCCGGCCCCGATGACGACGACGCGCCGGGCCTGCGCCGCCTGGCCCGCGGCGGGGCGGCCGTTGTACCAGTCGACGAGTGTGCCCGCGCTGACGTGACCGGGGAGGTCCTCGCCCGGGATGCCCAGCCGCCGTGGCCGCGGTGCGCCCGTGGCGAGCACGACGGCCGCGTACTCGCGGTCAAGGTCGTCCAGCGTCAGGTCCCGGCCGAGCGTGACGTTTCCCCGGAACGTCACGCGCGGGTCCGACATCGTCTTGTGCAGCGTGCGGACCACCGATTTGATCTTCAGGTGGTCCGGGGCGACGCCGTAACGAACCAAGCCGAACGGGGTCGGGGTGCGGTCGAAGACGTCGACCCGGACGTCGTCGCGCTTGAGCAGTGCCGTGGTCGCGAAGATCCCGGACGGCCCCGCGCCGACGACGGCGACGTGCGTCATTGCGCACCCGCCTCGGACGACCACCTGTGCAGTGACGGATCGAGCAGTCTGCGCAGGACCGATTCCGGTGCCCAGGCCAGTGTCTCCAGCAGGAGTGCGTCGAAATAGGCGGTGTGCCCGGTGTTGTTGTCCACAATGCACAGACGGGTGTCGTTGCCCTCGTGGTCGATCGACACGGTCACCGACGCGAACTCGTTCGCGATGACGTGCATGGCAGGCTCCCGCTCAGATCAGGAAGGACATCGTCGGAATGGGCTGGTCGCGGTTGACCAGCAGGACGACCTTGCGCGACATCCGGATCTCGCCATCGACCCTGGTCAGTGAGTGCCGGACGGACCCGGCCCAGGTCGTCAGGCCGCGCAGCCGGGACTCGACCGCGATGAACGTGGCACGCGTTTCGGTGCCGTGCTCGCCGGTCCCGACGACTTCTACATTGGACACCAGGTGAGCGACCTTGCTCGCCGGGTCCTGTGAGTGCCGTTTCCCGGTCTTGAGCTGGGCGACACGCAGCGCGATCCGGGAGCGGTTGTCGTAGATCACGGAGATGTGATTGTCCGGATCGGACACCGACTCGGGACCCGCCGGCAACCAGTACAGGGCTTCGTCGGTCCAGAGCGCTTCCCACTCGTCGTAGCGGCACTCGTCCGCGAGGCGTGCCTCGGCGAAGAGGAACTGCGCCGCCTCCCGTGCCGTGATCGCGCCGGTGGTGGTGGACGCCGTCATGCCTGCTCGCCTTCCGTCATCAGATGCTTGATATGCCGCCAGATTCCGCGCTGCGTCGTCTCGTCGGTCGCCGCGCCGGCGAGATGCCCTTCGGCGTCGGCCCGTTCGCGGTGCAGGCCGCGCCGCAGCACGAGCCATTCCGGCACCCGGCTCGCGACACCGCGCTGGTTGCGCTCGTACATCTCGGAATCGTCGGCGAGCAGGAATCCCGCGGGCCCCACGGAACCGCTGACCTGGTGCAGGAGTCGTTTGTTCAGATCCGGGGCGCCCTTGAACTGCAGTGGCGTCACGTGCTGGATCGTGTGATCGACCGCGAGCGGCTGGATGACGAACATCTGGATCTCGGCGATGAACAGGTTCGGGAAGATCATCACGTGCGGCGAGCCGTCGACCAGGATCTCCCGCGCCGTCGCGTCCCCGTGCACCTCCCGCATCGCGCGCACGTAGTCGGGGAGCCGGTCCACGGTCGTGCCGAACCAGCCCAACGGCACGTCCTCGGCGCGGAACTGCGGCCGCAGGTCGTGTTCGGTGTGCCCACCGCCGAGATCGCGTGCCGTGGCGGCGGACTTCTCGCTGTACATGGCGGCCACGTGACTCTGGCCGACCTCGAAGATCGAGGCGTGCACGAACTGCGGGTGGTAGCCGTCGGTTTCGTTCTCCACCAGCATTTTCCAGTTGGCCCGCACCTCGTGCCGCAGCCAGCCCGCGGTCAGCCGCACCTCGTTCTCGGGGGACAGGCGGACGACGCGGTCGAGTACGTCGGTCGCGGCGCCGAGGTGTTCACGCAGGGTCGGGCCGTCCGCGGCGAAGCTGCCGAAGACGAATCCCTGGTAGGAGTCGACCCTGGTGACGCGGCCCAGTCCGAGTGAGGCTTTGGCTTCGTTGCCGTCGTAGCCCTGGCGGAAGGGATAGCCGAGCAGGGAACCGTCGGTGCCGAAGGTCCAGCCGTGGTACTGGCAGCGCAGCGCGCCGGTGTTGCCACGCGCGGCCTCGCACAACTGGTTGGCCCGGTGGCTGCAGCGGTTGAGGAGCAAGTGGACGGTGCCGTGCCGGTCGCGGGTCATGATGACCGACTGCGGCCCGATGTTCTTGACCACGTAGTCGTTGGGTTCGGGCACTTCGCTCTCGTGCCCGACGTAGACCCAGGTCCGGTACCAGATCCGGGCGAGCTCGTCGGCGAAGATCCGGGGATCGGTGTAAAGCGATCCGTGGACCCGGTCGGCCTGGATGAGCCGGGCGTAGTCCGGGCGTCCGACGGTGGGCGCGGTCATCAGCATCTCCTTCGAGCGGTGCCGGGAGGGGCATCACCAAGACGAGGGCGCCGGGCGAGCGACGCCGCCTCGGGCTGCTCATATAATTACCGAACGATCGGTTTATTTCAAGGGGTGATCGCGAACCGGCTGGATCGGGGCGGAAATGGCGGACGGGCCGCGGCTCGAGCGGCGTCGGGAACGGGGCCCGGCTCAGGGGGGCCTCGTCCGGCGGCGCCCCGCGAACGTCACTCGGCCCGGCGGCGCCTGGCGTAGCGGGCGGCGCGCCGCGCGAACGGGACTCCGGCTCGGCGGCGGCCGGCGGCCGGTGGCGAGCGGGCGGCCGGGCAGTGCCTCGTGAACGGGACTTGATTCAGCGGCGCGGCGGCGGGCGGCAACGCATGCGCCTCGTGAACGGGGCTCGACTCAGCGGCACTCAGCGAGCGGTCCCGCCAGTGCACCCCGAACGGGCCGCGCGGCAGCTTCCCGACGAGGAGCCCGCCGTTCAGCCGTTCCTGGCGAACGGGCCGCCGCTCAGTGCGTCCCGGCGACGGGCTCGGCCGCGGGGGCGGCGACGGGGGAGTCGAAGATCAGGCTTTCGACCGCGTCGGTCAGCCGGTCCGCGGAGACGCGCCCGGACGGCCGGTACCACTCGACCACGGACACGGCCGCGCCCAGCGCCAGCCGGGAGAACAGCCCCGGATCCATCGTCAACCGCAGCCCACCCTCGTGGACGGCCTGCTCGACCAGTGCGGTCATGGCCTGGTCGAACTGCTTGCGGCGGCGCATCGCGCGCTCTTCGGCCGGCGTGTTGCCGTGGGTGCGGACGAGCAGCGCGACCTCCGGCAGCCGGGCGGTGATGATCTTGACCATCTGCCGGATGATGTGCCGCACGCGGTCGGCTGCGGGACCGCTCAGCGCCTCGGGCTCCTTGAGCACGCCGAAGAGTGCGTCCAGCGCGCGCCCGACGCCGAGTTCGAACAGCTCCTCCTTGGAACTGACGTGGTGGTAGAAGCTCGATTTCGTGATGCCGGCGGCCTTCGCGAGGTCGCTCATCGAGGTGGCGTCGTAGCCGTGCTCCAGGAACGCCCTGACCGCGATGTCCACGATTTCGTCGAGCCGGAACGGTGGGCGGACCGAGTTGCTGACGCGCCCCAAAGCTGTACCTCCTCGTTCGGCGCCGACGAGCCCGGCACCCACCGGTCAACGATAGCCGCGGCCCCGGTTCCGGTTTTGAGGCTTGACGGAATCGGGCGGCCGATGCCAGTCTACTATCCGAACGATCGGTTGATTAACTCCGACTGACTGGCAAAGGGGCCAACCGTGACCACCACCTACTGGTCTCCGCCGCTCGAAACCGCCGCGCCGGACGAGATCCGGCGCCTGCAGGAAGACGGGCTGCGCCACACGCTGCGGGCCGCCCTGCACGTGCCGCACTATCGCGACCGGTTCGCCGAGGCGGGGGTCGACGTGGCCGCGATCCGCACGGCGGACGACCTCGCCGCCGTCCCCTTCATGGACAAGGAGCAGCTGCGCGACCTGCAGCCCTGGGGAGTGCGCGCCGCGCCGCTCGCCGACATCGTCCGGCTGAACGCCACCACCGGCACGACCGGGCTGCCGTGCAACATCGCCTTCACCCGCCAGGATCTCGCCAACATCGGCGAACTGGGCGCGCGGAACCTCACCGCGATGGGCGTCGGGCCCGAAGACATCGCCTGGCAGTGCTACGGATACGGGCTGTGGATCGGGGGCAGTTCCCTCGACCGCGCCTACGAGCAGGTCGGCGTCACCGCGTTCCCGGCGGGGCCGGGACGGACGTCGCTGGCCGTGCAGCGCCTGCGGGATCTCGGCGTCACGGTCATTTCCTGCACGCCCACCTTCGGCCTGTTGCTCGTCGAACGGGCGCGGGAAGCGGGTATCGATCCGGCGACGGACTGGCGCCTGCGGGTCGGGATCTTCGGCGGCGAGACGATGAGTCCCGCGGCGATGGCCCGGCTGTCCGAGGCGATGCCGCCCGGCTTCCGCCCGCACAATACCTACGGCACAACGGAACTCGGTGGCCCGTTCGTCGCGAGCACCTGTGCGTACTCGCGGGAACAGGGCACGTTCCACGTCTGGGCGGATCACTATCTGATCGAGATCATCGACCCCGAATCCGGGCAGCCGATCACCGAACCGGACGTGCTGGGCGAACTCGTGGTCACGACGTTGCGGCGGGAAGGCTCGCCGATGGTGCGGTGGCGGACCCGCGACCTCACGTCCTGGGCCCCGGACGCCCACGACTGCCCGTGCGGCCGCCGTGGACATCCGAAGATCGCCTGGATCTCCGGCCGCAGCGACGACGTGCTCAAGGTCCGCGGCAGTCTCGTGATGCCGTCCCAAGTGGAGGATGTCGTGTGCGCCGCGGTGGGTACCGGGGCGGGCTGGCAGCTGGTCGTGGACAAGGATCCGGACGGCCTGCGGGCCACCGAGGCCACGGTCGTGGTCGAGATCGCCGACGGCCTGCGCGAAACCGTCGTGTCCGAACTGGCCGGAGGGCTGCGCGACCGGCTCGGCATCGGGCTGCCCGTCATCGCCGCGGGTACACAGGAACTTCCCCGCTACGAAGGCAAAGCGCGACGAGTGCTCACCGTCGAAGAGTTCGCCGCGGTGGCGCCACTGGTCGATCTGGGCCCGGTGACGACAGCGGTGACCACGTGAGCGACGTCCGCTGTCGCGTCGACGGCCCGGTCGGGCACGTCCTGCTGAACCGGCCGCAGGCCCGCAACGCGGTCACCGTCGGACTCGCGCGCGAGCTCGCCACCGCGGTCGAAACACTGGCGCACGAGGTGCGGGTCATCGTGATCCGGGGCGCCGGGGCGGACTTCTGCGCGGGCGGAGACGTGCGTGCGCTCGCCGAGTTGCACGAACGGGGCCGCGCCGCGATGGCCGAGCTGTTCACCGAGTTCCGGCGTGCGCTGACCACGATCACGTCCGTGCCCGTTCCGGTGGTCGCGGCAGTGCACGGGCACGCGGTCGCCGGCGGATTCGAGCTGATGCAGGCCTGCGATATCGCGGTGGTGCGCACCGACGCGCGGATCGCGGACATCCACAGCCGCTTCGGTCAGGTTCCCGGCGGCGGCAGCACCCAGCGCCTGCCCCGCATCGTCGGGCGCCAGCGCGCGATGGGGCTGATCCTGACCGGCGACGAAATCACCGGAGCGCAAGCGGTTGCGTGGGGGCTGGCCTACCGCGCCGCCGAACCCGGCCGGTTCGACGAGGAGGTCGACGCGCTGGTCGCGCGGTTGCTGGCCAACCCGCCCGCGGCGCTGGCACACAGCAAGTTCCTGGTCGGCCAGGCCCTCGAACGTCCGCTGGCCGACGGGCTGCCGATCGAGACCACGCGCGTACTCGACCACCTGGAGGCCGAGGGCCAGGCGGCCTTCGGCGCGTTCACCCGACGAAAGGCGACCACATGACTCCCGTGATCGCGCAAGGCGACGTCCTGCTCGACATCGCCGACGGGATCGCCACCCTGCGCATGAACCGGCCCGACGCGGCCAACGGCATGTCCGTGGAGTTCCTGCGTTCCTTCCACGAAGCCATGATGACCTGTCACCGCACACCCGGCCTGCGCGCGCTGATCATCAGCGGCAACGGCAAGCATTTCAGCGGGGGCGGGGACGTGCGGGACTTCGCGTCGAAAGGCGCCGCGCTGCCCGACTATCTGCGGGAGGTCACGTCGTGGCTGCAGGTGTCGGTCTCGGCGATGATCCGGCTGCCGGCCCCCGTGATCGCCGCCGTGCACGGGTACGCCGCCGGTGGAGGCGGGTTCGGGCTGGTGTGCGCCGCGGATTTCGTGATCGCCACCGAAAGCGCTCGTTTCCTGCCCGCGGCCACCACCGTCGGAATGGCGCCCGACGGTGGGACGACGGTGACGCTCAGCCGGATCGTCGGCATCCGCAAGGCGATGGAGATCGTGCTGACCAATCCGCGCCTGACCGCGGACCAGGCGCTCGAACTGGGCATCGTCACCGAGGTCGTGCCCGACGCCGAACTCGGCAAACGGGCACTCGACCTCGCGCGCACGCTCGCGGCCGGTGCCCCGAAGGCGATCGCGGCGACCAAACGCCTGATGTGGGACGGCGTGGGCCGTTCGGTCGAGGACGCGCTGCCCGACGAGGCGCGCACCGTCGCCGAACTGTCCGGCACCGCCGACGCGCGCGAAGGCCTGGCCGCGGTGATCGAGCGCCGCGAACCGCTCTTCACCGGCCGATGACCGGCCGTTTCGCGGGGCAGCGCGCGGTGGTCACGGGTGCCGCGAGCGGGATCGGCGCGGCGATCGCGCGGCGGCTCGCGGACGAGGGCGCCGGTGTGCTCGTCGCCGACATCGACGCGGACGGCGCGGCCACGACCGCGGGACAGATCGGCGGGAGCGCGGTGCCGCTGGACGTCACCGACCCCGCGGCGGTGCACGAGGCACTGGGCGGCGAGCCGTTCGACGTCCTGGTCAACAACGCCGGTCTGGACGACTTCGGGTGGTTCACCGACATCGAGCCCGCGCGCTGGCGCCGGATGCTGGCGGTCAACGTCGAGGGCGTGCTGGCCTGCACGCAGGCGGTGCTGCCCGGTATGCAGGCGCGGCGGTACGGCCGCATCGTCACCGTGACCTCGGAGGCGGGCCGGATCGGGGCGAAGGCCAACGCCGTGTACGCCACGACCAAAGCGGCGCTGACCGGGTTCACCAAGTCCATCGCACGGGAGAACGCGCGGTTCACCATCACCGCCAACTGTGTCGCGCCCGGACCGACGGAAACCCCGATGGTGCAGGCGATCCGGGACCGGGGCGAGCGTGGCGCCGCGACGCTCGCCGCCATGATCGCCGGCACCCAGCTCGGCAGGCTCGGCACACCGGAGGAGGTCGCGGCCGCCGTCGCCTTCCTCGCCTCCCCGGAGGCTTCCTACATCACCGCGGAGACGCTCGGTGTCTCCGGCGGCATGGGGCTCGGCGGGTAGCCGCCGCGCGAATCGTCACCGTCAGCAAGGAGTTTCGCCATGACGCAAGCACCAAGCACGATGATTTTCGCCGAACCGCGCGTTTTCGACTCGGTCGAGGAGGAACGGCTCGACCGCAAGCAGCGGCTCGCCGTCGCGTTGCGGGTCTTCGCCCGGTTCGGCTTCGACATGGGGGTCGCGGGCCACATCACCGCGCGCGATCCCGAGTATCCCGACCGGTTCTGGGTCAACCCGTTCGGGCTGCACTTCGGCGCGATGCGCGCGTCGGATCTGATCCTGGTCGACCACGACGGCCGGGTCGTGGAGGGCGACGGGATCCTCAACACCGCCGCGTTCCGGATCCACTCGGAGGTGCACGCCGCGCGGCCGGACGTGGTCGCGGCCGCGCACGCCCACAGCGTGTACGGATCCGCCTGGTCGGCGATGAACCGTCCACTTCAGCCACTCACCAACGAAGGCTGCATGTTCTTCGAGGACCACGTGATCCACGACGAGCACACCGGCGTGACGCTGGAGGACCTCAAGGCCAAGGCGATCGCGCAGGATCTCGGCCCGCACCGCGCGGCGGTGCTGCGCAACCACGGGGTCGTGACGGTCGGCCGGAGCGTGGACGAGGCCGCGTGGTGGTTCATCGCGTTCGAGCACAGCGCGCATGTGCAGTTCCTCGCCAAATCCGCCGGCCCGCCGCGGCCCGCCGAACCGGAAGACGCACGAGCCGTGCGCGACACGATGGGCACGCCCCGTGCGGCGTGGTTCAGCTTCCAGCCGCTGTATCAGGAGATCGTCCGCAACCAGCCCGACGTCCTCGACTGACCCGCCCCACGGCCCGAAGGAGTGCCATGA
>NZ_JAAXLS010000045.1 GCF_012328925.1 Amycolatopsis acididurans
ACCCAGCGCTCGCCACAAACGCCCGGCTGCACTGTCGCCACCCAGGGCCCGCCCGACCCCCGTCCCCGCACCGTCACCAGGCCCTACGACGTGGCCGGCGCCACCTGTCGCCGCTCCCACCACCACCTCCGGCCGCGGCGGCGGTTAGGCTGACCGTGTCGTACTCGCGGGCGAAGGAGAGGCGTTGGAGTCCAGTCGGTTGGACCTGCCCACTCCGGTGAAGGTGGTCGTGCTCGCCTCCGGCTCCGGCACCCTGATGCAGGCTCTGCTGGACGCGACGGCGAGGTCCGGATATCCGGCCAAGATCGTCGCCGCGGGCACCGACCGGGCCGGGGTCGAGGCGCTGACCAGGGCGGAGCGGGCCTCGGTCCCGCACTTCACCGTGCGGCTGACCGACCATCCGGACCGGGCCGCCTGGGACAAGGCCCTCACCGAGGCGGTCGCCGCATACCAGCCCGATCTGGTGGTCTCCGCGGGTTTCATGAAGATTCTCGGCCCGTCCTTCCTCGCCCGGTTCGCGGGCCGCGTGATCAATACGCATCCCGCGCTGCTGCCGTCGTTCCCCGGAATGCACGCGGTGGCCGACGCGCTGGACATGGGGGTCAAAGTCACCGGGTCCACGGTGCACTTCGTGGACGCCGGTGTGGACACGGGCCCGATCATCGCGCAGGAGGCCGTCGTGGTCGAACCCGACGACGACGAGTCCCGGCTGCACGAGCGGATCAAGACGGTCGAACGGCGGCTGCTCGTCGACGTGGTGGAGCGCCTCGGCCGAGGTGGATGCACGGTGGAAGGACGGAAGGTGAGTTTCCGGTGACAGGACGGCGGGCGATCAAGCGGGCCCTGATCGGTGTTTCGGACAAGACGGGGTTGCTGGAGCTCGGCACCGGCCTGCACGCCGCGGGCGTGGAGATCGTCTCCACCGGAGGCACGGCGAGGACACTGGCCGACGCCGGGGTGCCGGTCACGCCGGTCGAGCAGGTCACCGGGTTCCCCGAGTCCTTCGACGGCCGGGTCAAGACGCTGCACCCACGTGTGCACGCCGGCCTGCTCGCCGACCGCAACCGCGCCGAGCACGAGGAGCAGCTGCGCGAGCTGGACATCGCGCCGTTCGACCTGCTCGTGGTGAACCTCTACCCGTTCCGCGAGACCGTGGCCTCCGGCGCGAGCGAGGCCGACTGCGTCGAGAACATCGACATCGGCGGGCCCGCGATGGTGCGCGCCGCCGCGAAGAACCACGGCAGCGTGGCCGTCGTGGTCGACCCGAGCCGCTACGACTGGCTGCTGGAGCGCGTGCGGGACGGCGGATTCGACTTCGAGGATCGCAAACGTCTTGCCGCGCAAGCGTTCGCGCACACGGCGAGCTACGACATCGCCGTGTCGGCGTGGTTCGCCAACAGCTACGCGCCCGCTGACGACTCCGGCTTTCCCGACGTCACCGGCGCCACCTGGGAGCGCGGCGAGATCCTGCGCTACGGCGAGAACCCGCACCAGAAGGCCGCGGTGTACAAGCACTGGCGCGACGGTCTCGCGCACGCCGAGCAGTTGCACGGCAAAGCCATGTCCTACAACAACTACACCGACACCGACGCCGCCCGCCGGGCCGCCGCCGACTTCGCCGAGCCCGCCGTCGCGATCATCAAGCACGCCAACCCGTGTGGCATCGCGGTCGGCGCCGACATCGCGGAAGCGCACCGCAAGGCACACGCGTGCGACCCGGTTTCCGCCTACGGCGGCGTGATCGCCAGCAACCGGCCCATCACCCTGGAGGCCGCCGAGCAGATCGCCGAGGTGTTCACCGAGGTCGTGCTCGCGCCCGAGTTCGACGCGGATGCGTTGGAAGTACTGCAGCGCAAGAAGAACATCCGTCTGCTGAAGCTGCCCGCGCTGCGTGACCCCGATCCGATCGAGTTCCGGCCGATCTCCGGCGGCATGCTCGTGCAGACCGTCGACCGCATCGACGCACCCGGCGACGACCCCGCGAACTGGACGCTCGCCACCGGTGAGGTCGCCGACGCCGGCACGCTGGCGGACCTCGAGTTCGCGTGGCGGGCGCTGCGTTCGGTGAAGTCCAACGCGATCCTGCTCGCCAACGACCGGGCCACGGTCGGCGTGGGCATGGGGCAGGTCAACCGCGTGGACTCCTCGCGGCTGGCGGTGGCCCGCGCTGGTGAGCGGGCCAAGGGTGCGGTCGCGGCTTCGGACGCGTTCTTCCCGTTCCCCGACGGGCTCGAGGTACTGCTCGAGGCCGGCGTGCGAGCGGTGGTGCAGCCCGGTGGTTCGATCCGCGACGCGGAGGTGATCGCCGCCGCGGAGGAGGCCGGGGTGACGTTGTACCTCACCGGGACGCGCCACTTCACGCACTGAGCGCGGCTGTATCACCTCCGACGATCTGGTCGACGAACCCGTAGGCCAGTGCCTCGTCGGCGTCGAACCAGCGGTCGCGGTCCCCGTCGGCGACGATCCGCTCGACAGGCTGCCCGGTCTGTCGAGCGGTGATCTCGGCGATCCGGCGTTTCATCTTGCCGAACACCTCGGCCTGGATGGCGATGTCGGTGGCGGGGCCGTGGATGCCCGCCGAGGGCTGGTGCATCACGATGCGCGTGTTGGGCAGCAGAAAGCGCTTTCCCGGGGTGCCGGAACTGAGCAGGAACTGGCCCATCGATGCGACGAAGCCGAGCCCGAACGTCGACACATCCGGTTTGACAAGGCACATCGTGTCGTAGATGGCCATACCCGCGGTGACCGAGCCGCCCGGTGAGTTGATGTAGAACGTGATGTCCTTGTCGGGGTCGTCGGCGGCCAGTAACAGAAGCTGCGCGGTGATGCGGTTGGCGACCTCGTCGGTGACCTCGGAACCGAGGAACACGATGCGGTCGCGCAGAAGCTGTTCGTAGACGGAATCGGTGAGGGTCAGGCCGCTGCCCGGCGAACTCAGCCGGGGTAGCAAGTGGACGGTCATGGTGGCGCCTCTCGTCGATGATCGGGACCCGACCGACGGTATTCGGAATTGGTCGTCGCATGCGGCGCCGTTCGCTCTTGGCGAGCTAAGTTCGCTGGTGGCGATCACAGCGGCCTTCGGACGATCCGCCGTCTTGACAGCTCTGGCGGACCCGGGGCAGACTGAAACGGTCGAACACAAGTTCGACTCATCGTCTTCCCCGCGATGAGATTCTCCGGTTCTCGCGAATGACGGCGCGAGCACCGGCTGGACCTGTCGTGGGGAGGAGTCTGTGGTGACGGTCGAGGCACCGGTCGCGCGGTTGGCGGCATTGCCTGGAGTGAGCACGGCGAGCGGAGTCGCCGCCGTCGCCGAGCATGCCCAGGCCACCGGGCGTCTTCTCCCGGTACGCCCGGAACTGCGTGCGCTGCTGCCCGCGGGCGGCTTGCGCCGGGGCAGCACGGTCGTGGTGCGTGGCTCCACCTCCCTGCTGCTGGCGTTGCTGGCCGAAGCGACCGCCGCCGGAGCGTGGGCGGCCGCGGTGGCGATGCCGCATCTCGGGCTCGCCGCGGCCGGGGAGTCCGGGGTCGAGTTGAGCCGGTTCGCCCTGGTGCCAAGGCCTGGCGCCGAATTCGCCCCGGTGACGGCCGCGCTGCTGGACGGACTGGATCTAGTCGCCGTCGCTCCCTCGGACGCGTCCGTCTCGGTGGCGCGGCGGCTTTCGGCGCGGGCGCGGCATCGCGGAGCGGTGCTGCTCTCGCTCGGTCCGTGGCCGGGTGCCGAGGTCGATCTCGCCTGCGAGTCGGCCGAATGGTCCGGGCTGGAGGCGGGATACGGGCATCTCCGGGAGCGGCGGATCGAGGTGCGTGTCGCGGGCCGGGGCGCGGCGGCGCGGCCGCGGTTCGTGAAGCTGATGCTGCCCGGTGGCACGCCCGAGTCGTCCTGGCAGGAGAAATCGTGGGCCGAGGAGGGCGTGGGATGAGCACGAGGATGCTCGCACTGTGGTGCCCCGACTGGCCCGCGGTCGCCGCGGCCATGGCGGCGAACGTGCCGGCGCACCTGCCTGCCGCGGTGTTCGCCGCGAACCGGGTCGTGGCCTGCTCCGCGGTGGCCCGCGCCGCCGGGGTACGCAGGGGGATGCGCCGCCGCGACGCCCAGTCCCGCTGTCCCGAACTGCTGGTGTTCGGCACCGACGAAGGGCGGGACGCGCGCCTGTTCGAGCCGGTGGCGGCCGCCGTGGAGGAACTGGTGGTCGGGGTCGAGGTCGTCCGGCCGGGGCTGGTCGCGGTGCCCGTCACCGGTGCGGCGGGTTACTTCGGCGGTGAGCCGGAACTGGCCGAATTGCTGCTGGACCAGGTGTCCAGCCGTGCCGGGGTGGAGTGCCAGATCGGCATCGCCGACGGCCTGTTCGCCGCCACGCTGGCCGCGCATCGCTCGATGCTGGTGGAACCCGGGTCTACGGCCGGATTCCTTGCGCCCCTTGGCATCCACGAACTCGATGAGCCGGACACCGAGCGGGCGGATCTCGTCGATCTCTTGCGCCGCCTGGGTTTGCGCACGCTCGGCGCGTTCGCCGCGCTCACCGAACGGGATGTCGTGTCCCGGTTCGGCAGCGAGGGCCTGCTGGTGCACCGGCTGGCTCGCGGACTGTCGGAACGGCCGCCGTATCGCCGCAAGCCACCGCCCGAACTGTCGATCACCAAGGAACTCGACCCGCCGCTGGAGCGGATCGACGCCGCCGCCTTCGTGGCGAAAACACTGGCCGAGACGTTCCATGCCGGACTCGCGGCGCACGGGCTGGCCTGCACGAGGCTGGGCATCTACGCCATCACCGAGAACGGCGAGGAGCTCTCCCGCGTGTGGCGGTGCGCCGAACCCCTTACCCCGCAAGGGATCGCCGACCGGGTTCGCTGGCAGTTCGAGGGCTGGCTGCGCAGCGGCGGGCCGACGTCCGGGGTGAGCGTGCTGCGGCTGGTACCCGAGGAGACCGTCGAGGGGCGTTCGCTGCAACTGGGGCTGTGGCGCGGTGGCAGCCCGGGGCTCGAGGACGAGCACGCGGACAAGGCGAACCGGGCACTGGTCCGGGTGCAGGGCTTGCTCGGCCCGGACAGCGTGTTCACCGCGGTGCTCGACGGAGGCCGTGGTCCGGCGGAGCGGGTGCGGCTGGTGCCGTGGGGCGACCAGCGTGCCCTGGAAAGTCCTGCTGAGACGCCGTGGCCCGCACGATTGCCCCGGCCGTCCCCGGCGACCGTGTTCGACCGCGCCCGCCCGGCACGTGTGCTGGATCGCCGCGGAGTGGACGTGGAAGTGCGGCGCCGTCGGCAGCTCACCGCCCCGCCGAAGACGGTGGTGCTCGGTGGTGAACCCCGGCAGGTACTGGAGTGGGCGGGGCCGTGGCACGTGTCCGGCCGGTGGAGTTCCTCCGCCGGTGACTGGAGCCGGATACAGGTGCTGCTGGCCGGCGAGCCCGAGCTCGCGCTGCTGCTCACCAGGACGGCAGACGAAAATCCACAATGGACAGTTGAAGGAGTGTACGACTGATGGACGAGGAATACCTCCGCAGCATCCGGCACTGGCTGTGCGCCGAGCCGCGACCGCTGGAGGAACGGCTCGACCTCGAGGCCGAGATCCCGCTACCGAGAATCCCGGTGGACTAGCTCATGGGCTTCAGCAATCCGCCTGTTCCCTGGCGCACGCTGGAACGGACGCTGTCCGGCGATCCGGTGCCCGACGGCGGGGACAGTCCCGGCTACTCCCGGAAACGGGAGGGGTACCGGCGTCCCAGCGACTTCCCGGCGCTGGTGGCCGACGACCATTCCGGTGGCCGCGTCCGGTTCCCCTACGCCGAGTTGCACTGCCATTCCAACTTCAGCTTCCTCGACGGTGCGAGCAGTCCCGAGGAACTGGTGGAGGAGGCGGCGCGGCTGGATCTGGACGCCATCGCGCTCACCGACCATGACGGAATGTACGGGGTGGCGCGGTTCGCCGAGGCGGCGAAGGAACTGGCCGTGCGCACGGTGTTCGGCACCGAGCTGAGCTTCGGGCTTTCCGCGCCGCAGAACGGGATTCCCGATCCCGAGGGGCAGCATCTGGTGCTGCTCGCCAAACAGCAGGACGGATACGCGGCGTTGTGCCGGGCCATCACCGCGGGCCAGTTGCGGGGGCACGACGTGGACCTGCCGCCCGAGGAACGGGCGGAGAAGGGGCGCCCGGTGTACGACTTGGAGGCGGTGGCCGGCGAGGTGCGCGACAAGGCCGTGGTGCTCACCGGCTGCCGTAAGGGTGCCGTGCGCCAGGCGCTGGTGCGGGAAGGCCCGGCCGGCGCGGCACGTGAACTGTCCGGCCTCGTCGAACTTTTCGGGCGGGACAACGTGTTCGTGGAGCTGATCGACCACGGCAATCCGGAGGACAGCACGTACAACGACGCGCTGACCCTGCTGGCGGAGGACCACGGCCTGCTGACGGTCGCCACCAATGCGGTGCACTACGCGCTCCCGGAACAGGACCGGCTCGCGGGGGCGATGGCGGCGATCAGGGCCCGGCGCGGGCTGGACGAGATGGAGGGCTGGCTGCCGGGCGGCGGGATGGCGTTCCTGCATTCCGGCGAGGAGATGGCGACCAGGTTCCGGCGTTATCCGGGTGCGGTGCAAAGAGCCGCGTTGCTCGGCCTGGAGTGTGAGTTCTCCCTCGACCTGATCGCGCCGAAGCTGCCGCCGTACCCGGTGCCCCAGGGGGAGACGGAAGCGACCTTCCTGCGTGAAAAGGTCTACCAGGGAGCGAAAAGGCTTTACGGCACAAGGGAAAAACGCCCGGACGCGTACCGGCAGATCGAGCACGAGCTGGAGATCATCGAGCGGCTCGGCTTTCCCGGCTACTTCCTCATCGTGTGGGACATCGCGAAGTTCTGCCGGGACAGCGGCATCCTGTGCCAGGGCAGGGGATCGGCCGCCAACTCCGCGGTCTGCTATGCCCTGGATATCACCAAGGTCGATCCGGTGGAGTGGAAGCTGCTGTTCGAGCGCTTCCTCGCGCCGGACCGCGACGGCTACCCGGACATCGATCTGGACATCGAGTCCGACCGTCGCGAGGAGGCCATCCAGTACGTCTACGAAAAGCACGGCAGGTTGTGCGCGGCGCAGGTGGCCAACGTGATCACTTATCGCGCCAAGTCCGCGATCCGCGACGCGGCCCGCGCGCTCGGTCATTCGCCGGGACAGCAGGACGCGTGGAGCAAGCAGATCGATCGCTGGGGCCCGTTGCAGGACACCAAGAACGACCACGATCACGACATCCCGCGGCCCGTGCTCGAACTGGCCGCCGCGTTGGAGGACTTCCCACGTCACCTCGGCATTCACTCCGGGGGAATGGTGATCTGCGACCGCCCGGTGAGCGAGGTCTGCCCCATCGAATGGGCACGGATGGAAAACCGCAGCGTTCTGCAGTGGGAGAAGGACGACTGCGCGTCGGTGGGGCTGGTCAAGTTCGACCTGCTCGGTCTCGGCATGCTGTCCGCGCTGCACTACATGATCGATCTGGTGCGAGAGCACAAGGGTGTGGAGATCGATCTGGCGAAACTGCCTCTGGACGACGAGAACATTTACGAAATGCTGCGCCGCGCCGACGCGATCGGTGTCTTCCAGGTGGAAAGCCGTGCCCAGCTGGCGACCCTGCCCCGGCTCAAGCCGGAAAAATTCTACGACCTCGCGATCGAAGTCGCGCTGATCCGGCCAGGCCCCATCCAGGGCGGTTCGGTACATCCCTACATCCGGCGGAAAAACAACACGGAGGAATGGGAATACGACCATCCGCTGCTGGAGCGAGCGCTCGGCAAGACGTACGGGGTGCCGCTGTTTCAGGAGCAGATGATGCAGATCGCCCTCGACGTCGCGGACTTCACCCCGGCGGAGGCGGACGAACTGCGGCACGCGATGGGGGCCAAACGATCGACGAGGAAGATGGAACGGCTCCGCAAACGGTTCTACGAGGGAGCCGCGCGAAACGACATCGGCGAGGAACTGGCCGCCCGGATCTTCCAGAAACTGATGGCGTTCGCCAACTTCGGATTCCCGGAAAGCCATGCGCTCAGCTTCGCCTACCTGGTTTTCGCCAGCGCCTATATGAAGTACTACCACCCCGAGGCGTTCTGCGCGGGGCTGCTGCGCGCCCAGCCGATGGGGTTCTATTCGCCGCAGTCGTTGGTCGCCGACGCGCGGCGGCACGGGGTGACGGTGCACGGGCCGGATGTGAACGCCAGCCTCCCGCACGCCACGCTGGAGCCCTACGGCGGTGAACTCGCGGTGCGCGTCGGGCTGGGAGCTGTCCGGCTCATCGGCTCGGAACTGGCCGAACAGCTTGTCGCGGAACGGGACCGCGGTGGCGAGTTCGCCGGCATGGCCGATGTGGCGAGACGGGTGCGGCTGACCAGACCGCAGGTGGAGGCGCTGGCCACCGCCGGCGCCTTCGGCTGTTTCGCGGAGGTCGGTACCGACCGGCGCAAGGCGCTGTGGGCGGCCGGCGCGGTGGCCGAGGAACGGCCGGAGAAGCTACCGGGCAGCGTGGTCGGGGCGAGCGCGCCCACCTTGCCGGGCATGGACGAGATCGACCTCGCCGTCGCGGACGTGTGGGCCACCGGGATGTCGCCGGACAGCTTCCCGACGCAGTTCATCCGGGACCGGCTGGACGCGCTCGGGGTGGTCACCGCGGAGAAGCTGCTCGCCGTCGAGGACGGCACACGGGTGCTCATCGGCGGCGCGGTCACGCACCGGCAGCGGCCGGGAACCGCAGGCGGGATCACGTTCCTCAACATCGAAGACGAGACCGGCATGGTCAACGTGGTCTGCTCGAAAGGCTTGTGGGCGCGCTACCACCGGATCGCCCGCAACAGTTCGGCACTGCTGGTTCGTGGGGTCGTGGAGCGAACGGAGGGGGTGGTGAGCCTGCTCGCGGACAAACTGCAGCATCTTCCGATGCGAATCCCGTCGAAGTCCAGGGACTTCCAGTGATGAACTCGCCGATCATGACCAATCCGGCCACAGCCACGGCTGTCCGGCTTGCGTAGCAATAGGCTCCCCGCATGGACGACGAAGCGGAGACCGGGGCCGACTACCGCGACGCGGTGCTTCCTGGTGCGCAGTGGGAGAAGCGCCGGTTCGTGCGCTGCGATTTCACCGAGGCCGATCTGCGGGGACTCGTCACCAGCGGATGCACATTCGACGAATGCGACTTCACGCGGGCCGATCTCGGCGAGTCACGGCACACCGCCTCGGCGTTCCGGTCGTGCGTGTTCGACCGGACCGTGCTCACCGACATTTCCTGGCGGGGATGTTCGCTGCTCGGATCGTCCTTTGTGGACTGCCGGATGCGTGCGATCACGGCCCGGGACACGGACTTCACGCTGGCCGGCCTGAGCCGGCTGGACATGCGCGAATGCGGTCTGTCGGGGCTGCGGTTCAGTGAAGCGAACCTCGTCGATTCGAACCTGTCGGGCGCGGACCTCACCGAGGCCGACCTGAGGGGTGCGCGCCTGCGTGGCACCGATCTGTCCGGTGCGGATCTGCGTGGCGCCAAGCTCGACGCGAACGGTCTGGTGCAGGCGAAGCTCGGCGGCGCACACGTCGACATCGACACCGCGATCGCCTTCGCCGTGGCGCATGGTCTCGTGATCGGCTGACGGAAGAGGGCCCACCGGAGCAGGCCCTCTTCGCGGTCAGTCGATGGGTGGTTCGCCGGGGTCGAGCTCGATGAGGTCGCCCTCGGCCACCAGTTCCTCGATGGAGGCCGGCAGCAGGTAGGCCGAGCCGCCGCCGGGCTGGTTGAACCACGGGATCGCCACACCCGCGAGTGCTTCCAGCGGCCGCTGGACGCGGTACACGTGGTACGGGCGGCTGACCCATTCCGGCACCAGCGACCGCTCCTCGAACGGGGTGCCCGCCACGTAGGTGAGGTTGCCGTTGGGCGCGCCGAAGCGGTCCAGTTCGCTACCGGGCGGCAGCTCGCGCATCTCCTTGCCACGGAACAAGGTCAGCGGCGGCTCTCCGGGCAGCGGCTGGATCGGCCACTGGCTGCTGCCGTTCTGCGCGGAGGAGGCCGCCGGGCGCGCGGGTTCGCGCCGCTGTGGTTCGCGGCGGGCCGGAGGCGGTGCCACCGGCGGCGACAGCATGGTCGGCGGTGCCCCGAGCGCGGGTTCCTCCAAGCGCTCCGCGACGGACTCGGGTGCCTGGTGGACGGGGTCCGGCTCCTCGACGCGGCTGCGCCGGCCACCGTTCACGGGGGCGGCGTCCGGCCGTTCGCCGCCGGTGACCGAGATCGCGTTCGGGATCGGCACCGAGATCGACGACGGCGAGGCCTCCCGCCCGCGCGGGTCGAGCAGGAGCTTGCCGAGCATGAACGCCGCGGCGTCCTCGGGGTCGCCGAAGACGGCGGGGTTGGTGAGCTTGTCGTCGTACCAGCCGACCCGCCAGCCGGCGTCGACCTGCTCCATGCTCCAGCCGTGCTCGGCGGGCTCACCGATGCGGTACGCCGACTCCGGAATGCCGAGGTCGCGCAGCCTGGTGCGCAACGTGTTCACGGCGGGTTCGGGGTGCTCGGGGGCGGGCTGGGGCGCCAGCCGCGGCGAGGCGGGTGGCACGAGCCGTGTGGATGACGGATTCGCCGCGAAGGGTGCTTCGGGCTCGTCCTTGATGGCGGGCTGAACCTGTGTCGGCGCACCCGCACTGGGGTCCACTGCCGGGGTGAAGGTGGTCGGCTGCTCGACCGGCGGCCGTGGCTGATCGGCAGCCTGCTCGCCGGTGTCGTAGCCGCCGCGCCCGAAGTCCCCGTGGGGTCCGGCCGCGGCTGCGGCGTAGTCGCCACGTGCGTCGGCTGCCTGGCCGCCCCGCGGGTCCGTTATGGACGGATCGCCGTCGGGGTCGGCAGGGTTGCCGCGGGCGTTGGCAGGATTGCCACGGGGGTCGGCAGGGTTACCCAGGGGGTCGCCAGGATTGCCGCGTCGGGGTCCCGCCGTTGCGTAATCGCCGCTGCGCGGGTCTGCCGCGTGGCCGGCCTGGGCGTCGGCTGCGGCGTAGTCGTCCCGGGGGTCGGTTACGTGCCCAAGCCTGGGATCGGTCGCGGCATAGTCGGCCTGGACGTCGGCGGCGTGGCCGCTCCTGGGATCGTTCGCGGCGTAGTCGGGCTGGACGTCCGCAGCGTGGCCGCCTCGGGTGTCGGCTGCTGCTGCACGGCCGCCGCGGGGATCGGTTGCCGCTGCCTGGCCACCCCTGGGGTCACCTGCCGCTGGGTTGCCGCCCCGGTCCTCGGCCATGGTCGCGTAGGCGCCTTGGGCATTGGCTGTTGTCGCGTAATCGCCTCTGACGGCGGCGGCTGCCGCGGTCTGGGCGTCGGCGAACTCGCCCGGTGCGGCGTACTCGTCCCGGCCCGTGTGGTCGGCGCGCGAATCAGGGCCTCGGAAAGCGCCGGGCGCTGCGGGCGCGAAGTCGCTCTGGGTGCCGGCGGCGTAGTCGCCACTCGCAGGCTCGGGGGCCCGCCGTCGGCCGGATTCGGGCTGTCCCTGCTCGCGCCCGAACTCCGGCCGGGCCTCGCGCCCGAACTCGGCCTGGGGATCGCGCCCGAACTCGGATTGGGGATCGCGCTCCGACCCGGACTGCGGATCGCGGCCGAAGTCGGCCTGGGGCACGGGCTCGAAGTCGGACTGGGCGTCACGCGCGAACTCGGAGCGCGACTTTTCGTGCGCGAAGTCGGGGTGGCCGGTCTCGGCGTGTGCGGCATCCTGCTGCCCGAAGCCAGGGCCGCCTCGACCGGCCCGGCCGAAGTCGGGGCGGCCCTGACCACCGGGAGCGAAGCCGGGCTGGTCGTGCCCGCCGCGAGCGAACTCCGGCCGCTCCCGGTCGCTGCTGCGGAAGTCGGGGCCGTCCTGGTCGCCGCGGAAGCCGGGACGGTCCTGGTCGCCGCTCCGGAAACCCGGGCGGTCCTGCTCTCCGCGCCCGAAGTCGGGACGATCCTCGTCCGTGCCTCCGAAGCCGGGCCGGTCGCGGCCGAAGTCCGGATGCTCCTGCTCGTCACCGCCGAAGTCCCGGCGGTCCCGGTCGCCGCGCCCGAGGTCAGGCCCGGCTTGACCGTGCCCTTGGTCAGGTGCGTCGTGTCCATGGCCGAACTCCGGCCGGTCTTGCTCGCCGTGGCCGAAGTCGGGGCCACCGCGTTCGCCGTGGCCGAAGTCCGGGCCACCTTGCTCACCTCGGCCGAAGTCCGGGCGGTCCGGACCACCCTGCTCGCCGCGCCCGAAGTCCGCGGCGGGTTGGGGGCGGCCGCGCTCACCGCGGCCCAAGCCGGTGATGTCCGTGCGACCCGGTTCGGTCTGGTCGGGGTCGTCGTGGTCGCTCTCGTCGCGGCCGAAGGCCGAGCGCGGCGGGAGTTCGCGGCCGTAGTCGAGCGGCGGCGTCTCCGGCTGCCCGAACCCGGGCCCCGGCTGATCGAAGTCGGCGCCATGCCCCGGCTCCGCATCGGGCGCCTGGCCGGGAGCCCGACCCGGCGTGTCCGGTGCCAGCGCCCGCGCCATGTCGACCGCACCTGCACCCGCCTCGGCGGCGGCTCGGACGCCCGGGGACGGCGAGCCCTCGCCACCGGAGACGGCGTCCGCCTCGGGGGAAGGCGCGCCAGAACCGCTCCGGACGGCCTCCGCGGGGACGGCGACGCGCGTCTCTTCGGCGGCGGACGTGTCGGACTCGAACTCGGGGCGGGTGATCTCCGGGCGGGTCTCGCGCGGAGCCTCCGCGTGGTCCTCGGTGCCCGGCTCACCGGCGGCCTGCTCCGGCACCGCCGACCGCGACGGCATCGGCGCGGCGGGCTGGTTACCGCGGGTCAGGTACGCGTTCGCCGCCTGGAGGGTCTGCTCCGAGACCTCCGCCGCACCGAAGCCGGTCCCGCGGATGTGCGCCACCAGGTCGGCCTCGGGCGCGATCCCGTATTCGTTCAGGTAGTAATTCGTCGCCGCGGGCCAGATCCACGTGCCGTCGGTGTGGTAGGCCACCGGCACCTTGGGCGTGGGCGGCGACGCGAGGCGGTCCAGGTCGAGGCCGCGCTCGGACAACACGACCGGCGCCGTGTTCAAATACGTGAGCACCCGGTCACGCTCGTCGGCGTCGATCTCGGGGCGGTTGATGATCGGCCTGCCATCGGGGCCCTGACCATCGAAGATCCGGGCGATACGGAAACGCGGCCCCGACTGCTCGGGCCCGAGGCCGGACATGCGGCGCATCAGCCAGTCCGGCACGTTCTCCTCCGAGCGGGGGAACATGCGCAACTCGTCGACGTAGGCCTGCGGCGGTGGCTGCAGATCCCAGTGTGGCTCTTCCCGGTCGTACTCGAGGTTGTAGCTCGATGGGTGGTCGAGCTGATAGTGCGCGTTGAACCACGTACCGCGCCCCTCGCGGTACATCCCGGCACGCAGGCGGCCGAACAGCGTGGTGATGTCGTGGGTGGCCATCCACTCGGCGACGTTGCCGTCCTCGAGCACCACCTCCCCGGTCAGCTCGTGGTAGCGGCCGACAGCCCGATAGTGGGCCGTCACCCTCCGCCAGTCACGAGGGGCCGCCCGCAGCAGGGCCAGCCCGATCTGCTTGACCAGGGTGTCCTGCTCGGTCGCATTCAGCTGGGTCGTCGGTTGAGCCACCAAGCCATTTTGACGGGTCGACCGTGCGAATGCACATCACCCGGATGCTTAGCTCACAGGAGGTACTCACTGTCCATCGGAAACTACTCGCAGTGTCCTCTGCCAGAATGGACCGCGTGACGGCGACGGTTCTCGACGGTAAAGCGACCAAGGACGCCATTTTCGCCGGGCTGAAGCCCCGCGTGGCCGCGCTCGCGGAGCGCGGAATCACCCCTGGGCTGGGCACGGTACTCGTCGGTGACGATCCCGGCTCGCACTCCTACGTCCGGATGAAGCACGCCGACAGCGCGAAGGTCGGCGTCAACTCGATCCGCCGCGACCTGCCCGCCGACATCACCCAGGCCAAGCTCGAGGCCGTGATCGACGAGCTCAACGCCGATCCCGCCTGCCACGGCTACATCGTGCAGCTGCCCCTGCCGAAGCACCTGGACACCGGCCGCGTCCTGGAGCGGATCGCGCCGGAGAAGGACGCCGACGGCCTGGCCCCGATCAGCCTCGGCCGCCTGGTGCTCGGCCAGGAGGGGCCGCTGCCGTGCACCCCGTTCGGCATCATCGAGCTGCTGCGCCACCACGACGTGCCGATCGCGGGCGCGAACGTCACCGTGGTCGGCCGCGGGATCACCGTCGGCCGGACGATGGGCCTGCTGCTCACCCGCCGCAGCGAGAACGCGACCGTCACCCTCTGCCACACCGGCACCCGTGACCTGGCCGCCGAGGTCCGCCGTGCGGACATCGTGATCGCGGCCGCGGGCGTGCCGGGGATCATCGAGCCGGACATGGTCAAGCCCGGCGCCGCCGTGCTCGACGTCGGCGTGTCCAAGGTGGACGGCAAGCTGGCCGGGGACGTCGCGCCCGGCGTCGAGGAGGTCGCGGGCTGGCTGTCGCCGAACCCCGGCGGTGTCGGCCCGATGACCAGGGCGATGCTCATCACCAACGTCGTGGAGGCAGCCGAACGTGCCCTCGCATCGCGGTAGCGGTACGCGCCCGGCGTACCTGGAGCAGGTGCCGTTCGGCATCGTGCTGACGCTGGTGGCGGTGGCGGCGGTGCGGGTCGCGCAGTACCACTGGCGGCAGGGCGCCGCCATCGTGGGCGGCGCCCTGCTCATCGCGGCCGTGTTCCGCGCGGTGCTGCCCAGCGTCCGGGCCGGGCTGCTCGCGATCCGTGGCCGCCCGGTGGACGTGCTGAGCTACACGGGCCTGGGCGTGCTGCTGCTCTTCCTGGCCTTCACCATCACCGACGGCCCGTTCGGCTCCTAGGCCGGCACCGGCACCGGCTGCTGCTGCTGCTCGCGGCGGTCCAGCACGCCGGAGACCGCGGCGATGGACAGGCCGAGCACCGACAGCGTCGCCCCGACCACGTTGGGCGCGACCAGGCCGAGCCCGCCCGCGATCACCAGGCCGCCGAGGTAGGCGCCGATCGAGTTGGCGGTGTTGAACGCCGACTGCACCGCCGCCGACACCAGCGACGGGCTGCCACCGGCCTTCTGCATGATCCTGGTCTGCATCATCGGGCCGATCATGAATCCGGCGATGCCGACCGCGAAGATCGTGATCGCCGCGCCGACCTTGCTGTGCGCGGTGATCGTGAAGATCCCGAGCACCAGCGCGAGCGCGAACAGTGCCACGTACAGGCTCGGCATCAGCGCCTTGTCGGCCAGCCTGCCGCCGAGCAGGTTGCCGATGGTCATGCCGACCCCGGCCAGCGCGAGCAGCAGCGTGACGTTCGCCGGGTCGTACCCGGCGACGTCGGTGAGCATCGGCGTGACGTAGGACAGCGACGCGAACACCCCGCCGAACCCGAACGTGACGATCGCCAGCGCGAACCACACCTGCGGACGCAGGAACGCGCTCAGCTCGCCGCGCAGCGAGGCCTGCTCCGGGCGGCCCTGGTGCGGGATCAGCTTGACGATCGCCGCGATCGCGACCAGGCCGATCAGCGCGACCACGCCGAAGGTCGCGCGCCAGCCGACCTGCTGCCCGAGCAGGGTGCCCAGCGGCACGCCGACGACGTTGGCCAGCGTCAGGCCGAGGAACATCATCGACACGGCCTTGGCCCGGTCCCCGGGCTTGACCAGGCTCGACGCGACGACCGCGCCGGCGCCGAAGAACGCGCCGTGCGGGAGTCCGGCGAGGAAACGGAACGCGACGCCGAACTCCTGGTTCGGCGACAGCGCGAAAAGCGTGTTGCCCAGCGTGAACAGGGACATCATCGCCAGCAGCATGGTCTTGCGCGACAGCTTCACGGCGAGGGCGGTCAGCAGCGGTGCGCCGACGACGACGCCGAGCGCGTATCCCGTGATCAGGTAGCCGGCGGAGGGGATGGACACCCCGAAGTCGGCTGCCGTCTGCGGGAGCACACCCATCATGACGAACTCGGTGGTGCCGATTCCGAAGGCACCGATGGCCAGCGCGAGCAGCGCGATGGGCACGGTTCTCCTCTCGAGGGACTGGATCGATTAAGGACAGGTGCACAAATATGGACAGCTCCATCCGCCCGCTGTGGCGGCCGAGCTGTCCGGCAATCAGTTCAACCGATCATGGACACGCTGTCATCCCGGCATCGGCGTGATGCTTCCCACGGCGCGTGGTCAATCACACACGACAACGACCGCGCGCGACGGCCATGCCCTCCTCGCGCGCGGCCGCTCGTGCCGGGTCAGGACTTGCCCGAGTCCACTTCGCAGTCGGACCCGGGAAAGACCAACCCCTCGTGCCCGTCGGTGAACTTCACCAGGTAGGGCGGCTCACCGTGCTCGCCACGCACCTCGACGATCTGGCCGGTCTGCTCGACCGAACCGACGGTGCGCCCGTGTACACGGATCCGGTCGCCAACGGTCGCGTGCTTCATTCGCCACCTCCGCGGGGACATCGACTTCCGCGTATTTCAGCGTAGTTGTGCGGCCCCGCGCAGTCGAGATTCGGCAGGCCGATGAAAAAACAACTAAAATGACTAGCCGAACTAGGAGGTGTCCACGCGTCGTGTGTGGAATCGTCGCCGCGGTTGGCGAAGTCGATGTTCAGCTCTGCCGGGAAATGCTGGCCCGTATCAAGCATCGAGGGCCTGACGACACTGGGGAAATCCGCAGGGGAAATGTGTGGCTGGGCCACCAGCGTCTATCCATTATGGACGTAGCAGGTGGCCATCAGCCGATGACCGATACCGAACGCACCACATATCTCGTCACCAATGGCGAGATCTACAACCATCGCCATATTCGCGAGGATCTCGGGCATGACCTGTTCGAGACGGGGTCCGACAGCGAGGCGGCGCTGCACGCGCTGATCGTCGACGGCCCCGCCGGACTGGCCCGGTTGCGCGGCATGTTCGCGCTGGCGTTCATGACCGAGGACGGGGACTTCCTCGTCGCCCGCGATTCGCTCGGCGTCAAGCCGCTGTACTGGGCGCGCCGGGACGACGTGACCCTGTTCGCCAGTGAGCTGCGCGCGTTCGACCCCGCGGACCGGCCGCTGGTGGAAAGCTTCCCGCCCGGCCATTGCTGGAGCCCGAACGGCGGACTGGTGCGCTTCGCCGACGCGGTGCCCGCACGGGTGCGCCCGGCGCGGCGGGCCGAGGAGCCCGGTGTGTGGGACGAGGCGCTGCTGAAGTCCGTGCGCGAGACCATCGTGACCGCGGTGGAGAACCGGATGATGAGCGACGTCGGCATCGGCGTGTTCCTCTCCGGCGGGCTCGACTCGGCGATCGTGGCGGCGGTCGCCGCCGAGTACGCGCGCAGGCACAACCAGCCGCTGCCGACGTTCGCGGTCGGCGCGCCCGGCAGTTCCGATCTCGCCGCAGCGCGGATCGTCGCCGACTACCTCGGCACCGAGCACCACGAGATCGTGATGAGCAAGGAAGACGCGCGGGCCGCGTTGCCCAAGGCGGTACGCGCGATCGAGCACTATGACCCGTCTCTGGTGCGCAGCTCCGTGCCGAACCTGCTGCTCGCCGAGTACGCCTCGAAGCGTGTGCACGCCGTGCTGACCGGTGAGGGTGCGGACGAGCTGTTCGCGGGCTACTCCTACTACCACGAGGAGCCCTTCACCGATCCGGATGCGCTGCAGGCCGAGCTGGTGCGCACCGTCAAGGAGCTGCACCACCTGAACCTGCAGCGCTGCGACCGCACCACGATGGCCTTCGGCATGGAGGCGCGCGTGCCGTTCCTCGACCGCGACGTCATCGAGCTGGCGCTGTCCATCCCGCCCGAGCACAAGCTCGTGACCCCGGAGAAGAAGTTGCTCCGCGAGGCGTTCGAGGGCTGGGTGCCGGAGGAGATCCTCTGGCGCGGCAAGGAACAGTTCGGCGACGGCTCCGGTGCGAAGGACGTGCTGGAGGACGCGGTGCGCACGTCGCCGGACGTGCGCGCGGCGGACGGGGTCGAGCTGCGCACCCGTGAGGAGGCGGCGTTCTACTCGATCTGGCGCGAGGAGCTGGCGGGGATTAGGTCGGAGTCGACGCTCGGACTGTTCGCCACCACCTGATCGCGGCGCCCAGGTTGCCGGTGCCGGTGGCCGCGCGCACGCTGAGGCCATGGCTAAGTGCGATGTATGCGGCAACGACTACCCGATGTCCTTTGAGGTGCGCACTCTGACCGGTGACACCTACACCTTCGACAGCCTGGAATGCGCGGCCCAGCGCATCGCCCCGGTGTGCGAGCACTGCGGCTGCCGCATTCTCGGGCACGGTGTTGCCGTCGAGGGCCGGTTCTTCTGCTGTGCGCACTGCGCACGGGAAAGCGGGTCCGGCCTTGGCACCGAGATCCGCGACACAGTGGGCGCGAATTCCTGAAACCCGGCCGCGCGGGCCTGGCGGAATGTCCGGCTCGAACGGTTAGAGTGCGGCGAGTCGGACCGACTCGCGAGGGGGCAACGCGCTCATGACTTATCCGCCGCAACAGCCCGGTGGCCAGGATCCGTACGGCAACCAGGGCCAGTGGGGTCAGCAGCCCGGCGGCTATCCGCCGCCTGGTGGCCAGCCCGGTCAGCCCGGTGGGTACCCGCCACCGCCCGGTGGCGCGCCTGGCTACCCCGGCGGCCAGCCCGCCGGCGGGTTCCCGCCTGGTGGGCCCCAGCAACCCGGCCAGCCGGGCCAGCAGCACTGGGGCCAGCAGCAGCCGTGGGGACAGCCCGGTGAGCAGCAGTCGATGGGCCATCCGGGCGGGTTCGGCGCCGAGCCGCCCAAGAAGAAAAAGACCGGTCTGATCATCGGGATCGTCGCGGCCGTGGTGGTCCTCGTCGGTGGTGGCGTCACCGCGGCGGTACTGCTGCTCGGCGGTCCGGACCTGTCGACGCCGGAGGGGCTGCAGGAAGCCGTCGTCGACGCGTACAACGGCAGGAACGTCGACGACTTCCGTCCCCTGCTCTGCGCGGCTCCCAGCGACGGGGACATGAAGAGCCTCGGTGACGTGCTGGCCAAGATCCCGGCCGGCGTGACCTATTCGGTCGCGAAACCGCCCGCGGTCAAGGGCGACAGCGCCCAGCTGACCCTGCAGGCCGGGGCGGGCGGGCAGCAGAAGTCCTTCCCGCTGCCGATCAAGAAAAACGGTGACAAATGGTGCGTACCCAACTCCTGAGCTTTCGGCGTTGTGGACCGGCCGGCCGGTCTTGAGCGTTAGAGTGCTGCACGACGACTGGGGACTCCTGAAGTCGGCACATCCGATCCACCGATTTCCAAGGAACGAACGCGCTCATGACCTATCCGCCGCAACAGCCAGGGCCCTATGGCGGCCAGAACCCGTACGGCAACCAGGGCCAGTGGGGCCAGCAGCCGGGCCAGCCCGGTGGCGGCCACCCGCCCGGCGGTGGCCAGCCCGGCGGCGCCTATCCGCCCAGCGGTCCGCAGCAGTTCGGCCAGCCGGGCCAGCCAGGACAGCAGCCTTGGGGGCAGCAGCCGGGGCAGCCGCAGCAGGGCCAGTGGGGCCAGCAGCCCGGCCAGCCCGATCCGTGGGGTCAGCAGCCGACCATGGCCTACCCGGGCGGGCCGGGCGGTGAGCCGCCGAAGAAGAAGACCGGCCTGATCATCGCGATCGTGGCGGCGGTCGTGGTCGTCGTCGGTGGTGGTGTCACCGCCGCGGTGCTGCTGACCGGCAATGACAACAACACCGCCGCGCCCGCGCCGAGCAACACCGCGCAGCCGCCGGCCGCCAGCAGCAAGAAGAGCTCCGCTTCGAGCAGCTCGGCGCCGTCCTCGAGCGGAGGTGCGGGCGGGACGATCGGCGTCGCCTCGCCCGAGCTGCTGCAGCAGGGCATCATCGACATGTTCCAGACCAGGGACGCGTCGAAGGTCACGCAGCTCGTCTGCGGCGGTGCCAACCAGCAGGAAGTCCAAAGCCTCCAGCAGATTCTCAACGCGTCGCCGCAGGACGCGCAGTACAGCTCCCCGGCGCCTCAGGTCGACACGACGGGCGGCACGGGCACGCTCACGCTCCACGGTGAGAGCGCCTCGACCGGGAAGAAGAACGACAGCTCCATCAAGATCATGCGGGTCGGCGGCAACTGGTGCTTCCAGAACGAGTGAGCCCGGCTACTTCGCCTTGACGGCGGCCTTCGCGGCCTTCTTGAACGCGCGGACCTCGGCCAAGGACTCGGCGCTGGTGACGTCGGCGATGGAGCGGTGCGAGCCCTCCTCGCCGTACGCGCCGGCCGCCTCGCGCCAGCCCTCCGGGGTCACGCCCAGCTGCTTGCCCAGCAGCGCGACGAAGATCCGCGCCTTCTGGTCGCCGTAGCCGGGCAGTGCCTTCACCCGCCGCAGCACCTCCTTGCCATCGGGCTTGCCGGACTTCCAGACCTTGTCCGTCCTGCCGTCGTAGTGCTCCAGGATGTGGTGCGCCAGCGCGTGGACCCGCCGGGCCATCGAGCCTCCGTAGCGGTGGATGGCGGGCGGCTGCACGCACAGCTCCACGAACTCCTCGACCGGAGTCTCGGCGATCTTGGTGATGCTGAACCCGTCCATCCGGTCCGCGATCTTCTTCGGCCCCATGAAGGCGTGCTCCATCGGGAACTGCTGGTCGAGAAGAAGACCGGTGAGCAGCGCGAACGGGTCGCTGCTCAGCAGCTTGTCGGCCTCTGCGTCACCGGTCAGGCGGAGTTTCTTCGGCATGTCAGCAGCATCTCACGCGAGTGGTGCCAGCGCGTTCGCCAGCGGTTCCAGTACGGCGGGCTCGGCGTTGTGCGGCAGGTTCAGCACGACCAGGTCCGCCCCGGCCTCCCGCCACGCGGCCGCGTCCTCGGCGGCCTGCTCGACACCGCTGTTCATTCGCACGTTGACCGAGCAGGTGATCTCGGCGGGGTCGCGGCCCACCTCGGCGCAGTGCGCGTGCAGTGTCTGCTTGAGCTCTCGCCACTCGGCCTGGTTCAGGTTGATCGCGTTCCACTGTTGCGCCCACCGCGCCACCGCGCGCAGCGTGCGCTTCGGGCCGCGGCCGCCGATGACGATCGGTGGGTGCGGCCGCTGCACCGGCTTCGGTTCGCAGCGGGCGTCGGTGAGCCGGAAGTAGTCGCCCGCGAAGGTCGTGGTCTCCTGCGACAGCAGCCCGATGATCACCTGCACGCCCTCGTCGAACTGGTCGAACCGCTCCCGCAGCGGCGGCAGTTCGATGCCGTAGGCGTCGCATTCCTGCTGGTTCCAGCCTGCGCCCAGACCGATGTCGAGCCGTCCGCCGGAGATGATGTCGACGGTCGCGGCCATGTTCGCCAGCACGGCCGGATGCCGGTAGATCATGCCCGTGACCTGGCAACCGATGCGGATCCGCCGGGTGGCCTGCGCCATCGCGGCGAGCATCGTCCATCCCTCGTGGTTCGGTCCGGCGAGGTCGCCGGAGAGCGGATAGAAGTGGTCCCAGTTCCAGGCCGATTCGAAAAGCTCGATGTCGTCCGCGGCGACCCACACGTCGCGCATCCGAGCCCAGGTCGTGTGTTCCGGTCGCGTCTTGATCCCGAACCGCATGAGAGGCAACCTACGCCGAAGGTGGAACGAGCACACCTGCGAAACTGGCATTCGTCACGCTTTGCGGCGCCGGACGGTGTGCTAGCAGTACGCTTGTACCGCATAGACGCATGTGCTGAGACTACGAAACGCGAGGATCCGCGAGAGGAGCACCGCTGCTCATGGCCAAAATCAAGGTCGAGGGCACCGTCGTCGAACTCGACGGCGATGAGATGACCCGAATCATCTGGCAGTTCATCAAGGACAAGTTGGTCCACCCGTACCTGGACATCAACTTGGAGTACTACGACCTGGGCATCGAGGAGCGGGACCGCACCGACGACCAGATCACCGTCGACGCCGCGAACGCGATCAAGAAGCACGGCGTCGGCGTCAAGTGCGCCACCATCACCCCGGACGAGGCGCGGGTCGAGGAGTTCGGCCTCAAGAAGATGTGGCGGAGCCCCAACGGCACCATCCGTAACATCCTCGGCGGCGTCGTGTTCCGCGAGCCGATCATCATCCAGAACATCCCGCGGCTGGTACCGGGCTGGACCAAGCCGATCATCATCGGCCGTCACGCGCACGGTGACCAGTACAAGGCCACCGACTTCAAGGTGCCCGGCCCCGGCACGGTGACGATCACCTACACGCCCGAGGACGGCTCCGAGCCGATGGAGTTCGAGGTCGCCAAGTTCCCCGAGGGCGGCGGCGTCGCGATGGGGATGTACAACTTCCGCAAGTCCATCGAGGACTTCGCGCGCGCCTCCCTGCAGTACGGCCTCGATCGCGGGCTGCCGGTCTACCTCTCGACGAAGAACACGATCCTCAAGGCCTACGACGGTCAGTTCAAGGACGTCTTCGCCGAGATCTTCGAGAACGAGTTCAAGGCCGACTTCGACGCCAAGGGCCTGACCTACGAGCACCGGCTGATCGACGACATGGTCGCCGCGTCGCTGAAGTGGGAGGGCGGCTACGTCTGGGCGTGCAAGAACTACGACGGTGACGTGCAGTCCGACACGGTCGCGCAGGGCTTCGGCTCGCTCGGCCTGATGACCTCGGTGCTGCGCACACCGGACGGCCGCACCGTCGAGGCCGAGGCCGCGCACGGCACCGTGACCCGGCACTACCGCCAGCACCAGCAGGGCAAGCCGACCTCCACGAACCCGATCGCGTCGATCTTCGCGTGGACCCGGGGTCTGGAGCACCGCGGCAAGCTGGACGGCAACTCCGAGTTGGTCGGCTTCGCCAACAAGCTGGAGCAGGTCGTCATCGAGACCGTCGAGAGCGGCAAGATGACCAAGGATCTGGCGCTGCTGATCGGCAAGGACCAGCCGTTCCAGACCACCGAGGAGTTCCTCGCGACGCTGGATGCGAACCTGGCCGCGAAGATCAACCGCGGCTGAATCCCCGTTCGCCGCAAAGGGGCGCGCACCGGTTCGCCGGGCGCGCCCTTTTCGTATCGTTTCCTGGTGCTGATCAAGGACGGCGACGGCAGGCAGTGGTCGGTCAAGCGGCGGTTCACCGTGGCACCGGGTGGTCCAGCCCCTGAACATCGCCGCGGGGGAGTACGTCCGCTACCGGGTGCGGCCGCCGCCCGAAGAACGCGTCACGGCGAAGGAACGCAGGCAGCAGCGCAAGCAGCGGCGGGACGCCCGCTTCGGTGACCGGGAGCTGAAGGGCTGGCAGTGGCTGTTGTTCCCGGTGCTGCTCGCCGGCGCGCTCGTCGTCGGTTTCGTCGGTGAGGCGGTGGAAGCGCTGGTGGCCCTGTTGCGGCTGGTGGTCTGGCTGGTGCTGTTGCCGTTCTGGTTCGCCGAGTTGCTGGCGCGGGGTGCGATGGGTGTGCCGCTGTGGCTGGCCAGGGTCACCGGGCTCGCGGGCGAACGCCGCCGGGCCGTTCGATGCCTACCGTGAGCCGGTGCTCGCGTCGGCCCGGGCGGAGGTCGCGGAGCACGCCACCATCTGGTCACAAAAAGTAGTCACTCGGTAACTCTCGTTGGCGCCTCCGGGTGGTTTCGCCTTTTCGCCCTGTCCGCCGTCAACTGTGTGTGGCTACGCTTGTCGAGACGTTCGTGTGCGGCATTCGGCGAGGAGCCTCCCCGTGATCCTGGGAATTCCGAAGCGGGTCTTCATCATCGTCGTGGTCCTGGTCGGCATCGGCATCATCTACCTGATGGGCATGGACAAGCGGAACTCGGAGGCCACCGGCGGCTCGACCGGCTGCAAGGTCACCGTCACCGCGGACGTGCTGAACGTGCGCGCCGCTCCCGACGCGAAGTCCGACGTGGTCGGCAAGTTCAACCAGAACGCGGTCACCGGCGCCGAACCCGAGATCCAGAACGGTTTCCGCAAGCTGGCCGAGAACAAGTGGGCCGCGAACGAGTTCCTGCAGCCGGTGGCCAACACCAACTGCGGGTAGCCGCCTCATTCCCGGTGCGGGGCGCCGGCGGCCGCCACATCGTCGTAGTGGGGCAGGCCCACGAGGCTCGCGACCTTGCGTAGCTTGCTCGCCGGCGGAATGACCACCGTCAGGTCCCGCCGCGACAGCAAGGCGTCGAGCGCGGCGAACCCGGCGCTGTCGAGATAGTCCAGCCCGCCGAGGTCGAGGACCAACGGACCGGAAATCGCCTTCACCTCCGTCTCGAACTCTCCCGCGTTGACGACGTCGATCTCGCCGGCCACTCTCACCGTGACCGGCCCGGCGGTGCCGGGCTCGATGTGCAGTGTGTAGGCCACTGGTGCTTCCCTTCATCCACGGCGGAATCGCAGGGTCACGTGCGTGCCGCGCGGCGTCGGCGCGATGTCGACGTGCTCGGCGAGCCCCTTCATAATCGTGAGGCCCCGGCCGCGCCGCCGCGCGCCGGACGCAGAGTCGGCCGGCCACCGGCCCGTGTCGCTCACGGTCGCGGAAATGGTGTCCGCGTCGGCGAAGACCTCGACGAAGACCGTCTCCCGGCCCGGCCCGCTGCCGTGCTCGATCGCGTTGCCGACCGCTTCGCCGACGCTCGCCACGATGTCGTACCTCTTCTGCTCGCTGGGCTCCACCGTGGGCAGCCACGCACTGAGGCGCCCGCGCAGCGACGGCAGTTCCGTCACCTCGGCGGGCAACGAGGCCACGAAGCTTCTGGGGGCAGCACCCGAGGGGCGTACGGCCAGGATGGCGACGTCGTCGTTGTAGCCGCCGGGTGGGGCGAGCCGGGAGAGCAGTTCGGCGCAGACCTCGTGCACCGGCAGCCGCCACAGATCGCGGGCCGCCGCGGCGAGCCGATCGAAACCGTCCGAAATGGACTCTCCGGCTCGTTCGATGAGCCCATCGGTGTAGAGCACGACCAGCGATCCGGGCGGCAGCTCGGCCTGGCCGACTGGGCTCGAGGTGTGGAAGTTGGCCGCCGCCAGCGGTGGATGGCGGCCCTGTTCGAGGTAGCGCACCTCGTCGGGGGTCACCAGCAACGGGTAGGGATGACCGGCGCAGGCGTAGGAAATCGTGTGCGCTGCGGGAGCGAGCACGGCATAAGCGACCGTGGCACAGGTGGCGCGCGGCACGTCGGCGGCGTAGCGCTCGGTGAACTCCAGCACCGCGGAGGGCGAGGTGATGGTGAGCGCGGCGGCCCCGATCGCACTGCGCAGCCTGCTCATGACGGTGGCCGCGGCGAGCCCGTGTCCCACCACGTCGCCGACCGACAGCGCGATCCGGCCCGACTCGCCGATGGGTGTCACGAGGTACCAGTCGCCGCCGACGCGCATCGACTTGGTGGCGGGCTGGTAGACCGCCGCCACCACCGCGTCCGCCGAACTTCGGTCGAGATCGAGCAGTTGTTCCTGGAAGTCGGCGGCGATCCGGCGTTCTCGCTCCGCGGCCAGCATTCTTTCCACCGCGGGTCCGGCCAGCTCGGCGATCCGGGCCAGCAGCTCCAGTTCGGGCGGGTTCAGCGCACGAGGTTCGGCCCAGTGGAGGCTGATCGCCCCGAGCATGGCGCCGGTTTCGTCGCGGATCGGATAGGCCGCCTCGGTGCGGATACCGGCACCGGCTTGGCCTGCGTCCGTGATGATCAGGGGCTGCCCCGAGCGGATCACTTTCGCCATCGGCGCGGACGCGTCCAGGGGCACCGTGTGGTCGCGCTCTCGCGTTTCGGCGTGCCCGCCGCCCGCGTGGTCGACGCGGATCCGCGCGTGCGCGCGGTCGACCAGCCCGATCGCCGCCGAATCCGGCGCGAGAACGGGGGTGGCCACCAGGGCGGCGAGAATGTCGGGCACCGATCTCGCCGCGCCGAGCGCCGAACCACATCGTGCGAGCGCGGTGGCGCGCGCCGCCTCGGTCTCTTCCTGTTCCCGCGAGATGCGTTCCCGGTCGGCCGCGGTCAGCCGTGCCGCAACCCGGTTCACCAGATCCGCCGAGCTGAACGGTTTCGGCAGGTAGTCGTCGGCGCCGCTGGCGAGCCCCTCCCCGGCGGCCTCCACACCGGCACGGGCGGAGAGCATCAGCACCGGCGTGGAGGCCACCGCCGGATCGGCCCGGATCGCTTCGACGAGCTCGAACCCGTCCAGCACCGGCATCATCACGTCGGTCACCACGACGTCGGGCCGGTGCTCACGCAGACCACGCAGCGCGGACTCCCCGTCGCCGTAGACCACCGTGTCCCAGCGGGCGGACAGGATCCGTTCCAGGTGACGCCGCATGTCGGCGTTGTCGTCGGCGATCAGCACCAGCCTGCGCCCGGTCCGCGCGCTCGCGGCCGGGTCGTCGAGCCACTGCCGCACCTCGGCCAGATACGGGTTTTCCCCTGTCACAGCGGCAGTTTCGGCGACCGGGCCGGCGGGCACGGCGGGCAGCCGGACGGTCACAGTGGTGCCCTGGCCGAATTCGCTGTCGATGTCGATCGTGCCGCCGTGCAGTTCGACCAGCCCGCGCACGAGCGACAGACCGATGCCGCTGCCCTCGACGGTGCGGCCCCGCGTGTTGTCCGCCCGATAGAACCGGTCGAACAGCCGGGGCAGCTCCTCCGGCGCGATCCCGGTGCCGGTGTCGCGCACCGCGACCCGCACCCGCCCGTCACCTTCGGGCCCCACCTCGACGGTGATCGAACCGGACAGGGTGAACTTCACCGCGTTGGACAGCAGATTCAGCACGATCGTCTCCCACATCTGCGGGTCGACGGCGGCGAAGACCGAACGGCAGGCGAGCACGAGCTCGATCCCGGCCTTGCGGCACAGCTCGGTGAACGACGAGGCGATCTGGGCGGTGAGCGCGCCGACGTCGGCGCGGACCAGGTTCGCCGTGGCTCGGCCCGCTTCGGTGCGCGAAAACTCCAGCAGCGAGTTGACCAGGCGCAGCAGCCGTTGCGCGTTGCGGCGCACGATCTCCAGCCGTGCCAGCTGCGCCGGCCGGCCCCGCGCCGCGGCGATGGCCTCCTCGACCGGGCCGAGCAGCAGGGTCAGCGGGGTGCGGAACTCGTGGCTGATGTTGGCGAGGAACGCGGTCTTCGCCCGGTCCAGCTCGGCCAGCGCGTCCGCCCGCCGCCGTTGTTCCTCGTACGAACCCGCGGTGGTGAAGGCGGCGTTGAGCTGGTCGGCCAGCAGCCGGCAGAAGCCCAGATACCGCTCGTCCGGGTGCTGACGGGGGCTCAGCCCCAGCACGAGGGCGCCCGCGGCGGAGGCTTCGCCGACCGGGATCACCAGTGCCTGCTCCGGCGTCAGATCGTCGAGCCGCGCCGCCAGCCCGGGCACCCGCTGCCCGAGATCGGTCACCCGGCGGCTTTCCGGCACCGTGCCGTCCGTGGGCGGGAGAAGCTCATCGAGTGTCGCGGGCAGCAGTCCCTGCGCCGATGGGGTCACCCCACGCAGCACCGCGGTGTGCGTCGCCGGGTCTTCGAGATAGACGGCGGTGAACGGAAGATCGAGGGTCTGGTCCGCGCACGCGCCGATCAGGGCGCGCACGGCGTCTGCCACCGTTCGCGTCCCCATCAGGGCGGCCGCCAACGTGTTGAGGATGTCCAGCCGCCGCTGGCCGAGCACCGTCGCCGTGGTCTCGTGCGCGACGACCACGACACCGTCCACCACGCCGCCGGCTGTCACGATCGGGCTGAAGCTGACGGTGAAATACCGGTGGCAGAACCTGCCGTGATCGGTGAGCGTGTACAACACGTTGTCGAACTGGGTGGCCTCGCCGGTGGCGAACAGGCCCTCCATCGTCGCTTCGATGGTGTGCCACTGCTCCCACCACACTTCGCCACCCGATCTGCCCAGCGCCGCCGGATGTTTCTCACCGAGAAGCACGATGTAGGCGTCGTTGTAGAGCAGTAGCGTGCGGTCGGCGAACAGAAACAGCCCGATCGGAAGCGGTGAGGTGAGCGCCAGCGCGAGTGCGGTCCGTCGTGGCGGCGGCCACCGCGCGAGCGGCCCCAGTTCGTGGGTGTCCCAGTCGAACTCCGCGATCCGCCGGCCCATTTCACCGCCGAGCTTGATCGCCGCGGCCAGGTCCTCGGGTAGGTCTTCGCGCATCCGCCGCACACCTCCTCGAAGCCGTGCCGCGCGACGAGCGTAGCGCGGGAGCGGGGTTCGCGGTTCTGTCGGTGGTGCCGGGTAGCCTGCCGGACGTGCTTACCGTTTCCACCGTCAACGTCAACGGCATGCGTGCCGCCGCCAAGAAGGGCTTCGTCGAGTGGCTCGCCGCGAGCGGGGCCGACGTGATCGCCTGCCAGGAGGTGCGTGCCGAGACGAGCCAGCTTCCCGGGCACGTCGTGTCGCCCGAGGGCTGGCACACCTACCACGCGCCGTGTGCGACCAAGGGGCGCAACGGCGTTTCGGTGTACAGCAGGCAGGAGGCCGACGAGGTGCGCGTCGGCTTCGGCGAGGCGGAGTTCGAGGACAGCGGGCGCTACCTGGAAGTGCACCTGCCGGGGCTCGTCGTGGCCAGCCTGTACCTGCCCAGCGGCGAGGTCGGTACCGAGCGGCAGGACGAGAAGGAGCGGTTCATGGACGCGTTCCTGCCGTACCTGAGCGAGCTGCGCAGCAAGGCGGAGGCCTCCGGGTCCGAGGTGATCGTGGCCGGTGACTGGAACATCGCGCACGCCGAGGTGGACCTGAAGAACTGGAAGAGCAACCAGAAGAACTCGGGCTTCCTGCCGGAGGAACGGGCCTGGCTGAGCCGCGTGTACGACGACGCCGGTTTCGTGGACGTGCAGCGCAGGCTCGCGCCGGAGGGGCCGGGGCCGTACACGTGGTGGTCCTACCGGGGCAAGGCGTTCGACAACGACTCCGGCTGGCGGATCGACCTGCAGGTGGTCACGCCGGGCCTGGCGGAGCGTGCGGTACGGGCACGGGTCGAACGGGCCGCGAGCTACGCGGAGCGCTGGTCGGACCACGCGCCGCTGACGGTCACGTACGAGGGTGCGTGAATGGAGACGCCGCTGACCGGCCGCAATCCGCTGCCGGACGTCGGCGAGCGGCTCGGCGCCCAGCTACGGTTCCTGATCGAAGTGGACAAGCTCAAGACCGTGCTGCGTCAGTCGCCGCTGGCCGCGGCGTCGCGACGGGAGAACGACGCCGAGCATTCGTGGCATCTGGCCATGATGGTCACGGTGCTGGCGGAGTACGCCGACGAACCGATCGACGTCGGGCACACGATCACGCTCGTCGTGGTGCACGATCTGGTCGAGATCTACGCCGGCGACACCCCGCTGTATGACGACGAGGGCCGCGAAACCCAGGAGCGGCGCGAGCGCGAGGCGGCGGAGAAGCTGTTCGGGCTGTTGCCCGCCGACCAGGCGCGGGAACTGCGTGCGCTGTGGGACGAGTTCGAGGGCCGTAAGACGGCGGAGGCCCGGTTCGCCAAGGCGATGGACCGGCTGCAGCCGTTGCTGCTGAACTGGATGGCCCGCGGCGGCACGTGGCACACGCCGGGCGTCACGGCCGACACGGTGCGAGCGCGGAAGTCCGTCATCGGCGATGCCTCGGCTCCACTGTGGACGGCCGCGAGCGCGATCATCGCCGAGGGCGAGCGGCGCGGCTGGGTCGCGCCGGGGTCTTAGGACATTTCCGATGAGGCGGGCCGTCGCCACGTCGACCGGGTAGTCGCGTTCCTTGGGGAGGAACGCCCGCGCCGCATCGGGATCGGTCATGGCCCGGCGCCGGCTGCGGCCTCAGGTCGAGATCCTAGTCAGGGTCCCTGAGTCTCTTGTCCGTCAGCGCAATTCAGCCAGCCGATCGAGAAAAGGCACCTGACCTTTCACGATCTTCTCCCGTGCCTGCTCGACCGCGAACCATTCGACGCGGTCGATTTCCGGGAACTCGCGCATCCTGCCGGAGCCCTTCGGCCACTCCATCTCGAACGTGCCGGGCACGACGAGCGCGGGATCGAGGGTGCCTTCCAGCGCCCATACGGTCACCACCTTGCCGCCGGACTGGCGCACCTCGCCCAGTGTGACGAGTGCGCCGTCCGGGACCGGGAGCCCCAGTTCCTCCTGGAACTCCCGGCGTGCGGCCGCCTCCGGGTGCTCATCCGCGTCGTACTCGCCCTTGGGCACCGACCAGCCGCCGGCGTCGCGCCGGGCCCAGAACGGGCCGCCCATGTGTCCCAAGAGGACTTCGAGCTGCCCGTTCATCCGGCGGTACAACAGAATTCCCGCGCTGCGTTTCACCCGGCGAAGACTCCGTTCAGCCAGCTCTGCCACGCCTGCCCGGTCTTGTCGGCGTCGGCGCCCGCACCGAACAGGTGGTGCGTCGTATCCACGGTAGCGCCGAAGTGGTTGCGGCCGAAGACCCGGTGCAGCGCGTCCGGCGTGCGCAGCCCGATGAAGTACGGGTTGAGGTAGTCGACCACCGCGTCGACCGGGTCGGCGCCCGGCACGTCCAGTCGCACGGTCTGGCCTTCATGAGTGACGCCCAGCGCCCGCTTGACCTTCTCCAGCCCGTCTGGCGTCGAGGAGGCGGCGGGACCGGTCGTCTGGGCGAAGGCCGCGGTCCGGTCGGCGAAGTATGTCAGGTACTGGGCCAGCGTGTGGTGGTAGAAGTCGGTGTGCTTGCTGGCGCCGTCGTACTGGTTGTCCCAGTCGTCGGTGAACACTCCACTGTGGACGTACCGCAGCGTTGTGGTGCCACCGTCTCTGGCTTCGATGACGTATTCGAGTGCGTTGAACCAGTCGCCGCTCTCCTGGCGGAACGCGACGTGGTGGGGTGGCTCCCATACCTTGACCGCCGGATCGCCCGGCGAGGGCTCCGGGGTCGGGAACATCCAGTTGCCCGTGCCGGTGGTGGCCGCCGCGAACACCTGCTCCGGGGTGGCCGGCAGCACGACCTCACGCTTGATCTCGAATTCCTTGCCCATGTCAGTGCTCCTTCTTCTTCAAACTGGGGTGCAGTGCGACGACGAGGCGGTGCTTGCGGCCGGCCTCGGCGTGTTCGTCGTGGTACTTCCCGACGAGGTTCTTGACGGTCTCGCCGAGCTCCTCGGCGAACGCGGCGCGGTCGGCGGCGCTGGCGAAGCGGACCTCCGCGTCGATGGCGTAGGTCGCCAGCCGTTGCCGCGCGGCCGAGGCGCCGGCGATGAGGTCGCCGAGCTCGCGGACCAGCCGGGCGGCCAGCGCGAGCAACCAGCGCGCGGACAGCTCATCCGGCGCGCGGCCGGGATCGGGCGCGACGTCGGCGAGCGCGGTCGGGGAGATCACGTAGGAGGCGGCGGTGGCCCGCATGACGCGCTCGGTGACGTTGCCCTTCTTGCGTTCCTCGACCAGCTCGATCAGGCCGTGCTTCTCCAGCGCGCGCAGGTGGTAGTTGACCTTCTGCCGGGCGAGGCCGACCTGCGCGGCGAGCGTGGTGGCCGACCCCGGCTCGGCCAGCGCGGCGAGCAGCTTCGCCCGGACCGGGTCGAGGGAAACCTCGGCGGCTGCGGGGTCATCGATCACGGCGACTTCAAGCATGCGTCCACAGTCCCACCGACAACAAATTTTGTCAAGACAGCTTCCATTGTCGGTCCCCCCGCGCGAGTCGAGGCTTGCGGTCGCGCGAGTCCGGCTTTCCCGGCGTCCGAGTCGGGCCTTCCGGGCGCCCGAGTTGGGCTTTCCCGGCGCGCGAGGCGAACCCCTGAACGCAGACGCCGTCGCCACAGACCCCTGCGATGGCCAGCGGCCCGAATATGAACGCCGGCACCGAAGACCGCCCAGGCGGCTGCAACCACCCCAGCAGGAACGTCGCCACCGAGACTCGCGCGACGGTTGACGCCCCGAATACGAAGATCGCCACCGCCACTCCCGCGATGGTTGCCGCTCCGAATACGAACGCCCGCAAACCGCGCGCTGTCCAGGCGCGCCCGCGGCTCAGGCGGGGGCTGGCCGCAGGTGCGGACAGCGCGACGAGGAAGCCCGTGTTGGCGCCCCTGTGGCGGCCGTCGCGACCCCGAACCGGACTCGCGCGCCGGGGAAGGCCCGACTCGGGCACTTGGAAGGCTGGACTCGGGCACGCGGAGGGCAGGACTCGGACGCCGGGAAGGCTTGACTCGCGCGCTCGGAAGGCCCAACTCGCGCGCTGGGAAGTCTGGACTCGCGCAGCCGGAAGGCCCGACTCGGGCGCTGGGAAGTCTGGACTCGGGCGCTCGGAAGGCCCAACTCGCGCAGCCGGAAGGCTGGACTCGGGCGCTCGGAAGGGTGGACTCGCGGGGTGTGGTGGGAGCCGCGTGGGTGGGGTGTGGCTAGGGCCGTGTGGTGCCTCGTACTTCGAGGGTCGCCAGTAGGTCGGCCGTTGCCTTTTCGATCTCGGCCACGGCGCGTTCGAAGGCCTCGGCGTTGTGGGCGGCCGGCTTGCGGAAGCCCGAGATCTTGCGGACGTACTGCAGGGCGGCTGCCCGGACGTCCTCGCTGGTCACCTGCTCCGCGTAGGGCGGGCGGAGGGTTTTGATGCTGCGGCACATAACCGGCATTCTCCGCTCACCGGGCCCCGCACGACACGCCCACGACCGGACCCCTTGTTCCGTGCACTCGGATGGGCGCTAGTCTCTGCCCCCGTGCTGATCGGAAACGGCCGGGGTTGACACGCTCGGTAGTTTCCATCCTGGCAACCTTCACCCAATACGGTGACGGACGTGTGTGAACGGCAGTCTCTTCACTGGAGGCACCCGGTGCGCAACCGAACGACTGTGCTCAAGCGCTCCCTGTGCGCGGGCACGACGCTGCTGGCCTTACTGGCCTCGGGTACCGGCGTGGCCGGTGCGACGGAGACGGTCAACGCCGACACCGACACCTCGTTCGGTCTGCTGGGCCCGGTCGGCCTCGTCGCGGTGGTGCTGGGTGTGCTCGGCATGGCGCTGGGCGCCCTCCGCCACCGCCGCAAGGCCCAGGCCGTCGAACCGCAGCCGGCGGAACCGTCCGCCGAGGAGACCACCCGTCCCAGCCTCACGCCCTACAGGCAGCCTCCGTTCTGACCGCGCCGGCCGCCCGACGGGGTCGACCTGCGGCACGCGGTTCGCGCGTGGCCTGAAACAATCGGCGCGTGTCCGAAACTGAGCAGACTCAAGCCCGGTTGCGCGTGCTGTCCGGCATCCAGCCGACCGCCGACTCGTTCCACCTCGGTAACTACCTCGGTGCGGTGCGGCAGTGGGTGCGGTTGCAAGACACGCACGAGACCTTCTACATGATCGCCGACCTGCACGCGATCACCGTCGAGCAGGATCCGAAGGTGCTGCGGCAGCGCACGCGGGTCTCGGTGGCGCAGTTGATCGCGGCCGGCGTCGACCCGGAGCGCAGCGCCCTGTTCGTGCAGAGCCAGGTGCCCGAGCACGCGCAGTTGAACTGGGTGCTGGAATGCCTGACCGGTTTCGGCGAAGCCAGCCGGATGACGCAGTTCAAGGACAAGTCGACGCGGCACGGCAGCGACCACGCCAGCGTCGGGCTGTTCACCTACCCGATCCTGCAGGCCGCCGACATCCTGCTCTACCAGGCGAACGCGGTGCCGGTCGGCGAGGACCAGCGCCAGCACCTCGAGCTGTCGCGCAACCTCGCGCAGCGCTTCAACCACCGCTACGGCAAGACGTTCGTGGTTCCCGAGCCGCACATCGTCAAGGACACGGCGAAGATCTTCGACCTGCAGGACCCGACGGCGAAGATGAGCAAGTCCGCGTCCTCCCCGAACGGGCTCATCGAGTTGCTCGAGGACCCCAGGCGCTCGGCGAAGAAGATCCGCTCGGCGGTCACCGACACCGGTCGAGAGATCGTTTTCGACACCGAGAACAAAGCGGGCGTCTCGAATCTGCTCACGATTTACTCGGCGCTGACCGAACGGGACATTTCGGACCTCGAGTCGGCTTACGAGGGCAAGGGCTACGGCGATCTGAAAAAGGACCTCGCCGAAGTGCTCGTCGAGTTCGTCACGCCGTTCCAGGAACGGGTCCAGTCCTATTTGGGCGATATCGCCGAATTGGACAAGATCCTTGCGCGAGGCGCGGAACGGGCACGCTCGGTGGCGACGGAAACGCTTTCCGCCGTGTTCGACCGGGTCGGTTTCCTGCCCGCCGGCCGATAAACGAGTCTTTACCGAAAAAAGGCCGGATACACATCTGATTCACAGCTGGACGAGGAATTTTCTCAGACGCTTCTAAGAATGACGGGTAATGCTTTCGCCCGTCGGTTCCGTGGTGCAGAGAGAAGGTCCCCGTGCTGGGCAGACTCGGAAAAAAGAGAAGGTGGGCGATCGGCGGCGTCGTAGTCGTCGTCGTTGCCGCCGCAGGCGTGACGGCCTACCTCGTGACCCAGCCGTCCGCCGCGCCCAGTTACCGCTTGGTCGCCGCGAGCACGACCACGCTGAAACAGTCCGTCTCCTCGTCCGGCACGATCGAACCGGCGCAGGAAAGCGACCTCGACTTCGGGGTGTCCGGCCAGGTCACCGCTGTCGACGTGACGGTCGGGCAGCAGGTTAGCGCCGGGCAGGCGCTCGCCACGGTGCAGTCCGCGTCGCTGTCGGCGAGCGTGGCGCAGGCACAGTCGGCGCTGGCCTCCGACCAGGCCAAGCTGTCCTCCGATCAGAGCGCGAGCGCGTCCTCGGCACAGTTCGGCGCCGATCAGGCCGCGATCACGGCCGCGCAGAACCAGCTGAACAACGCCCAGAACGCGCTCAACGAGGCCACGATGACCTCGCCGATCAACGGCACCGTCGCGGCGGTGAACCTGACCATGGGGCAACAGGTTTCGGCGGGCTCGTCCTCATCCTCGTCCTCCTCCTCGGGCTCGGGAGGTTCCTCCTCCGCGACCAGCGCATCGGGACAGGGCGGCACCAGCGCCGGGGGCGGCCAGAGCGGCAACAACAGCAACAGCTCCTCCAGTTCGAGCAGCTCCTCGACCGCGCAGATCGTGGTGATCTCGGCCGGTTCCTACATCGTCAATGCGGGCGTCGACGACACCGAGGTCGGCCAGATCAAGACCGGCGACCAGGCCGTCATCACGCCCGACGGCTCGACCACCCCGGTCTACGGCACGGTCAGCTCGATCGCGGTCATGCCCTCCGGCTCGTCCTCGGTGCCGAGCTACCCGGTCACGATCACCGTCACCGGCAGCCCGGCCGGCCTGTTCGCGGGTGCGGGAGCGACGGTGTCGATCGTCGTCAAGCAGCTCACCGACGTGCTCGCGGTGCCGAGCCAGGCGGTTCACTACAGCGGCTCGCAGGCAACCGTCGACGCGATGGTGAACGGCAAGCAGACCAGTAAGCCGATCAACGTCGGGGTGTCGGTGAACGGGATGTCCCAGGTCCTCAGTGGACTGTCCGAAGGCGACCAGGTCATGGTGAGCACACCCGCGGGCGGCACCGGCGGTACGGGCGGCACCAACCGGACCGGAGGCGGCGGGCAGGGCAACCGCACCGGCGGCTTCGGCGGGCCGGGCGGCGGCGCCGGCGGTCGCTTCGGCGGGTTCGGGGGCTGATCGTGCTCGAAGCGGTCATCGACATCCGGGACGTGCGCAAGGTGTACTCGACCGGTGTGGTCGAGGTCGAGGCGCTGCGCGGCGTCTCGCTGCTCGTGGAAACGGGCGAGTACGTGGCGATCATGGGCCCGTCCGGCTCGGGCAAATCGACCCTCATGCACATCCTCGGTTGCCTCGACGTGCTCAGCACGGGCAGTTACGCGCTCGCGGGTGAGGACGTCAGCAACCTGTCCGAAATGGACCTGGCGGCGATCCGCAACCGGCGGATCGGCTTCGTGTTCCAGCAGTTCAACCTCCTGCCGGGGCTCTCGGCGTGGCGGAACGTCGAACTGCCGCTGTGTTACGCGGGGGTGCGGCGGGCCGAACGCAAGGCCCGCGCCATCGAACTGCTCGAACGCGTCGGGCTCGGCGACCGGGTCGAGCACCGGCCCAACGAGCTTTCCGGCGGTCAGCAGTCCCGCGTGGCACTGGCCCGCGCGCTGGTCAACCGGCCTTCGCTGGTGCTGGCCGACGAGCCGACCGGTGCGCTGGACTCGACGGCGACCGCCGACGTGCTGTCGGTGTTCGCCGAACTTCACCAGGCCGGCCACACCATCGTGCTGATCACGCACGAAGAGGACGTGGCCGCGCGCGCCGAACGCGTCGTGCGCCTGCGGGACGGGCTCATCGAGTCGGATACGGCGGTGCTGGCATGAGCTGGCTGGAGACGTTCCGCACGAGCCTCGAGGCGATTCGCGGGCACCGCCTGCGATCCGGGCTGACCATGCTCGGCATCCTGATCGGGATCGCCGCGGTGATCCTCACCGTCGGCCTCGGCGAGGGCGCGCAGGCGCAGGTCGCGTCGGCGATCAACTCGCTCGGTACGAACCTGCTGGTCGTGTCGCCGGGCAGTTCGACGAGCACCACCGGCGTGCGCGGCGGCAGCGGTTCGGCGACCACGCTCACCGCGCACGACGCCTCGGCGCTGTCCGCGCCCGGGGTCGCGCCGGACATCGCGGCCGTCGCACCGACCACGAGCCGCAGCACCTCGCTCGCGGTCGGCTCGAACACCTGGACCACCAGCGTCGTCGGCACAACGCCGCCGTGGCTGTCGGTGCGCGCCAGGACCCTGGACCAGGGCCGGTTCCTCACCGATGCCGACGAAACGAGCGAGGCGGCGGTCGTGGTGCTCGGCCCGACCACCGCGGAGGAACTGTTCGGCAGTACCAACGCCGTCGGCCGCACGGTGACGATCGGCAACACACCGTTCAGCGTCGTCGGCGTGCTCACCTCCGCGGGCACCTCCGCCGCGCAGAACCAGGACGACCAGGCCGTCGTGCCACTGTCCACCGCCGCCGACCGGCTCATCGGAGGCGCGACCCGCACGAGCGTCCAGTCGATCTACCTGGAAGCGTCCACATCGGACACGCTGTCCGCGGCGTACCAGGAGGCGAACCAGGAACTGCTGGCACTGCACCACATCACGAACCCGACTGCGGCCGATTTCACCATCGCCAGCCAGGAATCGCTGCTGAACACGGCCAGTTCGGTCAGCCAGACGCTGACCCTGCTGCTCGGTGGCGTCGCCGCGATCTCGTTGCTGGTGGGCGGAATCGGCGTCATGAACATCATGCTCGTGTCGGTCACCGAGCGGATCAGGGAGATCGGGCTGCGCAAGGCGGTCGGTGCGAGCCCGGTCGTGATCCGGCGGCAGTTCATGGTCGAGGCATCGGTGCTCGGCCTGGCCGGCGGCTTGCTCGGCGCGCTGCTCGGCATCGTCGGCGCACTCGTGCTGCCGCATCTGATCGGCATCCAGATAGCCATTTCCCCGTGGGCCACCGTGGTCGCGATCCTCACCGCGATCGCCATCGGCCTGGTCTTCGGGGTCTACCCCGCGAGCAGGGCCGCGCGGCTCGCTCCCATCGACGCGTTGCGAAACGAGTAGGAGAAATCATGTTCCGACGCCTTGTGCCTGCCGTGATCGGCGGCGCGCTCGTGCTGCTCGTGGCAGCGTGTGGCTCTTCGTCCGGCACTCCCACCGCGGCGGCCCCGACCAGTGCGGCACAGCCCTCGGCCGGCCGCGGGGGCGGCCCGGCAGCCTCCGGCACCGTCGCGGCGCTCGCCCAGTCGAGCCTCGAATTGCAGAACGCGAGCTCCGGCCAGGTCACCGTGAACTACTCCGGCGACACGACGTTCACCAACCGGGTCGCGGCCGCGCTGGCCGACGTGACCACCGGATCGTGCGTCGTGGTCACCGGCACGGGCACGCCGGTCGCCGCCAAGACCGTGGAGATCAGCGCGGCGACGGCAGGCGGCTGCACCGCCGGATTCGGCGGCGGACCCGGCGGGATGCGGCCGCAGAACGGCACCGGCAGCCGCGCGCCGCGGCCGTCGGGAACCAACGGCAACAACCCGGCGGGTGGCGGGCGCGCATTCGGCACGGTGACCGCCGTGAGCCCGACCGGATTCACCGTGCGGCAGGACAACCGCCAGACCGGCGCCACCACCGACGTGCAGGTCTCGGTGGACTCCTCGACCACGTACACGAAGTCGGAAGCGGCGAACTCGTCGGCGCTGAAGGTGGGCGAGTGCGTGGCGGCCACCGGGCAGACCGACGACACCGGCGCGGTCACCGCGAAGACGATCGTGATCAGCCAGGCCGGTCCGAACGGATGCGGAACCGGACGCCAGCGCAACGGCGGCCCGAACGCGGGCGGGGGCACGAATGGCTAAGCGCGCCATCGCCATCGCCATCGCCGGTGCGGTCGTGGTCGTCGCGGGCGGGGTCGTCTTCTGGACGACGTCGGCGTCCAGCTCACCCGGTTACCGCACGGCGGTCGCCGGGCCGGCCCCGGTGACCGCGACGCTCGACACGGCGGGCACGATCCAGGCCGTCACGCAGGCGGCACTGTCGTTCCCGACCAGCGGCCTGGTCTCCGCGGTCGACGTCGCGGCGGGACAACAGGTCACGGCGGGACAGCCGCTGGCACAGCTGGACACCACGTCGCTGGCCGGGCAGGTCGCCTCCGCACAGTCCACTTTGGCCACCGCACAGGCGAGGCTGGCGGCCGACCAGAGCGGGCAGAGCACGGCGGCGAGCAGCCGTGCCACGCCCGCGGTGTATCTGATGTCGGCGTCGGCGCCCTCGGATCTCAAATCGCAGCAGGACGCCGTGACCTCCGCGCAGCATCAGGTGGACGAGGACCTCACGGCCGCGTCGGCCGCGGTTTCGGCGCAGCAGAAGGCGTGCCAGCCGGTGATGGACGCGAAACAGCCGAGCGACCAGAACACCGTCGACGCGTGCACCTCGGCGATCCAGCAGGCGCAAAACGCCCAGCACACCACCGCCGTCGACGAACAGAAACTCGCCGACGCCGAGAACACGTTGTCGGCGACGCTGGCCGCGAACGCCGCGGCGAGCAAACCCGTCGAGCCCACCCCGAGCACCCCGGCACCGAGCACCCGCACGCCCAGCGCGCAGACGCCGAGCACGAAGGCGCCCAGCAACTCGGCGCCGAGCGGGGGCTCGTCCAAGAGTTCGGGCGGGAGCCAGTCCTCCCCGGGAACGAGCGGCAGCACGAAGACCAGCACCCCGGCCTCGGCGGAGCAACTCGCCGCCGACCAGGCCGCGATCGACGCCGCCAACGCGCAGATCGCGGTGGCACAACAAAATCTCGCGGCGGCCACACTGGTCAGCCCGATCACCGGCACGGTCGGCGAGGTCGGGTTCAGCGCGGGCAAGAACGCCTCGAACCAGCAGCACATCGTCGTGTTCGGGCCCGGCGCGAACCAGGTCAGTACGGCGGTCAGCGACACGCAGGCCGGGCAGATCAAACCGGGGCAGCGGGTGAGCGTGACCCCGGACGGCAGCGGCAAGCCCATCGACGGGCAGGTCGTGTCGATCGGGTTGCTGTCGAGCACGACCTCCTCGGGATCGCCCAGCTATCCGGTGACGGTGTCGTTGCCCGCCAGTACGGAACTGCACCAGGGCGCGACGGCCGCGGTGTCGATCATCACGAACACGGCGAACGCGGCCGTCACGGTGCCCACCTCGGCGGTGCACCTCGTCGGCGGCGGCGCCTTCGTGGAAACGCTTTCCGGCGGCGCGACGAGCGAGCGGCGGGTCACCCTCGGCGTGGTCGGAGCGTCGACCACCGAGGTCACCTCCGGGCTCAAGGCGGGCGACGAGGTGGTGCTGGCCGATCTGAGCCAGGCGTTGCCGACGTCGAACACCAACGCCCGCGGCTTGGTCGGCGGAGGTGGTGGCGGCGCGGTGCGGCGCGGCGGCTGAGCCAACCGTCCACTGTGGTCGAATTGCGGGCCGGGCCGGAGCTGGTTAACGTCCGTATGTGGCGGAGAAGGAAAAGCTCGTCCCCAGGTTGCGCAGGAAATACCCGTGGCTCGACCACGTGATCAGAGCGAACGAGGCCTTCGGGGAGCGCTACGGCAACCACTACGCCGCCGCGATCACCTACTTCAGCGTGCTGTCGTTGTTCCCGCTGCTGATGGTCGGTTTCTCGGTCGTCGGGTTCGTGCTGGCGGGCAACCAGGCCGCGCTCGACAAGCTGAGCCAGGGCATTCTCTCGTCCGCTCCGCCCGGGCTCGGCGGGCTGTTCAACCAGCTGGTCACGGCGGCGCTCGCGTCCAGGGGCGCCACCGGGATCATCGGGCTGCTGCTGGCGCTGTACTCGGGGCTCGGCTGGATGACCAACCTCCGCGACGCGCTCACCGCGCAGTGGGGGCAGGAGAAGAAGAAGCTTCCGCTGGTGAGTACCACGATCAAGGACCTGCTCTCGCTCGCCGGGCTCGGGGCGGCGCTGCTGGTGTCCTTCGGGCTGACCGCGGTCGGCGGCGGCGTCGGGAAGTGGCTGCTGGAGCAGATCGGGCTCGCCAACCAGGGCTGGGCGTTGTTCCTGCTCCGGGTGGCGACGATCGTGCTGGGGCTGCTGGCCAACATGCTGGTGTTCCTGTGGGTGCTGGCCAGGTTGCCGAGGGAGCGGGTCACCGTGCGCAGCGCGGTGCGTGGCGCGCTCATCGCCGCGATCGGGTTCGAGGTGCTCAAGCAGGTCGCGTCGGTGTACCTGGCGAGCGTCACCAGCTCGCCCAGCGGCGCGATCTTCGGGCCCATCATCGGTCTGCTGGTGTTCGCGAACCTGGTTTCCCGGTTCCTGCTGTTCGTCACGGCGTGGACGGCCACCGCGCGCGAGAACATCGTCCGGGTCGTCGAACCGCCGCCGCCCGCGGTGATCAGTCCCGTGGTCCAGGTGCGGCGCGGCCCCGGTGCGGGTTCGGTCGCGGGGGCCTTCGGGCTCGGCGCGATGCTCGCCTGGATGGGGCGGCGCAGGTCCTAGCTCGGACGTCGGGCGCGGCGCCGCACCCTAGTGGCGGGCGGTGGCGCGCCGGTGGTGCACGACGAACCCGGCGATGATCAGCAACGCCACCACGAGCGTGATGATCCAGCCGGTCACGCCGAACTCGTCGTGGGTGCTCGTGCTCGTGCCGGAATCCGACTGCGCGGCCACCGGCTGGGTGCCGTCGGACGAGGTGCTCTCGGTGGCGCTCGGCCGCACCAGTTCGCCGACCGGCGCCGCGCCGGCCTTCGCCAGGCCGAAGCCGTAGTCCAGCAGCTGCGCGGCCTGGTTGACCACGAGCGTCGGACGCTGTTCGGCGCGCACCATCACCACCGCGAGCCGCTTGCCGTCCTTCTCGGCGCCGCCCACGTAGGTGTGCCGCGCGTCGTCGGTGAACCCGGTCTTGCCGCCGAGAAAGCCCGGGTACACGCCGAGCAGTTTGTTGTCGTTGACGATCGAGAACGGCGGTTTGCCCAGCTGGGCGGGGAACTGGAAGCCCTTCGTGGCGACGGCGCCGGCGAACTCCGGCTGGTTCATCGCCGCGTGGAAGATCAGGCTCAAATCGTAGGCCGAGGTCGACATGCCCGGCCCGTCCAGCCCGGACGGCGTCGCGGCGCGCGTGTCCATCGCGCCCAGCGACACGGCCTTGGCGTTCATCTTCCGCAGCGTCGCGGGCACTCCGCCGAGCCTCGTCGCCAGCGCGTGCGCGACGTCGTTGCCCGAATGCATGAGCAGGCCGTGGATCAGCTGGTCGACCGTGTACGACCCGCCCGCGACCAGGCCGACACAGGTGCACTCCTGCTTCGCGTCCTCGTCCGTCGCGACCACGACGTCGGTGGGCTTGAGCTCGTCCAGTGCGACCAGCGCCAGCAGGGTCTTGATCAGCGACGCGGGCCGTTCACGCGCGTGCGGGTTCTTGGCCGCGACCACGGCGCCGCTGTCGAGGTCCTGGACGACCCAGGAGGCCGCCGTGGTCTCCGGCGGGGCCGCGGCGCCGGACGGGAACACGGCTGCGCACTCGCCCATCCTGGCGCCGCCGATGGGCTGCGCGGGCACCGGCAGGGCGGCGGGCACGGCCTGGCCGGGCGCCGGTCGTTCGGACGTGTCCACCGGCGGCGGCGGGGCCTGTTGATCAGGACAGGTCTGGACCGCTTGTGCCTGCGGTGTGCCCAGCAGAAAACCGGACAACAGGGCGACAACGACTCCCAGCGCCCATCGCGGGCTCAACCTGCGCACCAGGCGAGCGTAGAACACCACTCCAACAGTTCCCCGAAGCGGCGTGGCAATTCGATCGAGGGATACTCAAGGGCATGTCTTCGAAAGTCGCCTGGTTCCTGCTCGGTTTCGGTATCTGGTCCGGGATCATCTGGATCACGTTCGTGAAGAACCTGTGGGCCAGCGACAATTCCTGGGCACCTGACGGTTCGGCGACCGCGTTCTTCGTGGTGCACCTGATTCTCGCGATCGTGTCGTTCATTCTCGGCACGATCATCGGCGTGATCGGGTTGCGCGGCCTGCGTGCGCGGAAATCCGAGAAAACCGCGGCCTGAGCGGGCTCAGCCCAGCTCGTCCAGCCCGCCCCGCAGGATCGGCCAGTGCAGGGCGGACCCACCCGGCATCGACCCACCCACGAAAAAGGCCCGGCCGGGAAAACCGGCCGGGCCCTTCTGCGGGAAACTCAGACGCGCTTGAACAGCAGCGCGCGCTTGACCTCCTGGATCGCCTTCGTCACCTGGATGCCACGCGGGCACGCGTCGGTGCAGTTGAACGTCGTGCGGCAGCGCCACACGCCCTCGGCGTCGTTGAGAATGTCCAGCCGCTCCTCCGACCCCTCGTCACGCGAGTCGAAGATGAACCGGTGCGCGTTGACGATCGCGGCGGGGCCGAAGTAGGACCCGTCGTTCCAGTACACCGGGCACGACGAGGTGCAGCAGGCGCACAGGATGCACTTGGTGGTGTCGTCGAAACGCTCCCGGTCGGCCTGCGACTGGATGCGCTCACGCGTCGGCTCGTTGCCGTAGGCCATCAGGTAGGGCTTGACCGCGCGGTAGGCCTCGAAGAACGGCTCCATGTCGACATAGAGGTCCTTCATGGTGGGCAGGCCCTTGATCGGCGCGATCGTGACGACCGTCTGCTTGCCCTCCTTGGCCAGCAGGTCCTTCACCAGCACCTTGCAGGCCAGCCGGTTGATGCCGTTGATCTGCATGGCGTCGGACCCGCAGATGCCGTGCGCACAGGACCTGCGGAACGACAGGGTGCCGTCCACGTAGTTCTTGATGCTCATCAGCACGTTGAGCACGCGGTCGGTGGGCAGCGCCGGGACGTCGTAGGACTCCCAGTGCGGCTCCGAATCGACCTCCGGGTTGAACCGGAGGATCCGCATCGTGATGGTGACCGAGCCCTCCGGCGCGGGGACCTGCGACGTGTCGTTCGCGGTCGGTTCTGCTACTGCGGTCATCAGTACTTCCGCTCCATCGGCTCGTACCGGGTGAACACCACCGGCTTGTAGTCCAGCCGGATGTCGGCCGTGAACCCGTTGATACCCAGCGGGGCGTCCGGGTCCGCCTTCTCCGGCAGCATCTTGTACGACATCGAGTGCCGCATGAAGTTGACGTCGTCGCGGTTGGGGTAGTCCTCGCGGGCGTGCCCGCCACGGGACTCCTTGCGCGCGAGCGCCGCGTTGACCAGCGCCTCGGCCAGGTCGAGCAGGAAGCCGAGCTCCACGGCCTCGAGCAGGTCGGTGTTGTACCGCTTGCCCTTGTCCTGCACCGAGATCCGGCCGTAGCGCTCCTTGAGCCGCTGCACGTCGGTCAGCGCCGTCTTCAGCGTGTCCTCGGTGCGGTAGACGGCGGCGTTGGTGTCCATCGTCTGCTGCAGCTCGGTGCGGATGTCGGCGACGCGCTCGCCACCGTGCGCGGTGCGCAGGTGCTCGACCATGCCCTCGACCAGCCGCGCCGGGGTCTCCGGCAGCTCGACGTGCTCGTGGCCCTGCGCGTACTCGGCGGCGGCGATGCCCGCGCGGCGGCCGAACACGTTGATGTCCAGCAGCGAGTTGGTGCCCAGCCGGTTCGCACCGTGCACCGACACGCACGCGACCTCACCGGCCGCGTACAGGCCCGGGATGACGTTGTCGTTGTCCCGCAAGGCTTCCCCGTGCACGTTGGTGGGGATGCCGCCCATCGCGTAGTGCGCGGTCGGGTACACCGGCACCGGCTCCTTCACCGGGTCCACACCGAGGTAGGTGCGGGCGAACTCGGTGATGTCCGGCAGCTTGGTCTCCAGCACCTCGGCACCGAGGTGAGTGCAGTCGAGGTACACGTAGTCCTTGTGCGGCCCGGCGCCGCGGCCCTCCAGCACCTCCAGCACCATCGACCGGGCGACGATGTCGCGCGGCGCGAGGTCCTTGATGGTGGGGGCGTAGCGTTCCATGAACCGCTCGCCGGACTCGTTGCGCAGGATCGCGCCCTCGCCGCGGGCACCCTCGGTGAGCAGGATGCCAAGGCCCGCGAGGCCGGTCGGGTGGAACTGGTAGAACTCGATGTCCTCCAGCGGCAGGCCCTTGCGGTAGTAGATGCCCATGCCGTCGCCGGTCAGCGTGTGCGCGTTCGACGTGGTCTTGAAGACCTTGCCGAAACCACCGGTGGCGAACACGATCGACTTCGCCTGGAAGACGTGGATCTCACCGGTCGCCAGCTCGTAGGCGACGGCGCCGGAGGCGACCGGGCCGTCCTCGGTCTCGGTCATCGCGATGTCGAGCACGTAGAACTCGTTGAAGAACTCGATGCCGTGCTTGACGCAGTTCTGGTACAGCGTCTGCAGGATCATGTGACCGGTGCGGTCGGCCGCGTAGCACGCCCGGCGCACCGCGGCCTTGCCGTGGTCACGGGTGTGCCCGCCGAAACGCCGCTGGTCGATCTTGCCCTCGGGCGTCCGGTTGAACGGCAGGCCCATCTTCTCCAGGTCGAGCACGGCGTCGATGGCTTCCTTCGCCATGATCTCGGCCGCGTCCTGGTCGGTCAGGTAGTCGCCACCCTTGACGGTGTCAAAGGTGTGCCACTCCCAGTTGTCCTCTTCGACGTTGGCCAGCGCGGCACACATGCCGCCCTGTGCGGCACCCGTGTGCGAGCGCGTCGGGTAGAGCTTGGTCAGCACCGCGGTGCGGGCCCGCTGCCCCGACTCGATGGCGGCGCGCATTCCGGCGCCGCCCGCGCCGACGATCACCACGTCGTACTTGTGGAACTGCATATCCGCTTCCTTGGTGGTGGGGTCAGCTGGCGATGTTCGGGTCGAACGTGAAGATCACCAGTGTGCCGACGAACAGGATGATCGCCATGGCGACGTACAGGACGATCTTCAGCCAGAACCGGGTGACGTCCTTGCGGGCGTAGTCGTCGATGATCGTGCGGAGGCCGTTGCCACCGTGGATCTCGGCCAGCCACAGCATCGCCAGGTCCCAGAACTGCCAGAACGGCGACGCCCAGCGGCCTGCCACGAAACCGAAGTTGATGCGGTGCACGCCGCCGTCGAGGATGTTCATGATGAACAGGTGGCCGAGCACCAGCACGATCAGGGCGAGGCCCGAGATCCGCATGAACAGCCAGCTGTAGAGCTCGAAGTTGCTCCGCCGGGCCGCCGGGCGGCGCGGGGAGCGCGGCTTGTCGAGCGCGAGGGATTCGGTGCTCATCAGGAGGCACCTCCGAAGAACGTGCGCCACACCATCGCGAGCGCGCCGGGAATCATCACGACCACCCAGATGACGATGATCGCCCACAGCATGTGCTTCTGGTACTTGGGGCCCTTGGACCAGAAGTCGACCAGCATCACGCGGATGCCGTTGAGCGCGTGGTAGAGGACGGCGGCGACGAGGCCGACCTCCATCAGGTTCACGATCGGCGTCTTGTACGTCTCGATGACCGAGTCGTACGTCTGCGGCGAGACCCGGACCAGCGCCGTGTCGAGTACGTGGACGAACAGGAAGAAGAAGGTGAGTACCCCGGTGATCCGATGCAGGACCCAGGACCACATGCCGGGGTCGCCCCGGTAGAAGGTCCCTTTCCGGCGTGAGGCACCCGCCCGATCGCTCGCCTCCGCCGCCGGCTCAGCGGCGGGGGTAGCCGTGGTGGACATCGGTGAACGGCCTCCAACGTCGTGGTTGGACTGTGCCCGGTGAAATCGTCAACGAGCCTGGATAGACGGATGCTAAACCCGCGCGCGTGAGGGCACTCAACCTCGGGTTGTCGTGTGTGATCGACCAGACACGGTGCGCGTGTCCTACGTCACTCGCCCAGGTGATGTTTTCGATGATGTGCCGGATGGATAGCCGTGCCGCGACACAAGCAAACATTTAGGTTACAGGCGGTGGTATTCGCCTGGCGTAAAGCTCACCGGCCGGTAGCGTTCGCCCGTCGAACCCGGCCGACTCGCGCCGGGTCGTGCTCGGGTCCGCTGTAACTCAGCGGGGAGGGAGAGAAAAGCGTGCGTAGAACACGTGCCACAGCGCTGGCAGCCACCGCCATGGCCGGGGTGCTCGCGCTGGCCGGTTGCGCCAAGGATTCCGGCGGCAGCGGGAGTGGCAACACCAACAACGCGGCCGGCTCGTGCGTGACCAGTACCGCACCGGCCGCGCCGGCGGGGGCCACCTCGTCCAGTTCCACCGGCAACAAGCCCAACGCCGGCTCCATGCGGGTCGGTCTCTCGTTCGACATCGGCGGGCGCGGGGACGCCTCATTCAACGACGCCGCGGCCGCTGGGGTGGACAAGGCCAAGGCCGACTTCGGCATCAAGGACGTCAACGAGAGCACCGCGGGCCCGAGCGAGGACGAGGCGGCCAAGGAGCAGCGCCTGTCCCAGCAGGCCACCAACGGCTACAACCCGGTCATCGCCGTGGGCTTCGCCTACGCCGACGCCGTCAAGGCCGTCGCGCCGAAGTTCCCGAACACCAAGTTCGCGATCATCGACGACGACTCCATCACCCAGCCGAACGTCACGCCGCTGGTGTTCTCCGAGGAGCAGGGTTCTTTCCTCGTGGGCGTCGCCGCGGTCTACAAGAGCAAGAACTGCCACATCGGCTTCGTCGGTGGCGTGAACACGCCGCTGATCCAGAAGTTCCAGGCGGGCTACGAGCAGGGCGCGAAGGCGGCCTCGAACAAGGTCGCCATCGAGAAGGAGTACCTGACCCCGGCCGGTGACTTCACCGGCTTCCAGGACCCGGCCAAGGGCAACACGGTCGCCGCCGCCCAGATCAGCAAGGGCGCGGACGTGATCTACCAGGCCGCGGGCGCGTCGGGCAAGGGCGTGTTCGAGGCCGCGAAGTCGGCGGGCGCCATGGCCATCGGCGTCGACTCCGACCAGTACAACCAGGCCACCGTCGCGGCGAGCAAGGACGTGATCATCACGTCGATGCTCAAGCGCGTGGACGTCGCGGTCTACGACTACCTGATGGCGGTCGCGACCAACACGATCGGCTCGCTGCCCAAGCGGTTCGACCTCAAGGTCGACGGTGTCGGCTACGCCACCTCCGGCGGCAGGATCGACGACATCAAGCCGGTGCTCGAGGGCTACAAGTCGCAGATCATCAACGGCAAGATCACCGTTTCCTCCACTCCCAGCAACTGACCAAGGCAGTCCCGTGCGGGGCTCGGGAAGGCGACCCCTTCCCGGGCCCCTTACGCCTTTCGGGGAGCTTCACACGATATGAGCAATCCAAGCCCGGTCGTCGAACTGTCCGGGATAACCAAACGATTTCCCGGGGTCGTCGCCAACTCCGACGTGAACCTCACCGTCAACGCGGGCGAAGTGCACGCCGTCTGCGGTGAGAACGGGGCCGGCAAGTCCACCCTGATGAAGATCCTCTACGGCATGCAGCAGCCCGACGAGGGCACGATCACGATCAACGGCGGCCAGGTGCGGCTGCGCAACCCGCAGGACGCCATCCGGGCCGGGATCGGCATGGTGCACCAGCACTTCATGCTCGCCGACAACCTGACCGTGCGCGAGAACGTGCTGCTCGGCGCGGAAAGCCTGCACGGGATCGGCCGCAAGGCCGGCGCGCGGCTGGCCGAACTGGCGAAGCAGACCGGGCTGGAGGCCCCGCTGGACGCGCTGGTCGAAAGCCTCGGTGTGGCCGACCGGCAGCGCGTCGAGATCGTCAAGGTGCTCTACCGCGGCGCGAAGATCATCATCCTGGACGAGCCCACGGCGGTGCTCGTGCCGCAGGAGGTGGACGCGCTGTTCGACACCGTGCGCGAGATGCGGGAGCAGGGCTTCACCTTCATTTTCATCTCGCACAAGCTCGACGAGGTGCGCGCGATCGCCGACACCGTGACGGTCATCCGCCGGGGCACCACGGTCGGCACCGTGGACCCGAAGACGGTCAGCTCGCGGGAGCTGGCCGAGATGATGATCGGCTCGCAGCTGCCGAGCCCGCAGACGCGAGAGTCCACTGTGACCGATCGCGAGGTGCTGCGGGTGCGCGGTCTCGGGCTCAAGGCCGAAGGAACCGACCGCTCCGTACTGGACGACATCTCGTTCACCGTGCACGCGGGTGAGGTGCTGGGCATCGCGGGCGTCGAGGGCAACGGGCAGACCGAACTGGTCGAGACCATCATGGGCCTGCGCAAGCAGACCGCCGGCAAGATCGAGCTGGTCGACGCCGACGGCAAGGCACGCGAGCTGAGCCGGCTGGGCACGCTCGCGCGGCGCGAGGCCGGTATCGGCTACATCGCCGAGGACCGCACCCGGCACGGGCTGCTGCTCACACAACCGTTGTGGGCCAACAGGATTCTCGGCTACCAGTCCCGCGAGCCGGTGTCACGCGGGCAGCTGCTGGACATCTCGGGAACGCGTAAGGACACCGAACGGATCGTGCACGACTACGACGTGCGCACCCCCGGCATCGACGTGCCCGCCGGCGCGCTCTCCGGCGGTAACCAGCAGAAACTCGTGGTGGGACGGGAACTTTCCGGTGCGCCGGTGCTGCTGATCGCCTCGCATCCGACGCGCGGTGTCGACGTCGGCGCGCAGGCGCTGATCTGGGAACAGATCCGCCAGGCCCGGCACCAGGGGCTCGCGGTGCTGCTGATCTCGGCCGACCTCGACGAGCTGATCGGCCTTTCCGACACGATCCAGGTCATGCTGCGCGGCCGCCTGGTGTCCGAAGCGGACCCGGCGACGGTCACCCCGCAGGAACTGGGCTCGGCCATGACCGGAGCGGAGGAGGCCGCATGACTTCCTGGCGTACCAAGATCCTGCCGCCGCTGCTGGCGATCGTCTTCTCGCTGCTGATCTGCTCGGTCGCGTTGCTGATCTCCGGCTCGGATCCGCTGCGGGCGTTCGGCACGATGGTCGAACAGCTCTTCCGCGGCACCACCGCGATCGACACGCTCAACCTCGGATGCGTGTACTACCTCTCCGGGCTCGCGGTGGCCATCGGCTTCCAGATGAACCTGTTCAACATCGGTGTCGAGGGCCAGTACCGGTTCGCCGCGGTGATCGCCGCGATCGCCGGGGGCGCCATGCACCTGCCGCCGGTGATCCACACGTCCGTGATCATCCTGATCGCCGCGCTCGCCGGTGCCGCCTACGCCGCGCTGCCCGCGATCCTCAAGGTGACGCGTGGCGTGAGCGAGGTCATCTCCACGATCATGCTGAACTCGATCGTCGGCGGCATCGTGGCTTTCCTGATCAATCCGCAGCAGTTCGGCGTGCTGACCGGCAACAACCTGCGCACCCAGCAGATCGACAAGTCCGGCCAGGTGCCCGGCATCCCCATCGGCGGCGGTGAGCTGTTCGGGTTCGTGATCATCGCCGCGGTCATCGGGCTGGCGTACTGGTTCATGCTCAACCGCACGAGGTTCGGCTTCGAACTGCGAGCCAGCGGCGAGTCCGCGACGGCCGCCGCCGCGGGCGGGGTGAGCGCGAAGAAGATGACGCTCATCGCGATGCTGCTCTCCGGCGGTGTGGCGGGTCTGGTCGCGATGCCGGAACTGCTCGGCCGCGACTTCTCCTACGCGATCACCTCGACCCAGAACTACGGCTTCACCGGTATCGCGGTCGCGCTGCTCGGCCGCAACCATCCGGGCGGTATCGCGCTGGGCGCGCTGCTGTGGGCGTTCCTCGACAAGTCCGCGGTGTCGCTGGAACAGGTCGACGTGCCCAAGGAGATCGCGGTCATCATGCAGGGCGCGATCGTGCTGTCGGTCGTCGTTGCCTACGAGGTCGTCAAGCGTGCCGACCTGGCCGCCGCGCAGCGCCGCGTCGGGCGCGCGCTGACGGGCAGGCAGGCGAGCGTCGCCGAAGGGGGAGCGGTATGAGCATCACGACGGACGAGAACCCCTCGGCCACGCCGCTGACGGTGCCCACACCGCAGCGGAAGCGCCGGATTCCGGGCTGGGCAAGGGGATTGCTGTGGGCGGTCGGCGTCATCGCGATCCTGTCCACCGCGTCCTATCTGACCGGCGTCAACACGCTGACGTCCACCAACACCGCGCAGACCGCGCTACGGCTGGCCCTGCCGATCCTGCTGGCCGCGCTCGGCGGGCTGTGGGCCGAACGCGCGGGCGTGATCAACATCGGGCTCGAGGGCATGATGATCCTCGGCACGTGGGGTGCGGCGTGGGGCGCCTACTACGGCGGCGTGTGGGCCGGTCTCGGCGCGGCGATGCTGTTCGGCGCGCTGGGCGGGCTGCTGCACGCGATCGCCACGGTCACGTTCAACGTCAACCACATCGTCTCCGGTGTGGCGATCAACCTGCTCGGGCTCGGCGTCGCGAAGTACCTCGCGACGCTGATCTTCGAGCCGTTGTCGAACAACCCGCGCCAGTCGCCGCCGGTGCCGACCTTCGACACGTACTCGGCGACGTTCTTGTCCAACTGGCTCAGCCGTCTCGAGGCGCAGCAACGGGTCGGCATCTCCGACGCGGCCGGGCTGATCAACGGTCTGGTCACGAAGGTCTCGCCGCTCGCGATGATCGCGATCCTGCTGGTACCGGTCAGCTACTACGTGCTCTGGCGGACACGGTTCGGGCTGCGGCTGCGCTCGTGTGGTGAGAACCCGGTGGCGGCGGAGTCGCTGGGCGTGAACGTTTACCTGTACCGGTACATCGGCGTGCTGTTCTCCGGCGCGCTGGCCGGCATGGGCGGTGCGTCGCTGGTGCTGCTCGCCGGTGGCGGCGGCTACCTGGAGAACCAGACCGGCGGTCGCGGCTACATCGGCCTCGCGGCGATGATCTTCGGCAACTGGCGGCCAGGCGGGCTGCTCGGCGGTGCGGCGCTCTTCGGATACGCCGACGGGCTGCGGCTGTCCGGTGGTGGCACGGCCGTGCTGGCGCTGTTGTACGGCGCGGTGCTGCTGCTGGCCGTGATCGTCGTGGTGCAGCTGATCCGGCGGCGGTGGGTCGCGGCGGCGCTCGGCGTGGTCGGCGCGGCGGTGCTGTACTGGATCTACTGGGCCAACGACGACCTGCCCAGCGAGCTGACTCCTTACACCGCGCACTTCGTGACGCTGATCGTGCTCGCGGTGGCCTCCCAACGGTTGCGTCCGCCGAAGGCCGACGGGGCGCGATACCGGAGGGGGGAGGGCGACTGATGTCCACTCCGGACTGGGAGGCGCTGCGCTCCGCGGCGGTCGAAGCCGCGCGGAACGCGTACGCGCCGTACTCGAAGCTGCACGTCGGCGTCGCCGGCCTGGTCGACGATGGTCGCGTCGTGCTGGGCTGCAACGTGGAGAACGCCTCCTACGGCCTCGGCCTGTGCGCGGAGTGCACGATGGCGGGGCAGTTGCGGCTCACCGGCGGCGGCCGTCTGGTCGCGGTCGCCTGCCGGTCGGGCGCCGGCGAGCTGCTGATGCCGTGCGGGCGGTGCCGCCAGATCCTGTACGAGCTGGGCGGCCCGGAGTGCCTGGTCGACACGCCGTCCGGGGTGCTGCCCATGTCGGCGGTGCTGCCGGACGCCTTCGGCCCGGCGGATCTACCGTGATCACCGCGGTGGACGTCATCCGGCGCAAGCGTGACGGCGAACGGCTTTCCGACGACGAGATCCGGTGGGTGGTCGACGCGTACACGCGCGGCGCGGTCGCCGAGGAACAGATGGCCGCACTGGCGATGGCGATCTTCCTGCGCGGCATGGACGCGGCGGAGACGGCCACGTGGACGGGCGCGATGATCGACTCGGGTGAGCGGCTGTCGCTGCGGGTGGACCGGCCGACCGTGGACAAGCATTCGACGGGCGGGGTCGGCGACAAGATCACCTTGCCGCTGGCGCCGCTCGTGGCCACGTGCGGGGCGGCCGTGCCGCAGCTGTCCGGGCGGGGGCTCGGACACACCGGCGGCACGCTGGACAAGCTCGAGTCGATCCCGGGCTGGCGGGCGGCGCTGTCCACGGAGGAAATCGTCCGGCAGCTCAACACGGTCGGTGCGGTTGTCTGCGCCACCACCGAAGGCCTGGCCCCGGCGGACCGCAAGCTCTACGCGTTGCGGGACGTGACGGGCACGGTGGAGTCGATCCCGCTGATCGCCAGTTCGATCATGAGCAAGAAGATCGCCGAGGGATCGGCGGGGCTGGTGCTCGATGTCAAGGTCGGATCCGGCGCGTTCATGAAGACGCGGGCGCAGGCAGGCGAACTGGCGCGCACGCTGGTCGGCATCGGCACGGCACACGGGGTGGCCACCACGGCGGTGTTGACGGACATGAGCACGCCGCTGGGGCGGGCGGTCGGTAACGCGGTCGAGGTCGCCGAGGCGGTCGAGGTGTTACGTGGTGGCGGGCCTGCCGACGTCGTGGCGCTGACCGTCGCGCTGGCCAGGGAGATGCTGGCGCTGGCCGGACTGTCCGAAGTGGATCCCGCAGCGGTCCTGGCGTCCGGCGAGGCGTACGAGACGTGGGCGCGGATGATCCGGGCACAGGGCGGGGATCCCGCGGCACCGTTGCCCCGGCCCGCACATGTGCACGTGGTTCCCGCGCCCGCGTCCGGGGTGTTGTCCGCTTTGGATGCCTACGCCGTCGGGGTCGCGGCCTGGCGGCTGGGGGCCGGACGGGCGCGGCGGGAGGATCCGGTGCAGGCGGCGGCGGGGGTGCTGTGCCTGGCGAAGCCAGGGGATCCGGTCGTCTACGGGGAGCCGCTGCTGGAGCTGCACACCGACACGCCGGAGGCGGTCGCCGGGGCCTTGGAGGCGCTGGAGGGGGCGGTGCGGGTGTCGGCGTCCGCTCCGCCATCGGCGTCGTTGGTACTGGAGACCGTGCGGGGCCGTTGACGCGAAAAGGGCCGTCCCTCCGGAATCGGAGGAACGGCCCTTCGTGGCGCTCGCTCAGTTCTCGGTCGACTCGTCGTCGCTCTTGGGCTTCACCTCGGCGCCCTTGGGGGCGCGGCCGTTGCGGGCGCGACGGGGCTGGCGCGGAGCGGGGGGCGGCGCGGCGATCTGCGGGACGGCCGGGCCGCCGCCGAGCATCAGCTCCGCGAAGGTCGCCATCGCCTCGTCCAGCTGGCCGCCGATGCGCCGCTCGGACTCCTCGTTGTGCTTGCGCACCAGGCTGCTCACCGAATCGGTGTCCGGCTGGCCGGACAGCGTGCCCTCGACCCGCGAGAATCCGGTCTTGACCGTGCCGCCCAGGTCGCCGAACTGGGCGGTGACCCCGTCCTCGACCTTGTCGATCCGGCCGGCCAGCTCGTCCAGCCTGCTGGTGATCGTCTCCAGTTTGCCGGTCATCGAGTCCAGGCGCTCGGACGCGTCGATCATCTCGCCGGTCTCCTCCAGCGCCGTGCGCAGCGACTGGCCGGTGGCCTCGATGCGCTCACGGGTGGCGGCGTCCAGCGCCTCGACCTTCGCCCTGAGGTCGGCGTCACCCGCGTCTACCCGCGAGCGCAGGTCGGCGTCCCCGGCCTCGATGCGCTCCCGCAGGGTGGACTCGGCATGCTCGATGCGTTCCTTGACCGGACCGGTCACGGCGGCGGGCAGCGCGTCGATCTTCGCGTCCTGCTTGTCCAGGTGCGCGCCCAGCTCGTCGATCCGGCGGTGGATGCCCTGCAGCTTGTCCTCGAGCCCGTCCATCCGGCCGACCACGGCCTCGAACCGCGCGGCGACGCCGTCGAGCCGCCCGTCCAGCTGCGCGAACGGCTTCGCCAGCTTGTCGACGATGCTCTCCACCGCACGAGCCAGGTCCGCGATCGCGTTGTCCTGCGCCTCCAGCTTGGACATGGCCTCGTCCAGCCGCTCGGCCAGCACACTGACCTCGGTCCGGTCGGGCAGTTCGGACAGCCGCTTGCGCACGGCACCGAGCGAGTCGACCGGCGCCAGGCGCGCGTAGATGTCGTCGAGCGCGTCGAAGATCTGCTGCTGCTCGCTCTCCCGGACTTCGGCCGCGCGCACCAGCATGTTGCGCATCCGGTCGAAGGACGGAGCTCCAATGTGATTGTCAGTGGTCACTTCGATGTCCTTCGTCGGCGGGGAAAGAAGGGACGTGGGCCGAAGCTTAACCATTGGGAAATTGCTCTGAGTATCGCCCCCGTAAAGGCAGCTTCGGCTAGCCCTACTCGCATGGCCCATTCCACATGACTGTGTCGGAGCTGAGGGTTAAGTGGAGGCTGAGAGTTGTGCGGCCATGTAGGTGAAAAGCCCTGGGTACGGTGAGGACATGTCCTCTTCCATACCGCCGCTGACCTTGGACTCGATTCGGAGCGTGCCCAAGGTGTTACTCCATGATCACCTGGACGGTGGCCTGCGTCCGGGCACCGTGATCGAGCTCGCCGAGGCGCACGGATACTCCGCATTGCCCAGTACCGACGTCGCTGAGCTGGGCCGATGGTTCCGCGAAGCCGCCGACTCCGGCTCCCTGGAGTCCTACCTGGAGACCTTCGCGCACACGTGCGGAGTCATGCAGACCGAGGACGCGCTGGTCAGGGTGGCCGCCGAATGCGCGGAGGACCTCGCCACGGACGGTGTCGTCTATGCCGAGGTGCGGTATGCGCCGGAGCTGTTCGTCGAGCGCGGCCTGTCGCTCGACGCCGTCGTGGAGGCTGTTCAGGCGGGGTTTGCCGAGGGTGAACGTCGGGCCGCTGATCAGGGGAAATTCATCCAAATGGGTACTCTTCTGTGTGCGATGCGTCAGCACGCTCGCGCGCAGGAGATCGCCGAGCTCGCGGTGCGTTACCGCGACCACGGCGTCGTCGGTTTCGACATCGCGGGACCCGAAGCGGGATTTCCACCGACCCGCAATCTCGACGCATTCGAATATCTGCGGACCAATAATGCGCATTTCACCATTCACGCCGGTGAGGCGTTCGGGCTCGCCTCAATTTGGGAGGCAATTCAGCATTGCGGCGCGGAACGGCTCGGGCACGGCGTGCGCATTGTCGACGACATCAAAACCGATCCGGACGGCACCGTGCATCTGGGCAGGCTCGCCGGCTACGTGCGCGACCGGCGCATCCCGCTGGAGATCTGCCCCTCCTCCAATGTCCAGACCGGGGCGGCTTCCTCGATCGCCGATCATCCCATCGGGTTACTGGCCAGGCTCCGCTTCCGGGTGACGGTCAACACCGACAACCGGTTGATGAGCGGATGCACCGTCAGCAGCGAGTTCGCCGCACTGGTGGAGGCGTTCGGTTACGGCTGGGCCGATCTTCAGTGGTTCACGATCAACGCGATGAAGTCGGCGTTCATCGATTTCGACCGCCGCCTCGACCTGATCAACAACGTGCTCAAACCGGGCTACGCGCCGCTGGTGTGAAAATCCCGTTGCGGTAGTTAGCCGACGCAAGTAAAGTTCAAGATGTAAGACGATCATCTCGCATCTTGGGACGGGTGTCATGGCACTGGCGGCGGAGGCGAGCACGGAGAGCGCACGGCGGTGGGGCATCCTCGCGCTCGGGCTCGCCGCGCAGACCGCGAGCTGCTCGTTCCTCTACGGCATCCCGTTCCTGGTGCCGGAGATGCGCGCGGACGCGGGGTTCTCGCTGGCGCAGGCGGGCACGGTGGTCGCGGCGCCGAGCATCGGCCTGCTGTTCACGCTGATCGCGTGGGGCGCGGCGGCCGATCGTTACGGCGAGCGGCTGGTCATGGCCCTCGGACTGGGCGCCTCCGGTCTGCTGCTGCTCGGGGTCGGGCTCGGCGCACCGTCCGCGGGCCTGATGTTCGCGCTGTTCCTGCTCGCCGGGGCCGCCTCGGCATCGGTCAACGCGGCGAGCGGCCGCGCCGTGATGGGCTGGTTCAAACCGTCCGAACGCGGTGTCGCGATGGGTATCCGGCAAACCGCGCAACCACTGGGGGTCGGCGTCGCCGCGCTGGCGCTGCCGCCGCTGGCGCAGCACTGGGGTTTCCGCGCGGCGATGCTGTTCCCCGCCGGGTTCGCGATCGTCGTCGCGCTGCTGGCCGCCTGGCTGGTCATCGACCCGCCGCGGCCGGCGAAGAAGGCGGGCGAGGCCAAACCCGCCTCGCCGTACCGGCATCCCACACTGTGGCGGTTGCACGGGGCGAGCGCGCTGCTGGTGGTGCCGCAGTTCGCGGTGTCGGCGTTCGCGCCGGTGTATCTGGTCAGCGCGCACCACTTCAGCCCGCTGGCGGCGGGCTGGTTCCTGGCCGCGGTGCAGGCGCTGGGCGCGCTCGGCAGGCTGGGCTCGGGTTACTGGTCGGACCGGGTGGGCAGCAGGCTGCGGCCGATGCGGCAGCTCGCGGTGGCGAGTGCGGCGGTGATGCTGCTCGTCGCGGTGGGCGACGCGACGTGGCCGTGGCTGGTGCTGCTCGCGCTGGTGCTGGCCGCGGTGATCACGGTGGCGGACAACGGGCTCGGCTTCACCGCGTCCGCGGAGCTGGCGGGCATCTCGTGGGCGGGCCGTGCGATGGGCGCGCAGAACACGGCGCAGAACATCGCCGCGTCGCTGACGCCGCCCCTGCTGGGCCTGGTCATCGGCGACTCACGCTACGCACTGGCCTTCTGCGTCGCCGCGATCTTCCCAACCCTGGCCATCCCCCTGACCCCAGTACACGCC
>NZ_JAAXLS010000046.1 GCF_012328925.1 Amycolatopsis acididurans
ATGTGTATAGGAGACAGGGGGATGTCGTCAGGTCCTGCGGGGCGAGGCCGTTGTCGGGTCCTGTGGGGCCGGGTGGTTGTCGGGCCCTGCGGGCCTGCGGCTGTGGTCAGGTCCCGTTGGGCCGGGTGGTTGTCGGGCCATGTAAGGCTGGGTCTGTGGTCGGTCCTGCCGCCCGGGTCCGTCGTCAGGCACCGCGCGGTTCCGGGACCGTCGTCACACCGCGAGTCCCGTCACACGGTCGGCGGTGCCGTTGTCCGACCCTGCGCCGCGGCCGTGCGCGGCGCGATCGCCGATCGCTGCCCCGGGCGCAGGCGCTGTGTTTGCGGCTTGCCCGATCCATCCCGCCCTGATCCGGCCGCGTCTTGCCGATTCGACGCCGTCGTGCCCAGTCGACCCGACTCGGCCATGCCCGCCGCTGCGAGTCCGCGGTGCCAGCGGAGGCCCATGCGCCCACACGGGCGATGCGGGCTCGCGTCCTCAGCCAAGGCCCCTCCAGTCAAGGCCCCCAGCCTCGGCGGTCGCGCGCAGCCGCGCGCGACCACAGCCTCGGTCGTCGTGCACAGCCTCCGCTGGCAACTGTGGTCCCGGTCGCCGGGCACAGCCGCCGCCGGCGTCTGTAGCCGAGGTCGCCGTGCACAAACGCCGCTGGCAAGCGCGGCCTCGATCGTCGTGCACGGTCGCCGCCGACGTCTGTAGCCGAGGTCGCCGCCCGCTGCCCCCCGCTGGCTCCCGCAGCCGAGGTCGGCGTCCGCTGCGCCGGCCGAGGTCGTCGCCGGCACCCGCCAAGGTCGCCCGCCCGCGACCGCCGCCGAGCAGGCGCGCGCAGCCCTGGCAGGTCACTGGTCGTCAGGCTGGTCCCCGGCGCCGCCGTTGTTGCCTTCCGCTAGGCGCTGCACATTGCCGATCCGGCGCGCCAGCATGCCGACGAACGAAGGCCGGTTCGCGTGCGCGCGCTCGTACTCGAGCAGTTCCTCGAGCTGCTCGAGGCTGAAGCGGCGCAGGCGTGCCCGCAGCTGTGGCAGCGTGAGTTCGTCGTAGTTGGCCAGCGGGGTCGGGATGTCCGTGGTGGCCGCGCTGTCGGTGGCCGCGCTGTCGAACTCGCCCTCGGTGTGGTCCTCGGCGAGCGCGCGTTCTTCCTGTTCCCAAGGATCGCGAGCGCTCTCGTTGACCTCCCTGATGACCGAAACCGGCCGGAAACCGTTGTGGCCGTGCGAGGAGTTCTCGGCGGGCGGAAGGTCTTCGTCGAACGTGGCCCATTCGGGCTCTTCCTCGACCGGGCGCAGGTTCGCGAGCGCCTCGTCGCCCCTGATCGCCAGCTCGGTGACCTGCTGCTGCAGCCGCATGGACACCTGCAGCACCTGGGACAGCACCGTGACGGGCAGTCCGACCAGGTGTTTCGGCAGTTCCCGGGCGTGCTCGGCGGCGGTCACGGCCAAGCCCGCGGCGACTCGGAGGGGGAGCGGGAGTGGCTTCATGCGTACAGCGTGCCGTAAGTAACCCATCCTGCCCAACCGATCAAGACCTTCGGCCTACCCGACGTGACAGGGCGCACAACCGTCGCGGGTGACCTGCCGCCGAAACCGGCGCGGGAACCCGCCGACGGCGCGGCCCGACGTGACCGGCCGCACATCCGGGTGGGCCGTACCCTGGGAGGCATGAGTGCTGAGAGCTCTTCTACGAAGCGAGTGCTGCTGGCCAAACCGCGTGGTTACTGCGCGGGCGTGGATCGCGCCGTGATCGCTGTGGAGAAGGCTTTGGAGCTCTACGGGCCACCCGTGTACGTGCGCAAGGAGATCGTGCACAACCGGCATGTCGTGGACACCCTGCGCGAGCGCGGCGTGATCTTCGTCGAGGAGACGTCCGAGGTGCCGGAGGGTGAACTGGTCGTGTTCTCCGCGCACGGTGTCTCGCCCGCGGTGCACGCCGAGGCAGCCGAGCGGAACCTGCGCACCATCGACGCCACGTGTCCCTTGGTCACCAAGGTGCACAAGGAAGTCAACCGGTTCGCCAAGGACGACTACGACATCCTGCTGATCGGGCACGAGGGCCACGAGGAGGTCGAGGGCACGTCGGGAGAGGCGCCGGAACGCGTTCAGCTGATCGACACGGCGAGCGACGTCGCGCGCGCCGAAGTGCGGGATCCCTCGAAGGTCGTGTGGTTGTCGCAGACCACGCTCAGCGTCGACGAGACGATGGAGCGCGTCGAGCAGTTGCGTGAGCGGTTCCCCGAGCTCGCGGACCCGCCGAGTGATGACATCTGCTACGCCACGTCGAACCGGCAGGTCGCGGTCAAGGCCATGGCTGCCGAGTGCGATCTGGTGCTGGTGGTCGGCTCGAAGAACTCCTCGAACTCGAAGCGACTGGTCGAGGTCGCTCTGCAGGCGGGCGCGCGGGCGGCGCACCTGGTGGACTTCGCCCGCGAGGTCGACCAGGCCTGGCTGGAGGGCGCGAACACGGTCGGCGTGACGAGCGGCGCCTCGGTGCCGGACGTGCTCGTGATGGACCTGCTGAAGTGGCTCGCCGACCGCGGCTGGGCCGACGTGTCCGAAGTCACCACGGCCAACGAGAAGATCTCCTTCGCCCTTCCGCGCGAACTGCGCAAAGTGGGCCAGTAGCGCCAGCAGCGGCACACGCTCGACCCCGTCGGAGTGAGCTGAGCCGAGGCCTTCGTCTCGGGCGGCTGTGCGCCCTTGGCCGCCCGGAGGTCGCGGGCACCGGTTTCCGGTGACCGCGCGCATCCGGTGCCGAAGGGAAGTTTCGTCCGGAGGATGGGCGCACCGGGTCTCCGCCGCCGCGCACATCCGCCAGGTCGCACCCATGCCCCCCGCCTCGCGGGTCGAGCAAGCACGGCGAGCAGCGAGTACGGCTCAGGCCTCGTCGTCCCAGGGGCGGCGGGGTGCACCGCCCCTGCGGCTCGGGCCGCGGCCGGGCTCGCCCGGAGCGCCGCCACGAGGCTCACCAGAGCGCGGCGGCATCCGGCGAGGGCGGTCGCCGCCGGGAGCGCCGCTGGAGCGTGCGTCACCGCCGCGGCGGCCGTCACCATCGGCGCGCTCGCCACGGGAACGTGGCTCGCCACCGCGGCGTGGTCCGCCGTCATCCGACGCCCTGCGCGACTGTCCGAAGAATCGTCCTCGGGACGGCGCGTCGCCGCCACGTGCCGGATCGCCTCCGCGCCCGCCGACGCCACCCCGACCAGGTTCGCCGGCACGGCCGGGCTTGTCACCACGAGCGGGTTGGCTGCCATGCCCGCCCCGACCTGGCTCGGCACCACGCGTGGACTCGCCGCCGCGTGCTGCGTCGCCAGCGCGTCCTCGGCGAGGTTCCCGCCCAGCGGACTTGCTGCCCCGGCCGCCCGGGCCACCACGCCCCGCCGCATCGGGACCGCCCGGCACCTCGGCACCGCGCCTGGGCACATCACGAGCATCCCCGGGAGCACCGCCGACGCGTCCCTCAGGGCCGCCCCGGCGCCCGCCGGGCTCGCCGCCGCGCCGACCTCGGAGCCCGCCACGCGGAATAGCCGCGTCGTCCTCGGGACGCTGACGTCGGGTCATCGGCAGCGAGGGGTGTTCGTTGCCGGGGTTCCGGGGCCCCTGCGGACCACCTTCGCCCGGCCCACGACCACGTCCCGCCGGGCCTTCCCGCAGGCCGGTGCCCTCACGACCAGCGCCCGGCCGCCCCGGACCGCCGCGGCCTGGACGACCCGAACGGGCGCCCGCGGCATCGCGCGCACCGGCCTGGTTCGCCACGCGAGTCTTGTCGCCCGGCCGCGCACCCTTGACGGGAGCGTCCGGATCACGCTCCCGGTACAGCCTGACGATGCCGACTACGAGTGTCAGACCGGTGGTCACAGCCATCGTTGGGAACCCGTTGATCAACGGAGTGCCCACGGTGAGGATCTTGGAGAGCGTGTCGCTGTTCGCGGGCAGGCCCGAGACCAGCAGCACCACTGCCGGGACAGTGATCGCCAAGATCAACGGTGGCTGCACCATTGGTCCGAACAAGCTTCGCCGTTGGACCGCGCACACCGCGCCGACCGAACCGACGAAGTAGCAGATCTTGAACACCCAGCCGAGGGAGTTCTGAATCTGCATGTCGGCCACGGCCCCGATCACGGCGAGGCCGAAGGCCAGAAGCACGGCGCCCCACCAGGGCAAGCCGCGTCTGTCGCCGACGACGGGACGTTCGTCCCACCGGACGGCAACCTCGTCGGCGTCAGGATCGCTCTGGCGATCGCGAATAGCGGTCACGAGGCAACACCGTAACTCGTACTGCCCGTCACCCGCGTGCCGCTCCGCGCGATCGCAACACAAGCGGCATCGTCACGGATCTTCAACACCGCTCTGACCAGCCGGTTTACCGGTCGCCAACCCTGTTGGCAATCTGCTGGTTACGCACGATGAGCGATGCCTGTTCGGTCATCACACCATTGTGCACTCAGCTCGCGGCGATCTCGTCTCCTTTCCGTATGGCCGGCACCTCGGTGGGGCTTCCGGATGCCTCCGTGAGCGGAGCGGCCGCGGCCCGGAACCCCTCCAGCGCGTCCAGTTCCCGCCTGCGGGCGGAGAGGAACCGTTGCAGGTGCGTGCTGGACAAATTGACTGCTTCGACCGCATTGCCCGCCGCGCGATGGGCGGCGGCAGCCCCGGCGCGCACTCGCTCGATGTCCTCGGCGACCGCGCGATCACTCGCCGCGAACAGCGCCGCCGACGCCAGTACCGCGAAACCAGTGGGACCACAAAGGAAGACCCGCCGGTCCAGCGTCCAGCGCAACAGCTCGGGATCAGTGTCGAGGGCGGCGATCACAGCCGCGTCCGAGGGTACGAACATCACCGTGCCGTAGATCCCGTCCGCCCATCGCTGATAGCCCTTGCCGGCGAGCTCGGCCGCACGCGATCGGATGTTGCGCACGTGCACGCGCAACGCGTCCATCCGCTCGTCGGCGTCGTCCGTCTCGACCGCTTCGGCCCAGCAGGCGAGGCTGGCCTTGGCGTCCACCGGCACCATCCGGTCGCCGCCGACGCGCAGCACCATGTCCGGTTTCGCGCTGCCGCCGCCCGCGAGATCCGTCTGCAGTGTGTAGTGCAGCCCTTCGCGCAACCCCAGCGCTCGCGCGGTCTCCACCAACACCTGCTCACCGAGTTCGCCGCGTCCGCTGATCGACGCGAACGCGACCTCGTACCGCCGCAACGCGGCCTGTTGCTGATCCACTCGCGACCGCTCGGCCTCGACCTGCCGCGCCGCCGTGTCCGCGCGGCGCACGCTGTCGTTGTACAGCCGCCACAGCATGGCGATCGCCACCAGTAACGCCAGGGCGATGACGACTGCGGCCGTGCTGATCACGGTGGATGCCACCGTGCCTCCTCTCTTGATCGGATTCGTGCACGCATCATGGCGCAGCCCACCGACAAAAACGGGCCTGCGCGTCTGATCGAACACTCGTTCGAGTGAACCGTGCGGCGGGCTCCGGCTGGTGGTAGAGACCACATTCCTCCAGGTCGGGGCGGAAAAATGAGGTGTGCGCCGGTCCGGCATGTCTGCGCGGTTCTGTCGGAGGTCCGTCCTAGCTTGGGCGGCGTGAGATTCCTGCACACCTCCGACTGGCACGTCGGACGCACCTTCCACGGCGCGGACCTGCTCGCCGAGCAGGACGCCGTGCTCGCGCACCTCGCGGACGTCGTCACCGCCGAGGCGGTGGATGTCGTGCTCGTGTCAGGAGACATCTACGACCGTGCGGTGCCCTCCGCCGAGGCCGTGCAGGTCGCGAACCGTGCGCTGGCAAGGCTTCGCCGCGCGGGCGCGGAACTGGTGATCACGTCCGGCAACCACGATTCCGCGCCGAGGCTCGGCGCGTTCGGCGATTTCGCGGCCGCCGGTGGCCTGCACCTGCGCACGGCCATCGACCACATCGCCGAACCGGTGCTGCTCAATGATCAGCACGGGCCGGTCGCGATCTACGGGATTCCCTACTTGGAGCCCGAACCGTCGCGGCATGCGCTGGGCGTGCCCGATGCCAAGGGACACAACGGGGTTCTCACGGAGGCGATGCACCGGATCCGCGGCGATCTCGCCACTCGCGAGCCGGGCGCGCGCTCGGTGGTGCTCGCGCACGCCTTCGTGACCGGAGGGCAGGGAACGGAGTCCGAACGCACCATCGCCGTCGGCGGCGTGGAGCAGGTCGGCGGCGACGTTTTCGACGGCGTTGACTATGTCGCATTGGGACACCTGCACGGTCCGCAGACACTCGCGCCGCACCTGCGCTATTCGGGGAGCCCACTCGCGTATTCGTTTTCCGAGTCCGCGCAACGGAAATCGGTGTGGCTGGTCGAACTGGACGCAGGCGGTCTCGCCGACGTTCGTCGCCACGAACTGCCCGTGCCTCGTCGTCTGGCGAAATTGTCAGGCGGCATCGACAGGTTGCTGACCGCCGAGGAGTACGGAGACTTCGTGGACTGCTACCTGTCCGTGACCCTCACCGATTCCGTGCGCCCCGTCGATGCGATGCGGCGGCTTCGTGAACGGTTCCCGCACACCGTGCACCTCGACTGGCAGCCGGAAAACGGGAACACGACCGCCACGCTCCGGTACGCGGAAGCCGTCCGTGGCCGTCCCGACAGCGAGATCGTGCGGAACTTCCTCGATGACTGCCGGGGCGCGCCCCCGACCGGCACCGAGCGGAAATTGCTTGGCCTGGCACTGGAATCCGCGGGCAGAGGTGAGTCATGAGACTGCATCGGCTTCAGGTGACGGCGTTCGGTCCCTACCGGGGACGCGAGGTCGTCGACTTCGACGTACTCGGTTCGGACGGGCTCTTTCTGTTGCACGGCGACACCGGGGCCGGCAAGACGACCCTGCTCGACGCCGTCGCGTTCGCACTGTTCGGGGTTGTACCGGGCGCGCGTGGCGAGGTGAAGCGGCTGCGCTGCGATTTCGCCGACGTCGAGCTACGGACGGAGGTCGCGCTGGAACTCACTGTCCAAGGGCAACGGATGCGCATCGTGCGCAACCCCGAGTACCAGCGACCGAAGCGGCGCGGTGAGGGAACCACGACACAGCAGGCCAAGGCTTCGCTGGCCTGGATCGGGCACGCCCCGGCGGGCCAGCCCACCGAGGGACTGACCCGCATCGACGAGGTCAGCCGGACGGTCCAGGGTCTGCTCGGGATGAACCACGAGCAGTTCTTCCAGGTCGTGTTGTTGCCGCAAGGTGATTTCGCGCGTTTTCTCCGTGCTGACACCGATGAGCGTGAACGCCTGCTGGAAAAGTTGTTCGGTACCAAGCGATTCGCCGACGTTGAACGCTGGTTCCGCGATGAGCGGGCCGAGCGCAGGCGGAAGCTGGAGGAGCATCTTCAGGAGCTGCGTGAATGGGTCGCGCGGTTCGCGCAGGTCGCTCGCGAGGATCCGCCCGAGGAGGACGTGCCCGGATGGGTCGCCGCGGTTCGCGAGCAGTCGCGGCGGCTCGTCACCGAGGCCGAGGCCGGACAGACGCGGGCGAGGTCTGCGTTGGAGAAGGCCGAGGCCGAGCTGACCGAGTGGCGTGCTGCCGCGGAACGGATTCACCGCGTGCGCGTCGCGCACGACAAGCTGGCCGCGCTGGGGGAGCAAAAGCCGGAGCGCGAGATGTGGACGGCCGAGCTCGCGGCGGCCCGTCGCGCCGCCCCCGTGGCGAACGTTGCGGCGCAGGTGGATCGGTGTGCGGCGCAACTCGACGAAGCGCGGCAGGTGGAGCAGCGGCGTGTTCGGCAGCTTGCGTCCACGGGATACGCCGAGACCGAGGCAGACGTGGTGGAGCTGCGACGCCACGCCGGGAAATTGCGGGAAGAAGCGGGTGCGCTGGCCGGTTTGATCGCCGAGGCCGAGCAACAACGCCGCGATGAACGGGAGATCGGCAGACTCCTCGACACGGCGGAGGAAGCCAAGGCGCAGGCCGTCGTGTTGACCGAGAAGCTCGACGGCATCCCCGAGCGAATACAGGAGCTGCGCGAGCGTCATGACCAGGCCGCCGCCGCGGCGGTCAGGCTCGAGGAACTCCGCACCCGGGAAACCGAGCTGACCGCGGCCGTGCGTGACGCAGCCGGACTGCCCCGGGCCGAACGCGCGGTCGCCGACGCAGCCGAGACGGTGCGCGCTGTCACGGACCAGCACCAACAGGCCCGGGAGCGGCGGCTCGAACTCCGCGAGCGAAGGCTCGAGGGCATGGCGGCCGAATTGGCGGCCGAACTCGCGGACGGCTCGCCGTGCCCCGTGTGTGGGGCGGACGAGCACCCGTCGCCCGCGAGGGCGGCGGAAAGCCGTGTCGACCAGGCTCAAGAGGAGGCCGCTGACGAGGCCGAGCGTCGAGCTGAACGTGCGCGCAAGAAGGCCGAAACGGCCAAGCACGAAGCGGAGACCGCGCTCGCCGCGCTGCGCGAACGCTTGCGAGGGCGCACCGCCGAAGCACTCGACGCCGAGTTCGCCGCGCTTCAACAGCAGGTGGCCGAGGTCGGCGCAGTGGCTCGGCAGAAGGCTCAGCTGGCCGGGCAGGCCCAGTCGGCCGAAGCCGAGATGAAGGCGCTGACCGGCAAGCTGCACGCGGCCGAGCAGGCGGTCACGGCGGCCGAGACCCGACGGGTCGCCTTGGCCGAACAGATCGCGGAGCGGGCCCGCCGGCTCGACGAGGCTCGCGGCGAGCACCCCGATGTCGGAGCGCGCCGCGAGCATCTGACCAACGTCGTGCGCGCGCTCGACGCGATGGTCGAAGCCCGGACGGCTCGCGTGACCGCGGAAGAGCGCTTGGAGCAGCAGAACACCGACCTGCAAAGAGTCCTGAACCGCGCCGGCTTCTCCACCGTGGACGAGATGCGGTCGGCGGCCCGCTCCGATGAGAGGGTCGCACAGCTGGAAACCCGGCTCTCCGAAGCCGCTGCCGCTGAGGCCGCTGCTCGTGCGGTGCTCGCCGAACCCGAGCTGTTCGGGGTGGCACCGGACGACCGGGTCGATGTCGACACAGCCGTCGTCGCGGCGAGGAACGCGCGCGAGGCGGCCGAGACAGCGGTGGCCGCTTTCCGTTCGGCGAGCAGTCGCACATCCGACCTGGACACGCTGGCCGAGCGGCTTTTCGTGGCGAGCGAAGCACTCCGGCCGCTGGAGGATTCCTTCGCCGAACTGGACGCGCTCACCGATGTCGTCAACGGGCGGGGCCAGAACGCCCGCAAGATGTCGCTGCGGTCTTATGTTCTGGCAGCGCGGTTGGAAGAGGTCGCGGTCGCCGCCACAGCACGCCTGCGGATCATGAGCCAGGGCCGCTACTCGTTCGTCCACTCCGACGCCGCGGGGTCACGAGGCACCCGTGGCGGTCTCGGGCTCGACGTGCTCGACGACTACTCCGGCACGATCCGTCCGGCCAAGACGCTGTCCGGCGGCGAGTCGTTCCTGGCGTCGCTCGCCCTCGCGCTGGGGCTCGCCGACGTCGTCGCCGCTGAAACCGGTGGGGCTCTGCTGGACACGCTCTTCGTCGACGAGGGGTTCGGCACCCTCGACGCGGAGACCCTCGATGTCGTCATGAACGTCCTCGACGAGCTGCGGGCGGGAGGCCGGGTCGTCGGCCTGGTGTCCCATGTCGAGGAGCTGCGTCAGCGCATTCCAACTCGGCTGCGGGTGCGTAAGGCGCGGACCGGTTCGACCCTGGAGGTGCATATGTGAGATCAGGACAATCCCGCGGTCCGCTCCGGTGATTCGTGGTCGAGCAGCCACCGCTTGACATCGACACCCCAGCGGAAGCCGCCCATGGCGCCGCCGATGCGGAACACTCGATGACAGGGCACGAACAGGGCCGCCGCGTTGCGTGCGCACGCCGACGCGGCCGCGCGGACGGCTGCCGGACGCCCGGCGAGGGCGGCGTACTCGCTGTAGGTGACCGGTTTGCCCGCCGGGACGGTGCGCAGCACGTCCCACGCATGCTGGAGGAACTCGCCGGACCGCTGGCGGACGGGTATGTCGTCGATCGCCGTGAGGTCTCCTTCGTGGTAGCAGCGGACAGCGGTGGTCACGGCGCCGAGGTCCCGCTTCTCACGAAGTTCGGCAGGAACGAGGGACCGTGACATGACCGGCGTGAGATGCCCGAGGTCGTCGGTCCAGCCGGAAGCCAGGACCGCGCCGTCCGACGCGACGACGGCGGTGAACGGGCCGATGGGAGTGTCCATTGTGGACCAGTGTGCGATGCTCATGAGTGGTCTCCCTTGTGGAGGTCGTGGTGGGATCGGTTTTCGGCGGCGGCAGCCCAGGGCGACACGCGCAGGGTGTCGTCGGTGGTGGTCAAGCGCTGCGCCAGAGGTACATGCCGGCGTAGGACCGCCAAGGTCGCCACGCCTGTGAGTGGTCGGCCAGGTCGGTGATACCCACTGCCGACGACCCCTTGCGGATCACGAGGTCGTCGGCGAGCAGTACGTCGGGGGCGCCGAGGACGCGCATGAGCACGTAGTCGGCGGTCCACGGACCGACACCAGGTAGTTCGAGCAGTTCGGCGCGCAGTTCGTCGGAATCCCGGCCGATGTGCACATCGACCTGGCCGGAAGCGAGTGCCTCGGCTGCTGCGCAAATCGCCTCGATCCGCCGCTTGGGTCCGCGCAGGACGTCACGCCCGCGTTCCGCAATCGCTTGCGGCGCCGGGAACAGGCGTAATGCGTGGCGTCCTGCCGTGTCGGCAGCTTGCGATGTGCCGTCCGGGGGAAGCTCGGACGATACTTCCGCGTCGTCCTCGGTGGACGTCCAGGGCACCGCGTCGCCGAGCGCCGCGGTGAGCCTGGCGGCCGCGGTGCGTGCCGCGGCGACCGACACCTGCTGCCCGAGCATCGCGCGCAGCAGCAGCTCGGGGCCGTCGACCGCACCTGGAACACGGATTCCTGGTGCCGCCGTGACCGCGGGCGCGAGCAGCGGGTCGCTGCCCAGCACGCGCATCACGGCTTGGGGGTCGGCGTCGAGGTCGAGCAGACGACGTGCCCTGGCAACGGCGCTGCCGAGATCGCGCACGTCGGAGAGCTGGACCTCGCAGCGAATGTGGTTGTCCTGCGGCACCAGCTCGATCGTCGCCGGGCCGTGCGGCAGTCGCAGGGTGCGGCCGTAGGTGCCGTTGGCGGTCCACTCGACGCCCGGTACCGCGCGGGCGCCGAGGAAGCCGAAGATGCCCGAAACGTCGAACGGCTCGCGATAGGGCAACCGGAGTGACAACCGGGTACCGGCGGCCGGTGGAGCGTCGGCTGCGTCGCCTACCTGGGCGCCCGCGTCGTCGATGTGGCCGTACGCGGCATTGCCGGCTTCGGCGCCCGCGGCCGCGCGACGGGAGAGTGCCGCGTCGCCGACTCCGGCGCCAGGCGTCGCGACGCTGGTGACCGTGGTGCCGGCTCGTGCGCCTGCCGCGGCACGACGGCGTGCCACGACGGCTGCCGCACGCAGCTGGGACGGAGTGCGGGCGAAGACCTCGCGGATCGTGTCGTTGAACTGGCGCACGCTGGCGAAGCCGGCAGCGAACGCGACATCCGCGAGAGGCAGGTCCGACAACTCGATCAGCAACCGCGCGGAATGTGCGCGGTGGGCGCGTGCCAGCGCGAGCGGGCCCGCGCCCAGCTCGGCCGCGAGCACCCGGCCGAGCTGCCGCTCCGAATAGCCGAGACGGCGCGCGAGCCCCGGTACACCCTCGCGTTCGACAATGCCGTCCGAAATGAGCCGCATGGCACGCGCCGCCAGGTCCGCCCGAAGGTTCCATTCGGGCGAGCCGGGTACCGCGTCCGGCAGACAGCGCCGGCACGCACGGAAGCCGCCGGCCTGCGCCGCGGCCGAGGTCGGGTAGAAGCGGACGTTGGTCGCTTTCGGGGTTTGAGCTGGGCAGGAGGGGCGGCAGTAGATGCCTGTGGTCCTCACCGCCACGATGAACTGGCCGTCGAAGCGTGCGTCGCGCGAGGCCACCGCCCGGTAGCAGCGCTCCGCGTCGCGCCAGAGGGCCTGTCCGGCGGGGGTCGCTACAGCTGTCATGCCTTCGATACTGCCAGCAGGTCAGAGGCTTGACTGGCGGAAAACCGACATGACGATCCGGCGCGCGTCGGCCGGTGCGTGGCCTGTTCGGCGGCCGTGGGCGAGATCGATTGTCATAAGGGCGTGGCTTCGACGCCGACGAGGGTTTCAACGTTGGTTGAGCCGGCTGTGTCTCTGTGGTCGCCTGGCCTGCCGACGGGCGTCCCGGAGTTGGGTGCTGGGTGGGGCCGCGGCGCGTGACGAGGGTGACGAGGTGTGGCCGACGGGTGCTCAAGACGGGCGAATGCCCGGTCGTCGAGGCGCCGCGGGCTGCGCGACCTGCGCCGATGGGAGCGCCCGACCGGCGCCGTACCCACCGCACGTAGACTGTCGGCCCGTGAGTCTCACCCTCGGCATCGTCGGGCTGCCCAACGTCGGCAAGTCCACCCTTTTCAACGCGCTGACCCGTAACGACGTGCTCGCCGCGAACTACCCGTTCGCGACGATCGAGCCCAACGTCGGCGTGGTCCCGTTGCCCGACGAGCGGCTCGACAAGCTCGCCGAACTCTTCAACTCCGAACGTGTCGTCCCGGCAACTGTGTCCTTTGTGGACATCGCGGGCATCGTCAAAGGTGCGTCCGAGGGTGCCGGGCTGGGCAACAAGTTCCTCGCCAACATCCGCGAGGCCAATGCGATCTGCCAGGTCATCCGCGTCTTCGACGACCCGGACGTGGTGCACGTCGACGGCCGGGTGGACCCCTCGTCCGACATCGAGACGATCAACACCGAGCTGATCCTCGCCGACCTGCAAACCCTGGAGAAGGCGCTGCCGCGCCTGGAGAAAGAAGCCCGCACCAAGAAGGAGAACCGGCCCAAGCTGGAAGTCACCCAGCGAGCCAAGGAAATCCTCGACAGCGGCCGCACTCTCTTCTCAGCGCAGGACGAGATCGACGTCGCCGAGCTGCGCGAGCTGAGCTTGCTGACCGTGAAGCCGTTCCTGTACGTCTTCAACGCCGATGAGGGCGTGCTCACCGACGACGCCCGCCGTGAGGAGCTGACCAAACTCGTCGCGCCCGCCGACGCGGTGTTCCTCGACGCGAAAATCGAGGCAGAGCTGCTGGAACTGGACGACGAGGAGTCGGTCCGCGAGCTGCTCGAGTCCGTCGGCCAGCACGAGCCCGGCCTCTATGCGCTCGCCCGCGCCGGATTCCACACTCTCGGCCTGCAGACCTACCTCACCGCCGGTCCGAAGGAGGCCCGCGCGTGGACGATCCCGAAGGGCGCGACCGCCCCGCAGGCCGCCGGCGTCATCCACACCGACTTCGAGCGCGGCTTCATCAAGGCCGAGATCGTGTCCTACGACGACCTGATCGAGGCGGGCTCGATCGCCGCCGCCAGGTCCGCGGGCAAGGTCCGCATGGAGGGCAAGGACTACATCATGGCTGACGGCGACGTGGTGGAGTTCCGTTTCAACGTCTGATCTGAGGCTGTTTAGCCTGTTCAGGGCGCTAAGCAGCCTCGTCGTTCGTCAGCGGTTCGTCAGAGCGACCCACAACGTCGGCAAACAACCGAGCAGACGCGAGCCGAGTGCGATCCTCCGCGCTCGGCCACAGATGCGCGTAGGTGTTGAGCGTGACCGTTGCGCTGGAGTGCCCGAGTGCGCGCTGAACGGTGACGACGTCGCAACCGGCGGCGATAAGCCCCGATGCAAAGAAGTGACGGAGGTCATGCAGCCGAAGTCTCGGACACCCCGCCGCCTCACGAGTCAGTCGCCACCAGTAACCCACGGTGTTCTGATGAGGTGGGTTGCCCCCATCCCCCTCGAACACCCACCGGTCCGCGTCGCCAGTCGGCCGATAGGTTGCAACGTAGTCTTTGATCAGGGATACCAGTTGGTCGGAGGCGTGCACCACACGCTCCGAGCCGTACTTCGGGGCGCGTATCTCCACCCCACCGCCGCGCTCCCGCTGGACCTGGCGGGAGACGCGAACGCTGCCCTGCTCGAAGTCGATGTCCGAGACCCGCAGGGCTGCCGCCTCGCCAAGCCTCAGGCCCGCGAACGCACACAACGCGAGGAAGGGGCGAAACCTCGGGGCAGCAGCGCCGAGCAGGGCCGCAATCTGATTGGAGGTCGGTAGGACCAGCGCGGCGTCTGTACGGCGCGTACGAGGCAGCCGGACGCCATCCGTCGGGTCGGTAGCAATCAGACGATCCCGCACAGCGGCCCGAAACACTGCCCTGACATTGTTGAATCGCGTCTTGATCGTCCCGGCCGCAAGACCCCGCTCACGCCCGTCGCCTCGGTCGAGGGTCTGCAACCGCTTGATCCACGACTCGATGTGAGACCGCTGAATTCGGTTGATTGACAGGTTGATCGGCACGTGTCCGAACGTTGTGCAGCTGACGGCAAGGCGCATAGCTCGCTCAGTGCCCCTTGTCCAGAGTTGCCGTTGCGACCAGCGATCGAAGTACGCGAGGAACGACACCTTGCCTGCTTGCGGATCTACGAACTGTCCCGTTACAACGGCGGCGAGCTGTTCATCTAACCACCGCTGCGCATCAAGAGCGGCCCCTGCGGGGCCGCTGATCCGGCCCTCATCGTGTCGAACCGCCAGACGCGGGCATGCGGCTGGCGCCGGTCCCGCGTGGCGGTTCGACGAAGGCCGGGCGACCCCGCAGCCGACGCAGACGCGAAGAACGAACACAAGATGCCCTCGCCGGGCAGGCAGGCTCCAGGATGACCCGAGCCGGGCAGGAACCGGCACGTTGGCAGGGTGGGCGCTTGGTGGTCATTCCGTCGCCTGATCTGATGACTATCACACCGCGCCGGGACCGCAAGCCTGGCAACTTCGCCGGCGGATTCGCACGGAGGTTGCGGCCCCGGCGCGGCGTGGTCGAGACGCCATCAGGCGACGGGATGACTACCAAACAATTTGGCTAGGCGACCTCGACAACTCTTCCCATTTGTCCTTAGCCTGGATTTATCGCTCTATCAAGCATGGGGAGCACCAGCTATTTTGATCAGTATGGGAGTGTTCGATCATGACAGTCAGGCCCCTGTTTCAACATGAGAGGCGGAAATACGCAATATATTTACTCTCACTCCTAGTCAGCACGCCTTTTTGGATACCACGACGAGTAGTTCGTATCCGGATGGTCGACCGGGAAACCATGCAAGTAGATGTCACACTAGACATTGACATTTATCAACACGAGTCTTTGGGTATTCGAAATCAAGAAGTAGAACAATTGCACGGAAATTATGTCAAGGATGTACTACGAGGAAGTTTGCCCTATCTTCTCATACCGCTAGGGCTGCGACAGAAAGACTTCCACACTTTTCACGTAACCGATTTTCGAGGAAACCACTTACCTCTTCTAACAAATGAGCAAGTTGAACCAATACGGCTCTTAATGCAGGAGGAGCTGCGTTCCAATTACGACTTCATCATAAAAGAAAAGAGACAAATAGAGAAAGATCTCGAAAAGCCTCTTGCAATAATAGAGGCCCCGAAAGACTACACGCTACATCACGAATTGAGATATACCTACCATGGCCCGCTGGGACTGGAGAAAAAGCACTGGTGGTTAGCGCCTCGTTACGGCTGGAGGCCTAGCCTTTTTGTTTTCGACATGCTCCATGCAGGACGTGCGGCTAGTTATCATTTGGAAGTAGAGCTTCCTTCTTCAACGAAGGTGTACACAAGATATCTGATACCTGGAAAAAGTGACGATGGTGAGAAAATGGAGCTCACCGGGGGAAGTGCGGGCCCGATGCCTCCACATCAACAAACCTCAGACGTATTCGGATCCGCTATCGAGCGCGAGTGGAAACCAGAACTCAGTGCGACTGTCTACCTGACCAATAAAACAAGTGCGACGAGAAGCAGCAAAACAAGTGCGACGAGAAGTCGGGAGCTGCACTTATGGGTAGGGATCGACCGAGGCGCTCTAGGTTACCCGATCGCTATAAGTACGTTTTCCGTATGCGTGTTGGTCTTGTCTGCATTTGTCGCCAGTGCGAATCACGTTGGCAATGCTGACTACGTGCAAGTAGTCGGGTCACTTCTTGCTGGGGTGGCTGGAACTCTTCTCGGCTACTCTTCAAAGCCCGGTGAACACTCAATAGCTAAGTGGATGTACTCACCTGCTAGAAAAAGCGTCAATTGGGCTGCCGGAGCATCGGCCGGTGGTGCGATATTAGTCGCAACATCGCTCACCGTTGGCGCTCACGTGATTTGGTACGTAAAGGCGTTGACCCTCTTATTCGCCTTTATTGTCACTGTCGCCGGCATAAACCTATTTCTGATCTACATTTTCGCCGACGATAAACAAGCATTAAAATACATTCATAAAAGGTACAAGCTTAAGGAAGAAGGCCAACCAACGTCTAGTGTTGCCAATAAAGTGAAAAGTGAAGCCACGGTATTTCGGAAGGTCGGATAGCTGTTTTAGACGCCTGTGGCGCCATTTTGGTATTGCCACACGGTTGCACCGGGGAACCACGCACCGTGTTCTTGCGAGCTGGTGGAGATCTTGAGTCTCCGATCGGATACCGAGCCTTACGCTCAGCGGAGTGATGGGGTCTTCAGGAACGCGCTAAGGCTAAGCCTTGCTGGTTAGGAGGCGATCTCCGAAACCGCTACGCCGCGCGCAGGCATGCCTTGGTACCGGCTGCGTTCACGCCAGGCCGAGGCGATTACCTGCTGCGGCACCCGAGGCGTCGAGTACTGACAGTGGGCCTCACGGAGCCAGCGCCCAACATATGTCCAACACCCGGCCGGCAGACGCCGCCAGTGGACGGCATGCATTGATAAGCGTGCCAGCCCGAAGTCCCAAGGCAGAGGCCTCGAGTACCAAACCTTCGACCTTCGAATCGGATACAGGAGGGCCTGTAGTCGGAACGCCGGTTGTCGGCCTGGTTCCGTGCGTGCCTGTCGTCGGCGTTCGTCATTCGTTCGTCAGGGCACCCATCGAGCACGGCAAGCGACCACGGCCGACGACGGAGGAACGCCCAGATCAGGCCAGCAATTCGCGCGTTCCCGCTGGTCGCGAGTTGTTCCGCTTCAACGTCTGACGCGGTTCAGGAGGGCGCGTTCGGTTTGCGCGGCCAGCAGCTGACGGGCACCTGCGCGCTCGATTCTCACGACGGCAGGTCAGCCCGGAAAGGGCGGCGGCAGAAACGGCCGAGAACAGACCGCCCCAAGAGAAGAGCCCCGAGGCGTTGGGGGCCAGAGTGCGGCGCCCCCCAACGCCGGGGATCGCTTGCTCAGCCCAGGGCGCCGAGCAGAATGACGGTCAGCAGCGTGATCGTCGTGGCGATTGCGGTCACCCACGCGCGCTGGGCGGGCGACAGGACGACTCGAGAGGTGGAGGACAGGGCAGGCGTGGAGCTGGTCATGGCGGATCCTGGTGGCTTGTGTGAGTCCTTTCGTTCATGACAGCGCCTTGATCTCGGCGTGTGTTAGCACACCCGAGTCACTGTGTCCGATCTCACTCCGAAACCCGCCGACTGCGGGCGGTGTACCAGAGCACCGCCCCCGCGGTGCCCACCATCAGTACGAACGCCAGCCCGCCGACGACCACCGCCCGCGTCTCCGAACCTGAGTCCGCAGCCGCGCCTGCCCCGGTGGCCGAACCGGCTCCGGCAGCTGCGCTCACCCCGACGGCCGAGCCCGCCCCGGCAGTCGCGCCGACATCGGTGGCCGCGCTCGCTCCAACGGCTGAGCCCGTGGCCGCGCTCGCCCCAGTGGCCGAATCCACCTCGGCAGCCGCCCCAGCTCCGGTGGCCGAGCCTGCCCCGGTGGCCGAACCGGCTCGGGCAGCCGCCCCAGCCCCGACGGCCGTGCCCGCAGCCGCGCCCGCGCCAGGACCCGAACCCGCGCCAGCACCCGAACCCGCACCGGCCCCCGACGCCGCTCCGGCACCCGAGCCCGCAGCGGAGCCAGGCGTTGGCGTCGCCGCCTGGGCGGCGCCGCCGAAGAGCAACATCAACGCTGCCACCAGGCCGGCGACCTTGGTCATGATCTTCGACATCGTGTTCTCCCTCCGCCGGTGCAACGTCCGGGACGGCCGGTCATGTTGCCCAGGCGGCGGAGATCACAACGCGTCGATCACCTCGTCGATCCCCTCTGCCAGATCGACGTCCTTCCGCGTTATGCCACCCTCCGAGTGCGTGCTCAGGTGGAACGTCAGTTTCCGCCACCGGATGTCGATGTCCGGGTGGTGGTTGACGCTCTCGGCGATCTCGGCGACCCGGTTCACCACCTGAATCGCCTGCGGGAAGCTGCCCAACTCGGCCGTTCGCTCGAGAGTCGTCCCCTTGTGCTGCCAGTGCGGCAGCTTCGCCAACGCGTCGGAGATCTCCTGCTCGCTCAGTAGCTCTGCCATGTGCTCCATGGTGGTACGCGGACGGGTACGCTGCACGGTTGCCACGGGAGTCCGGCGCACACAGCCGGACTGAGAGGCGGGCCGGTCCCGCGACCGTTCGCACCTGATCCGGATCATGCCGGCGCAGGGAGGCGATCGTCTCTCCTGCCGCCGAACGAGGAGGGACGATGTTACGAACGAGCCTCGTGCTCGGTCTGGTAGCCGCACTGACCGCGGGCTGCACGCTGACCAGCGGCTCCGGCGACAACCAGGAATCCACCGTCACGCTGGTCACGCACGACTCGTTCGCCGCGCCCCAGCAGGTGCTCGACGCCTTCCGCCAGCAGACCGGCATCAAGCTGGACATCCTCAAGAAGGGTGACGCGGGCGCGCTCACGAACTCCCTCGTGCTCACCAAGGCCAACCCGATCGGCGACGTGGCCTACGGCGTGGACTCGACGTTCGCCTCCCGGGCGCTGTCCGAGGGCGTCTTCGACCCCTACACCAGTCCCGAAGCCGACCGCGGCCCCCAGCGTTACGCGGTCGACCCCGAGCATCGCCTCTCCGCCGTCGACCTCGGCGACGTCTGCGTCAACATCGACACCAACTGGTTCGCCCAGAAGGGCCTGCCCACCCCGGCGAGCTACGACGACCTCGCCGACCCGCGCTACAAGGACCTCCTGGTCGTCGAGAATCCGGCTACGTCCAGCCCGGGCCTGGCGTTCCTGCTCGGCACCATCGCCAAGTACGGCGAGCAGGGCTGGCAGAACTACTGGACCCGGCTCAAGGACAACGGCGCCAAAACCGTGAGCGGCTGGGAAGAGGCCTACAGCCAGGACTTCTCCGGTTCCTCCGGCAAGGGCCCCCGCCCCATCGTCGTCTCCTACGCCTCCTCGCCCGCCGCGGAGATCGGCGACGACGGCAAACCGCGCACCAAGGCGCTGCTGGACACGTGCTACCGCCAGGTCGAGTACGCGGGCGTGCTCACCGGCGCCCGGCAGCCCGACAAGGCCAAGAAGGTGATCGACTTCCTGCTGTCCCAGCAGTTCCAGACCACCGTCGCGGAGAACATGTACGTCTACCCGGCCCGCGAGGGCGTCAACCTGCCCTCGGGCTGGGCGCAGTCCGCGCCGCTGCCGCCGAACCCGGCGACCCTGCCGAGTGACCAGGTTGGCAACGGCCGGGAGCGGTGGATCGCACAATGGCGTTCGCTGCTCGGCCAGTAAAGCCGGTCGCCAGGGCGGGGCTGGGACTGCTCGCCCTGGTGCCGCTGGGCTTCCTCGTCGTCTTCTTCGCGTGGCCGGTGCTCGCGATCCTGCGCCGGGGGTTCGCCGCCGGTGGGGTCGTCGCCGCGCTCGCCGACGGCGAGACCTGGCGCCTCGCGGGGTTCACCATCGGGCAGGCGGCCGCGTCGACCGCGCTCGCCGTGCTCGCCGGGCTGCCGATCGCGTTCGTGCTGGCCAGGGTCCGGTTGCCCGGGGCGGGGCTGGTGCGCACGCTGGTGCTGGTGCCGTTCGTGCTGCCGACCGTCGTCGTGGGGCTCGCGTTCCGTGCGCTGTGGCCGGACGGCGGCCTGGCCTCGATCGTGCTCGCCAACGCCTTTTTCAACGTCGCCGTGATCGCGCGGACCGTCTCGGGGCTGTGGGCGCACCTGGACTCGCGGGCCGAGGACGCGGCGCGGGCGCTCGGTGCCTCCCGGTGGCGGGCGTTCCGTTCGGTCACGCTGCCCTCGCTGCGGCCCGCGATCCTGTCCGGCGCCGCGGTCGCGTTCTTGTTCTGTGCCACCAGTTTCGGCGTGGTGCTCGTACTCGGCGGTGCCCGGTACCGCACCCTGGAAACCGAGATCTACCTGCGTACCGAGAACCTGCTCGACCTCACCGGCGCGGCGGCGCTGTCGCTGGTGCAGATCGCGGCCGTCCTCGCGACGCTGTTCATCGGCGCGGCCGCGCGCAGACGACGCGAGACGGCGCTGAAACTGCGTGCACGCAGGGAGACCGTGCGGCGTCCGACCGGTGGTGAATGGTGGGTCGTCGGCGCGGCGGTCGCCGTGTTCGGCCTGCTGCTGACGCCGATCGTGGCTTTGCTGCTCCGCTCACTGTCCACTGAGGACGGATGGGGTCTTGCCGGGTACCGGGCGTTGTCCACGACCGGCAACAGCGGCACGTTGCAGGTCTCGGGCTGGAGCGCGGCGCTGAACTCGCTGCGGACGGCGACGGACGCGACCCTGCTCGCGCTGATCATCGGCGTCGCCGCCGCGGTCGTGGTGGTGACGTTGCGGCGCTCGCCCGCGAGAGCGTCCCGCGGCCTGGCTGAGACGATGGACGCGGCCTTGATGCTGCCGCTCGGCGTGTCCGCCGTCACCGTCGGTTTCGGCTACCTGGTCACCCTGGACGCGCTGCCCGGTGATCTGCGCCGCTCGCCGCTGCTGGTGCCGCTGGCCCAGGCCTTGGTGGTCATCCCGCTCATCGTCCGGATCGTGCTGCCCGTGCTGCGCTCGATCGACGACCGGTTGCGACAGGCCGCGGTGACGCTCGGCGCGGGACCCGTGCGCGTGTGGCGCGAGATCGACGTTCCGCTCGCACTCCGCTCGGTCGTCTCGGCGGCCGGATTCGGTTACGTGGTCGCGCTCGGTGAGTTCGGTGCGACGAGTTTCCTGGCGCGCCCGCAGACGCCGACGCTTCCGGTCGCGATCGCATCGCTGATCTCGCGGCCGGGCGAGCTGAACAACCAGATGGCCTATGCGGCGTGCGCCCTGCTGATGCTGGTGACGGCCGCGGCCGTCGTCCTGATCGAGAAGTTCGGTTCCGGCCGGATGGGGGAGTTCTGACATGGCCTTGTCCGTTCAGGGGCTGACAGTCCGCTATGGACAGTTCACCGCGGTACAGGACGCCACGCTCGACATCGCCGACGGGGAGGTCCTGGCCCTGCTCGGCCCGTCGGGTTCGGGGAAGTCGACGCTGCTGCGGGCGATCACCGGACTCGAGCCGCTGAGCTCGGGCACGGTGCGCTGGGACGGGGAGGACCTGGCCCGGATCGGCGTGCACCGGCGCGAGTTCGGGCTGGTCTTTCAGGACGGGCAACTGTTCCCGCATCGCGATGTCGCGGGCAACATCTCCTTCGGGCTCCGGATGAAGAGCATGCCGGCGAGAGAACGCGCCGAGCGGGTGCGCGGCCTGCTGGAGCTCGTGGGGCTCGGCGGCTACGAACGGCGGCGCGTCACCGAGCTGTCCGGCGGCGAAGCGCAGCGGGTCGCGCTGGCGCGTGCGCTCGCGCCGGAGCCGCGGCTGCTGCTGCTCGACGAACCGCTGTCCGGTTTGGACGCCGAGCTGCGTCAGCAGCTGGCCTTCGACCTCGCGGAGGTGCTGCGCAGCGCGAAGATCACCGCACTGCTGGTCACGCACGACCGCGAGGAGGCGTTCACCTTCGCCGACCGGGTGGCCGTGCTGCGCGCGGGCGAGATCCGGCATGCCGGTGCGGTGCGCGAGGTGTGGCGGCATCCGGTTGACGAGGAGGTGGCCGCTTTCCTCGGTGTGACGGCGTTTTTCGACGGTACGATGTCCGGAGGCAGACTGAGCTTCCCGCTCGGCGAGGCTGAGCTGGCGGAGCCCGACGGGCCGGTGCGGGTCGGGCTGCGGCCGGACGGTTTGCGCGTCTCCGGTGAAGGCATACCCGGTGAAGTGCTCAGCAAGGTCCACCGGAGGGTGCGCGTCCGCGTGGCCGATTCCACTGTGGACGCGCTCGCTCCTGCGGACGCGAACCTCCGTCCGGGCGAGGAGACACGGCTCGCCGTGGACCCGGAAGGCGTCGTGCTGATCAGCCGTCGCGCGTCGTGATCCGGGCGTAGGCCAGGGACAGCCCGACGAGGAGGTAACACGCGGCCCTGGTCGCGCCCTGTGCCAGCGCGTCGCCCGGCATCGGGTCACGCAGTACGTCGGTCAGCGCGTCCCAGGATTCGGGCAGCAGGAACGGATGCAGCCAGGCGACCGCGGAAAGCTGCAGCAGCACCGTCGACACGATCGTGCCCGCCAGCACCGACACGACGACCAGCATCGGATGCTCGGTGCACGCGGAGATCGCCAGCGCCACCGCGCCGACCGCCCACAGTTGCAGCGTCACCCAGCCCGCCGCGATCGCGACCTTGCCCAGCGCGGCGGCGAACGACAGCGTGGTGCCGTTCAGCGTGAACAACCCGCCGGTGCCGTTCATCGCGAGCCCGGCGATCACCCCGACCAGCGCCATGACCAGCACCGCGGCCAGCGTGAACGTGGCCACGCCCAGCGATTTCACCGTCAGCAGCCTGCCCCGGCTCACCGGCGCCAGCAGCCATCCGCGCAGGGTCCCGTGCGCGAGTTCACCCGCGATCGCGTCGCCCGCGGACATCGCCGTGACCAAGGGCAGCAACAAGGCCAGGCCCGCGGTCAGCGCGGCGATCGGCAGCACCAACGCGTTGCCCGCCGCGGCGGCGAACAGTCCGCCCCCGCCCTGCTCGCCCGGCGGACCGCCCGGGGTGCCGCCGAGGGCCAGTGCGATCGCGATGATCGCGGGGATCAGCGCGAGCAGGCCCAGCACGACGAGCGTGCGCGGGCGGCGGAAGATCCACCGCAGTTCCGCGCGGTAGAGCCGCAACAGCGGAACAGTGCGGCGCGTGGCCGGAACCGGCTGCGCGGTCAGCGTGGTCATGCCCTCACCTCGTCTACATCGGACAGACCGTCCGCCTCCGCGTCGTTCTGGGTCAGCCTCGCGAACAGGTCCTCCAGACCCGTGCGCTCGCGCCTGGCCTCGTGCACCGCGACCCCGCCGTGCACCAGGGCCGCCACCACCTGCGGCGCGGTCGCCGTGGTGATGTCCGCGCGCACCCCCTCCGGCGCCAGCCGCGCCGAGATCCGGTTCTCCCGCAGCACTTCCAGCGCCTTGTCACCATCCGGCGTGGACACCAGCAGGCCGGCGTTTCCGGTCTCCAGCAGTTCGTTCAGCTCGCCCTGCGCCACGACGGTGCCGTCGTGCAGCACTGCCACGTGGGTGCAGGTGGCCTCCACCTCGGCGAGCAGGTGCGAGGACACCAGCACGGTCACCCCGTCCGCGTGCAGATCCGCGATGATCGTGCGGATTTCCCTGGTACCGGCCGGGTCCAGGCCGTTGGTCGGCTCGTCGAGGATGACCATCTTGCGCGGCACCAGCAGTGCACCGGCTAGGCCGAGCCGCTGCTTCATGCCCAGCGAGTAACCCCGGTACCGGCGGTGCGCCGCGGCGCCGAGACCCACCCGCTCCAGCGCGTCCTCCACCGCCTTCGGAATGTCCGAAAGGGACAGATGCGGCTCGGCGGCGGCGAGCCGGCGCAGGTTCTCCCGTCCGGACAGGAACGGGTGGAAGCCAGGTCCCTCGACGAGAGCGCCCACGTCCGGCAGCGCACCGGGGGCCTCCTCCGGCATCCGGTGGCCCAGCAGCTCCACCTCGCCTTCGGTCGGGCGGACCAGGCCGAGGAGCATCCGGATCGTGGTGGTCTTGCCCGAGCCGTTGGGGCCGAGCATGCCCAGCACCGCGCCTTCGGGCACCTCCAGATCGACCTGGTCGACCGCGACCGTGCCCCGGTACACCTTGCGCAGCCCCCTGGTCCGCGCCGCGAGCGCCCCGGGGCGGGTGGGCGCCTCCCCGCCGGAGGCGCCCACCTCGACCTCGAACGAGGTCGTCACTTCGTCCCCAGCGCGTCGATCAGCACCTGCTGCGGCACCGCGCCGATCGCGAACCGGCCGTCGTCGGTGATCAGTGCCGTCGCGGCGTTCGTGGTGATCACGTAGCCCGAGCCGAACGCGCCGGTCACCCGCTTGCCGAACTGGCCGAGCAGCGCCTTCGGGTCGACCTGACGGCCGTTCTTGCCCTGCTGCGGCGCCATCGCCTGCGGCGTCGCCTTGCCGACCAGCACGGTGTCCCAGCCGTCGCCGACGGTCGTGACGTCCGGCTTGGCCGCGTTCTGCGGCTGCGACTGCGCCTGCTTCTCGGTCACCTTCGCGCCCTGCGGCGGGGTGAACTGGAACTCGCTCGCGGGCTGCGGCGTGAACTCGACGTCGCTGAACGCGATCTGCAGCGCGGGATCGGCGCTGCCGTAGGTCATCACGGCCAGCCGCAGCGGCACCCGCTTCTCCGCGTCGACGGCGACCCGCACCTCACGCAGTAGCGTGCGCTCGGTCGGCTTCGGTGTCAGCACCAGTTCGTAGGCGGCGCGCCCGGCGACGCGGGCGGTGCCCTCGACACTGACCGTGCTGCTCTGCCTGACCTTGTCCATCAGCTGCTTGGCCGCGGCCGTCGGATCGCTCGAAATGCCTTCCGGCGCCTTCTGCGTGGCCACGCCGGACGGGACGGTCACCTTCGTCGCCGAGTTGTCCTTCGAGCTGTAGGTCCAGATCGTGTGGTCGTTGCGGACGATCGTGGTGTCGGCGTTGCCCTGCTGGATGGAGATCTTGCCGTTGCCGGCGCCGTCGTTGAACACGTGGGCCGAGTCGACGTTGAGCTGCATCCCGCCGGGCAGCGACGTGGTCGGCAGGCCGAGGTTGTTGTCGACCTTGACCGTGCCGTCCAGCGCGGGCGTCTGGGTGCTCAGCACCGACGACACCAGGTCCTCCGCGCTGATCTGCGGCAGCGTGGGCGCCTCGCCGGCGCTGGCGGGAACCGCCAGCCAGGCCAGTCCCGCGACCCCGAGCGCCGAGCCCGTGACCGCCGCCGTGATGGCCTTCTTCTTCGGTTGCATCGCGTTCTCCCTGTGTACCTGCCGAGCACCAGTGTGCTCGTTCCCCGCCGAAGACGCTCCCGCTTCATGGCTGAGATGGGCCTGAGATGCTGAGAGACCGCTGAGAGGGCGCGCACGAGCAGCGAAAACCGGGCATCCTTGGCACCGTGAAGCCTCGAGTGCTGGTGGTGGACGACGAACCGGGCGTGCGCAAGGCACTGCACCGGGGGCTGCGCGCGGAAGGCATGGACGTGATCACGGCCGGGGACGGGCCGAGCGGGCTGCGGCTCGCGCAAACCGGTTCGTTCGACGTGCTGCTGCTGGACATCATGCTGCCGGGACTGTCCGGTTACCGCGTGCTGCAACAACTGCGCGCGCAGGGCATCCAGACGCCGGTGCTGATGATCTCGGCCAAGGACGGCGAGGTCGACCAGGCCGACGGGCTCGACCTCGGCGCCGACGGTTACCTCGTCAAACCGTTCTCGTTCGTGGTGCTGGTCGCGCAGGTGCGCGCGGTGCTGCGCAGGGCATCGGCGGACAGCGCGCGCGGGCCGCTGCGGATCGGCGCACTGGTGGTGGACCGGGCGACCCGCGAGGTGCGGTGGCAGGGCGATCCGGTCGCGCTGAGCCCCCGCGAGTTCGGCCTGCTGGAGGTGCTGGTCGGGCGGGCGGGCACGGTCGTCACCAAGGACGAGCTGCTGCGCGCGGTGTGGGGTGACGAGCAGGCGGCGACGCGCAACGTCGTCGAGGTCTACGTCGGTTACGTGCGGCGGAAGCTCGACGCGGTGGGCGCGGGCTCGCTCGTGCGCACCGTGCGCGGACACGGCTACCTGGCTTCGGACGCGCAGCTGGACGAGGTCCTGCCGGGGTGATCTCTCGTTGGCCGATGTGGCTGCGCATCACGGTGCCCACCGCGGTCGTCACGCTCGCCGTCCTGCTCGCCGTCGCGGTGGCGGCGGGCCGTGGGCTCGGCCCGCTCCGGATGCACACGGTGGACAGCGACCTCGGCGCGATGCTCGGGCCGGCCACGGCGGCGGTGGCGGACGGACGTGCGCCCGCGCCGGTGCCCGGCGTGACGTTGCGGGTGCTGGACACCGCGGGCGCACCGGCCGACGGGCAGGCGCCGGAACCGGCGCTCGGGCCCGCCCAGATCCGCACGCTCAAGGCGGGACAACCGGTCAGCACCGGTTCCCCGGCGAGCCAGCGCTGGCGAGGTTCGGTGGTGCCGACGCCGGACGGCACGTTGCGGCTGGTCGTCGTCGGCACCGGGCTGGTCGGTCTGGAGACCGCGGTGCGCACCGGATCGCACTGGCTGCTGTGGGCGGCCTCGCTCGGCGCGGTACTGGCGGCCGTGGCCACCTGGCTCCTGGTGCGTATGGCGCTGCGGCCGGTCGGGCGGATGCGGCGGTCGGTGCGCGCACTGCCACCGGGCCGGCGACTGCCGATGCCGGAGGCGAACGACGAACTTCGTGCGCTGGCAGCGGATTTCAACTCACTGCTGCAACGGCAGGAGGAGGCCAGCCGGCGGTTGCGGCGATTCACCGGGGACGCGGCGCACGAGCTGCGGTCGCCGGTCGCGTCGATCCGCGTGCAGGCCGAGGTCGCCGTCACCAACCCCGATCCCGAACTGGCGCAGGAAACCCTCGCCGACATCCTCGCCGAGGCCGAACGGCTGTCCGCCCTGCTCGACGGCCTGCTCACGCTCGCGCGCTCGGACGCGGGTGAACTGCCGCCTGCCGAACCGGTCGAACTGGTCACGGAGGCACGCGCGGCCGCCGAGCGGCTGCCGGCGGATTCGCCGCAGGTGCGGGTGAGCGGCGTGGTCGGGCAGGCGTGGGCGCACGCCGCACCCGCGGAGGTCGAGCTGGTGCTGAACAACCTGCTGCGCAACGCCTGCCGGTACGCGCGGTCGCGGATCACCGTGTCCGTGCTCGCCGGGCACTCCACCGCGCGAGTCGTGGTCGACGACGACGGGCCCGGCATCCCGCCGGAACACCGCGACCGGGTCTTCGACCGGTTCTATCGCGTCGCCGACGACCGGTCCCGTTCGTCCGGTGGGTCCGGCCTGGGCCTGGCGATGGTCGCGGAGGCCGTGCGGCGGCGCGGCGGCCGCGTCACGGTGGGCGAGTCGCCCGAAGGCGGCGCGCGTTTCCAGGTCAGCTGGCGGCGTGCCGGTGCGGGCAACGGCGAGGCCGCCCCCGCCCGGTAACGTCTCCACTTCGTGAGCGCGCGAGTGATCGTCGGAGCGGCCATCCTGCGGGGCGGCACCCTGCTCGCCCAGCAGCGGGCCTACCCGCCGGAGGTGGCCGGGTTGTGGGAACTGCCGGGCGGCCGCGTGGAGCCCGGCGAGTCCGAGCGCGCGGCCCTGCGACGTGAATGCGTCGAGGAACTCGGCGTCGAGATCGAGGTCGGCAGCCGGGTCGGGCCGAACGTGCCGTTGCGCGCCGGTCTCGTGCTGAAGGTGTACTCGGCCGAGCTGGCCGACCCCGCCGCCGAGCCGCAACCGTTGGACCACAAGGGACTTCGCTGGATCGACGGGCACTCCCTCGAGTCCGTCCGGTGGTTGCCCGCGGACCTGGAGCTGCTGCCGCACCTGCGCGCGCTGCTGCCGTGACCGCGGCGGTCATGCCGCGCCGATGAGCCGCAGCGCCGACTGCAACCGGTGCTCGCCGCGTTCGGCCGCGCGCACCGAACCCGCCTTGCGGACACGGTCCAGTTCGGACGGGTCTCCCAGCAACTCCATGGTTCGTTCGCGCAGCGGGCGCAGGGTGCCCACCACGGCGTCGGCCACCGCCTCCTTCAGCGCGCCGTAGGTGCCGTACTCCGCGGCAGCGTCCACAGGGGACACTCCGGTGCACGCGGCGAGAATCTCCAGCAGGTTCGACACCCCCGGCCGGTCCTCGGGTGCGTACGCCGGTTTCGCCTGCCCGTCGGTCACCGCGCGCCGGATCTTGCGCCGCACCAGATCGGGCTCGTCGAGCAGGAACACCACACCGGCGGAGTCGCGTGCCGACTTCGACATCTTCCGCGACGGGTCGGCGAGGTCGCGCACGCGCGCGCCGGTCGGTGGCAGCACGGCGGCCGGCACCGTGAATACCTCGCCGTAGGTCTGGTTGAACCGCCGCGCCAGCGCCCGTGCCAGTTCGACGTGCTGGCTCTGGTCCTCGCCGACGGGTACCTCCGACGCGCCCTGCAGCAGGATGTCGGCGGCCATCAGCACCGGATAGGTCAGCAGGCTCAGCCGCACCCCGGCCTGCCCGCCCGCCTTTTCCTTGAACTGGATCATCCGGGCGGCTTCGCCGTAGCTGCACGTGCATTCCAGTACCCACGTCAGCGCGCCGAGTTCGCGGGCGAGATCGGACTGAACGAAAACCTGTTCCGGCGGAATTCCGGACGCGATCAGAACGGCGAGCGTTTCATTGGTCCGCGCACGCAATCTGCCCGGATTGTGCGTTGTGGTCATGGCGTGCAGATCGGCGATGAAATAAAGATCGTCCTCGCCGCCCTCGACGGCCCACCGGCGGACCGCGCCAAGGTAGTTGCCCAGTTGCGGATGTCCCGACGGGGTGATGCCCGACAGTCTCACGATGTCTCCCTCGGTGATCGGCCACCCGCGGGAGCACAGAAAAAGGGCCGCCCGCAGGCGGCCTCGGTGCTGTCAGCGCACAGCAGGAACCCGGCCGCCGGAAGGCGGCCACCACTGTCCCGTGAAGCTGTGCATGGACGGCACCTTACCTGGTCTCGGCCGTGCCGAGGAAACGCGTTTCATGCCGCCTTGCGGATGTCGGCCTTCGCCTTCTGGAGGGCGATCACGGGGCACCGTTTGCAGCGCGGCTTGGACCGGCAGCACTTCTTCTTGACCTTGCCGGTCTTGACGAGCTTGCGGACGACCGCCTTGGGGTCCGCGTCCTTCTTACTCATTGCCTTTAGGTTAGGCGATCCTAAGTAATAGTGGAGCGTGGTCCTGGTCACAAAGGGGCAAAGGGTATCCTGGGTGCGACCGCGTATGGCCAAAGTCGGCCCCGGTTTCCCTTTTCGCCTCTGAGTACCAGGAGCCCACGCGTGCCCGCTGCAACCGCCGAGAAGGTCCGCACGGACCTGCGCAACGTCGCCATTGTGGCGCACGTGGACCACGGCAAGACCACTCTGGTGGATGCCATGCTCCGCCAGTCCGGTGCCTTCGCCGAGCGTGCCGAGCTCGTCGACCGGGTGATGGACTCCGGTGAGCTGGAGCGCGAGAAGGGCATCACCATTCTCGCGAAGAACACCGCCATCCGCCGCCAGACCGACGACGGCCCGGTCGTCATCAACGTGATCGACACCCCCGGCCACGCCGACTTCGGCGGCGAGGTCGAACGCGGCCTCGCGATGGTCGACGGCGTGGTGCTGCTGGTCGACGCCAGCGAGGGCCCGCTCCCGCAGACCCGCTTCGTGCTGCGCAAGACCCTCGAAGCCGGGCTGCCGGTCGTGCTCGTGGTGAACAAGGTCGACCGGCCCGACGCCCGCATCGCCGAGGTCGTCGAGGAGACCCACGACCTGCTGCTCGACCTCGCGGGCGACATCGAGGACGCCGATCTGGACGCGGTGCTCGACCTGCCCGTGGTCTACGCCTCCGCGCGCGCCGGCCGGGCGAGCCTCGAGCAGCCCACCGACGGCGGCCTGCCGGACAGCGAGAACCTCGACCCCCTGTTCGACACCCTGCTGCGCCACGTGCCGCCGCCCACCGCGGACCCCGAGGGCCCGCTGCGCGCACTGGTCACCAACCTCGACGCGTCGAACTTCCTCGGCCGGATCGCGCTGATCCGCATCCACTCCGGCAAACTCCGCAAGGGCCAGACCGTCGCGTGGATGCGCGCCGACGGCTCCACGCAGAACGTGCGCATCTCCGAGCTGCTGATCACCGAGGCACTCGACCGCGTGCCCGCGCAGGAGGCCGCTGCCGGTGACCTGGTCGCCATCGCGGGCATCCCGGACATCACCATCGGCGACACGCTGGCCGACCCGGAGAACCCCGAGGCGCTGCCGCGGATCACCGTCGACGAGCCCGCCATCTCGATGACCATCGGCGTCAACACCTCGCCGCTGGCCGGCCGCAACGGTGGCGACAAGGTCACCGCCCGCCTGGTCAAGGCACGGCTGGACCAGGAGCTGGTCGGCAACGTGAGCATCAAGGTGCTGCCCACCGACCGCCCGGACACCTGGGAGGTCCAGGGCCGTGGCGAGCTGGCGCTGGCCATCCTGGTCGAGCAGATGCGCCGCGAGGGCTTCGAGCTGACCGTCGGTAAACCGCAGGTGGTCACGCGCACGATCGACGGCAAGCTGCACGAGCCCTTCGAGCGGCTGACCATCGACTCGCCCGAGGAGCACCTCGGTTCGATCACCCAGCTGCTGGCGGCGCGCAAGGGCCGCATGGAGCACATGGGCGGCAACGGCACCGGCCGTATCCGCATCGAATACGTGCTGCCCGCGCGCGGCCTGATCGGCTTCCGCACCGACTTCCTCACCGAGACCCGCGGCACCGGCATCGCCAACCACGTGTTCGAGGGCTACTTCCCGTGGGCGGGCGAGATCCGCACCCGGCACAGCGGTTCCCTGGTCGCCGACCGGTCCGGGCCGGTCACCTCGTACGCGATGATCCAGCTCGCCGACCGCGGCACGTTCTTCGTGGAGCCGGGTGCCGAGGTGTACGAGGGCATGGTCGTGGGGGAGAACCCGCGCGCCGAGGATCTCGACATCAACATCACCAAGGAGAAGAAGCTCACCAACATGCGCTCGTCCACCGGTGACGAGCTCGAGCGCCTGGCCCGGCCGCGCAAGCTCGGCCTGGAGGAGGCGCTGGAGTTCTGCGCCGTCGACGAGTGCGTCGAGGTGGCGCCGGAGGCCGTCCGGGTACGGAAGGTGACGCTGGACATCAGCCAGCGTGCGAAGGAGCGTTCGCGCGCCAAGAGCCTGCCGAAGTAGCCCCCGGCGGAACCACGATCGGGTCGTGAACGTCCACCTTTTGGTGGTACCTGAACCGATGAGTGGCGGCCTCGGGCGGTCTGGCAATCTCGGTACCACGGTTACCGGCCCTATGGCACCATCGTGGACTTCAGCGCCAGGGAGGCAGTGTGCGGACAAGCAGAGCGGCGGCACTGACCCTGGTGCTGGTGGCGATGCTCGCCGCGTGTACGTCCACGCCGCCGCCTCCGGTCGTCACTTCGCCGGTGGCCCAGTCGACGACCCCGACGGCCAGCGCGTCACAGATCGTGATCGGCGTGGACGACATCCTCGGCGGCTACAACCCGCACGCGCTGGGCGACCAGTCCACGATCACCACCGCGCTGTCGCAGTTGCTGCTGCCCTCGGTGTTCCGGCCGTCGGACAACGGGCAGTACCAGCTCGACACGACGTTGATGCGCTCGGCCGAGGTGACCTCGCAGGCGCCGTTCACCGTCACCTACGAGATCCGCCAGGACGCGTCCTGGTCGGACGGCGCGCCGATCGCGGTCGAGGACTTCGTCTACCTCGCCGACGCGATGCGCGATCAGCCCGGCGTGGTACAGCCCGCCGGGTACCGGCTCATTTCGAACATCCAGCCGGGTGAAGGTGGAAAACGCGTTCAGGTGACCTTCAGCAAGCCCTACCCGGGCTGGCGCACGTTGTTCTCCGATCTGCTTCCGCAGCATCTGATGAAGGACGCCCCCGGCGGCTGGCAGGGCGCGCTGCAGGGCAGTTTCCCCGCGTACGGCGGGCCGTTCTCGATCAAGAACCTCGACACCGCGCGCGGCGAGATCATCCTGGAGCGCAACGATCGCTACTGGGAGAAACCCGCCGCGGTGGACCAGATCGTGCTGCGCCGGTCGGATCAGCCCGGCATGGTCGCGGCGCTGCGCAGCGGCAACGACCAGTTCGTGATGTCACGGACCGACGCCACCTCCCTGAAGTTGCTCCAGGAGCTGGGCAGCGGCGTGCAGCTGAGCACCGTGCCGAGCCCGCGCGTCGTCGATCTGCTCCTGCGGCCCGCGAACGGACCGCTCGTCGACGACAACGTGCGTGCCGGAATCGCCGCGCTGATCGACCGGAACAAGCTGATCGACGAGGGCGCCGCGGGCGGCCCGTCGGCCGGGCTGCGCGCCGACGCGCAGGTGCTGCCGCCGTCCGAGCCCGGGTACGCGGCCACGATTCCGCCCAACGCCTCCGCGCCCGATCCGGCCACCGCGGAGGCGCGGCTGAAGAGCGCGGGGTATGTCAAGGAAGCCGGAACCTGGCGCAAGGACGGCAAACCGCTGAACCTGGTGATCGCCTCGCCGGGTCAGCAGGAGCCGTACGCGAGCATCGCCAAGGAACTCGCGAGCCAGCTCATCGCCGCCGGGGTCGGGGTCAGCACGATCAACCCGCAGCCGCGTGACCTGTTCGCAAGCCAGCTCGCGATGCCGGTGGCGGGCAGCACGCCGTCCACCACGCCGACGACCACCACGCCGCCGGACGGTTCGGGCAGCGTCGGGGTGGACATCGCGGTCGTGCCGATGCCCGTCGGGGGAGACCCGGCGACCGTGCTGGCCTCCAACTTCGGGTGCCGTCCCGGCCAGGACAAGGCGACCTCGACGACCAGCGTCCAGCCCGCCAACCCGGTCGCCATGTGCGACTCCCAGATCGAGCCCGCGATCGAGGCGGCGTTGTCCGGCACCAAATCGGTCACCGAGGCACTGTCCGAAGTGGAACCGCAGCTGTGGTCGCGGCATACCGTGGTACCGCTGTTCCAGCTCGCGGACACCCTCGCGATCGGCTCCGGAATCTCCGGCGTGACGCCTGGACCTGCGATGACTGGACCGTTCGGGTCAGCCGTCAACTGGACGCGTGGCGGCAAGTAACCAACGTATGTCGGCATGTTAGCCAGAAGTCACCCTTTGGTCACAATCGCTCCCAGAGTGGTGACTCCATGTGTGCAACTTTCTAGCGTTCTCCGGCAGTGCGCCGGACATGTGCAGCCGGTGTGACATAAGCTCCGGCCTGACGCCGGAGTGGTGTGGACCTTAGGTCCAGTGCTAGGAGGGCACACTTAAATGAGCAGATGGAAAGCAGCCTCGGCCGTAACCGTGGCCGCGACTGCGGCGCTCGTGCTGAGTGCGTGCGGAGGCGGCGGTGGTTCGAACCAGAACGGTTCGAGCACCGACATCAAGAGCATGGCGACCGGCAAGGCGGAAAACGTACAGGCCGGCACGTTCAAGCTCGCTGACGTCCAGGGTTGGGACGGCACGATCACGGTCGGTATCGACGACAAGTTCGTGGCGTACAACAACCAGACGCCGGACACCAACTCGTCGTACAACACGTTCGCACTGATCGCCGCCCTGTCCGGCGCCGGCGTGATCGACGGCAACAACAACGTGTTGCTCAACAACGACGTGATGCAGTCGTGGGACGTCACGTCCACGAGTCCGTTCACCGTCACCTGGAAGCTCAAGCCGGGCATCAAGTGGTCCGACGGCGCTCCCTGGAACTGCAAGGACTTCTACCTCGCCTACCTTTCGCAGCGGGGTACGCCGGGCTTCAACCCGGCCGCTACCGCGGGTTACGACCTGATCGACAGCGCGAAGTGCCAGGACGACACCACCTTCGTCACCACGTTCAAGCAGCCCTACCTCGACTACAAGGGCCTGTTCGACTCCAACGCGCTGCTTCCCGCGCACATCCTCGAGCAGCAGACCGGTATCCCGGACATCACGAAGCTCACGCCCACCAGCGACCCGGCCCTGCTCCAGAAGGCCGGGGACTTCTGGACCAACAAGTGGAAGGGCTTCGACAAGGCCCTCGACCCGGGTTCCGGTCCGTACATGATCACCGGCTACGACGACAACGCCGGCACGGTCACGCTGGAGAAGAACCCGAACTGGGCCGGCGGCAAGGGTGGTCCGAGCAAGATCATCCTGCGTGCGTTCGCCGACCAGAAGGCCATGGCCACCGCGCTGCAGAACGGCGAGGTCCAGGTCGTGTCCTCGACCCAGCCGGACGCCACAGCGGCCACCACGATGAAGAGCCTGTCCTCGCAGGGCGTCATCTACGGCTCGGCCCCGGAACTGTCCTACGAGCACATCGACATGAACTACCGGAACCCGATTCTCGCGCAGAAGCCGGCCCGGCAGGCGCTGTTCGAGGCGATCGACCGTTCGGAGATCACCACCAAGCTGCTCAAGGAAGTCCAGTCGGACATCACGCCGGATAACAGCCTGATCTACACCCCGGCGGAGCCCGGCTACCAGGACGCGGGCTACGGCAAGACGGCCGGCCTCGGTGCCGCCGCGGCGAAGAAGACCCTCGAGGCCGACGGCTGGACCCTCGGCCAGGACGGGATCTACCAGAAGAACGGTCAGCGGTTCTCGGTGACCATCTCGCACAACAACAACCCGCGTCGCGACCAGACGGTGGAGATCATCCAGTCGCAGGCGAAGGCCGCCGGTATCGAGGTCAAGAACGACAACGACCCGACGTTCCTCTCCGGTGGCCGGCTTTCGACCGGTAACTGGGACATCGCGCTGTTCGCGTGGTCGCAGCCGCCGTTCAAGTCGCAGTCGCAGCCGCTGTACTCGACCAAGGGCAACCAGAACCACCAGAAGTACAGCAACCCGCAGGTCGACAGCCTGTTCGACCAGGCCGTCTCGCAGACCGACGAGGGTGCCGCGCGCAAGCTCTACCAGCAGGCCGACTCCGCGATCGCCGCGGACTACGCCTCGCTGCCGCTGTTCGCGATGCCGTCGATGTGGGCCTTCCAGGGCGTCGACAAGGTGTACTTCCAGTCCTACTACGGCGCTCTGTGGAACGCCGGTGAGTGGGAGAAGCGGGGCTGACCGCTTTCGCGCTGATCGATTGAACTGGTGAGAGTACGGAGGCCGCGCCACGAGCCCGGCCTCCGTACTCCATCCGGAAGTAGCTGTCGACCTTGGGCGACCCCCAAGTACGGTGGAGGCCGGGCACGGCTGCATACTTCCGGCCAGGCCCGGATTAGGAGCAATTCCGTTGAACCTGGTTATTTACGCCCTTCGCCGGCTGGCGATTTCGATCCCGGTCCTGCTGGTCGGCAGCTTCGCGGTCTTCATGATGGTGGCGTCCGCCGGGGACCCGCTGGCCGAGCTCAAGGGGCGGCCCAACATCAACCCGGCCGCGATCGCCGAGACCGAGCGGCAGCTCGACCTCGACAAGCCGATCATCGTCCGGTACTTCCTGTGGCTGTGGAAGTTCCTGCACGGTGACTGGGGTGTCTCCGTCGCGCAGGGCAACGCGATGGCACCGGTTTTCCCGAAGGTCATGGGCGCCTTCGAGGTGACCCTGCGGCTGGTGGTCGGTGCCGAGATCCTCGCGCTGATCATCGGTGTCGCCGTCGGCGTGCTCGCCGCGGTGAAGCAGTACTCGATCTGGGACTACATCGCCACGACACTGGCGTTCTTCCTCTTCTCGATGCCGATCTTCTGTGTCGCCATCGTGCTCAAGAACTACGCGATCGAGATCAACGGCTGGGTGCGCGACCTCGGGCTGACCGACTGGCTCGGCAACCCGTGGCTGCGCACGACGAGCCCGGAGAATCTCTCGTTCGACGGGTTCGGAGATTTCCTCGCGAAATACTCGGGCGCTTTCCTGTTGCCCACGTTGTCCATCATGGCGATCAGTTTCGCCGCCTACAGCCGTTTCCAGCGGGCGTCGATGCTGGAAACGCTGAACATGGACTACGTGCGCACGGCGCGTGCGAAGGGGCTGTCGTCCTCGCGGGTGGTGTTCCGGCACGCCTTCCGCAACGCGCTGATCCCGGTCGCCACGCTCTTCTCGGTGAACTTCGGTCAGGTGCTGACCGGGGCGATCATCACCGAGACCGTGTTCAACTGGCACGGGATGGGCACACTGCTGGTCGACTCGGTCAACCACCTCGATCCCAGCACGCTGATGGGTTGGCTCGTGGTCGTCGCCGTCATGGTGGTGGTCGCCAACCTGATCGCTGATCTCCTGTACGGCATCATGGACCCGAGGATTCGCGTTGGCTGACATGAACTCTCTGGTTGCCGGCGAGGCGGCCTCGGCCGCTCAACGCGAAGGCACCCTGCCCCCGGAGGCGCTGCCCCAAGCGGTCAGCCAAGGCCGTCTGGTACTGCGCAAGTTCCTGCGGCACAAGCTGGCGATGATCAGCACCGCGGTACTGATCCTCATCGTGCTGATCGCGCTGATCATGCCGATCTTCTGGCCGCACGCCTACGAGGACGCGAGCAACCCGTCGTTCGCCGCGCCGAGCGCGGACTTCCCGCTGGGGACCACCCAGGTCGGTAAGGACATGGTGTCGCAGGTGCTGCGCGGCACCCAGTTCTCGCTGCTGATCGCGGTGATCGTGTCCGTCGTGGCGACGATGATCGGCGTGATCTTCGGATCGCTGGCCGGTTATCTGCGCGGCTTCACCGACTCGGCGCTGTCGCGGCTGACCGACCTGTTCCTGATCGTGCCGCAGATCGCGGCGGCGGCGATCATGGCCAAGATGTTCGGGCACGGCAGCTGGATCGTGGTCGCGATCGTGCTGGCGTTGTTCGCCTGGATGCCGATCGCCCGGATCACCCGGGCCGAGGCGATGGCGCTGTCGCAACGCGAGTTCGTCGAGGCCGCGAAGGCCGCGGGCGCGGGCACCGGACGGATCATCTTCCGGCATCTGGTGCCCAACATGGTCGGCAGCATCACGGTGAACGCGACGCTCGCCGTGGCGCAGGCGGTGCTCGTCGAGGCGGCGCTGAGCTTCATCGGGCTCGGCGTGCAGCCGCCGGACACCTCGCTGGGCCGGATCATCCTGGAGAACTACGCGCAGGTGCAGAACCGGCCGTGGCTGTTCTTCGGCCCGTTCGTGGTGCTGGTGCTGATCTCGCTGTCGATCAACTTCATCGGCGACGGCCTGCGGGACGCCTTCGACCCGAGGCAACGCCGGATGAAGGCTTGACACCTAGTACGACAGAAGGCGCCCTTCCCGCGACGGGGAGGGCGCCTTTCTTTTGGCGGCGATGTGGCGCTAAAATGGCGCCATGAGTACCATTCAGGTGAAGGATGTTCCGGACGATGTGGCGGAGACGTTGAGACGTCGCGCAGCCGCCGCCGGTCAGTCGCTGCAGGCCTACATGCGCCACCATCTCATCGAAATCGCTCGTCAGCGCACAAAAGCGGAGTACGTCAGGATTATCGAGGAACAGCTCGCGGCGAGCGCCGCACCGGGTGCGACTGCCGAGTCGATCGACGAGGTGCTGCGTGAGGCCAGAGGTGAGTGAGTACGTCGTCGACGCCTCGGCATTGGTGGCTTTCCTGGCACGCAAGGACGCTGTCGGTGCCGCTCTGCGCAAGCTCATCGGTGCCAGCCGGACACACGCGCCGTACCTGATCGATGCCGAAGTGGGCCAGGCTCTGCGCGGTCTGGAGCGGCGCGCCGAGATCGACGCAGCGGAGGCGATCACGGGTTTGCAGGCTGTTCGCGGGCTGGTCGATGAGCGATACGACCACCTTGCCTTACTCGACGGTGCGTGGGCCGCCCGGCGCACGATTTCCTTTTGTGACGGGCTTTACGTCGTGCTCGCGCAGCTGCTCGGCTTGCCGTTGCTGACCGGCGACATCCGGCTGAGCCGGGCGCCGGGTCTGCCGTGCGAGGTCGAACTCGTCCGTTGAAAAGGCCCTCAACCTTCAGCGGGGTGAAGGGCCCTTCCGAAAACCGAAAACCCTACTGCGCCACCGGAGCCACGCGCCCGGCCTCCCAGGCCGCGCGGCGCTCCACCTGCAGCACCGGGTCCGCCACCGGAGCCGCGGACAGCAGGCGCTTGGTGTACTCCTCCCGCGGCGAGTGCAGCACCTGGTCCCGGCTGCCGACCTCGACCAGCTTGCCCCGCTGCATCACGGCCACCCGGTCGGCCAGCAGGTCGACCACGGCGAGGTCGTGGCTGATGAACAGGCACGCGAAGCCCAGCGTCTGCTGGAGCCCGAGGAACAGGTCCAGCACCCGCGCCTGCACCGACACGTCCAGCGCCGAGGTGGGCTCGTCCGCGATCAGCAGCGCCGGGTCCAGCGCCAGCGCCCGCGCGATCGACACGCGCTGACGCTGCCCGCCGGACAGCTCGTGCGGGTAGCGGTTGCGGTAGTGGCCCGACAGCTCCACCTTGTCCAACAGGGACACGACCCGGTCGTTGAGTTCCTTGCCGGAGAACAGCTTGTGCAGCACCATCGGCTCGGCGATGGACTCGCCGATCGTCATCTTCGGGTCCAGTGTGGACGCCGGGTCCTGGAAGACGATCGAGAAGTACCGGCGCAGCGGGCGAAGCTCCTTTGTGGACAGGTTGGTGATGTCCCTGCCCGCGATCGAGACCCTGCCCTCGGTGGGCTTGAGCAGCCGGATCGCGCAGCGGCCGACGGTCGACTTGCCCGAGCCGGACTCGCCGACGAGGCCGACGATCTCGCCCTTGTCGATGTGCAGGGAAACCCCGTCGACGGCACGGTTACGCGCCTGCCCCCGCCGGCCGGGGTACTCCAGCACCAGGTCCTTGATCTCCAGCGCGGGCGCGTCGTGGGAGATCTGCGATTCCAGTTCCTTGTCGGCGAGCCGGATCTCGCCGGCGATCTTCTCGGCTTCCTCGGTGTCCACGGTCAGCCCGCTGTCGTCCAGCAGCCTGCGCCCCTCCGGGCGCTGCCCGAGCACCGGCACCGCGGCCAGCAGCCGCCGCGTGTAGTCCTCCTTGGGTGCTGCGAACAGCTCCTGAACCGGCGCCTGCTCGACGATCTCGCCGTTGTACATCACCACGACCCGGTCGGCCAGGTCCGCGACCACACCCATGTCGTGGGTGATCAGCACGATCGCCGTGTTCAGCGTGTCGCGCAGTTTGCGCAGCAGACCGAGGATCTCCGCCTGCACCGTCACGTCGAGCGCGGTGGTGGGCTCGTCGGCGATGATCACCTTCGGATCGCAGGCGATCGCCATCGCGATCACCACGCGCTGGCGTAGACCACCGGAAAGCTGGTGCGGGTACTGCTTGAACCGCTCCTGCGGGTTCGGGATGCCCACCATGTCGAGCAGCTCGACCGCGCGCTTGTCCGCGGCCTCCTTCGACAGGTCCTTGTGCGCACGCAGGGCCTCGCGGATCTGCCAGCCGACGGTGAACACGGGGTTCAGCGCGCTCATCGGTTCCTGGAAGATCATCGCGATGTCGTTGCCGCGGATGCCGCGCAGTTCCTTGTCCTTCAGGCCCGCCAGCTCGCGGTCCTCCAGCCGCAGGTCGCCCTCGACCTTGCTCGTCTTGGGCAGCAGGCCCAGCACCGACATCGACGTGACGGACTTGCCCGAACCCGACTCGCCGACGACCGCGACGATCTCACCCGGCTTGACGTCGAAGCCGATGCCCTTGACCGCTTCGACGATGCCGTCCTCGGTCCGGAAGGAGATCTTCAGGTCGGAAATGGACAGCACGGAACCGGAGGCGGCCAGCCTCGCTGTAGTCGTGTCAGTGCTCACTAGTGGCCCTTCGTGGGGGAACGTTCGTCACCACGTGTTCAGTGGGACTGCGCGCGAGGATATCCGAGGATGCCCCGACGATGGTTGGACCACCATAAATATTGTGGTGCTGTGATCCGAAGGTTGTTGCTGGTCCACGCCCATCCCGACGACGAAAGCATCACCACGGGCGGCACCATCGCCCGCTACGCGGCCGAGGGCGCGGAGGTGGTGCTGGTGACGTGCACGCTCGGTGAGGAAGGCGAGATCATTCCGCCGGAACTGGCGGAGCTCGGCTCCTGGGCGGGTGATCAACTCGGCGGCTACCGCACCGGTGAGCTCGCGGCGGCGTGCCGCGCCCTGGGCATCACCGATCAGCGCTACCTCGGGGGCATCGGCCGGTGGCGCGATTCCGGTATGGCGGGCACCCCGGCGGCCGGCCATCCGAGGGCATTGGCGAACGGATCACTGGACGAGCAGGTCGCGCGGCTGCGTGAAATCCTCGACGACGTGCGCCCCCAGGTCGTGATCACTTACAACGCCTTCGGCGGCTACGGCCACCCCGACCACATCCGGGCGCACGAGATCACCATGGCAGCGGCCACCGATGTGCCGCGCGTCTTCCACATCGCCGCGAGCGGGGGAGCCGAGCTGCCGGAGGGGATCCCGGTGAGCGAGCCGACCACCGTGATCGACATCCGGAACCACCTCGACGCGAAGATCGACGCCTTGCGGGCGCACGCGACGCAGGTCACCGTGCGCCCACCCGAGTTCGCGTTGTCCAACGGGGTGCCGCACGAAATCGGCGAAGCCGAGTACTTCACGCTGGTGCGTGGAAACGGCGAGCGTGCCGCGACGGACTTGTTCGGAGGATTGTGATGACCGGGGAAAGCGTGGTCCTCCGGCGCGGGCTGCTGGTGGTGCTGCTGGTGGACACGGTGCTGCTGGCCACGCTCGAGCTGTTCTTCCTGCCGTTGCGCCTCGACGGCAAGCTGCTGCCCAAGCTCGGCGACGTGCCGGTACCGGTGACCGTGCTCGTCGCGATCGTGACCACGCCGCTGCTGGTCGGGCAGGCAGGGAAGCTGGCCGGCCCGAGGGCCGCGTTCGCGCCGCTGGTCGTGTGGGTACTCACCGTCGTGATACTCGGCCTGTTCGGGCCGGGTGGTGATCTCGTGCTGGTCCAGGACTGGCGCGCGCTGCTGCTGCTCGCGGGCGGGGTACTGCCCGCGGCGGTCACGCTGGGCAGCGCGCTGGCGACCCCGCGGAGGAAGTGACATGGGTGAGGCGATTTCGGATCGTCAGGTGGTCAGGGTGCTGCGGCCGTTCGTGCGCGCCGCGAACCCGGTGCTGCGCGCGATGCGGACGCCGGGCCGGCTGGAGGGACTGGCGGGCCGGAAGCTGCCCGGCACGCCGGCGTGGGAGGAACTCGACGGCGAGGCGCGCACCGACTGGTGGATCAACCGCGTCGGGAGGCTGACCTCGCTCGTCACGGCGGTCCCCGGTATCGGTGGCGCACTGGCCGACCGGTTGCCGGTGCAGGAGGCGCTCGGCGCGAGCGCGCAGGGGCTGTTGCTGTGCGCGATCGCGGGCGAACACGGTGTCGACGACATCGGGGAGCGCGTGCGGCTCATCGCGTGGGTGCTGTTCCAGCGCGAAATCGCCCCCGAACTCGCCGCCGGAAAGGACGCTGACGCGGCCGAGGACGCACAGACCGAACACCTGACGGGTGAGTTCACCGAACCGGACAAGCAGGACCGCAGAATCACGCTCAGGGCCTGCGCCGGGACGTTGTGGCGGATGGGCCGATCGCTGCTGGCCATCACCGACGAGCTGGAGAAACGTCCCCGCGGCCGCTTCTTCCAGCGGGCGGTGGGCATGCTCCCGGTCGTCGGCATGGCCGGCGACTACCTCGCCGAGCGGTCCGCGCTCAAACGCGTGGCGCGGCGCAGCGAGCAGTGGCTCAGTGCCGCCAGAACATGAAGGCGTAGCTGCCGACCTGCGCCGCGAAGTAGTCCCCGCCGACGGCCTGGAAGACGAACCGGGAGATCTCCCAGAACGCGTCCTGCACCGGCTGGACCGCGAACAGCAGCGCGAACAGCGCGAGCGGCGCCCACGGGCGCACCTTCGCGGCGAACTCACGCGACTGGGGCGAGAGGTACGGCTCGATCGCGCCGAAACCGTCCAGCCCCGGCACCGGCAGGATGTTGAGCACGAACGCGAGGATCTGCAGCAGCGCGAGGAACGCGAGCCCGACCGCGAGGCCCGCCGCCATGTGGATGTTCGCGACGGCCAGCGACAGCAGCACCCCCAGCACCAGATTGCTCAGCGGGCCGGCCAGCGACACCAAGGACGCGGCGCCGCGTGAGCGCAGCGCCCACCGGTTGATCCACACCGCGCCGCCGGGCAGCGGGATGCCGCCGATCACCAGGAAGATCAACGGCAGGACGAGCGAGAGCACCGGATCGGTGTAGCGGCGTACATCCATCGTCAGATAGCCCTTGCCGACGACGGACTGGTCGCCGCTGCGGTAGGCGATGAAGGCGTGCCCGAACTCGTGCAGGGTCAGTGACAGTGCCCATCCCGCGATCACCAGGATGAAGATCCCGGCGGTCACCATCGGGTCGTTCTTGGTGGTCAAGATCGACGAAGCGTCACCGAACGCCGCGAGGACACCTCCCACGACGGTGAGGACGAGAAGGCCGTAGAAGACGGGGCTGGGGCGGACCGCTGCTCTCTGCACCAGACCAGTTTGTCGTATCCTCCCGGATCGTTGTCGGCGTGTCCCCTTGCGCGGAGGCCGATCAGGGTCCCCCAACCTCGCTACTCGGCTTGACCTGGCCGCACTACACGGGTGTAATCACATTGCTGTCATTCGACGCTGGAAGGGGGCGTCGGGTGCGGGTTTACCAAGACGACCGCCGTGACTGCCGGTCGGATCGGTAAAGATCAACACAGCAACACCGCCAGCCTGGGGAGTGCGTGGAAGCAGAGGAGGCGGAAGTGCGGTTGGAAGCAGACGGACGGGAATGGGGGCAGGTCGTGGACTGGGCAGCGAACCCGGAAGCAGAACTGGGTGAGCTCGCGGACATTTTCGACCCGGCCGAGCCTCCCGAGTGGCAGGACCGCGCCTTGTGCGCGCAGACGGATCCAGAGGCGTTCTTCCCCGAAAAAGGTGGCTCCACAAGGGAAGCCAAGCGCATCTGCCAGGGCTGCGAGGTCAAGGGCGAATGCCTGGAGTACGCACTCGCGCACGACGAGCGCTTCGGTATCTGGGGCGGTCTGTCGGAACGCGAGCGTCGCAAACTGAAGAAACGAGCGGTATAGCGGTGTAGCGAGCGGGGCCGCCGTGCTGGCGGAGCCGGCTCGCTCCACCGTCTCTTCCGGGGATCGAACCCCCGAGCCCCCTGACCCCGCGGCCCGCGGTCGCGTTGCGTAGTTTGGTGCGGTGGATCAGGTGACCGAGTCCGAGACCGCGGTGGTTTCCGGCCCCGCACCGGCAGACGGTTCGTTCCTTCGCAGGTACGGGCCGCCGGCCACGCTGTTCGTGGTGCTCACCGCTCTCGGGCTGGTGACCAACGCGAGCCGTCTCGGCCTCGACCTCGCCGGCGGACGGTTGCTGCCCGCGGGCGATCTCGGCCAGGTCTGGTCGACCTACCTCGCCGGCTGGCATCCGGTCGGCGGCGGCACCGCGAGCGCCGCTCCCGCCTCGCTCGCCGTGCTCGGCATCATCGGCGCCATCTTCACCCCGCTCGGCGGGCCGGCCGCACTCGTCGCGATCCTGCTGATCGGCGACGCGCCACTCGCCGCGCTCTCCGCCTACGTGGCCACCCGGCGCCTGCCGGTCTCCCGCTGGACCCGCGCCGCGGCCGCCGCCGGCTATGCCCTGCTGCCCGCCGCGACCGCGTCGGTCGCGCAGGGCAGGCTCGACGTGGTCGCCGTGCACATCCTGCTGCCCATGGTGATCGCGGGCGTCGCCGGTCTGCTCGCCCGCACCGGCTCCCGCTGGCTGCACGCGTCCTCGTGGTGCGCGATCGGCGTCGCGCTCATCGGCGCGTTCTCGCCCTTGGCGCACGGTCTCGCGCTGCTCGGCCTGGTGGCCGGGTTCGTCGTGCTGCCGCCCGTGGACGGGCTGCTGCGCCGGATCGGCTCGGTCGGCATCGTCGTGCTCCTGCCGCTGGCCCTGCTGCTGCCGTGGCCGACGGCGCTGGTGAACCAGCCCGCCCTGTTCCTGCACGGCCTGTCCGGTCCGGCCGCGCCCGCCACCGGTGGCGAACTGCTCGGCCTCGACCCGGGCGGGCCCGGCGCGTGGCCGATCGGGATCGCCCTGGTCATCGCGCTGGTGATCGCCGTCGTGGTACGGCCGAAGGCCCTGCTCAGCCCCGGTCTCGGCGTCGTCGTCCTCGGCGCGTGCGGACTCGCCGTCGTCACGCTGGTCTCGGTGACCCCGTTGCAGGGGGGCGGCGCGGCGACCGGGTTCACCGGGGTGCCGCTGCTGGTCATCAGCGCCGGGGCCCTGTGGATCCTGCTCACCGCGTGCGCGGGCGGCGCGCCGGCCGGGATGCTGCCCAAGCTGGCCGCGGTCGTGGGCGTACTGGTGATCCTCGCGCTCGGTACCGGCACCGTCATCGCGGGCCGCGGTGGGCCGCTGCGTTCCGGCGGTGGCGACCGGCTGGTGTCCGCGCAGGCCGACGAGCTGGCGCGCACCGGACGATCCGTCGTCGTGGTCGGTTCCGGCGACGAGCCGACGCGGCAGACCGGCGGACGGCTGCCATTGCTCGGCGACGACCAGCTCGGCCTGACCGCGCCCACGCCGGCCCGGCTCACCAGCTGGCAGAGCGCCTTCACCCAGCCCTCCTCGGGCGCCACGAGGGCCACGTTGTCCGCGGCCGCCGCGTCGGGCGCGTTGTTCGTGGTGCTGCCGCAGGGGCAGGACGCCGCGCCGATCGTCGCGCTCGCGCCCGACCTCACGGTCGCGGTCCAGCCCACCAGGGACGGCCGCGCGGTGCTGCGGCTGCTGCAGCCCTCCGGCGAGGTCGTGCTGGTGCCGCCGGGCGTGGCCAAGCAGGCCGTCACCACGTCGGCGCCCGCGAGCACGACGGGCATCACCCCGGTCGACGCCGCGCTGCCCGACCTGCACGTGCGGGTGTCCGACGGGGTGGCGGGGCGGCTGCTGGTGCTGTCCGCCGAACTGGAAGCCGGCTGGCAGGCGACGGTCGACGGCAAGGCGACGCCGATCGTGCCCGCGTGGGGGCATCAGGTCGCGGTCGCGCTGCCGACCACGCAGTCCGAGGTGATCGTCGAACACCCGTCGACGTTGCGGGACGTGCTGCTGCTCGTTCAGGTGGCCGCGGTGCTGTTCGCGGTGCTCACCTCGGTGCCCAGCCTCACTCGCCCTCGATGACGTCGGGCTCCACGCCGAGGTAGCCCGCGATCTGCTCGACCAGCACGTCGTGCACCAGGTCGGCCAGTTCGGCCGGGTCCTTCGCGCGCGCCTCCAGCGGCCGCCGGTAGAGCACGATGCGGGCCCGGGTCGGCATCCCGGTGCGGTCGACACCGGCCGGGACCAGCCTGGACAGCGGGATCGCGCCGTCGTGCAGCACGCCGTCGGCCGGTACCGCGGGATTGGTGCCTCGGACCTCGGGCACGTCGTCGACCGCGACGTCCAGTTTCGTCAGCTGGTCGCGCCAGCGGCCCTCGATGGGCTCGAGCGCGTCCAGCACGAGCTGGTCGAACTTCTCCGCCCGGCTCGACGACGCCGGCAGGGACGCCGGGTACAGCGGTCCGCGCAGCCCACGGCCATGCCGGTCGCGGCGGACGCGCCGCTGCTGTCGGGAACTGCGAGCCATAGACACCCAGTGAAGGTTACGCTGCCGCGCCTGCCGGATCGCCACGGCATTTCCCGCGAACGGCTCCGGTGTGCCTGCGCGCGAGTGTCGGTGGGAGGGGCTATCGTCTCGTCCGTGTCGAGCGTAAGAAAGTGTTCGCGGACCGGGTGCCTGCAGCCCGCGGTCGCCACGCTGACCTACGCCTACAGCGATTCGACCGCGGTGGTGGGTCCCCTCGCGACGGCGTCCGAGCCCCATTCCTACGACCTGTGCGAGGAGCACGCGCTCCGGCTGACCGCCCCCAAGGGGTGGGAGGTCGTCCGCCACGAGGGTTCCTTCGGCGAGCCCGACCATTCGGACGACGAGCTCACGGCGCTGGCCGAGGCGGTTCGCGAGGCGGGAAGGTCCGACCGCCCGGCGCCGCCGCCGGAGCCGGAAGGCGCCTCCGGTCGCCGCGGCCATCTGCGGGTCCTGCCGGATCCGATCTCCTAGGTTCCCCCGGTACGCTTTCTGCGCATCCGAGTCGTCGAAGCAGTCCGGGGAGAAACGCGTGTCAGACCTGTCGGCCATCGTGAAGGCCTATGACATCCGAGGCGTGGTCGGCGAACAGCTGGGCGCCGATCTGGTGCGGGACTTCGGGGCCGCCTTCGCGTTGCTGATCAAGCCCGAATCGCCGTCGGTCGTCATCGGGCACGACATGCGTGAGTCCTCGCCCGCACTGGCCGCCGCGTTCGCCGAGGGCGTGACCTCGCAGGGGCTGGACGTCGTCTCGATCGGGCTCGCCAGCACCGACCAGCTCTACTTCGCCTCCGGCTCGCTGAACCTGCCGGGCGCGATGTTCACCGCCAGCCACAACCCGGCCAAGTACAACGGCATCAAGATGTGCCGCGCGGGTGCGGCGCCGGTCGGCCAGGACTCCGGTCTCGCCGAGATCCGCGACACCGTCGAGCAGGGCGTGCCCACGTTCGAAGGCCAGCCGGGCACCGTGACCGAGCGCGACGTGCTCGCCGACTACGCCGCCTACCTGCGCCGCCTCGTCGACCTGACGGGCATCCGGCCGCTGAAGGTCGTCGTGGACGCCGGCAACGGCATGGGCGGGCACACCGTGCCGACCGTGTTCGACGGGCTGCCCGTCGACGTGGTGCCGATGTACTTCGAGCTCGACGGCAGCTTCCCCAACCACGAGGCCAACCCGCTGGACCCGAAGAACCTGGTCGACCTGCAGGCGAAGGTGCGTGAGGTCGGGGCGGACGCGGGGCTGGCCTTCGACGGCGACGCCGACCGCTGCTTCGTCGTGGACGAGAACGGCGAGGCCGTGTCGCCGAGCGCGGTCACCGCGCTGGTCGCCACCCGTGAGCTGGCCAAGGATCCTGGCGGCACGATCATCCACAACCTGATCACCTCGCACGCCGTGCCCGAGATCGTCACCGAGCACGGCGGCAAGGCGGTGCGCACCCGCGTCGGGCACTCGTTCATCAAGGAGGAGATGGCCCGCACCGGCGCCATCTTCGGCGGCGAGCACTCCGCGCACTACTACTTCCGCGACTTCTGGCGCGCCGACACCGGCATGCTGGCCGCGCTGCACGTGCTGGCCGCACTCGGCGAGCAGGACGGCCCGTTGTCGGTCCTGACCGCGGAGTTCAAGCGCTACGCCGCCTCCGGCGAGGTCAACTCCACGGTCGACGACCAGGTGGCGCGCCAGCTCGCGGTGAAGGACGCGTTCGGCGCCCGGTCCGGTGTCACGATCGACGAGCTGGACGGGCTGACCGTGCAGCTGCCCGGCGGCGCGTGGTTCAATCTGCGCCCGTCCAACACGGAGCCGCTGCTCCGGCTGAACGTCGAGGCGCCCACCGACGACGAGGTGCGTGCGCTGACCGACGAAGTGCTCGCGATCGTGCGTGGTTGAGCCACCCGGAGCGTGGTAAGGAGAAAGCATGGCCCTCACGCTTGATGCCCAGTTGCTGGAGATCCTGGCATGCCCGTCCCCGGATCACGCCCCGCTGCGGCCGGGCACACCCGACGACCCGGATGCCGAGGCGCTGACCTGCACGTCCTGCGGGCGCGTGTACCCGGTGCGTGACGGCATCCCGGTGCTCCTGCTCGACGAAGCCATCGACCCGGAAACCTCCAGTGCCGACGGTGCTTGACGACAGCCTGCTCGACGACCCCGCACGGCTGGCGGAGGCGGATTCGCAGGGATTGCTCCGGGCCGCGGCGATGGCGGGCGCGCAGGTGCGCGCGACCAAGGAGGTCGCGGCCGAGGTCGAACTGGCCGACCGGCTCGACCTCGGCAGGCCCCGTGCGCTCGTGCTCGTGGTGCGGCCGGGTGTCGGCCGTGCGCTGACGAAGCTGCTCGCCGCCCTGCTCGCGCCGTCCTGCCCGGTGCCGGTCGTGATCACCGACGCCGTGCCGAGCTGGATCGGCGCGCTCGACGTCGTGTTCGCGCACACCGACGATTCCGCCGACCGTGAGCTGGCGGCCGGGATCGAACGGGCCAGTCGCTACGGCGCGACCGTCGTGCTGTCGGGTCCGCAGGACGGCCCGGTGGCGGCGTCGATCGCGGGCAAAGGACTGCTGCTCGCGCCGAGGATGCCGGTGCCGCCGGAACTGACGTTCGCGCGTGGTTTCGCGGCCGGCCTGCTCACGGCCAACGCGCTCGGCCTGCTGGTCGCCGATCTGGAGGCGCTCGCCGACCAGCTCGACGCGGAGGCCGAACGCGGCCACCTCGGGCGTGACTCGTTCGCCAACCCGGCCAAGGCGCTCGCACTGCGGCTCGCCGACCGGGTGCCCATGCTGTGGGGACTCGACCCGGCCGCGGTCGCCGTGGCCGAGCACGCCGCCTACGAGCTGGGCGCGTTCGCGGGCGTGGTGTGCGACGCCGCGGACTACCGGCAGGCCAAGGCGCGCCCCGCACTGCTCCGCAGCGCCCTGGGCGGCGGCGAGCAGGACATCTTCGCCGACCCCGATTTCGACGACGCCGGGCTCAAGCCGCGGGTGCTGCTGCTGGCGGTGCACACCGGCCAGACCGCGGACGCCACCCGGCACGAGGCCTCACATACTCTTCCCGGGGCGGGCGTCATCGCCCCCGCGGACGAGATCGCCGGACCAGAGCCTGTTCGTGCCGGAGTGCTCGCGCTACGGTTCGAGCTGGCCGCGGTCTATCTCGGGCTCGCGGCCGGAAGTCTGGGGGGAGCAGGTCAGTACGCGCCCGCTACCGCGTGAGACCTGTTGAAGACACACCGGGCACGCCCGGTCCGAGGAGTTGAGAACACAGTGGAGCTGCTCCGCAATGCCGTGCGGCCCTACGCGTGGGGTTCCAGAACGACGATCCCGGAGCTGCTGGGACGTGAGGTTCCCGCCCCGCACCCCGAGGCGGAGCTGTGGATGGGGGCGCACCCCGGTGACCCGTCACGCATTGTCGATGAGGACGGTGCGGAGCACAGCCTGCTGGAGCTGATCGAGGCGGATCCGCATGCGCACCTGGGGCCGGAGTGCTCGCGGCGGTGGAACAACCGGCTGCCGTTCCTGCTGAAGATCCTCGCGGTCGAGGAGCCGTTGTCGATGCAGGCGCACCCGTCGGCGGAGCAGTCCGCGGAGGGGCACGCGCGCGAGGAGGCCGCGGGAATTCCGCGGGACGCGCCGAACCGCAACTACCCGGACCCGACGGCCAAGCCCGAGCTGGTGTGCGCGCTCACCGAGTTCCACGCGCTGGCCGGGTTCCGGGAGCCGCAGCGCACGATCAAGCTGCTGCGTGCCGTGGAGACGCCCGGCCTGGCGAAGTACACCGAACTGCTGGCCGCGCAGCCGGATTCCGACGGTATGCGGGCGCTGTTCACCACGTGGATCACGCTGCCGCAAGCGACGCTGGACGAGCTGCTGCCCGAGGTGCTGGACGCGTGCGTGCTGCACGTGAAGGACCACGGCGAGTTCGACACGGAGTGCCGCACGATCCTGGAGCTGGGCGAGGCACATCCCCGGGACGCGGGCGTGCTGGCGGCGCTGCTGTTGAACCGCCTGACGCTGAAGGCGGGCGAGGCGATCTACCTGCCCGCCGGGAACCTGCACCTGTACCTGCACGGGACGGCCGTGGAGATCCTCGCGAACTCGGACAACATCCTGCGCTGCGGGCTGACGCCCAAGCACGTGGACGTGCCGGAGCTGCTGCGCGTGGTCGACTTCGAGTGCTGCGACATGCCCGTGCTCAGCGGCGATGAGTCCGACTGCGGCGCCGTTTACCGGACCGACGCGCCGGAGTTCGAGCTGTCCCGGTGCGAATGGCGCGCCGGTGAGGACGGCGAGCTGTGCGTCCGCTCGGGCGTGCCGCAGATCCTGCTGTGCACGGCGGGACGGGTCGCGGTGCGCGCGGAGGGCGGCCGGGAACTGGAGCTCAAGCGCGGCCAGTCGATGTGGCTGCCCGCCTCCGATCCCGACGTCGTCGTGCGTCCCGTCGGCGGGGAGCGGACGCAGCTGTTCCGGGCGACCTCGGGGCGGTAGCGGCAGGGACCGGGAGCCGCCTAGCGGCGCTTGGCTTTCGTCGGCTCGATGACCCTGCTCCGGATGTGCTCGTAGACCACGCTGGTGCGCACGTCGGCGACCTCCGGGCGCTGGGTGAGCCGGTCGATGACGAACTCGTACAGGGCCTGGTTGTCCGGGACCGCCACGTGCACCAGGAAGTCCTCGCCGCCCGAGACGACGAACACGCCGACCGTCTCCGGGAGCAGCGCGACCCACTCGCGGAAGGCCTCGATGACCCGTCGTGACGGCGGTTTGATGCGCAGCGCGATCAGGGCCTGGACCGGGCGGCCGATCTCGGCGAGGTCCACGTCCAGCAGGAAACCGCGGATCACGCCGCGCTCTCGCATCGACCGCACGCGCTCCAGCGACGTGGAGGGCGAAACGCCCGTCGCGGCGGCCAGTTCCCGGTTGGTTCGCCGACCATCGCGCTGCAATTCCCGCAGCAGTGCCTGATCTAGTTCGTCCAGCTCGGCCATTCTCGCCCTCTTGTCGAACTTAGTTCGGAGTCGGTGGACTATCAGGGTATCTCTGCCTAGCTTTCACAGATGTGACCATAGAACATCAGGAACTCGCCACGATTCTCGAAGAAGATGCGCGCACCGGGGTTACCACGCGCACTGCCCGGCTCAAATGGGTCATCGTCGCGGATCCGGGGCTTGGCAGCGGGCTCGTGGCGAACGCGGTCGCCTGCCTGGGCGCCGCGGTCGGTGCCGCACTGCCTGGCGTGGTGGGCGAAGCGGTGCCGGACGCGGCCGGCTCACCGCACGCCGGTCTGCCGTGGGGTGGCGTCTCGATCCTCGCCGCCGACGGGGCCAAGATCCGCGAGATCCGGGCGAAGGCGGTCACCAGGGACGGCGTCTTCGTCGCGGACATGACCAAGCACGCGCAGGCCAGCACCTCCTACGAGGAGTACACGGCAAGCCTGGCCGTCACCGGTGAACCGGACTACTACGCGATCAGCCTTCTCGGGCCCCGCAACAAGATCGGCAAACTCGTCGGGGGCCTCCCGCTGCTGCGATGATCACCGGCCGCCCCGTAGGCTGCATTCCGACAAAACGGGATGACTCCAGGGGGTCGCGGTGTCGGCTAACGGTGGGACGAAAGCGATTCTGGCGGCGCTGGGCGCCAACGCCGGGATCGCCGTGGCGAAGTTCGCCGGGTTCCTCGTCACGGGTTCCTCGTCGATGCTCGCCGAGTCCGTGCACTCGGTGGCCGACACGTCCAACCAGGGCCTGCTGCTGCTCGGCCAGAAGACCTCGCAGCGCAAGGCGACCAGCGAGCATCCGTTCGGTTTCGGCCGCGAGCGCTACTTCTACTCGTTCATCGTCGCGCTGATGCTGTTCACCCTCGGCTCGGCGTTCGCCCTGTACGAGGGCATCCACAAGGTCGAGCAGCCCGAACCGCTCACCTCGCCGCTGGTCGCCGTGATCATCCTGGTCCTCGCGATCTGCCTGGAGGGCTACAGCTTCGTCACCGCGATGAAGGAGTCCACGAAGATCAAGGGCGACGTGTCGTGGTGGGGATTCATCCGCCAGTCGCGCACGCCGGAGCTGCCGGTCGTGCTGCTGGAGGACACCGGCGCGCTGCTCGGTCTGGTGTTCGCGCTCGTCGGCGTCGGGCTGTCGGAGCTGACCGGCGATCCGGTCTGGGACGGCATCGGCACGATCATGATCGGCGTGCTGCTCGGCATCATCGCGATCATCCTCATCGTGGAGATGAAGAGCCTGCTCATCGGTGAGGGCGCGACCGAGACCGAGCTGCGCACGATCATGGCGGAGCTGGCCGCGGGCAAGGTCGAGCGCGTCATCCACATCCGGACCCAGTACCTCGGCCCGGAGGAACTGCTCGTCGCGGCGAAGCTCGCCCTCACGCCGAACCTCGCGCTGGCCGAGGTGGCGCAGGCGATCGACGACGCCGAAGCCCGCGTCCGCGCCAAGGTGCCCAACGCGCGGCTGATCTACCTGGAGCCGGATCTCGACCGCGAACTGGTCTGATCCACCTGGAGTTCGCCGTCCGTAAACACCCGATTCGCCTCGTTCATCCTTCCGAGTTAAGGTGGCTCACCGGACCTGAGATCCAGGGCACCGGGAGGAGAGCACCTTGCCAGGCAACGGTTTGTGGCGGACGAAGTCGATCGAACAGTCCATTAAGGACACCGACGAGCCGGACACCAAGCTCCGGAGAAACCTCGGTGCCTGGGACCTGACCGTGTTCGGCGTCGCGGTCGTGATCGGGGCGGGCATCTTCACCCTGACCGCGCGCACGGCGGGCGACTACGCGGGCCCGTCCGTCTCGGTCGCGTTCGTGCTGGCCGCTGTCGCCTGCGGGCTCGCCGCGCTCTGCTACGCCGAGTTCGCCTCGACGGTGCCCGTCGCGGGCAGCGCCTACACGTTCTCCTACGCCACGTTCGGCGAGTTCATCGCGTGGGTCATCGGCTGGGACCTGGTGCTGGAGCTCGCGGTCGGCGCGGCCGCGGTCGCGAAGGGCTGGTCGGTCTACCTCGAAACGGTGCTCGGCTACCTCTTCGGCGACGGCGTGCACACCACGTTCACCCTGGGCGGTCTCACCATCGACTGGGGAGCGCTGTTCCTCGTGGTCGTGCTCGCCACCTTGCTCACGGTCGGCACGAAGCTTTCCTCGCGGTTCTCGATGGTGATCACCGCCATCAAGGTCGCGATCGTGCTGTTTGTGATCATCCTCGGCATCTTCTACATCAAGGGCGCCAACTACCACCCGTTCGTCCCGCCCGCCGCGAGCGGCGGTTCCGGCGAGAGCGGCGTCAACCAGTCGCTGTTCTCCCTCATCGCCGGTGGGGCCAGCAGCTCCTTCGGCGCGTTCGGGCTGCTCGCGGGCGCCTCGCTGGTGTTCTTCGCGTTCATCGGGTTCGACATCGTGGCCACCACGGCCGAGGAGACGAAGAACCCGCAGCGCTCGGTGCCGCGCGGCATCTTCGGCTCGCTGGCGATCGTGACCGTGCTCTACGTGGCCGTCTCGCTGGTCGTCGTCGGCATGACCTCGTACAAGAACCTCGCCACCCACGCCGGCGACGGCAGCCACAAGACGCTGGCCACCGCGTTCTCCGTCAACGGCGTCCACTGGGCCGCGAACGTGATCTCGGTGGGCGCGCTCGCCGGGCTCACCACGGTGGTCATGGTGCTGATGCTCGGCCAGGTCCGGGTGCTGTTCGCGATGTCCCGCGACGGGCTGCTGCCCCGCAAGCTGGCCCGCACCGGCACCCGCGGCACCCCGGCGCGGGCGACGCTCATCGTCGGTGTCCTCGTCGCCGTCGCCGCCACGTTCTTCCCGGCGGACAAGCTGGAGGAGATGGTCAACGTCGGCACGCTGTTCGCGTTCGTGCTGGTGTCGGCCGGCGTGCTGGTGCTGCGCCGGACGCACCCGGACCTGCCGCGCGCGTTCCGGGTGCCGTGGGTGCCGGTGGTCCCGGTGCTGGCGATCCTCGCCTGCCTGTGGCTGATGCTGAACCTGACCGTGCTGACCTGGCTGCGTTTCCTCGCCTGGATGGTGCTCGGCGTGGTGATCTACTTCGCCTACAGCCGCCGCCACTCGCTTTTGGGCAAGCGGTCAGCGGGCGAGGTTGAGGTTGAAGCGGGGCAGGTCCGGGAATAGCGGCACCTGCTCGCCGAAGGGTCGCGTGGACGGCCGGTCCGGGAACTCCAGGCCGGCCGCCATCGCGACCGCACGGTCCCATTCCGGGTCGATCTCGTAGTTCGCGTGCCCCAGCACGCCGGGCGCCCAGCGCCGCGTGCCGGACGGGTTCTGCATCGGGTCCGGCAGCCAGTGGTCGCCGCCGAGCACGAGCGCCCCGGACGGCCCCGGCACGGCCAGATCCACCGGGCCGATCTCGCCGTTGGGCAGGAAGCCCATGCCCAGCAGCTTGTCGTCGACGACCTTCTGCCGCCACGTCGTGACCCCGCCGCCGAAGATGTCGGTGCCCCTGGCCAGCCCACGCCAACGGCCGCCCAGCTCCCCGTACAGCGAAGCCAGCGACTTCAACGGCAGCACCGCGGGGAACGCGCGCTGGTACCCCCATTGCAGCGGTGAGCCCGCGGTGATCAGGCCGACGCGTTCGCGGTCGGTCTCGCTCAGTCCGTGCATCAGCCGCGCGGTCGCGATCATCGCGAGCAGGCTGCCCACGTTGTGACCCGCCAGTACGACCCTTGTGTTCGGCTCGGCGAGGTGGTCCTTCGCGCGGGCGGCCAGTTCCGGCACGACCTTCAGCGCGTAGCACGGGGGCACGGCCGGGTGCGAGGCCCTCGGCCAGAAGCACACCAGGTCGGCCAGCGCACCGAGGTGCCGGTTGCGGCCGGGTTTCGTCGCCGCCGTGTACACGATCCGCAGCAACCCGGCCGCCGTCGCGCCGAGCGCGAACACGCCGACCGCGGAGATCGGGTCGAGCCAGCCCGGCACAGTGTGGAAACCGAACCGCGCCACCAGAAGCGCCACCGCGCACAACGACATCCCGCCGATCACCGCGATCGCCAGCTGGTGCAGATGCCGCCGTTCCCACGCGGACCGGGCCCACGCGGCGGCCGCGAGCTGCTGGTCGTGCGTGTTGTCCTGCAGCAGCCGCACGATGTCCTCCACGCCGCGGCGACGACGCCGGGCGGGCACCGCGATCGCGAACCCGATCAGCCCCAGCACCACCGCGAGCCCGAGCCCGGCACCCCACAACGTGGTCACCGGGGTGTAGCTGTCGGGCAGGCGGAGCCAGGCCGCACCGGCCAGCTTGCGCAGCGCGATCGCGAGCCCGGCGCCGAAACCCGCGCCGAGCAGCACGGCCAGCATGAGCACGGGCGCGGCGGCCCAGCCACCCACCCACGGCCGCAGCCGCTTCGGCAGCTCCCGCCACGTGCGCCGGGCCGTCAGCGCGGCGGGTACGAGCGCGAGCGCGAACAGCGCGGAGACGGCCAGCAGCGCGGCGCCGACGCTCTGGACCGTGTCATCGGACCCGCCGGGCAGCCTCGGCGTGAACACGACGACCGACACCAGCACCAGCCACGCGAAGACCGTTACGCTCCGCCGCGCCCACCGGCGCAGCTCGCGGACCCCGGCGGCCGCGGTGAGCAGCGCGGCCAGCGCCAGCCCGAGCGCGCAGATCCACACGATCAGCTCCGGAAGCGCTCCGGGAACGTGGAAGGGGCCGCCGAGCGCGAGCAACGCGACGGCGGCGAGCGCGCCGACGACGTGCAGGGTTCGCAGGACAGGGGAGCCGGTGCCGCCGCGCAGGCCGTCGCCCGGCAGGTTGCCGCGCCGCGGCGAGACGTCGCGCGAGGAGACCGTCCAGTTGGTGCCCGAGACCCGGTGCAGCACGAAGATCACCACGGCCAGCGGCAGCAACCCGGCCGCTGTGCGCAGCCACGTCAGCTCACGCACCCCGCCCGGCACCGCGGTCAGGCAGCGTGCACCGGGTGCGAGGCATTGCGTCGCGAACATGTCCAGTGCGATCACCGCGAGCTGGGCGACGAGCAGCATCGTGAGCAGCAACGCCGCGACCCGCAACAGGCCACGGCACACGCCGCCGAACACGCGGGCCACGCGGCTGCCCTCCGGCACCGGCGGCAGCATCCAGTGCGCGACGTTGGACAGCGAGAACGGGAACAGCAGCGCCCACGTCGCCTTCGCCGCGCCTCCCGAGGTCATCCGGCCCCACAGGTAGCCCTCCAGCGTGCGCGGAACCGAACGGCCCAGCGCCTGCAGGACCGGCCCCGGCGCGGGGCGGCGAAGCCGGTCGGACGGGCGGATCACGCGCCCCATCCCGTCGCCCGCGACCTCGACCGTGCCCACCGTGTCCAGCAGGTCCTCACCGGAGGTACCGCTGAGACCGGGCACACGCAGCTCGACGATCCGGGTCTCCGGGCCGGGGATCGGCACGTGGACGCCTCCTTTTCCGAGGGTGTTACGTGATGAACGGACAACGGTACTGTTCAGGTGTCGCCAAACCTTGGAGGAAATGCCCTATGACCCCCGAAAGCATTGCCAAGCGGCTCGACACGCGCAACGGTGTGGAGTTCGCGGTGGCGGATCTGGAGCTGGCTGAGTTCGGCCGCAAGGAGATCCGGCTGGCAGAGCATGAGATGCCGGGGTTGATGGCGCTGCGCCGGGAGT
>NZ_JAAXLS010000047.1 GCF_012328925.1 Amycolatopsis acididurans
CGGCCACGACCTTCTGGTCACTGCTGACCACCGGTGTGCTGTTCGTCAACGTCTGGGCGACGCTGTGGCGCCTGGCGCTCGGGTGGGTGATCGCCGCGGCGATCAGTCTGCTCGTCGGGTTCTTGATGGCACGGGTGCGGGCCATCGAGGACCTGGTGCTGCCACTGGTCAGCGTGCTGCTGCCGATCCCGTCGATCGCGTGGATTCCGTTGTTCATACTGTGGTTCGGCCTGGGCAACACGAGCGTGCTCATCCTGGTCGTGTTCTCCGCGACGCTGCCGATGACGCTGAACATGTGGACGGGCATGCGCTCGGTGCGGCCCATCTGGCTGCGCTCGGCGGCGTCGATGGGGGTGACCGGGTACCGGCTGTTCCGCAAGGTCGTGCTTCCCGGCTCACTGCCCTTCGTGATGACCGGGTTCCGCATCGGCCTCGCGCAGGCATGGCGCGCGGTCGTGGCCGGCGAGATGATCGCGGCGACGCAACTCGGCCTCGGCATCATGATCTTCAACTCGCGTGAGTTCCTGCAGACCGACGTCATGCTCTCCGCGTTGCTGGTCATCGGGCCGCTGGGCTACCTGCTGGAAAAGGTGCTGTTCCAGACGGTCGAGAACCACACGATCAAGCGGTGGGGGATGACCTCGGATGAATAGCGAAAGCGTGGCGGTGGAGCGCGAAACCGTGGTGGGCACAGGCATCGAAGTGAGCGGGGTGAGCGTTGCCCTTGGCGAGGCGCGCAAGCGGATCCACGTGCTCGACGATGTCACGCTGCACATACCGAGGGGCGAGTTCTGGTGCATCATCGGGCCTTCCGGCTGCGGGAAGTCGACGTTGCTGTCCATGCTGGCGGGCTTCGTGCAGCCCTCGGTCGGGCGGATCACCCTCGCCGGCGAGCCGGTACGCAGCCCGAACCTGCGGCGCGCAGTGGTCTTTCAGGAGTACGCACTGTTTCCGTGGTTGACCGCTGTGCGGAACGTGGAGTTCGGCCTGGAGAGCCAGGGCGTGACCGCGGACCGCCGGGAGCGGGCGCTGGCGGTCCTGGAGCGGGTCGGGCTCGCGGATTTCGCCGACACCTACCCGCACGAGCTCAGCGGCGGCATGCAGCAGCGGGTCGCGATAGCCCGGGCGCTCGCCTGTGAACCGGAGTTTCTGCTGATGGACGAACCGCTGGGCGCGCTCGACGCGCTGACCCGCGACCAGATCCAGGAGCTGATCGGAAAGCTGTGGCAGCAGTTCGGGCAGACCGTCGTTTACGTCACGCACAACGTCTACGAGGCGGTCTATCTCGCCGACCGGGTGGTGGTGTTCACCGCGCGCCCCGGGAAGATCAAAAGCATCGTCGACATCGATATTCCGCGACCGCGCGACCCGGCGAATCCGCGATACGGCAAGCTCATCGCCCACCTGCGTGGCCTGCTCACCGGGGAGGTCTCCGGTGACACGTGACCGGAAGAAGATCCTCTGCAGCGCGGGCATGCCGGAGCTGGTGGCGACCAGGCTCGCGGCCTTCGGCGACGTGGTGCCCGTCGCGGACGACGAACTGGCGGCGCAGGCCGGGGAGTGCATCGCCGTCGCCGCCCGGGCCTCGACCCGGGTGAGCTCCGCGATCATCGAGGCGGCCCCGGCGTTGCGGGTGATCGGGCGCAGCGGGGTCGGTGTGGACAACGTCGATGTCGCCGCGGCGAGCGGGCGCGGTATCCCCGTCGTGATCACCCCGGGCGCGACCACCGCCGGCGTCGCCGAGGGCGCCATCGCACTGGTCCTCGCGCTCGCCAAGCGGTTGCCCACCCTCGATCACGCGGTGAAGGGCGGCACCTGGGCGACGCGGGACACGGCCGACATTCTCGACCTGGCCGGGTCCACGCTCGGCGTGGTCGGGCTCGGCCGGGTTGGCCGGCACGTCTCCCGGCTCGCGCTGGCGCTCGGCTTCACAGTGCTGGGCCACGACCCGTTCCCGTCGCCGGAAATCCCCGACGGGATGCCGCTACTGGATCTCACCGCCCTCCTCGCGCGGTGTGATGTGGTGGTGCTCGCCGCAGCGCTCACCGGGCGCTCCCGGGCAATGATCGACGCCGGGATCCTGCGGAACTGCCGGCCCGGCCTGGTCCTGGTCAACGTCGGCCGGGGCGAGCTCGTGTCCTCGCTGGACGACCTTCACCAAGCCCTGCAGGCGGGCCGGCTCGGGGGAGTCGGGCTCGACGTCTTCCCACGCGAGCCGCCGGAGACGTCCCACCCACTGTTTCGCGACGAGCGCGTCCTGGCGTCCCCGCACGCGCTCGCGTTCACCAGGCAGGGGCGCGTGGCGATCTTCGAGGAGATGGCCGAGGGCATGGCCGAGGTCCTCTCCGGCCGCCGAGCCCGCCACGTGGCCGATCCAGCAGTGTATGAGTCCCGGAAGGGGGCGGTTCCGTCGTGAAGGCTCTCACCTGTGGCCGTGTCGTCGTCGGTGACGGCGCGGTGGTCGAAGGCCCCTGCGTCGTCCTCGTCGAGGACGGCCGCCTCGAAGCGGTGGGTACCGCCGAAGACGTGCCGATTCCCGGCGACGCGGAGATCATCGACGCGAGCGACCGGACGGTCATTCCCGGACTGATCGACTGCCACCTCCACCTGACCCAGTGGAACGTGCTGACCTTCGACAACTACCGCGTCGCGGCCTTCGAGATCAGCCCGCAGCTGCAACAGCTCTACGCTCTGCTGCACGCACAGATGTGCCTGGACATGGGCTTCACCACCCTGCGCGACCTGGGCGGGAACGGTTACGCCGGTTCGCTGGCGGCCGAGATGGTCGCCGTGCGCGACGCGATCAACCTCGGCATTCACGCCGGCCCGCGGCTCGTGGTCGCCGGGTTCACCGTCGCCACCGGCTCCCACCTCGACCTCATCATGCCGCGTAACGCGATCCGGGCTCCCGGGGTCACCGCGGATGGGCCGTGGGGGTTGCGTGAGCTCGCGCGCAGGCACCTGCGCACGGGCGTGGACCTGCTCAAGACCTGCGCGTCCGGTGGTGGCGGCACGGACAAGGAGGAGCCGGACGTCCGCAACATGACGCAGAAGGAACTCGACGCCATCGCCGACGAGGCGCACGCGGCGAACAAACGGTGCGCCTGTCACGCCTTCACGCCCGAGGCCCAGAAAATGGCCATGCGTGCCCGCGTGGACTCGCTCGAACACTGTGTCTTCACCGACGACGAAGCGGTGAAGATGATCCTCGACACCGGCACACCGCTGGTGCCTACCTTGGCCCACCGCAGCGACAAGGCGATCGAGCAGCGCCGCGCGGCCGGCACGCCCGAGTTCGTCTTGGAGAAGATGAAGCGGATCCAGCCCCTCTGCTGGGAGACGTTCCAGCGCCTGCATGCCGCCGGCGTGACGATGGCGATGGGCACCGACACGCAGATCGACCCGGACATGGGCGGCAACGCCTACGAGCTGGAGATCTACACCGAACTCGGGATGAGCCCGGCGGAAGCGCTGGCGACCGCGACGAAGAACGCCGCCGACGTGCTGGGGATCGCCGCCGGCACGGGGACGCTGGAAGCCGGCAAGACCGCCGATCTCGTGGCCCTGTTCCGTAACCCGCTCGACGACATCACGGTGCTGCAGGAGCGCCGGTCGATCGAGCTGGTGATGAAGGACGGCTCGGTCGTCGTCGACCGCAGGCCGGGGCATCCGACCCGCTCCGCCGTCCACCGCGAAGCCTGGGACTGGGCCAAACCGTGCTGAGTTGAAACAGGGATGCGTAAGCCATGGAGATGGAACATCGTCGTCTGGGCAATACCGGCTTCCGCGTGTCCGCGCTCGGGCTCGGTGGCAACGCGTTCGGTGGGCGCGCCGACGCTCGATCCGCGCGGAACATCCTCGATCGCGCGCTCGCGGCGGGCATCACCCTCGTCGACACCGCAGACTCCTATGCCGGTCAAGAGTCCGAGCGCATCCTCGGCGAAGCGCTGACCGGCCGTCGCGATCAGGTGGTCCTCGCCAGCAAGGGCGGCTCCCAGGTGGGCGCGGGGCCCAACGACCATGGCGCGACCCGGCACCACCTCATCGCCGCCCTCGACGGCAGCCTCCGCCGGTTGCGCACCGACTACCTCGATCTGTACACGGTGCACTTCGCCGATCCGGAGACCGGCGACGAGGAGACTCTGTCCGCATTGGAGGCGATGGTCTCCGCAGGCAAGGTCCGGTACGTGTGCGCCTCCAACTACCCCGCCTGGCGGGTGTGCCGGGCACTGTGGACCAGCGACCGCCGCGGCCTCGTCCGGTTCCAGGCCGTCCAGGCCAGCTACTCGCTGGTCGACCGCACCGTGGAACTGGAGACGCAGCCGCTCTGCCTGGATCAGGGCGTCGGCATCATCGCATTCTGGCCGCTCGGTGGCGGGCTGCTGAGCGGCAAGTACGCGCCCGGGGAGAACCCGCCTCCGGGGTCGCGCGCACTGACCCAGCCCATCTTCCGGCGCAGCTTCACCCCGCAGCGGCTGGAACTGGCACGCGAACTCCGGTGCATCGCCGAACAACGCGGCGAGACGCCCGGCGCGCTGGCGCTCGCCTGGGTGCTGCGCCGACCCGGCATCAGTTCCGTCCTCGTCGGCGCGACCCGGGTTGAGCAGCTCGAGCAGAACCTGCGATGCCTGGCCGTGGAGTTCGATGACGAACTGATGGAGCAGCTCGACTCGTTGAGCGCCGCGTCGCGATGGACACCCTTCCGATGACCGGGGCGCAACTCGAAGGCCGTACCGCGGTGGTGGCCGGCGGAGGCGGTGGCATCGGCAGTGCGGTCGTGCGGCTGTTCGCCCAGCACGGCGCGACCGTGCACGCACTCGGCCGCAACCGGCAGGCGCTCGCCGCGGCCGTGCCGCCCGAGTTTCTCGACTCGCGTCACGTAGTTCCCCACACCGTCGACGTCACCGACGAGGAGGTCGTCCATGAGTGCCTCGCCGGCATCCACGACACGACCGACATCCATGTCCTGGTGTCCGTGGTCGGGGTGAACGTGCCCAACCGCCGGCTCGGCGACCTCACCACCCGGGACTGGGACGCCATCCTGCGGAGCAATCTCGACAGCTGCTTCTACCTGATCCATGCCGCGCTGCCGGCATTGCGGCGGACGAGCGGCACGGGGATCTTCATCGGCAGTGCCTCAGCCTACTGGCCCAACGGATCAGGCGCGGCGTACCAGGCGGCCAAGCTCGGCCTGCTCGGGCTGACCCGGGCCGCGAGCTATGACGAACACACCCGCGGCGTCCGGTTCACCACGATCTCTCCCGGTCTGGTCGACACCCCACACCTCGCCCGGCGCGCCACCCCGCCCAGCGCCACGGCCCGCGCCGCCAGTCTGCGACCCGAGGATGTCGCCGGCGCCTGCCTCTACATCGCCTCCCTGCCCGCGACCGTGCACGTTCCCGAGATGGTCATGCTGCCGACCGCGTTGCAGGCACCCGGCAAGACCGAGATCCCGGACGCGCCGTCCCGGCCAACGTCACCATCGTCGTGAAGGGGACCACGATGTCGCTTCGCGAACTGATCGAGAAGAAGACCGTCACCTACGGCGGCTGGTGCTCCCTCCCGTCACCGCTGGTCGCCGAGGTGCTCGGCCGCGCCGGTTTCGACTGGATCTGCGTGGACTGCCAGCACGGCTTCGTCAACGACGAGACGCTCGTCGGCATGCTGCAGGCCCTCGACGCGGCCGGCCGGCCCGGCCTGGTCCGGGTCCGCTGGAACGATCCCGCGGCCATCATGAAGGCACTCGACGCCGGCGCGCAGGGTGTGCTCGTCCCGATGGTGAACTCCCCCGAGGATGCCGCCCGCGCCGCCCAGGCCTGCCGCTACCCGCCGGCGGGCATTCGAAGCTGGGGACTCAGCCGACATGTCCTGGGCCGGCCCTACGATCCGGCCTCGGCCAACCATGACACCGTTTGCGCGATCCAGATCGAAACCACCGGCGGACTCCGAGCCGCGAAGGAGATCCTCGCCGTCCCCGGTATCGACGTCGCCTATGTCGGTCCGGCCGATCTCGCGGTCTCCGCAGGCATCGCCCCCACCTTCGACGTGACCGATCCGCAACACGAGCAGATGATCAACACCGTCCTGCGCGCCTGTCTCGACCAGGGAACCGTGCCGGGAATACACGCACCCAGCCAGGCCGCGGCCACCCGGTGGCGCGACGCCGGCTTCCGGCTCATTACCGCGGCCACCGACATCGGCTACCTGCGTGCCGGAGCACACGCAACCCTGCACGCCCTGGACCCTGGACCAGTGCCGTGAACCAGTTCACGGGACCGGCACCGGCGTTCCGGAGAGGAGCAGCGCGGACGCATCGTGGCGGATTCCCATTTCGAGCTGAAGTCCAAAGGGGAAAACCCGTCCTCATTCTCAGCGTGAACCGACAAGGATGGGTGCCCACGTCGCAGGGGTCGATATCAGCCGTACGAGAGCGGCAGAGTGACGCCGAACGCCATCAAGACCGCCATTGCGGCGAAGCAGGCGCCGACCAGCAGGTCGGTATTGACTTTCGGGATGTAGTTGATGAAGTGCGCCACCGTGCGGCCGATCTGGTGGCCGGCAAGCGACATCAGGAAGGTCATGCTGCCGAACAGAATGGGCGCGAGCCAAGGACTGTATCCGGCAACGCCCAGTGCCGCGCCCGCGGCGATGTTGTCGACGCTCAGCGGAATCGGCAGCCCCCACCGTGCCCACTTCAGGTTCGGATCCGCGCTCTCCGGAGACCTCAGCGCACGAACGACGAGGAACAGCCCGTACACGCCCAAGCCGATCATGACAATCGTATTGGTCGTGTCGTCGTCGATCAGGTCGCCGAGAGCGTCTCCGATCAGCAGCCCGACCAGCGGTGCGACAGCGTCCCACAATCCGAAGATGGCGGATGTCTTGACCGACTGGACAATCGTCGGCTTGAGGCCTCCCAGCACGAGTGAACTGCGGAAGTTGTCAAGACTCAGAACGAACCCGATCGCAAGCAATCCGAACATCGAGAATTCCATTCTTCGGTCTGAGTGGGCAGGCAATCTACGGTCGATAACATGGAAGGCATCTGTGGTCCCGCGTAAGCCTTCCTGGCGGAAGATTCTCTGATCATCGCCAATGAACATTCAATGAACGCGGGACGGACGGCGGAAATCTGGAGTCCATCAACGGGCGGGGCGCGATGAACGGTGTCGCTACGCCACGAGGTGAACCCGTTGCTTCCTGAATGGAGAAAACGGACATATCATCTGTGTCGACCGTTGTGAGCGAGTCCGAGCAGGAATCCATTCGCGCGGAATCTACTTCCTCACCGACACCGGCACGGCGTTGATCTGGACACGTCCCGACCATCGCTGGGTCATCGGCCTGCCTGACACCGCCGAGGACGGCGATCCACAGCAGACAGTGCGTGACGTGCTCGGGATCGGCGACCTTCCGGTCGAAGTGCTCGGCGCCAACCGCTGGACAGCCGCCGCCCAGACCGCGGTGCGTTACTCCCAGGGCCTGGTCTTCCTCGCCGGGGACGCACCCGCCCGGCGCCGACTACCAGCCCAGCGCGGCCCCCGCTTGCCGAGCCCCCACCTCTGGCTCGACTCCGGTACCTCGACCATCGACCTGTTCGGCCGCGACCTCGTTCTGCTCACCGCCCCCGGCGCGGCGTGGCGCGCCGCCGCCGGCTCTTCCCGCGCACGAGGGATGCCGGTCATGCAGCCATCTCATCACCAATCCCGCTTGGCCCGGCTGCTACGGCGTCACGTCCGCGGGCGCTGTCCAACGACGCCCGCGCCGGGCCAGCTCACACATCAGGACCAATTACTCACCGCCCTGAAAACCAGCACCGCATTCTCGGAGTACCTCAGAAGTTTGTGCAGCGGTAGCTCGACGCGAGGGCCGGGTCACCGTGGCCGTTGTAGCGAGACACCTGCGGGAGCGGGCACAGGTCCTGCGACGCCGAGCCGTCGAGGGCGGTCGCGGCCAGCGTGGCCGGAGCCTTGCCGTGCTCGACCGAATCCACCGGCGCACCCGGCGGGTTCACCGGCTGCGCACCCGCGCCGCCACCACAGTGCTGCGCACCGGGGCGAGGAACAGGCGATAGAAGTCGTTCACGCGCAGGGCTGCACGACCGGTGCACAGGCCTTTCAGTGGTTCTGGTACGCCCGCAGGTAGTCGAGGGTGCCCTGCGTCAGGCCGCCGTCGACGGCGAGCACCTGGCCGGTGACGTACCGGGAGTCCCGGCTGAGGAAGAACGGGACGGCATCGGCGATGTCCGCGGGCAGGGCGCGACGGCGCGCCGGTACAACCGCCTCGTAACGCAAGTCGCGTTCGGATCCGGACGTCAGTGCTTCTTGGCTGCCCTCCGTGCGCACGCCGCCCGGCGCGATGGCGTTGAACCGGATCCGGCGGCCGGCGAATTCCACGGCGCAGACCTTGGTCAGCGACACCAAAGCCGCCTTCGACGGCGAGTAGGCGCCCATGCCGATGGTCGGCGTGGTCGCGGCGATCGACGCGATGTTGACGACCGATGCGTTGTCGGCAGCGGTCAACTGCGGGAGGAAGGCCTGCGTGAGAATCAGCGGGCCGACGACGTTGACGTCCAGGACCGCGCGGAACACCGTCGGGTCGACGGTGTCCATCGGCGTCACCGGATAGATGCCGGCGTTGTTGACGATCGCGTCGAGCCTCGGCGTCCGGGCGGCGAGTGCCTTCGCCGCTTCGGCGTCGGTCACGTCCAGAACCTCGGGCGTGCCCCCGATCTCGGTGGCGACCTCCGTCGCGGTCGTCCGGTCGAGGTCGGCGACGAGGACGTGGTGGCCGTCGCGGCCGAGGCGCCGGGCGATCGCCGCACCGATGCCGCGGCCGGCGCCGGTGACGAGGACGACCGGGGTGTCGGAGGTCATCCGTTCGGCCTTTCCGTGGCAGAGGTGACTGCGCGGACGAGGGCGAGCCGGTCCGTGACGACGTGCCCGGAACGGACCTCGCCTTCCGCGACGTGCACGATGCCGGTCGCGTGCAGCGTCGCGGCGGCACCGGCGTGCCGATCGGACAGTTCGGTCAGGCCGCCCGCGTACGTGCCCCGCAGAGTGGCGCGGAACGCCACCGCGCTTCCCGCGGAGAAGATGTCGTCGACAGTCACGGTGACCCCGTCGAGGCGCGGGCCCGCTGAACCGTCGTTCTCGCGAACCTCGCCGGCGGAAACACAGGCGTGGAGCCACTTCGCGGCCGTCGCCTCGGCGTCCGCGTCGCTCGGCACCGCTCGCGTGTCCCACGGGGCGATCGCGGGCGGCTCCACGACCGTGGGCCGGCCGGACTTCAGCTGGCGCCGCCGGGCGAGATAGTCCTGCTCGACGTAGTTCTCGACCAGACGCTCGCCGTTCCACCGGTAGACCCCGATGCCGGCCCAACTCGCCACCGCTCCCGCATGCGTTCGCGAAGCCCCGTGTTCGCTGAAGCGCAATGCGAGCCGGTCGCCGTTGGTGACGATCTCGTGGACGGTGAGGCAGAGTCCTGGGAACTGGCGGAACTGCCGGACCGCGGCGGGCACGTACAGCTCGTCGCGGCCGCACAGCACGTCGTCTCCCATGTGGAGGGTGTAGCCGGGCTCCATGATCTCCGCGCACACCGAGGTGTCGTGGGAGTTGGTGTAGTCCACGACGTATCGCCGCATCAAGGCGACGAAACCGGGCGTATCCGCTGTTTCTTCTTTCTGCGCCACGACGCGAGACTACCAGACGGTCGTTTGATAAAGTGGCGACGACCGAGAGGCCGGACGAGGAGAACTGGATGCGGAAGCGCTATGGGATGCTGGCGGTGGAGACGGTCGGCGCCGTTGCCGAGGTTGCGCTGGACCGGCCCGACAAGCTCAATGCGCTCACGGCCGGGTTCTGGGACGACCTGCAGGACCTGCTGCGCGACGCGGCCGGCGACAGCGCGGTGCGCGCACTGGTGCTGTACGGGCGAGGTCAGTGCTTCAGCGCGGGCGGAGACATCGCCGGTTTCGGCGAGCTGACCACGGTGCCCGCGCGACGGGACTACCAGGAGCGGGCGTTCGCCGCGTTCCGGGCGCTCGAGCGCTTTCCCAAGCCCACGTTCGCCGCAGTGCACGGGTACGCGCTCGGCGGTGGTTGTGAGCTGACGATGGTGACCGATGTCGTGGTCGCCGACAGCACGGCCAGGTTCGGCACACCCGAGGCGTCGGTCGGGCTGATGCCCGGGCTCGGCGTCGTGCGCGGCCGCGCCAACGTCAACCTGCACTGGATGAAATACCTCGTCTTCACCGGTGAACGGCTCGACGCCGAGGAAGCCCGCCTCGCGGGACTGGTCAACAAGGTCGTCCCGGAGGGCGAGCACCTCGGCGAGGCGCGTCGGCTGGCATCACTGGCAGCGGGCAAGCCCGCGGTCGCGCTCGCGGTGGCGAAGCGCGTGCTCGGCCGTGGCAGCGACGAGGGTTACGACTACGCGCTGGAGGCCACGTCCCTCCTGCACGGCACCGAGGACCAGCACGAAGGGGTGCTGGCCTTCAAGGAGCGTCGTGCTCCGCAGTTCCGAGACCGGTGAAGGGAACACAGTGACGGACACGAGCGCCGCGCGCGCCACTATGAAGGAACGGCTGGAGGAGCTGGCCCGCCGTCGCGAGGTCGCCCTGGGCATGGGCGGTCCCGCGAAGATCGAGCGCCAGCACGCGGCAGGGAGGCTGACCGTCCGGGAGCGGATCACTGGTGTCGTCGACGAGGGCTCGTTCTTCGAGATCGGCCTGCTCGCCGAGCCCGAGCTGCGGCACGAGCGCCCCATCCCCGGCGACGGAGCGGTCACCGGGTTCGCGCGCATCGACGGGCGTCCCGTCTGCGTGATCGGCATCGACGCGACGACGCTCGCGGGCACCACGGCGCCGGTCAGCATGCGCAAACAGGGCCGGATGGCGGAGGTCGCCGCGCGCAAGGGCCTGCCACTCGTGCTGCTGTGCGACGCCGACGGCGGCCGGATCCCCGACGTGATGGGCTGGCGGTTTTCCGGTCTGCCACTGGATTTCGGCACTTTCCTGCAGGTACCGGACGGCTACCCGGAGGTGCCCCGCGTCGCCGCGGTCCTCGGGCCGGCCTACGGCGACTCCGCGCTGCACGCGAGCACCGCGCACGTTGTCGTGATGACGGAAAGCTCCTCGATCGCGCTCGTCGGCCCGTCGGTGGTCGGCGCCGCGATCGGTGAGCAGGTCACCGACCACGAACTCGGCGGGCCCGAGCACGCGCAGGCGGTCGGCACGGCGCACCTGGTGGTGCCGACTGAACCCGATGCGTTCGACGCGATCGCGGCGGTGCTGTCGTACCTGCCCAGCAACGCCGCGCGCCCCGCGCCGAGGGCCGCGCCGGTCGAGCCGGGTGCTCCGGCCGAGCGGCTGCGGGACATCATCCCGGTGAATCCCAAGCAGGCCTACGACATGTTCGAGGTGCTCGACTCGATCGTCGACGCCGACACGCTCCTGCCGTGGCGCCCGGAGGCCGGTAAGGCGGTCATCACGACGTTCGCCCGCGTCGACGGGCACGCCGTCGGCGTCATCGCGAGCCAGCCTCGCTACGGCGCGGGTGCGCTCGACGCGGTGGCGCTGCGCAAGGCGCACGATTTCGCCGACATGTGTGACACCTTCAACCTGCCCCTCGTATTCCTCCAGGACGTTCCCGGACTCATGGTGGGAATCCAGGGGGAGCGCGACGGGATCGTCCTGCACTACGAGCGGCTCGTCGCGCGTCTCGCCCGCGCGAAGGTGCCGAAGATCTCCGTGGTGGTGCGCAAGGCGTACGGCGGCGGGCACATCGCGCTCGGCGGCCGGGCGACCCGGCCCGATCTGCTGGTGTGCTGGCCGATCGCGGAGCTGGGTTTCATGGCGCCCGACGCGGGCGTGAAGACGGTCAACCGCCGCAAGCTCGAGGACGCCGAGGCGACGGGCGGCGAGGCCGCGCGGCGCGCGCTCGAGAACGAGCTGACCGCACACTGGTTCGACGAGTCGGCGCCGTGGGAGGCCGCGGCGCACGTCTACGTCGACGACATCATCGATCCCGTCGACACGCGCTCGGTGATCCTGGCAGGCATCGAATTCGGCTGGGGCGACCGGGACCGTGTCGGCTGAAGGAGAGCGAGTGACCAGCGAGTTGCCGTCCTACGACGAACTTCCCGTGACACCCGGTGCCCCGCCCGGATCGTCGTGGGGGGTGTGGGGCGAGATCGGGACCGACGTGCTCGGCTGCCTGAACCTGCTGACGCCCGAACGTGTCGCGCGTGCCGCGTCGCTGGTGCGGCGTGGCCGGGTGTTCGGGCTCGACCTCGACGCCACGCTGCCCTCGCCACCGTTGTTCGGTCGGCCGCCGTTCCGGCACGAGGTCGTCGGGAAGATCGGCGGCTCGCACGACGACCTCCTGCACGACTGGAACACCCAGTCCTCCAGCCAGTGGGACGGGTTCCGGCACGTGGCGCACCCGCTGTACGGGCACTACGGCGGCGTGCCGGACGAGGAGCACGGCATCCAGCACTGGCACGGCCGGATCGCCGGACGGTGTGTGCTCGTGGACTTCGGCCGGTGGCGCGAGGCGCAGGGCCGGCCGCTCGCCTACGACGAACCGGACCCGATCACGCCCGGGGAACTGCGCGCGTGCGTCGAGGACCAGGCAACGCCCATCGAAGCGGGCGACGTCGTGCTGCTGCGCACCGGCTGGCTGTCCTGGTACCGCACGCTCGACGAGAGCGGGCGCGCCGCGGTGGCGCGGCCGGACGGTTTCGCCGCACCCGGCCTGCGTCCCGGTCAGGACATGCTCCGGTTGCTGTGGGATCTGCACATCGCGGCCGTCGCCGGCGACAACCCCGGAGTCGAGGTGCTCCCGCTCGGCGTGTTCACCGACCGGTCGGTGGCGCGGGAGGACAAGACGCGGTGGCCGGACGTCTTCATGCACACGGCTCTGCTGCCGTTGCTGGGAATGCCGCTCGGTGAACTGTTCGATCTCGACGAGCTGGCCGAGGACTGCGCGGCGACGGGAACGTACGAGGCGTTCTTCACCTCCTCGCCGCTGAACATGCCACAGGGTGTGGCGAGCCCGCCGGGCGCGGTGGCGATCCGTTGACACAGGAGGATTCGGTGCAGCATCTCAAGGACCGTGTGGTGATTGTGACGGGCGCGGGTGGTGGTCTCGGGCGTGAGCACGCTCTGCTGTTCGCGCGCGAGGGAGCCAAGGTCGTGGTCAACGACCTCGGCGGCGCGTCGGCGGTCGTCGACGAGATCCGCGCGTCCGGCGGCGAGGCGGTGGCGAACACCGACTCGGTGGCCGACTGGGCGGGCGCCGAGCGGATCGTCCGGACCGCGGTCGAGGAGTTCGGTGACCTGCACGCGCTCGTCAACAACGCCGGCATCCTGCGCGACCGCATGCTGGTCAGCATGACCGAGAGCGACTGGGACAGCGTGATCACCGTGCACTTGAAAGGCACGTTCGCCTGTACCAGGCACGCCGCCGGGTACTGGCGGCAGAAGGCCAAGGAAACGGGCGGGCCGGTGGAGGCCGCCATCGTCTGCACCTCGTCGGGGTCAGGGTTGCTGAACGGGGTCGCCCAGTCGAACTACGGCGCGGCCAAGGCAGGGATCGCGGCGTTCGCGCAGATCGCGGCGAAGGAGCTCAGTCGTTACGGGGTCCGGGTGAACACGATCGCGCCGGTCGCGCGGACACCCATGACGGCGCCCACGGAAGAGTTCGCCGAGATGTTCCGGCCCCCGGCCGACGCGGACGCGTTCGACGTCTTCGACGCGGCCAACGTGTCCCCGCTGGTCGTCTACCTCGCCAGCACACTGTGCCCGTACACCGGGGGAGTGTGGCAGGTCATGGGCGGCGAGGTCGGGTTGTTCGAGGGCTGGCAGGTGGTGGCGAGCCTCCAACGCGAGAGCCGGTGGAGCGTCGAGGAGCTGCGAAAGGAGATCGCCGGTCTCGTCGGTGCCCGCGCGAGCGCGGAGGGCAAGCTCCTCTCCGAGGCGAAACCCTTCGCCGGATGGGAAGCCACCCTCCGCGAACCCCGCTAGCTAGCCGTCGGCTTGGGCAGGTTCGGCCGTGGTCACCGACCCTGCCCAAGCCGACCGGGACTTTCTACAGCGCGGTGGCCACGTCGACGACGTCGGCGGCCACGCGGTCGAGCTTCGAAAGCAGGCGGTCACGATCCTTGGCTACGACCTCGACGATCACGCGGTCGACACCGGCGTCGCGGAAGCGCGCAAGCTTCTCCTTGTCCAGGTCCCGGAGTCCGGGGCAGACACTGACGGAGACGTCGGCGAGGCTCCGGCCGCGTTCGGCCAGCATCGGCTCGAGCCGCGCGAGCGCACCAGGCACGGCCGCCGGGTCGGGATTGAGGCTGTACCAGCCGCGGCCGAACTCGGCGACGCGCCGGAGCGCGGCGTCCGTCTCGCCGCCGACGTGGATCGGCGGATGGGGTTTCTGGACCGGCTTCGGGTTGAAGCGGCAGGGGGCGAGCTCGTAGTACTTGCCCTGGTAGCTCGACACTTCATCGGTCCAGCACGACTGCATCACACGAAGGTAGTCGTTCGTGCGACCACCTCGGTGCTCGAACGAAGCGCCCAGTGCCGCGAATTCCTCGCGCAGCCAGCCGATCCCGATCCCGAACTCGACCCGCCCGCCGGACAGCAGGTCCACATCGGACACCTGTTTCGCCGTGAAAACCGGATTGCGTTGCGGTACCACGAGAATCCCCGTGCCCAGACGTAGCGTCGTGGTCACGCCGGCGAGGAAGGACAGCGCGGTCAGCGGTTCCAGCAACGCGCCGTCGCTAGGACCGGGAAACCGCCCGTCCTCGGTGTAGGGATACCGGCTTTCGTAAGAATCGTGGTCGAACAGAACGTTGTGCTCCGCGAGCCACAGCGATTCGAAGCCGCGCTCCTCGAGCGCGGGCCCCAGCGTGCGGACGTAGGAGGCGGAGACGTTCTTTCCGCCGAGCGGAACCATCGCACCGATCTTCACACGGACGACGGTAGCACCCGCCGCACCCAGAAGTCTACCATTCGGTTGGTAGACATCTACTGTGATTCGATGTTAGGTTTCCTTCGCCGGGCACGACGTTCCGTGCGGCCCGGCGGTTTCGGTGCCGATGGCTGGGGCCGGGAGAGCGGGCCGAACGCGATGGACGAGTTCCTCGAGACGAAAGCCGTGCAAATGGACCTGATCGGGGCGGATCGCGACCCGCTGGTCGCCGGATGAAGGAGACGCCTGTGTTCGATTCGGTGCTGGTGGCCAACCGCGGCGAGATCGCGGTCCGGGTCATCCGGGCGTGCCACGACCTCGGCCTCCGCGCGGTCGCCGTGTACTCCGACGCCGACCGCGAAAGTCGGCACGTCGCGCTCGCCGATGCCGCGGTCAGGATCGGCGAGGCCAGCCCCGCGGACAGCTATCTGAACATCGAGCGCATCCTCGGCGCCGCACGCGAAAGCGGTGCCGGTGCCGTCCATCCCGGCTACGGTTTCCTGTCGGAGAACGCCGGGCTCGCTCGCGCCGTCACCGACGCGGGGCTGACGTTCATCGGCCCCCCGGCCACGGCGATCGAGGTCATGGGGGACAAGGTCGCCGCACGACGCGCGGCTGTGGAGGCCGGGGTGCCGGTCGTGCCCGGCTCCGACGGCGCGCTCGCCGACGCCGAAGCGGCGGTGGCTTTCGCCCGACAGCACGGGTTTCCCCTCGCGCTGAAGGCGTTGCACGGCGGCGGTGGTCGTGGCATGCGCATCGTCCGTGCGCCCGGTGAGTTGCCCGTCGCGTTCGAGGCCGCGGTACGCGAGGCCACCCTCGCCTTCGGCCGTGGCGACTGTTATGCCGAGCGCTACCTGGAACGGCCGCGACACATCGAGGTGCAGATCCTCGCCGACCATCGCGGTACGGTGCTCGCCCTCGGCGACCGCGACTGCTCCGTGCAGCGCCGCCACCAGAAACTCATCGAGGAGGCGCCCGCGCCAGGCCTCGATCCCGCTGTGCGGCGGGCGATCGCGGACGCGGCCGTCCGGCTCGCGCGACACGTGGGCTACACGAACGCCGGCACGTGCGAGTTCCTGCTCGACACCGACGGCCGCACCTTCTACTTCCTGGAGATGAACACGCGGCTGCAGGTCGAGCACCCGGTCACCGAGCAGGTCACCGGCATCGACCTCGTCACCGAGCAGATCCGCGTCGCCGGCGGGATGCCGCTCGGGCGTGTCCAGCGGGACGTCACCGTCACCGGCCACGCCGTCGAGGTGCGCATCAACGCCGAAGACCCCGCGGAGTCCTTCGCTCCCCGCAGCGGGAAGGTGCATGCGCTGACGCCGCCGCTCGGCCCGTGGGTGCGGTTCGACACCGGCCTGGAGGCGGGGCAGGAGATCTCGCCGTACTACGACTCCCTCATCGGAAAGCTCGTGACGTGGGGCGCGAACCGGGACCAGGCGCTGCATCGCATGGCGCGCGCACTGGACGAGTTCCAGCTTGCGGGCCCGGCGACGACCCTTCCCTTCCACCGCTTGGCGCTCGCGCATCCGCAGTTCGTCCGAGCGGAGCACTCGACCGTCTCCGTCGAGTCCGAATGGGACTTGTCGGACCTCGAGCCTGCGGAGACGGGTGACGTGACCGTTCAACCAGAAGCCGCCCCGCGGCGCGACGTCCGGCTGCCCCTCGGCGACCGCGTCTTCACGATCACGATCACCGGCACGGCCCACGACGCCGCGCGTGCGAGTTCCGCGCGGCGCCGGCAAAGCGGCGCCACGGCGACTCGCACGGATCGTCCTGCCGCCGAGACACCCGAGCTCCGGTCGCCGATCCAAGGCGTCGTCAGCCGCCTCGACGCGAAAGACGGAGACGAAGTGCGGCCCGGTGATCCCATCTGTGTCGTCGAAGCGATGAAGATGGAAAACGTCGTCGTGGCGCACCGGTCCGGGCGGCTCACCCTCACCCGCAAGGCCGGTGAAGGGGTCGAGCACAGGGCGGTCCTCGCCGTGATCGAGCCGTGAACACGATCGCGGAACTCGTCCTCGGCATCGGACGGAAATACGAAGGCTTGCCGCTCGACGACCTGACCGCCGCGGAGAGTCTCCGGGAGGACCTCGCCGCCGCGGACATCGCGGGCCTGTCGTTGCCGGAGGAATACGGCGGTTCCGGGACGCTGGCCGAACTCTGCCAGGCGATCGAAGCCGTCGGGCTCACCGGGATGACCGCCCCGGGGCTGTTGCTGAGCACAGGTGTCGTCGGCCGGATCCTTGCCGAGCACGGGACCGCGGTGCAGAAAGCCGCCCTGCTCCCCGGAATCGCGACCGGCGAGGTGCGGTTCTGCTTCGCGCTCACCGAGGCGGAGTCTGGTTCGAACCCGATGCGGATGCGCACCACTGCAGTGCGGGAGGGCGACGACTGGATCATCCGCGGCGAGAAGACCTACATCTCCGCCGTCGACCACGCCACGCACATGCTGCTCGTGACTCGCGCGGCGGACGCCCTGACGCTCTTCGTGGTCGAGCTGCCGGCCGAGCGGGTCACGAAGACACCGGTCACGGTGTACGTGCCGGTCGCGGAACGGCAGTGGACCCTGCACTTCGACGATCTGCGGCTCCCCGCGACCGCCGTGATCGGCGAACCCGGCCAGGGCGGGAAAGCGCTCTTCACCGGGCTCAACGCCGAGCGGCTCGCGGTCGCCGCGCAGTCGATCGGGCTGGGGCGCTGGTGTCTGGCCAAGGCGGTCGAGCACGCCAGGTCCCGCGAGGTTTTCGGCGTCCCGATCGGCGCGCACCAGGCGGTCCAGCATCCGCTCGCCGACGCGCACATCGCGCTCGAGAGCGCCGCTGCCGTGTTGTGGCGTGCGGCCGGCGAACGGGACGACCGCGGCACCGCCTGCACCATCGCGAAAATCGCGGCCTGTGACGCCGGGCTGCAGGCGGCGGACGCGGCGCTGCAGACGTTCGGCGGCAGCGGCTACACCGATGAAACCCAGGTATACCAGCGCTTCGCGTTCTTGCGTCTCGCGAAGTCAATCCCGGTCACGCGGGAGCTGGCCCTCAACCACGTCGCGACGGCCGCCCTCGGCCTGCCGCGGTCGTACTGAAAGCACGAAGAGAGGCAAGGGAGCATGGCTGTCGAGAAAATCACCGTCGTCGGCGGTGGTGGGCAGATGGGAAGCGGCATCGCGCAGGTCGCGGCGAGCGCCGGGGTCACGGTCACGATCGTCGATGCCGACGAGAAGGCGTGCGAGCGAGGCCTCGGCCGGATCGAGCGGAGCCTCGCGCGGCTGGTGAAGGCCGGCAAGCTGACCGAGGACGAGAGCGCCGGCGTGCGCGGCCGCATCGCGACCACCACCGACCTCGAATCCGGCTGTGCCGAGGCGGACTACGTCATCGAGAGCGTGTCGGAGGACCTCGACCTCAAGAACGCCCTGCTCGCCCGGATCGACGCGAGTGTCCCGGCACATGCGCTCATCTCCACCAACACCTCGCAGATCGCGATCTCCAAGCTCGCGAACGCCGTCACCCGGCCCGAGCGGTTCATCGGCACGCACTGGTTCAACCCGCCGCCGCTGATGCGCCTCATCGAGGTCGTGCGGGGCGCGAAGACCTCCGACGAGACCCTGCAGGCGACGCTCGATTTGGCGAAGCAGCTGGGCAAGGAGACGATCGTCTGCAAGAAGGACACCCAGGGCTTCATCACCTCGCGGCTGATGAACCTGTGGTGCATCGAAGCGGCGCGGATCCTCGAAGAGGGCATCGCCGACGCCGACGACATCAACCGCGCCTGCGTGCTCGCGTTCAACCACGCGATGGGGCCGCTCGCCACCGCCGACATCGGTGGCCTGGAGACCGTGCTCGCCGCATCCGAGTCTCTCACGCAGAACTTCGGCGAACGGTTCCGCCCGCCGCAGGTGCTGCGCACGCTGGTGAACGCGGGTGACCTCGGAACCAAGACCGGCAAGGGTTTCAGCGACTACGGGGAGGCCCGATGAGCGACGCCGTCAGCATTTCCCGGCCGGCGGACGGGGTCGCGGTGGTCACCGTCGACTTCCCGCCCGTCAACGCGATGGGCCAGGAGGTGCTGGCCGGGCTGGAGAAGGTTTTCTCGCAGCTGCGGGACGACTCCGCGACCCGCGCGATCGTCCTGACCGGCGCCGGGGACAAGGCGTTCATGGCGGGCGGGGACATCTCGTCGTTCGAGCGATTGCTCGCCGAGGACGGCGCGATGGACCGGTTTTCGGCGTGGACCAGGGGGATCTTCGAGATCATCGAGGTGATCCCGCAGCCCCTGATCGGCGCGGTGCAGGCCCCCGCGGTCGGCGGTGGGCTGGAGATCGCGCTGCTGTGCGACCTGCTCGTGATGGATGCGAACGCGAAGGCGGGCCTCACGGAGGTCGGCATCGGGCTCATCCCTGGCGGCGGCGGCACACAGCGGCTCACCCGCCGGGTCGGGTTGTCGATCGCGACCGAGCTGATGCTCACCGGCAAGGTGATCAGGGCGCCGCAGGCACTCGAGATCGGGCTCGTGAACAAGGTGAGCGAGGCGGGCAAGGCACTCGCCGACGCGGTCGAGCTGGCGACGTCCATCGCCGCCAAGCCAGCCGTCGCGGTGCAAGCCGCCAAGCGCGCGGTGCGCGAGCCCGGCCGGGCGGACCTCGAGGCGGGCCTGGAACTGGAGCGCGCGTTGTTCCTGAAGGCGTTCGCTTCCGCGGACTGCAAGGAAGGATTCCAGGCGTTCCTGGAGAAGCGCGCTCCACAGTGGACACACTCGTGATGTTCTGATTGCGAAGGGAACCGGTGCGATGGCGCACGTCGGGCAGTGGACGTCTTTTCACCGCGACTTCCGCCCCGGCGGCGTCGCGCTCCGGTTCGGCGACGAGCAGCTTACCTGGCTCGAGCTGGACTCCCGCGTCGCGCGGCTCGCGGCCGGCCTGCGGGCGGAGGGGATCGGGCCCGGTGACCGGTTCGGGTTGCTGCTGCGCAACCATCCGTCCTTTGTGGAGCTGGTCCTCGCCGCGGCGCGTCTGGGCGCGGCGTTCGTCCCCCTGAACACGATGCTGACGCCGCCCGAGCTCTCGCACATCATCAGCCACTCCGGGCTGAGGCTGCTGGTCACCGACGCGTCGTTCTCCGAGCGCTTGAGCGCCACGACGCATTCGGTGGAGAAGGTCTTCTTCGTCGGTGCTGTGCCGGACGGCGGGCGCGGCTTCGACGAGCTGCTGTCGCACGGCGAGGCCGGCTACGACCCGGATCTCGACCCCGATGCGCCGCTCGCGATCTGTTACACCAGCGGCACGACCGGCTTGCCGAAGGGTGCTGTGCTCACGCACCGCTCGATCGAGGCCATGGCGTCCTCGTCGATCGCGGCCGGTGGCCTCGGCCCGGCGGACAGGGCGCTTCTCCCGTTGCCGCTCCCGTTCACCGGCTCGGTCATCGCGGTGGTCATGCCGATCATGAAAGCGGGCGGTACCCTCCGGATCACCGCGAAGTTCGACGCCACCGAGGTGCTTGACGCCATCGAGAAGGACCGGATCACGTTCCTCATCGGTGTGCCGACCGTGTTCGACGCGATGCTGCGCGCCCCCGGCTTCGGCGAGCGGGACCTGTCGAGTCTCCGCGAGGTGCGCATCGGCGGCGCGAACGTCCCGGCGGCGCTCGTCGAGGAGTACCTCCGCCGCGGTATCCGGCTGATGGGTGCCTACGGTCTGACCGAGGGCGGCGGGTTCTGCCTCCAGGTCCCGCGAGACCGCGTCGCGGAGAAGATCGGCTCCTCGGGCAGGCCGCTGCTGGGCCAGCAGGTGAAGGTGCTCCGCGCCGACGGCACGGAAACGGTGCCCGGGCAGGTCGGTGAGCTGGCCGTCAAGGGCGAGAACATCATGAAGGAGTACCTCGACGACCTGGCGGCCACGGCCGCCGCGATCGTCGACGGCTGGCTGCGCACGGGTGATCTCGCGGTCGCCGATGACGACGGCTTCCTGACGATCGTCGACCGGGCGAAGGACATGCTCATCTCCGGCGGCCTCAACGTGTACCCGAGCGAGATCGAGAACGTGCTCCGCCGCTACCCCGGCGTGCTCGAGGTGGCGGTGGTCGGGGTACCCGACGAGAAGTGGGGCGAGGTCCCGAAGGCGTACGTCGTCACCGACGGCACCGCGCCGGATTTCGCGCGGGTGCGGGAGTTCCTCGCCGGGTACCTGGCGAAGTACAAGCTGCCCAAGCACTTCGAGGTCGTCGAGGAACTTCCGCGCACCCTGAGCGGGAAGGTGCTCAAGCGGGAACTGCGCCGCCGGTGATCATCCGAGCCGCTCGATGATCGTCACGTTCGCCTGACCGCCGCCCTCGCACATGGTCTGCAGGCCGTAGCGGCCGCCGGTGCGCTCCAGCTCGTGCAGCATGCTCGTCATCAAGCGTGTGCCGGTGGCGCCGATCGGATGCCCGAGCGCGATGGCGCCGCCGTTGGGGTTGACACGCTCCGGGTCCGCTCCGGTCTCCTCGAGCCAGGCCAGCACGACCGGCGCGAAGGCCTCGTTGATCTCGACCACGTCGATGTCGCGAATGGACAGACCGGCGCGCTTCAGCGCGAGCTTCGTCGCGGCGATGGGCGCTGTCAGCATCAGCACGGGGTCGTCGCCGAGTACGGTCAGCTGGTGGATGCGCGCCCGCGGCGTGAGGCCGTGTTCCCGCACGGCGCTTTCCGAGGCGATCAGCATCGCCGACGAGCCGTCCGAGATCTGGCTCGACACGGCCGCGGTGATCTTGCCGCCCTCGACGAGCGTCGGCAGCTTGGCCATCGTCTCCAGGCTGGTGTCAGGCCGGGGACCTTCGTCGGCCGTCACGCCCGCGAGTGGCAGGATCTCCCGGTCGAAGTGCCCAGCTTGCTGAGCTGCGACGGCCCGCCGGTGACTCTCCAGCGCGAAGGCCTCGAGGTCGTCGCGGGTATGTCCCCACTTGTCCGCGACCAGTTCGGCGGCGCGGAACTGGGTGATCTCCTGGTCGCCGTAGCGTGCGAGCCAGCCGGTGGAGCCGCTGAACGGGTCTTTGTCGCCGAACTGCTCCCCGAGCCGGAACGCCACTCCGATCGGGTACCGGCTCATGGTCTGGACGCCGCCCGCGACGACGAGATCGGCGGTGCCGCTCATCACCGCCTGCGCCGCGAAGTGCACGGCCTGCTGCGACGAGCCGCACTGCCTGTCGAGGGTCACGCCGGGCACCGTCTCGGGGAGGCCCGCGACGAGGGCGGCCGTCCTGGCGATGTCGCCCGCGTGCGCGCCGATGTTGTCGGTGCAGCCGTAGATCACGTCGTCGATGGCAGCGGGATCCACTCCCGTCCTGTCGACGAGCGCGCGGATGACGTGCGCCCCGAGGTCCGCGGGATGCACCGCCGACAGCCCGCCGCCCTTCTTGCCGACCGGAGTGCGGACCGCGTCGACCACGAATGCCTCGGGCATCTTCGCTCCTCGTAAAGTAGACTAGCAAACAGTTGGTAGAAATCAGGATGGCACATCACCAGTCGCAGAGGGAAGCCGCAAGGAGGATGTCTTGTCCGGTAAGCATTTCCCGGTGTGCGTCGAGCGGGGATCGTCGTGATCGCGCGGACCGCGCTCGTCACGGGTGGTAGCGCGGGTATCGGCCTGGCGACGGCGGCGCGCCTGCTGGCCGACGGCTACGCCGTGGTGATCACCGGACGCGACGGGGGCAGGCTGGCGGCCGCCACCGAGTCGCTAGGAAGTCCCGCCGCGCTGTCCTGCGTCGTGCTGGACGCGCTCGACCACGATGCGACCGTGGAACGGGTGGCCGAGTTGAAGCCGGACGTCCTCGTCGCCAACGTGGGCACGGCCTTCGCCGGCGACCTCGCGCATACGTCGCTTGACGCCTGGCATCGGGTGCTCTCGACCAATGTGACGAGCGCATTCGCCGCACTGCAGGCCTGCGTGCCGCACATGAAGGAGCGGGGGTGGGGGCGGATCGTCACGGTCGGCTCGCTCGCCAGCCACCGGCCGATCCGGTTCGGCGTCGCCTACACGGCGTCGAAGCACGCGCTGTGGGGGCTGACTCGCGCGGTGGCCCTGGACCTTCGTGGCACCGGTGTGACGGCCAATCTCGTTGCGCCGGCGTTCGTGCGCACCGGCATGACCGAAGCCAACGTCGCGACGATCTCCGCCGCCAGCTCCCGGTCCGCCGCGGAGGTCGAGCAGCGGCTGGCCGGGCTGTCCGACCTCGGCCGTCTGCTCGAACCCCGGGAGGTGGCCGACGAGGTCGCGGCGTTCGTCGCCGACGGCTCGCGGTCAGGGGAGATCAGGGTCATGGGGGACAGCGCGCGGATGTCACAATGAACCAAACACTTGGATGGTGGGGCGGATATGGCGAACGTGAACGAAAAGCGGGGAACGGGCTCGAAGCGCTTGGTCTGGCCCGCGGACGAGTCGAAGGGGAAGCAGTCCCGTGGCGCGCACCGCGCCCAGCAGATCGTCGAGATCGCGCTGCGCCTGTTCCACGAGCAGGGTTACGCGAGCACATCGATGGACGATCTCGCGAACGCCGTGGGAATCCTCAAGGGCAGCCTCTACTACTATGTGGACTCCAAGGAGGACCTGCTCTTCCTCATCGTGGAGCACGTGCACGACACCGTCACGAGCCTGCTCGATCAGGCGATCTCGCGGGACGACCTGTCGCCGCTGGACCGGATTGTGGAGTTCGTCCGGCTCCAGCTGCGCTACAACGCGTCGAACATCACGGAACTGGCGGTGTACCACCACGACTGGACGCGCCTGGAAGGCGCACGCCACGACGACATCCTGCGCCGCCGCCGGGCCAACGAGGCCGCGGTGATCGATCTGATCGACCAGGCCAAGAAACTGGGCGAGGTGCCGAAGGCGATGGACAGCAGGCTGGCTGTCGCGCACACCACGGCCGTCATGGTCTGGCCCTACACCTGGTACAACCCGCGCTCCCGCACCTCGGCCGACCAGCTCGCCGACAGCGGCGCCGAGTTCGTCCGCAAGGCGCTCGCCAGCTGAGCCAGCTCGCCAACTGCCAACCAATTGGTAGAAAAGTAGAGGGCTCCCTGCTAGCGTCGGCTCAGGCCCGAGTGCGGGCACGAGCCTGAGGGAGTGAGCGGTGACGATGATGCCGGGCTTCACCAAACCGGTCCGGGTGATCTTCGGGCCGGAGCACGACGCCTTCCGTGTATCGGTCCGTGCGATGCTCGCACGCGAAGCCGCCCCGCGCGCCGAGAAGTGGCTCGCGGACGGTGTCATCGACCGCGGGTTCTGGAAGACCGCCGCTGCGCAGGGGTTCGTGGCCTTCGCGGCTCCTGCCGAGTACGGCGGACTGGGCTTGGCCGACTTCCGCTTCAACGCGATCCTCGACGAGGAGATCGTGTACGCCGGGGTCGGTACCGACGCCTTCATGATGGCCAACGACATCGTGGGCCCCTACCTCTGGGACCTCGCGAACTCCGAGCAGCGCGAGCGCTGGCTCCCCGGCGTCGTCTCCGGCGACACCGTTCTCGCGATCGCGATGTCCGAACCGGGTGCGGGCTCGGATCTCCGGGGCATGCGGACGGTCGCTCGCCGGGACGGAGACCACTACGTCCTCGATGGCTCGAAAACGTTCATCACCAACGGAATCCAGGCCGACCTGGTGATCGTCGCGGCGCAGACCCATGTCGGCGACCGGGACAGGATCAGTCTCTTCGTCGTCGAGGCCGGCGCACCGGGCTTCGGCCGCGGCCGCAGTCTGCACAAGATCGGCCGGCACGCTCAGGACACCGCGGAACTGCACTTCGACGGCGTCCGCGTGCCGCAGGAGAACGTGCTCGGCGAGGTCGGGTCGGGATTCGGCGCACTGATGCGGAACCTGCCGCAGGAGAGGCTGGCCATGGCGGTCACGGCGATTGCCGACGCGGAGCACGTGCTGGAGCGCACCGTCGACTACGCCCAGCAGCGGCGTGCTTTCGGGCAACCCATCGGCAGCTTCCAGGCGAACCGTTTCGCCATCGCGGAGATGGTCACCGAGGTCCGGATCGGACGCTCTTATGTGGACGATTGCATCATGCGCCATTGCGCCGGGCAGCTGACAGCGGCCGAGGCGGCTGGCGCGAAGTACTGGGCGACCGAACTCGAATGGCGGGTGGTCGACCGCTGCCTGCAACTGCACGGCGGCTACGGCTACATGGAGGAATACGAGATCGCGCGGCGCTGGCGGGACGCCCGGGTGCAGCGGATCTACGGCGGTACCACGGAAATCATGAAGGAGATCGTCGGCAGGTCCGTCGGTCTCTGACGCTCGGCGGCACTTCCGGCGGGTGCGTTCCTGTGAACTCCACACGACAATCAAACGGATGGTAGACAGAATGCGAGACTCTCGTTAGCGTGAGTCGCACGCTCATCGAGGAGGCGAGCGCCTCCGCGCCGTGTGAGGAGACTCGTCATGACCACCGCCGTCCCTGTCGCGCACGCCGATCGTTTCTTCATCGGCGGGAAGTGGGAAACCCCGTCGACGGACTCGACGTTCGAGGTGATCGAAGCCCCGACCGAGGAGAAGTACTTCACCGTCGCCGAAGCCCGGCGGGGCGACGTCGAGCGTGCGATCGCGGCCGCACGCACAGCCTTCGACGAGGGGCCGTGGCCTGGGCTGAGCCACGCGCAGCGGGCCGAGCACTTGAAGGCCATCGCCGCCGGTTTGATCGGGCGCTCCGAGGACATCGCGCAGATCTGGCCGCGTCAATCGGGCGCACTCTATTCGATGGCGCAGTATGCCGCCGCCGAGGCAGCGAATTTCTTCAACTACTACGCGGATCTCGCCGGCGAGTTTCCGTTCGTCGAGCCCCACAGCCCGACGGCGGGCGGTGAACTCGGTTTGCTGGTCCGCGAGCCGGTCGGCGTGGTCGGAGCGATCGTGCCGTGGAACGCGCCGATCGGCAGCATCAGCGTGAAGGTCGCGCCCGCGCTGCTCGCCGGCTGCACCGTCGTGATCAAGCCGTCGCCCGACGCCCCGGGCGAGGCGTACGTGCTGGCCGAGATCGCCGAGGCCGCCGGGCTGCCACCCGGCGTGGTCAACGTCGTGACCGCCGATCGGGAGGCCGCCGAAATCCTGGTCACCGACCCGCGCGTGGACAAGATCGCCTTCACCGGCTCCACCGCCGCCGGCCGCCGTATCGCGTCGCTCATGGGTGAACGCATCGGCCGATTCACGTTGGAACTCGGTGGCAAGTCGGCGGCGGTGATTCTCGACGACGCGGACATCGACGCCGCGGCGGCCAACCTCTCCTTCATGGAGACGCTGGTGACCGGCCAGGTCTGCTCCACCCTGACTCGCGTCGTCGTGACCCGGCGGCGTCACGACGAGGTCGTCGAGGCGCTGGTCAAGAACTTCGGGCAGGTGAAGGTCGGCGATCCGTTCGCACCGGACGTCCAGATGGGCCCGCTCGCCGGCGCGCGGCACCGCGAGCGGGTGGAGGGCTACATCGCCAAGGGGCTGGCCGAAGGTGCCGACCTCGCCACCGGTGGTCGTCGTCCCGCCGGGCTCGAGCGGGGCTTCTTCATCGAACCGACCGTTTTCGCCAACGTCGACAACTCCTCGACCATCGCCCAGCAGGAGATCTTCGGGCCGGTGCTGAGTGTTATCCCGGTCGCCGACGAGGCGGAGGCGGTGCGGGTCGCCAACGACACCATCTATGGCTTGAACGCCTCGGTTTTCACCGCCTCGGCGGACAAGGCGCTCGCGGTCGCGCGGCAGTTGCGCGCCGGAACAGTCGGGCACAACGCCTTCCGCAGCGACTTCGGCATCGCTTTCGGCGGCTTCAAGCAATCGGGTGTCGGTCGTGAGGGCGGCCGGGAAGGCGTACTGCCGTATGTCGAGCTCAAGACGGTGATCCTCGACGGCACCCCGTCGAGCTTCTAGACCGCGGATCCCCACCGCAGAGAGGCAACCATGAAGACCAGAGCGGCGCTGCTGATGCGGCAGCCAGGTGAGTACGAAATCCACGAAGTCGACCTGGATGGTCCGGGTCCCCACGAAGTCCTCGTCCGCATGGTGGCGTCGGGGCTCTGCCACTCCGACGATCACCCCGCCAAGGGCGACACGCCGATGCAGCATTTGCCGGTGTGTGGTGGGCACGAGGGTGCCGGCGTGATCGAGGCGGTGGGGCCCGGTGTGCAGGGGCTGGAGGTCGGCGACCACATCGTCACGTCCTTCATCCCGAGCTGTGGCCGGTGCGCGTTCTGTGCGCGCGGCCAGCACACGCTCTGCCAGAACGGCGCGCTGCTCATGACCGGCGCCATGCTGGACGGCACCTTCCGCATGCACCTCGACGGCACGCCGGTCGGTCAGCAGTCGGTGCTCGGCACGTTCTCGGAATTCATCACCGTGTCCCAGTGGTCGTGCGTCAAGATCGACAAGCGCTTTCCGTTGCGCGCGGCGGCTTTGCTCGGCTGCGGCGTGCCCACCGGCTGGGGATCGGCCGTCAACGGCGCCAAGGTGCGGCCCGGCGACGTCGTCATCGTGGTCGGCACCGGTGGTGTCGGCATCAACGCCGTGCAGGGGGCAGCCCACGCCGGGGCGAGGAGAGTCATTGCTGTCGACCCCCACGAGCTCAAGCGCGACACGGCACTAAAACTCGGTGCGACCGACGCGTTCGCCACCATCGGCGAAGCAACCGAACTGGCGATGTCCCTCACCAATGGTCAGGGTGCCGACTCGGCGATCGTCGCCGTCGCGGTCCTCACCGGCGAGGACGTGGCGAACGCCTTCGACGCTGTCCGCAAGGACGGCACCGTCGTCGTCACCTCGGTGTCGAGGGCGGACGCCGTGGGAATCCCGGTGAGCCTGATGATGCTCACGATGTACCAGAAGCGGATCCAGGGAGCCCTCTACGGGATGATGTCCCCGGCCGGCGACGTGCCGAAGCTGCTGGAGATGTACGAGCAGGGTCAGCTCAAGCTCGATGAGCTCATCACCGGCTCCTACACCCTCGACGAGGTCAACAAGGGATTCGCGGACATGCACGCGGGCCGCGTGATGCGCCCGATGATCGATTTCGCTTCGGCCTGACTTCCTCGCCGGGATCGGTCCACGGTGGACCCGCGAGCGAGCGCTCGCCGAACCAAGTGGCCCCCGAGTATCACCCGATGAGCGCGACGCTTGGCTGGTTCTTCCGATAGCCGATCGGGGATACCTCACCGCCCGGGTCATCCGCCGTGATCGCGGCGATATGGAGATTCCAGAGCAGTCCGACGGTTGTCCTGCCCGGCGCGAGGCCCGGCGGGCGAAGCCGTCGCGCCGGCTGGCCGCGAGGCGCCCGCATTCATGGATCCCGGTCAATGCAGTCGCGAGCCCGACATTCGCGGGTCGTCGATGGGCTCGGTCACGGTTCAAAAACTACCGACCGAATGGTAGACAAAAAGCTGTGACCCGAACTACTCTGGGGCGCACTCCACAGCTGACGTGTCAGAGGCGAAGGCGGTCGTTCAATGAAGATCGGCGCTATGGTCCCGCCCGATGGGAGGGTCATCTCCCCGGCGGAGGGTCTCCGCGTCCTGTTCGACCACGACCGATATGGCAGCCGGTCGCCGCTCTGCCGGTCTTCGCCGGTGTGACGACGAAGCTGATCCGGTCTTCACCGCCGAGCAATGTCCTATGTGGACATTCTGGCTGGCACTCCGCTGCAACCTGGGACCGGCTGTGCCCGCGAAGGGCAAGCGAAGGAAAGGAACAAAGGGCAAGTGATGGCACACCTCAAGCGCAAGCCCATGGCGATCGGTGCCATGGCTGCTGCTCTCGCCTTGACACTGGCGGCGTGCGGTTCGAGTTCGGAGGGAGCCGGGACGGCTGCAGGCCTCCCCTCCAATCCCGCCGACGCATCGCTGGCGCCGCTGCTCATCGGATACCTGAGCTCGGAGAACGATCCCGCCGCGAACTACCCGGAGGGTCGCGTCGCCGCCGAGGCGGCCGTGCAGTACATCAACACCAGCCTCGGGGGCATCGACAAGCACCCGGTCAAGTTGGACACCTGCATCGTGCAAAGCACGCCGGAGAGCGAACAGGCCTGTGCCAACCAGATGGTCGCGGACAAGGTGGTCGCGGTCCTCAATCCCTACAACTACTCCGAGGCGGTCGAGTACCCGATCTGGCAGGCCGCCGGCCTGACCTCGTTCGGTGGCGGGGTGACGCCCGCGGGCATGAACGCGCCGACCAACATCTCGTGGACGGCCGGTTCCTACCAGCTCAACAGTGCCGCCGCATACGCCGTCGTGGACAAGCTCCACGCCAAAAAGGTCGCGTTCATCTACCTCGACGCGGCCGCGATGGCTCCGGTCACGGCCGGAATGGTGGCCGGGATGGCTGCCAAGGGCGTGCAGCTCGACAAGGTGGGCGCTTCGGCCACCACGACGGACTGGATCCCCGTGATCCAGTCCGCTTTGGACAAAAAGCCGGACGCCATCATCCTCTACGCCGCACAGGCCGGCTGTATCGGCGCGATGAAGGCCTACAAGCAGCTCGGTGCCACGACACCGGTGGTGACACAGACCCTCTGCACCGACCGGTCGGTGCTGGACGCGACGAACAACGCCGCGAACGGCTGGTACGTCGTCAGTTTCGGCCCGTGGCCGGACAACCCCGGTGAGAACCAGGAAATCAAGACCTTCAACGACGCACTCACCGCGTACGCGAAGGGCGGCAAGATCAACACCGGTGGCCAGGCGCTCATGTCGTTCAGTTACATGATGACGATGTATGAGAACATCCTGAAGCCGCTCGGATTCGACGGTGCCAACTCGAAGGCGATCCTGGACAAGGCCAAGACGATCACCAGTGGCAACGCCTTCGGCAGCTCGCCGCTGTTCAAATGCGGTACCTACGCGGCGATCCCGTCGGCGTGCGGCGGTGCGGGCGAACGGCTGTACCAGTTGGAGAACGGCAAGTTCAAGGCCGTGGACGGCGGCCAGTTCATCGGCACCGATCTCGCCGCCTTCGGCGCGAACAAGCCGGCCGGCGCGTGACCGGCTGATTCACGTGGTGGGGCCGCCTGCCGGGCGGCCCCACCACCGGGCATTTCCGGATGGAGTCTCCTATGAACGCGTTCCTGGCAGGGTGCCATGTCTAGCTACTTGTTCTACCTGCTGCTGGGACTCGGGGCCGGCGCTGCCTACTCGCTCCTCGGTCTCGGCGTCGTGCTCATCTACAAGGGCTCCGGCGTCATCAACTTCGCGCACGGTGCCATCGCGATGTGGGTCGCGTACGTCTACGCGATCCTGCAATCCGACGGCGCCTACGTCTTCCCGATTCCCGGCGTCCCGCCGTTGACCATCTCCGAGACCGGCGTCAGCATGGGGCTCTCCGTCGTCATCGCGCTCGCGACGGCGGCGATCCTCGGACTGTTCCTGCACGTGGCCGTATTCCGCTGGCTGCGTGATTCGCCGCCGCTGGCCAAGGTGGTCGCGACCGTGGGTGTCATGCTCACACTGCAGGCGATCGCCGTGCTGCAGTTCGGCTCGATCCAGGTGGGCATCAGCGAAGTCGTGCCCTCGGACGCGATGAAGCTCTTCGGCCTCACCCTCCCGCGAGACCGCTTCATCCTCACCGGCATCACGATCGTCGTCGGCCTGGCCCTGGGCGCACTGTACAAGTACACCCGGTTCGGGCTCGTCACGCTGGCCTCGGCGGAGAACGAGAAAGGCGCCTCCCTGCTGGGCTACTCGCCGAACCGCATCGGTGCGGTGAACTGGGCGCTGGGGTCCGTCATCGCCGGAATGGCCGGCATCCTGCTGGCCCCCATCGTGGGGCTCAACCCGGTGAGCCTGATCTACCTGGTGATCCCGGCTCTCGCGGCGGCGCTGATCGGCCGCTTCTCGTCCATCACCGGCACGATCGTCGCCGGGCTCGTGATCGGCATGCTCGAGTCCGAGGTCGTGAAACTCAAGACCGTGCTCTCGTGGTTCCCGAAGGAAGACGTCACGCGCGTGATTCCGCTGCTGGCGATCATCGGTGCGCTCTACTTCTTCGGGGACAAACTGCCGACTCGCGCCAGCCTGGTCGAACCCCGGCTGCCGCGTTCGGCGCCGCCGCGCTCTCCGTGGCCCCTGACGCTGGGGACGGTCCTCGTCTGCCTGGTACTCGTGCTCGTGCTTCCGCCGCCTTACCGCCTCGCGGTCATCCTGTCGATGATCGCCGCGATCGTGTGCCTGTCGTTCGTGGTGCTTACGGGTTATCTCGGGCAGATCTCCCTCGCCACGATGACCATCGCGGGCATCAGCGGTTTCCTCGTGAGTCACCTGTCGACGTCCTGGCACGTGCCGTTTCCCTTCGACGGCATCCTCGGTGCGCTGGCGGCCGCGGCCGTCGGCATCGTGATCTCCTTGCCGGCCTTGCGTATCCGCGGTGTCGCGCTGGCGGTGGTGACGCTGGCGCTCGCCGTGACGGTGCAGGACTGGCTGTTCCAGACTCCGGAGTTCGTCGGCGGCGCGACCGGCGCGGAGGTCGCGGGACCGACGCTGTTCGGGATCGACTTCTCGATCAACAAGGGGGACTACCCCAACCGCTGGTTCGGGATCTTCATCCTCGTCGTGCTCGCGGTGGTGGTCCTCCTGGTCGGGAAGCTGCGGCTGCACCAGCTCGGCCGCACGATGCTCGCCGTCCGGAGCAACGAACGCGCCGCGGCGGCCACGGGCATCCGGATCACCAGGGTCAAGATTGCGGCCTTCGCCGTCGCGGCGCTGCTGGCGGGAATCGCGGGTGCGCTGACGGGCTATCAGCAGGGCAACCTGTCCATCGCGAGCTTCGACGCCTTCGTGACGATCGCGTTCCTCGCCGTGGCCTACATGGGTGGCATCTCCAACGTTCCCGGCGGCCTCATCGGCGGCCTGCTCGCCGCCGGCGGTCTCGCTTTCGTCTTCTTCCAACGCGTTTTCGGGCTGCCGGCCAGCTACGTGCCGTTGATCGGTGGGGTCGGCCTCGTGCTGGTCGTGATCATGCAGCCCGACGGCGGGTACGAAGCGATGAAGGCGCAGGCGAGCCTGTTCCGCCGCTTCTTCTCGTCGAAGAAGAAGAGCCCCGCGCCCGCTGCTGCGCGGCAGCCGGTCGCCGATGTCGCCGAGGAGAGGTTCTGGACGGAATGGCTGCCCGCGGACCGCGTCCCGGCGGACCGGCCCTTGCTCGAGGTGCGTGATCTCAGCGTGCACTACGGCGGTGTGGTCGCGGTCGACGGGCTGAACCTCGAGGTGAAACCGGGGCAGCTGGTCGGACTGATCGGCCCGAACGGCGCCGGTAAAACCTCGGTCGTCGACGCGCTTTCGGGCTTCACGGCTTCGAAGGGCGCGATCCGGCTCCTCGGGCAAGATCTGACGGGCAGGGCTCCACAGCAGCGGGCGAAATTGGGCATGGCCCGGACTTTCCAGACATCCGACGTGTTCGACGACCTGCTCGTCTCCGAGAACGTGCAGGTCAGCGACCGGCGCAAGGAGCGGAAGACGAACCGTGCGAGCCAGGAGGGCAATATCCTGGAATTGTTCGATCTCTCCGGCTACGCCGATCGCTGGCCTTCGGAACTGTCGAACGGACAGCGCCGCCGCCTCGGCGTCGCCCGCGCGGTCTGCCAGGCGCCCAAGATGCTGATCCTCGACGAGCCGGCAGCGGGACTCGACTCCCGTGAGAGCGGTGAGCTGGGCCGGCATCTGCGGCGCATCGCGGAAGCGGGCATCGGTGTCCTGCTCATCGACCATGACATGGACCTGGTCTTTCAGCACTGCGATTACGTCTACGTCCTGAACTTCGGATCGCTGTTGGCGGAAGGCGATGTCGACAGCGTCCGGAGCAACGAGCTCGTGCTCGAGGCCTACCTCGGTTCGATGGCGCACGAAGCGGGCCAAGGGGAACGTCCGGAGGTGACGGCATGAGCGCCGTCTTGCGGCTTGCAGGCATGACATCGGGCTACGGTGCCGTCGCGGCGGTCCGGGATCTCGACCTCGAGGTCGGCGAGGGTGAGGTGGTGGGCTTGCTCGGACCCAACGGGGCCGGGAAGACCACCACCTTGCTGACGATCTCCGGGCTGCTGCAGCCTTCCCGCGGGTCGATCGAGCTGCTCGGCCAGGATCTGGCCGGGCGCAGGCCGCATCGCGTCGCCCGCATGGGCGTTGGTCACGTCCCGGAGGACAAGTCGCTGTTCTACCAGCTCACGGTGCGTGACAACCTCGCGCTCGGCACCCGTACACTGCGCCGCGATCTCGACCAGGTGACGTCCTGGTTCCCCGAGCTCGCGCGGCTGCTAAACCGGAAGGCGGGTCTGCTCTCGGGTGGTGAGCAGCAGATGCTGGCCCTGGCGCGCACGCTGATCCGGCGGCCGCGCATCCTGTTGATCGACGAGATGAGCATGGGGCTGGCCCCGATCATCGTCGAGCGTCTGTTCGGGATGATCGGCGACATCCAGCGTGAAACCGGCCTGTCCGTCCTGCTGGTGGAGCAGCATGTGGCGATGGCACTCGGCGCGTGCGAACGGGTCTACGTGCTCAACCACGGCCAGTGCATGTTCGAGGGCGCGGTCCAGGTGCTGCGCAAGGATCCGGCCCTGCTGGAGGCGGCCTACCTGGGAACCTCGGCCGTCGGTCAGACGGCATAGCCGCCGGAACGTTAACGAACGAATGGTTGGTAGAGGGCCGGGAACAGTGTTAGGTTTTGGTGGGCGGAAAGACAACGAGGTGGTGCGGCTCGTGGTGCGGTACGTCGAGCTCATGGTGGAACCGGTACCGAACGACGCTGTGGAGGGTCGCCCGTGATGGCAGAGGCAGCCGCGTTCACCGGTCCGCTGACCGGTCTTCGCATCATCGAGGTGGGAGGCATCGGACCGGTCCCGGTCGCGTCGATGATGCTCGCCGACCTCGGCGCGGACGTCACGCGGATCGACAGGCCGGCCGATCCCAACGCCCTGCAGCAGAGCGACCCGGTGTTCCGCGGGCGCAAGTCCATGGTGCTGAATCTCCGCAGCAGCGACGACCTCGGCTGCGCACGTGAGCTGATCGCGGACGCGGACGTCCTGCTGGAGGGTTTCCGGCCAGGTGTGATGGAGCGCCTGGGCCTCGGTCCCGAGGAGTGCCGCAAGAGCAACCCGCGTCTGGTGTACGGCCGCATGACGGGCTGGGGACGGCAGGGCCGCCTGGCCGCCAAGGGCGGTCACGACATCAACTACATCGCGCTCACGGGAGCGCTGCACGCGGTCGGCCCGCACGAGGGCCCGCCGGTTCCGCCGCTCAACTTGTTCGGCGACTACGGCGGCGGCTCCATGATGCTGATCATGGGCGTCCTGGCCGCGCTCTTCGAGCGGTCGAACACCGGTGCAGGCAAGGTCGTCGAGGCGGCCATGGTTGACGGTGCCGCGGCCCTCATGTCGCAGGTGTATTCCGCGCTGACACGCGGCTGGTGGCAGGACGAGCGCCAGATGAACATGATCGACGGCGGCCGCCCGTTCTACGGCACGTACCGCACGCGCGACAACAAGTTCGTGGCGCTCGGCGCGATCGAGCCGCCGTTTTTCGCCGATCTGATCAAGGGGCTCGGGCTGCCGGAGGTGTACCTTGAGCACCAGCACGATCCGAACTGGTGGCCGGCCATGCGCGCCGACTTCACTCGTAAGTTCCTCGAGCGCGACCGTGACGAGTGGGCGGAGCATTTCGAGCAGTTCGACGCGTGCGTCACACCGGTGCTGTCGATGAACGAGGCATTCCTCCATCCCTACAACAGCGAGCGCGGGCTGTACCAGCGGGTCAGCGGTCAGCCGACGTCGGTGTGCCCGGTGACGTTCGATGGGGTGCGGCCGGTCGGTGCGACCGTGGTGCCGGCCACGGGCGAGCACACTCCCGCTGCGCTGCGGCGTCAGTCGGCGAAGGCCTGAGGAGAACCGGTGTCTCTCATCCTGAGTGCGGAGCAGGAGCAGTTTCGCGCATCGGTGCGGCGCTTTCTCGAGGACACGTCCCCGGAGACCGAGGTCCGGCGGCTGATGGACAGCGCGGACGGCTACGACAAGGATGTCTGGCGCGCGATGGCCGGCCGGCTCGGTCTGCAGGGCCTGGCGATCCCCGAGGAATTCGGCGGATCCGGCTTCACCTTCGTGGAGCTCGCCATCGTCCTGGAAGAGCTGGGCCGCGCGTTGACGTGCGTCCCGTACTTCTCCAGCGTTGTCCTCGCGGCGACGCTTCTGCTCGCGTCCGGTGACGAAGCGGCCAAGCGGCAGTACCTGCCGGGGATCGCGGACGGCTCGCTCCTGGCCACCGTCGCACTCGCGGAAAGTTCGGACCGGTGGGACGAGCGCGGCGTGACCCTCGCCGCGACCGCGTCCGGAGCCGGCTGGCGCCTGTCGGGCGAGAAGCGTTACGTGCTCGACGGACATATCGCCGACGTCGTCTTCGTCGCGGCGCGCACACCCGCGGGCGTCTCCCTTTTCGGCGTCGACAGGGGCGCCGCGGGGTTGAGTACCGAACTTATGTCCACTATGGACAAGACGCGCAAGCAGGCTCGGGTGCGGTTCTCGGACACCCCCGCCCGGCTCGTGGGCGCGGACGGCGAGGGGTGGCCGGTCGTGTCCAGGACGCTCGACGTCGCGGCCGTCGGCCTCGCCGCCGAACAGGCCGGGGGAGCCGCGAGGGTGCTGGAGATGTCCGTCGACTACGCCAAGGTGCGCGTCCAGTTCGGCCGGGTGATCGGCAGCTACCAGGCCATCAAGCACAAGTGCGCGGACATGCTCCTCGAGGTCGAGTCGGCCAGATCCGCCGCCTACCACGGTGCCGCCGCTGTGGCCGGGGCCTCCGCCGAGCTTCCCGTTGTGGCGAGTCTCGCCAAGGCGTATTGCTCCGAGGCGTTCACCCATGCGGCGAGCGAGAACATCCACATCCATGGCGGTGTCGGTTTCACCTGGGAACATCCGGCACACCTCTACTTCAAGAGGGCTCGGACGTCTCACGCGCTCTTCGGCGGCCCCACCTACCACCGTGAGCTGCTCGCGCGGCGTCTCGGGATCTGAAGGAGTCCGGATGAAGACGATGGAGGAGTTCCGGGCCGAAGCCCTCACCTTGCTCCGGCAGCACCTGCCGCCCAGACACGACGCGGGTTGCTCCGCCTGGGGAGCCGGTTCCGACGACGTCAGCATCTTCCCCGAACACTCGCTCGAGGAGGAGCTGGCGGGTTTGAAGCGCGCCCAGGAGTGGCAGGCGGCCAAGTTCGACAACGGCTTCGGCTGGATCACCGGACCCGTGGAGTACGGCGGGGCCGGGCTCCCACAGGAGTACGCCCGCGAGTTCGACGAACTCGAGGAGGGTTTCCTCCATCCGGAAAAGGTCTTCTTCAGCATCGGCCACGGCATGGTGGGGCCGACGTTGCTCCGCGAGGGCATACCGGAGACGAAGGACCGCTACCTTCGGGCGATCTACCGCGGCGATGTGATCTGCTGCCAGCTTTTCAGTGAGCCCGAGGCGGGCTCCGATCTCGCGTCGTTGCGGACCACCGCGGTGCGGGCGGACGGCGACTGGGTTGTCAACGGCCAGAAGATGTGGACCTCGGGCGCCCACTACAGCCACTTCGGGTTGCTGCTCGCGCGGACGAATCCCGATGCGCGCACGCACTCGGGCATCACGATGTTCCTGCTGCCGATGGACACCGCCGGCGTCGAGGCCCGTCCGCTGCGGCAGATGACCGGCGGAGCGCACTTCAACGAGGTGTTCCTCGACGATGTGCGCATCCCGGATTCGATGCGGCTCGGCCCGGTCGACGAAGGTTGGCGCGTCGCGATGGACACGCTCGCCAACGAGCGCGCTTCGATGCGCCCAGGCGGTTCGAACGCGACGTTCGGCGTGGTCTCGCACGAGCGGGTCGTCGAACTCGTCCGGCACCTGGGTCTGGCCGACGACCCGGTGGTGCGTCAGGAGGTCGCCCAGCTCTACACGACGCGCCGGGTCTTCGAGTTCAACGCCCAGCGTCTCCTGGGAAGCGACCACCCGGCCGGACCGGGAATCTGCAAGCTCCTCAACACCTTCATCGCCCGCGGCACGGCTGAGCTGGTCTCGAACGTCCTGGGCGACCGGATCGTGGCCGACTCGGGGGAGTGGGGGACGTACGCCTGGGCGGCGTACGTGCTGGGCGTGCCCGCGATGCGGTTGGGTGGTGGCACCGACGAAATCCAGCGCAACATCCTCGCCGAACGAGTGCTGGGCCTTCCGCGCGAAAGAATCTGAGAAAGTCTGTGAGAAGGGACGAGCAATGGTCGCCGAGGACCGAGCCCGGGTCATCGAGTTCCTACGGGCGAAATCGCCCGACGGGATCATCGATGTCTACGTGAACGGAAACGCTCCCGAGCTGGGTGCGAAGTGGAGCGGCGAGGGTGCACCGGCCGGACTCGACATCTTCGGCAAGACGGTGGCGCCGAAGGAGACCGTCGAGCAGCTCGTCGAGCAGATGGACCTCTGGGGAATCAAGAAGGTCCTGCTGAGCACGCCGACGACTTCGGCGGACCGCACGTACGAAGACGATCACCGTTGGGCACTCGACGTGGTCCAGAAGTACCCCGATCGGTTCGCGCTCGCGGTCCGGGCAGATCCCAACGACGGGGTGCGGGCCGTGCGAGCACTCGACTCGATGGTGCGCAACGACGGTGCACGTGCCCTGCGCATAACGCCCGTGCGGTGGGGCAAGCCCATCAACGACAAGATCTACTACCCCTTGTTGTCCAAATGCGCCGAGCTGGACATCCCGGTCACGGTCACGACGGGGATCTCCGCCCCGCGCCTGCCCAGTGAAATCCAGAACCCGATCTATTTCGACGAAGTGTGCTACTTCTTTCCCGAGCTCACCATCGTCTCGACGCACGGCGGCGAGCCGTGGCAGAACGTCCTGGTCAAGCTGATGGCCAAATGGCCGAACCTCTACCACATGATCTCGGCGTTCGTGCCGAAGTACTACCCGAGGGAAACGGTGGACTTCCTGCGCTCCTCGCGCGGCCGCGACAAGGTCATGTTCGCCACCGACTACCCTTTGGTGCAGTGGGATCGGGCGATGCTTGAGCTCGCCGACCTGGACCTGCCGGACGCGGCCTGGCGGGCCTTCCTGCACGACAACGCCGATCGCGTGTTCTGGAGAGGCGGCGAGGACTGATGGACTCCGTCGGCCGGGAGGGCCTGCTGCCCAACATCATCGCCCGCCACGCCGAGCAGCGGCCCGACCAGGTTTTCGTCGAGCACGTCGACGGCCGGGTGATCACCTACTCCCAGTTCCACGAGGACGTTCTGCGCTGGGCGACGGCGCTGCGCCGACTGGGAGTCTCGCGCGGCGACAACGTACTGAACATGCAGCCGAACGACCCGAACGCCTACCAGTCCTGGCTGGGGTTGGCGTGGCTGGGCGCGGTCGAAGTGCCACTCAACACGGCCTACCGCGGCAAGATCCTCCAGTACACCGCCGACTGGTCCGACGCGCGCGTCTGGATCGTGTCGCAGCGTTACCTCGACGCCGTGGCGGAGGTGATCGGCGACCTCCCGAAGATCGAGACCCTCGTGGTCTGGGACGCCATCGAGCCGGTGACCGGTTTCGCCCAGCGGGTGGTGACCGGCGCGGAGCTGTTCGACGGCGTCGTTCCCGCGCGGGATTTCGTGCCGCCCGACCCGTGGGACCTTTCCTGCATCGTCTGGACGTCGGGCACGACGGGCCCTTCGAAGGGCGTGATGATCCCGTGGGCGGAGATGAGCTCGACGGAGTTCCAGCGCTTCCTGCGGCCCGGGGACAAGACCTACCACTTCTGGGCGCCGTTCCACCTCGGCGGCAAGTCGATCGTGTTCATCGCGGCGGACGTGCAGGTCACGCTCGTCATGCGGGAGACGTTCAGCGCGGGGAAGTTCTGGGACGAGGTCCGCGCGTTCGGCATCACGCATTCGCTGTTCTCCGAAGCGATGGCGCAGATCCTCATGGTGGCGCCGGTCAAGGACGACGACGCGGACAACCCGTTGCGCGGCATCACCCCGTACCCGGTTTTCGCGCAGGTGCGCAAGTTCATGGAGCGCTTCGGAATCGAGTCCTGCACGACGGCGTACGGCACGACCGAGGTCGGGCAGCTTTTCCTGTACGACGAGGATTTCCCGCCCGTGCTCGAGGCCTGCGGCCGGCTTCGCGACGACTTCGAGGCCCGGATCGTCGACGCACACGACTATCCGCTGGGGCCCGGCGAGATCGGTGAGCTGCTCGTGCGCAGTAAGCACCCCTGGGTGCTGAACGCGGGCTACTACAAGATGCCGCAGAAGACCGCCGAGGCCTGGGTCAACGGCTGGTTCCACACCGGGGACGCATTCAAGTACGACGAGGACGGCAACTTCTATTTCATCGATCGGATGCGGGATTCGATTCGTCGTCGGGGCGAGAACATTTCCAGCTTCGAGGTGGAGAGCTTCGTGATCGACCACCCGGACGTGGACGAGGCCGCAGCGATCGCCGTAGCGTCCGCGCTCGGCGAGGACGACGTCAAGGTGGTCGCCGTTCGCGCGCCGGGCAGCTCACTGACGGAGGCGGAACTCCTCGACTGGCTCACGGAGAAGATGCCGCGTTACATGGTGCCGCGCTACCTCGAGTTCGTCACCGACCTTCCCAAGACGGACGCCACCATGAAGGTGCAGAAGGCCAAGTTGCGCCGCGACCCGTTGAACGACAACACCTTTGACCGGGAAACCCAGTGCATGGTGCCGGCGGTGGCCGGGACGAAGGGGAGCAACCGATGACCGAGAATTTCCGACTCTACATCGACGGGCAGTTCGTCGACGCCCAAGACGGCCGAACGTTCGACTCGATCAACCCGTACACGGGTGAGGTGTGGGCGCGGCTTGCCGACGCCGGCCCGGCTGATGTCGAGCGAGCCACGCTGGCCGCCAAGCGCGCGTTCGAACCCGGTTCGCCCTGGCGCGAGATGCCGGGGCGCGACCGTGGCCGGCTGTTGGCCAAACTGGCCGGAGCTCTGGACGAGAACGCCGGCCGGCTGGCGAGGATCGAGTCGACCGACAACGGGAAACTGCTGCGTGAAATGGCCGTGCAGACGTCGTATCTGCCGCGATGGTACGAGTATTACGGCGGCCTCGCGGACAAGATCACCGGCGAGACGATCCCCTCCGATCGTCCGAATTTCCTGCTCTACACCCAGCGCGAGCCGGCCGGTGTGGTCGGCATGTTCATCCCGTGGAACTCTCCGCTGCTGTTGCTGACCTGGAAGCTCGCCGCGGCGCTGGCGGCGGGCTGCACCGTGGTGATCAAACCGTCGGAACAGGCGGCGGCGTCGACGGCAGCGTTCGCACAGATCGTCGACGAGGTCGGGTTTCCGCCCGGTGTCCTGAACGTCATCACGGCCGACTCGATCGAGACGTCCGCGGCGCTGTCGGCCAGTCCACACCTCGACAAGATCGCCTTCACCGGATCGTCCGCGACCGGCAGCGCCATCGTGAAGTCGTCCGCCGACAACCTCACGCGCGTGATGCTGGAGCTGGGTGGCAAGTCCCCCAACATCGTGTTCGCGGACAGCGATCCGGCGGCGTCCGCCAACGGCGTGATCTCGGGCATCTTCGCCGCGGGCGGCCAAACCTGCATCGCCGGATCGCGCCTGGTGGTGGAGCGATCGATCCACGACGAGCTGGTCGACCGTCTCGCCGCGCGCGCGGCCACGATCGTGCTCGGCGACCCCATGGATCCGAAGACGGAGATGGGCCCCTTGGCGACAGCCGCGCAACTCGCCAAGGTCACCGGCATGGTCTCCGATGCCCGCGCCGACGGTGCGCAGGTGCGCACAGGCGGCAGGAAGTCCGAGCTCGGCGGCTTCTTCTACGAGCCGACGATCCTCACCGGCGTGCGCAACGACATGGTCATCGCGCAAGAAGAGGTCTTCGGTCCCGTCCTCGCCGTGATCCCGTTCGACGGCGAGGAGGAGGCGGTGGCGATCGCCAACGACTCCAAGTACGGCCTCGCCGCAGGGGTGTGGACCAGCAACATCCAGCGTGCGCACCGCGTCGCGGGCAAGCTCCGTGCGGGCACGGTCTGGGTGAACTCCTACCGGGCCGTGTCCTACACCGCGCCTTTCGGCGGCTTCGGCGCCAGCGGGTGGGGCAGGGAGAGCGGGCCGAACGCGATGGAGGAGTTTCTCGAGACCAAGACCGTGTGGATCGAGCTCACCGGTGCGACTCGAGACCCTTTCGTCATCGGCTGAACGACTTCGCTTCGGCCAGGTGGAAATCGGTCCTGGACTGGAACACCTCGGCGACGGCCAGCACGGCGTGGTCACGTCCGGCGGCGCCGGCGATCTGCATCGACAGGGGCAGCCCGGTGTTCGTGAATCCGATCGGGATGGCGACGGCGGGAACGCCCACCGCGGACCAGTACTGCGTGTGCGTGGAGCCGAAGATCCGGCCCCGGTCACCCTCGAGTAGGTCGTCCAGGGCCGGTGCACCGATCGTGGCCACGGGGCTGAGATGAAAGTCGACGTCGCGGAAGAGCGCCGTCGCCTGTTGCCATGACCGCGCGCGGATGCGTTGTGCCTGAACGTAGTCAGGGCCGGTGAAGGCGAGACCGCCGAGGAGGAACTGCCGCGTGGCGCGGCCGTAGCCGAGCCATCTCGCGCGGAGACCGTCGAGGTGGTGCGTCAGCCCCTCGCAGAGCAGGACCACCTGGTTCGCGGCCACGATGGTGGCGTAGTCCGGTAGGGGCAGCTCGACCAGCTCGGCGCCGGCCTCGGCCAGGGTCGCCAAGGCGAGGTCGAACGCCTCCACGTGGCCATCATCCGTGGCGGTGGTGACCGCGGCGAGCCGGTCGTACCCGATCCGCAGTCCGCCGAGATCGGCCAACTCGTCCGGAGCTCCACCGGGCGGTGCATCCCGGATCACGTCCAGGATCAGCCGGCAGTCGGCGGCGCTGCGTGCCATCGGCCCGACCGTGTCGAAGGACCAAGCCAGGGGTATGCACCCGGTGAGATTCACGCTTCCCCAGGTCGTCTTCAAGCCCGTGATACCGCAGAACGCGGCGGGGAGCCGCACACTTCCCCCGGTGTCTGTTCCGATCGCGCCGAGCGCGAGCCCGGCGGCGACCGCGTTCGCGCTTCCTCCGCTCGATCCGCCGGCCCAGTGATCGGGCGCCCACGGGTTGCGCGGAACAGGGAAGGGTTTGGTCAGGTCCGGGACGCCGACGGCGTACTCGGCGAGGCTGGCCTTACCGATGATGACGGCGCCGGCCGCGCGGAGCCGGGCGACCACTGTGGAATCGGCGCGGTGAAACAACTCCGGGTCCTGCGCGGAGCTCCCCGCCGTGGTCGGCCCTTCGCGGGTGCTGAGCAGATCCTTGATCGCGATCGGGATGCCGTGCAATGGACCTTGGTCGGTGCCGGCGGACAGCTCGACGTCCGCGGCCGACGCGGCGGCGAGGGCTTCGTCGTCGAACCTGGTGATGAAGGCGCCGAGCGCGTGATCGAACTTCTCGGCGCGGGCGAGCGCACGCTCGACGATGGCGACGCTGGTGGTTTCTCCCGCGCGCAGTGCCGCGGCGGCCTCGGTGATCGTGCCCGGCCCGGTCACCGCGAGTCCTCCCGGGTGGGCGTCGGCAGGAGAGGGGGCGGCAGTTCGGCACCGGAATGGAGCGGCGCGGCCATGGCGCGCGCGGACGTGAGCCAGGCCGCGATCTCGGCGATCTCGTCCTCCTGCACGGTCAGTCCGGCGGCGCTCAACAGACTGCGAACGTCGGCTGTCACGCGCCGAACTCCTGCCTGAGCGGTTCGTTGTGCTCGCCGAGCGAGGGCACGGGCAGCATCAGCGCTTCGGTGCCGTGTAGTGAGACCGGGGGGAGCAGTGCCCGGACCCGGCCACCGGGGGCGTCCACCGTGCGCCAGCGGTCGCGTGCCCGCAGCTGCGGGTGGTCGAAGAGGTCGGCCGGCTGGTGCAGGCGGGCGTTGGCGATGCCGGTTTTCTCCAACAGGTCCACGACTTCGGTGACTGTCTTGCCCGCGAAGGCGCGTTCGATGGATTCGGTGATCAGCCGGTTGTGCTCGACGCGCTCGGGATTGTGGATGAAGCGCGCGTCCCCGACCATCGAAGGATCGCCGATCACCTCCCTGCACAGCACTTCCCACTCGCGGTCGCTCTGCACGGCGAGGAAGACCTGCTCGCCATCACCACAGCGGTAGGGGCCATAGGGTGCGAGGGTGCCGTGCCGTGTACCGGTGCGCTGCCAGGGCTTCCCGCCGTACGACGAGTAGTAGGCCGGCTGCATCATCCATTCACCGACCGCGTCGATCATCGCGATGTCAAGGGAGCTGCCGCTTCCGGTGCGCTCCCGCCGGTAGAGTGCGGTGAGGATGCCGCTGTAGGCGTACATACCCGTCGCGATGTCCGCGACCGAGGCGCCGACCTTCGCCGGTGCCTCGGGGGAACCCGTTGCCGCGATCAGGCCGGTCTCCGCCTGGATGAGTGCGTCGTAGGCCTTCTTGTCGCGGTAGGGACCGTGGTCGCCGTAGCCGGAGATCGACACGTGAATGAGGTCGGGGTGCTTCGCGCGCACCGTTGCGGCGTCGAGGCCGATGCGCGCCATCGCGCCGGGAATCAGGTTCTGCACCAGCACATCCGCGCCGGCGATCATGTTGTCGAGCACCGTGCGGTCGGCAGAGTTCTTGATGTCGAGCTCGATGCTCTCCTTGCCGCGATTGAGCCAGACGAAGTAGCTGGCCTGCCCGAGGACAGTCCGGTCGTAACCGCGGGCGAAGTCGCCGGCCCCGGGTCGCTCCACCTTGATCACGCGTGCGCCGAGATCGGCGAGTTGACGGGTCGCGAACGGAGCGGCCACCGCCTGCTCGAGGGAGACGACGGTGATTCCATGCAAAGGTGGCGTGCCCACTGTTGGCCTTTCCTGCGTTACGTGAGCCGGTTCGGTGATCCGCACAGTGCGCGGATTCTCGAAGCCGCTGGTGGTCAGGAGCGTGCATCGCGTCAACGGTGTACGCCCAGGCATCCCTGTCTCCCGCCGACTAGCAAACGGTCGGTAGATATCTGCTACTCTGACACATCACGGACCTGATGGGAATCGCGAGGAGGTACCAGCTTCGCGAGCCCCGGCGCTCGGCGCGAAAGCGGCTGGACGAGGCGGAGGCGAGGTTGCGCCGGCCCAGATCGGCGATCGAGGCAGGGGTTGAGGCGACCGCGCTCGTCGAGTCGATCTGAGGCGCAGGTGCAGCGCGCTGCCTCCCGCGCGGAGCTTGCGGGCATACCGGGACCGAATTTGCTCGACCGCGCTGAGGTATACGGGATGGTCGACTCGCTCGGTGTGCTTCGAGTGCCTCGGCCACGCGCATGGCGCGGCGAAGGTCGCCGCCGTAGACGTAGGCAGCCAGTCCGTATTCGGTGTTGTTGGCCAGCGCGATGGCTTCGGCGTCGTCGTCGAAGGGGATGAGGGAGGCGACGGGGCCGAAGACTTCTTCGGCGACGATGTCGGCGTCGCGGGGTACGTCCATGAGCACGGTGGGCGGGTAGTAGTAGCCGACGCCGCTGCGACGGGTTCCGACGGTGGCGGTGGAGGCGCCGCGGTTGACCGCGTCGTTGACCAGTTCGGTGACCTTCGCGACCGCTTGCGGGCTGACCAGCGGGCCGAGTTCGGTGTCCTCGCGGCTGGCCGGTCCCACGCGGAGCGAGCCCATGCGTGCGCCGAGGACGTCGGCGAGTGGTTTCATGACATCGCGCTGGACCAGGCATTTCCCTGCTTGAGCGTTGTCACCCCCGCCGCCCTCGTTTGCCTGCTTCCGATCTGATGCTTGCCGGGCTGACTTATTAGCGTTACGTTACTAATGAAACGCTAGTAAGGAGCAGACGTGGTTGATCGCAACGACGCGGGACCGCGGTGGAGCCGGCCGGGACCACACAGGGTGGTCACGGCTGAGTTCGACGATTGGGCCGTCGTCAATGGACAGCGGGTTGCCGTCATCGTGCGGTACCCGCATTCGGACACGCCGTTGCCTGCGGTGGTGCTGTGCCATGGGCTCGGCGGCGACCATCGCGGCTACGCCGGCCTCGGCGTCTGGTTGGCATCGCACGGATATGCGGTGCTGCACCCGCAGTTCTGTGATTCCCTCGCCATCGCCGGGCCGAGGCTCGGACTGCCCGTCACGCAGCAGCGGGCACGACCCGAGGACGCGTCCGTGCGCGAACTGCTGCACACGATGTTGTTCGACCGGGAGCACTGGGTCTCCCGAGTCGCTCGGGTCCACGCGGTCATCGACTCACTCGCCGGGCAGAGCCGCGTGCCTGCCCGCATCAGGGCCGACGGGGTGCTCGTCGCGGGCCATTCGTTCGGCGCCTACACCGCGCAGCTCCTGCTCGGCACGCGACTGTTCGACGTCGGGCTGGACCACGAGCGCTTCGCGCACCCGGCCGTCGTGGGCGGAATCCTGTTGTCTCCGCAGGGAAGCGGGGACCGTGGACTCACCGCACGCTCCTGGGAAGGCGTCACGACACCTGTGCTGACTGTCACGGCCACTCACGACTTCGGCGCCCGGGGTGAGGGTCTGCCGTGGCGGCGGGAGGTGTTCGACCGGGCGCCGGCGCGGTTCAAGCACCTCGCGGTCGTCCGCGGCGGCGACCACCAGCTCGGCGGAATTCCCCGGGCCGACAACGAGGACCAGGCCGGTGCGCGAGTGCGCACCGCGATCGCGGCCGTGACCACCGCGTTCGCCGACCACGTGCACGGCGACGAGGTCGCCGGCGCGTGGCTCGCGAGCGGTCCTTTCCCGACGATCCTCGACCACACCCACCGGGAGACCGCATGTCCGACATCGTGATCAAGGGGACCGGCGTCGAGCGGACGTTCATCGCGCGGGGCCACACGGTGCACGCGCTCGGCCCGGTCGACCTGACCGTCGAGCGGGGAGAGTTCGTCGCCATCGTCGGCCCGTCCGGATGTGGGAAGTCGACACTGCTGCGCATCGTCGCGGGGCTGGCGGCACCGACCGCGGGCGAGCTCGTCATCGACCGGGCCGATCCAGGGGCGCCGCTGTGTTCGATGGTGTTCCAGGACTACGGCATCTTTCCGTGGAAGACCGTGCTCGCGAACGTCCGGCTGCCGCTGGACATCGCGGGTGCCTCCCGCGGCCGGGCGAACGAGGTCGCGCGAGACTGGATCGACCGGGCGGGTGTCGCCGGCTTCGAATCCGCCTACCCGGCAACGCTTTCCGGTGGTATGCGGCAGCGGGTGGCCCTGGCGCGGGCGTTCGTGGCCAATCCCGAGATCCTCCTCATGGACGAACCGTTCGCGGCGCTGGACGCCCAGCTCCGCCTTGTCCTGCAACAGGAGTTGCTGCGGGTGTGGGAGGCGCATCGCCGCACGGTCCTGTTCGTCACCCACTCCATCGACGAAGCGTTGCTGCTGGCCGACCGTGTCGTCGTGATGTCGTCACGACCGGGCCGCATCCTCGACGACATCACGGTTCCGTTCCCCCGGCCGCGCACGCGGTCCGCGCGCTCGGCGGCTGAGTTCGGCGCGCTCGAAGACCACATCTGGCGACTCCTGAAGGGTGAGGTGGAAGAACGTGAGCACGCTCATGACGTCGCATGACCAGCTGGACCGCCGTGACCTCGTGCGGCGGGTCCCTGGCCCGGCCGAACGGGCGCCGCAGCGGCACGCGCGGCGTCGTCGCGCCGTCACGGTCACCCTCGCCTGGGCGACACCGGTGCTGCTGATCGTGGCCTGGGAGCTCGCCGCACGGTTGGGCACGCTCGACACCCGGTTCTTCCCCGCACCGAGCGTCATCTGGCAGGCAGGCGTTCAATCCATTCAGGACGGTGCGATGACCGGAGCCATCGTCGACACGGTCCGCAAGCTGCTGATCGGCTACGGGATCGGCGCCGTCGCCGGGGTGGCGCTGGGCGTCCTGCTCGGCCTGTCGTGGATCGCCCGTGCCGCACTCGAACACACCCTGGTCGCGCTGTACACGCTGCCCAAGCTCGCGCTGTTCCCGGTTTTCCTGCTCATCTTCGGGCTCGGTTCGATGCCGCAGATCGTGCTGGTCGCGGTCTCGGTGTTCTTCATCGTCGTGCTGGCTTCGACCACCGCGGTGATCTCGGTCGAGCAGGGTTACCGCGACGCGGCGACCGTGCTCGGCGCGAAACGCACCCAACTGCTGCGGCACGTGATCATTCCCGCTGCCCTGCCCGCGATCGCGACCGCGATCCGGTTGACCGCGGGCATTGCCATCCTCGTGATCGTCGGTATCGAGATGGTGTCCGGCGACAGCGGGCTCGGTTACCTGATCTTCCAGCGATCCCAGGTGTTCGACCCTGGCACGATGTATGCGGGCGTGATCATCGCCGGACTGATCGGCGTGGCCTTCACCGGCCTCGTCAGCTTCGCGATGAAGTTCGCCGTTCCCCAGCAACGACCGCGGCTGCGCCGGTCCTGAGTCTTCTTGTCACCGTCAGGAGAAAGCATGTTCGGAAAATCCCGCGCACGAACGATGTGCGCCGCCGTCATGGCCGCCGGGCTGGCGTTCACGAGCGCGTGCGCCCCGTCCACCCAGCAAACACAGGCTACCGACGCGAAGCAGGTGTCCGTCCTGCCCGCGGGTGTGAGCCTGTCCGGCACGCCGGACACACCGGCAGCCAAACCGCTGGCGCAGCACGCGTCGCTGAAGGTCGGCATACCGTCCAAACTGGAACTTGAGGCCCCCGCGCTGCTGGCGCAGACCTATGGGGAGTTCGCCAAGGAGAACCTCGACGTCACGTTCGTCACCGACACGGTGCCGAACCTGCTCACCTTGCTGGGGCAGAACAAGATCGACCTCGTCTACGCGGGAGCGCAGGCCCTGGTGTTCAACGCACTTCGCCACGGCGTGCCGATCCGCTGGGTCTCCGGTGTCGCATCGTCCTCACCGGACAGTGGCGTGTACATGAGTACGAAATACGGCACGTCGGCGAGCGACTTCAACCCCGCGCTGTTGAAGGGCAAGAACATCGGGGTCAACCCCGGCGGGCTGGCTGCTCCTTCGGAGTACGGGCTCTACGACCTGATCACGAAGGGCGACCTCAGCCCGAGCGATGTGCGGATGACACCGTTCAGCGACATCGCCGCGATGGCACAGGCCCTCAACAACGGGTCGCTCGACGGCGCCACCCTCGGCGCACCCTTCACCGCCAGTCTCAAGCCGGGCGTCGCTTTCCAGGCCCAAGCCGGTTACCCGGCGAGCATGCAGATCGCCGGCTACTTCGCGACCACCGAGCTGCTCGGCGCGCACCGGGACGCGGGCGTCGCGTTCTTCCGGGCGCTGGAGCGGACCGTGAACACCTACCTCAGCGGTGACTACCACCAGAACACCGAAGTGATGACCAAGATGGCGCAGCAACTCGGCACCACCGTCGAGACGCTGCGGGTGGCGGCGTCGGTTCCATTCGATTTCAACGTCCCCGCACAGTCGGTGGACAGCCTGCAGAAGATGTACCAGTCCGTGCCGGGGACCCTGCAGGTCGGTAACCCGGTCAAGCCCGGCGAACTGATCGACCTGTCGCTCGTGATCGATGCGGCACAGGGGAAATGACGGCCGGACGAGGTCTATCCGACGCAACCACGGAGGACAAGCACACGATGAGCGACGCGCTGGCCGGTATCAGGGTCCTCGACGCCGCGACCGTCCTTGCGGGGCCGGTTTCAGCGACGATCCTCGGCGACTTCGGTGCCGAGGTCGTCAAGATCGAGGACCCGAAGGTGGGTGACTTCACCCGCGGCGGAGGGCGATCGGCCGGCTGGTTGCAGGAAGGCCGCAACAAGAAGTCCGTGGCTCTGGACCTGCGGACCCCGGCGGGCCAGGCGCTGCTGCACCGGTTGGTGCCGCATTTCGACGTGGTGGTCACCAACTTCCGGCCGCCGACCCTCGCGCGCTACCGGATGCTGCCCGAGCACCTCCAGCCGCTCAACCCGCGCGCGGTGCTGCTGTACCTGACCGGATTCGGCTTGACGGGGCCGTATCGCGACAGGGGCGCGTTCGACCGGATCGCCAGCGCGTACAGCGGCCTGACCTACGTCACCGGCGAGCCGGAACGGCCGCCCGTGCGCAGCGGGTACTCGGTCATCGACTACATGAGTGCGTACCTGGCGGCTTTTTCGGTGGTGGCCGCGCTGCACCATCGCGATGTCCAGTCGGGTTCGGGGCAGGTCATCGACCTGGCCCTGTACGAAGCGGCCCTGCGGTCCAGTGAGGACTCGGTCACCGCGTTCGGTCTGGACCGGCAGGTCCGGGAACGACTGGGCAACAAGAACCCGGCCATCGTGCCCGCGTCGGACTTCGTGACCGCCGACGGCAGGCGGGTGTCCTTACACGCCGGTACGGATTCGTTGTTCCGGCGCCTGGCCGCCGTCATGAACCAGCCCGAACTGGCCGCGGACTCCCGCTTCGCGGACCGGGCCGCGCGCATCCAGCACCAGGACGAGCTGTACCCGATCATCGGTGCGTGGGTCGGCGGGCTGACCGCCGACGAGGTCGTCAAGTTGCTGAGCGACGCCGACATCCCGGCATCGCCGATCATGAGTGTCGCGGACCTGATGAACGACCCGCACTGCAAGGACCGCGGCTCGATCGTCACCGTTCCCGACCCCGAGTTCGGAGAGGTCCCGATGGTTGCTCCGCTGCCGAGGCTGAGCGCCACCCCGGGAACCGTGCGCTGGGTGGGAACCACGCTGGGCGCGCACACTGACGAGGTGCTCGGCGGTCTGCTCGGCCTGTCCGCGAGCGACATCGATGCGCTGCGCGAGCAAGGCGTGGTGTGAGCGATCACTACGATGGCTGTTCGAATCCAGGGCCACGACCAACCCAGGAGATGATGTGAACGACACTGCCGGGCAGACGGCGCAGGGCCGGCGATCGCGGGATCGGGCCCGCACGGAGGCCGACCTGCTGCAGGCGACCTACGACCTGCTCCAGCGCGACGGCATTTTCGCCGGGCTGAACCTGCAGGAGGTGGCCGAGCGGTCCGGGGTGAACCGTGGCCAGATCTACCAGTACTTCGGCGATCGACGGTCGCTGCTGAGGGCGGCGGTCGCCCATCGCGCGCGGGAGTGGGCGGCCGGGGCGAAACGGCATTGGGAGAAATCGTTCCTCGGGCGCCGCAAGGCCATGTTCCGCAGTGCGTTGGCCAACCCGGCGTCCACTCTGGTGGAGGCGTTGCTCGCCATCGACGGCGATCCCGACTATCACCCGTTGCCGGAGATCGAAAAGACGAAAGCCGCGCTGGAACGGGATCAGCGCAACGGCGACCTCCCGGCCGGCTCCGATGCGCTCGCCATGCACACCTTCATGGTGGCGGCGTACAAGGGATACCTGATCTTCCGGGAAGCGATCGCCCGCGACCTCGGCGTCCCGGTCGACCAGCTCGACGCCCGCGTGCTGGCAGTCCACGACCGCGTACTCGAAGCGATGGCACGAGAGGGCTGAACATCCCAGACCGATCGTCCGGAGTGGACACGCCGAGCGCGGCGGCACGACCGCGCCGTGTTCGGGCGAGCGGGGTTCCGCGACCGCCGGAGCAGTCGACGGGGTAAGCGAACGGGGCGGAACGGACGCGGGCGGACCGCCCTCGCGCGCGGCGGCCGCCCCTGCGCCGGCGCGGGACCTGGCCCAGGAACTCGGCGGCGGTGGTCGCTGATCTGGCTACCCGGCCTCGCCGTCGCGGTCGGGCGGCCTTCGCAACCGCCCGTCGGGGCTCTCATCGCCTCTCAAGGGAACGGGCCCAACACTGGAGCGCATGAGTCGGCGCGAAAGCGGCTGGACGCGGCGGAGGCGAGGTTGCGCCGGCTCAGATCGGCGATCGAGGCAGGGGTTGAGCCGACCGCGCTCGTTGAGTCGATCAATGAGGCGCAGGCACAGCGCGCTGCCGCCCGGTTTCAGCGCGTGGCTGTCGTGGGTGTTGGCTGCGGAGATGGCGACGGTCAGGGGCAAACCGGCTCGGTCGGACAGGGCGTGGATCTTCGAACCGGGTTTGCCGCGGTCGACCGGACTGGGTCCGGTCAATCCGCCCCTTTTTTGGCCCTGACGGATGCTCCGTCGAGAACCGCGCGGGACCAGTCGATGAGGCCCCGGCTGCCGAGTTCGTCCAGCACTGCGTGGTGTATCTGTCGCCACAGTCCGACCTCGGTCCATTCGGTGAAGGTCCGATGTGCCGTGGGAACGGTCACCCCAAACGACGGTGGCAGGTGCCGCCAGGCGCAGCCGCTGGTCAGCACGAACACGATCGCCGTGAATACCGCCCGCGAATCCGTTCTCGAGCGCCCACCCCCCTGGGGGCGTACCTTTGCCGGCGGGATCAACGGTTCCACCAGTGCCCACAACTCGTCGGGCACCAACCGTTGCGACAGTGAGTCGATCACAACACAAGATCATGACAACTCAGCCCCCAAGATCCAAACGAGACACGCTCTTAGTACCGCGGTCGCGTTTGCTGAAATGTCTTGGGAAAGGTCAACGCAGAACCGGGCCCCGACGAACTCCGCCAACAGACCGGGCTGCTCGCCAATCTGAAGGTTCTGC
>NZ_JAAXLS010000048.1 GCF_012328925.1 Amycolatopsis acididurans
GGGCGGGGGCGGCGGCCTGCCCGTTGGTCGCGGGGGTCTCCGCCGCCGTGGACTCGCCAGCGGCGGTCTTGCTGTCCGGCTCGTTGTCCGGTGCCTGCGTCGGCTTGAAGTCGGAGAAGAAGTCATGCCAGGCGGCATCTACTGAGGAGGGGTCGGCGAGGAACTGGTCGTACATTTCCTCGACGAGCCACTCGTTGGGGCCGAACTGTGACGCAGGGCTGCTGCTGGACACGGCAGGGACTCGCCTCTAATCCATCTCGATCTTGTTGTCCGGTTAATGCGCCTACCAGGCTAACCCCCCGGCTTGAGCGGTTGTGATCGAAGTGGTGTATCCGCGTTGCATCTGGGTTTGGGATTCCTCACTTGATCGATCCAGGCTCCATTCGGCGCAACTCCGGACGAAACGCCCTATCCGGGAGAGCCGGCGGAACGGACCTCGCCGAGCAAGACGTGTAGCCGGCGTCTCACCAGGCGGTGACCGCCGCCGCCGGGGGTAAAACCCCAGGTAGGCTGGTATGCCGGAGGTGGCCCGATGGACCTGGTGGCCGAGCTGCGCCGAGTCGTTCCGCACGACCGGGTGCTGGACGATCCGGACGTGATCGAGGGATATCTGCAGGATCACGCCGAGTGGGCGCCCTACGCGCAGGCCGTGGCGGTCGTCCGGCCGCGCGACACCGCCGAGGTGCAGGCCGTCGTCCGGCTGGCCGCCGAGCACCGCGTACCGATCGTGCCGCGCGGTGCCGGGACGGGGCTTTCCGGTGGGGCCAACGCCGTCGAGGGCTGCATCATGCTCTCGTTCGAGGCGATGGACCAGGTGCTGGAGATCAACCACGCCGAGCGCTTCGCGGTCGTGCAGCCCGGTGTGGTCAACGACGATCTGCGCGGGGTGTGCGCGGTGGAGAACCTGTGGTATCCGCCCGATCCGGCCAGTGCGCCGTGGTCGACGATCGGCGGGAACATCGCCACCAACGCGGGCGGGCTGTGCTGTGTGAAGTACGGCGTGACGCGGGATTACGTGCTCGCGCTGGAAGTCGTCACCGGGCGCGGCGACGTGGTGCGGCTCGGGCGGCGCACTGCCAAGGGTGTCGCCGGGTACGACCTTTGTGGACTGATGGTGGGCTCCGAGGGCACGCTGGGCGTGATCACCGAGGCGACCGTGCGGCTGCGGCCGAAGCGGGACGCGGAACGCACCGTCGCCGGATACTTCGACTCGATCGTCGCCGCCGGTGAGGCGGTGAGCGCGGTTTCGGCGTCGGGCGTGATCCCGTCCGCGCTGGAGCTGGTGGACAAGCACTGTCTCGAAGCGGTCGACGCGTGGAAGAACATGGGCCTGTCCACAGAAGCGAACGTCGTGCTGCTCGGCCGGTGTGACACACCGGGGCGCGCGGGCGACGAAGAGGCGCGGACGGTGTTGCGCTGCTTCGAGCAAGCCGGGGCGTCGTGGGCGGCGGTCTCGTCGGACGAGCAGGAGGCCGAGGCGCTGTTCGACGCGCGGCGGCTGGCGTATCCCGCGCTGGAGCGGCTCGGCCCCGTGCTCACCGAGGACGTGTGCGTGCCGAAGGCGCTGGTACCGGAAATGCTGGCCAGGATCGAGAAAACGGCGGCGCAGCACGACACGCTGATCGCCAACATCGCACACGCCGGCGACGGGAACCTGCACCCGCTGCTGATCACCCCGATCGGCGACGAGGACGCGAAACGCCGTGCCCAGGCGGCTTTCGAGGACATCATCGCCGACGCGATCGAACTCGGCGGCACGGTCACCGGCGAGCACGGTGTGGGCCTGCTCAAACGCGGCGGCCTCCAGCGCGAGGTGAGCCCGGAGGTGCTGGACATGCACCGCGCGGTCAAGCAGGCGCTCGACCCGCTGGGCATCCTGAACCCGGGCAAGATCCTGGCTTAGCGGGCAGTTCGGCCACGTTGCGTCACCGCGATCGTCCCCCGAACACCTGCTTGTCACCGGCTGCGCCCTCGGTCACGATGGGTAGCCATGGTCGCCTGGAGCGAGTCCGACATCGGTGATCTCACCGGCAAGATCGCCGTCGTGACCGGAGCCAACGGCGGCCTCGGGATGCAGACCACCCGCATGCTCACCGAACACGGCGCGAAGGTGATCATGGCCGTTCGCGACCCGGCCAAGGCCGAGGCCGCACGCGGAGACCTGGCCGCGGACATCCTCCGGCTCGATCTCGCCGATCAGTCGAGCGTCGCGAAATTCGCCGGCGAGACCGCCGCCCGTTACGACCGGCTCGATCTGCTCATCAACAACGCGGGCGTCGCGATGGTCAACCCGACGCCGACCGTGGACGGGTTCGAACCGCATCTCGGGGTCAACCACCTCGGGCACATGGCACTCGCGGTGCGGCTGCTGCCCATGCTGGTGTCCACAAAGGACTCGCGGATTGTGACGATCACGAGCGTCTCGCACCACCTCGCCCGGTTGCGGCTGGACGACCTCAACGGCGTCACCAACCGTTACGAGGCCTACTTCCACTCCAAGCTCGCGAACATGACGTTCACCGTCGAACTCGCCCGCCGCCTCGCCGCGGCCGGGCACTCGACGCGCGCGCTGGCAAGCGATCCCGGCATAGCCCGCACCATGCTGGCCCGCACCGACACGAGCCGGATCATGCGGACGACCGCCATCGTCACCCCGTACCTGGTGCCCACCCAGTCGGCCGCGCACGGCGCCCTGCCCACCCTGCGTGCCGCGGTCGACCCGGACTCCCGCGGCGGGCAGCTGTACTCGCCGCGCTTCCTCGTCGTCGGGCCGCCGGTCCGCACGCGACCCAGCCGCCGTGCCCTCGACCCCGAGGCCGGCCGCAGGCTGTGGGAGCTGAGCCTGGACCTGTTGCGGCTCAACGAACCTGACGTGCTCTAGGCCGAACGGCCCAATTCTCGCGTCGGCGACCGGCTATTTACCGCATTACGCGTTTTCGGCGGACAAGAGCCGATTATCTTCAGCTCGTGCGGTCACTTGAGTACCTCGCTGCGCCCGCCGTTTTCGGCGATATCACCACGATCGTCGGTACGGTCACCGCGTTGTGCGCCGCCTTGACCGCGGTGTCCACAGTGGTGGTCAAGCTCCGGACGCGGCGGCGCCGATACCGGGCCCAGCAGCTCAAAGCGAGCTGGAACGTCAGCTCCGAGGCCGCGGACACCGGTGCGTTCCTGTCCAACCGGTCCGCGTTCGACTACGAGGACGTGCGGCTCACCGTGTCCTGCGGGGCACCCGGGCGGCAGGCCTGCCAGCCGGTCGGCCTGTTGCCCGCCGAGAGCAAGCATCTCTGGCCGAGCGCGTCGGTACACGAGCAGATAGGCTCTCCGCAGGTCGATGGGGAGTCGCATGACAATCAGCCACACAGGGTTCAGGTCACGTTCCGCACGGACGCCGGGTACTGGCACCTCGGCGACAAAGGGGTCGAGCGCGTGCGCTCGCTGGTGATCTGGGCCGAACGCAACCGGGCCGAGACGCTGCGGCGGTACTTCGGCCATCGCAGCGCGTTCCGCAAGGGCTATTCCGTCGCGGTCACGGTCGAGCCCTTCGAGCGCACCGAGGAACTGGAACACGCCTTCACCCACCTCGCCGCCACGGGGGAGCCGCTGCGCGGGTTCCAGGTGCCGGACGTGGTGGCGGGCCCGCACGACTGGATCGGCCGTGTCGCGCGTGAGCGGTCGGTGGAGCCGCCCTTGCTCGACCCGGCGAAGCTGCCGGAGATCTCGCCGGTCGCGCGGGCGGCGCTCAGCCGGAACGGCCGGATGTACGCGATTCCGTACGTGTTCGACAGCGTCGCACTGATCCGCAACGACGCGCTGGCCGGCGGCCCCATGCCGGCCACCTTCGGTGACGTCGTCTCCGCCGGGGTGGCGTTGCAGGTCGGCGCGCCGGACGACACGGGCAACGCCGGCGACCCCTACCACATGTGGCCGCTGTTCTCGAGTCTCGGCGGTTCGTTCTTCGGCCTGGGGGACAAGCGTTTCGAGGACATCGCGAGATGGCGAGAGTCCTTTGTGGATGCTTTCGTGCGACTGGGCAAGCTGGGCCTGGATCCACGCGTCGGCCGCGCCGAGGCGCTGGAGTCCTTTCTCGAGGGCAAGGTGCCCTACCTGGTCTGCTCCTCCCGCGCGCTTCGCGCGATCAAGGAGAAGCGTCTCGACGTGACGGTCGGCGCCGTGCCACCGGCCGGGGAACGTCCCGCGCGTCCGCTGGTTTCGGTCTACGGGCTGTTCATCTACGAGAACGCGCCGAACCTCTCGGCCGCGCGTGAGCTGGTGGCGAGCTACCTCGCGTCGCCCAAGGCCGGACAGGAGCTCAACCGGTACCAGCAGCTCGTGCCAGTGCAGGAGGAGGCCATGTCGACGGTCGCGGAGGCGGACCCGGTGCTGCGGCCCTATGTCGAGCAGTGCCGCGCGGGAATGGTCATGCCCTCGTATCCGGAGATGCGGGAGGCGTGGCAGCTGATCGGCCGCACGGAGTACCAGATCCTCAGCGGTACCGGCGATGCCCCTGAGGTCGCGAGCAAGGCGGCCGACGAGGGCTGGGAACTACTGCGCGAGGCCCGCGAAGCACAGGCAGGCTAGCCGGACCGGCCCTGGCCTCAATCGGTCTCCTGCCTGCCCGTTCGCCACAGTTCGGCGTAGTGACCGTTGGCCGCCAGTAGCTCCGCGTGCGGTCCCTGTTCGATGATGCGGCCGTGGTCCAGCACCACGATGCGGTCGGCGCGGGCGGCCGTGGCCAGCCGGTGCGCGACGACGAACGTGGTGCGGCGGTTGGTCAGGCTCTCCGTGGCCTGCAGGACCGCCGCCTCCGTCGACGGGTCGAGTGCGGCCGTCGCCTCGTCCAGCAGCAGCACATCCGGCTTCACCAGCTCCGCCCGCGCGAGCGCGACCAGTTGCCGCTGCCCGGCCGAGAGCGAACGACCGCGTTCGCCCACCTGTTGCCGGAAACCCGAAGGCAGCGCGGCGACCCCGTCGAGCGCGCCGACCGCGCGCACGGCGGCTTCGACCTCCGCGTCGCCGGCATCCGGATCGCCGTAACGCACGTTGTCGGCGACCGTGCCGGAGAACAGGTGCGCTTCCTGCGGAACCACACCCATCCGGTGCCGCAGGCCGGGCAGGTCGTAGTTCCGCACGTCCACGCCGTCGATGCTGACCTTCCCGCCGGTCGCGTCGTAGAAGCGTGCCACGAGCTTGACCACCGTCGACTTGCCGGCACCGGTCGCGCCGACCAGCGCCACCGTCTCGCCGGGCACGACCTTGAGTGAAATGTCGTTCAGCGCCAGGGAATCCGAACCGGAATACGCGAAGTCCACGGCGTCGAAGGCCACCTCGCCGGACAGCTTCGCGGGCACCTCGACGGGATTGGTGGCCGCAGGCACGGTCGTCGGCGTACGGAGCAGGTCGGCGATGCGCCGCAGGCCGACCTTCGCCTGCTGGTACCCGTCGAAGACCGAGGACAGTTGCTGGATCGGCGAGAAGAACAGGTTCAGGTACAACAGGAACGCCAGCAGCACACCGACCGCGAGCGTCCCGTTCGCGACCCGGTTCGAGCCCACCAACAGCACCACGGCCTCGGCGACACCGGAAAGCATTGTCACGAAGGGAAAGTACGTCGCGACATAGCGCTGCGCCCGCAGCCGGGAACGCCGGTAGGCATCGCTGCGCGAGGCGAACCGCTCCGCCGAAATCTCCTCCCGGCTGTAGGCCTGCGCGACCCGCAGACCGCTGACGTTCTCCTGCATGTCGGCGTTGACCACGCTGACCCGCTCGCGTGCCTCGTTGTAGGCGGCCGAGGCCAGACGCCGGAAGATCACCGTCGCGACGACCAGCACCGGCAGCACCGAAAGTGCGTACAGGGCAAGGGAAACGTCGGTGAACAACAGCGCGCCCGAAATGCCGAGCAGGGTCAGTGCGCTGATCACCGCCTGCGCCAGCCCGGTCTGCAGGAACGTCGACAGCGCGTCGACGTCCGTGGTCATCCGGGTCATGATCTTGCCGGACAGTTCGCTCTCGTAGTAGTCGAGGCCGAGTCGCTGCAGATGGGCGTAGCTGCGCACCCGTAGCGAGTACAGCACCGACTCGCCCGCGCGCGCCGTCACCCTGGTCTGAAAGAAGATGACCACCCAGTCCAGCAGGATCAGCGCCGCGCCGATCCCGGCCGTCAGCCACACCACCGCCTCCACACCGGGCCGCACCCCGTGGTCGACACCCTGCTGGTACAGCGCGGGCAACGCGATCGAGGCCACCGCGTCCAGCCCGACCAGCACTATCACCGACGTCAGCAGCAGCCGCACCGGTCGCAGCAGCCGGCCGAGCTGGAAACGCGGATCCGGTGCGGTGACGTCGCCCATGCCCTCCGGGCTGTCGGTCGCGGGCGGCAGTTTCCGCACGCCCTCGAGGAGTTCCTCGGTCGGCGGCGCATCCAGCGAAGCGGCGCCGCGTGCGGCCATCGCCGGGGCCGCACTCCGCTGCGCCGGAACGGCTTCCTCCGCGACGTCCGGCCACAGCTCGGGCGTGATCCCGTCGGGCCGCATCTCGCAGTCGCACTTCGTCGCTTCCTCGACACCCTCGCCGGGCCCGGCGACCAGCTCGCGGAACAGCCGGCAGCGTTCCTCCAGCTCCGCGGCGGTGCCGACGTCGACAACCCGCCCCGAGTCGAGCACCGCGATCCGGTCGGCGAGTGCCAGCGTGGAGCGCCGGTGCGCGATCAGCAGCGTGGTGCGGGTCGCCGTGACGGTGCGCAGCGTCTCGTAGATCGCGGCCTCGGTGACCGTGTCGACCGCCGAGGTGGCGTCGTCGAGAATCAGCACGCGCGGATCGGTGAGCAGCGCCCGCGCCAGGCCCAGCCGCTGCCGCTGCCCACCGGAGAGGGTCAGGCCGCGCTCGCCGACCATCGTGTCGTAGCCCTCGGACAGCTCCGAGATGAACTCGTGTGCCTCGGCGGCCTTCGCGGCGGCGACGATCTCCTCCTCGCTCGCGTCCGGTCTGCCGTAGGCGATGTTCTCGCGAATCGACGTGGAGAACAGGAACGCTTCCTCGAACACCACACCGATCGCCTTGCGCAGCTCGGCCAGCCGCACCTCACGCACATCCTTGCCGCCGACCCGCACCGAACCGTCGTGCACGTCGTAGAAGCGGGGCAGCAGCAAGGAAATCGTGGACTTCCCCGAACCCGCGGTGCCGACCAGCGCGAGCGTTTCGCCCGGTTTCGCCTCCAGCGAAAGACCGTTCAGCACCGGTTCCGTCCGGGTGTAGCCGAAACGCACGTCGTCCAGCCGCACGGAAAGCGGCCCCTCGGGCAGCGGGCCCGCGTCCGGCGCGTCACGCACCTCCGGCTGCGCGTCGACCAGTTCGTACACCCGGTCCGCGCCCGCACGGGTCAGCTGCGCCTGCACCACCAGCGACGAGAGCATCCGCGCCGGGCCGACCAGACCGGAGACGTAGCTGGCGAACGCGAGGAAGGTGCCGAGACTGACCTCGCCCCGCAGCGCGAGGATCCCGCCGACCGCCAGCACCGCGACCTGCCCCGCCGCGGGCAGCGCCGACGTGGTCGCCGTCGGGATCGCCGACAGCCGCGCCGCCCGCAACCGTTCCGCGAACAGCCGCTTCGCCGCCTTCTCCAGCCGGGCGACCTCGCGCGCCTCCTGGCCGAAGCCCTTGACCACGCGGACCCCGGTGACCGTCTCCTCGACGTGCTGTGCGAGGTCCGCGGCACGCTGCTGCGCCGACCAGGTCGCCGGGAACAGCCGCTTGCGTGCCGCGCCCGCGACGATCGCCACGGCCGGGACGACGACCAGTGCGATCACCGTCAGCAGCGGCGACATCCACAGCATCGCGGCCAGCGAGAACAACGCGAAGAACACCGACCCCGCCGACAGCGGGGTCATCATCAGCAGCGACACGACCAGCTGCAGGTCGGTGATGGCCCGCGACACGATCTGGCCGGTGCGCAGCGAGTCCTGCTTGCCGCCGTCCAGCCGCGAGACCGCGTTGAACACCGCCTGCCGCAGGTCGTGCTGCACGTCCAGGGCGAGCCGCCCACCGAAGTAGCGCCGCACGAACGCGGTGGCGAACATCAGCACCTGCACCGCGACGAGACCGCCGGCGAGCAGGCCGAGCCGTGCCGTGGTCCCCGCCACCGCGTCGTCGACGGCGGAGCGGGTCAGCAGCGGCGACACCGCCTGGAGCCCGACGCTCAGCACCGCGGCGGCGAGCGACAGCACAACGAGAACCGGGTGCCGCCAGCAGGCGGCACCCAGTCTGCGAATCCAGCCGGTATGCGGTTGCACGGTGGTGGTGGGTGCGGCAGTCACACAGCCAGGCTATGCCGCACCACCGACAAACTGCTCAGGTGATGTCGCGACGCTGGTTGGAGATCCAGCCTCCGACGAAGAAGACCATGGTCCAGGCCAGGAACACCAGCGCCGAGGCCCACCACGAGAACGCACCCGGCGCACCGGCCACGTACTGCAGCGTCCACTGTGTCTCCTGATCCAGCCCGGGCACCTTCACCCCGGCCGCGCCGAACGCCTGCGCACCGATCGCGCCCACGATGCCGTTCATCGTGCCGTTCGGCAGCACCCCGCCGAGCCAGTCGACGTGCCACAGCCCGTAGAACAGCAGCACCAGCACGTTCTCCACGATCAGCAGGTAGATCGTCAGCGTGATGACGCTGCCGACCACGCTGTTCCACACCGCGCCGACACCGATGCCGAACAAGGTGGCCAGGATCCCGGCCAGCACGGCCGCCCCGACGACGCCGAGCCACTGGCCCGCGGTCGGCAGCCGCTCGCTGTTCACCGTCAGGACGATGCCCAGGCTCGACGCCGCGGCCACGATCAGGCCGTAGATCGCGCCCCAGATCGAGTAGGTGATCATCTTCGCGCTCAGCACGGACACCCGGTTCGGCGCCGTGAGGAACGTCGTGGTGATCGTCTTCTTGCTGTACTCGCCGGCGAGCGCGAACACCCCGAAGATCACCGGAAACGTCAGGCCGATGTTGATGCCGTGCCCGATCGCAAGGAGGCCCATCGGCAGATTGCCGGTCGAGATGCCCAGCGCCTCCGCGATCAACTGTGTCTCGCGGCTGCTCAGCACGTCGCCCACCTTGTTGGCGAACGCGCCCCAGCCCAGCGCGAAACCGAACGCGAAGACGACCGCAGGGATCATCAGACCCCACCAGCTCTTGGTGGTCAGCGTCTTGCGGAACTCCGCGTTGATCAACCTGCCCATCAGCGCTGACCTCCCCAACCCTGCTGCGGTCCGGGCTGCTGATAGCCCGGGGGCGCCTGATACTGCTGTTGCGGTGGGCCGTAGCCGGGCTGCGGCGGACCCCAGCCACCACCGGGCGGCGGCTGCGGCGGCTGATACTGCTGCTGTTGCTGCATCGGGGCGCCGGTGTAGGCGCCGTTGGTCAGCTGGAAGAACAGCCGCTCCAGATCGGCGCGGTCCTCCTCCATGCCGTAGACCGCCAGGCCCGACTGCGCCACGAGGTCACCGATCTGCTGGCGCGTCGCCCCTGCCACCGCGACCCGGCCGTCCGGGGTCGGCTCCACCTGCGGGTAACCGGCCTCCTGCAACGCTTTGACCAACGCGTTCGGATCGGCGGCCTGCACCAGCACCCGGGTCTGCTGGGAGCCGCGCAACTGCTCCAGCGAACCGTAGTACCGTGTCATGCCGTGGCTGATGATCACGACCTGGTCGATGGTCTGCTCGACCTCCGACAACAGGTGACTGGACACCAGCACGGTGCGGCCCTCGCGGGCGTAGGCGCGCAGGAAGTTGCGCAGCCACAGGATGCCCTCCGGGTCCAGTCCGTTCGCCGGCTCGTCGAGCACCAGGACCTGCGGGTTGCCCAGCAGCGCGGTCGCCAGCGCCAGCCGCTGCCGCATACCGAGCGAGAAGTCACCCGGCTTCCGGTTCGCCGCCCCCGCCAGGCCCACCAGCGCCAGCACCTCGTCGGCACGCTGGTCCGGCACCCCGATCGCCGCCGCGTACACACGCAGGTGATTGCGTGCCGTCCGCTTCGGATGGAAGCCTTCGTTCTCCAGCACGGCCCCGACCACGCGAGCCGGATTGCCCAGCTGGTGATAAGGAAGGCCGCTGATCGTCGCGCTGCCGGCCGTCGGCGTCACCAACCCGAGCAGCATGCGCAACGTGGTGGTCTTGCCGGCACCGTTCGGCCCCAGGAACCCGGTCACGGAGCCCGGCTCCACGGCGAAGCTCAAGTTCTGCACGGCGGCGACAGGACCGAACGTCTTACTGAGGTTCTGCACGAGAATGCGGCCACTGCCGTCGTTCTGCATGGGTCCCCCTTGATCCGGCGATAGGTCATGATCTGCGCAGCGGCCATCCTGCCCTATCCGGGCCCCTGACGTGGTCAGCGGGGCGAACGTCACTCTTCGTCACTAACTCACGGCAGTTGAGTACAGGCAGTGAAGAAGTATTTTTGAGCAAAACCGGAGCCCCATGCAGCGAACTCCGGACTTACCACCTAAGCTTGTTGTTGGCGGCCCGCTCCCAGTGACCCCCAGGCTGGTTGAGCGGGCCGCCCCTTCTTTTCCGTCACCCCACCCGCCTCGCGAGTTGAGCTTTCTGTGCGCGCGAGTTGAGCTTTCCGGGTGCGCGAGTTGAGCCTTCCGTGCGTGCGAGTTGGTGGTTGGGGGCGGCTTATCGCAGGACGGTTCGGGTTGGTGTGTGGGGGAGGTTGTGCGCTTCGGCCACGGGGCCGTTGGTCAACCTGCCTTGGTGGGCGTTCAAGCCTTTTGCCAGTGCTGGATTGGTTTTCAGGGCTGTGTGCCAGCCCTTGTCGGCCAGGGACGTGGCGTACGGCAGCGTCACGTTGGTCAGGGCGTAGGTGCTCGTCCGCGGGACCGCGCCCGGCATGTTGGCCACGCAGTAGAAAATCGAATCGTGGATCCGGTAGGTCGGCTCGTCGTGCGTCGTCGGGCGCGAGTCCGCGAAACAGCCACCCTGATCGATCGCGATGTCCACCAGCACACTGCCCTTGTGCATGCGGCTCACCAAGTCGTTGCCGACCAGCTTCGGGGCCTTCGCGCCGGGAATCAGCACCGCGCCGATCACCAGATCCGCCGCCCGCACGGCATGATCCACTGTGTACGCATTGCTGGTGACCGTGTGGATCTGGCCGCCGAAATCCTGATCGATCTGCCGCAGGCGGTCGACGTTGGTGTCCAGGATCTCGACATCCGCGCCCATGCCCCGCGCGACCCGTGCCGCGTTCAGTCCCGCCACACCGCCGCCGATCACGACGACCTTCGCCGGATGCACACCGGGAACTCCGCCCGGCAGCACGCCCCGGCCACCGCTGGGCTTCATCAACGCATACGCACCGACCTGCGGAGCCAGCCTGCCCGCCACCTCCGACATCGGCGCCAGCAACGGCAGTGCGCCGTTGTCCGTCTGCACCGTCTCGTAAGCGATCGCCGTCGTGCCGGCCTTCAGCAGCGCGTCCGTGAGGGCACGATCCGCGGCGAGGTGCAGGTAGGTGAACAGCACCTGGCCTGCGCGCAGCCGCGGGTACTCCTCGGCGATCGGCTCCTTCACCTTCAGCACCAGCTCACCCTCGGCCCACACGTCGTCCGCGCCGGCGAGGATCTTCGCGCCCGCCGAGATGTACTCGTCGTCGCTGATCGCCGAACCCGTGCCCGCCTCGGTCTCGATGAACACCTCGTGGCCGTGCTGGGTCAGCTCGTGCACTCCGGCCGGGGTCAGCGCCACCCGGTACTCGTGCTTCTTGATCTCACGGGGGACGGCGATACGCACGACTTCCTCCTGCTCGCTGTTAGGGCGTGGTGGTGACCACGGTGAACCACCCGGATGGCGGTGTCATCGTGCGCCCACGACAATCCTCCCGCGCTCACCTGGTTCTCGCACCACAGCGTTGACCTCCACCTAGGTCGAGGTAGGAAGCTGGTTCGCATGAGAGCCGTGTGGTTGAAGGAGTTCGGCGGGCCGGACAATCTGCTGACCGGGCAGGCCCCCGAACCCGTTGCCGGACCGGGCGAGGTGCTGATCGACGTGACGTTCGCCAACATCACGTTCGTCGAGACGCAGCTGCGTTCCGGCAGGACCGGCCCGTTTCGGCCCGAATTGCCCGTCATTCCCGGAAACGGGGTCGGCGGGGTGGTGCTCGCCGCCGGAGAGGGAGCCGGCGGGGAGCTCATCGGGCAACGGGTCGTGACCAGCCGCAACGGCTCTGGCGGGTACGCCGAGCGGGTGGTCGTGCCCGCGTCCGCGCCGTTCGGCGTACCCGACGCGGTGCCGCTGGACGAGGCCGTCGCGCTGCTCGCCGACGGTCGCACGGCCACCGCGCTGATTCGTGCCGCGGGGGTGCGGGAGGGTGACCGGGTGCTCATCGAAGCCGCGGCAGGCGGCGTGGGCAGCCTGCTGGTGCAGTTGGCACACAACGCCGGTGCGACGGTGGTCGCCGTCGCGGGCGGGCCGGGGAAGGTCTCGCTCGCCGAGGAACTGGGCGCCGACCATGCGATCGATTACTCGTGGTCGGACTGGCCCGGCCGCGTGCGAGCCGCTGTCGGCGCGGTGGACGTCGTTTTCGACGGCGTGGGCGGACAAACCGGCGCCACGTCGTTCCGGCTGCTGGAGCGTGGCGGCCGGTTCTTCAGCTACGGGCTCGCGAGCGGCGCGTGGGCGCCAGTATCCGAAGAGGACGCCGCAGACCGCGGCGTGAGGCTGCACCGTGGTCCGCTTGGCACGCCGGAGGAATTGCGCGAGTGCACCGAGAGCGTGCTCGCCGAAGCGGCGGCCGGACACGTGAAACCCGTTATCGGGCAACGTTTCCGGCTCGAGCAGGCCGCAGAAGCCCACCGTGCGATCGAGTCCCGCGCGACGCTCGGGAAGACGTTGCTGGTGGTGTGATGTTCGACGTCGACGCCTTCCTCGCGCGCCCGCTGCCCGCGCGCGTCGCCGCGAACCGGAGCTGGCGCTGGCGCCCGAGATCTCGTCACTACCTCTGCGAGGAGCCGGAAGTGGAATGGCTTGGAATCCGCCCGCGGTCGCTGCGTGCCAAGGACTTCAGCTACAGCACCGGCTGAACCGAGGCGGCTTCTCCGACACGCGCCACGCCAGCGCGGGTCACACGCATAATCATGCCGAACTTGTTCTCGTGCTGCTCGATCAGCCAGGTCTGCAGTTTCGGCCAGCGCTCGCGGCCCGCCGCATCCCAGCTGGGCACGGCGCAGCGGATGCAAGGACCCGAGTTCTTGCCGGTCGCGGTCAGTTCCACCTCGCCGACGGTGATCCTCGTGTCCTCGCCCCAGTCCTCTTCCGCGAACGCGGGCGCGTCCAGCTCCAGATGCATGTTCGTGCGGAAACGGTCGAGGTCCACCGGCGCGCCCAGTTCCCGTTCCAGCGCGACGCGGGACGCCTCGAACGTCACCAGCACCGTCGGCCCGCGGTCCTGCATACCGTCGGCGGCGCGCAGTTCCAGCGGTATCCCGAGCGAGGCCGACAACGCGCCTGCCACGCCGGGATCGGTCCACGACCACTTCGTTCCGTCGGGTCCCCGCAGGGCCGGCGGAGCCGAGTAGGCCACCGGCTCGTCGTCGTAGAAACTGCGCCACGTCAGCATGGCGGGGTTCTGCCGGACCGTGAGCACACTGCCCCTGCGCCTGTCCCGCTGATCGATCAACGCGAACGCGCGGTCGCCCGCCATGCCGCGATCGTCGAACCGTGCCGCGGCCACCCGCTCACCGCGCAGCGACTTCACCGGCCAGCGATTCAGCCCGGCCACCGTCCCCTCGAACATTTCACAATGCTAGCGGCGATCACGACCATCGAAGCGCGACCAGCTGGGTGATCAGGGCCAACCGGACATCAGGATCGTCCAGATCGAGGGGGACCAGTTCCAGCAACCGGCGCATCCGGTAGCGAAACGTGTTCGGATGGATGCGCAACGCCTTGGCCGCCGCACGCGGATCGCCCGGAAACCGCAGCCATTCGTAGAGCGTGTCGACATAGCCGGTGCGGTTGGCCTGATCGTGTGCCCGCAAACGCTCCAGCGGCCCCAGTTCGGTGACCCTCGCCGGGCCTGCCGCAGTCGCCGCGCGGTGCAGGATCAGCGCGGTCCACAGGTCGTCGAAGCTGCCGACGTGCCCCGGCAGCAACCCCGCCCGCAGCAGGCCGAGCGTTTCCTCAGCCTGCGAACGGGAACGCGCCAGTTCGGCGATCTCCACCGGCGCGCCCGCGGCGACCCGTGGCCGCGACTTCTCCTTCAACTCACCGAACGCGGCCCGAAGCTCCGCCCACGAACCGGGACCAGCGCGCTCGGGCACGACCGCGTACAGCGCCGCACCGAGTTCGGTCACCACCGGCCGCCTGCCGATGCCCTGGGAAATCCTCTCCAGCAACGCGAGCCGCATGCCCTCGGCGTCGGGTGTGTCGCTGCCCGGCGTCTCGATGACCACGACGCGATGCGGTTCGTCGCTCAGCTCCAGCTCCGCGATCGCCTTGCGTGGCCCCACTTTTCCTTCCAGTACGGCACGCAGCAGTTCGGCGGAAGCGCGGCGCCGGGCGTCGGCGTGTGCCCGCCGCCGCAGCAGATGCAGTGCGACCACGGGAGCGGTGTCGGCGAACGCGGCGGCGCGCTCGTCGGAGACCGGTCCGGTGACCACCGCCCACATCGAGCCCAGCAGTTCGCCGCCCATCCGGATCGGCACGATCAGCCGGGGCAGCGTGCCATCCCGTTGCGCGGGAACGAAAATCGTCTGCCGTCCGCGGGAGAGCTCCCGGAACACCCCGCGCGAACGGAATTTCGCGAGCACGTCGTCCGGGATGCGGCGGCCCATGATCGTGGACACGCGTGCCGGGTCGGTGAGGTCCTGGCGGGCCGAGTAGGCGACCACCCGCGAGTTGGTGTCCTCGATCGTGACCGGCGCGTCGACCACCGCGGCGACCGCGTCGGCCAGCCGGAACAGGTCACCGGAGCCCTGCTCGTCCTCGTCGATCGTGTCCTCGGCCGCGTCGAGAACCGTGCGCAGCAGCCAGACCAGCTGTGCCCACGCGGTGGCCGGACGGACCTCGACCAGTGCGATGCCCGCCGAGCGGGCCGCCCGGCGCACGGCGGTCTTCTGCGTGACCGGGGGTTTGAGCAGTACGGCGGCGGCCTCGCGCTCGGCGCTGTGACGCACCAGCGCGACAGCCGCGTCCGACTCCGCGATCGACACACCGAGCACGAGGTCGCCCGCCGCGATGTGCGTGCCGGCGCCCGGCTCGGCGATCACCACATCCGAGACCTGGGGGCACACGCCGGGCACCGACACCGCGTGCAGCAGTGTCGGCCCGACCCGGTCGACAACGCTGCGGACGGAGACCATTTCCGCAGCATACGGCCGCTACCGGTGCAGCAGTTGATCGAGCACGCCCGACACGGTGGTGGCGGCGTCAGCGACCGGTCCCGGCGAGCGCCACGCCACGATCCCGTCCGGTCTGATCAGGCTCGCGCCGCCCGGCCGCAGGCCGTACCGGGCCGCGAACACGTCGTGCGGATCCCGGAAGTCCACCCCCGCCTCCAGCGCCGGTACCTCGGCCTGCCGCCAGCCGGGCCCGTTCGCCAGCAGCAGCCACCCACGGCCGAGCAGGTCCACAGTGGACCGCGCGGTGCCGCCGGTCACGATCGGCACGTGCGGCGCGCGGAAACCCGGGCGTCCGCTCGGCTCGTTCGGGTTCTCCGTCGGGCGGGGGTCCTCGTCGTCGGCGAGCACGGCGGTCGATCGGTAGCGGAACCCGAGCGCGATCTCGATCGGGTCGACCGGTGCGCCGACACCGGTGAGGTCGAGGTCGGGGAACATGCGCTGCTTCGCGTTGTGCAGCGACGTGTCCACGACGATCTGCGCGACCGGCCTGCGCTCGGCCTCGTAGGTGTCCAGTAGTTCCGGGCCCGCCTCGCCGCGCACGACGGTCGCGAGCTTCCACGCGATGTCGTGCCCGTCGCCGACCGCGGTGTTGCCGCCCATACCCCGGTCGGCGGGGTGACCTTGGCGGCGTCCCCGACGAGGAAGACCCGGCCCGAGTGGAACTTCCTGGCGATGCGCGCGGCCATCTCCCACGTGCCGACCCAGCGGATCCCGGGCTCCAGATCGGGCAGATCGGTCGCGATCCGGATCAGCCGCAGGAGCCGGTCGTGCGAAAAGTCGGCGACGGTCTCCTCCGGCTCGCAGTCGGCGGCGAACACGTAGCGGCGGGGCACGTCGGTGTTGACCAGCGCACCCGTGAAGTCCGGATTTCGCAGGTAGTAGAGGTCGGTGAGGTCGGGCTTGAGCCGGTCGCCGAGATCGGCGTCGAACACGACCCCGATCGACTTGGCGATCGCGCCGATGCCGTCGCAGCCGATGCCGAGCCACTCGCGCACGCGACCGCGCCCGCCGTCCGCCGCGACGAGGTAGCGTGCCCGGATCTCGTACGGTTCCCCGTCCTCCGGCGTCACGACGGCGGTGACCCCCTCGCTGTCCTGCTCGAACGACGCCAACGCGGTGGAGAAACGTACCTGTGCGCCCGATTTTTCCGCTGTGGCGAGCAGAATCGGCTCCACCACGTCCTGTCCGGCCATGCCCCACGGTGTGCCGGCGGCGACGCCGAGGTCGATCTCCGACGCGTCCTCCAGTATCCGGTGGAACACCTGCCCGGCGAGGCTCGCCGCGATCGTGATCCGCAGCCCCTGCGACGCGCGTTCGCTGACGCCGAGCACGTCGCCCTCGATGCCCGCCCATCGGTACAGCTCCATGGTGCGCGGGTTCTGCCCGGACGCCCGCGGGTGCGGGGACGTGCCCGGATGCCGTTCGACGGTGACCACCCGGACACCTTGCTGTGCCAGGAACATCGACGCGGTCAGTCCGCCCAGCCCGGCGCCGACGACGAGAACGTCCGCCTGTTCTTTCCTCATGAGCTACCCCTTTGCCCGTGAAACCTCCCTTGCTAAATATCTTAGAAACTAAGAGACTTGGAAATCAAGTTATATCACGGGCTGAGAGCGGTTGGGCACGGCCCGCGTCGTGGTTAGCGTCGATGGGCATGACGACCGTGGGCATCGGATGCGCGCACCTGGCCAAGGCGGCTCTGTGACGGCAGCACCCGATCGCGTCCCCGTCACCGGCGCCTGGCCCGCCGGGGATCCGGCGGGCCGTCGGCAGTGGGTGCGGTCCTCGTTGCGGCTGGAAGCCGGGGGGACGCTGGACTTCGAACTGGCCTACGAAACCTGGGGAACGCTCAACGCGGACGGCTCGAACGCGGTACTGGTCCAGCACGCCCTGACCGGGGACAGCCACGCGGCCGGCGAGGCGGGGCCGGGTCATCCGACGGCAGGCTGGTGGGACGGACTGATCGGGCCGGGCCGGGCACTGGACACCGATGAGTTGTTCGTGGTGGCCCCGAACGTGCTCGGCGGCTGCCAGGGTTCCACAGGCCCGGCCTCGCTCGCCCCGGACGCAAAGCCGTGGGGGAGCCGGTTTCCGTCGATCACCGTGCGAGACCAGGTGCACTCGGAGCAGACGCTGGCCAACGCGCTGGGTGTGGACCGGTGGGCGCTGGTGCTCGGCGGTTCGATGGGCGGGATGCGTGCGCTCGAATGGGCCGTTTCGCTGCCCGCGCGGGTGGCGTCACTGCTCGTGCTGGCCGCGCCCGCGGCGTCCTCGGCGGACCAGATCGCCTGGGCCGCACCGCAACTACACGCGATCCGGTCCGATCCCGGCTGGCGTGGCGGCGACTACTACGACGCGCCGCCCGGTGCCGGGCCACACGCCGGACTGGGCGTGGCGCGGCGGATCGCGCACGTCACGTATCGAGGTGAGGCGGAGCTGGTGCAGCGCTTCGGGCGCACCCCGCAAGGCGACGGGCGTTTCGCCGTCGAGTCCTATTTGGACCACCACGCGGCCAAGCTGGTGCGGCGCTTTGACGCCAACAGCTACCTGCTGCTGACGGAGTCGATGAACTCGCACGACGTGGGCCGCGACCGGGGCGGCGTCGGCGCAGCACTCTCCCGCGTGAGCGCGCGGACGATCGTGGCCGGCGTGGACAGCGACCGGCTCTACCCGCTCTACCAGGCACGCGACCTGGCGGCAGGCATCCCCGGCGCGGGTGAAGCGGCGGTGATCTCCTCGCCCTACGGCCACGACTCGTTCCTGATCGAAACCCCACAGGTGGCCGCCCTGATCAAGGCATTGCTGGGGTAGCGGGTACCCGGCGAAGCCGTCAAATGCCCTAATCCGCCAGTGCCTCGTACACCCAGTCGGTCAGCGGCAGGTCGCGGTCCAGGCATTCCGCGGAAAGGCGGATCGTCCAGCGGAGGGCCTGCAGGACCAGGCTGTCGACCTCGTCGGGGGCGGCGCTCGCCAGCGCGATCTCGACCTGTTCCTCCGCGGCCTCGGTGTTGCCGTGGACCTCGGCGAGCAGGGTGCGGACCGCGGTGCGCACGGGTGGGTCGGCCTCGTCGATGGGGACCTCTTCACCCGCCTCGTCGAACACCTGGACCTTCACCGGGGCACTGCCGCCGTCGCCGAGCACCGACACCATCGTGCTGCACTCGCCGAACAGCAGCAGCATCAGCTCACGCATCTCGGCGGTGCGATCCGGCTCGTCCGCCGCCGATGGCGCCACCTGATCGAGTGCCTCGTCGTCCCGGCCGAGCCGCATCGCGACGAGGGCACGCTGCGCCTTCGTCACGAGGTTCTGCTGCTCGTCGCTCACGCGTTCCATCCAACACCACACGCGCGGATTTTGGGGCTACCCCAATGAGTGGAGCGCGCCCAACGCGAGCCGTCGCAACAGATCGGCCAGCTCGGTGTCATCCAGATAGCGGTTGTACGGCGTCGAGTTGATCAAACCGAACACGGCGTGAGCTGCCGAGCGTGCCTGCCGCTCGCTCACGCCACGCACCGCGTCACAGATCGCGCGGACCCACACCTCGACGTACCGGCGCTGCAACGCGCGCACCTGCTTGCGGTCCACATCGGTGAGGTTCGCGAGGTTGCGCTCCTGCACCGTGATCAGCGACGGCTGGGTCAGGGCGAAGTTCACGTGGAAGTCGACCAGCTCGGCCAGCACCAGCTCGGGATCCTCGGTGGCGTCCGCGCGTGCCGTCCCGCCGTCGAGCAGGTAGTGGCTGATGGAGTTCAGCATCTCCCCGAGCATGGCGTCCTTGCTGCGGAAATGCCGGTACAGCGCGGGCCCGGAGATGCCGACGGCCGCGCCGATGTCGTCGATGCCGACGCCGTGGAAGCCGTGCCGGGCGAACAGCTCGGCGGCCGCCGCCAGTATCTGCTCACGACGGCTTGCTTTCTCGCCGTTCACCAGCGGGGTAGGGCTTGCCACGTCGGCCATGCTAGCGGGTCACGCACCAGTCCGATCGAAAGAAGGCTGGGCAACCGCAGGCGAGCTACGTTCGCCGGACGGCCGTGGTTTCACGTTTCGTTGTCAACTTGCCTACTAAATAGGGGTCAAAGTCGGAAAGAACCCTGGTAGTGATCTATGTGGTTGATCACAAACGAGAGGGGTTCCCGGTGTTGAGAACGTTGTCCGTCCTCGTCGTCGCGGCTCTGGCGACGCTGGGGCTCACCACGTCCGCGCAGGCGGCGACCGTCAGCTACGTCGCACTCGGCGACTCCTACTCCTCCGGGGTCGGTGCCGGCTCCTATCTCGACGACAGCGCCTGCAAGCGCAGCGCCAACGCCTACCCCTACCTGTACGCGAGCAAGTCCAGCGCGTCCCTGAGCTTCCAGGCCTGCTCGGGCGCGAAGACCACGGACGTGCTCAACAACCAGCTGGGCTCGCTCAGCTCGCGCACCGGTCTCGTGTCGATCACTGTGGGCGGCAACGACGCCGGGTTCTCCACCGTGATGCAGGACTGCATCCTGCAGGGTGATTCCGGCTGCAAGACGGCGATCGACAACGCGGTCAACTTCGTGGAGAACTCGCTGCCCGCCCTGCTCGACAAGGTGTACGACGCGATCGCGAGCAAGGCGCCGAACGCCGACGTGGTGGTGCTCGGGTACCCGCACTTCTACAAGATCGGCGGCTCGTGCTCGGTCGGCTTGTCGGACACCTCGCGCGGCTACATCAACGGCGGGGCGGACGCGCTCGACACCGTGATCGCGAAGCGGGCCGCCAACGCCGGCTTCAAGTTCGCCGACGTCCGTTCGGCGTTCACCGGACACGAGATCTGCTCGGGTTCGCCGTGGCTGCACAGTGTCACCTGGCCGGTCGACGAGTCCTACCACCCGACGGCGGCGGGTCAGGCGTCCGGCTACTACCCGGTCTTCACCGCTGCCTTCTGATCCCGACTCGGCCGCGCGGAAGGCTCAACCTGGCCGCGCGGAAGTCCCGACTCAGCCGCACGGAAGGCCCGACTCGGCTGCGCGGCGGGCTCGACTCGGCCGCAGGGAAAGCCCGACTCGGCCGCGCGGAAGGCCCGACTCGCGGGGAGGGGCTGGACACCTACGTTAGTCGTCGTTAACATCGCTGGTGAAGTTAACGACGACTAACGTGGGTGGGTATGGACACACCGGCGCTCTCCAGCTCCGTGGACGTGCGGGGTGACGCGTACGCGCACAACGTGACGGCGCACGCGGAACTGGTCGAGGACCTGCACAAACGACTCGCCGCGGCGCGCCTCGGCGGGCCCGAGAAGGCCCGGGCGCGGCACGTGGAGCGCGGCAAGCTGCTGCCCCGCGACCGGGTCGACGCCCTGCTCGACGCGGGCTCTCCGTTCCTGGAGCTCTCCCCGCTGGCGGCCAACGGGCTCTACGACGACGAGGCGCCCGCGGCCGGGATCATCACCGGCATCGGCCGCGTCTCCGGCCGCGAATGCGTCATCGTCGCGAACGACGCGACCGTCAAGGGCGGCACCTACTACCCGATGACGGTCAAGAAACACCTGCGCGCGCAGGAAGTCGCGCTGCACAACAACCTCCCGTGCATCTACCTTGTCGACTCCGGCGGCGCGTTCCTGCCCCGCCAGGACGACGTGTTCCCCGACCGCGAGCACTTCGGGCGCATCTTCTACAACCAGGCCACGATGTCCGCGCGCGGCATCCCGCAGATCGCGGCCGTGCTCGGCTCGTGCACTGCGGGCGGCGCGTACGTCCCGGCGATGAGCGACGAGGCGGTGATCGTCCGCAACCAGGGCACGATCTTCCTCGGCGGCCCCCCGCTGGTGAAGGCCGCGACCGGCGAGGTCGTCACGGCCGAGGAACTCGGCGGCGGCGACGTGCACTCCCGCCAGTCCGGCGTCACCGACCACCTCGCCACCGACGACGCGCACGCGCTCAAGATCGTCCGCTCCATTGTGTCCACACTCGGCCCGCGCACTCCCACTCCGTGGGACGTGCTGCCCGTCGAGGAACCCGCGGTGGACCTCGGTCAGCTCTACGGCGCGGTGCCCACCGACTCGCGCACGCCCTACGACGTCCGCGAGGTCATCGCGCGCGTCGTCGACGGCAGCCGGTTCGCCGAATTCAAGAAGGAGTACGGCACCACGCTGGTCACCGGTTTCGCCCGCATCCACGGGCATCCGGTCGGCATCATCGCCAACAACGGCGTGCTGTTCGCCGAGTCCGCGATGAAGGGCGCGCACTTCATCGAACTGTGCGACAAGCGCTCGATCCCGTTGGTGTTCCTGCAGAACATCAGCGGCTTCATGGTCGGAAAGGACTACGAGGCCGGCGGCATCGCCAAGCACGGCGCGAAGATGGTCACCGCCGTCGCGTGCGCGCGTGTGCCGAAGCTGACGGTGATCATCGGCGGTTCGTTCGGCGCGGGCAACTACTCGATGTGCGGCCGCGCGTATTCGCCGCGGTTTCTGTGGATGTGGCCCAACGCGCGGATCTCGGTCATGGGCGGCGAGCAGGCGGCGTCGGTGCTCTCGACCGTGCGCCGTGACTCGATCGAAGCGCGCGGCGGCGAATGGTCCGCCGAGGACGAGGAGGCGTTCAAGGCGCCGATTCGCGATCAGTACGAGGAGCAGGGCAGTCCGTACTACTCGACGGCCCGCTTGTGGGACGACGGCGTGATCGACCCGGCGGAAACCCGCACGGTGCTCGGCCTCGCGTTGTCCGTCGCGGCGAACGCGCCGCTGGAACCTGTCGGCTACGGCGTCTTCCGGATGTGATCATGTTTGACACGGTGCTGGTCGCGAACCGGGGCGAAATCGCCGTCCGGGTGATGAACACGTTGCGGCGCATGGGAATCCGTGCTGTCGCGGTGTACACGTCGACGGACGCGGGCACCCGCCACGTGCGGGAGGCCGACGTCGCGCTGGAGATCTCCAACTATCTGTCCATCGAGGACATCGTCGAGGCGGCGCGCACGTCGGGTGCGCAGGCCGTGCACCCCGGCTACGGTTTCCTCGCCGAGAACGCCCGCTTCGCCCGCGCCTGCGCGGACGCCGGCCTGGTGTTCATCGGCCCGCCCGCCGAGGCGATCGAGGCGATGGGCGACAAGATCCACGCGAAGGCGACGGTGTCCGCGGCGGGCGTCCCGGTGGTACCCGGGCAGTCCGATGTGGGCGACTTCGCGAAGGCGGCCGCCGAGGTCGGTTACCCGCTGCTGCTCAAGCCGTCCGCGGGCGGTGGCGGCAAGGGTATGCGGCTGGTGACCGACCCGGCGGACCTCGACGCGGCCGTCGAGTCCGCCCAGCGCGAGGCGAGGACGGCGTTCGGCGACGACCGGCTGCTGCTCGAACGCTTCGTCACCGACCCGAGGCACATCGAGATCCAGGTGCTCGCCGACGGGCACGGCACCGTGCTGCACCTGGGCGAGCGCGAATGCAGCCTGCAGCGGCGCCACCAGAAGATCATCGAAGAGGCCCCGTCGGTGCTGCTCGACGAGCCCACCCGGCAGCGGATGGGCGCCGCCGCGGCCGAGGCCGCGCGCTCGGTCGGCTACACGGGCGCGGGCACCGTCGAGTTCATCGTCTCGGCCAAGGCGCCCGGCGAGTTCTTCTTCATGGAGATGAACACGCGGCTGCAGGTCGAGCACCCGGTCACGGAACTGGTGACCGGCCTGGACCTGGTGGAGTTGCAGGTCCGCGTCGCCGCCGGTGAGGCGCTTTCGCTGACTCAGGAGGACATCCGGCTCAACGGGCACGCGGTCGAGGCCCGCGTGTACGCCGAGGACCCGGCGCGCGGGTTCATTCCCACCGGCGGTCAGGTGCTGGGCCTGCACGAGCCCTCCGGGGTGCGCGTGGACTCGTGGCTGTCCGAAGGCGTGACCGTCGGCTCGAGCTACGACCCGATGCTCGCCAAGGTGATCGCGTGGGGGCCGGACCGGACCTCGGCCCTGCACAAGCTCGACCGCGCACTGGCCGACACCGCGGTGCTCGGCCTGACCACCAACGTGTCCTTCCTGCGCGCCTTGATCACCGATGCGGAAGTCCGGAGTGGACAGCTGGACACCGGGCTCGTGGAACGCAAACTCGACCAGCTCGTGCCGCAGGGCGTGGACGAGGAGTTCTTCGTCGCCGCCGCGCTGGACCGGCTGCTCGGGCTCATGCCGCGCAAGTCCGTTGTGGACCCGTGGGAGGTGCCCAACGGCTGGCGGCTCGGCGGCAGGGGCGGGGTCACACTGCGGCTGAAGGCCGGGGACACCGAGGCGCTCGTGCGGGTCGAGGGCCTGCCGGACGCGGCCTCGGTGACCGTGAACGACGGCGTCCCGGTCCAGGTCTCCGCACGCCACGCCGGAGACGAGCTGGAAGTGCGGTATGCCGGAGAGTTCCGCCGTTACCGGCGGGCGCTCGACGGAGATCTCTGGCTGGCCAGGGACGGTCGGTGCGTCGCGATCGGCGAACGCCCGAACCTGCTGGCCACCCACGGCGAGACGGCCGAGGGCGGGCCTGTGGTGAGCCCGATGCCCGGCGTGGTGCTGGTCGTGAAGGCGGCAATGGGGGAGACGGTCAGCGCCGGAACGCCGCTGGTCGTCGTCGAGGCCATGAAGATGGAACACACCGTCGTGGCGCCGGTCGACGGTGTGGTGAGCGAAGTGCGCGTGCAGGCGGGTCAGCAGGTCGCGTTGGACGAAACCCTGGCCGTGGTCACCCCCGTGGAGGAAAAATGATCGACTTCAGGATCGGCGAAGAGTACGAGGCACTCAGAAAGACCGTGCACGACTTCGCCCAGAACGAGGTCGCACCGGTCATCGGGGACTTCTACGAGCGCGAGGAATTCCCCTACGACCTGGTCGCGCAGATGGGCCGGATGGGGCTGTTCGGCCTGCCGTTCCCCGAGGAACTCGGCGGGATGGGCGGTGACTACTTCGCGCTGTGCCTGGCGCTGGAGGAACTCGCGCGCGTCGACTCCTCGATCGCGGTGACGCTCGAAGCCGGGGTGTCGCTCGGCGCGATGCCGCTCTACCGCTTCGGCAGCAAGGAACAGCAGCAACGCTGGCTGCCCGCGTTGTGCGCCGGTGAGGCGCTCGGCGGCTTCGGCCTCACCGAACCCGGCGGCGGTTCCGACGCGGGCGCGACGAGGACCACGGCCAAGCTCGACGGCGACCAGTGGGTGATCAACGGCAGCAAGTCGTTCATCACCAACTCCGGCACCGACATCACCAGCATCGTCACGGTCACCGCGGTCACCGGCCGCAAATCCGACGGCGGCAAGGAGATCTCCGCGATCGTCGTGCCCTCGGGCACACCGGGCTTCGTGGTGGAGCCCAAGTACTCCAAGGTCGGCTGGAACGCCTCCGACACGCACGGTCTGTCGTTTTCGGACTGCCGGGTGCCGGCGGAGAACCTGCTCGGGCAGCGCGGCCGCGGATACGCCCAGTTCCTGTCCATTCTGGACGAGGGCAGGGTCGCGATCGCGGCGTTGAGCGTCGGTCTCGCGCAGGGCTGTGTGGACGAATGCGTGCGCTACGTGCGCGAGCGCGAGGCGTTCGGCCACCAGATCGGCACCTACCAGGCGATCCAGTTCAAGATCGCCGACATGGAGGCCCGCACGCACAGTGCGCGACTGGCCTACTACGCGGCGGCGTCGAAAATGCTGCGCGGCGAGGCGTTCAAGAAGGAGGCTTCGATCGCGAAGCTGCTCGCGTCCAACGCCGCGATGGACAACTCGCGCGACGCGACCCAGATCTTCGGCGGGTACGGGTTCATGAACGAGTTCCCCGTCGGCCGCTTCTACCGGGACGCGAAGATCCTGGAGATCGGTGAGGGCACGAGCGAGATCCAGCGCATGCTGATCGCACGCGAGTTGGGCGTTGCGTGAGCCCGAGTTCGGCGACGACAGCGGCGGCGCCGCCTCACTCGCGTCCAGCTGGGCCGACCCCCAGGTGCGGTCCAGCCAAGACCACCATGGTGGCAAGGCGCCGCTGACACGGCGCTGACATCAGGCGGTCTTGGCCGCCTCGGCGAGGATCCGCTCGGCGTGGGAGGCCCAGATCGTCGAGCCCATGGCGCGCAGCGCGTCGCGGGCCTGTGCGGCCAGCGCGGTCGCCTCGTGACGCTCACCGCTGTGCCACAGCGCGTCGGCCAGCCAGATCAGCGACGTCGTCGCGGCCCGGCGGTCGCCGAGGCCGGTGAAGATCTCGTGGGAGCGGCGTGCGTGCGCGGCGGCGTCGGCGTAATCGCCCCGCGCGGTCGCGATCCGGCTGCGGAGCTGCATCAGCCAGCCGACCTCGTGCGGGTTGTCGGCGAGCATCGGTGCGGCCTGCTCACAGGCGGCCGTCGCGGTTTCGACGTCGCCGAGCCGCAGGCTCGCCCGAGCCAGCTCCCGCAGCAGTCCCGCGTGGACCGAGGGCATGCTCAGCCGCGCCGCCTCGCGGCTGACCTTCTTCAGCAGCCACACCGCCTCGCTCGTGCGACCGCACTGCTGGAGCGTCTGCGCCAGCGTCCGGCTGGCCGTGCAGTAGGCGATGCGGTCGGTGCCGTTCTCGGCGATCTCCAGCGCGCGCTGCGCGGTCTCCATATCGGGTTCGTCGCGCATGAGCCTGCTGAACGCGACGCCGGTCAGGCTGTAGACCAGTTCCGAGATGGCCCCCAGCCGTTCGAACGCCTCGGCGCAGGCGACCCAGGTGCGCTCGGATTCGGCCACGTCCTGCGACAGTGAAGCCTCCGCGCGCCCGTACTCGGCACGCCACGCGACCAGTTCGTCTCCCGCGGCCCGTGCCGTCTCCGCGATCCGGCGCCGGACCGCGGCGAGCTGGTCGAAGCCGCCTTCCAGATGCAGCACGGGAACGACCAGATCGGCGAGCCGGGCGGCGTCGGCAAGCCATCCGGCGGCACAGGCCTGGTTGATCGCCGACAGCAGCAGATCGCGTTCGGAACGAGCCCAGTCCGCGGCCGGGCACGGCAGTGGCGAGAGGCGCAGATCGGGCAGGTGCGCGCCGGGTCGCCGGTAGGGCGGCAGCTCCTCGGTCCAGCGGGCGGCCTCGCGGTGGACCTGCTCGGCGCGAAAGAGCAGCAGGTCGAGCAGGCTGCGCAGGGCACGGGGCTGGTCCTCATCACCGGCGAGGTCCCGCGCGTAGAGCGCGACGAGATCGTGGGTGCGGTACCGGCTGATGCCGGTGCCGTCCTCGGCGCACGGCTCCAGCAGCGCGTGCGCGGTGAGCGCCTCGGCGAGACGTTCACCGTCGCTGCCGTCGGTGATCACGCCCAGCGTCTCGGCCGAAAAACCGGTGCGTGGCAGCAACGCGGTGCGGCGCAGCGCGTCGCGGGCGGGTGGCGCGAGCGCCTGGTAGCTCAGCGTCAGACTCGCCCGCACCTCCATGCCCTCGACGGCCAGCTCGTCCAGCCGGGTGCGCTCGTCGCGCAGCCGCTGGACGAGCATGCTCAGCGGGGCCTCCGGCCGCAGCGACAGCCTCGCCCCGGCGATGCGCAGGGCCAGCGGAAGCGCCCCGCACAGCCGGACCAGCTCCGCCGCGTACTCCTGCTCCGCGGCGGTCCTGTCCTCGCCGATCATGGTGTTGAGCAGGCGGATCCCGCTGTCGTCGCCGAGCGGATCGATCCGCAGCCTGCGCCCCACCGGCAGGTCCAGCAGCGACCGGCGCGACGTGATCAGCACCCCGCACCCGCCCGTACCGGGCAGCGCCGGGGCGATCTGTGCGGCCTCGGCGGCGTCGTCGAGCACGAGCAGCACGCGACGGTCGGCGAGCCGGGCCCGTAGCGCGGCCGCCCGCGCACCGGTCTGCGCGGGGATCTCGCCGGTGGGCATGCCGGCGGCGAGCAGCAGTTCCTCCAGAAGTTCGTGCGCGGACGCGCGGCCGGAATGCCGGTCGTAGAGGGTGGTGAACCACTGGCCGTCCGGATACGCGGGGCGCATCCGGTGCGCCGTCTGGATCGCGAGCGCGCTCTTGCCCACGCCGGGCGGGCCCCAGACCACCACGACGCGCGGCGAGTCACCCGGTTCGAGCAGGCTCTCCAGCCGCGCCAGGGTGTGTTCGCGGCCGACGAAATCGTCCAGCCGCGGCGGAAGCTGACATACCGGACGCCATTCGGTTTCCTCGTCCATGGCCAGCGTCGCCGCGTACAGCTCGCGCAGCTCGGCGCCCGGCTCCACACCCAGCTCGTCGGCCAGTACCGACCGCGCGTCGGCATACACCGCGAGCGCTTCGGCCTGCGAGCCCGCCTGGTGCAGCGCCCGCATCAGCTGGGCCCAGAACCGTTCGCGCAGCGGGTAGCGCTGGGTCAGCCTGCGCAGCTCGGACACGGCGTCGGACTCGCGGCCGGCCCGCAGGTCGAGTTCGATGCGGCGGCTCACCGAGGTGAGCCGCCGGTCCTCCAGGTCCCGCCGGTCGGCTTCGGCCAGCGGCGAGGGCGCCAGCTCGTCGCTCCACAGGTCCAGCGCGGCGGCCAGGTCCCGGCGTTCGGCGTTTTCGTCGGGCGCCTGCCGAGCCGATTCGACGAGACGGGCGAACTCGTGCAGATCGAGCTCGCCGGGCTCGACGACGATGCGGTAGCCGCCTGGTTCGGCCCTGATCCGGTCCGCATCGCCGAGCGCGGTACGCAGCCGTTTGACGAGCACGTGCAGGCTGTTGCTGGCGTTCTTGGGCTGCCGGTCCCAGATGGCGTCGATCAGCTGGTCGGCGGGCACCACCTCACCGGAATGGGCGAGCAGTGTGGCGAGCAGCGTCCGGCTCAGCCCCGAGTTGAGGCTCAGCGGCCGGCCGTCCACCTCCACGGAGAAACGGCCGAGCAGACCGAAGCGCCAGTTCCGATGTTGATGTCGCTTGTCCACGGGCTTGATCTCCATCGATTGCTCTGGTCATGACGATACGGAAGGTGATCGGTCGTTTTTGCCCGGCCCCTGCGTCCTCGCCGCCTGAGGGGCCTTGGCTTATCCGTCTCCTCCGGGAGAGGATGACCGCATGGCAAAGACGCTGCAGGGCAAGGTCATCGTGATCACCGGAGGGGCGCAGGGCATCGGTGCCACCACGGCGTCCGCGCTGGTGCGGGAGGGGGCACGGGTCGCGATCGGCGACCTGGACCAGGTGCAGGCGGAGAAAACGGCGGGCGAGCTCGGGGGCGACACCGTCGCGCTCCCGCTGGACGTCACCGACACCAAGCGGTTCAGCGCGTTCCTCGACGAGGTCGAGCGGCGCCTCGGCCCCATCGACGTACTGATCAACAACGCCGGCGTGATGCTGCTCGCGCCGCTGGAAGACGAAGACGATTCGGCCACCGTCCGCCAGGTGGAGATCAACCTGCACGCCGTCATCCACGGCACGCGCGAGGCGATCAAACGGATGCGACCGCGTGCGGCGGGGCACATCGTCAACGTCGCGTCGATGGCGGGCAAGGCCGGATTCCCCGGCGCCGCGACGTACTGCGCCACCAAACACGCCGTCGTGGGGCTGTCGGAGGCGGTCCGCCAGGAGCTGCGCGGGTCCGGTGTGGACATTTCGTGCGTCATGCCCGCGGTGGTGCGCACCGATCTCGCGGGCGGGCTGCCCGAGACGAAACTGTTCAAATCGCTGCGGGCCGAGGACGTGGCCACCGCGATCGTCGCCGCGCTCAGGGAACCGAGGTTCGACGTGTTCGTGCCGCGGTCGCTGGACGCGACCGGGCGGCTGAGCAGGCTGGTGCCACGCGCGGTCGCGGAATGGTTCATGCGCGCGATCGGGGCGGATAAGGTGTTCATGCGAGCGCATTCGGCGCAGCGTGCGGAGTACGAGGCGAAGGTGCGGCGGTCTTGAGGTTCACGTATTCCCCGGTCAGCATGGCGGCGGCCGCGGCGAACGTCGTCGGGAAAATGCGGGGCGGGGTGGCCGATCTGCGGCCGGTGCCGCGGTCGCTGATCGATCAGGGGCCGAACCGGTCGGTGTACCGGATGAATCCGAAGGAGGACGCGTCCGGGCCGCCCGTGCTGCTGGTGCCGCCGCTGGCCGCACCCGCGCTGTGCTTCGACCTGCGCCGCGGCTGCAGTCTCGCCGAACATCTCGTCGACGGCGGGCGCCGGACGTACCTGGTCGACTACGGCAACGTCGCGTTCTCCGACCGTGCGCTGGGCATCGAGCACTGGGTGTACGAGGTGCTGCCGAGGGCGATCCGCAAGGTCAGCGAGGACGCGGGCGGGCAGCCGGTGCGTCTGGTCGCGTGGTGCCTCGGCGGGCTGTTCTCGCTGCTGACCGCGGCCAACGACGCCGGCCTGCCGATCGAGTCGATCGTGACCGTGGCCTCGCCGGTCGACTTCACCGCGATCCCGCTGATCGCGCCGTTCCGGCCGCTGGTCGAGGCGACCGGCGGGCATCTGCTGACCCCGTTCTACCGGCTCTTCGGCGGCGCACCGTCCTATGTGGTCGGCCGGGTGTTCTGGGCGACGGGAATCAACAAGGAAATCACGAAACCGCTGGCGATCCTGCGCAATCTCGACGATCGGGACTTCCTGGCCCAGATCGAGGCGGTCGACCACTTCATGGACAACATGATCGCCTACCCCGGGCGCACGTTCGGCCAGCTCTACCACCGGTTCTTCCGCGCGAACGACCTCGCCGAGGGCGCGGTCGACCTCGGCGGCCGGATCATCTCGCTGTCACAGGTCAAGGTGCCGACGCTGATCATCGCCGGCGAGAACGACACCATCGCGCCACGCCGGGCCGTGGAACGGCTGACCGGACTGCTGGAGAACGCCCCGGTGGTGCGCTTCGAATCGGCGCCGGGCGGGCACCTCGGTGTGCTGACCGGACGCCGCGCGCGCGGCACGACGTGGCGCCACATCGACAGTTTCCTCGATTCATGATCTCGGGGGCCGGCGGGCGCGTTCGACCGCGTGCAGCAGCTGCCCCTGCAGGGGTTTGCCGCGGTCGAGTGCGTTGACGGCGTCCGCGAGCAGGGCGCAGGCATCCTCGACGTCGCGTTGCGCCCGGTTGCGGCCGGCCGTGACCGCGGCGTGTACGAGCGCTGTGAGCACGACGCAGCCGTTGAAGGCCTGGAGCACGATCATTTTCACCGTGAGGCTGGTGTCGCCGAACGGGCCGCTGTTGTGGGACGCGGCGATGATCGCGATCGTCGAAACGGTGAGCGCGCAGGGGATCGCGCCCGCCTGCTGGAAGCGCAGCGCCGCCCAGATGAGGAAAGGGAACACGAGGAACAGCAGCGTGGCCGAGGTGTTGGCGACGAACACGCCGACGCCCGCGGTGCCGAGGAAGAGAGCGGAGGCCTCGGCGACGCGTGCGGGCCGGACCCGGAACGGAAACCGGATCCGGCGCGCGACGAGCAGCAGCGGGGTCACGGTGAGGACACCCATCGCGTCGCCGGTCCACCACACCGACCACGTCGCCAGTGTGCTGCTGCCCTGGTCGTGGGCGACGGCGAGGGCGAGCGTGCCCAGTGAGGAACTGACCAGCATTCCGGTGAACGCGCCGAGAAACACCAGCGCGAGCACGTCCCGGAGGCGGTTCAGGTCGTTGTCGAAACGTACGGCCTTGAGCAGGAAATAAGCCGTGACCGGAGCGATCGTGTTTCCGACGATAATGATCAGTAAAGCGAATGTGGACGGACCCAGCGTGACGTTCGCGGCGAGTGCGCCGAGCAGGATCGCGGGCCAGATGTGCGGCCCTTTGAGCAGCAATGCCGCGAGCGCGATGCCGGTCGGCGGCCACAGCGGCGAGACCTGCCCGCTCACCAGCGCGAGCCGGAGACCGAGCAGCGCGGCACCATAGTAGACGACGGCGACCACAATGACGGTCACGACATAACCGCGCGAAATGCTCACCCGCCCGAGAATAGCCGGACCGGCACCGTGAATTGTTTCCACGATTTTCGGCAACGCGGGTAGGAAAATGCCTCCGCTTGGCATTTTCGTGAGCCGCGCGGACAGGAGCGGCCGTCGAGCCGGTGTAACGAATGCCCGGTTCGGCCGATGAGATAACCAGCTTCGGCAGCCGGAGGAGGGGCGATGGACGAGCACGGGCCGCCGGTGGCAGCGCCTGCCTCGTTGGGCTCGAGGTGGTGGTACTACGTCGTCACGATCGGCACCGCCGGTCTGTTCGCGTGGGTGCCGTTCCTGCATGCCGCCACCCGCCTCAAAACCGCGTACGCGCGCTGGCTCGCCGGCATCTTCGGTGCGCTCGATGTCGTGATCTACGTGCTGCTCGGGATGACACCGACCGACGGCCAGGGCAACGCCAGCGGCGGCACGATCAGTTTCTTGGGCGGCCTGCTCGCACTCGGCACCGTGATCGGCGGCTGCACACTGCTCGCGTCGTTGCGCCGCCCGGCCGAGCCTCCGCAGCTCGATCCCGCGGTCAGAACGGCACTCGCCGCGCGGGCACGTCGAGCGGAAGCCAGGAAGCTGGCGGCGAACGACCCGCTGCTGGCCCGCGAGCTGCGCATCGGGCGCCCGGATCTGACCCGCGACTACGACGACGGCGGCCTTGTCGACCTGAACAACGCCCCGGCGTCGGCCATCGCCGAGGTGTGTGGCGTCCCGGGCGAGGTCGCGGACGCGATTGTGGCCGCACGGGCCGGCTCGGCGTTCTCGAACATCGACGAGCTGTTCGTACTGGCGGAGGTGCCGGTCGAACAATGGGACCGGATTCGCGATCGGGCCGTTCTCATCGGCTGATCAACGGAAAACGCCCGGCCACCGCCATCCGCGGTGACCGGGCGTGTCCCGCGCAAGCTACTTCAGCTCGGAAGAGGTCTTCCCGAGCACGCGGCGGGCCACGATGAGCTGCTGGATCTGCTGCGTCCCCTCGAAGATGTCCAGGATCTTCGAGTCACGGGCCCACTTCTCCAGCAGTGACTCCTCCGTGTAGCCGAAGGCACCCGCCAGCTCCACGCACTTCAGCGTGATGTCCACAACGGACCGCCCGGCCTTCGCCTTGGCCATCGACGCCTGCAGCGAGTTCGGCTTGCGGTTGTCGGCCATCCACGCCGACTCCAGCGTCAGCAGGTAGGCCGCCTCGTAGTCGGCTTCCAGCTCCAGGTACGCGGCGGCCGCGGCGTGCTGGGTGTTCGCGGGCTGGTCGTAGTCCACCTTCACGCCCGCCTCGGACAGGATGCGCGAAGTCTCCTCCAGCGCGGCCCGCGCGACGCCGATCGCCATCGCGGCCACCAGCGGCCGCGTGTTGTCGAAGGTCTGCATGACCCCGGCGAAGCCCTTTTTGGTGTCCACCTCGGGGCTGCCGAGCAGGTTCTCCTTCGGCACACGGCAGTTCTCGAACCGCAGCACCGCCGTGTCCGAGGCGCGGATGCCGAGCTTGTGCTCCAGCCGCACCACCTCGAAGCCCGGCGTGCCCTTCTCGACCACGAAGGACTTGATGGCCGCGCGGCCCTTCGACTTGTCCAGGGTGGCCCAGACGACGACGGCGTCGGCCCGCTGGCCGGACGTCACGAAGATCTTCTCTCCGTTGAGGATGTAGGAGTCGCCGTCCTCGACCGCGGTCGTGGTGATGGCCGCCGAGTCCGAACCGCAGTCCGGCTCGGTGATCGCCATCGCCGCCCACAGCTTGCCGAACCGCGTCAGCTGCTCCTCGTTCGCGACCGACGCGATCGCCGCGTTGCCGAGTCCCTGCCGCGGCATCGACAGCAGCAGCGCGACGTCACCCCAGCACATCTCGATCGTGCCGAGCACGGTGCTGAGGTTGCCGCCGTTGCGGTTGCCCTTCTCCGACGACTTCTCGTCGCGCCGCACACCGGCGGCGCCCGCGCCGCCCTCGCCGGAGGAGTTCAGCCCGTCCAGCACGGCCGCGAACATGTCCAATTCGGACGGATACGCGTGCTCGGCGCGGTCGTACTTGCGCGAGATCGGGCGCAGTACCTGGGACGCGGCCTGGTACGCCTGGTTGATCAGCGCGCCGGCCTTCTTCGGGGGTTCGAGATTGATCACGAGAAAGCCTTTCTCTACAAAAGAACGACGCCTTCGGCGATGCCGATCGCGCGCAGATCGCGGTACCACCGCTCGACCGGGTGCTCCTTGGTGAAGCCGTGCCCGCCGAGCAGCTGCACCCCGGCGCTGCCGATCCGCATTCCCTTGTCCGTGGCCAGTTTCCTGGCCAGCGCGACCTCGCGTGCGTAGGGCTTGCCCTGTTCGGCCCGGGCCGCCGCACGCAGCGTCACGAGCCGCATGCCCTCGAGCTCGATCGCGATGTCGGCGACCGAGAACGCGACCGCCTGGCGGTGGCTGATCGGTTCGCCGAACGCGGTGCGCTCGTTGACGTAGGGGATCACGTAGTCCAGCACGGCCTTCGCGGTGCCGGTGGCCAGTGCGGCCCAGCCGAGCCGGGAAAGCCTTACGGCGTCGGCGAAAACGTCGGGTGCGCCGCCGCCGAGCAGTGACTCCGCGGGCAGTTTCACGCCCTCGAGGTGCAGCTTGCCGGTCGCCGCGCCACGCAGACCCATCGCGGGCTCGGACTCGACGGTCAGCCCCGGCGTCGAGGATTCCACGAGGAACAGCGCCGGGCCGCGGCCCTCGAGCGTCGCCGACACGATGAACAGCTCCGCCTGCGCCGCACGCGGAACCAGCGACTTCACGCCGTCCAGCTGGTAGCCCGAGGGTGTCCGGCGGGCGCGGGTCGCGGGCTTGAACGGGTCGAACAGCGGCTTGGCCTCCTGCAACGCCAGCGCCGCCGCCGGCACGTTCTCGCCGGTGAACGCGGGCAGGTAGTCGGCCTGCTGCTGCCCGTCGCCCCACAGCACGAGCGCGGTGCTGACCGCGGACGGGGCCAGCACGGCCACGGCGAGCCCGAGGTCACCGTGCGCGAGCGCCTCGGCGATCAGCGCGCTGGTCACGACCGAGCGTTCGGTGCCGGCGCCGCCGAGTTCCTCCGGGATTCCGATCTGCGTGACGCCGAGCTCGGCGGCCCTGGTCAGCAGGCCGTCCGGCGGCGCCAGCTTCGCGTCCGCCTCGGCGGCCGCGGGGCGCAGCTGCTCGGCGGCGAACTCGGCCACCGTCTCGGCGATCATCTGCTGTTCTTCGTTCGGCGTGAGGTCGAACAGCCCCTTGTCGCTGGGCGCTGCCGGCCGCGTCGCCTGACCGCCACGGCGGGCGGATTTGAAGCTGCGGCTGGCGGCTCCCGCCGCCCGGAAGCCGTTCCTCGTCGCCGAGGACACCAGGTTCTGGACCGGCGTGCGGAGCCCCGCGCGGTCGAGCGTCTTGCTTCCGGCGAGTTTCGTGAGCGCGGCGAGCCCGACGCCCATGACGTCTCGCTTTCGCCGCGGTGTTCCGTTGAGCGCTGCCACGTCGCACTCACTCCCATCCGACCGTTACCTACTCGCCAGTAGGTTACCACGAGTCAGAAGTGTCCGGCGAGTCCGCGCGCGATCGGGTGAAGTGTCGGGAGGTGGGTGGTTCAGGCGCTGAGCGCGGCTCGCATCAGGGCGACCAGCTCGGCGGGCAGATTCGGCCGGGCCAGCACGCGCCGTGTCCTGGCCAGGTCGTTCGCGATGGTCAGGGCCGCGTGCACGGTGATCTTGGCTTCGCGTGGGTTGAGGTCGGGTCGTGCGGTGCCGAGCAGGTCCACCCAGCGGGCGACGTAATCCCGCTGGATGCGCACCAGTTCCGCCCGCTCGCTCTCGCCGAGGTGCATTCCCCCGACGGAAAACGAAACGACCAGCTCGGGCGAGCCGGTGATGTTGCGGACGTAGGACTCGACCAGCTTGCCCAGAGCCTCGGACTCGTCCGAACTGGTGCGCAGGATCTCGTCCGCGCTCAGCACGAGCCGGTCGCCTGCCCGTCGCCCGATCGCGTAAGCCAGGCTCGCCTTGCTGGGGAAATGCCGGTACACGCTCGGCCCGGCGATCCCGGCCGCCGCACCGATGTCCTCCATGCTCACCGCGTGAAAACCGTGCTGGCCGAACAGCTCCGCCGCGGCCAGCAGCACCCGCTCGCGCCGGGCCGGGGTGCCGACGCCGAGCGGGGCGGGCGCCGGCTCGGCCGTCGCGGGCTTGGGCACATCGGTGCTCAGCACGCGTTTGGCGATGTCCACGAGCAGCCGTTCGAACCTGCGTTTGGCCACCGTCGTGTGGTGCACGGACACGCTGCCGAACACGCTCAGCGTCGCCCAGCAGAGCAGCTCCGCGTCCGCGCCCGGTAGGTCGGGCCGCACGTCGAGCAGAACTTTCGCCCACGTCGTGAGCAGCGTGCTCGACCGCTTCCCGATCTCGCGCTGGTCCTCGGGTGAAAGGTTGCGGCCCTCCCAGCGCCACAGCGCGGCCACGTCGCGCCGCTCGACGGAAGTGGAGGCGATGCGGCTGAGCAGTTGGCCGACCTGCTCCCCGCTGGGCGGCTCCAGCGCGGACAGCGCGTTCGACGTCTCGGCCTCCATGTCCCGCACCGCCGACAGCAGGACGTAGGACAACACCGACTGCTTGTCCGCGAAATGCCGGTACAGCGCGGGCCCGGTCAGCCCGGCCGCCGCGGCGATGTCGTTGATGCCCACCCCGTGGTAGCCGCGGGCGCGGAACAGCTCGGCCGCGACTTGGGCCAGCTGGGTTTTCCGGTCGCCGTTGCGACGGGGTCGGGCAGTCACCATGGTGAGCCCACTCTAGCGTCCGAGAATCACAGCGCAACCGGTTGACACCAGCGGATATACCAGCACTATGTTAGTGAGTATTAGCGTCGTCTATGGCTAAGAAGGGCCGTCGGTGTGAGCAACGAGGCATACATCTACGAGGCGATCCGAACGCCTCGTGGCAAGAACAAGGGCGGGTCCCTGCACGGGACGAAGCCGGTCGACCTGGTAGTCGGCCTGATCAACGAGCTCAAGGCGCGCCACCCCGGGCTGGACCCCGCGCTGATCAACGACATCGTGCTGGGCGTCGTGTCCCCGGTCGGCGACCAGGGCGCCGACATCGCGCGTGGCGCGGCCATGGCCGCCGGCCTGCCGGACACCGTCGCGGGCGTGCAGCTCAACCGGTTCTGCTCGTCCGGCCTGGAGGCGGTCAACCAGGCGGCGGCGCGCGTGCGTTCCGGCTGGGAGAACCTGATCCTCGCGGGCGGTGTCGAGTCGATGTCGCGGGTGCCGATGGGCAGCGACGGCGGCGCGATGTTCACCGACCCCGCCACCAACTACGACACCTACTTCGTGCCGCAGGGCATCGGGGCCGACCTCATCGCGACCATCGAGGGCTTCTCGCGCGAGGACGTCGACCGGTTCGCGGTGCGCTCGCAGGACAAGGCCGAGGCGGCCTGGGCGGGTGGCTACTTCGCCAAGTCGGTCGTGCCGGTCAAGGACATCAACGGCGTGACGATCCTCGACCACGACGAGCACCGTCGTCCCGGCACCACCGTCGACGACCTCGCCAAGCTCAAGCCGGCCTTCGAGGGCATCGGCGAGATGGGCGGGTTCGACGCGGTGGCGCTGCAGAAGTACCACTGGGTCGAGAAGATCAACCACGTGCACACCGGCGGTAACTCCTCCGGCATCGTCGACGGCGCCGCGCTGGTGCTGATCGGCAACGAGCAGGTCGGCAAGGACCTGGGCCTGACCCCGCGCGCCCGCATCGTGTCGGCCGCGATCACCGGTACCGACCCGACGATCATGCTCACCGGTCCCACGCCGGCCACCCAGAAGGCGCTCGACCTCGCCGGGCTGACCACCGACGACATCGACCTGTTCGAGCTGAACGAGGCGTTCGCGTCGGTCGTGCTGAAGTGGATGAAGGACCTGAAGCTGCCGGACGAGAAGGTCAACGTCAACGGCGGCGCGATCGCGATGGGTCACCCGCTCGGTGCCACCGGCGCGATGATCCTCGGCACGATGGTGGACGAGCTGGAGCGCCGTCAGGCCCGGCGCGCGCTGCTGTCGCTGTGCATCGGCGGCGGCATGGGTATCGGCACGATCATCGAGCGGGTGTGAGGACATGACCAACACGATTCGCTGGGACCAGGATTCCGACGGCATCGTCGTGCTGACCCTGGACGACCCGAACCAGTCGGCGAACACGATGAACGCCGACTTCCGTGAGTCCTTCGGCAAGACCGTGGACCGGCTGGAGTCCGAAAAGGACTCGATCACCGGTGTGGTGATCACGTCGGCGAAGAAGACGTTCTTCGCCGGTGGTGACCTCAACGACCTGATCCAGGCGACGCCGGAGCACGCCGATGAGATCACCAACAGCACCAACGAGATGAAGGCGCAGATGCGCCGTCTCGAGACGCTGGGCAAGCCGGTCGTCGCGGCCATCAACGGCGCGGCGCTGGGTGGTGGCCTGGAGATCGCGCTCGCGACGCACTACCGCATCGCCGCCGACGTCAAGGGCAGCGTCATCGGCCTGCCCGAGGTGTCGCTGGGCCTGCTGCCCGGCGGTGGCGGCATCGTGCGCACCGTGCGGCTGCTCGGCATCCAGAACGCGGTGCTGAACGTGCTCGTGCAGGGCCAGCGGCACAAGCCGGCCAAGGCCAAGGAGATCGGCCTGGTCAACGAGCTGGTGTCCACTGTGGACGAGCTGCTGCCCAAGGCCAAGGAGTGGATCAAGGCAAACCCCGAGGCCAAGCAGCCGTGGGACGTCAAGGGCTACAAGATGCCCGGTGGCTCGCCGACGAACCCGGCGTTCGCGGCGAACCTGCCCGCGTTCCCGGCCAACCTGCGCAAGCAGATCAAGGGTGCGCCGATGCCGGCCCCGCGGGCGATCCTCGCCGCCGCGGTCGAGGGCGCGCAGGTCGACGTCGACACCGCCGCCAAGATCGAGACGCGGTACTTCGTCAGTCTCGCCACCGGCCAGGTCGCGAAGAACATGACCAAGGCGTTCTTCTTCGACCTGCAGCACATCAACTCGGGTGGGTCGCGGCCGGACGGGTACGAGAAGTACACCGCCAAGAAGGTCGGCGTGCTCGGCGCTGGCATGATGGGCGCGGCGATCGCGTATGTGTCGGCGAAGGCCGGTATCGACGTCGTGCTCAAGGACGTCTCGCAGGAGGCGGCCGAGAAGGGCAAGGGCTACGCGGTCAAGCTCGAGGAGAAAGCGCTTTCCCGGGGCAAGACCACGAAGGAGAAGTCGGACGCGCTGCTGGCGCGTATCAAGCCGACGGGCGACCCGGCTGACTTCGCCGGCGTCGACTTCGTGATCGAGGCCGTGTTCGAGAGCCAGGACCTCAAGCACAAGGTGTTCGGCGAGATCGAGAACGTCGTCAACCCGGACGCCGTGCTCGGCTCGAACACCTCCACGCTGCCCATCACCGGCCTCGCGCAGGGCGTGCAGCGGCAGGAGGACTTCATCGGCATCCACTTCTTCTCGCCGGTGGACAAGATGCCGCTCGTGGAGATCATCCGCGGGGAGAAGACGTCGGACGCCACGCTTGCGAAGGTGTTCGACTACACCCTGCAGATCAAGAAGACGCCGATCGTCGTGCACGACAGCCGCGGCTTCTTCACCTCGCGCGTCATCGGCACGTTCATCAACGAGGCCATCGCCGCGGTCGGCGAGGGTGTCGAGCCCGCGTCGATCGAGCAGGCCGGTTCGCAGGCCGGGTACCCGGCGCCGCCGCTGCAGCTGATGGACGAGCTGACGCTGACCCTGCCGCGCAAGATCCGGCAGGAGACGCGGGCCGCGGTCGAGGCCGCGGGCGAAGTGTGGAACGAGCACGCCTCCGAGGCCGTGATCGACCGGATGATCGACGAGTTCGACCGCAAGGGCCGTTCCACGGGTGCCGGTTTCTACGAGTACGTCGACGGCAAGCGCACCCGGATCTGGCCGGGCCTGCGCGAGGCGTTCAACAGCGGCAGCAAGCCGGTCCCGCTGATCGACCTGCAGGAGCGCATGCTCTTCGCCGAGGCGCTGGAGACCGTGAAGTGCTTCGACGAGGGTGTGCTGACTTCGGTGCAGGACGCCAACATCGGGTCGATCTTCGGTATCGGTTTCCCGGCGTGGACCGGTGGTGTGATCCAGTACATCAACCAGTACGAGGGTGGCCTGAAGGGCTTCGTCGCCCGCGCACGGGAACTCGCCGAGCGCTACGGCGACCACTTCCAGCCGCCGCAGTCCCTGGTCGAAAAGGCCGAAAAGGGCGAGATCTACGAGTGATCTAAACCCGGATCTCCAACACGACAGTGCCCTCCCCGGCCCCCGGCGGAGGGCACTGTCCTATTCCCATCCCGAGTCGAGCCTTCCGCGCTCCCGAGTCGAGGTTTCCGGGGGCGCGAGTTGGGCTTTCCCGGTGGCGCGAGTTGAGGTTTGCACGCGCCCGAGTCGAGGTTTCCCAGGGCGCGAGTTGAGGCTTGTGTGCGCCCGAGTCGGGATTTCCCGGTGACGCGAGTCGGGCTTTCCAGGTGGCCGAGTTGAGGCGTGCGGTGGCGCGAGTTCGGCGTTCGGGGGTGGCTGAGTTGAGCTTTGTGCGCGGCCGGGTCGGGGTTTCTCCGGGCGCGAGTTGAGGTTTCGAGGTGGCCGAGTTCGGCGTTGCGCGCGGCGACCAGAGAACCCGAAGCCTCAACTCAGGCGTCCGCAAAGCCCAACTCGCGGTACCGCACGCCTCAACTCGCGCACCAGGAAACCTCGACTCGCGGTACCGGAAACCTCAACTCGGGCGTCCGCAAACCTCAACTCGGGCCCTGGGAAACCTCGACTCGCGCGCCAGGAAACCTCGACTCGCGCGCCAGGAAACCTCGACTCGCGCCACCGGAAGCCTCAACTCGCGGGGAGGGGCTGTAACGGGTGGTTTACATCAGGGGTGGGATGTGTGCGTCGATCAGGTGGGGGCCCGGTTCGGCCACCGCGCGCTGGAATTGGGTAGCCAGTTCCTCCGCCGTGGTGGCTCTCGTCGCGGGGACGCCCATTCCTTCGGCGATCTTCACGAAATCCATGTCCGGCCGCGCCAGGTCCAGCAGGTCGTTCGCCTTGGGGCCGCCTGCTTCGGCGCCGACTCGCTGCAGCTCCATCCGCAGGATCGCGTACGCGCGGTTGTTCAGCAGCACCGTGGTCACGTTCAAATTCTCCCGCGCTTGCGTCCACAGCGCGGAAATCGTGTACAGCGCGCTGCCGTCCGCCTGCAGGGCGATCACCGGGCGGTCCGGCGTGGCGACCGCGGCACCCGTCGCGACGGGCAGGCCCTGACCGATCGCACCGCCGGTCAACGTGAGCACGTCGTGCCTCGGCGCACCCGCGGTAGCCGCCGGGAGCAGGACACCCGAGGTGTTCGCCTCGTCCGAGATGATCGCGCCCTCCGGCAGCAGCGCGCCAATCACCTCGACCCAGTTCTGCGCGGTGAGCGGACCACTCGGCAGTTCCGGCCGTTGCGCTTGCCGCACAACGGGTTCCGTCTCCGGGGCGACCGCGTCCGCCAGTGCCTCCAGCGCACCGACGACGTCCTGCCCGAGTTCGGCGAGCGTGTGCACCTGCGCGCCCTCCGGGACCAGTTCGCTCGGCTTGCCGGGATACGCGAAGAACGAAACCGGAGCCTTCGTCCCGGCGACGATGACGTGCTTGATCCCCTGCAACTGGTACGCCGCCTGCTCGGCCAGGTACCCGAGGCGCTCGAAGTCGGGCAGCTCCGCGCCCCGCTCCAGCCGGGCCGGGAAGGTTTCGACGAGCGGCTTCGCGCCGGTCGCGGTGGCGATGCGGCTGACGGCCCGCAAACCCGCTTCCCGGCAAGCCGGACCGCCGAACAGCAGCGCGACCGGTTCACCCGTGCGCAGCACCTCGGCCGCCGCCTTCACCGTGGTCTCCGCGACCGAATGCGCGACCCGCGGCGGGATCGGCGCGACCGCGACACCACCGTCGCCCCACGAGATGTCCGCGGGCAGGATCAGCGTCGCCACGCGGCCGGGTGGGTCCTGCGCGGCGGCGACGGCGGCCGCGGCGTCGGCACCCACGTCGGCGGTGCTGTCCGAGCGCCGCACCCAGCCCCGCAGGGAACCGGCGACGGCCTCGATGTCCGACTCCAACGGCGCGTCGTACTTCTTGTGGTAGGTCGCGTGATCGCCGATCACGTTCACGATCGGGGTGTGCGCGCGCCGCGCGTTGTGCAGGTTCGCCATGCCGTTGCCGAGGCCGGGACCCAGGTGCAGCAGCGTCGCCGCCGGCTTGCCTGCGATCCGCGCGTACCCGTCGGCCGCGCCGGTCACCACGCCTTCGAACAAGCCGAGCACGCCCCGCATCTCGGGCACCGAATCGAGTGCGGCGACGAAGTGCATCTCCGACGTGCCGGGGTTGGAGAAGCACACGTCGACGCCAGAGTCGACGAGCGTGCGGATCAAGGACTGCGCGCCGTTCATGAGTCTCCTAATCGAAGAGGGTGCCGGGGTTGAGGATGCCCTGCGGATCGAAAGCCTGCTTGATGCGTCGCAGCAACGCCAGTTTCGCCGGGTCCTCCAGCTCGGCGTAATGCTCCTTACGCGACTGCCCGATCCCGTGTTCACCGGAAATCGCGCCACCGACGGCCATTCCCGCGGCGAAGATGTCATGCAGGAGCTTGCGCCGCCGCTCCGGATCCTTGCAGAAGATTCCCATGTGGACGTTTCCGTCACCGGCGTGTCCGCAACCGAGCGCGCCGCCCTCGGCGGCCGTGGCCAGTTCCCGCACGCGCGCAAGGAAAGCGGGCATCTCCGAACGCGGTACGACGACGTCGATCACGTCGTCGGCGCCCGCGGCCTTGGCCGACCAGAACGCCTTTTCCCGCGCCTCGATCAGCTTGCGTGCCGAACCGCCGTCGAGGACGTACACGTCCGTCGCGCCCAGTTCGCCGAGCAGTTCACCGGCGCGCTCGACGTCCCCGTCGAGCCGGTCGCCGTCGCGGTTTTCCAGTCCCACCACCAGATATGCCTGCGTGGCGTTCTTGATCTCCTCCGGTACACCGAGTTCGAGCTTCTCGTTGTAGGAGATCGCGGCCATCGTCAGGTTGTCGATGTACTCGAGGATGTTCGGGGTGAGACCGCTGGCGATGATCTTCGGTACCGCGCCCATCACCTGGTCGAGATCGCCGAACGGGGCCAGTAGCGTCGCGCCGTGGGCGAGCCGGGGATACAGCTTGACGATCACCTCGGTGACGAGCGCGAGCGTGCCCTCGGAGCCGATGATCAGCTGCGTGAGGTCGTAGCCGGTGGAGATCTTCGACGTCTTCCCGCCGGTGCGCAGGATCTCGCCGGTCGGCAGAACCGCTTGCAGACCAAGCACATTGTGGCGAGTGACGCCGTACTTGACCGCGCGCATACCGCCCGCGTTGGTACTGACGTTGCCGCCGACGCTGGCACTCAGCTCGCCCGGATACACCGTGTAGGCCAAGCCCGCGGCGGCGGTCTTCTCGTCCAGTTCGGCGAGGGTGACACCCGGCTGCACGACCGCCACCTGGTTGTCGACGTCGACCTCCAGCACCGCGTTCATCCGCTCGAAGGAGATCAGGAGCCCGTCCTCGCGAGGCCGGGCCGCGCCGGAAAGGCCGGTGCCCGAGCCGCGCGCGGTGACCGGCACGCCGTGCTCGGCGGCCGCGGTCAGCAACGCGGCGACTTCGTCGGCTGTGGCGGGTTTGGCCACATACGCCGGTTTTCTCGGTTCACAGGTCAGGGACTCGTCACTGGCATAGTCCTCGCCGACCTGTGCGCCGCTGAGCAGGTTGTGTTCCCCGACCACCTCGGCGAACCGCGCCGCGACGTCCGCCATGACGTCCACCCGCCTCTCTCACGTGCCGTACTGCCCGTTGACGGCAGCGTAGTACGGACAGTACCCGGCGGGTTATGAAGATATTTCACATACCGCGTGTCGCGGTTGCGGGGCCGGTCCGCGCCAACGTCCCGGCCCCGCGGGAATTCTCTACGACTTCAGGTTCGCCTTGATCAGACGAGCCAGCCGAGCACGTGGGCCAATCCGGCCAGTACACCGGTCAGGATGTCGTGGCCGTGCGGAACGTGCGCGATGAAAGCGTGCATTGTGAGAGGCTCCTTGTTTGTTTTCGATTTACAGCGCCTGCTTTCGAAAGCGACACGAGATTTGCACCCCGCAAGACGCGGTGTCAAAGAGCTTCTCCGGTGTCCCGCCGCATGCTCTCCGAGGCAGGAAAATGCCCCCAGGCTAAACATGTAACACCTTCGTGTTTGCGCCGGGGGGTGTCACGAGTTCGAGGATCTACTGAACGTAGTTCAAGCCTTTACGGTGACGTGGGGTGATGCTGATCTTGATGCGACATCCGGGCCTCATGGGGCCTCGAAAGGGTGAAGCGATTGGCACGAAAGGTGATTCACGTTAGATCACGCGAAAGGGTGAAGGGAGCCGGTACCGACTCCCTTCACCCTGTGTGTTCGCTGTCACTCGGCGCGGGCGAACGAGAGGGTCTCGCCCTCCACGCCGCGCAGCCACAGATCCTGTGCCGCGGCCGCCATTTCCGGCAATCCTTCGACGATCGTGGCGAAAACGTTTCCGGGAACCCAGCCCGCGTCGCCATTGATGAGCAGATTGTTCCGCCCGTAGAAAATGGCGAGATCGGTGGCGCCCTGTTCGCCGTGCGCCTCACTCGATTCCTCATAACCGTACGCCGGGTTTCCGATTTCCCAGGCCTCGAACCCGAAGTACACGACATCGCCGGGGATGGGCGTGATCGTCGGATTCTCCCGGCCCGGCTTCGGGTCGGCGAACGGCGGCACCAGCGTGTAGACCTCGTTGCGCGCGTACTTGGCGTGGTAGGCCGAGCCGCTCTGCGGCAGCGCGTCCCAGACGGCCCTGCACGTGCGTGGCGCCTCCTGGTCCAGCAGCACTGCCCGGCAGGAGACGCCGCGCTTGTCCAGGCTGATCGTGATGTAGCGGGCCAAGGATTTCCCTTTCAGTGCTTGGTGACGGCGGCGATGGTCTCGCCCCAGATGCCCAGTGCCTCGTCGACCTGCTCGGAGGAAACGACGAGCGGCGGGATCATCCGGACGACGTTCATGTACGCGCCGCAGGTGAGCATCAGTAGCCCGCGCCGCGCGGCTTCCTGCTGCGCCGCCTGCGCGGTCGCGGTGTCCGGCTTACCCTCGGGCGTGGTGAACTCAGAGCCGACCAGCAGGCCGAGCCCGCGCACCTCGCCGATCTCCGGCGTCTTGTCGCCGATGAGCCGCGCGCCCTCGAGCAGCTGCTTGCCGCGGGCGGCCGCGTTCGCGACCAGACCCTCCTCCTCGATCACGTCGAGGGTGGCCAGGGCCGCGGCGCACGAGACCGCGTTGCCGCCGTAGGTGCCGCCCTGCGAACCGGGGAACGCCTTGGCCATCAGCTCCTTCGACGCCGCGATGCCGGACAGCGGGAAGCCGCTCGCCAGCCCTTTCGCGATGGTCATCACGTCGGGCCGCACGCCGAAGTGGTCGTGGCCCCAGAACTTGCCGGTGCGGCCGAACCCGGTCTGGATCTCGTCCATGACCAGCAGAATGCCGTGCTCGTCGGCGCGCTCGCGCAGGCCGCGCAGGAACGCGGTGTTGGCAGGCACGTAACCGCCCTCGCCGAGGACCGGCTCGATGAAGAACGCGGCCGTCTCGCCGGGCGCGGTGGCCGTGGCGAACAGGTAGTCCAGTTCCCGCAGGCAGAACTCGGTGGCGGTCTGCTCGTCCCAGCCATAGTGGTAGGGGTACGGGAACGGCGCCATGTGCACGCCGCCCATCAGCGGCGAGATGCCGGCGCTGAACCTGGTGCCCGACGTGGTCATCGTCGCGGCGGCGACGGTGCGCCCGTGGAAGCCGCCCTGGAAGACGATCACGTTCGGGCGGCCGGTGGCCTGGCGCGACAGCCGCAGCGCGGCTTCGACGGCCTCGCTGCCGGAATTGGAGAAGAAGAGCGAGTCGAGCCCGGCGGGCAGTACTTCGCCGAGCCGCTCGGTGAGCTTGAGCAGCGGCTGGTGCATCACGGTCGTGTACTGGCCGTGGATCAGCTTGCCGATTTGGTCCTGAGCGGCGCGTACCACCTTCGGGTGGCAGTGACCGGTGCTGGTCACGCCGATCCCCGCGGTGAAGTCGAGGTGGCGACGGCCGTCGACGTCGTACAGATAGGCGCCTTCGCCGTGGTCGACGACGACCGGGGTGGCTTGCTTGAGTAGGGGCGAGAGCTGGGCCATCCGTTCGGCTCCTTGCGGGTTGTAGATTGTTGACAATCTGTCTAGCATGGCCGCCAGAGGCATGCAAGTGGGGATCCGGCTCGATGTCGTGAGGGGGCCCTCACGGCCGACACGACGAGGGATGAGGTGCAGGCGTGAGCGAGACCAGCGTGGTCGAGGCCGTCGACAAGGAACTGTTCATCGGTGGCAAGTGGGTGCCCGCATCCGGGGGGCGCACGTTCGCCGTCGAGGACCCGGCCACCGGCAGGGTGCTGTGCGAAGTCGCCGACGCCGCCCCGCTGGACGGCATCGCCGCGCTCGACGCCGCCGTCGCGGCGCAGGCCGAATGGGCGCGCACCGCGCCGCGCGAACGCAGCGAGATCCTGCGGCGCGCGTACGAACTTCTCAACGAGCGCAACGAGGACCTCGCGCTGCTGATGACACTGGAGATGGGTAAGCCGCTGGCCGAGGCGCGCGGCGAGATCGCCTACGCCGGCGAGTTCTTCCGCTGGTTCTCCGAGGAGGCGGTGCGCATCGACGGCGGCTACCAGGTCGCGCCGAACGGCAGCGGCCGGTTCCTGGTCACCAAGCAGCCGGTCGGCCCGACGTTGCTGATCACGCCGTGGAACTTCCCGATGGCGATGGGCGGCCGCAAGATCGGCCCCGCGATCGCCGCGGGCTGCACGATGGTGATCAAGCCGGCGGAGCAGACCCCGCTGTCGATGCTCGCGCTGGCCGCGATCCTCACCGAGGCCGGCCTTCCCGCCGGGGTCCTCAACGTCGTCACCACCACCGACCCTGGGGGTGTGATGGAGCCGATGATCCGTGACGGGCGCGCGCGCAAGCTGTCGTTCACCGGTTCCACCGCGGTCGGCCGCACACTGCTGGAGCAGTGCGCGGACAAGGTGCTGCGCACGTCGATGGAACTCGGCGGGAACGCGCCGTTCGTGGTCTTCGACGACGCCGACCTCGACGCGGCGATCGAGGGCGCGATGCAGGCCAAGATGCGCAACATCGGCGAGGCGTGCACCGCGGCGAACCGGTTCTACGTGCAGCGTGGCGTCGCCGACGAGTTCGCGCGGCGGCTGACCGAGCGGATGTCGTCGCTGCCACTCGGCCGGGGCACCGAGCCGGGTGTCGTCGTCGGCCCGCTCATCGACGCGGACGCGGTCGCGAAGGTGACGTCGCTGGTGCAGGACGCGGCAGACGGGGGCGCGAAGGTGCTCACCGGCGGCGGCACCGTCGACGGCCCGGGGCACTTCTACCAGGCCACCGTGCTCACCGACGTGCCGCGCGACGCGAAGATGGCGACCGAGGAGATCTTCGGCCCGGTCGCGCCGATCTCCGTCTTCGACACCGAGGACGAGGCGATCGCGGCGGCCAACGACACCGAGTACGGCCTGGTCAGCTACGTCTACACCAACGATCTCAAGCGGGCGCTGCGCGTGTCGGAGAACCTGGAGGCCGGGATGATCGGGCTCAACCAGGGCATCGTGTCCAACCCGGCCGCGCCCTTCGGTGGCGTGAAGCAGTCCGGACTCGGCCGCGAGGGCGGAGCCGTCGGCATCGACGAGTTCCTCGAGATCAAGTACGTGGCGGTGGCCCTCTGACGTCGGGTTCTGGAGCGCTCCAGGCATAGCCCGGCCGAAAATGGGCATCTCTACTGATCGCACAGAACTCGATGCGATCGGAGCTGCCGGTGGACTTGCTAGGCGTACGTGTTCCAGGGCCGGTTTCGGCGGTGCGCGGGCTGACGGAGCTGGTGTGGCCGCCGTCGAAGAAGCGCCCACGCCGCGAGATCTGGACCAGCCCTGGGCGGTTGCACGTCGCCGTGCACGGGGTCTGCGGCGCCGACGGCAAGCAGGTCGGCGACCGGGTCGCGCGGGCGCTGGAAAAGCATGACGTGGTGGAGTGGGCGCGGGTCAACGCGCCCGCTTCGCGCGCGGTCATCGGCCTTGCCGATCCCGCCGCCGATCCGGACGAGCTGATCGACATCATCGAGCGCGCCGAGTCCGAACCGGACGACCCGGCGATCGAGGACGAACTGCATCATCCGGCCGACGGCACCGCGGGTACCCGGCTGCTGCCGACCCTGGGCGCGAACGTGCTGGGCCTCGGCCTTTCGGCGATCTCGAAGATCGCCCCGTGGGGTTTGCTGCCGACCGAGATCGCGGCGCTGCCCGGCGTGGTCGACCTGCATCCGAAGCTGCGTGAGCTGGCCGCGAAACGGGCCGGGAGCGGGGAGCGCGCCGACTCGCTGACCTCCATTCTCGGCGCGCTGGGCCACGGGCTCGCGGCCGGTGGCGAAGGCACGCTGCTCGACACCGCGCAGCGCATCGAGCAGTGGCGCGAGGCCAGTGCGCACGCGCGGGCGTGGAACGAGGCCGAACCGGAGCTGATCAGCGGACCGGAGCACGCCGGCGCCGATCCGGTGGTGGTCGAGCGGCCGGTGCCGTTTCCGGAAGGACCGGTCGAACGGTACGAGCGCAGGGTGATGGCGCTGGGCGGCGTCGCGGCGGCGGGTGCGCTGCCGTTCGGCCCACGGCGCGCGGCGGGGCTCGGGTACGCGGCGCTGCCGAAGGCCGCCGAGGCCGGGCGCGCGGCGTTCGGCGCGCATCTCGGCCGTGTACTGGCCGCGCAAGGCACGATCGTGATGGACCGCTCGGTGCTGCGGCGTCTCGACGCGATGGACGTGCTCGTGCTCGACGAGGCCTCGTTCGACACCGGCCGGATGGTGCCGACCGAGCTGATTCCCCTGCACGACAACGAGTCCGTGGTCGACCGCGTGTGGCGCCTCTTCGACGCCAAGGACCCGCTGACCGTGCGAGACGGCGACGGCTGGCGGCTCGGTCCGCTCGATGAGCTCAACGTCGAGGGCGGCACGGGGGAGCGGGAGAAGCTCGCCGACGCGGTCGCCGTGCTCGGCCTCGCACACGGCGACCGGCTCGAAGCGGTGCTCGGCCTGCGGCGGGAAACTCCGCCCGGGATAACGACCTTGGTCGCGGCGGCACGCCGGGCCGGGCTCACCGTGGTCAGCGCCAACGGCGACTCCCCGTCGTTCGAGGCGGACCAGACCGTGCCGGGCGGGAAGCGGCTCGTCGCGTCCGTGCGGAATCTGCAGGCCGAAGGCCATGTCGTGGTGCTGGTTTCGGGGGACCGCAAGGCGCTGGGCGCCGCGGACTGCGGCGTCGGCACCCACCGCGACGGGACGCCGGCGCCGTGGGGTGCGCATCTGCTGGTGCGGGAGGACATGGCCGCCGCCGCGCTCGTCGTCGAGGCCGTCGACGCCGCGCGATGCGTCAACCGCGACAGCATCCTGCTCGCGCAGGGCACGACGGCCGTCGCGGCGCTGAGCGCGTTCCAGCCGGGACGGCAGAGCCCGACGAGCCGTAGCCTGCGCACCGTCAACGCCGGCGCCGGGCTGGCACTGGCCAACGCCCACCGCCGCGCGCGCAACCTGACCCCGCCCGAGCTGACCTCCCGTGCGGCGCCGTGGCATCTGATGCCGGCGGAGGTCGTACTCGACCGGCTCGGCAGCGACGCGGGCGGCCTGCGCGCCGACGAGGTGAAACGTCGTGCCAGCAAACGAAAGGAGGCCGCGCGGACGACGTTCGTCAGCGCTTTCCTCGCCGAGCTGGCCAACCCGCTGACTCCCGTGCTGCTCGGCGGCGCGGCGCTGTCCGCCGCGGTCGGCTCTCCGGCGGACGCGGCGCTCGTGGCGGGCGTGACAGCACTTTCCGGGGCGATCGGCAGCGTGCAGCAGGTCCGCACCGAACGGGAGCTGGCCGAGCTGCTGAGCCGGTCCGCGCTCAACGCGACCGTCTTGCGGGACGCAAAAGAACAGACGATCAACGCGGACGAACTCGTCCTCGGCGACGTCGTGCTGCTCGACTCCGGCGATGTCGTGCCCGCCGACTGCCGCCTGCTCACGGCGGAAGGCGTCGAGACCGACGAGTCGTCGTTGACGGGCGAATCCCTGCCGGTGGCGAAGGATTCCGCTCCGGTGATCGCGGCGGACGTCGCCGACCGGGCCTCGATGTTGTTCGAGGGCACCACGATCGCGGCCGGGCGCGCGACGGCGGTGGTCGTCGCGACCGGTGACGACACCGAAGCGGGCCGGAGCATGGCGATGGCGCGGGAAAACGCGCCGAAGACCGGTGTGGAGAGCAGGCTGACCGAGCTGACGCGCAAGAGCATGCCGCTCGCGCTCGGGTCCGCCGTGGCCGTCGCGGGGGCCGGGCTGGTTCGCGGGGTTCCGTTGCGGGAAAGCATGTCCGCGGCCGTGAACCTCGCGGTAGCGTCGGTGCCTGAGGGGCTGCCGTTCCTGGTCAACGCGGCGCAACTGGCCGCCGCACGGCGCCTGGCCGAGCACAACGCGCTGGTGCGCAACCCGCGTGCGATCGAGGCGCTCGGCCGCGTCGACGTGCTGTGCTTCGACAAGACCGGCACCCTGACCGAGGGCAAGCTCACGGTGAGCGATGTGGACAACGGCCACGACCGGCGGCGCGTCGACCAGTTGACCGATCCGCTGCGCGAAGTCCTCACCGTCGCGCTGCGGGCCACGCCGCAGGCCGAGGATCCCGACGACCTGCCGCACGCGACGGATCGCGCCGTGCTCTCCGGCGCCCGGACGGTCGGGCTGCGGCTGGAGAACGGCTGGCGCCCGGTCGAGGAGGTGCCGTTCGAACCCTCGCGCGGCTACCACGCGGTGCTCGGGCGCGAGGGCGGCGAGCTTTCGCTGAGTGTGAAGGGGGCGCCCGAAGAGGTGCTGCCGCGCTGCGAGCTGAGCACCTCGGCGCACAAGAAGCTGACCGGGCGGATGAAGAAGCTGGCGCGGTCCGGGCAACGGGTGCTCGCCGTCGCCGAAGGACATCCGGACGAGTCCACTGTGGATGTCCAGTCGCTGGAGTTCAAGGGTTTCGTCGGGATCGCCGATCCCGTACGGGGAAGCGCGGCTCCCGCCGCGGCGGAGCTGCGGGCGGCGGGCGTGCAGATCGTGATGATCACCGGTGACCACCCCGACACCGGTGAGGCCATCGCGAGCGAGGTCGCCGAGGACGGCGCCGAACTGCGGGTCGTGACCGGCGCGCAGCTCGACGAGCTGGACGACGTGCGGCTGGCGGAGACGCTGCGCGAGGTCGACGTGATCGCGCGGTGCAGTCCGGTGCAGAAGGTGCGGATCATCAAGGCGTACCAACGAATCGGGCGCACCGTGGCGATGACCGGGGACGGCGCGAACGACGCCCCCGCGATCCGGCTCGCCGACGTCGGCATCGCACTCGGCGAACACGGCACGCCCGCCGCCAAGGCCGCCGCCGATCTCGTGGTGACCGACGACCGGCTGGAAACGATCGTCGCCGCGCTCATCGAGGGCCGCGCGATGTGGGCCTCGGTGCGGGAGGCGCTGGCCATCCTGCTCGGCGGGAACCTCGGAGAAATCGCTTTCAGCGTGCTGGGCTCGCTGCTGACCGGGCGGTCCCCGCTGACCGCGCGGCAGTTGCTGCTGGTCAACCTGCTCACCGATCTGGCGCCCGCGCTGGCGATCGCGTTGCGTCGTCCGGACACCGACGCGGACATCCTGGGCGAGGGGCCGGAAAGCTCGCTCGGCAAGGCGTTGCAGCGGCAGATCGGTGTGCGTGCGGGCGTCACCACGCTCGGCGCGACGACGGCGTGGACGCTCGCGCGCTTCACCGGCCGCCGGCGCCGCGCGAGCACCGTGGCGCTGGCCGGGCTGGTCGGCACGCAGCTCGGTCAGACGCTCGTCAGTGGCGGCGTCGACCGGTCCACTTTGGCCACTTCGCTCGGCTCGATCGCGTTGCTGGGACTGCTGATCCAGACGCCCGGGGTCAGCCGGTTCTTCGGCTGCACCCCGCTCGGCCCGATAGGCTGGACGATCGCTCTGGGCAGCGCAACCTCAGCCACCATCGCCGGCACCTTCTTCGACCCCCACCCCTAGCCCCCAC
>NZ_JAAXLS010000049.1 GCF_012328925.1 Amycolatopsis acididurans
GGTGGTGCCGGGTGGGCTAAACGATTCCCCGCGCCACTGACAGCTCCACCAGATCCTGTGGCCGCAGCCGCAGCTGGTTCGCCGTTGCGGGCACCTGGTCGTCGCGCCGTTTGAGGATCGCGGCGGCCGCTTCCGGGGACGTGACCGAGAAGTAGCTGTCCGGCGTCACCCACGTCCGGCCCGGGGCGGCGAAGGCCAGGGCACCGCCCGAACCGCCCTCGCCGATCACCAGCGTCGTCACCGGCACCGACGCGCCTGCGATCGCCCCGAAGAGCTCCGCGATCGACGGGCCCGCGCCCGCACGTTCGGCCGCCGCATCGTTGGCCGCGCCGGGGGTGTCGACCAGCGTGAGCACCGGGATCCGCAACCGGTCCGCGAGCCGCACCAGCCTCGCCGCGGTACGGAAACCGGACGGCAGCGTCGCCGTCCCGCACTGCGCCGCGTACGCGATCGTCACGCCGCCGCGCGAACCGAACCCGCACCGCACACCCGGGTCCACGCCACCACAACGATCGCCGCTGACGTCGCAGCGCCAGTCGAAATACGCGTCGAGGTAGGCGTCGGCGTGCGGGCGGCCGGGCGCGCGGGCAGCCCGCACCGCGTCCCAGCCGGTCTCCGGCAACGTCTTCGCGCCCAGCGCCGCCGGAGGCTCCGGCGGACGACCGTCGGCACCGGTCAGCAGTTTCAGCCAGCGGGCCAGCTCGTCCGGCAGCCCCGCGGGTTCGACGATCTTGTCGACGTGCCCGGACGCGAACTGCGCCTCCGCGTTGTAGGCGTCGTGGTCGCCGGGCGGGCGCACCCGCGACCCGGCGAACCCGACCTGCGCGCCGGGCAGCGCGAGCACCACGTCCGCACCCGCACCGAGCGTCGCCCACCCGCCGCCGGTCGTCGGGTCGCGCAGCACCGACACCAGCGGCAGGCCGGCCTTGCGCGTCAACGCCAGCTGCGCAGCGATGCGCTGCAGCTGCGACAGCGCCGCCATGCCCTCCTGCATGCGGCTGCCGCCGGTCGCGACCAGCGACACCACCGGCGTGCCGAGTTCCCGCGCCCTGGTGAACGCCGCTTCCAGCCGGTCGCCGGTACGGCTGCCCAGCGACCCGCCGAGGAACCCGAACTCGAACGAGACGACCGTCGCCTCGACGTCGCCGATCTTGCCTGCGCCGCAGGCCACCGACTCCCGCTCACCGGTGCGTTCCTGCGCTCGGCGGCGGGAATCCTCGTAACCGGGCCAGCCGATCGGGTTGTCCACAGTGGACTCCGGAGCGGTAAACTCCGTGAAGCCCGAGCAGATCGAGGCGATCAGCTCACGCACCGAGGGCCCGCTTCATCACCTTGCCCATATCGTTGCGCGGCAGCGCATCCAGGAACCGCACCACGCGCGGGCGCTTGTGCGGGGCCAGCAGCCGCGCGACGTGGTCGGCCAGCTCCTGCTCCGCGGGCGGTTCACCGGAGGGCACGATCCACGCCACGATGCGCTCGCCGAGATCCGGGTCCGGCTCGCCGGTGACCGCGGCCTCGGCGACGCCGGGATGCTCCAGCAACGCGTTCTCGATCTCGCCCGCGCCGATCTTGTAGCCGCCGCTCTTGATCAGGTCGGTGGCCTTGCGGCCGACGATCCGGTAGTACCCGTCCTCGTCGCGCACCGCCATGTCGCCCGTGCGGAACCACCCATCGACGAACACCTCCGCGGTGGCGTCGGGACGGTTGAGGTACTCGGTGAACAGGTTCGGCCCGCGCACATGGATCTCACCGACCGTCTCGGTCTGCTCGATCGGCACACCGGCCTCGTCCACGAGCCGCACCTCGACGCCCCGCAGCGGCACCCCGACGGTGCCGGGTTTGCGCTCGCCGTCCGCGCGGACGCTCGTGTTCATCAGGGTCTCGGTCATGCCGTAGCGCTCGACCACCCGCTGCCCGGTGGCGGCGGTGATGCGCTGATGGTCGTGCACGGGCAGCGCCGCCGACCCCGACACGAGCAGCCGCGCCTGCCCGAAAGCCTTGGCCAGCTCGGGCTTTTCGGCGACCTCGCCGGCGACGCGGTGATACATCGTCGGCACGCCGAACATCATCGTCGCCCCGCCGGCCAGCTCGTGCGCCGCGGCCTCGACGGAGAACCGGCCGAGATGGCGGACGCTGCCGCCGCGCCGCAGCGGGCCCAGGATGCCGAGGATCAGCCCGTGCACGTGGAACAGCGGCAGGCCGTGCACCAGCACGTCCTCGCTCGTCCACTCCCAGGCGTCCTCCAGGGCGTCGAGCGTGCTGGAAATCGCCCGGCGGGGGAGCACCACGCCCTTGGGCGGGCCCGTGGTGCCCGAGGTGTAGACGATGAACGCGGGTGCCTCCGGCGAGGGCTCGGCAGGCAGCTCGCCCCCGGTTCCGGTGAGCTGAATGTCCTTGCGGGGCAACGCGTTCAGAGCCGCGGGCAGCTCCGCGCCGGCTTCGGCGAGCACGAGCGAGGGGGCGCTGTCGGAGACGATGTGCCCCAGTTCGCGCTCGCCGATCTTGGGGTTGACCGGAACCACCGGCACCCCGGCGAGCAGCGCGCCGACCACGGCGACGCTGGTGTGGATCGTGGGCGTGGCCCACACCGCGACCCGGCCCGGCGGCAGGTCACGCGCGAGGGTGCCGGCCGCCGCGGCGAGTTCGGCGTAGGTCAGCGTGGCGTCCGGGAAGCGCAGCGCTTCCTTGCCGGGCGGGGTCTCGAGCGCGGGGAACAACCGATCTGCCACGCCGTGCCTCCTCGAACTCAGTGGCTAAGTGGCTGAACCACTTTGCGGCGAATTGCCGTACCCTGTCAAGCGTGTCCGACGCGCTGCGCCCGATGAGCCGAACGCGCCTCTACGAACAGGTGCTCGCCCGGCTGCGGGCGTACGTGTCCGACAACGGCCTGCGCGCGGGCGACCGGCTGCCCGCCGAACGTGACCTCGCGGCACGGCTCGGGGTGAGCCGCGCGTCGGTGAAGCAGGCCATCGTGGTGCTGGAGGTGCAGGGGCTGGTCGAGGCCCGGCACGGCGGCGGCACCTACCTGGTGCGGGACTCGCTGGACGCCGAGCCCGTCGAAGAGCTGGTCGAGCGGCGGCAGCGGCTGCCCGACGTGCTCGACGCGCGCGAGGCGCTGGAGACCAAGCTCGCCGAACTCGCCGCGCTCCGGCGCACGGACGAGGACGTGCGGACGCTGGAGGACGCGCTGGCCCACATGGCCTCGGAGATCGCCTCCGGCGGCGAGGGCGCCGAAGGCGACCGGCGGTTCCACGCGGCGGTGACCGCGGCCGCGCACAGCGCGCTGCTGGCGCAGTTCATGCGGTCGATCGCCGAGCAGATCACCGAAAGCCGCACCGAATCGCTGCGCCAGCCGGGACGGCCGCGCGGTTCGCTGGAGCAGCACCACCGGATCCTGGACGCGATCAAGGCGGGCGAGCCCCGCGCCGCCGCCACCGCGATGCGCCGCCACCTGCGCACGGTCGCCAAGGTCCGCCTCCTGACCTGGATGCCGCAAGACTGACGGCAAGCGACCGACGCCGCTGAACTCGGCGTTCGCGGGCTCGGTATCCTGGGAAATCGTGCTGGTTCTCGCCATTGACACCTCGACGCCCGCGGTCACCGCGGGGGTGGCGACGCTGGCGGGTACCGAGGTCACCGTGCTCGCCGAGCGCGTCACGCTGAACCCCCGCGCCCACGGCGAGCTGATCACTCCCCACGTGCTGGACGCGGCACGGGAAGCCGACGTCACGCTGCGCGGGCTCGACGCAATCGTTTGCGGTGTCGGTCCCGGCCCGTTCACCGGCCTGCGCGCCGGTATGGCCACCGCAGCCGCGCTGGGGCACGGCCTCGCCCTCAACGTCTATCCCGTATGCGGCCTCGACGCCATCGCCGCCGAGGTCGGCTCCGCCGAGCCGTTCGCCGTCGTCACCGACGCGCGCCGCAAGGAGATCTACTGGGCCGCCTACTCGGCCGACGGGTCGCGTCAGGACGGGCCGCACGTCGAGGCGCCGCGTGAGCTGGGGTACGCGCTCGCCGCGGGCGACGGCGCCCGGCTGTACGAGGACAGGCTCGGTGCCCGCGTCGTCGAGCCGTACTACCCGGCGACGAAGGGCCTGGTCACGGCCGCCGCGTCCGTGCTGACCGCGGGCGAGCCGCCCGCCCCGCTGACCCCGCTCTACCTCCGCCGTCCCGACGCGACCGAGCCGGGCGCGCGCAAGCGGGTGACCGTGTCGTGAAGCTCGCTCCGCTCCGCCGCAAGGACATCGCGCGCTGCGTCGAGATCGAAAAGCAGCTCTTCGCCGGCGACGACCCGTGGAGCGCCCGCGCGTTCCACTCCGAACTGGACGCCGGCGGCTACTACCTCGGCGCATACGACGACGAGGACCGCCTGGTCGGCTACGCGGGCCTGGTCAGCGTCGGCCGCCCCGGCGATTTCGAGTCCAGCGTCCACACGATCGGTGTCGACGAGGCCTACCAGGGGCAGGGTGTGGGCACCGCGCTGCTGCGTGCGCTGCTCGCGCAGGCCGACGAGCTGAACGCGCCCGTCTTCCTCGAGGTGCGCACCGACAACGACCGCGCGGTCGGGCTGTACGAGCGCCACGGCTTCACGCGCATCGGCGTGCGCAAGCGGTATTACCAGCCCTCGGGCGCCGACGCCTACACCATGAAACGGCCCGCCCGCACCGCACAGGAGGTGCGCTGAATGTCCCGCATCATCCTCGGCATCGAAAGCTCCTGCGACGAGACCGGCTTCGGTCTCGTCCGCCTCGACGACGACGGCACGGTCGAGCTGCTCGCCGACGAGGTCGCCTCCAGCGTCGAGCAGCACGCCCGGTTCGGCGGGGTCGTGCCCGAGGTCGCCAGCCGCGCCCACCTGGAGGCGCTGGTGCCCACGGCCGACCGGGCCTTCGAGTCCGCGGGCCTGAAACTGTCCGATGTGGACGCCATCGCGGTCACCGCGGGTCCTGGTCTCGCGGGTGCGCTGCTGGTCGGCGTGTCGGCGGCCAAGGCCTACGCGGCAGCGCTGGACGTGCCGCTGTACGGGGTCAACCACCTCGCCGGGCACATCGCCGTGGACACGCTCCAGCACGGGCCGTTGCCGAAGCCGTGCCTGGCCCTTTTGGTGTCCGGCGGGCATTCGCAGCTGCTGAAGGTCGACGACATCGCCACCAGCATCACCGAGCTCGGATCCACTGTGGACGATGCTGCCGGTGAGGCCTACGACAAGGTCGCGCGCGTGCTCGGCCTGCCCTACCCCGGCGGCCCGCCGATCGACAAGGCGGCCAAGCAGGGCAACGGATGCGCGATCGCGTTCCCGCGCGGAATGACCGGGCCGCGCGATGCGAAGTACGATTTTTCCTTCTCCGGCCTGAAAACCGCGGTCGCGCGGTGGGTCGAGGAGGTCGAGCGGCGCGGCGAGGAGATCCCCGTCAACGACGTCGCGGCCTCGTTCCAGGAGGCGGTCGCGGACGTGCTGACCGCGAAGGCGGTGCGGGCCGCCCGCGAGCTGGAGATCGGCACACTGGTGATCTCCGGCGGCGTCGCGGCGAATTCGCGGCTGTCCGAACTGGCGCGGGAACGTTGTGCCGAGGCGGGTATCGAACTGCGCGTGCCCCGGCCACGCCTGTGCACCGACAACGGGGCGATGATCGCCGCGCTGGGTGCGCACGTGGTCGCGGCCGGGGTGAGTCAGTCCGCTTTGGACATCTCGGCCAACCCTGCGCTGCCGGTGGACGTCATCTCGCTCTAGGGAAGCCCCAGCACCACGTCGTCCAGCTTCACGAACGCCGCCCGGTGCCCGAACTGGATCTGCACGTACCGCGTTTCGCCGCGCACCACGACGTGCTTCGAGGCGTCGAACGTGGTGGCCCAGTAGTACTCCGAGGGCAGGGTCGGCCCCGCCACGTACTTCTGCCCGGCGAGCAGGGAGTGCTGCAGCGGCACGAGCTCCTGTGGTGTGATGCCCTCGGGATAGGCCCCGGCCTCGGGATACGCCCGCCCATACACCGGAATCGACGTCACGCCCGGCTTCGGGGTGACGACCTGCCCCAGCGCGGGCTGCGCGGCCGGTGCGCTCGCCGGGTTGTGGAACCAGCCCACCTGGCCCAGGAACCAGATCGCCGTCCAGTCGCCCCGGACCTCCGCGACCGCGTAGCGCTGACCGGCCGATACCCGGCTGCCGACGTCGGAGATATCCATTGTGGACGGCGAACCGCCGGGGTGCAGGCCCGGATCGGGCAGCAGCGGCGCGTCCACGCGCGGTTCGCTGCGCAGGACGACCGCCGAGGAACCCCGCAGCGTGCAGGCCGTGCCCGCGGACTCGCACCCGGTGAACGCGGGCCGGTTGGCGGCGAAATCGGGGTTGATCGTGACGAGACCGGTCGCACGCGTGGCCCACGACTTCAGCGGCGCGCCCATCAGCTCGAAGTAGTGCGCCCAGTCCCAGTACGGACCCGGGTCCCAGTGCATCCCGGCCACCGTGTCCGGGGTGGTGCCCGGCACGTTGTCATGGCCGAGGATGTGGTCGCGGTCCAGCGGAATCCCGAACCTGTCCGCCAGGTAGCGCACGAGTTTCGCGGACGTGCGGTACACCGCCTCGGTGTACCAGGTGCCTTGTGCCGCGAACCCCTCGTGCTCCACACCGATCGATTTCGCGTTGACGTACCAGTTTCCGGCGTGCCAGCCGACATCCTTGGTGAGGACGTGCTGCGCGATGTGCCCGTCGGTGGAGCGCAGTGTGTAGTGCCACGCCAGGTAGGTCGGGTCCTGCACGAGCCCGATCGCCGCGTCGTAGGTGCATTCGGTGTCGTGGATGACGATGTGCGTGATGCGCTGGCCGCGCGGCCGTTCCGCCTTGTCGTGGTTGCCGTAGCCGCCCTCGATCTCCTGGTACGGCGCGGGAATCCACTCCGCCGACAGCTCCGTGGGCGCCTCGACGCCGCCGCGTTGCCCGGCGGGCAGGTCCAGCGAGCGCAGCTGCGTGCGCCGCGGCTGGACACCGGGCCGGGCGTCCAGCCGCACCGCCTGCCCGTCGTCGGTGATCCGGCTCGCGCCGCCGGAGATCGTGCCGAACACCTCGTCCGCGAAGAACGCCGCGGCGGTGGAGTCCGAGGCGCCGCTGTAGCGGGCCACCGCGCCGTACCAGTCCGCCGGATCGCTGCTGTCGATACGGAGTTCTCGTTGGTAGTGCGCGAGAACCGCCGCGCCGCCCCGGATGTTCTGCACCGGATCGGTGCGCAGCGATTCGGGTGTGGCGTGCGTCAGTTCGGCCGCAAGATCGACGGTCTGCAGCGACGGGACCGCGGCCGCGGCCTCCGGCGCCCGAACGGTCAGCGGTGTGCGTGCCGTGTCGCCGCGCGGGTCCTCTGCGCCCTTGTCGTGGTGGCTGCCGCCGCCCGCGACCGTGCGCAGATCGGTCAGGTGCATCGGGCCGAACCCGGCGCCGGTGCTCGGTGTGCCCGCGTTGTAGTCCCAGCGGGACTTGAGGTAGGAAACGGCCAGCAGCACGGGTTCGGGCACGGCGAACTCCTCGGCCGCCGCCGCGAACGCGCGCTGCCGGGCCCCGCCCGCGGTACCGGCGAGCGCCCGGCCCGGTGTCGTGACGGTCAGGCCCGCTGTCCCGGCGGCCAGTGCGCGCAACGCGTTGCGGCGCGTGAACGGGTTCATCAAGTCTCCTCGCGTGCGGACGACGGGAGGAAACCTACAACCTGTCCGGGATGTGCGGTACATTCTGTCGTTCGTTGGTGTCAGATTCGCTGCAGATGCGGGTCCCTGTCCGCCACGACGAAGCTCGCCGCGGTTTCCACGGCCGCGCCCGGTCTGGTGACGTAGCGCAGGATCCGGTAGTCGGCGCGCAGCTCGGTGGGCGAAACCTTGGCGCGGACGTAACCGCGCCGGTTCTTGTAGAACTTCACGTGCGGGTTGTCGTCCAGCACCGCTTGTCCCGTGTCCTCGTCACCGTCGCGTTCGGAACTGATGGACGTGGTGATCAGCTCGACGCCCTTGGTCAGTTCGGCCGCGTAGTGCCGGTGCACGTCGCCGGAGAGCACCATGGCGTTGCGCACGGGCGCGAAGGCGGCCTCGACGCGATCACGGTTGGCGACGTAGCCGTCCCACGCGTCGGTGTTGTAGCCCTGGACCGGGCCCGCGATGCGGTCCATCTGGCAGAACACGACCTGCTGGCCGATCAGGTCCCAGCGCGCCGTGCTCTGCCGGAGCCCGTCGGTGAGCCACCGTTCCTGCGTCGCGCCGGTGATCGTGCGCTCGGGCCGGAACCGCTCGTCGCAGCCGACCACGATCCCGTCGCGGCAGGCCTGGTCGTCGCGGTACTGGCGGGTGTCGAGCATGTGGAAGGTGGCCAGTCCGCCCCAGTACAGCCGCCGGTACAGCTGCATGTCGGGGCCGGTGGGGCGAGCGGCCCTGCGTAGCGGCAGATGCTCGTAGTAGGCCTGGAACGCGACGGCGCGCCGGGGACGGAACACGGGGTTCGCGGTCCAGTCGTTCTGGACCTCGTGATCGTCGAACACCGTGATCCAGGGCGCCGTGGCGTGCGCCAGCTGGAGATCCGGATCGCTCTTGTACAGGCCGTAACGGCGGCGGTAGCCGGCGAGCGTGACGGCCTCTCCGCCGGGCACCTCGCGGGCGTCCCCGTCGGCGTGCGCGGTCTCGTACACGTAGTCGCCGAGGTGCAGCACCACGTCCGGCTGGTCCTCGGCGAGCCGGCGGTAGGCGGTGAAGTAGCCGTGGCCGTAGTTCGCGCAGGAGGCGAAGCACATGGTCAGCTCGCCGAGACTGCCGGCAGGCGGCGCGGTGCGGGTGCGGCCGACAGGCGAGAAGGCGTTGCCGGCGCGGAAACGGTAGAAGTACTCGGTACCGGGCCGCAGCCCGTCCGCCTCGACGTGCACACTGTGGGCGCTGTCCGGAACCGCCATGATCTGTCCGGATTGGACGATCGCGGCGAACCGTTCGTCCTCGGCGATCTGGTAGTCGACCGGAACCGCGCGATCCGGCATCCCGCCGTGGCCGTCCTCGGCCAGTGGATCGGCGGCCAGCCGCGTCCACAGCACCACCCCGGTCGGCGACGGATCGCCCGAGGCCACGCCGAGCGTGAACACGTCGGGTGTGCGCGGCCCGCAGCCCGCGGCGAGCGCGACGGCGGCGCCACCGAGCAGGACCGACCTGCGCGTGAGGTCAGGCGAGCGGCGCCGGCTCGGGTCGTTCGTCGAAGGCCTTCCGTGCGGCGAGGATCTCGTCAACATGCTGCTCCGACCATTCGCCAAGGCTGTGGAACAGGTCGCCGACCTCCGCGCCCAGCGTCGTGACGGCGTACTCGACGCGTGGCGGCACGGTGGGGTAGACGGTGCGGCTGACCAGGCCGTCGCGTTCGAGTGCGCGCAGGGTCTGGGTGAGCATCTTCTGCGTGACGCCGTTGAGCCTGCGGCGAAGTTCGTTGAACCGCAACGGCCCGTCGCTGTTGCGCAGCGAAGCCAGCACCAGCAGCGTCCACTTGTTCGCCAACGTGGTGAGCACCGTCCTGGCCGGACATGCGTGCAGGTACGACTGGACGGTATCCATGAGGTACCTGGATATCAAAAAGGTGCCTTCTTCACAACGGGTACCACCGGCTTCCAGGATGAGCGCATGCGAGCGATCACGGTGCGGGCCCTCGGCGGCCCGGAAATGCTGGAGTTCGGGGAGGTCCCCGAACCCGAACCCGGCCCCGGCGAGGTACTGGTGCGAGTGCGCGCGGCGGGGGTCAACCCGGCCGACTGGAAGGTGCGATCGGGACAGGTCGACGGGGTGGGCGCGCCGCCGTTCCGGGTCGGCTACGAGTTCTCGGGCGAGGCGCGGGGCCGCGAGGTTTTCGGGATGTGGCTGACCAGATGGGGTGCCTACGCCGAGTACGTCGCGGTGCCCGAGCACGTGCTGGCACCCAAGCCGCCGAGTCTCGATCACGTACCCGCCGCGGCCTTGCCGACCGCGGCGCTGACCGCATGGCAGGCGCTGCGCGAGGTGTCGGGGAAGCGGGTGCTGATCCACGCGGCGGCGGGCGGGGTCGGGCATCTGGCGGTGCAGGTCGCCAAGGCGGGCGGCGCGTACGTCATCGGCACCGCCCGCGCGGCGAACCACGAGTTCGTGCGTGCGCTCGGCGCGGACGAGCTGATCGATTACTCGGCCGTCGACTTCACCGAAGCCGTCCGGGACGTGGACCTGGTGTACGACCTGGTCGGCGGTTCGTACGGCAAACGGTCGCTGGCGGTGCTGGCGCCCGGCGGGGTGCTGCTGGACGCCCAGGGCAACGACGCCGAGGGCGATCCGCGGTACCGGCGCTTCTACGTGCAGTCCTCCGGGGAAGACCTGGCGCGGATCACCGAAATGGTCGAGTCCGGACGGCTGCGAGTGCACGTCGAGCACACCTTGCCGCTGGCGGAAGCCGCGAAGGCGCACGAGCTGAGCGAGAGCGGGCGGGTACGGGGAAAGATCGTGCTGACCGTGTGAAAGAAGGCCCCCGGTCGACGTTGACCGAGGGCCTTGGCAGGCAAGGCTATGCGATCAGCATTTGCCGCAGCATCCGCACCCGTGACCGGTGCACGAGCTGCAGCAGTTGCATCCACCCATCGGAAGACACCATCCCTTCAGACTGGTCAGTCCCGGGCTGTTTTCGAAGGTAGAGGCGGCGGGCGTGCCGGATAACCGCCCAACGAGTGAGATGGCGGTATCGCTGTGTGACTACCGGTCGCCGTCGCGGAGCAGCGCGGGCACCCGGTTGTCGACGAGTTTGAACAGCACCGCGAACACGATCGCGACGGCCACGACGAGAAGCGAGTTGACCAGCGCCGTGCCGAAGCCGAGATCGGTGACGTCGAGGAAGGGATATGGGTACCAGTCCGTGAAGGCGCCCTGCGTGAAGATGTAGACCAGCCACAGGACGGGCCAGACGAACGCGCCGGCGATGGTGCCCCAGGTGATCCGGCGGCGCGGGCCGAAAACCAGCCAGGCGAGGATCGTCGCCCACGGCGAGATGTAGTGGAAGCCGATTCCCGCGGCGAGGGCCGCGCCGGTCAGGTGCACGATCGGGGCGAGCACGATGTCGTACACGACGCCGGTGATGAGGATGCCCAGCAGCCCGTCGAGACGCACGACCCGCCAGATCCGGCCGTCGGCGGCGGGCCTCAGTGCGAGCACGACCGCGGTCGCGAGCACGAACAGGTTGCTCTCGATGGTGAAGTAGCTGAACAGCCGCCACAGCCGCACGCCGACGCTCACCACCTCGCCCGCCTGCCCGGAGTTCGCGTCCGCGCCGCCGCTGAGCAGCAGGGCGATCTGGACGACCAGCGAGGCGGCGACCACCGCCGCGATCAGTGCGTGGCAGACCCGTGCGGCGACGACGGCTCTCGACGACCGGACGGTGGTGGTGGCGACGGCTTCCATGCGGTTCCTCCCCAAGGCTCCTCTGCGGCGGAGGTAAAGTAACCCGAGGTCATGCGGGACGCCTGTCGAAAACCACGGCGTCCGTGCAGGTCGAAAGCGACCCTGCTTGCGCGGCTAGCACTCGCGTGGCTAGAGTGCTAATTGCACGGCACCGCACACGCCCCGGCACCCGCGACGGCGGGGGTGGTAGGCGCCGAAACCTAGTAAGTACCTGCCAACGCTTTCGACGACCCGTGGAGGTCAACCCGGTGAGCGTGAACATCAAACCGCTCGAGGACAAGATCGTTGTCCAGACGAGCGAGGCCGAGGAGACGACGGCTTCCGGTCTCGTCATCCCCGACACCGCCAAGGAAAAGCCCCAGGAGGGCAAGGTTCTGGCCGTGGGCCCGGGCCGCGTGGACGACAAGGGCAACCGCATCCCGGTGGATGTGGCTGTCGGCGACGTCGTCATCTACTCGAAGTACGGCGGCACCGAGGTCAAGTACAACGGTGAGGACTACTTGATCCTGTCCGCTCGCGACGTGCTGGCTGTCGTCAACTGACAACCGGCTCAAGCGTCGAACGCCCCGGGCCCCGCGAAAGCCGGGGGCCGGGGCGTTCGTCGGTCTAGAGAGGACCCACATGCCTAAGCAGATCAACTTCGACGAGGATGCTCGTCGGGCACTGGAGCGCGGCGTCAACAAGCTCGCCGACGCAGTGAAGGTGACCCTCGGCCCGCGTGGCCGGCACGTCGTGCTGGACAAGAAGTTCGGCGGCCCCACGATCACCCTCGACGGCGTGACCGTGGCGCGCGAGATCGACCTGGACGACCCGTTCGAGAACCTGGGTGCCCAGCTCGCCAAGAACGTGGCCACCAAGACCAACGACGTCGCCGGCGACGGCACCACCACCGCGACGGTGCTGGCGCAGTCGCTGGTCCGCGTCGGCCTGCGCAACGTCGCCGCCGGGGCCAACCCGACGGCGCTGGGCGCCGGCATCGAGAAGGCCGCCGAGAAGGTCGTGGAGGTGCTCAAGGGTAAGGCCACGCCGGTCAAGGGGCGCGAGAAAATCGCCCAGGTCGGCACGGTGACCTCCCGCGACGCCACCATCGGCGCGCTGCTCGGCGAAGCCGTCGAGAAGGTCGGTGAGGACGGCGTGGTCACCGTGGAGGAGTCCTCCACGCTGGCCACCACGCTCGACATCACCGAGGGCGTGCAGTTCGACAAGGGCTACCTGTCGGCGCACTTCGCGACCAACCCCGAGGAGCAGCGGGCGATCCTGGAGAACGCCTACGTGCTGCTGCACCGCGAGAAGATCTCGGCGCTGGCCGACCTGCTCCCGGTGCTGGAGAAGGTCGTCGAGGCCAAGCGGCCGCTGCTGATCATCGCCGAGGACGTCGACGGCGAGGCGCTGTCCACCCTGGTGGTCAACGCGCTGCGCAAGACGATCACCGCGGTCGCCGTGAAGGCGCCGTTCTTCGGTGACCGTCGCAAGGCGTTCCTGGACGACCTCGCGGTCGTCACCGGTGGTCAGGTCATCTCCTCCGAGGTCGGGCTCAAGCTGTCCGAGATCGGGCTGGACTCGCTGGGTTCCGCGCGGCGGATCGAGGTCACCAAGGACACCACGACGATCGTCGACGGTGCCGGGACCAAGGCCGACATCGACGCGCGCATCGCCCAGATCCGCAAGGAGATCGAGACCACCGACTCCGATTGGGACCGCGAGAAGCTGCAGGAGCGGCTGGCCAAGCTCGGTGGCGGCGTCGCCGTCATCCGGGTCGGTGCGGCCACCGAGACCGAGCTGAACGAGCGCAAGCACCGCATCGAGGACGCCGTGGCTTCGACCAAGGCGGCCGTCGAGGAGGGCATCGTGCCCGGCGGTGGTTCGGCGCTCGTGCACGCGGTCAAGGAGCTGGACGACCTCGGGCTGACCGGTGACGAGGCCACGGGCGTCAAGATCGTCCGTGACGCGCTCACCGCGCCGCTGCACTGGATCGCCAGTAACGCCGGCTTCGAGGGCGCGGTCATCGTGTCCAAGGTGCAGGAGCAGGGCTGGGGGCACGGCTTCAACGCCGCCACCGGCGAGATCACCGACCTGCTCGCGGCCGGCATCATCGACCCGGTGAAGGTCACGCGCTCGGCGGTCGCCAACGCGGCCTCCATCGCGCGGCTGGTGCTCACGACGGAAAGCTCCGTCGTGGACAAGCCGGTCGAGGAGAACGAGCAGGCCGGCGGCCACGGCCACGGCCACGCGCACTGAGTTCTCGTTCCGCATTATCGTCCCGCACAAAGGTGCCCCGGAGCCCCCAGCTCCGGGGCACCTTCCTGTCGCGCGCCTACTACGCGAGTCCAGCCTTCCGCGCGCCCGAGTCGAGGGTTGCGTGCGCCCGAGTCGGGCGTTGTGTAGGGCTGAGTCGAGGGTTGCCTGCGGCTGAGTCCGGGTTTGGGCGGAGGCGGCGAGTTGGGCTTTCCGTGCGGCCGAGTTGGGGTTGCGCGGGGCCGAGTCGGGCCTTGGGCGCGGCCGAGTCGGGCGTTGTGCGCGCCCGAGTTGGGGGTTGCGCGCGCCCGAGTCGAGGGTTGCGTGCGGGCGAGTCGGGCGTTGTGTAGGGCTGAGTCGAGGGTTGCCTGCGGCTGGGGTGGGTGTTGCGTGCGGGCGAGTCGGGCGTTGGGCGCGGGCGAGTGGGGCTTCGCGTGGGGCCGAGTTGAGCGTTCCGTGCGGCCGAGGTGGGGGTTGCGCCGGGGCGAGTCGGGCGTTGCGTGCGGACGAGCGGGGCGTTGTGTGCGGCCGAGTTGAGATATGCGGGCGGCCGAGTCGGGCTTTGTGTGCGGCCGAGGAGGCGTTGGGTGCGGGCCGGGTCCAGATTTGCGGGCGGCCGAGTCGACTATTGCCTGCCGCCGAGCCGGGCGTCGGGCGGCCGAGTCGGGCGTTGGGTGCGGCGACCCGCTTGCCCAACCTGCCCCGGCCGACGGGCACGGCCCGTTGACGTTGCTTCGCTCGCCACCCAACACCCCAGCCGGACCTCGCCACCCAACACCCCAGCCGGACCTCGCCACCCAACACCCCAGCCGTACCTCGCCACCCAACACCCCAGCCGGACCTCGCCACCCGACGCCCTACGCCGCGCTGCCGCCGTCGACCGTGATGGCTGAGCCGGTGATGAAACGACCCGCCGGGCCCGCGACGTAGGCGATCGACGCGGCGACGTCGATCGGCTCGGCGTGGCGGCCCAGGGCGCTCGCCGCCCGGCTGCCCTCCGCGCGCGGGCCGTCGGCCGGGTTCATGTCCGTGTTCGTCGGGCCCGGCTGCACGAGCACCGCCGTAATACCGCGCGGGCCGAGGTCCCTCGCCAGCGCCCTGTTCAACCCCACCAGCGCCGACTTCGTCGCGGCGTACACGCTCAGCCCCGGCCGCGGCACCCGCTCCGCGCCGAGGAAGCTTCCGACCGTGATGACGCGCCCGCCCTCCGGCAGGTGCCGGACCGCCGCGATCACCGCGGTGAACACCGCCCGCACGTTGATCGCCAGCGCCCGGTCCACCTCGGCGATCGTGACCTGGTCGATCGTGCCCGTCGGCAGGATCCCGGCGTTGTTCACCAGGATGTCCAGCCCGCCCAGGCCCTCCGCGGCCTGATCGACCGCCGCCGTGACGGCATCCGCGTCGGCCGCGTCCGCCTGGATCGCGACCGCCTTCCGGCCGAGGCCTTCGATCCGGGCCACCACTTCGGCGGCACGGTCGGCCGCCTTCTCGTACGTGATCGCCACGTTCGCCCCGTCCTCGGCCAGGCGCACCGCCGTCGCGGCGCCGATGCCCCGGCTGCCCCCGGTGACCAGTGCGTTCTTCCCCTCCAGTGCCGGCACGAGCTACCTCCTATTTCTGTAGTGATCGGCACAAAATTAGGACCTCGCGACGACGACGGTCAAGGGTTTTTGTGTCGATCGGTATAGAATCATGGCCATGACAGCTCGCGGCCGCCCTCGCGCCTTCGACCGGGACGAGGCGCTCGACAAGGCGATGCGGGTGTTCTGGCACCGCGGCTACGAGGGCACTTCGCTGTCCGACCTGACCACGGCGATGGGCATCGCGTCACCAAGCCTGTACGCGGCCTTCGGCGGCAAGGAAGCCCTGTTCCGCGAGGCCGTCGAGCGGTATCGCGAGCGCTACGGCCAGCCGTGGCGCGAGGCCCCGACCGCCTTCGAGGAGGTGGGCGACTGGCTGCGCACCTCGGCGCGCCGGTTCGTCGACCAGAACCGTCCGCGCGGCTGCATGGTCGTGCTGAGCGGAATCAACTGCACCGACCAGAACCAGCCGGTGCGGGACTTCCTGGCGGTCAAGCGACGGGAAAACCTTGAACTACTTCGCGCCCGCCTCGAACGCGGCGTCGCCGACGGCGATGTGCCGGAAAACGCCGATCTCGATGGCATGGTCCGGTTTTACGGCACCGTTTTGCACGGCCTGTCGATCCAGGCTCTGGACGGGGCGGAGGAAGACGAACTCGTTTCGGTGGTGGAAAACGCGATGGCGTGCTGGCCGCGGTTCACGCACGAAGAAGGGGTGGCACCCGCCTGACGCGGATACCACCCCTTCCCCGCTCCCCCTACTTACTGGCCGGAAAGACTGAGGGTCTTGCCCGCCTTGAGAATGTTCTCCCGTTCGGCTTCCGAAAGCCCACCCCAAATCCCGTAGGGTTCGTGCACGGCAAGCGCGTGCTCACGGCACAGGCGCAGTACCGGACACGCCTGGCATATGGCCTTCGCCCTGGCCTCCCGCCGGGCTCGGGCCGGTCCGCGCTCCCCGTCGGGATGGAAGAAAGCAGCGCTGTCCATCCCTCGGCAGGACCCCTCCAGCTGCCAGTCCCAAATATCGGCATTCGGGCCTGGGAGCCTGCGCGTATCTGCCATCGTGACCGCCTCCGTTTTTCGGTCGGTGACCCTCACTGATCAGTTGCGCTGGGACTACTCCATTCGGTGCAACGGCGGTAACGTTAGAAGCGCGCCAATAGTTGTTCAAGGAAATCTCCCGGATTCAGCCTTTAGGTGTCCCCCGCAAGCGTGAGAACAGATCTTTTCCCAGGTCGCGCTGCATAACATTCGGGTTGCTGGGTAGTCATGCTCCCTGGATATTGGGGTGAATGGACCACCGAGGGTGTGCGGGGAAGGCGGAGCCGACGATGCCGGTTTCGGCCGTGGCCCGCAGGCTCGGCGTCGCCCCCGCGACGCTGCGCACGTGGGATCGCCGCTACGGGCTCGGCCCGAGCAGGCACACCGGCGGCAAGCACCGCCGCTACGGTGCCGCCGACATCAACCGCCTCGAGCTGATGCAGCGGGCGCTGCTGCGCGGCGCCTCCACCGCCGAGGCCGCGCGGTTCGCGCTGGCGCAGGCGCCGGGAACGGTTCCGGACGCCGAGGTAGCCGAACCTTTCGGCCTTCCCGAACCCGCCGAGGCGCCGGACCGGTCGCTGGCCAGACAGCTGCGCTCGGCCGCGCTCGCGATGGACGGGGCGGCGGTGCAACGCCTGCTCGCCGATTCGATCGCCGACGCCGGTGTACTGGCGTCGTGGGAGAACGTGATCGACCCCGTGCTGACGGCGTTCGGCGCGGGCTGGGACGGCACCCACGCCCGTCCGGAGGCCGAGTACCTGCTGTCCGAATGCGTGCTCGGCGCACTGATCAGGGCCACTCCGGTGCCGCGCGAACCTCGTAACCAGCGGCCCGTGCTGCTCAGTTGCGTGCCCGGCGAGCGCGGCGCCCTTCCGCTGTACGCGCTGGCCGCGTGCCTCGCCGAACGTGACGTCGGCACGCAGCTGCTCGGCGCCGCGCCACCGGCCGACGTGCTCGCGGTCGCGGTGCGGCGCAGCGCGCCGTCGGCGGTCGTGCTGCTCGCCCGTCGCGAACCGGTCGCCGAGCCCCGGCTGTTCTCCCGGCTCGCGCGCGGCCGCCAGCGCAGCCGCCTGTTCGCACTGGGCGAGGGCTGGTCGAGGGCGGCGCTGCCCGGCAAGATCGAGATGCTGTCCGACCTGCGGCAGGCCGTCGGACGCGTCGAATATGTCCTACTGGGCCGCTAGGGTGGCCGACGTGCCATCGGAAGCGCTGCGCCGTGCGGCCTTCGGCGACCTCGCCGACCCGGATCCGGCGCTGCTCGCCGCTCCGCGTGCCGCCGGGGACCGGCTGCTGGCCGCGATCGTGCTCGGTGGCCAGGGTCGCTACGCGGCCGCGGCCGCGCTGCTCGGCCCGCTCGCCCACGTGGCGGATCCGGTCCTCGCCTCGCTCGCGCTGAGCACGTTCGCCTCGCATCGCAGGCAGCTCGGCGGGCACGCCGCCGCCTTCGGCCCCGACGGTGCCGCGCTCCGGCTGGTCGCGGGACGTTCCGGCGCCGGGGATGCCGACGGTCTCGACGTCCAGGGCGCCCGCACCGACGCGCTGCTCGGGCTCGCCGCCGACAACCTCGGCACGGGCAGGCTGACGGTCGCGCACCGGCTGCTCGCCCGCGCCGAGCCGGTGTCGTGGCGCTCGCGGGTCCGGCTCGGCTGGGTCACCGCCGAGGTCATGCTGGCCGGTGGCCGCGGGCACGAGGCCGTCCCGCCCGCCGAGACGGCGCTGGAGATCGCGACCGCCGCCGGCGCGCGCAGGCACATCACGAAGTCACAGCTGGTGCTCGCCGCCGCCCTCGGAGCGACCGGCGATCGGGAACGAGCGATGCACCTCGTCGACGACGCGTTCGCCGTGTCGGAGAAATTCGCACTAAGCTCCTTGAGTTGGCCCGCCGGCCTGCTCGCCGCGGACATGCGGCCCTCCGCGAGCGAGGAGTATCGATCCAGGGTCGACGCGACCTTGCACGCTGTGTTACGACGTTCTGATCCGGTTGGGAGGCGGCTCGCGCATGAATCGCCCTGGCTACCGGGTTGACTCCGGCTGGAGCAGTCAGGCCATCCATACCGACATCCGGGCGAAGATCTTCCAAAAAAAGCCACCGGATCGTGTCAAGGTGCGGCCTAAAGCGTCCGATAGGGGATATGGAATGTCACCCGGCTGCAGGAAGGAAACCCTGTGACTACGGTCTTGATCTGCGACGACCGACGCAGTGTCCGCGAAGGGCTCACTCGCGTGATGTCTGCTGTTCCCGGCGTCAGTCGCATCGACTGCGTAGCGCACGGTGACGAGTTGCTGGCCAGGTACTCGCGGCAGCCGGTGGACGTCGTCCTCGTCGGCACCCAGCGCGCGATGCCGGCCGGGGTGGAGGCGACTCGGCGGCTGGTGTCCGCCAATCCCACGGCTAACGTCATCGTTTTCGGCGCTCCCGACGATGCGAGCAGCATCGCCGCGGCCATCGCAGGCGGCGCTCGCGGATATCTGCGCTGGGACGCCTCCCGGCCCGAACTCGTCGCCGCACTGGCGCACACGCTGGCCAGCACCTCGGTGCCCGCACCGCGTCAGCCCGCCGACCCCGGGGTCCAGCTCACCGAGCGCGAGCTGCAGGTGCTGCGGGGCATGAGCCAGGGCAAGAGCAACGGCCAGATCGGTCGCGAGCTGTACCTGTCCGAGGACACCGTGAAGACCCACGCGCGGCGGCTGTTCCGCAAGCTCGGGGTCCGTGACCGTGCTCAGGCGGTCGCGCACGGCTTCCGGCGCGGGCTGGTTTCCTGACCACCCCGGTCTCGCTACACTCAACCCTTCGTTGAACACTTGAATATCTCCATCTGACGGTTTGTGCGCGTCTTCAACCAGCAGGGCGTGCTGGACGAGACCGTGCACTACGACGTCGGACCCGAGCGGTACGGTGACATCACCGGTGCGAGGGATGCGGAATGCCGCGCGCCGTCATTTTGTACGCCTACACGTAACGCTGGGACTGTTGTCTGCGATGGCCAATGTGGGGGACGGACTGGACGAGTCAGTCGCCGCCGCTGTCGAGGGGGATCCTCAGGCGGTCGAGCGGCTGCTGGCTGCCATCCGTCCTTTAGTGGTGCGGTACTGCCGCGCCAGGGTTGGCAGGCAGGAGCGTTCGTTCGCTTCGGCCGACGACGTAGCTCAGGAGGTGTGTCTCGCGGTGCTCACGGCCCTGCCTTCGTACCGTGACCAAGGACGCCCGTTCCTGGCTTTCGTGTACGGCATCGCCCAGCACAAAGTGGCTGACGCGCACCGTGCCGCCGCCCGCAACCGGGCCGAGCCGGTGGCCGAGATCCCCGACGAGATCGAAGGGGATGTCGGCCCTGAGCAGCGCGCGCTGCAGGGAGAGCTCAACGAGCGCATGGCCCAGTTGCTCCAGGTGTTGCCGGACAAACAACGCGAGATCGTGGTGCTTCGAGTGGTCGTGGGGCTTTCCGCTGAGGAGACCGCGGACGCGGTCGGTTCGACTCCCGGCGCCGTCCGGGTCGCGCAACATCGTGCTCTCGCGCGGCTCCGCAAGGCGCTGGCGTCCGAGGAGGTGGCCTGAGTGACCGACCACGACCCCCGGGACGAGGGTAGACGCGAGCCGCAGGGTGAGCTGACCTACGACGACACGATGAGTTCGTCGCAGGCGGCGTTCGAGGCGGATCTGTCGGCGGTGCACGCCGACGACGCCCTGCTCGACGCCCTCGGTGGTTCCGACCCGCAGATCGCGGACGGCTTCGGCGACCAGGAGCTCAACGCCCTGCTGCTCGCCTGGCGCCGCGACATCGACAGCGAGCCGCTGGCCGAGCTGGTGGACACCGACACCGCGGTGACCACGGTCAAGGCGGCGGCCATGGCGCAGCGGCACAAGCAGCGGCCGCGCAGGCTTCGGCTGCTCGTGCCGGTCGCGGCGGCCGCCGCGGTGCTGGCCATCGCGTTCACCGGCACCAGCGTGGCCGCGCGCGACGCTCAGCCCGGCGACACGCTGTGGGGCCTGACCAAGGTGCTCTACGCCGACCACGCGCGTTCGGTCGAGGCCGCCTCCGCGGCCCGCACCGATCTGCAGCAGGCGAGCATCGCCCTGTCGCAGGGCCGCATCGCCGAGGCGCAGAAGGCGCTGTCCGAGGCCGCGGCCAAGCTCACCCAGGTGTCCGCGGAGGACAACCTGGACCAGCTGATGCTCGAGCACAAGCAGCTGTCGGCGATGCTGCACGACCCGAGCTCGTCGCCGCCGTCGTCGAGCACCACCACACCGCCGTCCTCGTCGGTGCTGTCGTCCTCGTCGGTCACGCCCTCGCAGCCGCCGGTCGTGCCGCCGACCTCGTCGACACCACTGCCGTCCACCACCTCGCCGTCGCCGCCCACGTCGAGCACCTCGTCGACGCCGCCGACCACGAGCAGCAGCACGGCCAGTGCGGCGGGCAGCGGCTCGGGCAGCACGATCCGTTACGACACGGGCACCGCGAACACCGGTGCCGGCGGTCAGGCGCCGGCCGGGACGACCGGTAACTGACCCCGAAGACACGAAAAGGCCCGGCCGGAAAAATCCGGCCGGGCCTTCTTCGTGGTCGGTCAGTAAGCGCTCTCCGTCGTGGTCACGCCGTCGGCGAACCCCCGGCAGTACTCCCAGCTGACGTAGTTCGCCGGGTCCGGGTCGTAGGCGGGCTCGTGCGGCCGCATCCGGCCGTCGGCGAGCAGCTGCTCCAGGCTCGAGCGCAGCAGATGCCAGTCGTGGTAATGCGGTTGGTCACATTCACCGCAGTCGACCACGATCCCGCGCACCCCACGGGGCTCCAGCAACGCCTGGTAGACGGCCAGGTCCGACAGGTCGGCGAGCAGCTCGGCGCGTGCCTGCGCGTCGAGCGGTTCCTCCAGGTCATCGCCGAAATCGGCGAGTCCCGCGGCCGGGTCGTCGGGGTCGTCTGCGAACGGATCGGGGGGCAACACATCGTGCGGCACGCGTCGCACGGTACCGGGCGGGGGTGGTGCGCTGTCCAGATACCATCGTTAAAAGGTTCACCGACATGCCGAGGAAGGTCAGCGACCAGCCATGACGAGCGAGTTCTCCACCTCTGACAAGTTCGCGATGCTGGGCCTGACCTTCGATGACGTGCTGTTGCTGCCCGCCGAATCGGACGTGGTGCCCAGTGCCGTGGACACCAGCACCCGGCTTTCCCGCAACGTGACGCTGCGCGTGCCGCTCGTCTCGGCCGCGATGGACACGGTCACCGAGGCCAGGATGGCCATCGCGATGGCGCGCCACGGCGGAATGGGCGTACTGCACCGCAACATGCCGGTCGATGAGCAGGCGGCCGCCGTCGAGGTGGTCAAGCGCTCCGAGGCGGGCATGGTCACCGACCCGGTCACCTGCTCGCCGGACGACACGCTCGCCGAGGTCGACGCGAAGTGCGCCCGGTTCCGCATCTCCGGCCTCCCGGTGACCGACGCGTCCGGCAAGCTCGTCGGCATCATCACCAACCGCGACATGCGGTTCGAACTGGACCACAGCCGCCCGGTCAGCGAGGTCATGACCAGGCAGCCGCTGATCACCGCGCAGGTGGGGGTCACCGCGGACGCGGCGCTGGGCCTGCTGCGCCGGCACAAGATCGAGAAGCTGCCGATCGTGGACGGCGCGGACAAGCTGCGCGGCCTGATCACGGTCAAGGACTTCGTCAAGACCGAGCAGTACCCGAGCGCCACCAAGGACCCGGACGGCAGGCTGCTGGTCGGCGCCGCCGTCGGGGTCGGCGAGGCCGGGCACCAGCGGGCCATGGCACTGGCCGACGCGGGCGTGGACGTGCTGATGGTCGACACCGCGCACGGGCATTCGCGTGCCGTGGTCGACATGGTCGCCACGCTCAAGAAGGAACTGGGCGACACCGTGGACGTGGTCGGCGGCAACGTCGCCACCAAGGCCGGTGCGCAGGCGCTGGTCGACGCGGGCGCGGACGCGGTCAAGGTCGGTGTCGGCCCGGGCTCGATCTGCACCACCCGGATCGTGGCCGGGGTCGGTGTGCCGCAGATCTCGGCGATCTACGAGGCGGACAAGGCCTGCCGTCCCGCCGGTGTCCCGGTGATCGGTGACGGTGGCATCCAGTACTCCGGCGACATCGCCAAGGCCATCACGGCGGGCGCGTCGAGCGTGATGCTGGGCAGCCTGCTCGCCGGCACCGCCGAATCGCCGGGCGATCTGATCCTGGTCAACGGCAAGCAGTTCAAGACCTATCGTGGCATGGGCTCGCTGGGTGCGATGGCCTCGCGTGACGGCCGCAAGTCCTACTCCAAGGACCGCTACGCGCAGGACGACGTGCTCTCCGAGGACAAGCTGGTGCCCGAGGGCATCGAGGGCCGGATCCCGTTCCGCGGCCCGCTGGTCAACGTCGTACACCAGCTCGTCGGCGGCCTGCGGTCCGGGATGGGCTACGCGGGTGCGGAGACGATCGTGCGGTTGCAGCAGGCGCAGCTCGTGCGGATCACCGCCGCGGGCTTGAAGGAGAGCCACCCGCACGACGTCACGATGACCGTCGAGGCCCCCAACTACACGTCCCGCTGACGCGGGCCGTCCACAACGAGAAGGGATCCGCACGTGCGGGATCTGGTCGAGATCGGCATGGGCCGCGAGGCTCGCCGGGCGTATGACCTCGACGACGTGGAGATCGTCCCGTCGCGCCGGACGCGGTCTTCGGCGGTCGTGTCGACCGCGTGGCAGATCGACGCCTACCGGTTCGACCTGCCGCTGGTCACGCACCCGACGGACGCGATCGTCTCCCCGGCGAGGGCGGTGGAGATCGGCAAGCTGGGCGGCCTCGGCGTGCTCAACGCCGAGGGCCTGTGGGCACGTCATTCGAACGTCGAGGACGCCATGCGGCGGCTGAGCGACGCGGCGAAGAGCGAGGACCACACCGCGCTGGTGCGGCTGCTGCAGGAGCTGCACTCGGCGCCGATCCAGCCGGAACTGCTGACCGAGGCGATCCGCATGGTCCGCGAGGCCGGGGTGACCGTCGCTGCGCGGGTCAGCCCGCAGCACGCGGCCGAGCTGACGCCGGCGCTGATCTCGGCCGGGGTCGAGATCCTCGTCGTGCAGGGCACGATCATCTCCGCCGAGCACGTGTCGGGGGAGAAGGATCCGCTGGATCTCAAGGAGTTCATCGGCGGGCTCGACGTTCCCGTCATCGCCGGTGGCGTCGCGGACTACCGCACCGCGATGCACCTCATGCGCACCGGCGCGGCCGGGGTGATCGTCGGTCACGGCTACACCCCGGGCATCACCAGCACCGACCGCGTGCTGGGCATCGGCGTGCCGATGGCGACGGCGATCATCGACGCGGCCGCCGCACGCCGCGACTACCTCGACGAGACCGGCGGCCGGTACGTGCACGTGCTCGCCGACGGCGGCATGACCTGCTCCGGCGACATCGCGAAGGCCATCGCGTGCGGCGCGGACGCGGTGATGCTGGGTTCGCTGCTGGCCACTCCCGCCGACGCGCCGGGCCACGGGCTGTACTGGACCGCCGCCGCGGCGCACCCGTCGGTGCCGCGTTCGCGCGTGGCCACGGCGTCCGACGTGGACGTGGACCTCAACACGCTGCTGTTCGGGCCCTCCTCGGACGCCGACGGCACCGTCAACCTGTTCGGCGCCCTGCGCCGGGCGATGGCGAAGACGGGCTATTCGGACCTCAAGGAGTTCCAGCGCGTGGGGCTTACCGTCCGCGCCTGAACCCGTCGGTAACTTACTCCTGGTCAGAAGTTGCGTCGCGCGTTACCCTTTTATGTGTGACCGCGAGTAACAGCAGTGCAGCTGACTATGACGTGATCGTGGTCGGATCGGGCTTCGGCGGCAGCGTCGCGGCCCTCCGGCTCACGGAGAAGGGCTACCGGGTCGCCGTCGTGGAGGCGGGCCGCCGGTACGCCGACGACGAGTTCGCCAAGACCTCGTGGGACCTCAAGCACTACTTGTGGGCTCCCGCGCTCGGCTGCTTCGGTATCCAGCGCATCCACCTGCTGCGCGACGTGATGATCCTGGCCGGTTCCGGGGTCGGCGGCGGCTCGCTGGTCTACGCGAACACGCTCTACCGGCCGCTGAAGCCCTTCTACCAGGACAGGCAGTGGTCGCACATCACCGACTGGGAGTCCGAACTCGCGCCGCACTACGACCAGGCGAGCCGGATGCTCGGCGTGGTCACCAACCCGAGCGTCACGCCCTCCGACGAGGTCATGCGCAAGGTCGCGGCCGACATGGGCGTCGCGGAGTCCTACCATCCGACGCCGGTCGGCGTGTACTTCGACAAGCCGGGCCAGGACGTCGACGACCCGTTCTTCGGCGGCGCCGGTCCGCGGCGCACGGGCTGCACCGAATGCGGCGCCTGCATGACAGGCTGCCGGGTCGGCGCCAAGAACACGCTGGTCAAGAACTACCTCTACCTCGCCGAACAGGGCGGCGCGCAGGTGCTGCCGATGACCACGGTAGACGCCGTGCGCCCGCAGGCCGACGGGTCGTTCGTGGTGGACGTGCACAAGACGGGCAAGCGTTCGCGCCGCTTCCGCAGCAGTCTCACGGCGGGCCAGGTCGTGCTCGCCGCCGGCACCTGGGGCACCCAGCAGCTGCTGCACAAGATGCGCGATAACGGCGTGCTGCCGGAGTTGTCGAGCCGGTTCGGCGAGCTGACCCGGACGAACTCCGAGGCGATCATCGGGGCGGGACGGCCCGCGGTGGACCCGGAGCACGACTACAGCCGCGGCGTCGCGATCACCTCGTCCATCCATCCGGACGAGAACACGCACATCGAACCGGTGCGCTACGGCAAGGGCAGCAACGCGATGAGCCTGCTGCAGACGCTGGCCACCGACGGTTCGCTGCCCACCCCGCGCTGGCGGCAGATGCTGCGCACGCTGGTCAAGGAGCCGATCACATCGCTCAAGCTGCTCAACGGCTACAAATGGAGCGAGCGGACCGTGATCCTGCTGGTGATGCAGAGCCTGGACAACTCGATCACCACGTACACCAAACGCGGCCTGTTCGGGCGCCGGAAGTACACGTCCAAGCAGGGGCACGGCGAGCCGAACCCGACGTTCATCCCCGCCGGGCACGAGGCGAACCTGCGCACGGCCGAGCACATCGGCGGCGTCGCGGGCGGCACCTGGGGCGAGATCTTCAACATCCCGCTGACCGCGCACTTCATCGGCGGCGCGCCGATCGGCACGTCGGCCGAGGACGGTGTGATCGACCCGTACCACCGGGTCTTCAACTACCCCGGTCTCTCCATTGTGGACGGGACGGCGGTGACGGCGAACCTCGGCGTGAACCCGTCGCTGACCATTACCGCGCAGGCGGAGCGGGCGTTTTCCTTGTGGCCCAACAAGGGTGAGGCCGACCCGCGTCCCGCGCAGTCCAGGGGTTACCGGCGGCTGGACCCAGTGGCGCCGAAGAACCCGGCCGTTCCGGCGGAGGCGCCCGCGGCGCTGCGGCTACCGATCGTCGGCTGAGCGGGGGCCGAGGAAAACGGTCGCCACGGCACCGGCCGCGACGACCGCCGCGAGTGTCAGCAGGCTGGGCCACATGCCGTCGGTGAAGGCGGACTCGCCGGCCTTGGCGAGTGCCGCACCGGCCGGTCCGGACTGCTGCGCCACGCCGAGCGTGCCCGCCAGCGATCCGCTCGCCACGTCCCGTACGGGCGCGGGGAGCGCGGCCGCGGCGGGCGCGATGGCGTGGCCGTAGGCGGCCGAAAGGATGCTGCCCGCCAGCGCGATGCCCAGCGCCGCCCCGATTTCGCGGGTGGCGTCGTTGACGGCGGAGGCGACGCCGTACTTGTCCGGCGGCACGTTGTCCAGAATGGCGCTGGTGCTCGCGGGCGCGGTCAGCCCGAGCCCGAGGCCGAGCACGGCGGCCGCGATCGCGAACCGGACGTAGCCGCTGTCCGGCTGCAGCACGCTGAACAGGTACATGCCCGCCGCGACGGCGAGCAGGCCGCCGACGGTGAGCGGGCGCAGGCCGAGCTTCTTGGCGATGGTGGCGGAGACGACCGACAGCGGCAGCATCGTCACCGCGAGCGGCCACAGCGCCAGTCCGGCCTTCAGCGGCTGATAGCCAAGGATCAGCTGCAGGTACTGCACCAGGACGAAGATTCCGCCGTAGGCGGCCGTGAACTGCAACGTCATCGACAGCGAACCGGTCGCGAACGCGCGGTTGGCGAAGAGCCGGACGTCGAGCAGCGGGTCGGTGCGCCGCGTCTCGGCCCAGGCGAAGAAGCCGCCGAGCACGCAGGCCGCGACCAGCGCGGCGATGACGAAGACGTCGCCCCAGCCGTGCTCGGCGGCACGCAGGATCCCGAAGACGAGCGCGCCGATGGACAGCGTGGACAGCGCGGCGCCGGGCAGGTCGAACGGGTGCGGCCGGTACTCGCGCGAACTCGGCACGGTGCGCGCGGCGACGGCCAGCACGGCCGACAGTACGGCCGGGCCGAGGAACACCGAATGCCACGAGAAGTGCTGCAGCAGCAGCCCGGCGAGAACCAGGCCGATCATCGCGCTGATCCCGGCGACCCCGGCCCACAGCCCGACGGCCCGGCCGCGCTGACCTTCCGGGAAGCTCGCGTTGATGATCGACAGCGTCGCGGGCAGGACCAGCGCGGCGCCGAGACCGGTCACGCCCCGCGCCGCGACGAGCCAGCCCGCCGAGTCGGCGAACAGCGGCGTCGCGCAACTGACCGCGAAGATCGCCAGCCCGATGATCAGCACGCCGCGGCGGCCGTACCGGTCGCCGAGCGCTCCGGCCGGCAACACGAGCGCGGCCAGCACCAGGGTGTACACGTCCACGATCCAGGCCTGTTGTGCCTGCGTGACACCGGTTTCCGAGGCCATCGACGGCAGCGCGATGTTGATGATCGTGACCATCGCCATGACCAGCCCGACCGAGGTGCACATGACGCCGACCGTCCACGCGCGACGGCCACCGGACAGCGGGGGCGCCTCGGACGCCAGGACGGAAACCTGCATGGCACCTCGTTCCGGACGGGAAACGAAACCATCGGTATCGTAGCAGGACCAGTAGTTCTGAAAGCTGGTCGTCGTGAGCGATGAGGAAGAATCGGTCGCATGAAGACACAGCGCGATCCACGGCTGGACCGATCGCGCGCGGCGATCCTGTCCGCCGCCGTCGAACTGCTGTCCGAAGGCGGAGTGCAGCGGGTGACGATCGAGGCGGTCACCGCGCGCAGCGGCGTCGCTCGGTCCACGCTGTACCGGCATTTCCGGAACAACACCGAACTGCTGGCGGCCGCGTTCCGGGAACTGCTGCCGCCGCTGCCGGAACCCGACCCCGCGCTGCCCGCCCGCGACCGGCTGCTCCAGCTCGTGCTCGACCAGGCCGACCAGATCGCGCACGTGCCCGCGATGGCCGCGGTGACCTGGATGGCGGCCAGCGGCTACTCCGCCGAGACGCCCTCGGCCGGGGAGCGCACTCGGCTCGACGCGCTTCGCCAGCACATCATCGACAACTACCGGCGCCCGTTCGACCCGGTGCTGACGGAATGCCTCTCGGATTCCGAACGCGAGATCGACCTGGCGCTGGCGCGGCTGATCGGGCCGCTGGTGTTCAACGCGCTCGTCACCGGGCGGCCCAACGACCGCGAGTTCTGCACCCGGCTGGTCGACGAGTTCCTCGCGGCTACAGCTCGATCCCGGTGAAAACCGTGACCTTCTCCTCGGTCAGGTCGTTCATCGCGGCCAGCACGCCTTCGCGGCCGATGCCAGAGCCCTTCACGCCGCCGTAGGGCATCTGGTCCGCGCGGTAGGAGGGCACGTCGCCGACGATGACTCCGCCGACCTCGAGTTCGGCCGAGGCGCGGAAAGCCAGCCGCACGTCGCGGGTGAACACGCCGGCCTGCAGGCCGTACGCGGAGGCGTTGACCGCCTCGAAGGCCTCGTCCGAACTGTCCACAACGGACACCGCGAGCACCGGCCCGAAGATCTCCTCGGCCCACGCCTTGGCGTCGGCGGGCACGTCGGAAAGCAGCGTCGGCTCAACGGTCGCGCCGTCGCGGGAGCCGCCGGTGAGCACCTTCGCGCCGCCCGCGACGGCCTCGTCGATCCACTCGACGATCCGCTTCGCCGCGGCCTCGTCCACGACCGGACCCACGTCGACCGTCGTGTCGTACGGGTCGCCGGTGCGCTGGGCGCGCACGGCGTCGGCCAGCGCGGGCAGGAACTCGTCGGCCACCGAACGTTCCACGATGACACGCTGCACCGAGATGCAGGACTGCCCCGCCTGGTAGTTGCCGAACGTGGCGATGCGGGCGGCCGCGCCCGCCAGGTCCGGCCAGTCGCCGAGCACGACCGCGGCCGCGTTGCCGCCCAGTTCCAGCACGACGTGCTTGCGCGGCGCGGCCTCGGCCAGCGACCAGCCCACGGGGCCGGACCCGGTGAACGACACGACCGGCAGCCGGGGGTCGGCGACGAGCTCGGCGGTGTCCTCGTTGCCCAGCGGCAGCACCGAGAACGCGCCCTCCGGCAGGTCTGTCTCGGCGAGGATCTCGCCGAGGATCAGCGACGACAACGGCGTGCGCGGCGCGGGCTTGACGATGATCGGCGCGCCCACCGCGAGCGCGGGCGCGACCTTGTGCGCCACCAGGTTCAGCGGGAAGTTGAACGGCGCGATGCCCAGCACCGGCCCGCGCGGCACCCGCCGCACCACCGCCAGCCTGCCCTCGCCGCCGGCGTCGGTGTCCAGCCGCTGCAACTCGCCGGTGAACCGCCGCGCCTCCTCGGCCGCGATCCGGAACACCGAGATCGCGCGCTTCACCTCGGCCTCGGCCCATTTGAACGGCTTGCCGTTCTCGGCCGTGATCACCTCCGCCAGCTCCTCGGCCCGCTCGGCCAGCCCGCGCGACACGTGGTCCAGCGCGGCGGCGCGGACGTGCGCGGGGGAGCGGCGGAACTCCGGCGCCACCGCGACGGCGGCGGCGACCGCGCGGTCGACCTGCTCGGCGGAGGGCACGGCGACGGTGGCGACCTCGCTGCCGTCGAAGGGATGGGTGACCAACAGCGTGTCCTCGCCCTGCTCCGGCCTGCCGGCGATCCACGCGGCCCGGGGCTCCGGGGTGATGGTGTCCATGGGTAAACGGTAAGGCCACGCACGCCCTGTCGGGCCGGGGGCCGGGTGGCGCAGCTCACCTGGGACGATAGGGGTACAGATTTACGTCCCGAGGAGGCGCCGGTGGGTCCGGTCATCGTGGTGGACTTCGGTGCGCAGTATGCGCAGCTGATCGCACGCCGGGTTCGCGAGGTCCAGGTGTACTCCGAGGTGGTGCCGCACACCGCGACGGTCGACGAGATCATGGCCAAGAAACCGGCCGCGATCATCCTTTCGGGTGGGCCGGCGAGCGCGTACTCGCCCGATGCCCCCGGGATGGATCCCGAGCTCGCCAAGCAGGGCGTGCCGATCTTCGGCATCTGCTACGGCTTCCAGGTCCTCGCGCAGGCACTCGGGGGCACGGTCGAGGCGACGGGTTCGCGCGAGTACGGCCGCACCGAGGTCGCGGTGGCCTCGGACGGCGGCATCCTGCACCGCGAACTGCCCGCGCGGCACCAGGTGTGGATGAGCCACGGCGACAGCGTCACCAAGGCGCCGCCCGGCGCCGCGGTGACCGCCTCGTCGGAGCGCACTCCCGTTGCCGCCTACGAAAACCCGGACGAGCGCTACGCGGGCGTGCAGTACCACCCCGAGGTGCTGCACTCGCCGCACGGCCAGGAGGTGCTGCGCCGTTTCCTGCGCGACATCGCCGGCATCCGTCCGGAATGGACGACCGCGTCCATTGTGGACGAGCAGATCGGCAGGATCCGTACGCAGATCGGCGACGGCAGGGCCATCTGCGGCCTGTCCGGCGGGGTGGACTCCGCCGTCGCGGCGGCGCTCGTGCAGCGCGCGATCGGTGACCGGCTGACCTGTGTGTTCGTCGACCACGGTCTGCTGCGTGCCGGCGAGCGGGCGCAGGTGGAGCGGGACTTCGTCGCCGCGACCGGCGTCAACCTCGTCACCGTCGACGCGCGGGAGCGCTTCCTCGACGCGCTCGCCGGGGTCACCGACCCCGAGCAGAAGCGCAAGATCATCGGCCGTGAGTTCATCCGCGTGTTCGAGCAGGCCGAACGTGACCTCAAGGCGAAGGGCGACTACCGGTTCCTGGTGCAGGGCACGCTCTACCCGGACGTCGTGGAGTCCGGCGGCGGTGCCGGCGCGTCCAACATCAAGAGCCATCACAACGTGGGCGGCCTTCCCGAGGACCTGCAGTTCGAACTGGTCGAGCCGCTGCGTCTGCTGTTCAAGGACGAGGTGCGCCGGGTCGGCCTGGAACTGGGGCTGCCCGAGACGATCGTGCACCGCCAGCCGTTCCCCGGCCCCGGCCTCGGCATCCGGATCATCGGCGAGGTCACGCACGACCGGCTGGAAACCCTGCGCGCCGCCGACGCGATCGCCCGCGAGGAGCTGACCTCGGCCGGGCTGGACCGCGACATCTGGCAGTGCCCGGTGGTGCTGCTCGCGGACGTGCGCAGCGTGGGTGTGCAGGGTGACGGCCGTACCTACGGGCATCCCGTGGTGCTACGGCCCGTCTCCAGCGAAGACGCCATGACGGCGGACTGGACGCGGCTACCCTACGACGTGCTCGAGCGCATCTCGACGCGCATCACCAACGAGGTGAGCGAGGTCAACCGGGTGGTGCTGGACGTGACCAGCAAGCCACCGGGCACCATCGAGTGGGAATGATCGACGCGACACTGGGGGTAGCGCATGTGGCTGTTCGGAATCCTGCTGATCGTGCTGGCGGGAGCCGGGTTCACCTACATGCAGTCGACCAAGCGTGAGCTGCACGCGATGATCGGCACGGAGACGCTGCCGATCCCCGAACTGGAGGATCTGCGGCGGATCTCCGACGAACTGGGCGCCCGCGGCGGATTCCGCAAGACCGCCGAGGTGGTCGGCGCCGCGCACCAGCGGCCGGAGGGCCTGCTGACGGCGGAGATCAGCAAGACCCCGTGTGTCTGGTACCGCTACCGGATCGAGCGCGAGTACGAACACGTCGAGTACCGCGACGGGCGGCGGCGCTACTCCAAGCGCAAGGAGAAGGTCGCCGACCACACGTCGAACGAGGGCTACGCGCTGATCGACCAGGACGGCCGCACGATCGGTGTCGCCCCGGACGGCACCAAACCGGAAGGCGTCGAGCAGAGCGTCGACCGGTTCGAGCCGTACCAGGGCGGGGACCAGTCCTTCGAGCTCTTCGGCATCCGGCTGCCGGGATTCCTTGCCGGCAACCAGAATTCGACGATCGGCTTCCACTACAAGGAGTGGCTCATCCGGCCTGGCACACCGCTGTACATCCTGGGCGAGGTGCACGACATCATCGGCCCGCTCGTGATCGCGAAGCCCCAGGAGAAGGGGCACTTCATCATCTCGGCCAAGAGCGAGGAGCAGCTGCGCGCGGACCGTACGCGGCGCCACAAGCTGCTCTCGATCGGCGTGCTGGTGGCCTTCTTCGCCGGGCTCGCGCTCGTCGTGGTGGGCATCATCCGCTGACGGACCTGGTGAAGCGGCCGCCCCAGTCCCGCGCCAGAGCGCGCAGTTCCGGCGGGCCGAGCACCGTGAACTCGGCACCGGTCGTGCCGAGCGCCATCGCGGGCCATTCCAGCGAATCGGCCGTCATCCGCACGCGGCAGCTTCCGGTGCCGGTCTCCTCGACCGTGCTCCACCGGCCGATCCGTGCCCGCACGTCCGCCGCCGGGGCCTCGACCAGTGCCTCCACCTGGTAGGGATGTGCCACGGTGTCCAGTGCCGCGCGGACGAACGCGGCGGCGTCCTCGGCGGGCAGCTCCCGAGCCCGGAACCGGGCGCCCGTGCCGGCCGGTTCGGCGAGCCGGTCGACCCGGAAGTTGCGCCAGTCGTGCCGGGCCAGGTCGTAGGCGACGAGATACCAGCGGTACCCGAGCGAGACCAGCCGGTGCGGTTCGGCGTGCCGCTCGGTGCGCTCGCCGCTCGCGGCGGTGTAGCCGAAGCGGACGCGTTCGCTGTCCCGGCAGGCCAGTGCGAGCGTCGTGAGCACGTCCGGATCGATGCCCGCTCTCGCCGGTCCGCCCCAGACCGCGGGCACCGTCATCGCACGCAGCGCGTCGACCCGGCGCCGCAACCGGGCCGGCATCACCTGCACCAACTTGGCCAGCACCCGCACCGAGGATTCGGCGATCCCTTCCACCGCGCCCTGCGTCGCGGTCTGCAGGCCCACGGCCAGCGCCACCGCCTCCTCGTCGTCGACCACGAGCGGAGGCAGCGCCGCACCGGCCGCGAGCTGGTAGCCACCGTCGGCGCCGCGCTGCGCCTCCACCGGATAACCCAGCTCGCGCAGCCGGTCGATGTCCCTGCGCAGGGTGCGCACCGAGACGCCGAGCCGGTCGGCCAGCTCGACGCCCGGCCAGTACCGGTGGGTCTGCAGCAGGGACAGCAGCCGCAGCGTCCGGCTGCTCGTGTTCGCCATGTTCTCGATTCTCTCGCACATTCAGGTCAGAAAGTGACCGCTATACGTTCTAGCGTGGTCTGCAGACCCCATCGAGAGAAGGAAGGCGAAACACCATGAGCGACACCGCGACCGCCACCGATGAGCGCGCCGACCTGCTGGCGGTGCTCGCCCAGCAGCGGTACTTCCTGCGCTTCACCACCCGGGACCTGACCGACGAGCAGGCCGGGCGGCGCACCACGGTCAGCGAGCTGTGCCTCGGCGGGTTGATCAAGCACGTGACGTCGGTCGAGCGGGGCTGGGTGGACTTCATCCTGGAAGGCCCCTCGGCGATGCAGGACTTCACGAAGATGACCGAGGCGGACTTCCAGAAGCGTGCCGACGAGTTCCGGATGCTGCCGGGGGAGACGCTGGAGGGCGTGCTGGCCGAGTACGCCAAGGTGGCCGCCCGCACCGACGAAATCGTCGCCACCCTGCCCGACCTCGGGGCGACGCACCCGCTGCCGAAGGCGCCCTGGTTCCAGCCGGACGCGGAGTGGTCGGCGCGCCGGGTGCTCATGCACATCATCGCGGAGACCTCCCAGCACGCCGGGCACGCCGACATCGTCAGAGAGTCCCTTGACGGCGCGAAGACGATGGGCTGAAAAAAGAGAAGACCTCCGGTGAGTGGTGACCGGAGGTCTTCTCGTCGTCGTTCGGTCAGTCGCGCCTGCCGCCGCGTAGCGACGCGCCGAGCATCAGCACCCCGATGAGCACCGCACCGCCCGCGAGCACCCAGCGCCAGTCCACGGAGGGCAGCCAGCTCACGCCGTCGCTGAGTACGTAGGCCGACACGAACAGGGTGGCGATCCCGACGATGAGGGTGAAGATGTCCACCCCGCGCCGCCGCGGCTGGAGCTCGGTCGTTTCGTCGTACCCGTAAGGGTTCTGCTCAGCCACGATGCACCTCTACGGTTCCCGCTCCCTGTTCGATGTCCAGCTGGATTCGTGGCCCGCCCGGCCCGTCGGTGCCGTTGTCCGTGCCGGACACGGCGGGCCGCCGCAGACCGTCGGTGGCCTGTCCGAAGCAGTCGACGTTGCCCGCTCGCACGTGGCAGGTGTAGGTCACGTCCGCGTTCGAGGGCACCATCACCGTGGTCGTGCCGGCGCCGCTGTGGATCCTGGTGCCCACCACCGCGTCCGCGGGCAGCCGGGTCAGATCCAGATGGATGTCGCCCGCGGTGTGCGCGTACACCGGCTGCACCTCCGCGACGGTCGCGGGGGTGGCGTTGATGTCCCCGAAACCGCCCGCATAGCTCTCGACCGGCACCGTCGTCAATGCCACGCCCGCGACCGACAGCGGCACGGCCAGCCAGATCAGGCCACGGCCGCCGCCGGCGAACGCGCCCGCCACCATGCCGATCCCGAGCACGCCGAGCACGAGTCCGATGATGTGCTGCGCCGAGAACCAGGTCTCGCCGGTGGTACCGAGCGCGAACCCGGTTCCGGCCACGAGCAGCGCGATGCCGAACACCGCGATGCCGATCTTGGACTTGCGCCTCGGCGCCCGCGGCGGCCGCACGGGCGGAGGCGCGGACACGACCGGCTCCGGATCGGGCAGATCCCACGCCAACGGCGCGGCGCCCAGCGGATCGTCGGTCTGCGCGGCCGGGGCGGCCATCGCGAACGTCGTGGCGGCCGGGGTCGTCGCGATCGGACGGTTCTCGTGGCCGCGGCTGCGGTGCAACAGGTAGATCGCCGTCACCAGCAGGGCGAGCCCGATGATCGCGCCCCCGTCGAACCAGCCGTTGCCGAACACCCAGCCGCTCAACGGGAACAGCGCGATCAGCCCGATGATCGTGCCGGCCTTCGGCATCGAGCTGCGGCCCCGGCCGAACAGCGCCTCCACCGGCGACACCTCGTCGTCGACCCGGGCGAAGAACAGCCAGCACAGCAGGTACACCGACAGCCCGACCCCGCCGAACACCGTCGCGGCGACGAACGCCACCCGTACGAGTACCGGATCGATGCCGTACCGGTTGCCGATACCGGCCGCGACGCCGGCCACCTTGCGCCCGCTCAACGGCCGCCGTGGTCTGCTGACCCAGAAATCCTTGAGAGTTTCCTCGAAGCCACCCATTCCCTGGGGCTTCGTCGTATCCGCTGCACCACTCATGGCATCGAGCATCCGGCACCGCCCGTCCCGGCACATCCGGGACCTTCCCCGATATTCACGATCAGGGTCTTTCCCTGATGAATCCCGCTTGCGTGCGTGTGACCATGAGGAAACGATGGAAAACGTGCAGGAAGAGGCCCGCGAGCGGGCCGTCACGCGGATCCCGCGCGCCACGCCCGTCACCGGGCAGGCGTCGCGGGCGCTCGCCGAGCCCGAGGGACCGCCCAAGCTGTACCGGCACCGCGGGGACCGCGCGCTGGCCGGCGTCGCCGCCGGGATCGCCGAACACCTCGGCGTGCGCGTGCTGTGGGTGCGTGCCGCCTTCGCGGTGCTCGCCGCGTTCGGCGGCGCGGGCCTGCTCGCGTACGGCCTGCTGTGGGTGTTCGTGCCGCAGAAGGCACAGGAGGACACGGCGAAGCAGGCCTCGCCGAAGGAACGCCAGCAGGCGATGGCGCTGCTGGTGCTGGGCATCGGGCTCGCCGTCGCGGGCAGCACGGTCACCGGGGCCATCAAGGGCTGGGTCGCGTTGCCGCTCGCGGTGGCGCTGGTCGGTGCCGCGGTGGTGTGGCGCGAGGCCGACGAGTCCCAGCGGCGGCGCTGGCGCAGCGGCGCGAAGTCCGGGGTCGCGGGCGTCGTGCTCGGGGGCGGCGGCTGGTCGGCGACCGTGCGTGTTCTCGCGGGCGTCGCGCTCGTCGCTACCGGCATCGGTGTCGTGGTGCTGCGCAGCGGCAGTTTCGACCAGGTGCAGTTCGCGCTGATCGCGGTGGTCGCCACGCTGGTCGGGGTCGCGGTGCTGACCGTGCCGTTCTGGCTGCGCATGGTCCGCGATCTCGGCGACGAGCGCCGCGCCAGGATCCGCACCGAGGAACGCGCGGAGATCGCCGCGCACCTGCACGATTCGGTGCTGCAGACGCTGGCGCTGATCCAGAAGCAGTCGGACATGCCGAAGGAGGTCGCGCGCCTGGCCCGCGGCCAGGAACGCGAGCTGCGCGGCTGGCTGTACGGCCCGGCCGGGTACGGCGGGGTGAAGGAAGAGGTCGCCTCGGGCAAGCTCTCCACCGCGGTGGCCGCCGCGTGCGGCGAGGTGGAGGACGCCTTCGCCATCAGCGTCTCGCAGGTCGTGGTCGGCGACGTCGAGCTGGACGAGCCGTTGATCGCGCTCGTGCAGGCCGCCCGCGAGGCGATCGTCAACGCCGCCAAGCATTCCGGAATCGAAGAGGTCAGCGTCTACGCCGAGGTCGAGCCGACGACGGTCACCGTGTTCGTCCGCGACCGCGGCAAGGGCTTCGACCCCGACGACGTGTCCGAAGACCGGCATGGCCTCGCCGACTCGATCCGGGGCAGGATGGAGCGCAACGGCGGTACGGTCCGGCTGCGCACCGCGCCGGGAGAGGGCACCGAGGTGCAGCTGGAGATGCCGATCAAGACCAAGGGGGCAGCGTGAGCGACACGCCGGTGACCGTTTTCCTCGTCGATGACCACGCGCTGTTCCGTGCCGGGGTACGCACGGAACTGGACTCGATCACCGACGAGGTGCGGGTGGTCGGCGAGGCCGGTTCGGTCGCCGAGGCCGTGGCCGGTATCGCCCGCACCAAACCGCAGGTGGTGCTGCTCGACGTGCACATGCCCGACGGTGGCGGTGCCGAGGTGCTGCGGCGGGTGCGGCCCGAGCTGCCGGACGTCGTGTTCCTGGCGCTGTCGGTGTCCGACGCCGCCGAGGACGTCATCGCCGTGATCCGGGCCGGCGCCCGCGGCTATGTCACGAAGACGATCTCCTCGAAGGAGCTGGTGCGCGCCATCGTCCGGGTCGCCGACGGGGACGCCGTGTTCTCGCCGCGGCTGGCCGGGTTCGTGCTGGACGCGTTCGCCGACCGGCCGGGCTCCGCGCCGATCAGTGACCCCGAGCTGGACCTGCTGACCCCGCGCGAGCGGGACGTGCTGCGGCTGCTCGCGCGGGGTTATGCGTACAAGGAGATCGCGTCGGAGCTGTTCATCTCGGTGAAGACCGTCGAGACGCATGTGTCGAGCGTGCTGCGCAAGACCCAGCTGTCGAACCGCTACGAGCTCTCGCGATGGGCCTCAGACCGCCGCCTTGTCTGAGGTGAGCACCACGGCGCGCCGCCGGACCCGGGTGAGCGCGACCCCGGCGAGCACGACCACCATGCCCGCCAGCACGCGCGGGTTGAGTTCCTCGTGCAGGAACACGGTGCCCAGCAGTACGGAGACGACCGGCATCAGGTAGCCGACCATGGACGTCGCCACCGCGCCCTCGGTCGCGAGCAGGCGGTAGTTCAGCATGAACCCCAAGCCGGTGGAGAACACGCCGAGGATCACCAGGGCCACGACGGCGGTCGCGGACAGGTGCACCGGTGCGATCCCGCCCGCGGGCATCGCGAGCAGGATGAAACCGGTCGCGGCCATCATCTGCGCGCCCGCGAGCGCGAAGGGGGACGTCCCGGTGCCGGAGAGGTACTTGTTCTCGTAGGCGAACACGAAGCCGTAGCTCATCGCGGCCGCGACGCATGCGAAGGCGCCCCAGCTCACCAGCCCGTTCGCCTGCCACGGCGCGAAGATCAGCAGTACTCCGGCGAACCCGGTCGCCAGGCCCGCGACGCGCGGAACGGAGAACGTGCGGTCGATACCGAACGCGGCCACCGCCAGCACCGTCCACAGTGGAGTGGTCGAGTTGAGCACGCCGGTGAGGCCGGAGCTGACGGTCTGCTCGCCCACCGCGAAGAGCAGGAACGGCCCCGCGTTGTGGAACAGCGCCGCGACCGTGAGGTGCAGCCAGACGCGACGATCCGAGGGCAGTTTCCGGCGCTGCGCGTAACACAGTGCGACGAGTACGAGTGCGCCCAGCACCAGGCGCCCCAGCACGAGCTGGACCGGGGTGAAGGCGGCCAGTGCCAGCTTGATCCACAGAAAGCTCGATCCCCACATCAGCGCCAGCGCGCCCAGCCGCAGCAGTGTTCTCGTTTCGCCCACGAGGCCAGATTGCCGCCGCGGTTCCTTTAGAACAAGCGAATTAAACTACACACACCTTTCAGTAAAACTGTAAGCTCGGCACATGCTCGACGTCCGGCGACTGCAGGTACTGCGCGCGGTGATCAGCAGCGGATCGATCTCCGCGGCGGCCCGGAACCTGGGCTACACGCCGTCCGCGATCAGCCAGCAACTGGCGGCGCTGGAACGGGAAGCCGGGGCCGCGCTGCTGGAACGAGTGGGGCGCGGGGTGCGGCCGACGCCCGCCGGGGCGCTGTTGTCCCAGCACGCCGAGGTGCTGGCCACGCAGCTGTCGAAGGCGGAGGCCGAGCTGGCCGATCTGAAGGCGGGGCGGACCGGGCGGCTGGTGATCCGCTACTTCGCCACGGCGGGTGCCGCGCTCGTGCCGCCGGCCGTGGCCAGGCTGCGGCGTGAGTTCCCCGGGGTGCGGCTGGATTTGAAGCTGCTGGAGCCGCACGATTCGGTGCCGCTGATCGAGGCGGGCGAGCTGGACGTGTCGGTCATCGTGTGGGCGCGGGAATGGCGGTCGAAGACGGTCGATCTCGTGCCGCTGCTGGATGATCCCTATCGTGTCGCGCTGCCGCGTGCGCATCCGCTGGCCCGTAAGCGCGTGCTCGAGCTGGCCGATCTGGCCGAGGAGCCGTGGGTGGGCAACGAAGGTGTGCCGGGCCCGTGCCGCGAGGTGATCATGGCAGCGTGCGGGGCGGCCGGTTTCGCGCCGAACTTCGTGATGGAGTGTGAGGACTATCAGACGGCGCAGGGGTTCGTCGCCGCCGGGCTGGGGGTCAGCCTGGTGCCCGTGCTGGGGCTCGGTTCGCCGCACCCGGGCGTGGTGATCAAGCGCCTGCGCAACCCGGAACCGGTGCGCCACATCCACGCGGCCGTCGCGGCGCGGGTGCGTGACCAGCCCGCCGTCGAATGCCTGCTCGAGTCCCTGCGCAGCGCGGCGCCGGTCGCGGCCTGACGTTTTGTCGTGAATCGCCCCCATGGCGGCGAGCGACCTATTACCCTCGGTGCAGGAGCTGGGGAGGGTAAGGATGGGCTTCTTCGACGGCATCAACTTCGCCGTGTCGGACGGCGTCGCGGCGGTGGCGCAGGGCGCGAAGGCCGGCGCCGCGGCAGGCGGTGGCCTCGTTTCGTGGACGGACGTCGGCACCGACGTCGCGAAGGGCGCGACCGGCACCACGGCGAGCCCGTTGTCGTCCGGCGGCATCATGATGGACCGCGACGAGATGACGGCGTTTCTGACGCAGGTGAAGCAGACCAGGGAGCTGTGTATCCAGCAGGTACAGGGCAACCGTACGGGGGATTCGCTGACGCCTCCCGCAAGCGACCAGGCCAGCACGATGTTCACAAACGCAGCTCAGACCTCCAGGGACGGCCGGAACCAATACCTGCAGCAACAGCTCGCTATGTACAACGAACTGGTCGATAAGCTGTCGAAGGCTCTTGGGCTCACAACGGAGTCGGACGTACTGGCGGGCGGCGCGGTGCAGCAGGCCGCAGGGGGAGGCAAGTACTCGTGACCAGGCGATTCGGCGTTTTTTTCGCTCTGGTGTGCGCCAGCGCGGGACTGCTGACGGCGTGTGCCGGTGGCAAGGTCGGAGGCACGCCGTCTCCAACAACCGGGGCCATGCAGGCGAGTAGCGGCGCGGCCCCGTCGTCGGGGACGGGCGCGGCAGACGTACCGCAGGTACAGACGCCGCTGCCCGCCACGGCGCTCGACGGCAGTCCCTGTGACAGCGCTTTGACCACCGAGCAGGTAGTGAGCTTCATCGGGTCGCCCAAGGCTCCGGATCGGCAAGACGACTTCGACACGGGCCCGGCGTGCACCTGGTTCAGTGCGGACGGCGTCAGCGGTCAGATCGGCGTCTACTACGAGACCAAGATCGGTGGCGGAATGAACGTCATCTACCGCAACCTCAAGCCAAAGTCTGGACGCTGGGAGCCGACGACCCTGCAGGGCTACCCCGCAGTGGCTGGCACGTTCAAAGGTGAAGATCAGAGCATCACCGGTAGGTGCGACGTGACGGTCGGCATCCGAGACGATCTCGTGTTCGCCGTCGGTCTCACCCTCGGTGACAACGCCCGCAAGCGTGGCGTCGACTCCTGTGAAGGTGCCAAGGACGTGGCCAACACAGTGCTCACGAACCTGAAGGGCAGAGCCTGATGAGTGTCTGGGGTTTGATCGAGGGCACCGCCGAGGTGCTCGGTGGGCCCGCTGTCACCGCCGCCATCGAGGGCGGCAAGGCACTGACCAAGCTCTTCGGCGGCACCGAGACCATCGCGGGACAGGCGACCATGTCGCCCGAGGCGCTGGTCAAGATGATCACCTCCGGCGCCGGCCCCGAGGGGCTCGAGGGCGAGCGCCAGGAGAACTCCGCCAAGGCGCAGACCCAGAACCAGATCGAGACCGACACCCGCAGGCACATGACTACGCTCGAGTCCGCGTGGACCGGCGGGGGTGCCGACGCCGCCCGCGAGAAGCTGCAGGCCGCAACGGTGCCCGTCGCCAACTCGTCCCAGGCGATGGTCACCAACGCCGGCGTCATCACCAGCCAGATCGACTCGTTCACGAACCTGAAGAACTCGCTGCACTCCGACGTCACCGACAACCCGCCGCAGAAAAGCTTCTGGGACACGGTCACGCCGTGGGACACCGACACCGAGAACGCGATCAACGCGAACAACGCCAAGGTGCAGGAGAACCTCCAGGCGTACAACACCTACGCCCAAAGCTCGCAGGCCAACGCCCCGCAACTGAAGACCGACTACGGCCAGGTCACCAACCTCGGCGGCGGCAACTTCGAGATCCAGCAGCCGAACCTCCCGCCGGACAAGCCCGGCCCCGGGCCCGGCAACCCGAACGGCACCGAGAACATCACGGGCACCAACAACCAGCGCACCAGCAGCGTCGGCACGACCGGCACGAACGTGCCCAAACAGTCGACCGGCCAGACCGGCAGGACCGACAGCCCCGTCGGCAGCACCGGCATTCCGACCTACTACCCCGGCGACACCGGCAGGACCTCCGGTTCCCTCGACGACACGACCCACTCGGCCGGGTACACCACACCCGGCACCACCGGCTCGAGCTACACCCCGAGCACGTTCGGCAGCAGCTTCGGCCCGGGCAGCAGCGGCGGAGCCGACTACACGTCCGGCGGTCTCGGCGGCGGCGGGGCATTCGGCCCGATCGGCGGCGGGGGCGCTGCGGGCGGAAGCGGTGGCGCCTACGGCTCCGGTTCCGGCTCGGGCGGCTCGACCGGCAGTGGCGCGCTGACCGGCGGCAAGGCCACCGGCGGAGTCGCGGCCGAGGCCGGCGCGGCGGGCGCGGCGTCCAGGGCGGGCGCGGCCGGGGCCGCGGGCCGCGGCGGCGCCAGCGGGATGGGGGGAATGGGCCATGGCGGCAAGGGCCAGGGCGGCGACGACGAGGAGCACCAGCGTCCTTCGTGGCTGGTCGAAGAGGATCCGGAAGGCATCTTCGGGACGGACGAGAAGACCGCCCCACCGGTCATCGGGCTCTAGCGGCCCACGAGTCAGGGGGAGACACCGGTGCCTGTTCAACGCACCGTTCTGCTGCCGGCGGCGGCGTTCCGGCAGGCCTGGGAATGGGAGTTCCGGGAGCAGCCGCCGACCGCGCTCGGCCAGAACAACTACTGGCTGTCCGGCGAGATGAAGCGCCAGTTCGAGGACCAGACGCTGGACGTGCTGGCCGCAGCGGGTCTCGCCGCGGGCGGCACGGTGACGCACGAGTTCCGTGACACCCTGGCCACCCTCGCCCGCGGCTACCGCTTCAGCGCCTACGTCGGCGACATCTACAACGACCGCACAGGCACGGCCGTCGTGGCGACACTGGGCCCGGTCGCGGTCCGCGCCGTGTGCGCGGACGACATGGTCCGCATCGATCCGGTGCCCGCCGAGGCCGCGCTCGAGTCCCTGATCGAGACACTGCCCGCGATGCCACCCGCGCGCCTGGACCCGATCGCCCTGCCGAAATCGCGCTACCGTCCGGACGGCCCGGTGCGCAGCGAGCAGTACGAGTTCTCCATGCCCACCAAGGAGCCGGATCGCGACCCGGCCGAGCGCCCTCGCAAGCTCATGGCCGCGCCGAGACTCGGCATGCACCAGCTCTACGCCGGATCAGGCGCGCCGGCGACCGTCCTGGACATCTCCGGGGAGGGGCGAGTGATCACGTTCGTTTCCCAGGCACCTCGCGAGGAACCGAAGGTTCACTTCCTGCCCGGCACCCGCGAACACCTCATCGGCACCCTCAGAGGAAGAACAGCTGCGTAACGCCGATGCCGATCGCGGCCGCCACGAACACCGCGAGGGTCGCCAGGATGATCTGACGGATCCGCGTCGGCGACAGCGTCGCCACCACAGCCGGCCGCTGCGGCGGCATCGGCTGTTGCTGAGCGGGCAGCGGGATCGGCCGCACGACGGGCACCGTCGGCAACGCGGGCGCGGTCGGCGGGATGAACGCGGTCTGCCTGCCCTGCGTGATCGCCTGGAACGCGGTGATGCTGTCGTTCAGCGTCGGCCGGTTCAGCGGGTCCTCGCGCAGCATCTTCAGCAGCGCACCGGTGAGCTGACCGGCCCGCTGCGGCTGCCGTAGCGGGCCGGTCCCGTGCTCGCCGAACGGCGGCACCCCCTCGACCGCCTGATACAGCGTCCCGCCGAGCGCGAAGACGTCCGCGGCATGGTCCGGCGGCGCGCCGCCCGCGACCTCCGGGGGCCGGAACGCCGGATTCGGGCCGGGCCCGGTGATGCCGATGTCGGTGACCTTGACCCCGCCGTCGTCGGCGAGCAGGACGTTGCGTGGTTCGAGTCCTCGGTGCAGGATCCCGGCCCGGTGCGCGGCGGCGAGCGCCGAGGCGAGCTGGATGCCGAGGAACGCCGTCTGTTCCGGGGTGAGCGTGCCGTGCTCGCCCAGGAAGTCCGCCATGTTGCGCGAGGGCACGAACTCCATCACCAGCCACGCGTCCGGCCCGTCCCGCACCACGTCGTACACGGTGATCGCGCAGTTGTGCAGTACGCGGGTGGCCGCACGGCCCTCCTGCGTCGCGGCGGCGACGGCCTGCTCGTTGTGCGCGCCGTCGAGTCCGGGCTGGACGTACATCCGTTTGGTCGCCACGGTGCGGTGCAGGAGTGTGTCGTAGGCAAGCCACACGATTCCGGCTCTGCCCCGGCCGATCGGCTGGTCCAACCGGTACCGGCCGCCGACGAGTGCGCCCTCAGTACCCACAGCAACCTTTCGTCGCGCCGACGGTCAGATTCTCGGCTTCCACCCTACTGGGCTATCGCCTTGGTGCAGGGTGAAGCGTTACGGCGTGGGGGTGGCGCTCGCCGTTCCGGTGTTCGTGTTCGGGTTCGACGACCGCGATATCGGTGACTGGCTCGTCGACGGAGGCTTGGAGGAGCTCGACGTCTCCTGCGGTGTGCTCGTGTCCGCGGCCGAACTGGACCGCTTCGGCGTACTCGACCGCGTCGACCGGGTCGAGGACTCCACCGACGAACTGGGCGCCTCGGTGGTCGTCAACGACGAGCTCGGTGCCGGGGGCGGCGCGATCGGGCTGTTGTCCGTGATGTTGCTCGTACCGGTGTTCGGGCTGCTGAACAGCCAGAAGCCCAGCGCGACCAGCCCGGCGACGACGACAGCGCCGATCGCGGCGGGCACCTTCCACTTGCCCTTCGGCTCCTCTTCCTCGCCGGCCGCGCCGGCGGGCGGCGGAGCACCCTCTTCGTAGGCGGCGGGAGCGACCCTGGTGGCGCCGTCGTAGTCCTCGGTCGGATAGGCGGAGGTCGGCGCGTACGGGTCGTCGTACTCGTCGTAGTCGTCGTAGAAGTTGTCCGCGTTGCCGAGGTTGCCGCTGAACGCACGCGTCGCGCCCGCACCGAGAGCCGCGCCGCCTGCCGCACCCGCGGCGGCCGCGCCCAGCGCGCCGCCGGAGGGCGCGATCTGCGTCTCGTCCGTGGGGCCGCCCAGCGGGGTCTCGCCACGGGCGACCGCGTCGAGCAGGTCCTCCGCCTCTTCGGCGGTGGGCCGGTGCTGCACCTCGGGGTGCAGCATGACCGCGAGCACACTGGCCAGCGGACCGGACTGGCGCGGCGGGTTGATCTGCCCCGCGGCGACCGCGTGCAGCAGGCTCAGCGTGTTCTCGGACAGGCCGAACGGCGGCTGGCCCTCGCAGGCCGCGTACAGCGTCGAGCCGAGGGAGAACACGTCCGACTCGGGACCGGGATCGCCACCGACCGCGACCTCGGGAGCCAGGTAGGCGGGAGTACCGGCGATCATCCCGGTCTTGGTGACCGTGACGTCGTCCTTCGCGCGCGAGATGCCGAAGTCGGTGATCTTCACGACGCCGGTGTCCCCGAGCAGGATGTTGCCCGGCTTGATGTCGCGGTGCACGATGCCGACCGCGTGCGCCTCTTTGAGCGCCGACGCGATCTGCGCGCCGATTCGCGCCACATCCCTCGGCGGCAGCGTCTTCCGCTCGCGCAGCATTTCCGCGAGGCTCGTCGACGGCAGGTATTCCATGACCAGGCACGGATGCCCGTTGTCGTCGGTGACCACGTCGAAGACGGAGATCGCGTTGGGATGGTGCAGCCGGGCGGCGATCCGGCCCTCGCGCATGGTGCGCTGCTTCGCGTCCTCGGCGTCGTGCTGGTCGAGTCCCGGCTGCAGCAGCAACTGCTTGATCGCGACCGTGCGCGCGAGCACCTCGTCGTGCGCCTGCCACACCGCGCCCATGGCGCCGCTGCCGATACGCCGTTCGATGCGGTACCGGCCGGCGACCAGGCGACCCTCGTCGCTCACGCGACCTCCTTCTGGGCTGCTTTCAGAGCGCGGCACCGTACCGCGCGCCCGGAGCTTATGCACATATCGCGGGCCCGTGGGCCGCTTCTACCGAGACCAACTCGCGTCAAGGCTAGGGCGCTCACTCTGTGCACATACATCCGGCACGCATTGGGGCGGCCGGAGGTTGCCTGCTATGGCCCGGCGTCACAACTGCTGGGCCGACAGCAGCACGGCCTGGGAAATGATCCCGTCCGCGTCGCTCGCGAGGCTGAACACCTGGGTGACCCGAAGTCTCGTGTTGTCCTGCTGCCGCATGGTGGCCACCGCCCGCACCGTTCCGTCCGGCTGCACCTGGACGTCGTCCACGTGAATGTCCCGCATCGAACTCCAGGCGCGAACCAGGTCGCCCGGTTCGTCACCGGCGAGCCCGGGGGCGAGCATCGCGAGCGCGTCCTGGGGGTGCTGCGATCCCATCCGCTGGTAGAACTCGCGGACGACCTTGATCCGTTCGGCGTCGCTGAGCTGCCGCGGGGTCGCGCTCGTGGTGGCCGCGCTCTGGCTGGCGGGAGCCGTGTCCGCGGCCGGCGGCGAGACCGGCTGCGACGCGGACGAGGCCGCGGGCACGCCCTGGCCCGCGGGCTGTCCGCCCGCGCCCGGCTTGCCGTGGTACTGCGCCGGATGTTCGTCCGCCGGGACGAAGCCGGCGAGCGCGGCGGCCCCGGTGATCTGCGGCGGGGCCGGGCTGGGCCTGCCCTCGGCCGGCCGTTCACGAGTGAGCATCGAGGACGCGACCACCGCGCCGACCAGAAGCGACGCCGCCGTGGTGAGCCCGGCGAGCTTGGCGACCTTGGACAGCCTGCTCTCCGGCTCGCGTGGCGGCGCGACCGCGCGCCGGGAGTTCAGGCGTGGCGGCGGCAGGTAATCGCGAGGTGCTCGGACCGGTTCGGCGAGCTGCTCGATCTCGGCGGGTTCGACGTCGAGGACATGCCCGGACAGCAGGTCCTCGACGGTGATGGCGTCCGACGGATGCCGGGAACGCCGCCGATCGTGCGCGACTCTCATGGCCTCTGGTTTCGGTTGGTCGGGGTCTCTGGTTCGTTCATCAGCGAACCGTGCCAAATCGTTACCTGCCACCCCTGATCGGTGGAGTGCGGTCAGCGCACGACGAACGGCAACCAGACATCACCCACTCGGCGCAATCGGGCAGGAAACAGCTCTCACGAACCGTCGCTGGAGATCTTGCCGTTCTGGAACGTGATGGTCTTCTGCTCGGTGGTCTCCGAGCCGTCCTTGCCGACCTTCTTCACGGTGCACACCGTCTTGCCGTCGTACTGATGCACCTGCACGTGCTCGACCTCGAAATACGCGACGTCGGAGTACTTCCGCTTCAGCCCCTGCGGCCCCTCGTCGGACAGCTCGCCGGTGGTCATCGCGGACGCGGCCTGCGGGTCCTGGGTGACGGTGTCGAGGTACTTCTGCGAGTCCTTGGCGAACGTGGCCGGATCACCCTGAGGCCAGGCGAACTTGTTGGGGTCGGCGTCGTAGGGCGCGGGCGTGGGCGGCGGCTTCTGGGGGACCGGCGTCGTCGTGGGCGCGGAGCTGGAGTCGCCGCCGCTCGGCGAGCCGGACGTGGCCGTGCCGTGCCCCGGCGAGGTGGTCGAGTCCGGCGCCTGCTGATGCCGGCCCGTGCTCTGCCGCGAGGAGTCCGTGGAGGTCAGCTCCTGCAGCGAGGTGGTTCCGTCGGAGGTCCTGGCCAGGCCGTCCGGCCTGCCTCCACCCGCGGGGCCGGGTGCGATCTGCTCGCCGCCGATGGTCGGGATGCCGCCGCCGAGCCCGGGAATCCAGCCGCCGCCCGCCTGGTCGGGCGAGGGTTTGCCGACGAGCGCGGAACCGGCGAACAGCAACGCCACGACGACTCCGCCGGACGACGCGGTCGCGAACCACGCGGCTTTGCGCCAGCTGCGCGGGGGCGTCACCGAGGCCGGGACGCTGCCGAGGTCGAACGTGGACAGACCCGTCTCGGGAGGTGCCACGTACACCCGGACGTCCTCGTCGTCGGGGGTCTCCTCGTGACAGGTCGGGGGAGTGAGCGTCACCTTCTGCCGTGACGGCCGTTTCGGGGCGGGCGGTGGCACCGGCAGCTCGCCGCTCGCGGCCGGGAAGGCGGAGGGTGAGTTGTCGCCGAGCGGGCCGATCGGGAGCGAGCCGCGCATGGGCGGGTCCAAGGGCGCGTGTCCGGAGGAGTGGCGGCCGCCGGCGGCCGGGGACGGAACGCTCGGAGTCCAGGTACCCGCGCCGCCGCGCCGGTGCCTGCCAGTGGAAGCCGGAAGTTGCTCCGTGGAGTCCGCCCCGCTCGTCATGCCGAGTGGATTCCTCTCCACGTGGCCCATGACGCCGGCCGGAGAAGTGTTAAGCCGAAAGGAGCAACCTGCACGCGGGGAAATGCACGTTCATATGCGCGTGCACGGGCCGCAGCCCAGCAAGCACCTCTCAACGCGCAAAGTCTCACGCCTCAAGGGTAAGAGTCCTCGGCGGCATCTGGAGCGCGGGTTGCCAAGTTCACTCTGTCGGGGACCTGCGGCTTCGAGAAGTGCGACTTGCAGTATGAAAGTGCGTCCTATCGCGCTGGTCAGCCGCCGCTGCGGTACTTCGCTTGAGTCGACTGGAGGGCCTTGACGGACACCATTCCGCTACCGCCCGCGAGGATGATCGCCAGAATGTCCATCGGGAGGGGCCCCGCGGTGAACAGCCAGGCGAGCAACGAGGCCGCTGTGGTACCGCCCGCGATCGCCCACCTGCTGCGGACGTACTCCGCGATGGGCGCCCCGCCGGCGCGCTTGTTCGCCGCGTTGTTGAGTAGCGCCAGGTAGCCGACATGGCCGAGCGCGGCGAGCACACTGGCTATCGCGATCACGACCGCGATGAGGTTAATCATGACTCCAGTGTGCCCGCGCCGCGCAGGGCGTGGGTCGGGGAAACACCCTGATTTTCGGGGTGTTTCTCAGCGGCCGAGCCTGCCGCGGCCGAGATTCAGCAGCGCCATCGCCAGCTGCCTGCCCTCCGGCCCCAGCTCGCGGTAGCGGGCGAGCACGTCCATCTCCCGGTTGTAGACGATGCGGGTGCCGCCCGCGGCCATCCGCGCGGCGCCGATCGTCTTGGAGACCTCGACCCGGCGTTTGACAAGGCGCAGGATCTCGCCGTCGAGCCAGTCGATCTCCTTGCGCAGCTCCGCGATCTCCTCCGCGGACGCGACGGGCTCCGCCGAGGAGACGCTGCTTTCGTGTGCCTGAGCGTTCATCTGGACCTCCGGTCGGTCCGGACTCCCACTTGGTCCCCGAGCCGACGAAAGCCCCGGGGTCCGTGGACTCCGGGGCTTGGTGACTGTGATGGCGGCTGGTGCACTACGCGATCACGGGAGCCGGAGTCCGGGTCCCGTAAAAAAATCGGTAGCTGTGGTGCCGCACGCACTCAGTATTGCACAACTCGGCGCCGCGCCCGGATCCCGGCGTGTACGACAAGGCTCACACCGAGCCAGAACATCGGCATGGCGGGCCAGAAGAACGGCACGCCCGAGACGGCCCAGCGGGCGATGAGCAACGCCGAGAGGAGCACGACCAGCGCGGCGTGCAGCCGCAGCGGCGGCGGGAACCGGGGCGCGCGCGGCGGCGGTTCGGCGGGCAGGTCCGAGACGAACTCGTCCAGCTCGTCGACGTATTTCGCGGCATAAACGTCGCCGAGTCGTTGTTCTGTCTCGTCGAGGGTCAGTCGTCCCTGGGTGCTCGCTTCCTGGATCCGGGCGGCGACACGTTCGCGGTCGGCATCCGAGGCGCGGAGTCTGGTCGGTGAGGTCATAGAGTCGATGTTCCGCAAGCAGGCGGGGCCTGGCGTCGGTTCCCCGGCGACACTTCGCCGTACGTCCGCATGCGTAGAACGTCAGTGCCCCCGAGTAGCGTGAGTAGCCGATGAGCACCCTCTTCGATCTCCCCTCAGAGCCCAAGGCATCCGCACGTCACGCGGAGTTGCTGGACGATCTCAACCCGTCCCAGCGCGAGGCCGTCACGCACGCCGGTGCCCCGCTGCTGGTCGTGGCCGGTGCGGGTTCGGGCAAGACGAGGGTGCTGACCCGGCGCATCGCGTACCTGCTGGCCGCCAGGGACGTACATCCCGGCCAGATCATGGCCATCACGTTCACCAACAAGGCCGCCGCCGAGATGCGCGAGCGGGTCGGCGAGCTGGTGGGCAGGCGCGCCAACGCGATGTGGGTGTCGACGTTCCACTCCATGTGCGTGCGGCTGCTGCGTCGCGAGGCCAAGACGCTCGGGATGTCCTCGAGCTTCTCGATCTACGACTCCGACGACACCAAACGGCTCATCACGCTGGTCGCGCGGGATCTGGACATCGACCCGAAGCGGTATCCGGCACGCACGCTCGCGGTGCACATCTCGAACCTGAAGAACGAGCTGATCGACCCCGACGGCGCGAAGGACAAGGCCGCCAACGACCTGGAGCGCCGGGTCGCGGAGGTCTACGTCGAGTACCAGCGGCGGCTCTCGCAGGCCAACGCGATGGACTTCGACGACCTGATCATGCGCACGGTCGAGCTGTTGCAGGTGTTCCCCGACGTCGCCGAGCACTACCGGCGGCGGTTCCGGCACGTGCTGGTCGACGAGTACCAGGACACCAACCACGCGCAGTACACGCTGGTCCGGGAGCTGGTGGGCACCGAGCGGACGGAATCGGGCGTGGAACCCGCCGAACTGTGCGTGGTGGGCGACGCGGACCAGTCGATCTACGCCTTCCGCGGCGCCACGATCCGCAACATCGAGGAGTTCGAGCGCGACTTCCCGAACGCGCGCTCGATCCTGCTGGAGCAGAACTACCGGTCCACGCAGACGATCCTCTCCGCCGCCAACGCGGTGATCGCGCGCAACCCGAACCGGCGCGCCAAGCGGCTGTGGACCGACTCCGGCGACGGCGAGAAGATCAGCTGCTACGTCGCGGACAACGAGCACGACGAGGCGGCGTTCGTCGCGGGCGAGATCGACGCGCTGGCCGACAAGGGCGAGCTGCGGTACTCGGATGTGGCGGTGTTCTACCGCACCAACAACCAGTCGCGGGTGTTCGAGGAGATCTTCATCCGGCTGGGACTGCCGTACAAGGTCGTCGGTGGCGTGCGCTTCTACGAGCGGCGCGAGGTCCGGGACATGCTGGCGTACCTGCGGGTCATCGCCAACCCCGAGGACACGGTGAGCCTGCGGCGGATTCTGAACGTGCCCAAGCGCGGCATCGGCGACCGGGCCGAGGCCGTGCTCGCGACGCACGCCGAGCGCGAGCGGATCTCCTTCGCCGCGGCGCTGCGGGACGCGGTCGAGGACAAGGTGCCGCTGCTGAACCCCCGTTCGGCGCGTGCGATCAAGGGCTTCGTGGAGCTGCTCGACGGTTTGCAGGAGCTCGCCTCGGACGGTGCCGAGGTCGCGGACATTCTCGAAGCCGTGCAGGAGCGCACCGGGTACCGCCAGGAGCTGGAAGAGTCGGACGACCCGCAGGACGCGTCGCGGGTGGAGAACCTCACGGAGCTGGTGACGGTCGCGCGGGAGTTCGCCGAGCAGGCCGCCGCGATCGAGGCCCCACAGGACGAGGTCGACGCCGGGGTTCCCGAGCCGGGTTCGCTGGCGGCCTTCCTGGAGCGCGTGTCGCTGGTGGCGGACGCGGACTCGATTCCCGCGCCGGACGGTTCCGACGACGAGGACGAGGAAGACCCGGGCGTGGTCACGCTGATGACCGTGCACACCGCCAAGGGCCTGGAGTACCCGGTCGTGTTCTGCACGGGCTGGGAAGACGGGATTTTCCCGCACATGCGTGCCCTCGGTGAGCCCGCCGAGCTGGCGGAGGAGCGCCGCCTGGCGTACGTGGCGATCACGCGGGCGCGTCAGCGGCTCTACCTGTCGCGGGCGCTGGTCCGCTCGGCCTGGGGACAGCCGATGACCAACCCGGCTTCGCGGTTCTTCGACGAGGTGCCCGCAGAGCTGATCGACTGGCGCAGGGAAGAGCCGTCCGCGGAGTCCTCGGGTTCACCCCGGGCGGCGACGACGTGGGGCCGGCGCTCGTTCGGGACCGACTCGGCGCAGGCAGGCGTGGCGGCCCGCGGGATGCGCACCACGAACTTCAAGGGCTGGCAGAACACGGTCGCGATGAAGCTCGACGTTGGCGACCGGGTCAGCCACGACAAGTACGGCCTGGGCACGGTGGTCGAATCCCAGGGCGAAGGCCCCCGGGCCACCGCCACGATCGACTTCGGCGCCGCAGGCAAGGTGAAGCTGATGC
>NZ_JAAXLS010000004.1 GCF_012328925.1 Amycolatopsis acididurans
GCCCCACCCCGCCCCGCGAGTCCAGCCTTCCGGCCGCGCGAGTTGAGGTTTCCGGTCGCGTGAGTCGGGGCTTCCGGTCGTGCGAGTGCAGGCTTCCGGTCTGCGGTCGCGGGAGTTGAGGTTTGCGCTCATGCGAGTGCAGGCTTCTCGTCGCGCGGGTTGAGGTTTCCGGTCGTGCGAGTTGAGGCTTGTGGTCGCGTGAGTTGGGGTTTCTGGTCGCGTGAGTCGGGGCTTCCGGCCGCCCGAGACGTCCCGTCCCGCGAGTCCAAGCTTCGCGTCGGCAGAGTCTGGGCTTCCCGGCCTCCGAGTCCAGGTTTCCCGTGGCGCGAGTGCAGACTTCCGGACTTCCGAGACCCAGGTTTCCCAGCGCCCGAATGCATACTTCGCGTCGGCCGAGTCCAGCCTTGCGTCCCGCGAGTCCGGGTTTCTGGTCGTGCGAGTCCAGACTTCCCGGCGCCCCGAGTCCAGGTCGCGCGAGTGCCGGACTTCCCCTCGCGGCGAGTCCAGACTTCGTGGCGCGCGAGTCCGGACTTCGCGGCGCCCAGGGTTCCAGCGCGTCCCGCGAATCCACCCCTCCCGGCGTCCGCCTCGTTACGCCATTAGAGTGGTATTGCGCTGAGTGATGTCCGATGTGGCACAGTGTCAGCTGTGAGTGCGATTCCAGTCGCTGATGACGTGCTCGGCCCCGACGTCGCCGTGCTCTCGCTCGGCGAGGTGAGTAAGGAACTGGGGCTTTCGGCCAACAAGGTGCGGCAGATGCTTCGGGATGGCCAGTTGCTGGCCGTCCGCCGGGACAAGGAGCTGTACGTTCCCGCGGATTTCCTTGCCGGGACAACACTCGTCAAAGGTCTTGCCGGGCTGCTGACGGTGCTCGCCGACGCCGGTTTCGACCGCACCGAGATGTTGCGCTGGCTCTACACCGAGGACGAGTCCCTTCCCGGTGTAACGCCGATCAACGCCCTGCGCACCAACCACGGCACCGAGGTCAAGCGGCGCGCGCAGGCAATGGCCTTCTGACGACACACCCCCCATGCGGGTTATGCACCGTCGTGCCGTGGAGGACCCCGAGAACGATGCGGGATCCCCCACGGCCTCGCTCAGGAGTTCTGGGCGTCGCGCCAGGCGATCCACTTCGACAGCGCCGACAGGTCGTAGTCGGGGCCACCGGTGCCGACGGTGAACGTCGAGACGCCCAGCTCGCGCAGCTTCGGGCCGACCTCGTCCGGCTCGCCCTGCACGCCGACGGACAGCTCGATCTCGGCCGGGTCACGCCCGACGTCGGCGCAGTGCGCGCGCAGGATGCCGATCTTGCGCTCGGCCACCTCGGGGTCGGCGAAACCGTGCCAGATGTCGGCGTGCTTGGCGACCAGCTTCAGCGTCTTCTTCTCGCCGCCGCCGCCGATCAGCACCGGGATCTTGCGCTGCGGCTGCGGGTTGAGCTTGTCCAGCCGCGATTCGATGCGCGGCAGCGCGTCCGCGAGATCGTCCAGGCGTCCGCCCGCCGTGCCGAACTCGTAGCCGTACTCGTCGTAATCCTTCTGGAACCAGCCGGAACCGATGCCGAGGATCAGCCGCCCGCCGCTGATGTTGTCGACCGTGCGCGCCATGTCCGCGAGCAACTCCGGGTTGCGGTAGCTGTTGCACGTGACGAGCGCACCGATCTCCACCCGCGACGTCGACTCGGCCCAGGCGCCCAGCATCGTCCAGCACTCGTAGTGCAGCCCGTCCGGATCGCCGTACAAGGGATAGAAGTGATCCCAGTTGAAGATGATGTCCACGCCGAGGTCCTCGGCTTCGGAGGCGGTGGCGCGGATCTTGGCGTAGTCGGCGTGCTGCGGCTGTAGCTGCAGACCGATCCGGACGGGCCGTGCGGCAGAAGTGGTCATGATCGCAAGCCTAAACCCGCCCCGGCGGCATACGCAGCGGCGGTGATCAGGCGCCGCCCCCTGCCGACGGCGACACGGCGCGCGAGCACGTCGTAGTCGCGCCGGACGATTTCATCCAGAATGCCGCGGTAGAGCACCAGCGCGGTCCGCACGCACGGCCGGGACTCCTTGCGCAGCAACGAAATCCCGGACTCGGCGCGCCGGTAGATCGCGCGCGCGTGCGCCACCAGCGCGGCCATCGCGCGGCGGATCCTCGGATCGCGGCGCCCGTGTGCGCGGCACCACACCAGCAGATCACGGTCCACACCGAACGCCGCGAGTTCGGCGACCGGCAGGTACAGCCTGCCCCGGTCGAGGTCCTCGCCGATGTCGCGCAGGAAGTTCGTGAGCTGGAACGCCTCGCCGAGTGCGGCCGCGCTCGGGGCCGCTTCCCGTTGCGGCACCACGGTTCCCAGTATCGGCAGCATCAGCAGACCGATGACGCTCGCGGAACCGTAGGTGTACTCGGCGAGGTCGTCGAAGGTTTCGTACTCGGCGACGGTCAGGTCCATCCGCATCGACCTGAGGAACGCGTCGAAGAGTTCGCGATCCAGGCCGTAGCGCCGGATCGTGTCGGCGAGCGCGACGAGCACCGGATCGTTCTGCGGATTGCCCGCGAAAAGCTTGTCCAGCCGCTGTTCCAGCTCGGCCAGCCCGATGTCCGGATCGCTGCCCGGCTCCGGATTGTCGACCACCTCGTCGGCGATCCTCGCGAAGCCGTACAGCGCGTGCGTCGCGGGCCGGGCGCCGGCGGGCAGCAGGCGGGTGGCGAGGAAGAACGTCTTGCCGTGCTGGGCGTTGATCCGGCGGCAGTCGCGGTAGGCGTTCTCCAGATCGGTCATCGTCCAGTGATCCTCGCGGCTGCCAGTCGTCCGGATATCAGCACCGGAGGTATACCCACGCCCGGTGTGGTTCCACACCCCGCGAGCACGACGTTGTCGACCCCGCGCACGACGTTGCGCGGCCGGAACGGGCCGGTCTGGGCGAACGTGTGCGCCAGCGAGAACGGGGTGCCCGCCGCGAGCCCGCGTTCGGCCCAGTCCCGCGGCGTGACCACCTCGTGCACGTCGTAGTCCTCGCCGAACCCGCTCAGCCCGCGCGCGGCGAGCGTGCGCACGAGTTCGTCACGGTAGGCGGGACCCACGCGGGCCCAGTCGATCCGGCCGGCCCTCAGGTTCGGCGCCGGGGCCAGTACCGAGATCACCTGGCCGTTCGAGGACAGCGTGGGATCGGTCGCGGTCGGCCGGGTCACCAGCAGCGAAGGATCACTCATTAGCGAGCCGTGGCGGATGATCTCGGCGAACGTGCGTTCCCACGCGTCGCCGAAGAAGATCGTGTGGTGGTCCAGCTCGTCCCAGCTCCGGCGCGCGCGGCCGTGCAGCACGACCGCTGACGGCGAGAACTTCAGCGGCAGCACGCGCCGCGGCCGGATCCCGAGCAGGCGGTAGGACGTGGTGAGTTCGGTGGCCAGCACCACCGCGTCGCATTCGATACGCTCGCCCGCGCGCGTGCGGACGGCGCGCACGCGTGAGGAAACCCTTTCCAGCCAAGCGGCCTCGGTCTTGAAGCGCAGGCTCGCGCCCGCGCCCTCGGCGGCGTCGGCGAGCATCTGCCCGACCCGGCCCATCCCGCCGAGCGGGTAGTACACGCCCGCGACCGTGTCCATGTAGGGAATGACGCCGTAGGCGGCCAAAGCGTTTCGCGGATCCAGTCCGGCGTACAACGCCTGAAAGGAAAAAAGCTTGCGCAGGCGGGGATCGTGCAAGAACCGGCCGATGCGCGGACCGAGCCGCCCGAAACCGCCCAGTGTCAGCAACTTCACCAGTTCCGGCCGGGCGAGATCGAGCGGAGAATCGAAGTTACCGCCGATGAAATGGTCCTTCTCCGCGGCGTACAGCTCGGTGAGCCAGCGCCGCAGCCGCCGGTAGCCGTCGGCCTCGCGCGGACCGGCGAATGCGCGGACCTCCTCTTCCATCGCCTCGCCGTCGGTGCGCACGGCGATCGAGCTGCCGTCGGCGAAGCGCGCCCGGTAGGCCGGATCCAGCCGGATCAGCCGCAGCCTGCTGGTCTCGCCGACCGCCGCGAGCGCCTCGTCCAGCAGCTCCGGCATGGTCAGCACGGTCGCGCCGGTGTCGACGGAGTAGCCGTCGAACTCGCGCTGGCTGACCCGCCCGCCCGGCCGGTCGTCCTGTTCCAGCACCGTCACCTCGCGGCCCGCGCCCAGCAGGTGCAGCGCGGCGGACAGGCCCGCGAGCCCGGCGCCGATCACGACGACGTGCATGTCAGTAGGTCCTCTGCGTCGCTTTGCCCGCGAGGTCGGCCAGATGCGTCGCGGCGGGTTCGGTGAGATGCGCGCGGTCGAGCGCGGCCAGTGCGGTGTAGGTCAGCTCGTCGATCCGCTGTTCGACCGCGGCGACCGCGCCCACCTCGGTGAGCGTCTTGCGCACCACGTCCACGTCGGACTCGGTCAGCGACGGCTCGCCCAGTGCCTCGGTGATGGCCGCGGCCTGCTCGTCGCGGGCCAGCCGCAGGCCGAGCGCGATGAGCAGGGTCCGCTTGCCCTCGCGCAGATCGTCGCCGGCGGGTTTGCCGGTGACCGAGGGATCGCCGAACACGCCGAGCAGATCGTCGCGCAGCTGGAAGGCCACCCCGAGGTCGCGGCCGAACTCGCGCAGGGTCGCGATCTGCGACTGCGCGGCCCCGGCGAGTGCGGCACCGAGGTGCAGCGGGCGTTCCACGGTGTAGGCGGCGGTTTTGAGGCGGTTGACCCGCAGTGCCGCTTCCGGTGTGGTGTCGCCGCTGGCCTGCGTGCGGACGTCGAGGAACTGCCCGGCGAGCACCTCGGTGCGCATCGCCCGCCACGCGGGCCGCGCGCGCTCCAGCGTCGGCGCGGGCAGCGGGGCGGCGGAGAACATGTCGTCGGCCCACGCGAGCGCCAGGTCGCCGATGAGGATCGCGGTGGCCAGCCCGAAGGCGGCCGGGGGGCCGAGCCAGCGTTCCGCGGTGTGCATGTCGGCGAACGCGACGTGCACCGTCGGCCTGCCGCGACGCGAGTCCGACGAGTCGATCAGATCGTCGTGGATCAGCGCGCAGGCCTGCACGAGTTCGAGGCTGGCCACGGCCCGCAGCACGCCGTCGGCGTCCGCGGGCTCGCCTCCGGTGCCGCGCCAGCCCCACCAGGCGAACGTGGGCCGCAGCCGTTTCCCGCCGCGCAGCACGAACTCGGTGAGCGCGTCGACGCCGGAGGAGAAGCCGGGCTCGGTGTGCTGAATCGCGGCACCAGCCTCACGCAGGAAGCGGGTCAGCTCCCGTTCCACGTGGCCCGGCAGGTCGGCGTCATAGTCCATGCCTCTATCGTCGGGGCTACCTCGCGTTCGCGCGATCCCAGGGTGGTCGCGATGTGACGAACAGCCGTAGTGTTGCTCCGTGGCCACACTTGTGACTTTTCATGCCCATCCCGACGACGAGTGCATCACCTGCGGCGGTGTCATGCGCAAGGCCTACGAGGACGGCCATCGCGTCGTCCTGGTGGTGGCGACCCGCGGCGAGCAGGGCGAGGTCCCCGAGGGCTTTCTCGGCGACGGCGAGCAGCTGTGGGAGCGCCGCGTGCGCGAGACCCACGCGGCGGCGGAGATCCTCGGCGCCGAACGCGTCGAATTCCTCGGCTATACCGACTCGGGGATGATGGGCGAGCCGACCAACGACGCGCCCGGTTCGTTCTGGCGCGCTCCGGTGGAGGAGGCGGCCGGGAAACTGGCCGCGATCCTGCGCGAGGAGAACGCGGAAGTCCTGACGTGCTATGACGATTTCGGCGGCTACGGGCATCCGGACCACATCCAGGTGCACCGGGTCGGCATGCGCGCGGCGGAACTGGCCGGCACACCCCGCGTCTACCAGGCGACGCAGAACCGCGACGAGATGATCAAGGGCATGAGCGAGCACGCGGACCGGGCCGCGGAGCTGGGTTTCACGGTGCCCGACGCGGCGGCCATGGCGCAGATCGGCAAACCGGAGTCCGAGATCACCGCGGCGGTGGACGTCACCGCTTACCTCGACTACAAGCGCAAGGCCATGCGCGCGCACGCCAGCCAGATCGCCGAGGACTCGTTTTTCCTTGCCACGCCTGACGAATTCTTCGTGGGCGCGTTCGGCACGGAATGGTTCATCCGGGCAGGCCAGGGGCCGGGGGTCACCGAGACGAATCTGCTGTGAGCGGTTTCGCCTGGTCGAAGATCACGTCGGCCACGGCGGGGGAGCGCAGGTAGGCCCCCGCCGTCTGGAACTCCCAGATTCCCGTCGTGATGGGGATGTCGCGATCCACCCCCGCGATGCGCGTGCCGAGCCCGCCGGCCGGGACCGCCACGATGTCGGCGACGTCGGCGAGGTTCACCCACCGCTTCACGCCCGGCGGCCGTCCGGCGTCGCCGCCGGGCCGTAGCCGGTCGAGCACGCTCGGCATGGCCAGCGGGCTGCCGAGGGTGACGAGCAAGTCCACCTCGTGCTCCTCGTGCGCCCACAGCGTCTCGTAGGCGACGACGCTGCCGAGCGAGTGCGCGACGATGACGTCCGGCCGGTGGGCGGCGACGGCGTCCGCGACGGCCGCGATGCTCGCCTCGCGCCGTTCCGCGGCACCGAGGTAGGTGTGCAGTTCCCTGGCGAAGGCCAGCCCGAACAGCCGCGTGCCCGGGCCGTAGCTCTGCCCGAGCCAGTCGGCCGCGCCCGGCGGGTCGAGGCCGGGACCGAACTGTCCGACCCAGCTCGCGAGCATCTCGCGTTCGCCGGGCAGCAGCTGTGCCGCGTCCTCCTCGAAACCGGAGTACACGTGGTGCCCGTAGTAGGCGACATGCAGGTCCACGGCCGAATCCGGGGGCATCGCCGTGCCGAGGTGACGGAACCAGTCCGTGGCGAGCGCGACGGCCGCGTCTCCCGGGGAACCGGCCTGCCGCAGATAGCGGTACGTGCCGACACCGTGCACACCAAGCACCCGGAGCATCGGTGCCCTCTCTCCTCGCCGGACCGCGGTTCACCGCTGTAGTCGCTCCAGCGCGTTCCGTCGTTACCTCCCCGAGACCGCTACGCTGAAATCCATGTACCGGGAGCGGCCGGGCCGGGGCGTCGTGCACTGCTGGTGGGAGCAGCGCGTGGGCGACGCGGGCCGGATGCAGCGGGTCGTGCCGGACGTGTGCTCGGACATCATCGTCACCGCCGACGGGACCGCGGTCCTGGTCGGCCCGACCACCGAGGTCGCACTGCACGACCTCGCACCGGGCACCGACTTCCGTGGGCTGCGGTTCCGCACCGAGGCGCTGGGCACGACGCTGCGGCTGCGGGCGCACGAACTACGTGACGCGACGCTGCCACTGTCGGCGCTCCTGCCCGACGACGTGGCCCGGCGCGTGGCCGAGGAGGTGTGGCTGGGCCGGTTCCCGGCGGGGCTGCGTCCCGATCCGGTCGAGCCGAGGCTGGCGTACGCGGTGCGGCGGCTGTGGCAGGGAGTGACCGGGGTGGCCGCGGTCGCCGAGGAGGTCAACGTCGCCGAGCGGCATCTGCGGCGGCTGTTTCTCGACCACACCGGGGTCGGCCCGAAGGCGGTCCAGCGCGTCGGCCGCTTCCAGCGGTTCCTGCGCGCCGGGGAGTCGGGCGAGCTGAACCTGGCCGGTCTCGCCGCGCTCGCCGGGTACGCCGACCAGGCGCATCTCACCCGCGAGGTGCGTGCGCTGACCGGGCTGAGCCCGGGCGCCCTGCTGCGGGAGCGCCGGTCCCCGGGCTAGGGTCGCGATCATGCTCAGACTCGGAATTCCGGTCATCGGGGTGACCGACGTCCAGCGTGCCGAGGATTTCTGGTGCGCGGCGCTGAACCTGGTGTCCGGCCAGGAGTGGAAGAGCGAGCGGTGGCGCACCCTGGTGCACGCGGACGGGACGGGCTCCGCGCTCGGGCTCATGTACAGCGAATCCCCGGTCGAGACCAAGCCCCGCATCCATCTCGACCTGTTCGTCGACAGCACCGGCGAGCAACAGGCCGAGATCGAGCGCCTGATCGGCCTCGGCGCCCGCCGCGTCGCGTGGGACTATCCGCCGCGACCGGATTTCGTCGTCCTCGCCGATCCGGACGGCAACGTCTTCTGCGTCGTCGACCTGAGCATCGCGCCCTCGGGCTGAGGTCACGGGGTGCCGTGCAGGCGGCTGGCCTCGGCGCGGATCACATCCGACAGCGCCGCCGTGGGGCCGCGCATGGCCTGGCGGCGGGCGTTGAGGATGAACTCGACCTCGCCGGGATCGGGCAGCCCGTGCTTCGCGGGCAGTTCGGCCAGGCCGGTGGGCACGAGGCTGCGGGCGAACACGGCCACCCCGAGATCGGCCAGCGCCGCGGCGCGCAGCCCGTTCAGGCTGCCGCTCGTGCATGTGACGCGCCACTGATTTCCGTTGCGCTGCAAGGCTTCCAGCGCCCGCGCGCGGGTGATGCTCGGCGGCGGGTAGGCGATCAGCGGCACCAGCTGCTCCGGATCGAGGTCGATGCCCTCGCGGCCGACCCACACCAGCTTGTCCGTCCACAGCAGACCGGTCGCGTCCTGTTCCGGCCGTCGTTTGGCGAGCACCAGGTCGAGTTCACCGGCGCGCAGCTTCTCGTGCAGCACCCCGGACAACGCGACGGTGAGTTCCAGATCGACCCGTGGATGGGAACGGCGGAACTCGCGCAGGATCTCCGGCAGCGGCCCGGCGACGAAGTCCTCGGAAGCCCCGAAACGGACCCGGCCCCGCAGCTCCGTACCCGTGAAGTAGCTCATAGCCCGGTCCATGGTTTCCACCACGCTGCTGGCGAACCCGATCATCGCCTCGCCATCCGACGTGAGCTCGACCGAATGCGTGTCGCGCAGCAGCAGCTGCTGCGTCGCGGCCTGCTCCAGCTTGCGAATGTGCTGGCTGACGGTCGATTGCCGCAGGCCGAGACGCTCCGCCGCGCGCGTGAAACTACGGGTCTCGGTGACCACCAGAAAGGTCTTCAACCACACCGGATCGAGCACAACACCACCGTATATCACGATGTGCGATAGCAGTTATGGAAGTAATCATACTTCACAATTGCGCCGGCCGAACGGAGAATCGAGGCACGAACCGCACGGGGAAGGGACCAGTTCATGCGTGGCGCCGCGCTGCTCGCGAAGACCCGGATCGACCCGTTCATCCTGGGGATCCTCGCCGCCGTAGGCATCGCCGCGCTGCTGCCCGCCCGTGGCTCCGGTGCCCACGTGGCCTCCGCGGTCAGCGCGATCGGCGTCGGCGCACTGTTCTTCCTCTACGGTGCCCGGCTGTCCACGGCGGAAGCGCTCGCCGGGCTCAAGCACTGGCGGCTGCACGTGACGATCCTCGTCTCCACGTTCGTGTTGTTCCCGCTGCTGGGGCTGGCGGCCAAGCTGCTGGTGCCCTGGGTGCTCACCCCGACGCTGGCGGCGGGCGTGATCTTTCTGTGTGCGCTGCCGTCCACGGTGAACTCCTCGATCGCGTTCACCTCGATCGCCCACGGCAACGTCGCGGCCGCCATCTGCGCCGCCACGTTCTCCAGCCTTGTCGGCATCATCATCACGCCGCTGGTCGTGGGGCTGCTGCTCAACACCACCGGCAACGGGTTCTCGCTCGACTCGATCACCTCGATCGTGCTGCAGCTGCTGGTGCCGTTCATCGCCGGCCAGCTCGCGCGGCGCTGGATCGGCGGCTTCATCACCCGGCACAAGAAGGTCCTCGGCCGTGCCGACCGCACGGTCATCCTCATCGTCGTCTACACCGCGTTCAGCGAAGGCGTGGTCGCCGGGATCTGGCACCAGCTGAGCTGGTTCGTCCTCGTCGGGCTGCTCGTGGTGAACCTGCTGCTGTTCTTCGCGGTGCTCGGGGTGCTGCGGCTGCTCACCCCGCGGCTCGGGTTCTCCCGCGAGGACCGGGTGGCGATCATCTTCTGTGGCTCCAAGAAGAGCCTCGCCAGCGGATTGCCGATGGCGACGGTGCTGTTCCCGGCGCACGCCGTGGGGCTCGTCGTGCTGCCGCTGATGTTGTTCCACCAGGCGCAGCTGATGATCTGCGCCTTCCTCGCCCGCCGCTGGGGCGCACAGGCCGCCGCCGAACCGGAGCTCGCTACTGTGAGTTAAGTCTTCCGCGTGGCGGAAGAGCTGTGGATACCATGGTTTTCATGAAAACGGTGATCGAGCGGTTGCGGGGCGACGCCCCGGTGTTCTCGGTGGAGTTCTTCCCGCCCCGCGACGACGCCGACGAAGCGGTGCTGTGGCGCTCGATCCGCGAGCTGGAACCGTACGACCCCGCCTACATGTCGATCACCTACGGCGCCGGCGGGTCGAACAGGGACGGCACGATCCGCAGCATCGCGCGCGTCGCCACCGAGACCACCTTGGTCCCGATGGCGCACCTGACCGCGGTGAACCATTCGGTCGCCGAACTGCGCAACGTCATCGGCTGGTACGCGGCCGTCGGCGTGCGCAACATCCTCGCGCTGCGCGGCGACCCGCCGGGTGACCCGTACGGCGAGTGGGTGCCGCATCCGCAGGGACTCAACTACGCCGAGGAACTCGTCACGCTGGTGCGCTCGCTCGGCGACTTCTGCGTCGGCGTGTCCGTGTTCCCCTACGGCCACCCCCGTTCGGTGGACCTGGACACCGACACCCGCTACGTCGTGCGGAAGTTCAAGGCCGGTGCGGACTTCGGCATCGCGCAGCTGTTCTTCGAGGCCGAGGACTTCCTGCGGCTGCGCGACCGGGTCGCGGCCGCGGGGTGCGACGCCCCGCTGATTCCCGGGATCATGCCGCTGACCACGCCGCGCACGCTGCGCAAGACGATCGAGCTGTCCGGCGCCTCGTGCCCCCGGCGGCTGCTGGACCGGCTCGAGCCGCTGGAAGGCGACGCCAAAGCGTTCCGTGCCGAGGGCCTGGACGTGGTCACCGAACTGTGTGAGCGGCTGCTCGCCGAGGGCGTGCCGGATCTGCACTTCTACACGTTCAACAGGTCCAAGGCCACGCGCGAGGTCGTCGGCAGGCTCGGACTGGTGCCCGCGCGCGCGTAAACCCGGTTGCCCTCCGAGGTAAGTTGCGTCCATGGCTTCCGTGCACGAAATCTGTGACCAGTTCGTCGAGGACTTCGCCGCGTCCCATCCCGTCCTCGCGACCGCGATCGGCATCCCGGGCTACGACGACCAGGTCACCGACTACTCCCCGGAAGGCCACGCCGCGCGCGCCGCGATGCAGAAGCGCGCGCTGGAGGCGGTGCAGGCCGCCGAACCCGCCGACGCGAGCGAGCGGTCGGCCAAGGCGGTGTTCACCGAACGCACCGGTCTCGAGCTGGAGATCCACGAGGCCGGGCTGGACATCGCGTCGCTGAACGTCATCGCGAGCCCGGTGCAGGAGCTGCGCCAGGTGTTCGACCTGATGCCCACCGGCACGCCCGAGCAGTGGGCCACCATCGCCGCCCGGCTCGGCAAGGTCGCGGGCGCCCTCGACGGGGTGCGCGCCTCGCTGCTGGTCGCGGCCGACGCCGGCAACGCGCCCGCGCTGCGCCAGGTCACCAAGGTCGCCGAGCAGGCCGAGACGTGGGCCGGGCTCGGCGGGGACAAGGGATTCTTCGATGCGCTGGTCGAGGGCGCCGAAGGCGTGTCCGACGCGTTGCGCGCCGAGCTGGCGCACGGTGCGCGGTCGGCGCAGGAGGCCTACGCCGAGCTGGCCGGGTTCCTGCGCGCCGAGCTGGCGCCGAAGGCCCGCGCCAAGGACGCGGTCGGCGAGGACGCCTATCGCCTGTGGTCGCGCTACTTCGTCGGCGCGAACCTCGACCCGCGCGAGGCCTACGAATGGGGCTGGGGCGAGTTCTCGCGGCTGGAAGCCGAGATGAAGGAAGTCGCCGCGCGCATCAAGCCGGGCGCGACGCTGGCCGAGACGGCCGCGGCGCTGGACGAGGACCCGCGTTACCGCGTGCGCGGCAAGAAGGCCTTCGAAGAGTGGATGCAGCAGCTGTCCGACACCGCGCTGAACGAGTTGCGCGGCAAGCACTTCGAGATCCCCGACCCGATCATGGCGCTCGACTGCCGGATCGCCCCGCCGGGCGGCGGTGCCGGCGCGTACTACACCGGCCCGAGCGAGGACTTCTCCCGGCCCGGCACGATGTGGTGGTCGCTGCCCTCCGGCCGTGACGAGTTCTCCACGTGGCGTGAGGTCAGCACCGTCTACCACGAGGGCGTTCCCGGGCATCACCTGCAGATCGCGACGGCCGTGTACGAGCGCTCGCTGAACCGCTTCCAGCGGATGTTCGCGTTCACCTCCGGTCACGGCGAGGGCTGGGCGCTCTACGCCGAGCGGCTGATGCAGGACCTCGGCTACCTCTCCGACGACGGCGAGCTGTTCGGGATGCTGTCCGAGCAGCTGTTCCGCGCCGGCCGCGTGCTCGTCGACTTCGGCATGCATCTGGAGCTGGAGATTCCGCGCGGCACCGGATTCCACGAAGGCGAGCGGTGGAGCCCGGACCTGGGCCTGGAGTTCATGCTGACCCGCACCATCACCGACCCGCCGCTCGTGCACGACGAGATCGACCGCTACCTCGGCTGGCCCGGCCAGGCGCCCTCGTACAAGCTGGGCGAGCGGCTGTGGCTCGAGGCGCGTGAGGACGCGCGCCGCAGGCAAGGCGATTCCTTCGACATCAAGGACTTCCACACCCGCGCGCTCCGGCTCGGCGGGATGGGACTGGACACCCTCCGCGAACAACTGGCCGAATTGGACTGAGTTTGACCATGCATCGCCTCTTCTGCATCACCCCACCGCCCCGCGCCTAGCGGGGCGAGCCTTCCTTTCGAAATAACCGCTTCGCCCCCAGTGTCCGTGCGGGACATCCGCACCCGACCGGTCCTCCGCCGCGAACGGCGTGTGGTCCTCGGTCATCTCTCATTTCGACGACGCTGGAGCGATCCTTCATGTCCACATTCGTTGCCGCGCCCGCGCGCGGCCGTTCGGCGACCGCGCTGATCCTCGCCGGTGTCCTGTGGGGCACCGGCGGCCTTTCCGGAAATCTCCTTGCCGCGCAAGGACATCTGCATCCGTTGTCGGTCGCGTGCTACCGGCTGCTGCTGGGTGGCGCGTGCACCGTGCTGTTCGTCTGGGCCACCGGCCGGTTGCGCGAGCTGGTCTGGACCAAGCCCGTGGTGCGGCGCCTGCTGATGTCCGGCGCGCTGCTCGGGCAGTTCCAGGCCTGCTACTTCGTGTCGGTGTCGCTGACCTCGGTGAGCGTCTCGACGATGATCACGATCGGCAGCGTGCCCGTGTTCGCCACGCTGGGCACGGCCGTCCGTGACCGGCGCCTGCCCGCCACCACCACGCTCGGGGCGACCGCCGCCGCGATCGCCGGGCTCGTGCTGCTCACCTGGTCGCCGGTCGCTGGCAGCTGGAAACTCGCCGGCGGCGTGGCGTTCGCGCTGCTCGCCGGGGCCGGTTTCGCGATGCTCACCCTGGCCACCCGCAAACCGGTCGAGGGCCTGGATTCCTTCTGCGCCACGGCATTCGGGTTGCTCCTCGGCGGTGTGGCGCTGACTCCCGTCGCACTGTGGTTCGGGATGGCGCTGCCGCTTCGGCCCGAGGTGCTGGCGATCGCGCTGTATCTGGGCGTCGTGCCGACCGCCATCGCGTACGCGGCGTACTTCCTGGCGTTGCGCACCGCTCATCCGGTGCTGGCGGCGCTGTCGGCGCTGCTGGAACCGCTGACCGCCGTGGTGGCATCGGCGGTCCTGTTCGGCGATCGGCTCGGCGTGACCGGCTGGTGCGGCGCGGCGTTGCTGGTGACCGCGCTGGCGGTGAGCTACACGCGCTGAACCGGTGGTTCGAGGGGAAGCCCGCGGCCGAGGATCGCGAACGGCCGCGGGTCTCCCGCGAAGTGGTAGTTGCGCAGCACGTCCTCGAAACCGACGCGGCGGTACAGCTTCCACGCCCGGCTCGGACCTTCCGGCGTGGACAGCAGCACCTGCCGGTCGGGCACGCCGTCGAGCAGGCGGCGCAACAACGTCTCGCCGATTCCGCCGCCCTGGCTGGTCGGCTTGACGTGGATCTCGGTCAGTTCGAAGTAGTCGGTGAGCCAGCGATCGGCGCTGGCCTCGTCCTGGCTCTTCACCAGCCCGCGCCGCACCTGCTCGTGCCACCACTGGCCGGGACTGCCCTTGTAGCCGTACGCGATCCCGATCATGGTGCCCTCGGCGTCGAACGCCCCGACGCACCGCCAGCCCTCGCGCAGTGCGTGCGTCAGCCACATCGGGGCGCGCTGCTCCGACGTGCCGGGCGGGTAGCGCATGGCCTCGACGTAGATGGCCAGCGCCTCACGCAGCCGCGTACGGAAATCGTCGGGCGAGAGTCGCACGAATTCGGTGGACACCGTGGTCACGCTTCCGCTCCCGCCACATCCGCGGCCCGCCCGCCCGTCAGCGCCAGCAGCCCGGCGTAGGTGGTCGGGAAGACCGACTTCGCGTGCCCGGCGGCGGCCCAGACGACGTCGTAGCGCTCCAGCGCCGTGTCGACCAGCGTCAGCAGCTTGCCGGGATGCCCGACCGGTGCCACTCCACCGATCACCTGGCCGGTGTGTTCCTTGACGAACGCCAGATCGGCCTTCTCGACCGCGGTGGCACCGGCCAGTGCCGCGAGCGTCGCGGTGTTCGCCCGGTGTGCGCCCGAGGTCAGCGAGAGCAGCGGAACGTCCTTGCCGTCCACCACCGCGCGGAAGACGAGGCTGTTCGCGATCGCGCCGACCCCGACGCCGAGCGCTTCGGCGGCCTGCGCCGCGGTGCGTACCTCGGCGGGCAGGATGCGGATGCCCTGTGCCGCGTCGTGCTGACCCGCTTCGGCGAGTGCCGCGGCGACCTTGGCGACGGCCGGGTGGTCGAGGCTGCTCATGCTGATATGAGATCACGGACGGCCCTGATGGGCGACGCCATATCCCCCTTGGGTCAGCTGGAGCGCCGGGCACGGGCCGCGAAAAGCCCACCGATCGCGGCGACCACGACGACGGCGATCACGACCCAGCCCCACACCGGGAATCCGGCGGAGTCTTCGGCGGGCCGGCTCGCCGCCGCGGCCGATGGCGCGGGTGCGGAGGACGGCGCCGCCGAGGTCGTGCTCGGCGCGGTGCCGGTGGTGAGGCTGAAGTGCAGGTTCCCGGTGACCTGATCGCCGTCGTCGGAGACCACCTTGTAGGTGAGCACGTACGCACCCGCCGGACCGCTCGCCCGCACCGGCGCGGTGATCGTGGCACCCGCGATCGTGGCCTGGCCGACCGTCCATTTCGCGCCGTCCGGCCCGGTGATCTGGATCGGATCCGCCGGCAGCGTGACGGCCTCGGCGAACTTGAGCTGCACCTGCGAAGGCGCCGTCGCCAGTGACGCGCCTTCGGACGGGTCGCTGCTTTCCAGTTCGGTGTGGGCGAGCGCGGGCGGCGCCGCGACCAGCATGGCCGCGGCGGCCGGCACGAGCAGAGCGAGCAAACGCCTGAAAGTCATGATCTCCAGGTCGTGCGCGCCGGTGGAAAAGTTCCCGCGTCAGGCCGCGGTCGGTTCGAACAGCTTGTCCAGCACCCCGGTCTTGATGTCGTCGACGAGCACGCGCAGCTGCTCGACGCTCATCTGGATCCGCTGGCCGAAGTCGTCGGTGATGACGACGCGCTTCTCCTCGGGCGCCTCGTGGTCGAGGTAGAGCTCGGGGCAGCCGCAGTTGCAGTTGCCGCAGAACGTGGCGATGTGATGCATGGCGTGCCTTCCTGTTCGGGATCGCTGACGGTGTCCACGTCGCCGTCCGCTCCGGCAAGGTTCCGGTGCTCACTCGAACGTGTGCCCAGTCCGCCGGCCAGCCCCGCGATCACGGCGGCCATGCCCAGCCACACCAGCGGTCCCGGCGCGGTCCCGGTCAGTGCCGTTCCGGTCAGCGCGGCCGAAATCGGCGCGATCCCGGTGAGCAGGCCGACCCGTCCGGCGCCCAGCGACGCGACGGCGGTGTACCAGAGCAGGAACGCGACGGCCGTGACCATGACCGCGAGATAGGCGATCGCACCCCATTCCGCCGCGGTGAGCCCGGCCGCCGCGGTAGGGCCTTCGGTCGCGAAACCCAGCGCCAGCAACACGACGGCGGCGATCCAGACCGAATGCACGGACACGCCCCACGGCCCGTGCCGCTCCAGCACGGGAACGGCCAGCAGCGTGAACCCGGCCTCGCAGGCCAGCGCGAGCACCGCCCAGCCCACGCCCGCCGCGTCGGTGCGGCCGGTGCCCTCGACGAGCACGCCGCCGACGGTGACCACGACGGCGGCCAGCACGATGCGGCCACGCGGCGTGCGGCGCTCCAGTACCGGCCCGAGCACGCCGAGCAGCACCGGCGTGCACGCGACCGCGACCGCGATGACGGCGGGTTCGGCATGTGCGACACCACGCACCACCGCGACGTTGAACAGCACCAGCCCGCTCAGTGCGACCCCGGTCAGCCACAGCCATTCCCGGCCGCGCGGCAGCAGGATCCGCACGCGCGAAAACCTGGCCAGGGCGAGCAGGATGAGAAACGCGGCGGCATAACGCACGCCCTGCGCGGTGAACAGCGGCGCGCCGGTCAGCGCGTGCGAGACGCCGACGCTGCCGCCGACCAGCACCATCCCGCACGCCGCCATCACGATGTTTCGCATGACCCCACCCTCGCGCCACAATGGTCCAATGGGTAGAGCCAAAGGCGCCGCTTCGGAGGGGTCCATAACGGGTGCGGACTTCCTGCAGCTGGACATCGGCGAGGCCCCGCCGGGCGGGCTCGCCGACTGGCTGACCGACCGGCTGCGGCTCGCGATCGCCGACGGCCGCCTGCCCGTCGGCGCCCGGCTTCCGGCGACCCGGGTGCTGGCCGGGAACTGCGTGTCTCGCGTGGGGTGGTCACCGAGGCCTACCGGCGCCTGATCGAGGACGGGCAGGCCGCCGGGCGTGGCCGGGGTGGCACCGTCGTGCTCGCCGCACCGGTTTCCGCGCCGCCGCCCGCCGCGGCCGCCCCATCACCGGTGGGCGCGGTGTTCACCGACGACCCGGGCCCCGGCGTCTTCGACTCGCTGCGCACGATCCCCGCCCGCGTCGATCTCACGCCGGGAGTGCCGGATCTCGCGGCGTTTCCCCGCACCGCGTGGTTGCGTGCCGAGCGCAAGGTGCTCGACCGCCTGTCGCCGACGGCGTTCGGCTACGGCGATCCGCGCGGCGCGCCCGCGTTCCGCGACGCGGTGGCCAACTGGCTCGCGCGCAACCGTGCGATCAGGGTGAGCCCGGACGAGGTGGTCATCGTCGCGGGCGTCGCACAGGCACTCGGACTGCTCGCACAAGTGTTGCGGCACAACGGAATCAGCGAGGTCGCGGTGGAGGACCCCGGTTCGCTCGGGGCGCGGCGGCAACTGCAGGGCTGGGGGATGACCACCCCGCCCGTCCCGGTCGATGGCGGCGGTGTCGTCGTCGACCGCGTGCGCGCGCCCGCCGTGCTGCTCACCCCCGCACATCAGTTTCCCACCGGCGTCGTGCTGGACGGTCGCCGCCGGCGCGAGCTGATGAGCTGGGCCGAGGCGGGCGGGCTGATCGTCGAGGACGACTACGACGCCGAGCACCGCTACGACCAGCCGCCCGTGCCCGCGCTGCGTTCCATGCTGGCGGAACACGTCTGTTACGCGGGAAGCGTGTCGAAGCTGCTCGCGCCCGCGCTGCGCGTCGGCTGGCTCGTGGTGCCACAGCGGTACTTCCACGAGACGGTCGCGGCCAAACGGGAGGCCGATCTCGGCAACGCCGTGCTGCCGCAACTCGTGCTGGCCGAGCTGATGACCTCGGGTGAGCTGGAGCGGCAGCTCCGGTTGCTGCGCCGGCGGCACCGGCGCCGCCGGGACGCGATGATCGCCGCGCTGCGCCGATATCTGCCCGGAGCCACGGTGCACGGCGCGGCGGCGGGCCTGCACCTGATGGTCACGTTCGGGCCCGAGGTGTCCGATGTGGACCTTGCCGCCGCGGCGTTGTCGCGTGGGGTGAAGGTGCAGCCGTTGTCCTGGCACCGGCAGTTGCCGGGGCCGCCGGGACTCGTACTCGGCTACGCGGCGGCGTCGCCGGGCGAGATCGAGACGGGAATCGAGGCGCTGGCGGGGCTCATGCCGTGAGTGCCATGGCCCGCAAGCCCTCGCGCGCACTCGGATAGCCCGGCGCCCAGCCGGTCGCGTCCTTGAAGCGCCCGTTGCTCACCCGCAACGACCGCGTCAGCGACGTGAGCCGGTCCCCGAACAGCAGGCCCGCCCGGCCAGGTACGCGCAGCCACGCGGTTTTTCCGGCCGCGTCGGCGAGCGCGTCGGCGAATTCGCGTTTCGTGAGCGGCTCGTCGTCGACGATGTTGTACGTGCCGGCGGGTGCGGTGAGCGCTCTGGCGACGGCCTCGCCCGCGTCGGCCAAGTGGATCGAGGACACGTACGTGTGCGCCGGTCCCATCATCGCGACGACGTGGCGCCGTGCCAGCGCCAGCAGTTGTTCGCTGTGCGCCGCGCCGGGGCCGTAGAACCAGCCGAAGCGCAAAACCACCGTGTCGTCGCCGAAACCGTTCGCATTCGCCTCGGCGGCGTGGTTTCCCCGCGTGATCGGGTAGTGGTCGACCGGTGCGTTTTCGTCCACCCAGCGCGGGCCGTGGTCGCGGTAGATCATGCTCACCGATTCCTGCACGAACCGGCCGACCCCGGCGGCGCGCGCGGCGTCCGCGACCGTCGCGGAACCCTCGACGCGCACCTTGTTGTTGGCCTGCCACGCTTTCGCGCTCATGAACCTGGCCATCGACGGAAGCGCGCTGGCCAGGTTCACCACCGCGTCCTGTCCCGCGCACACGTCTTTCAGCGCGTCGCGGTCGAACAGCGAAACCTGGACGGGCGAGGCGCCCTGTGCGGTGAGGGTGGCGGCTTTGGCGTCGCTGCGGGCGAGTGCGGTCACGGCATGCCCGGCGCGGACGAGAGCGGGAACCGCGTGACCACCGAGCGCCCCGGTTCCGCCCGTGATGAACACCTTCATGTGGTCACGGTAGTGCCGTTGGCAAGGTCACCGGAGTCTCACCGGATCGAGACTTGAACGAACACGTGTTCGAAGTTAGAGTTGAACTCAGTCGAACAAGAGTTCGACATCCGGGTAGAGCGCTCGGGCCGTGAGGGACCGGTGCCGGGGTGGGGGAAGCGCCTCGGCACCGGATCCCACACCATGATCTGACCAGGGAGGGGCAATGTCCGTTGCCGTCACGTCGCGCGCCGGGGGTGCTCAGCCGGCGCTGCCGCTGCCGGTGCGCGCGCCCGTGGCGCCCGCTGCCGTGAGCCTGCTCAAGGAAGCCCTGCACGGTCTGGCGGAGGCCGGCCATGCGCACGACCCGGTGCCGAGGTTCATCGCCTCGTACCTGGCCGCGTTGCGTGGCGGTGCCGCGATTCTCGCCGCGCGCGGCAGGCCCCATCGCGGGCGCGCCCGTCCGGCCAGCGTGTGGGTACTGCTGGAAACGGCGGCGCCCGAACTGCGGGAGTGGGCCGCGTTCTTCGCGGCGAACTCGGCGGCGCACGCGTCCGCGCAGGCCGGAATCACGCGCCGCATCACCGCCCGCTCCGCCGACGATCTGTACCGCCAGGCCGGTCAGTTCCTCGAACTCGCCGACCGTGTCGTGCACGGACGGCGGGCCAGCGACGGTGCGCCGGTGCGGCAGTGTGCCGCGCCGCTGCGCCAGAAGGTCAAGCGCGGGTCATGGCCGGACAAGCCCTGATCGAACCGGGCCGTTTCCTGGACGCGCTGGGCATCGAGGTGGAGCTGCTGCTGGACGCCGCGCACCGCAACGCGCCGACGGCGCGGGTGGTCACCGCTCCCGGGTTCACGGTGGGCGAGGTCGTGCGGCATCTCGGTGGCACCTACCGGACCGCGCGGTTGTGGATACTCCAGGGCGGCAGTCCCCGGCGGTATCAGCAGTATCCCGAGCCAGGACAGTCCACTGAGGACTATCTACGGACCGGTCTGGCCGAACTACTGACCCTGCTGCGGGCAAATGGTGCGGACAGCGCGGCCGCGACGTGGTGGCCCGCCGACCGCACCATTGGCTTCTGGTGCCGCCGGATGGCCCACGAGACCACGATCCACCGCATCGATCTTCAGGAAACGGCGGCGCTGGCCGGGGAAAGGCCGGTGGCGCCGGAGCCTCGTTCGGGCGAAAGCCCCGCCCCCATCGACGGGCCGATCACGCCGGTGTCCGACGACTACGCCGTGGACGGTGTGGACGAGGTGTTGACCCTGTGGTTCGTCCAGCGCCTGGCGATGCTGGGTGTCTCGGGGACCGCGCCGTGGTCGGTCGGGATCCGGACCGGCGGGCATCACTGGATCGCCCGCGCGGGCCCGGGATTCACGGAAGCATGGCGGTGCTCTCCACAGGAGGCGAGGCGGGCGGACGTCCTGGTCTCGGGCACGCCGATGCGGGTGTACCTGTGGCTGTGGGGCCGTCGCGACCACCGTGCGGTCACGTGGAACGGAAACGCCGACGCCGCCGCCCGGCTCTGGGCACTGATGCGACTGGCCACGAAGTAGTTCAGCACGTGGGGAAGCGATGCTGGACCACTCAGCCGGTCGTCTCCGTGGCAGGGAGATAGGCCGGCAACGGCGGGCTCGTCCCGGCCTGCCAGTGCAGGTCCCGGAGTGTGTCACCTGCGACGGCAGGTCCGGGCGCGACAGGGAGCGGCGGACGACGGCGATCCCGGCCGCCGGACCTCGGGTGTCGGCTGGGGTTGCGGATGACGGCGATCCCGGCCGCCGGACCTGAGGTGGCGGCCGGGGTGGCGGACGAGGGCGATCCCCGCCGCCAGGCCTGGGGTGTCGGCCGGGATCGCGGATCACGAGGATCCGCGCCCGGACCCCGGGCCGGGGCGCTGGGCATGCCGCTGCCGCGCACTGCCATGTTCGGCGCGCGGGATCGTGCCTGCCGAGGTCCTGTGAGTGTCACCTGCGACGGCCGGCCCGCGGTGCGGCCGGGATGGCGGACCACGGCGATCCCGGTCGCCAAGCCTGGGGCCGGGGTGCCGGCCGTGCCGCTGCCGCGCACAGCCATGTTCGGCTCGCCGCTCGCGGGATCGTCGGTGGTCTGTACGAGGGTCTCGATCTGTGTGTGGGGCAGCGATGCCGAATCGCTCAGCCGGCTGCCTCCGGGAGGTAGGCCAGCACGACGGGTTCGTCCTGACCTTCCCAGGTTCCGGTGAGTGTCAGCCGCGACGGCAGATCCGGGGTGCGGCCCGGGTAGCGGACGACGACGGGTCCGGCAGCCGGGTCCGGGGTGCCGGCCGTGCCGCTGCCGCGCACAGTCATGTTCGGCTCGCGGCGCACGGGACCGTCGGGAGTCTGCACGAACATCTCGACCTGCGTGCCCGCTTCGAGGATCACGCGGGTCAGTTCGGCGCGGAACACGGGGTCCGCCGGCCCGTCGTAGACCCACCGTGTGCCGAGCACGGAGTGCTCCATCGTGCCGACCAGCGCGTCCTGGGCGCCCTCCAGGGCAGCGGCGCGGTAGGTCAGCGGAACGTGCACCTGGCGGTCGCCGACCTCGAACAGGTGCGCCTCGATGCCGACCTCGCCCGCGGGGTCGTCGAAGCGGTAGGCGCCGACCGGCCGTGGTTCCGCCGCCGGCCCGTCGTACCAGGGCTGGTCCGGGAGCCACGCCGCGACGAGCTCTGCCTTGGTCGGGGTGATGCTCGCCTGGTGGATGATCGCCATACGAACAACTTAGCCATTCAGGCGCACCGAGCGTCCCGTCGCGAATAGTGTTGCGCCGTGTTCCTCGGTCTGACGGTCGAAGCCCCCGAACCCGCGAAGCTGGCCGCGTTCTGGGCAGCGTTGCTCGGCTGGGAGATGACGGACACGACGGTGCGTGGCCCGGAAGGCCGCCTCGTCTTCGTGCCTGCGTCCGGGCCGAAGACGCGCAAGAACCGGCTGCACCCGGACCTCGCCAGCTACTCGCCCGAGGAGCAGCGCGCGAAAGTCGAGCGCGCCCTCGCGCTGGGTGCCTCGCCATGCGACATCGGCCAGGGTGACGTGCCGTGGGTGGTGCTGGCCGACCCGGCGGGCAACGAGTTCTGTGGGCTGGAGCCACGCCGCGGCTACACGACGACGGAATCGCTCGCGGCGGTTGTCGTGGATTCGCTGGACCCGGCCGCGCAGGCTCGGTTCTGGTCGGAGCTCACGGGCTGGCCGGTCGGCTCGGAGAAGCCGGGTGTGATCGTCGGGTTGCGGGCGCCGGACGGGCGCGGCCCATGGCTGGAGTTCTTGCGGACCGCCGAGCCCAAGCGCCACCCGAACCGTCTCCGCCCGATCGTGAACGCCCGGTCGGGTGATCCGGCGGATCAGGAAGGGAACGAGTTTTCGCAGGTCGACAGCGTTTGAGCGGGGTTGTTTCGGCCGCGTTGCGAGTGCGCGTGAGGCCCTGACATAGGCGAAACACTCGCGTCCTCGGTCGGCAACAACGAGCGGCGATCGTTATTGAATGGAAATTGGTCGCGCCCCGAGAAGTCAGACTGTGGAGATGCCGGACAGCTGGCCGCTGGCCGCCGACGAGGAGGCCACCTCGGCGACGTGGCGGCTGCGGATCCGCATGGACGACCGGCCCGGCATGCTCGCCCGTATCGCGATCCGGATGGCCGACCTGGAGTGCAACATCCTCGGCCTGGCCGTGTTGCCGGTGCCGGGTGGCGTGCTCGACGAAGTGGTGATCCGGCCGGCGTCCGGGCTCACCAAACCACAGTTGATCAAAGCCATCGAGGAGGAGGGCTGCGAGTGTTCCGCCGTCGCCGACGCGGACATTCGAGAGCTGGTGGACGCCTCCGCCGCGAACCTGGCCTCGGCACGCCGCGCGATCGACGACCCGTCCCGCTGCGCGGACGTGCTGCGTGACGTGCTCGCGGCCGACTTGGTGACCGTGGTCCCGCTCGCGGAGGCGAACGTCGCCCGCACCGAAGGCGGCCACCGTGCGGCATTCGCGGTGGATGCCGGAACCGCGCTGGTGGCGCGGCGTCGCTGGGCGCCGTTCGTGCAGCTGGAACTGGCGCGCGCCGAGGCCTTGCTCGGCCTGCTGGACAGCGTGCGGGTGAACGTCGCCGGGCCGGTGGTGGCGACTTCGTCCGATGGCGCCGCGATCGTGCTGCGGCTGGGACAGCCCGGTGACGCCGACGCCGTGTCGGCGCTGCATGACCGTTGTTCCAAGGGCACGCTTTTCCAGCGGTATCAGATGGGGATGAGCACGATGCCGCGCCGCTGGCTGCACCGGTTGCTGATGCCGCCGCGCGGGGAAAGCCTGCTCGCCGTGTGCGGACGCGAGGTGATCGCCGTCGGGCAGTTGGTGTCGAGCAGCGGGCGGCCGGCATCGGGTGGCCGGGGAATCGCCGAAATCTCGCTACTGGTCGAGGACGCGTGGCAGCGCAAGGGGATCGGCACCGCGCTGCTGGCCCGCCTGGCCGCCATCGCCGCGATGCGCGGGCACCGCAAGCTGATGGCCGTCACCCTCCCTGGCCGCGACGCGACGTACCGCACGGCACTACGGGCCGGCCTGGCCGCGGACGCTCCAGAGGAAGAAGGCCTGCTCCGAATCACGATCCCGCCCGTCCTCACACCACGCGAACTGGGGGTGCGCTGATCATCTCTGGCCCATAGCCGTCCGGAGGCCTGGCGCATCGAGGGAGGTCGGCGGCTTCGGTTCCCCGCGTTCGCCCGGTGACATTGCCTTGGCATGCGCGGCTCTGTCGTCCCGGTCGGCGTCTCACCGCGCCGACCGGAGCGCCACCCCGCAACGTCCGTCACGTTCGCCACTGCAGTCAGTTCTCCTGCGGGGCCGTGGGTCCCGCTGCCGTCGTTGTGATCCCGGCACGGCGATCGGCCCTCGGCCGGTCAGCGGCGCCAGAACCAGTCCTTGTGCCGCGCCTGCCGCAATGCCTCGCGTTTGGTGTCCTTGCCCAGGCGGTCGAGGTAGAGGATCCCGTCGAGGTGGTCCGTCTCGTGCTGGAGGCACTGCGCCAGCACGTCAATGCCCTCCACATGAATTGGCTCGTTCTTCAGGTCCACGCCCCGCACCACCGCGCGCTTGGCCCGCACGACGTCGAATCGCAGCTCGGGGACCGACAGGCAGCCCTCGCTGATCGCGTGCGTCTCCTCGGAGAGTTCCGCGATCTCGGGGTTGATCACGTAGCCGGTGAGTCCATCGACGTTGTAGCTGAACACCCGCAGCCCGACCCCGATCTGTGGCGCGGCCAGGCCCGCGCGCCCGGGGAGCTTCACCGAGTCGAGCAGGTCCGTCACCAGCTGCTCGACCGCCTTGTCGAAGGTCGTCACCGGCTCGCACGCGGTCTTGAGCACCGGATCCCCGAAGTACCGCAGTTCCCGAATCGCCATTGGTCGCACGTCCTCCTCTGCCGCGCGGCATTCTAAGCGGCGCTCAGGCGCGCAGTCGCAATCCCTTCGGAGTGGCCCGGAAGCCCGCCTCGCGCAGCACCTCCGCCAGCGCGGACGTCAACGCGTGTTCGCCGTCCGCACGCTGCACCGCCAGCTGGCCCAGCCAGCCCTCCCGCACCGCCCGCGACAGCGCATGCGCCGCCGACTTCAGGGCGTCCTCGGTCTCGGTGAACGACAGCAGCGAACGCCCGCCGCGCTCGACGTACAACGCGGGCACCCCGTCCACGAGCACGACCAGCGCACCCGCCTTACGCGCCGGACGGTGCTTGGTCTCACCGACCGGCGGGGGCCAGGCCAGCGCCGCACCATACGGCTGGGCGGGATCGGTGGCCGCCAGCACGATCGACTCGGCCGTGCGCCGCGCACCGGACGAGTCGGACAGCGCGCGCAGCCGGTCGACGGCACCCCTGGCCGCGAACTGAGCCGCCCCCAAGCCCTCGATGACATATCCGCGGATGACCTGCCCCGAATCTTCCATCCCGCGCAGGACCTTGTAGATCCCGGAGAACCCGCCCGTGACGCGCTCGGTCTCCAGCGCACCTCTGGTCAGCACGCCGTGCCGTTCGAGGAACGCCTCGGTGCGCGCGTACGTGCGGCGGGTCGGGTCGTGCTCGCGTGGTGGCGTGAGCGCCCACCTGCCTGCCACCGTCGGCGGGCCGGTGCGCGAGGGCATCGCCGGCCGGGCCGCCCGCATGCGCGCATACCGTCCGCGGGGCGTGGACCGCCGGGGCTTGTGCGCCGCACCCCGGCCGGAGACCAGCGCACGCAACGGACCCAGCGTGTCGCCGGTGACCTGCCCCGCCCACACGAGGTCCCACAGCGCCGTGACCACGTCGGCATCGTTCGGCGGGGTGTCCACCAGCACGGAGGCGCGATCGACGAGCTGCCGGAAGAACAGCGCGCCACCCTCCAAAGTGGACACGATCGCGTTGTGGAGCGGGCTGCCGGGTGCGTTTTCCTCGACTTCGGGTAGCAGCAGGTCCGCCACGTCGGCCGGGGCCAGCGCGAGCCAGCCGTCCCCGCCCGCGAGCGAACCGCAGCCGGCCCATGTGACCTCGCCCGCTGTGGTCAGCTCGTCCAGCAAAGCCGGGTAGTAGCCGGGCAACCGGCTCGGCAGGATCAGCGACTCGACCGCGCTCGCCGGAAGCGGCGCCCCGGCCAGTTGCTCGATCACGGACAACACGTCGTCCGCCGTCGGCGCCGCCCGCATCCTGGCCCCGATGCCGTGCCAGGACGGCAAAAACCGTCCGAGCGCTGCCGGTTCGACCGGTTCCACCTCGGCCCGGAGCCGCGCCAGCGAAGCACGCCGCAGACGTCGCAGCACCGCGGCGTCGCAGTACTCCACGCCGGCGCCGTGCGAATCGGGATGCCCCACCGGGCTCAGCTCGCCGCGAACGAGCCGCCCTTGCGCGGTGAGCCGGTCCAGCACCCCGGACACCACCGCCGAACCGAGTCCGAAGCGCTCCGCGACCTGCCGCGCCGGGAAAGGACCGTGTGTTCGCGCATAGCGAGCGAGCAGATCGCCGAGTGGATCGTCGACGGGTTCGGTGAACGCCTCCGGGATTCCGATCGGCAGCGCCACCCCGAGCGCGTCCCGGACACGCCCCGCGTCCTCGATCGCGAGATTGCGTTCCTCGCCCGCGATCCGCACCTTGATCACACGGCGTTGCCCGGCCAGATCGTCCAGCCACTCCGGCTCGACACCCCGCGCCGCCGCCTCCTCATCGGACAGGTCACCGAGGAACCGCAACAGGTCCGCCGCGTCCTCGGCGTTCCTGGCCTGCCGATCCGGCTCCAGCCGTTGCAGTGAACGCTCGACCTCCGCGACGACCTCGGGATCGAGCAGTTCACGGATCGCTTCCGTGCCAAGGAGTTCCGCGAGCAGCGCCGAGTCCAGCGACAGCGCCGCGGCACGCCGTTCGGCCAGCGGCGCGTCCGTCTCGTACAGGAACATCCCGACGTAGCCGAACATCAGACTGCGCGCGAACGGTGACGCCGACGGGGTCTCGACATCGACCACCCGCACCCGGCGCGCACGCACGTCGGTCATCAGCTCACGCAGGCCGCCCACGTCGTAGACGTCCTGCAGGCATTCCCGCATCGCTTCCAGCACAACGGGAAACCGTTCGTACTTCGACGCCACGGCGAGCAGTTGCGACGCGCGCTGCCGCTGCTGCCACAGCGGGGTACGCCGTCGGGGATCACGCCGCGGCAACAGCAACGACCTGGCCGCGCATTCGCGGAACCGGGCGGCGAACAGCGCCGAACTGCCCACTTCCGCGACGATCAGCTGCTCGACCTCCTCGGGATCGATCAGCACGTCGTCGGGAGTGATCGTGACGTCGGAGCCGTCGAGGTCGAGCGCGTCCGGCAGGCGGAGCACGATCCCGTCGTCGGAGTGCATGACCTGCGCGTCGACCCCGCGGTTCTCCCGCAGCCGCGCCGCGATCGCCAGCGCCCACGGCGCGTTGACCTGAGCGCCGAACGGCGAGTGCAGCACGATCCGCCAGTCACCGAGTTCGTCGCGGAACCGTTCGAGCAGGATCGTGCGGTCGTTGGGGATGTGCCGGGTCGCCTGCCGCTGTTCTTCGAGATAGGTGAGCAGGTTGTCCCGCGCCCGCTCGTCCAGCCCGGCTCGTTCGGCGCGTGCCCGCGCACCGTCGGCGTCCGATGTGGACAGTTCGCGGACGAACGCGCCCAATGCCCTGCCCAGTTCCAGCGGCCGCCCCGGAGCGTCGCCCTTCCAGAACGGCATACGTGCCGGTTCGCCCGGTGCCGGCACGACGATGACCCGGTCGTGCGTGATGTCGGTGATGCGCCACGACGAGGTACCGAGCAGCACGGTGTCCCCCACGCGGGACTCGTACACCATCTCCTCGTCCAGCTCCCCGACCCTGGACCCGGATTTGCCCTCGTCGCCGGGAGTCATCACGGTGAACAGACCACGGTCGGGAATCGTGCCGCCCGAGGTGACCGCCAGCCGCTGCGATCCCGGTCGTCCGCGCAGCTCGCCGTTGACCCGGTCCCACGTGATGCGTGGCCGCAGCTCGCCGAACTCCTCGCTGGGGTACCGCCCGGCGAGCATGTCCAGCACCGCGTGCAGCGCGTCGTCGGGCAACGCGGCGAACGGCGCCGCCCGCCGCACGGTGGCCCCCAGTTCCTCGACCGACCATGGTTCGAGCGCGACCATCGAGACCACGTGCTGTGCCAGCACGTCGAGCGGATTGCGCGGATAGCGAACGGCCTCGATGGCGCCCGCGGTCATCCGCTCGGAGACCACCGCGCACGAGACCAGATCGCCCCGGAACTTCGGGAACATCACACCGGTGGACACCGCCCCGACGTGGTGCCCCGCGCGCCCGACACGCTGCAACCCCGACGCGACCGTGGGCGGCGCCTCGATCTGCACCACAAGGTCCACCGCGCCCATGTCGATGCCGAGCTCGAGCGAGGACGTGGCGACCACGCACGGCAGTTGCCCGGTCTTCAGTTCTTCTTCGACGCGAGTGCGCTGCTCGCGCGACATCGAACCGTGGTGCGCCTTCGCGATCGTGGGCGCCGCACCCGTGGTGAGGCCCGACTGCCCGATCGCCTCGGCCGGATACTGCTGATCCGGCTGGAGTTCGGTCTGCTCGGCGGCCAGTTCGTTGAGGCGCGCGGTGAGCCGCTCGGTCAGCCGCCGCGAGTTGGCGAACACGATGGTGGAGCGGTGCTGACGGATGAGGTCGAGCACGCGTTCCTCGACCGCGGGCCAGATCGACGGCCGCCGCACCGCCGCGCCCGAGATCTCCTCCTGCGTGCCGATCCCGCCCTCGGAGGGCAAAGGAAGGGACTCCATCGGGGCGGCCGGGCCGTCGAGGTTCGCCATGTCCTCGACCGGCACCTCGACCCGGACCTCGATGGTCTTCAACGGTTTCGGCTGCACCACGCGCACCGGACGCGCGCCGCCGAGGAATGCGCCGACCTCGTCGACGGGACGGACCGTGGCCGACAGCCCGATCCGCTGCGCCGGCCGCGGCAGCAGCGAGTCCAGCCGCTCCAGCGACAACGCCAGGTGCGCGCCGCGTTTGGTGCCGGCCACCGCGTGCACCTCGTCGACGATCACCGTTTCCACCCCGCGCAACGATTCCCGCGCCGAGGACGTGAGGATGAGAAACAGCGACTCCGGCGTGGTGACGAGGATGTCGGGCGGGGTGCGGTTGAAGGTGCGCCGCTCCGAAGCCGGGGTGTCGCCGGTGCGCATCCCGACGGTGATCTCCGGCGCGGGAAGGCCGAGCCTGCGGGACGCCTGCGAGATGCCCGCCAGCGGGGCGCGAAGGTTCTTCTGCACGTCCACCGCCAGCGCCTTGAGCGGGGAGACGTACAGCACGCGGCAGCGCCTGGCCTGCGATTCGGGCGGCGGTCCGACCGCGAGCCGGTCCAGCGCCCAGAGGAACGCCGCGAGCGTCTTGCCCGAGCCGGTGGGCGCGACCACCAGCGCGTGCTCGCCCGCCTGCGCCGCCTGCCAGGCACCGGCCTGTGCCTCGGTGGGCGCGGCGAAGGCCCCCGTGAACCAGTCCCTGGTCGCGGGGGAGAACGAGCCGAGCGCGTCACTCACGCCATCCATCATTACGCCACCCACCGACAATTTTCTGACGGGTCCGGCACGCGGCCGGGCCGCGAGCATGGCAGCATCACGTGCCGACCTGGGTAAATACCTAGAAGGGGGAACCGGTGCGGATCCTGTCCGTGGATCTCGGGACGTCCAACACGGTGGCCGTGCTCTCCGCACACGGCATGCCGCCACGCGTCGTGGAGGTGGACGGATCCGCCACCATGCCCTCGGCGGTCTTCGCGAGCGAGGACGGCACCCTGATGGTCGGCCGCGATGCCGAACGCCGCGCCCGCCTCGACCCGACCCGCTTCGAACCGAACCCGAAGCGCCGCGTCGACGAACAGACCCTCCTGCTGGGCCAGGACATCGTGCCGGTCAACGAGGCGCTGGCCGCGGTGCTGCGCCGCGTGCTCGACGAGACCACCCGTCAGCTCGGCGGGGATCCGCCGGACGAGGTCCGGCTGACCCATCCCGCGCAGTGGGGGCCGGTGCGCCGCAACGTGCTGCTGTCCGCGGCCCGTCTCGCCGGGATCCGCGGCACCATCCACCTGGTTCCCGAACCGGTCGCCGCGGCCGCACACTTCGCGTCGTTCCCCGGGCGCGCACTCGCTCCCGGCCAGGCACTCGCCGTCTACGACCTCGGCGCGGGCACCTTCGACGTCGCGGTCGTCGGCGCGACCCAGAACGGATTCACCGTGCTCGCCGAGGACGGCCTGCCGGACCTGGGCGGGCTCGACGTCGACCAGGCGCTGATGGTGCACGTCGGACGGGAGGTCTCGCACCGCGATCCGCAGCGCTGGCAACGGTTACTGCGCCCCGAGTCCACCGCCGACCGGCGTACCCGCCGCGCGCTGCAGGAAGACGTCAAGGCCGCGAAGGAGGCGTTGTCGCGGCATCCGCAGACCGAGGTCCCGATGCCGGAGCCGTTCACCGACGTACTGGTCACGCGGGGGGAGCTCGAAGCGCTGGTCCGGCCGGCGATGCTACGCAGCGTCGAGCTGCTGTCCAGGACGGTGGCCGCCGCCGGGCTCAGCCCGGACCGGCTCGCGGGCATCTACCTCGTCGGCGGATCGAGCAGGCTGCCGCTGGTCGGGTCGATGATCGCGGAGAAGCTCGGCGTGGTTCCCGCGAGCCTGGACCAGCCGGAGACGGCGGTCGCGCTCGGCGCCCACCACGTGACCGGCGACGGGATCAGCATGCGCACCCAGAACGTCGAGGGGCAGGTCGCGGCCACCGGAGCACCCTCGTATCCGCCGCCGCAGGTCGCGTCCATGCCGGGTCCGTACCACGGCGGCTACCGGCATCCGGCGCCTTCGAATTTTCCCAGCCTCCCGGTGACGCAGCCGAAGAAGAGCAGGAAAGGGCTGGTCATCGGGGTCGCCGCGGCCGTTGTGGTGCTGCTCGTGGCGGGGCTGACCTACCTGCTCTGGCCGTCCAGTTCGTCCGCGAGCACCTTCACCGCGCAGCAATGCCAGCAGCCGGGCCAGGTCGACGGCAAGGGCTTCACCAGCTGCCTGCGCCAGCTCGCCGGAAAGATCGCCGACACCGGCACGTGCGCGGCGGGCGCGGGCAGCGGCGACATCGCACCACCGGCGGGACAGAACATCGGCGTGCTCACCACGTGCTCCGCCCCCGCGCTGGCCGGAGCGCAGATCACCTACGTGCACGGCACGTCGGCGGCCGACGTGAAGGCCTACACCGACCGGCTGCTGGCCTCCGTCGGCGGCGACCAGGTGCAGGCGCAGTGGAAGGGGAACGGGCTGACCGGCAACTATTCCTCGGCCGCCGGGCAGACCTCCGCGGTGCTGGTGTTCACCGTCGCCGACCGGCCGCTCGCCGGCGTGATCTACCAGAAGGCCGGTGGCGGTCAGGCCCCGCTCACGGCGTCGAAGCTCGCGGACTACTTCGAACAGACGGTGCAGCCCGGCACGTGATCACTTGCGGTTGCGCATGTTCCACAGCGCACGCAGGGCCACGACCAGCGCCGAGACGAGAACCGCGACGGAGGCTACGGCCAGCGCGGTCGACCCCCAGGCCGGGACGTCCTGCTGCGCGAACACGCCTTCACAGTAGCTCGTACTGTGCCGTTCGTTACCGATCCCGCCACAGTCCCGGCTATCCTCGCGTAGCGACGGTCGTGTACTGCTGGGGGTCCGCCTGCTTGTGGCCGGATCAGTAACCTGTACTGGATGCGTATCACCATTTTCCGCAGGTTGATGGCCGATGAGTTCGGGTCGCTGCGTGCCGAGACCCTGTCGAAGGATCACGTGCTGAGCTCACTGGGCGGGCGCACCGTCGACGAGGCGCTGGCCGCCGGCGTCCCGGCGAAGGAGATCTGGCACGAGGTCTGCGAGGCGTTCGACGTGCCGGCCGAGCGCCGCTGAGCGTCCGAAGGCAAAAATCCGCGACCCAAGGTGTGTCACTCCTTGCGTCGAACACGTGTTCGGCTATCGTGTTGTCCACACCGGGGTCAACGATCCACAGATTGGCCGTCTCGATCTGGAATTGTCGGCCCCCGCCCGTAGTGTCGGGCCCAACAGCTCAAAACACGTCAAAGCAAGCCCCCACAGGCTCCGACCAGCGAGGTGGAAGTCATGCCCGCAGCAGCACCCGACAAGGACAAGGCGCTCGAGCTCGCGCTGGCGCAGATCGACAAGCAGTACGGCAAGGGATCGGTGATGCGCCTCGGCGACGAGGGCCGCGCACCGATCGAGGTCATCCCCACCGGGGCCATCGCGCTGGACATCGCGCTCGGCATCGGTGGCCTGCCGCGTGGCCGCGTCGTGGAGATCTACGGCCCGGAATCCTCCGGTAAGACCACGGTCGCCCTGCACGCCGTGGCCAACGCGCAGAAGGCGGGCGGCATCGCGGCCTTCATCGACGCCGAGCACGCGCTCGACCCGGAGTACGCCAAGGCGCTCGGCGTCGACACCGACGCGCTGCTGGTGTCCCAGCCCGACACCGGTGAGCAGGCGCTGGAGATCGCGGACATGCTGATCCGCTCCGGCGCGCTCGACATCCTGGTCATCGACTCGGTCGCCGCACTCGTGCCGCGCGCCGAGATCGAGGGCGAGATGGGTGACTCGCACGTGGGTCTGCAGGCGCGGCTGATGAGCCAGGCGCTGCGCAAGATCACCGGTGCGCTGTCCAACTCCGGCACCACCGCGATCTTCATCAACCAGCTGCGCGAGAAGGTCGGCGTCATGTTCGGCTCCCCGGAGACCACCACCGGTGGTAAGGCGCTGAAGTTCTACGCCTCCGTCCGGCTCGACGTGCGCCGTATCGAGACGCTCAAGGACAGCGGTGACGCCGTCGGTAACCGCACCCGCGTCAAGGTCGTGAAGAACAAGGTCGCCCCGCCGTTCAAGCAGGCCGAGTTCGACATCCTCTACGGCCAGGGCGTCTCGCGTGAGGGCTCGCTCATAGACATGGGCGTGGACCAGGGCATCCTGCGCAAGTCCGGTGCCTGGTACACCTACGAGGGCGACCAGCTGGGCCAGGGCAAGGAGAACGCGCGCAAGTTCCTGCGCGAGAACCCCGACATCGCCAACGAGATCGAGAAGCGCATCAAGGAGAAGCTCGGCATCGGACCGCAGCTGGACGCGGAGGACGCCGCTCCCGCACCGGTCGATTTCTGAGTCGGTTCGAGCCTCGGGTGGGGCTCCCTTGGCGGGCGACCTGCGAGTCGGGTGCGTGACCGGCGCGCTCTCCTTGAGTTGTCTCGCCGCGTTCGCCGGTAACTGTCTGGAGGGGTATGGCTCGGGTGGATCCGGCGGAGCTGTCGCCGGAGGAGGCGTGGAAGAAGGCGAAGGAGGCCTGCTTCGACCTCCTGGCGATGCGGGCGCGCTCCAAGGACGAGCTCCGGAAAGCGCTGCGGCGTAAGGGTTTCGACGACGAGCTGAGTGAACGGCTGCTCGGCAAGCTCGACACGTCGGGCCTGATCGATGACGCCGCGTTCGCGGAGCAGTGGGTGCGTGAACGGCACACGCACCAGGGCCTCGCGAGGAGCGCGCTCGTCGCGGAACTCAAACGCAAGGGCGTCGATGGAGCAGTGGCGGCGCAGGCAGCGGGCGAGATCGATCGCGAGTCCGAGGAAGAACGCGCCCGTGTCTTGGTGCGCAAACGCCTCCGCTCGATGACGAGCCTCGACGAGCAGACGGCCACCCGCCGCCTGCTGGGGACGTTGGGGCGCAAAGGCTACCCGCAGGGCCTCGCCTACGAGGTAGTCCGCGACGAGCTGAAGAAAGCCGGCGCCGAGTCGACCCTCCTGGATGACGCCCTGCCCGACTGATTGCCGCAGAGATCGTCGGCTCGCGACGACCAGCACAAGCTTCTCGCGCGGGTGACCGTTTTTCGCCTACGCGGTGTGCCTCCGCGACCTCGGCGGGCGGGAAGGTTGTGCCACAGGGAGAAGCGGCCGGACTCGATCGGTTCGCCAATCTCGCGAGCGCGCAGACCGCGCGACCGGTATCGCCGCTGTTCAACCTCACTCCGTGTTCGCGCGCGCCAACGAAGCCGGCGAGCGTCACGGCGTGCTCCGCGGGTGTAGCAGGCACTTCCGGAAGTGTCGGCTGCACCGACGGCTGCCGCTCCGCCTCCTTCTCCGGCAATGCTGTTTGCCGCCGGCGTGGTGTCGACGGGTTCGGGAGGGGCCGCGCAGGGCTGGTGCCGTGGGTCCGTCTCCGGAGGTGTCGCGCAGGGCTGGTGCTGTGGGTCAGTTTCCGGAAGGTGCCGTGCGCCGCTGGCGTTCTGCCTCCGTCTCCGGAGCAACCGCCCACGGCTCGCGCCTCGTGGGCGCTCGCGGAGGCGCTGTCCGGGCCTGGCGTGCCAACACGACTGGATGCGCTTGAGCCTGGACGGGCTATTCGACGGCGATAGCGGCGCCGTCCGGGCCGAGACGGCCGGTGCGCAGCGCGGGCGCGAGCGGCTCGCGAACCCACCACTCCCCGGTTTCGCGTCGTTCCTCGGGCGTGGTGAAGCGGTACCGGTACAACCGCGCCCGCAGGAAAGTCGGCGGCTTGCCGTGGAAAGGGTCGTGCCGGAGGAGTTTCAGCGTCGCGCGGTCGGCCGCGAGCAGCTTCTCTGCGAGAGGCTGCAACCACGATTCGCTGTAGCTGGACGACAACGCCGCGAACCACATCAGCCAGTCCAGCCTCAAATGATACGGCGCCCACTGCCGGGGACGCCGCCGCGGATCACCGGGTTTGCCCTTGAACTCGTATTCGTGCCACACCGTGTCGGGCGTGAGCTCCGGCTCGTCCGTCGCTTCGATGACCACCTCGTGCCGGACCTTGGTGATCCCCCCGAACGCGCCGTAGGTGTTCACCAAATGCAGCCGGTCGAAGCTGTAATTCATGATCTGCCGCCGGGACACCAAGTTCCACGCCGGCCGGTAGCTCAGCACGAGCAGGCCCGCCGTCACCACCAGCACGATCACGACATACCACGACGGCGGTTCCACAAGCGGCGCAGGGGAAAACGGCAGCCCCCAATTGTCCAAAGCAGACACTGCGACAGCGATGGTCAAGAAGTTGAGCCACGAGAAGTTACCGCTGAGCACGAGCCAGCCCTGCGTGACGATCATGATCAACGCGGCCACACTCGCGGCGGGCTGCGGCGCGAACAACGCGAACGGCACGACCAGCTGCGTGCCGTGACTGGCCAGCACCTCGATCTTGTGCAGCGGCTTCGGCAGATGGTGGAAATGCCAGCTCAACGGCCCCGGCATGGGCTGCGTCTCGTGGTGGTAGTACAAGCACGTCAGATCGCGCCAGCACGAGTCGCCGCGCATCTTGATCATTCCGGCGCCGAACTCGACCCGGAACAACAGCCACAACAGCAGCCACAGAATCGGCACGGGCGGCGCCATATCGGCCGGGCCGAGGAAGATCGCGAGGAACCCGCTCTCCAGCAACAGCGATTCCCAGCCGAACGAGTACCAGATCTGCCCGACGTTGACGATCGACTGATACAGCACCCACGGCACGGCCCACGCGATCATCGATGCCCACACCGGCGCGGAGTCGAACAGCCCCAACACCAGCGTCGCCGACACCACCACCCCGGCCCACGCGACCACCGCGAAGAAACGATCCGAGTAATACAACTGGAAAAGGCTCGGTGCCTTCCGGAACGGCACGCGCCGCACGAAGGCGGGCACCGGCAGCAGACCCCGCGCCCCGATCAGCGCGCGGAACTGGTTGGCCGCGACGAGAAACGCGATGACGTAGATCGCGGCGAGCATGCGCTGAAACGCGAGCCTGGAGGCCCAGTAGTCAGGATCGGTGAACCAGTCCCATCCCACGGCGGTCTCCCTCAAGGGTGGTTTCGCCGAAAGGGTACTGCGCTCCCTGTGTCACGGCAGCGGGCCTCGGTAGCCTCGCCGGATGGACCTGCTGCCGTTCGACGAGTACGTCCGCTCGCTCGACCGCAAACGCATGTCGGCGGGTGTGCTGTTCCGCGACAGCGACGACCGGGTGCTGCTCGTGGAGCCGTCGTACAAGAGCCACTGGGAAATCCCGGGCGGAGCCGTCGACGCGGGGGAGGCGCCCTGGGCCGCCGCCCGGCGCGAGGTCCGCGAGGAACTCGGGTTCGACCGTGCGGTCGGGCGGCCGCTGGTGATCGATCACGTACCCGACGACGGGCACATGCCGGAAGGACTGGCTTTCATCTTCGACGGCGGATTCATCACCGCCGCCGAGGTCGCCGCGCTCGACCTCACCGATCCCGAGATCATTTCGGCCGGACTGTTCCACCTCGAGACCACAGCCGCCAAGCTCAAAACCACGCTGGCCCTGCGGCTCGCCGCCGCGGTCGAGGCATCGCGAACCGGCGGGCTGCTGTTGTGCGACAACGGCAACCCGTCGATCCGCGGCTGACGCTCAGCCCAGCTCGGCCGCCTCCTTGGCCAGCACGGTGATCCGCTCGAAGTCCTTGGCGGCCACCAGGTCCTTCGGGGTCAGCCAGGTCCCGCCGACACAGCCCACAGTGGACAGTGCGAGGTACCGCGGCGCCGATTCGACGGTGATGCCGCCGGTGGGGCAGAACCGCAGCTGCGGCAACGGACCCGCGATCGCCTTGAGGTAGGCCGCGCCGCCGCTGGGCTCGGCCGGGAAGAACTTCATCTCCCGCACCCCGTGCTCGGCCAGCCGCATCGCCTCCGAAACGGTGGCCGCGCCGGGCAGGAACGGCAGGCCGGTGCCCGACACCGCCTCAAGGAGCCGGTCGGTGCACCCGGGCGTCACCAGGAACCGCGCGCCGACGTCCACGGCCTGCCGAGCCTGCGCGGGGCTCGTCACGGTGCCCGCGCCGACCACGATTTCCGGCACCTCCGACGCCACCTTCTCGATCGCGGCCAGTGCGGCCGGCGTACGCAGCGTCAGCTCGATCACCCGGATACCGCCGGCCAGCAACGCCCGCGCGACCGGCACCGCGTCCGCCACGTCGTCCACGACGACGACCGGCATCACCGGCGACACGTCCAACAGCTCACTCACGAAGTTCCTCCTCAAACCCGTGCCGGGGCACCGAAATGTGCCGCCGTCAGCGGCCCGAAAACGCTTGCGCCCTGATCGGCGGGCCCGACGGCACGACGCAGGGCGGCGAACAGCTCCCGGCCGGTGCCCGTCCAGGAGGCCTCGTCGGGCGCGCTGTCCCGCACCGGGCGGGCGGCCAGCTCGGCCTCGTCCACGAGTACCTCCAGCCGTCCCTCGACGGCATCCAGCTCCACCAGGTCGCCGTCCTCGATGCGCGCGAGTGGCCCGCCCGCCGCGGCCTCGGGCGTGAGCTGGATGGCCGCCGGGATCTTGCCCGAGGCCCCCGACATCCGCCCGTCGGTGACCAGCGCGACCTGGTACCCGCGGTCCATCAGCACCCCGAGCGCCGGCGTCAGCCCGTGCAGCTCGGGCATCCCGTTGGCCCGCGGCCCCTGGCCGCGCAGCACCACGACGACATCGCGATTCAGCTCGCCGGCCCGGAAGGCGTCGGAAAACTCCTGCTGTGTCGTGAAGACCCGCGCGGGCGCCCGGACGATCCGGTGCCCGGGCGCCACCGCCGACACCTTGATCACCGAGCGCCCGAGGTTGCCGCTGAGCATCCGTAGCCCGCCGTCGGCGGCGAATGGATCCGACACCGGCCGCAGCACATCCAGGTCCAGGCTCTGCGTCGGCACATCACGCCACACCAGCCCGGATTCGGTCAGCACCGGCTCCTGCCGGTACCGCGACAGCCCGTCCCCGGCGACCGTCCGCACGTCCTCGTGCAGCAGCCCCGCGTCGAGCAGCGTGCCGATCAAGAACTGCACCCCACCCGCGGCGTGGAAGTGGTTGATGTCGGCGCTGCCATTGGGGTACACGTTCGCCAGCAGCGGCACGACCGACGACAGCTCCGCGAAATCGTCCCAGGTCAGCTCTATCCCGGCGGCCGCGGCGATCGACACCAGGTGCATCGTGTGGTTGGTCGATCCGCCGGTCGCGAGCAGCGCGATCACCCCGTTGACGACCGACTTCTCGCTGACCACCTCGGCCAGCGGCGTGTAGTCGCGGGTCAGCTCGACGATGCGCCGGGCAGCCTGCTCGGTGAGCGCGCGCCGCAGCGGCGTGCCGGGATGCACGAACGTCGCGCCGGGCAGATGCAGGCCCATCACCTCGACCACGAGCTGGTTGGAGTTGGCCGTGCCGTAGAACGTGCAGGTGCCCGCCGAGTGGTACGACGCCGACTCGGCTTCGAGCAGATCCTCACGCGTCGCGCGGCCCTCGGCGAACAGCTGCCGGACCCGGGCCTTCTCCTTGTTGGGCAGTCCGGAGGCCATCGGCCCCGCCGGCACCAGGATCGCGGGCAGGTGCCCGAACGCGAGCGCCCCCGCCAGCAGCCCGGGCACGATCTTGTCGCACACGCCGAGCAGCAGAGCGCCATCGAACATCTCGTGGGACAGCGCGATCCCGGTCGCCATCGCGATCACCTCACGGCTGAACAGCGACAACTCCATGCCGGGACGGCCCTGGGTGATCCCGTCGCACATCGCGGGCACGCCACCGGCGAACTGCGCGACACCGCCCGCGGACCGGGCCGCCTCCTTGATCCACGACGGGTACTCGTCCATGGGCTGGTGCGCCGAGAGCAGATCGTTGTAGGCGGAGACGATCGCGATCCCGGGCTTGCGCAGCCCGCGAACGGCGAGCTTGTCGCTGCCGCCGCACGCGGCGAAACCGTGCGCCAGGTTGCTGCAGCCGAGGCCGGCGCGGGTGGGCCCGGTCGCGCGCGCGGAGGCCATGCGCCCGAGGTAGGCCGAGCGGGCTGCGGCGCTGCGCGCGGTGACACGCCGCGTGACTTCCTCGACGACGGGGTGGACGGGGGTCTGCTGCACGGGTACCGCCTCAGATCACGGAGAGTGGTGGTCCGGCGGACGGCGGCGTTGACGTCGCTCGGCTCGTGACAGTGCCCACAGTAAGCGTTCTCGGCCTGGAAACAAAATCGATCAAGATGATCGTTCAAGGTGACTCCGATCACGCTAACAACCTGGTGTGTGCTACTTGTCACATTGCACACAGAGCGGCAGAGTCGCTAGCGACGGCCCAGCCGCCGAACTGACTCGGAGGTACCAACGATGTCCACCACCGAACTCTCGGAGCTCCGCCGCACGATCGGGCAGCTGCGACAGTGCGTAGGCGCGCTGCGCTCGCGGTACGGCGACGCGGCGGCGGTACGACGACTGGCCAACGACGTGGACCGGCTCGACATCGACGCGGGCGACCTCGACTCGCCGATCCCGGCGCAGCCGAAGGCCGTCGACCCGGCCCAGGTCGTGAAGATTCCCGACGCTCCGTACGACCCCTCGCTCTGGCAAGGGGCCGATGACGAGGGTGTCGGCGGCTACCACCGTGATCAGCGGTGACCGCTTCGGCTGAGGGCGTCCGGGCCCCGAAGCGGGCCCGGATCGCCGAACGCACGCTCCGCACGGACCGCTGGTGGCTGCCGCCGCTGGTCACCACGCTCGGACTGGCGACCTTCGTCATCTACGCCACGATCCGCGCGTTCGTGCGCACCGCGTACTACGTCCCCGAATACCACTACCTGACGCCGTTCTACTCGCCGTGCGTCTCGACCTCGTGCGTGCCCGGCTCGAGTCACTTCGGCCACTGGTTCGGCGATCTGCCGTCCTGGCTGCCGCTGGGCGTCCTGGTGCTGCCGTTCCTGCTGGGCTTCCGGCTGACCTGCTACTACTACCGCAAGGCCTACTACCGGTCGGTCTGGTTCTCACCGCCCGCGTGCGCCGTCGCGGAGCCGCACGGCAAGTACACCGGCGAGACGCGGTTGCCGTTGATCATCCAGAACGTGCACCGGTACTTCTTCTACGTCGCGATGGTGGTGTCGCTGGTCAACACCTACGACGCGATCATCGCCTTCCACGGGAAGACCGGCGGCTTCGGCTTCGGGGTCGGCAACATCATCCTGGTCGCCAACGTCGTGCTGCTGTGGGCGTACACGCTGTCCTGCCATTCGTGCCGGCACATCACCGGGGGACGGCTCAAGCACTTCTCGCGGCATCCGGCCCGGTACTGGATGTGGACACAGGTCACCAAGCTCAACAACCGGCACATGCTGCTCGCGTGGATCACGCTGGGCACCCTCGTGCTGACCGACCTCTACGTGATGCTCGTGTCCAGTGGCGCGATCTCCGATCCCCGTTTCGTGAACTGAAGGTGGCTTTTTCGCATGACTGAGGTGGAACGGCTCAACTACGACGTGGTGGTGATCGGCGCGGGTGGCGCCGGTCTGCGGGCCGTCATCGAAGCCAGACAACGCGGGCTCTCCGTCGCGGTGGTCTGCAAATCGCTGTTCGGCAAGGCCCACACGGTCATGGCCGAGGGCGGCTGCGCGGCGTCCATGGGCAACGTCAACTCCAACGACAACTGGCAGGTGCACTTCCGCGACACCATGCGCGGCGGCAAGTTCCTCAACAACTGGCGGATGGCCGAGCTGCACGCGAAGGAAGCGCCGGACCGGGTGTGGGAGCTGGAAACCTACGGCGCCCTGTTCGACCGCACGGCCGACGGCCGGATCAGCCAGCGCAACTTCGGCGGGCACACCTACCCGCGGCTGGCGCACGTCGGCGACCGCACCGGGCTCGAGCTGATCCGCACGATGCAGCAGAAAATCGTTTCGCTGCAACAGGAAGACCTCAAACGCTACGGCGACTACGAGGCCAAGCTGAAGGTCTTCGCCGAATGCACGATCACCGATCTGCTCACCGAGAGCGGGCGGATCGCGGGCGCGTTCGGGTACTGGCGGGAGAGCGGCCGCTTCATCCTGTTCGAGACGCCCGCCGTGGTGCTCGCCACCGGCGGCATCGGCAAGTCGTTCAAGGTCACGTCGAACTCGTGGGAGTACACCGGCGACGGGCACGCGCTCGCGCTTCGCGCCGGGGCGACGCTGATCAACATGGAGTTCGTCCAGTTCCACCCGACCGGCATGGTCTGGCCGCCCAGCGTCAAGGGCATCCTGGTGACCGAGGGCGTGCGCGGCGACGGCGGGGTGCTGAAGAACTCCGAGGGCAAGCGGTTCATGTTCGAATACGTGCCGGACGTGTTCAAGGGCCAGTACGCCGAAAGCGAGGAAGAGGCCGACCGCTGGTACACCGACCAGGAGAACAACCGCCGCACGCCCGATCTGCTGCCACGCGACGAGGTGGCGCGCGCGATCAACGCCGAGGTCAAGGCGGGCCGCGGTTCGCCGCACGGCGGGGTGTACCTCGACATCGCGAGCAGGCTCACCGCGGAGGAGATCAAGCGGCGGCTTCCCTCGATGTACCACCAGTTCAAGGAACTGGCCGATGTGGACATCACGGCCGAGCCGATGGAGGTCGGCCCCACCTGCCACTACGTGATGGGCGGGATCGAGGTCGACCCCGACACCGCGTCCTCCAGCGTGCCCGGGTTGTTCGCGGCAGGGGAGTGCTCCGGCGGGATGCACGGATCCAACCGGCTCGGCGGCAACTCGCTGTCGGACCTGCTGGTGTTCGGCCGCCGCGCCGGGCTCGGTGCCGCATCCTATGTGGAATCCCTCGAGGAGCGGCCGGCGATCTCGCAGTCCGATGTGGACAAGGCGGCGAAGACGGCGCTGTCGCCGTTCGACCCGCCAGGTTCCGGAACGGAGGAGAACCCGTACACGCTGCACAACGAGCTGCAGCAGTCGATGAACGACCTGGTCGGCATCATCCGCAAGGCGGAAGAGATCAAGCAGGCGCTGGCGAAGCTGGACGAGATCAAGTCGCGGATCGGCAACCTGACCGTCGAGGGGCACCGGCAGTTCAACCCCGGCTGGCACCTCGCGCTGGATCTGCGGAACATGCTGGTGGTCAGCGAATGCGTCGCGCGGGCGGCGCTGCTGCGCACGGAAAGCCGTGGCGGGCACACGCGTGACGACCATCCGCAGATGGATTCGCACTGGCGCAACAGACTGCTGGTGTGCTCGGCGTCCGGGCAGGATCCGATGGCGCCGACGGTCACCGTGACGCCGAAGGACCAGGAGCCGATGCGGCCGGACCTGCTGGAGCTGTTCGAGCTGCCGGAACTGGAGAAGTACTACACCGAGGACGAACTCGTCGATCACCCGGGGAGGAAGGCGTGAGTTACAAGGCGAACTTCCGGGTGTGGCGCGGAGACGCCGATTCCGGGCAGCTGCAGGACTTCACCGTCGAGGTCAACGAGGGCGAGGTCGTGCTCGACATCATCCACCGGCTGCAGGCCACCCAGGCCTCGGATCTCGCGGTGCGGTGGAACTGCAAGGCGGGCAAGTGCGGTTCGTGTTCGGCGGAGGTCAACGGGCGGCCGAAACTGCTGTGCATGACCCGCATGTCGACCTTCGCCGAGGACGAGGTCATCACGGTCACGCCGATGCGCACGTTCCCGGTGATCCGCGATCTCGTGACCGACGTGTCGTACAACTACACCAAGGCACGGGAGATCCCTTCGTTCACGCCGCCCGAGAACCTGAAGCCGGGCGAGTACCGGATGAAGCAGGTCGACGTCGAGCGGTCGCAGGAGTTCCGCAAGTGCATCGAGTGCTACCTGTGCCAGAACACCTGCCACGTGGTGCGTGACCACGAGGACAACAAGAAGGACTACGCGGGCCCCCGGTATCTGATGCGGATCGCGGAGCTGGAGATGCACCCGCTCGACGTGGCCGACCGGCGCGAGTCCGCGCAGTCCGAGCACGGGCTCGGGTACTGCAACATCACCAAATGTTGCACCGAGGTGTGCCCGGAAGGCATTCACATCACCGACAACGCGCTGATCCCGATGAAGGAGCGCGTGGCCGACCGCAAGTACGACCCGCTGGTCTGGCTGGGCACGAACCTGTTCCGCCGCAAGAAGAACTAGTCTTTCCTCCCCGGCACGGCTCACGCGAACCAGAACGTGTGAGCCGTGCCGCTTTGCCGGTCGGCTACGGCTGCGCCACGAGCGCGTCCACGGCCGCCGGCGAGAGCATCTCGTCCGCGACCAGGCCCGCCACTCCGGCCAGGGTCGTGTTCGAGCCGAGCACGCACGCCTCGACGCTGAGCCCCTCCAGCGCGCTCGTGTGCGCGTTCTCCAGCACCGTCGAGCGCAACGCGTCCAGAAAAGGCGGCAGCACGCCGATCGCGCCCCCGACGCGGACATACCGCGGGTTGACGATGGTCACGACGGTCGCCAGCACGGTGCCGACCTGCCGCCCGGCCGCCGCGACCACGCGCCCGGCCTCGGGATTACCCGCCCGCACGCGCCGCACCACGTCCTCGGCGCTGCGCACACCGGTCGGCCGCAGCTCACGGATCACCGCCTGCCCGCTCGCGATCGCCGACACGCAGCCCCGCCTGCCGCAGTCGCATCGCTGGTCCCTGCCCTCGATGCGGATGTGCCCGATTTCGCCCGCCGAGGACGTCTCGCCCCGGTGCGTGCGCCCCGAGATCACCAGGCCGGCGCCGATGCCGGTGCCCACCTTGACCCCGACCAGCGCCGCCTCCGGCCGTCCCAGATCGCAGTACGCGCCGAAGGCCAGCGCGTTCGCGTCGTTCTCCAGCAATACCGGCACCGACAGCTCGTCGCTGAACGCCTCGCGCAGCCGGACGTCCTTCCACTCCGCCATCGTGGGCGGCGCGATCGTCGTGCCCCGCTCGTGGTCGATCTGGCCCGGCACGCTCAACCCGAACGCGCACAGGCTGTCCACCCGCCCGGTCTCGGCCAGCAGCTCGCGCCCGGTGCCGAGCAGGAACGACAGCGTCTCGTGCGGCCGGTGCCCGACCGGCAGCGGCCGGTGCACCTGCGCGAACACGGTGCCCGCCAGATCGACCACCGCGATCGTCGCGTGCCGCTGCCCGACGTCGGCGACCAGCGCCGTGCGTCCCACGTCGTTGGCCGCGAGCATCTCGGCCGGACGGCCGCCGCTGGAGGCGCGGTGACCCGTCTGCCGGAGCAGCCCCAGCCGCTGCAACGTGTCGAGCCGTTCGACCATCGTCACCCGGGACAGGCCGGTGCGGTCCTGCAGCTCCTGCCGCGTGAGGGGTCCCTCGGCACGCAGCGCCGCGAGGATGTGACCGGCGGAGGTCGGCGGAGGCGTTCGCATGTTGACAGGGTCTCTCCCGGGGACTTATGTTCAATAGTCTGACAGAAGTCTCAACAAGAACGAAACCGGAGTGACTCGGATGCGCACGGCGCGACTGCCCCGCAGCGGCCCATCCCGGCGCCTGTTCGGCAGCTCGCACAGTGACCTTGCGCCGCTGGCGGGCGAGGACTTCGAGGACGTCTCCGCACTGCTGACCTCGCTCGGCGACACGGGCTTTCGCGGTCACCTTGCTGCGCACGACGGCGCCGACGCCGGGGAAACGGGGCTGCGCTGCGCGGTCGAGGTGTTCGAACCGCTGGAGGCGAGAGAATGACGGTGGACGTCACGAGTTCGGCGGAGGCCTCGGGCGACAGACCGCCGGTGCGCTACAGCGAGCCGACGCTGGCCGCGCGGGCGGCCAGGGTGCTGCGGGACAACGACACGGGCGCCGTCATCACGGCCGCGCCGAAACTCTACCCCCACATGTGGAGCTGGGACGCCGCGTTCATCTCGATCGGGCTCGCCCGGCTCGACGTGCGCCGCGCGATCACCGAGCTGGAGACCCTGTTCCGCGCCCAGTGGCGCAACGGCATGGTGCCGCACATCGTGTTCACCGAAGCGGACGCGTACTTCCCGGGCCCGGACCGGTGGGGCACCGAGAACGCCCAGGACGGGCCGAGCAACGTGCGGACGTCGGGTATCTGCCAGCCGCCGGTGCACGCCATCGCGGTGCAGCGGGTGCTGGAGATCGCCCGCCGGTCCTCGCCGAACGAGCGCGCCGATGCCGAACGGTTCGTGCGCGGGATCTGGCCGAAGCTCTACGCGTGGCACCGCTGGCTGGTGGAGTACCGCACGCCGGGTTCGGCCGGGCTGGTCGCGATCGTGCACGGCTGGGAGTCCGGAATGGACAATTCGCCGCGCTGGGACGTGCCCTACGACGCGGTGCATCCGGGTGCGGGCCTGCCGCCCTATGTGCGCAAGGACGTCCGTGTCGTCGGCGATCCGAGCGAGCGGCCCACCGACCGCGAGTACGACCGGTACCTGTGGCTGATCGAGGAGATGCGCCGCGCCGGTTACGACCAGCGCACGATCGTGGAGAACTCCAGCTTCCTGGTCGGCGACGTGTTCATCACCGCGTTGTTCGCGGTGTCCTGCGACGTTCTGGTCGAACTCGGCAAGGAGTTCGGGCAGTCCGGGGAGCAGCTGCGTGATCTGGCCGAGTGGGCGGCGAACGCGCGGCAGGCCGTGGCCGGAAGCTGCCACAGCGTGTCCGGGATGGCGCGTGACCGCGATCTGCGGGCCAGCCGCTGGCTCGACACGCAGACCATCGCTGGGTTCTCGCCGCTGCTGTGCGGCGGAGCGCCCGACGACGTGCAGCTGCAGCTGTTGTCGCTTTTGGACAGCGACCGCTGGTGCGGGCACCCGGACCTGCTGGCCCCGGTGCCGCCGTCGGTTTCGCCGATGCGGCCGGGTTTCAACCCGAGACAGTACTGGCGGGGTCCACAGTGGCCGGTGGTGGTCTGGCTGTTCGGCTGGGCTTTCGAACGCCGCGGCTGGCATGAACGGGCCCGCCGGATGCGCGACGGCGGGATCCGGCTGACCGACGACGGCTCGTTCGGCGAGTACTACCAGCCCTTCACGGGTGAGCCGCTGGGCAGCACCGAGCAGTCCTGGACCGCGGCCGTCGTGCTGGACTGGCTCTGCTCGGGCTGAAGCTGCACGGCGAAGCGCCCGGCCACCTTCGCGAGGTGACCGGGCGCTTCGCCGTTCGATGCCTTACAGGACCGGTTCGAGGGCTGCCTCGTCGGCCTTGGCGCCGGCCGGGGGCAGATGCTTCTTGCTGCGCCGCTGCCGACGTTCCAGGAACGTCGCCAGTGCCGTCAGCAACAGGCACAGCGCGATGTAGATGACGGCGACGACCATCGTCGAGGGCACGCTCGGCAGGCCGAACGTGGTCTGGGTGGACACCGACCGCGCGTAGTACAGCAGTTCCTGATAGGTCACCAGGAAGCCGAGCGCGCTGTCCTTCAGCAGCACCACCAGCTGGCTGATGATCGTCGGCAGCATGGCGCGGATCGCCTGCGGGATCAGGACGAGGAACATCACCTGCGTCTTGCGCATACCCAGCGCGTACGCGGCCTCGCTCTGGCCCTTGGGCAGCGCCTGGATGCCGGCGCGGAACACCTCCGCCAGGACCGAGCCGTTGTACAGCGTCAGGCCGAGGACCACGGCGAGATACGGAGTCATCTTCACGCCCAGCGCGGGAAGGCCGTAGTAGAACAGGAACATCAGGACCAGCAACGGGATCGCGCGGAAGAACTCGACGACCGCCACCGAGACCCCGCGCACCCACGCGTGGTCGGACAGCCGCCCCGCCGCGAACACCGCGCCGAAGATCAGCGCCAGCAGCGCACCGAGCGCGAACGCCTTCAGCGTGCTGAGCACCGCGTTGGCGAGGTCCTGCTGAACCTGCTTGTACTGCAGCCACTCCCACTTGCGGGCGCTGAACTGCCCGCTGTCGTAGAACCGCCAGACGATGTAGGCGAGGATCGCGACGACGATCAGGGCACCGAGCACCGCCAGCCCGCGGTAGCGCATGCGGGCCTTGGGGCCCGGCACATCGAAGAGGACATTGCTCATCGCGCCACGCTCCAGCGCTTCTCGAGGGCTCGCTGCAGCACCGACAGGATCGCGACCAGGATGATGAAGCCGAGCGCGACCCACAGCAGGCCGATCAGCTGGTTCTCACCGCGTTCGGACAGGTACTGGCGGATCGCGCCGGCCTCGGCGACCGAGAACCCGGCGGCGATCGTGGTGTTCTTCAGCAACGCGATGAGCGTGCTCACCAGCGGCGGCACCACCGAGCGCACCGCCTGCGGCAACACGACCTGGCCGAGCACCTGGTTGAAGCTCAGCCCCAGCGCGCGGGCCGCCTCGGCCTGGCCCACCGGCACCGTGTTGATGCCGGAGCGGACCACCTCACAGATGAACGCCGAGGTGTAGACCGTCAGCGCGATCACCGCGTAGGTGAAGTACTCGAAGGTCTTGATCTGCAGGTAGGGGTAGGCGAACACGAAGAACACGAACACCAGCGTCAGCGGCGTGTTGCGGACCACGGTCACGTAGACGGTTCCGACCGCGCGGAACACCGGGACCGGGCTCACCCGCAGCATGGCCAGGAAGGTGCCGAAGACGAGGCTGGCCGCGCCGGAGATCAGGAACAGCTTGATCGTGGTCAGAAAGAACGGACCGTAGAGGTCCAGATTGTCGAGCAGGACGTCCATCGGGCCTTCCCGAATGCCGGATGCTGTGTCGAAGTAGGGAGCCGGTGGGCGCGACGAGCGCACCCACCGGCTTCAGGTGAGGAACTCAGTACCGCTGGATGGCGGGCGGAGTCGCGGCCGAGCCGGACTTGCCCAGGGTGGAGTCGTAGATCTTCTGCCAGGTGCCGTTGTCGATCGCGGCCTGCAGCAGATCGTCGATCTTGCCGCGTAGCGCCGAGTCGTCCTTGTTCAGGCCGACGCCGTAGGGCTCCTGCGAGAACGGCTTGCCGACGACCTTCAGCGTGTCCGGGTCCTGCGCGGCGAAGCCCTTGAGGATCGCGTCGTCGGTGGTGACGGCGTCCACCTCCTTGGTGCCCAGCTTCTCCACGCACTGCGAGTACTTCTGGAACTCGACGATGTTCTGCGGCTCGGTCAGGCCCTGGTCGCGCACACGCTGGATCGGGGTCGAACCGGTGACCGAGCAGACCTTCTTGCCCTTCAGGCTCTGCGGGCCGGTGATCGAGTTGTCGTCCTTGCGCACCAGCAGGTCCTGGCCGGCCTGGAAGTACGGGCCCGCGAACGAAACCTGCTGCTTGCGCTTGTCGGTGATCGTGTAGGTGCCGACGTAGTAGTCGACGTCGCCGTTGGCGATCGCGGCCTCGCGGGCGCTGGAGTCGACGGTCTTGTAGGTGATCTTGCTTTCGTCGAAGCCGAGACCCGCGGCGACCATCTTGGCGATCTCGATGTCGAAGCCCGAGTACTTGCCGGTGGTCAGGTCCTTGAGGCCGAGACCCGGCTGGTCGTCCTTCACCCCGATGGTGAGGCCGCCCTTGCTCTTGATCTTGGCGAAGGTCGGCGAGCCCGCCACGTCCACATTGGACGCCACCGTGTAGGTCGGGGGCTGCGCGCCGCCCGAGGCTCCGGTGCCCCCGGAGGGCGACCCTTCCTTACCGCATGCGGTCAGCGCGAGCGCGCCGACCAGCAGCCCTGCCGCCAGGGTGCGGATCTTCATTCGAACTCCCCTGCTTCCTGGGTGAGGCGGCGCCCGCGCGCCGCGTATTACTAGTGAGTGAGGATCTTGCCGAGGAAGTCCTTCGCGCGGTCGGACTTCGGCTTCGTGAAGAAGTCGTCCGGCGTGGCGTCCTCGACGATCTCCCCGTCCGACATGAACACCACGCGGTGCGCGGCGCGGCGGGCGAAGCCCATCTCGTGGGTCACCACGAGCATGGTCATGCCGTCGGCCGCGAGGCCGGTCATGGTGTCGAGCACTTCCTGCACCATTTCGGGGTCCAGCGCCGAGGTCGGCTCGTCGAACAGCATCACCTTCGGTTTCATCGCCAGCGCACGCGCGATCGCCGCCCGCTGCTGCTGGCCACCGGAAAGCTGGGCCGGGTACTTCTGCGCCTGGTTGGCGATGCCGACGCGGTCCAGCAGCTCCATCGCGTTCTTGCGTGCCTCGGCGGAGGAGAGCTTGCGGACCTTGACCGGCGCGAGCATCACGTTCTCGACGATGCTCTTGTGCGCGAAGAGGTTGAACGACTGGAAAACCATCCCGACGTCGGCGCGCAGTGCCGCGAGCGCCTTACCCTCCGCCGGAAGCGGTTTGCCGTCCACCGCGATCTCGCCGGAGTTGATCGGCTCCAGCCGGTTGATCGCGCGGCACAGCGTGGACTTGCCCGAACCCGAGGGCCCCAGCACCACGACGACCTGGCCGCGCGGCACCTCGATGTTGATGTCCTTCAGCACGTGCAGGTCGCCGAAGAACTTGTTCACGCCCGCCGCCCGGATCATCGGTGGCGCCGGCGTCGCTGTGCTCATAGGTCCTCCATAGCCTGGCTCACCCCGCGATCTAACACCGAGGAGTCGGCAGGTGCCCGTCAATCTGAACAAAAGGCAACCTAAGCGTCATCTACGACACCAGGTCGCGCTCACTGTAGCCATCAGCATCGAGCTCAGCAGGGTGGCATCGAAGTAGCACCGGGGGTAGCATCATTGGTATGAAACTGAGTGTGAGCCTGGGTGAGGAGGACGTGGCCTTCCTCGACGAGTACGCGGCCCGTACCAGCGCCGGCTCGCGGTCGGCGGTGCTGCACCAGGCGATCGACCTGTTGCGCGCCTCCCAGCTCGAGGACGCCTACCAGGCGGCGTGGGAGGAATGGGCCGGCGACGAGGAACAGGCGTGGGACGCCGTCGTCGCTGACGGGGTGGCGGCCGGCTGATGCGGCGTGGCGAGATCCGCATGGTCAGTCTCGACCCGGTGCGCGGGGCGGAATCCAACAAGACGAGGCCGGCGGTGATCGTCAGCAACGACGGGGCGAACGCGGTGGCCACGAGGCTCGGCCGCGGCGTGGTCACAGTCGTGCCGGTCACGTCGAACGTCGCGCGCGTCTACCCGTTCCAGGTGCGGCTGCAGGCCGCCGACTGCGGGCTGAAGACCGATTCGAAGGCGCAGGCCGAGCAGGTGCGGTCGGTGTCGGTGGAGCGGATCGGGCGCAAGGTGGGGCAGCTGCCCGCGATGATCATGGACAAGCTCGACCAGGCGCTGCGCGTGCATCTGGGCTTGTAAACCGGCCGCGATCGCCCAGGTTTACCCTGGTAGCCGATGAACACGGCAGATGTCGAGAGAACTTACCAAATCCGCACGTTCGGGTGTCAAATGAACGTGCACGACTCCGAGCGCCTCGCCGGGCAGCTGGAGCAGGCGGGCTACGTGCCCGCGCCCGAGGGCGGTGCGCCCGATCTCGTCGTGTTCAACACCTGCGCGGTCCGCGAGAACGCCGACAACAAGCTGTACGGCACGCTCGGCCACCTGCGCCCCGCCAAGGATGCGAATCCCGGCATGCAGATCGCCGTCGGCGGCTGCCTCGCGCAGAAGGACCGCGGCGAGATCGTCAAGCGTGCGCCGTGGGTCGACGTCGTGTTCGGCACCCACAACCTCGGCTCGCTGCCGGTTCTGCTCGAGCGCGCCCGGCACAACGCCGAGGCCGAGGTCGAGATCCTCGAATCGCTGGAGACCTTTCCCTCCACGCTGCCCGCCCGCCGCGACTCGGCCTACTCGGGCTGGGTGTCGATCTCGGTGGGCTGCAACAACACCTGCACGTTCTGCATCGTCCCGGCGCTGCGCGGCAAGGAACGTGACCGCAGGCCCGGCGAGATCCTGGCGGAGGTCGAGGCGCTGGTCGCCGAGGGCGTGCTCGAGGTGACCCTGCTGGGCCAGAACGTCAACTCCTACGGCGTCGAGTTCGGCGACCGGCTCGCGTTCGGCAAGCTGCTGCGGGCCTGCGGATCGGTCGACGGGCTGGAGCGCGTGCGGTTCACCTCGCCGCATCCGGCCGCGTTCACCGAGGACGTCATCGACGCGATGGCCGAAACGCCGAACGTGTGCCACCAGCTGCACATGCCGCTGCAGTCCGGTTCCGACCGCGTGCTCAAGGAAATGCGGCGCTCCTACCGGTCGAGCCGCTATCTGTCCATTTTGGACAAGGTGCGGGCGGCGATGCCGGACGCGGCCATCACCACAGACATCATCGTCGGCTTCCCCGGCGAGACCGAGGAGGACTTCCAGGCGACGCTGGACGTGGTGCGCGAGGCGCGGTTCTCCAGCGCGTTCACGTTCCAGTACTCCAAGAGGCCCGGCACTCCGGCCGCCGGAATGGACGGCCAGCTGCCCAAGCAGGTCGTGCAGGAACGCTACGACCGGCTCGTCGAGCTGCAGAACGACATCGCCTGGCAGGAGAACAGGAAACTCGTCGGACGCAAGGTCGAGCTGCTGGTCGCCACCGGCGAGGGCCGCAAGGACGCCGAGACGCGGCGGATGAGCGGCCGCGCCCGCGACGGGCGGCTGGTGCACTTCACGCCGGCCGGCCCGGCCGTCGACCGCGGCATCCGGCCCGGCGACATCGTGGAAACCGTCGTCACCTACGGCGCCCCGCACCACCTCGTGGCGGACGGGGACGTCGTCGCGCACCGGCGCACGCGCGCCGGCGACAACGTGGAGGCCGGGCTGCGGCCGAAGACCGACGGCGTCAGCCTCGGGCTGCCGTCCTTCGGTAAACCCGCCGGGAGGAACTCATGAACGACGTGCCCAACGGCAACGGAACCGACCTCGACCGGCTGGCCGAGGACGTCGACACCGTCGTCACCAAGGCCTCGCGCACCGTGGAGCTGGGGCGCCGGGGATTCGTGCTCTCGATCCTGGTGTTCGTGCTGATCGTCGGGCAGATCCTGCCGTGGGTCGGCGATCACGTCGGCTGGCAGGTGCTGTTCGGCCAGGGCGGCCCGATCCCGCAGTTGTTCGCGGCCACCTCCACCCTGATCGGCGTGCTGTGCTCGGTGCTCGCGCTGACCACCCGCCGCTGGTGGATGACGTGGGTCTGCGCGATCGGCGGCTGGTTCTCCTCGGTGGACGGCCTGCTTGCGATCTGGTCGCAGCAGTCCGGCGGCGGTAACAACGTCGCCGGCGCGGGGCCGGGCATCGGGATGATCGTCGCGCTGGCGGCGATGGTGCTGCTGGCGGGCAACTGGATGCGCACCGCCTTCTCGCGCACCTGACCCGTTGTTACGGCCGGTCGGGGAAATGGGCGGCCAGCGTGGTCGCCAGCTTGCGGAAGAGCCGTACGGACGGGCTCGTGTCGTCGGCGCGGGTGGCCAGCACGCTGTGCTCCCACGGCGCGTCCACCACGGGCACGCACACCGTTCCCGGCCAGTGGTAGTAGCGCTCGAAGGACTTCAGCGCCGACCCCGCGCCGCGGCCCGCCGACACGCTGGTGAGCACCTCGTGCGGGGTCACGGCGTGATCCGGGCCGCGCCTGGGCGGCTCCCCGCCGCGTGCCTCGGTGAAGTACAGGTAGTCGGTGAACGGCCGCGGCGTGTACGGCGGCACGGTCACGAACGGCAGTTCCAGCACGTCGGCGACCTCGAGCGCGGTGGCCTGGCCCAGCTCCGAACGCGCCGGCACCACGACGATCCGCTGTTCTCGCGTGAGCACGTCGACGGCGATGCGCTCGTCGGACACGGCGGGCCGCACGAACGCCACGTCCACCCGGCAGGCCAGCAGCGCGCTGGTGTGCTCGGTGAAGGTCAGTGGTTCGAGCACCAGCCGCGTCTCCGGGCTGGCCTGGCGGAACGCGTTGATGACGGCCGGGGTCAGCTCCGCCGAGCCGTGGCCCATCACGCCGATCCGCAGGGTGTCGGTGACGGGTTCGTTCGCGACGTCGTCGAGCGCGGTGTTCACCGCGTCGAGCAGTGCGCGGGCGTGCCGCGCGAACCGTTCCCCGGCGGGGGTCAGCGAGACGGGGTTACGGTTGAACAGCTCCGCGCCGACCTCGCGTTCGAGGCGCTGGATGTGCGCGGTCAGCGCCGACGGCGACAGGAACAGCCGGGCGGCCGCGCGGCCGAAGTGTCGTTCCTCGGCCACCGCGAGAAACGACGAAAGCCGACGGAGGTCCACGGTTGTCGACGGTACGACGCGGGGGCAAGCGCAGGCCAATCTCGTTCGGGAAACGTGAACGGGCGTACCGCCAGGGTCGTGGCGTGGCCTCTAATGGCGACATGCTCGTAGCACAGGGGCAGCAGGTGGAGACGAGGCTCGGCTGGCTGCGCGCGGCGCTGCTGATGGCGGCCGCGGGATGGGGCGCCAACCAGTTCTCGCCGTTGCTCGGCGCGTACCGGGCGGAGCTCGCCCTGTCGGCGACGACCGTGACCGGGCTGTTCGCGATCTATGTCGCGGGCATGATTCCCGGGCTGCTGCTGGGCGGGCCGGGCGCGGACGCGTTCGGACGGCGCCCGGCGATGCTCGGGGCGGTCGGGGTGTCGCTGTTGTCGACGGTGGCCCTGATGGGGGACCAGACCGTGCTGCTGGGCGTGGGCCGGTTCGGCTCGGGCGTGGCGACCGGTGCCGTGCTCGCCGCGGGCAGTACGTGGGTCAAGGAGCTGTCGCAGCCGCCCTACGATCCGCACGCGCTGCCGGGTGCGGGCGCGCGGCGGGCGAGCCTGCTGCTGTCGGCAGGATTCGGCGTCGGCGGCCTGGTCGCGGCGGTGCTGGCGCAGTGGATCAGCCTGGCCGCCGCGTACGTGCCGCATCTCGTGCTGTCCGTGGTGGCGATCGCCTTCGCGTGGGCATTGCCGGAGACGCGGTCGGGGAAGCCTGCGCGGCGCGGCCCGATCGGTCTGCGGGATCCGCGGTTCCGGCGGCTGGTCGTGCCGGTCGCGTTGTGGGTGTTCGCCGCGCCCAGTACCGGGTTCGCGGTGTTGCCGAGCCTGGTGGAGCGCGGCCTCGCCGGTTACGAGACCGCGTTCGCCGGGCTGGCCATCGCGGCCGTGCTCGGCGCCGGGTTGCTGATTCAGCCGGTGGGGCGGCGGCTCGCCGAGCGCGGCGTGCTGGTGGTCGCGGTGACCGGGCTGGGGTCGGTGGCCGCGGGCATGCTCGTCGGCGCGCTGGCGGCATGGTCGGGGCAGCCGCTGGTCGCGCTCGTCGCGGACCTGTTGCTCGGCGTCGGATACGGGCTGTGCGTGACGTTCGGGCTGACCGAGATCGGCAAGATCGCGCCGCCGTCCGGACTGGCCAGGCTCTCGTCGATCTACTGGGCGCTGACCTACGTCGGGTTCTGCGCGCCGTACGTGTTCTCGTTGCTCAGCCACGTGGCCCTGCCGCCGGTGATTCTCGGTGTGGCGGGCGGGCTGGCCGCTCTTACCGGTGTGTACGTGCTGGTTCGCGGATCGGCTTATCGCTATACCTGATGGTGATCTGACAGCGACATTGCCGTTATCCGCGGTCTTCAGGTGCGGCCGAGAAGGGTGTCGGCGACGTGCTGGAGGTGCCGGCGCATCGCGTCCCCGGCGCCTTCGGGATCGCGGTCGCGGAGCGCGTCGACGATGTCGGTGTGTTCACGGTGGTAGCAGGCCCGCAGTTCCGGTGTCGAGGTGCGGCGTTTGAGATTGCCCCACACCGGAAGTGAGCGGGCGGTGTTCATGAGCTCGAACATGTTCATGAGCAGCCCGTTGTGTGCCGCGGTGGCGATCGCGCGGTGCAGGGTGGCGTCCCAGCGTTCGAAGCCCTCGAAGTCCCCGGCCGCGCCACCGCCGCCGAGGGCGGCGGTGATGCGGTCCAGGTCGGCCTGTGTCGCGACGCGGGCGGCGAGCGTGGCGACCTGCGGTTCGAGCAGTTGCCGGACCTGCATGATCTCGGCCGGGCTGGTGTTGGCGGGGGCGCCCTCGACCTGGGAAATGACGGCGTCGGTGAGGAACGTTCCGCGACCGACGTGACGCTCCACGAGGCCGTCACGTTCGAGGGCTTCCAGTGCGCGACGGACGGCGCTGCGCGGCGCGGCGAGCCGCTCGACCAGGTCCCGTTCGGTGGGCAGCTTCGCGCCGGGGCTGAGCGTGCCGTCGCGAGTGCCCGCGGAGACCAGGGCGCGCAGGGATCGCTCGACCGTCGTCATGCGCCGATCATACCCCACGCGAGATGACCAATTAAGACCAATAAAGCCAGATCGAACCAGATGTTTCCCTGCTCTCGACACGTGATCCTCGAGAGCGTACGGTCATCCTGGTCAGACTTGGTAGAAATTGGTCAGGATTGGTTCGGGATGAAGCTGGTGACCTTCTCCGCGGGAGCGGGGGACCGGATCGGCGTCGCCGACGCCGGGAGCGGTGTGGTGCGCGACGTGAGTGAGCTGCTTCCGGCCGGGGCAGGTGTGCTCGACGTCGTGGCGGGATGGGACGAGCTGGGGCCCGTGCTGACGCAACAGAGCGCCGCGCTGCCGGCCGTCCCGTTGACGTCGGTGCGATTGCGGGCCCCGATCCCGGTGCCGCGGCGCAACGTCTTCTGCGTGGGCAAGAACTATCGCGAGCACGTGGCGGAGTTCGGGCGCAGCGGCTACGACACGCCGAGTCGATCCGAGGACCTGCCGGACAAGCCGATCGTGTTCTCCAAGGCGACCACATCGGTGACCGGCCCGTTCGACGATGTCTTGCCGCATCACGGCGTGACGAGCGAACTGGACTACGAGGGCGAACTCGCGGTGATCATCGGCCGAGGGGGCAGGGCGATCAGCAGGGAGGACGCGTTCGCGCACGTGTGGGGCTACACGATCGTCAACGACGTGACCGCGCGCGACCTGCAGCGCGACCACAAGCAGTGGCTGCTGGGCAAGTCGCTGGACACGCACTGCCCGATGGGCCCGTACGCGGTGACCGCCGACGAGATCCCCGACGTGGCCGGGCTGGAGCTGGAAACCACCGTCAACGGGCAGACCCGGCAACTGGCACCGGTCAAGGACCTGATCTTCGACATCCCGGAGCTGATCGCGACGTTGTCGGCGGGGATCACGCTGCTGCCCGGCGACATCATCGCGACCGGCACGCCCGCCGGAGTCGGCATCGGCTTCGAGCCGCCGCAGTTCCTGCGCAGCGGCGACGTCGTCGAGGTCTCGATCACCGGGCTCGGCCGGCTCCGCAACCGGATCGCCTGACAGGAAAGGAGAATGCGCGTGAAGATCAACGGCACCGAACTGGGGGTCGAGACCGACGGGGACGGCCCGGCCGTGCTGATGGTGCACGGGCTCGGTGGCACGTCGAACTTCTACCAGGTGCAGGCCGACGCCCTGGCCGAGCGGTTCCGGGTGATCCGGGTCGATTCCGCGGGTGCCGGCCGCTCCGGCGTGCGCGACGGGATCAGCATCGAATCCCACGCCGACGACCTCGTCGCCGTGCTCGACGCGCTCGGCGTCACCTCCGCCGCGGTGGTCGCGCACTCGATGGGCACTCTCGTCGCGCGGACGCTCGCGGCACGCCATCCGGGACGGGTGCGCGCGCTCGCACTGCTGGGTGCGGTCGCCGAACCCGCCGACGCGGGCAGGCAGGCGCAGCGCGACCGCGCCGCCGTACTGCGCGAGCAGGGCACCGCCGCCGTCGCACCCGGCGTGGTGGCCAACGCCCTGTCCGCGGCGACCCGCCGTGACAAACCGGAAGTCGCCGCGTTCGTGCGGGAACTGGTGATGCGCCAGGACCCCGAGGGCTACGCCCGCAACTGCGAGGCCCTCGCCGGCGCCACCGATCCCGGTCCGGTCCCGGCCGATCTGCCGCTGCTTCTGGTCACCGGCACCGACGACAAGGTCGGGCCACCCGCGGTCAGTGAGGCGCTCGCCGCCGCGCACGGCGACGCGACGGTGACGATCCTGCCCGGCGTCGGCCACTGGACCGCACTCGAAGCCGCCCGCGACACCACCGACCAGCTGTCGAAATTCCTGTAACCACAACGAACCTCAACGACGAGGAGAACCGCCATGTCCGTCCCGGCGAACAAGACCCTGTTCCGCGACGTGTCTGTTCTGGACTCCACCGGCGCCGACCCGTACCGGGGTGACGTACTGATCGACCACGACCGCATCGTCGCCGTCGGCACCGTCGATGCCGGTGCCGCCGACAACGCCCGCGTGATCGAGGGCCGTGGCCGCACCCTCATGTCCGGATTGTGCGACGCGCACACGCATTTCACCTGGAACAACAGCGGTGACCTCGACGGCCTTGCCGCCCTGCCGGTGGAAGAACACCTGCTGTTCGCGATCGAGTCGGCTCGCTCCTACATCGACTCCGGCTACACCATGTGCCTCGGCGCGGCCTCCGCGAAGGACCGCCTCGACGTCGTCTGCCGCGACGTCATCAACGCCGGTCGTTTTCCCGGGCCGCGCTATCTGGCCAACGGGCCCGAAATCGCGGTCACCGGCGGCGAACTGGTCAAGGGCATCACCTGGTTCGCCGACGGGCCGGAGGAAATGCGCAAGACCGTGCGGCGGCTGATCGAAATCGGTGTGGACCAGATCAAGCTGTCCATGACCGGCGAGGAGATCACCGGCACAAAGCGTGCCGAGGACACCTACATGTCCGACGAGGAGGTCGCCGCCGCCGTCGCCGAGGCGCACCGCCGCGGCAAGCGCGTCTGCGCCCACGCGCGCAGCGCCGAAAGCGTCAAGATGTGCGTCCGCCACGGCGTCGACATCGTCTACCACGCCAGCTTCACCGACGACGAAGGCATGGACATGCTCGAAGCCGCCAAGGATCGGGTCTTCGTCGCACCCGGCGTCAACTGGCTGGTCGCGACCCTCTACGAGGCCGCCGACTTCGGTTATCCGCAGGAGGCCGCCGAAGCCGCGGGCTACAAACGGGAACTGGAGATGGCCACCGCCGCCATGATCGAAATGCACCGGCGCGGTATTCGCGTGCTGCCCGGCGGCGACTACGGTTTCGCCTGGACCCCGCACGGCACCTACGCCCGCGACCTGCAGCACTTCGTCGAACGCTTCGAGTTCACGCCGATGGAAGCGATCCTCGCCGCGACAGCGCAAGGCGGCGAGATCATGCTGCGGCCGGACGAGCTCGGCAAGGTCCAGCCCGGCTACCTCGCCGATCTGCTCCTCGTCGACGGCGACCCGCTCGCCGACATAACCGTCCTGCAGGACAAGGACAAACTGCACTACATCATGAAGGACGGCCGGTTCCACAAGGAAACCGCCGAGTGATGCGCGTTCCGGGACCGGCGCCTCGCGGCGCCGGTCCCGCCGTCTTACCGGTCCGCGACCGCCTGCTCGGCGGCCTGCATCCACTCACGCCACTGGGCGGCCTGCTCCTCGGCCTTCTTCGCCCGCCGTTCGTCGCCCGCGGCGCGCGCCTTCTCCGCCTGCGACTCGAACTGGGCGACCCGCTCGCGGAACTGGTTCACGCGCGCCTGCGCCTCCGGGTCGGTGCGGCGCCACCGCCGGTCCTCGACCTCGCGGATCCTGTCCTGCACCGCCCGCAACCGGCCGTCCAGCTCCCGGATCCGCTCGCGCGGCACCTTGCCGACCTCGTCCCACTGCTCCTGCAGCCTGCGCAGGTGCGCCTTCGCGGCGTCGAGGTTGGCCGACGGGTCGAGCTTCTCGGCCTCGGCGAGCAGCTCCTCCTTCTTCGTGGCGTTCTGCGCGAACTCCGCGTCCCGCTCGTTGAACACCGCCGAACGCCGCGCGAAGAACTTGTCCTGCGCGGCTCGGAAACGCTGCCACAACGCGTCGTCGGTCTCCTTCGGAGCGCGGCCCGCGGCCTTCCACTCCGACATGAGTTCCTTGTACCGGCCCGCCGTCGGGCCCCACTCCGTCGAGTCGACCAGCGACTCGGCCTCGGCGATCAGCTCTTCCTTGCGGGACTTCGCCGCGGCGCGCTGCTTGTCCAGCTCCGCGAAGTGCGAACCACGCCGGCGGTTGAACGACTCACGCGCCTTGGAGAACCGCTTCCACAGCTCGTCGTCGGTCTTGCGGTCGACGCCCTTGATGGTCTTCCACTCGTCGAGAATCGAGCGCAGCCGGTCGCCCGCCGCCTTCCACTGGGTCGATTCGGCGGCGATCTGCTCGGCCTCCTCGGCCAGCGCCTGCTTGCGCCCGATCGCGGCGGACCGGGCTTCCTCGCGCTCGTGCTTGGCGTCGGCCAGCGCGCGCTCGGCGTGCGACACGATCTGGTCGAGCCGGGCGCCGAGCGCGGCCAGGTCGCCGACGACGGCCGCGTCGGCGAGGCTGTCCCGCAGCTGGGTGGCGGTGCTCAGCGCGTGCTTCGGATCGCCGGCGCCCGAGTTGAGCCGGGTCTCCAGCAGCTCGACCTCGGTGCGCAGATCGTCGAATCGCCTGGCGTAGTGCAGCAGTCCTTCCTCGGCGGTACCCGCCTGCCAGACCCCTACGGTGCGCTCCCCGTCCGCAGTCCGGACGTAGACGTTGCCCTCCTCGTCAACCCGGCCCCACTTGGACGGGTGCGGTTCGGCCGGGGGCACCGGCGGCGCGGCCGGTGCGTGCGCATGCGGCATCTTGTGCGGCGCCGGGGTGCCGGTCTCTGTCTCGTCGGCCATCGCAGGCTCCTTATGCCTGTCGGCCCGCCGCGGTGGCGGGCGCCCCACCTGTGGGTGGGGCCGGGTGGTGCGGGTGTCGAACTCGTCGGGGTGTTCCGACCCCCTCGCCGCATTGAAGCAGTTCAGCGCGGCTTGTGGTACTCGGTGCGGCGGTTGGAGCGGGTGATTCTACTGCCCGGGGCTGTGGGAGCGGTGTGATCACCTGCGCCCGGTAACCTCGACCAGTGTGATCACGCATGCCGTCGTGGTGCCACACGCCCCGCTGCTGGTGCCCGAAATCTCGCCGGGGCCCGCCCCGGAACTCGCCGCGCTGCGGGAGGCGTGCTCGTCCGCCGTCCGCCGTCTCGGTGATCGGTGGGTCGCTGTGGGTGCCCACTCCGACAACCTGATCGTGGGACCCGCCGTCGCCGGTTCGTTCCGCGGTTATGGCGTCGACCTGCGGGTTGGCCTTTCGGAGGGTGATCACGACGAGCAGGTGCTGCCGCTGCCCGCGCTGATCGGGGGCTGGCTGCGCGAGGTGGCCGGTGCGGCGGAGGTGCAGGCGCGGCTGGTCGCCGACGACACCGGACCGGCGGACTGCGCGCGGATCGGCGCCGAGCTCGCGGACCGAGAGGGTGTCGGACTGCTCGTGCTCGGCGACGGGTCGAACCGGCACGGACCCAAATCTCCCGGCAGCGAGGACGAGCGCGCTCCGGGTTTCGACGAGGCGATAGCCAAGGCGCTGGCCAGGGCCGACAGCGAGGCGCTGCTGGCGGTCGACCCGGCGCTGGCCGGCGAGCTGGGCGCGGGCGGCCGGGTGCCGTGGCAGGTGCTGGCCGGCACCGGTGGCGGCTGGCAGGGCGAGCTGCTCTACTCGGCCGCGCCCTTCGGCGTCGGCTACCACGTGGCCGTCTGGGAGCGCGGATGAGGACCGCCATCGCCGTCGTCGGGCCCACCGCCACCGGCAAGTCCGAGCTGGCCGTGCGGCTGGCGCTCCAGCTGGGCGGCGAGGTGGTCAACGCCGACGCGATGCAGCTCTACCGCGGGATGGACATCGGCACCGCCAAGGTCACGGCCGAGGAACGGCGTGGTGTTCCGCATCACCTGCTCGACGTGCTGGAGGTGACCGAGACGGCCTCGGTCGCCGCCTATCAGCGCGACGCGCGTGCGGTCATCGAGCGGCTGCTCGCCGCGGGAAAGGTGCCGGTGCTCGCGGGTGGTTCCGGGCTCTACGTCCAGGCGGTGCTCGACGATTTGCGCTTCCCCGGCACCGATCCGGCCGTTCGCGCCCGGCTGGAGGCCGAGGCCACGCAGATCGGGCCGGTCGAGATGCACGCCCGGCTGCGGAGCCTGGACCCGGTGGCGGCCGAGGCGATTCTGCCGTCGAACACGCGCCGGATCGTGCGCGCGCTGGAGGTCATCGAGATCACCGGCGAGCCGTTCTCCGCATCGATGCCCAAACCGGGTCCTGCTCGCTATGGAACCGTAATGATCGGCATCGACCGCGACGTCGAGGAGCTGGACCGGCGCGTGGACACCCGCGTCGACCGCATGTTCGCGGCCGGTCTGGTGGACGAGGTGCGCGCGCTGATCGGCAGGGGACTGCGGGAAGGTAAAACGGCGTCGCGGGCGCTGGGCTACCAGCAGGTGCTCGAGGCGCTCGACGCTGATTCGGACTTCGACGCGGCGGCCGCGGCGACGAAACAGGCCACGCGCCGATTCGTTCGCAGGCAACGATCCTGGTTCCGCCGGGACGGCCGGATCCACTGGTTCTCGGGAAACGATCACGATGTGGCCGAGCGGGTGCTGTCCGTGGCGGGCCAGTAGGCTGATCGTGTGGCAATCGAGTTCCTCAAAGGGCATGGCACACAGAACGACTTCGTGCTGCTGCCCGATCCCTCCGCGCGTCTCGAGCTGACGCCGGGCCGGATCGCCGCACTGTGCGACCGGCAGCGCGGGCTCGGTGCCGATGGTGTGCTCCGGGTGGCCCGCGCCGAGGCGCTGGGACTGCCCTCGGCGGGCGAGTGGTTCATGGACTACTACAACGCCGACGGGTCCGTGGCGGAGATGTGCGGCAACGGGATGCGGGTGTTCGCCCGCTACCTGACGGATGCGGGCCTTGCCGAGGGGCCGGAGTTCGTGGTCGGCAGCCGGGCGGGCGACAAGCAGGTGATCGTGCATCCCGACGGCTCGGTCACCGTGCACATGGGACCCGCGACGATCACCGGCGCCTCGGTCGCGATCGTGTCCGGGCGGAACTTCTCCGGTGTCGCGGTGAACGTGGGCAACCCGCATCTGGTGTCCATTGTGGATGACGATGTGGCGGAGCTGGACCTGGGTGCGGAGCCCCGCTACGACAAGGACTTCTTCCCGGACGGGGTGAACCTGGAGTTCGTCAACCCGCTCGGCGAGGGTGCGCTGCGGATGCGCGTCTACGAGCGCGGCGTGGGCGAGACACGCTCCTGCGGGACGGGCACGGTGGCCGCGGTCGCCGCGGCGCTGCACCTCGCGGGCACCGACACCGGCGAGTCCACAGTGGATATTCCCGGCGGCAGGGTCACGGTGTCGATGAAGCGCGGCGAGGCGACGCTGACCGGGCCCGCCGAGTTCGTCGCGCGGGGTGAGCTGTTCGACGACTGGTGGGCGTCACACGGCTGACGCCGGCACGTCGCGCAGGGGGCGCCGCGGCACGAGCAGTGCGGCGCACGCGACCTACAACGTGCCGCGCACGCCGATCCACCCGCCCAGCGCACCGCCGAGCGGCATCGTGCCCCACACCACGAAGCGCACGGTCGCGTTCGTCCGGCCGAGCAGCCGGTCGGGGCAGCCGGCTTGCCGGTCGCTGACCTGGGCAAGTGCGACTATCTGACTTGCACAGGGAGGAGTTCGTCGTCTTCCCGCTGTTGGCACTACACGCTCCATGACTGCGAGGGAATGGCGACCGAAGCGGGGGCGAACGCGCTCGCCTCCGGAATACGGCTGCGCGTCATCCGGTTGACCTATGGGAAGACACGGGTTTTCTCGCGGCCCAGGAGGCCTACCTGGCCGAGGTCGCCGAGGTACCGGTCACCGACGTGCGACAGGCCCGCTCGAACACCGAGCGTGGCGGACGCACCGCCATCTATTTCGCGATCTACCCGAGCCGGTAATGAGTTCGGCTATCCACGCGAATCGTGGGACGATAAGAGGACGATGACAGAACTGACACACACGGACTTCTCCGACGACGACCCGTCCATCGGCGAACTGGAGCTCGAGGACCGCGCCTCGCTCCGCCGCGTCGCGGGCCTGTCCACCGAGCTCGCGGACATCACCGAGGTCGAATACCGGCAGCTCCGGCTGGAACGAGTCGTGCTGGTCGGCGTGTGGACCGAGGGCACCGCCGCCCAGTCGGAGGCGTCGCTGGCCGAACTGGCGCGCCTCGCCGAGACGGCGGGTTCCGAGGTGCTCGACGGGCTGGTACAGCGGCGCGACAAGCCGGATCCGGCTACCTACATCGGGTCGGGCAAGGTGCGCGAGCTGTTCGACATCGTGGCCTCCACCGGAGCCGACACGGTGATCTGCGACGGCGAGCTCTCGCCCGGCCAGCTGCGCAACCTGGAGCAGCGGCTCAAGGTCAAGGTGATCGACCGGACCGCGCTGATCCTGGACATCTTCGCCCAGCACGCCCGCTCCAAGGAGGGCAAGGCGCAGGTCGAGCTGGCGCAGCTGCAGTACCTGATCCCGCGGCTGCGCGGCTGGGGTGAATCGCTGTCCCGGCAGGCCGGTGGCCGTGCCGGTGGCGCGAACGGCGGCGTGGGCCTGCGTGGTCCCGGTGAGACCAAGCTGGAGACCGACCGCAGGCGCATCAACAAACGCGTGGCCAAGCTGCGCCGCGAGATCGCCGCGATGGACACCATCCGCGGCACCAAGCGGGGCCGCCGCGTCGCCAACGAGGTGCCCAGCGTCGCGATCGTCGGTTACACCAACGCGGGCAAGTCGAGCCTGCTCAACGCCATCACCGGCGCCGGGGTGCTGGTGGAGAACGCGCTGTTCGCCACCTTGGACCCGACGACCCGCCGCAGCACCACGCCGGACGGGCGCACGTACACGCTGACCGACACCGTCGGTTTCGTGCGGCACCTGCCGCACCAGCTGGTCGACGCGTTCAGGTCCACGCTGGACGAGGCGGCCGACGCCGATCTGCTGCTGCACGTCGTGGACGGCTCGGACCCGGCTCCCGAGGAGCAGGTCAACGCCGTGCGCGAGGTGCTCGCCGAGATCACCCGCCGCCGGTCCGAACCGCTGCCGCCCGAGCTGATCGTGATCAACAAGGCGGACGCGGCCGACGAGCTGTCGCTGGTCCGGATGCGGCACCTGCTACCCGACGCGATCGTGGTGTCGGCGCGCACCGGTCAGGGCATGTCCGAGCTGGTGCAGGCGCTGGCCGAGCGGCTGCCGCGGCCCGAGGTGAGCGTCGAGGCCCTGGTGCCCTACACCCGGGGCGAGCTGGTCGCGCGCGTGCACGCCGACGGCGAGGTGCTCACCGAGGAACATCTGGCCGAGGGCACCCGCCTGGTGGCCAAGGTGCGGCCCGAGCTGGCCTCGGCGCTCGAGGCATATGTCGTGAACGGGTCGCTTGCCTGATTCTCGGTAGCCTCGGCGGGTGTGATCCTCCGCCGCTGCGCGTCTCTCGTGGTGATCGTGCTGGGCCTCGCGTTGTGCGCGCCCCCGGCTACGGCGGCCGAGACGCCCGCGACCGTGTGCACGGTGACCGACAAGCGGATCACGGAGCTGTCCGGCCTGGTCAGCGACGGGCGGAACTGGTACGCGATCAACGACGGCGGCACCAGCGTGCAGGTGTTCGTGCTGGGTCGCGACTGCGTGGTGCAGCGCGTCATCACCAACTCGACCGATCCCTACGACGTCGAGGACCTCGCTCGGTCCCAGGACGGCACGCTGTGGCTGTCCGACACCGGCGACAACGACAAGAAACGGGACACGGTCGCGTTGCTCGCGGTGACGCCGCAGGGCAAGACGACCTTGTACCGGCTGACCTACCCCGACGGCGCGCACGACGCGGAAGCGTTGCTGCTCGACCGGAAGGGCACGCCGTACCTGGTGACGAAGAATCCCTTCGGGGACAGCGGGGTCTACCGTCCTTCCGGCGAGTTGCGCAGCCCGGGACCCACGCCACTGGAGCGCGTGGGCTCCCTCAGATTCAAGACCACCGACACACCGGGCGGACCCGTCGGCGGCTTCGGTTCCGTGCTGGTGACGGGCGGCGCGACGAGCGCGGACGGCACGGTGATCGCGCTGCGCACCTACACCGACGCGTACCTCTACCCCGCGCCGGACGGGGACGTGGCCGCGGCGCTCGGCCGGGACCCGGTGCGGATACCGCTGGCCGACGAACAGCAGGGCGAGGCCATCGCGTTCGAGCAGGACGGCACACTGCTGTCCGGGGGCGAGGGCACCGGCCGGCCGATCCGCGCGGTCAAGGGTGCGACGGCGCTGGTCACGCCGGCCACCACGGACGCGGCCCCCGGCGCGGGCGGGCAGGCCACCGGCAGTGAAACCGACAGCGGCGGTATGGAGGCGCTACCCGGCCTCCTGTTCGCGTTGTGCGTCGCGGGTGGTGCCGCCTTCGCCTGGACGAAACTGCGCGCCCGGCGCCGGGGCTAGCGCGTCCGCTGGACGATCTCGATACGGGCGCCTTGGGTGGCCGCGGTATCGAGAACCAGTGCGGGACCCTCCGTTGTGGACAGCGGCGTGGCCGGGACACCGCTCGCCGTGAGACTCGCCGCCGCCGAGGCCAGGTCCGGGACGGGCAACCGCAGCGCGTACAGCCGTTCCCGAGGGCCGAGCCCGGGATCGGCGAGACAGTCGAGCCGGTGGTCGCCGAAGTCGAGCGTGGTCGCGCGGGCGGCGCCCAGCGTGTCGTCGTGGGCGATGTCGCGGCCGGTCAGGCCGGCGAAGAACTCGCCCGCGGCGGCCGCGTCGGTGACCGCGAGGACGACCGTCGCCGGACCGGTGATGCCGAGCAGGTTACCGCCCGCGCCGACGTCCGGATCCCACTCCGGCTGCTCACGAGGATCGCCGGGGAAATGCTCGGCGGTCAGTTCGAGGCACAGCCCGTGAAGATCCTTCGGATGCAGGAAAACGTACCGGCCCGCCATCCGGTCGGTCACCCGGAAACCGCGCGCCGCCACGACTTCCTCCGCCTCGGCGAGGTCGGCCACCGTCCACTCCAGAGAGTGCCAGCTCGCGCCGAACCGGCCGATCCAGGAAGCGACGGGTGAATCCGGAGCGTCGGGGGAGAACACCTGCAGGCACGTCGAGCCGACGACGCTCAGCGCGTTGCGGCTGCCGGGCGTGCCGAACTCGCTGAAGACCTCGCCGCCGAGCGCGCGCCGATGCACCGCGAGTGCCGCGTCGTAGTCGGAGGTGTAGTGATTGACGTGGCCGTGCCGCGTGACGGTGAGCACCCGTCAGAGCCTACGCAGGACCGCGACCACCTTGCCGAGGATCGTCGCGTCGTTGCCGGGGATGGGCTCGTACGCCTCGTTGTGCGGCAGCAGCCAGACGTGCCCGCTCTTGCGCTTGAACGTCTTGACCGTCGCCTCGCCCTCGATCATCGCCGCGACGATCTCGCCGTTGTTGGCGGTGGGCTGCTGGCGCACCACGACCCAGTCACCGTCGGCGATCGCGGCCTCGATCATCGAGTCGCCGGCGACCTTGAGCAGGAACACCTCGCCCTCGCCGACGAGGTCCTTCGGCAGCGGGAAGACGTCCTCCACGGCCTGCTCGGCCAGCACCGGGCCACCGGCCGCGATCCGGCCGACGACGGGCACGTAGGCGGGCTGGGGCATGTTGTCCTCGGTGCGCCCGACGCGCGCGGCGCGTTCGGCGGCGGCGGTGAGCACGCCCACCGCACGCGGCCGGTTGGCGTCCCGGCGCAGATAGCCCTTGCGCTGCAACGTACGCAACTGATGCGACACCGACGAGGTGGACGTGAGTCCGACGGCCTCGCCGATCTCGCGGACGCTGGGCGGGTAGCCGAACCGGTCGACCCAGGCGCGGATGACCTCCAGCACCTGTTGCTGGCGGGGGCTGAGACCTTCCTCGACGTCTTCGGGTTCGGGAAGGGGATGCACGTCCCCGAACCGGCCGCCCGGCCTGCGCGGAATGTCCGCGGTCTCGTCGATCTCGGTCATCGGTACTGCCTCCCAGCTGTCAGTGAAACTCATGCTGTGCCGGGCCGCAGGACCTTCGCGACCGGCGCGTTTCGCCTCGTACTGGTCACCCACGGTAGTCCACCGGGCCACGAACATCAAACAACTGTTCGAGCGACACGCCGGACGGCTCTCGATTTTGTCAGACCCTGGTGGTACACATTCGCTCGAAGGTTCGATAGAACGAGTGTTCGACAGGGTGGCGCAGTGTCCGCCCTGGTCAGACCGCGAGGAGGCTTTCGATGACGGTTCTGCTGGACGGGCGGCCGGCCGCCGAAGGGGAGTTGCGTGAACGGGTGCGGGCGCGCCGTCGCCCCGCAGGAGAGATCCGGCGCCCGCCGACGAGGGCGCGTTATGTCGCCGGGCACCGGCGGCCCGCGGTGTCCGGATGCGGGCCGCGCCGGGTCATGCCGCGGTGGCCGTGGCTCGCCGCGGTGGGCATCGCGGTCGCGCTCGTTGTCACCGGACTGGGTGTTTTCGCCAACCAGATGCCGGGCGCCGCGGTTCCGGAGCGCACAGCCGTCGTCACCGTCGGCGATGGCCAGTCGCTGTGGGATGTGGCGCGCCAGTACGCGCCGGACGCCGACGCCGGTCAGGTCGTGGCGCGCATCCAGGCGCTGAACGACCTGCGTGACGCGAGCGTCGTGCCCGGCCTGCCGCTGACCGTTCCGATCGAAGCGCAGCCGTCCGGCGACGGTTCGTGACCTCTTGCCCGACCGGCTGCTGCGACACGTGCGTTCACCCCTCCGGGTTGCTTGCGCCCTGTCGGCGTGCGGCATACTCTCCACCGCTATATGTAGTAGTTACATGGCTGTAGTTGGTCCACAAGTTGGGGTAGACTAAAAGCGAGTTGTCCACAGCTGTTCGGTGTTCACCCACCGGATATCCACAAGATGATCACCAGGTCATCGCGAGCCCGGCCGTTGCGTGGCGGCGGGGAGCGGGTATCCGAGGGACAGACGTGAAGGGAAGGTGACCGGTCGTGCGGTGCCCGTTCTGCCGCCATGCCGACTCCCGGGTCGTCGACTCCCGCGAGGTGGACGAAGGGCAGGCGATCCGCCGCCGCAGGTCGTGTTCGGCATGCGGTCGCCGTTTCACCACCTCGGAGACGATGGTGCTGGCCGTCGTCAAGCGTTCCGGGGTCACCGAGCAGTTCAGCAGGGACAAGGTGGTCCGGGGCGTTCGCCGGGCCTGCCAGGGCAGGCCGGTCGATGACGACGCTCTGCAGCAGCTCGCCCAGCGGGTCGAGGAATCGATCCGCTCAACCGGAGTCGCGGAGATCCCGAGCCACGAGGTCGGCCTTGCCATCCTCGGCCCGCTCCGTGAGCTCGACGAGGTCGCGTACCTCCGGTTCGCCAGCGTCTACCGCTCCTTCTCTTCGGTCGAGGACTTCGAGAAGGAGATCGCGGACCTGCGTCAGGCCATGGCGGACAAGGCAGCGGGCGGCGAGTGAACTCGTCGCAGGCGCGGGAGAGGGAGATCCATGACGGAAACCGTGGCGACAGGCAGTAAAGGCGCGAAGAGGGGCAAGCGCGGGCTCACCGTCGAGCGCGTGTTCACCACCGAGGGCGTGCACCCCTACGACGAGGTGAACTGGGAAAAGCGCGACGTCGTGATGACCAACTGGCGCGACGGTTCGATCAACTTCGAGCAGCGTGGGGTCGAGTTCCCCCAGTTCTGGTCGGTCAACGCGACCAACATCGTCACCAGCAAGTACTTCCGCGGTGCGGTCGGCAGCCCGCAGCGCGAGCACAGCCTGCGCCAGCTCATCGACCGGGTCGTCCTGACCTACGTCCGCTCCGGCACCGAGAACGGCTACTTCGGCACCGCCAAGGACGCGGAGATCTTCGAGCACGAGCTGACCTGGATGCTGCTGCACCAGGTGTTCAGCTTCAACTCCCCGGTCTGGTTCAACGTCGGCACCACGTCCAAGCAGCAGGTCAGCGCCTGCTTCATCCTCGCGGTCGACGACAACATGGACTCGATCCTCAACTGGTACAAGGAAGAGGGGCTGATCTTCAAGGGCGGTTCCGGCGCGGGCCTGAACCTCTCGCGCATCCGCTCGTCGAAGGAGCTGCTGTCCTCCGGCGGCACCGCCTCCGGCCCGGTTTCGTTCATGCGCGGCGCCGACGCCTCCGCGGGCACCATCAAGTCCGGTGGCGCCACCCGCCGCGCCGCCAAGATGGTCGTGCTCGACGTCGACCACCCCGACATCGAAGAGTTCATCGCCACCAAGGCGCGCGAGGAAGAGAAGATCAAGGTCCTGCGCGACGCCGGGTTCGACATGGACCTCTCCGGCGCCGACATCCACTCGGTGCAGTACCAGAACGCGAACAACTCGGTGCGCGTCAACGACGAGTTCATGCGGGCCGTCGAGTCGGGCGCCGAGTTCGGCCTGCGCGCCCGGCTGACCGGTGAGGTCATCGAGACCACGGACGCGAAGAAGCTGTTCCGCTCGATGGCGCAGGCGGCGTGGGAGTGCGCCGACCCCGGCGTTCAGTACGACAGCACGATCAACGACTGGCACACCTGCCCCGAGTCGGGCCGGATCACCGCGTCCAACCCGTGCAGCGAGTACATGCACCTGGACAACTCCAGCTGCAACCTGGCGTCGCTGAACCTGCTGAAGTTCCTCGGCGAGGACGGCATGTTCGACGCCGAGCTGTTCGTCAGGGCGGTCGAGTTCGTCATCACCGCGATGGACATCTCGATCTGCTTCGCGGACTTCCCGACCGAGCCGATCGGCGACACCACCCGCAAGTTCCGCCAGCTGGGCATCGGCTACGCCAACCTCGGCGCGCTGCTGATGGCCACCGGCCACGCCTACGACTCCGACGGCGGCCGCGCGCTCGCCGCCGCGATCACGTCGCTGATGACCGGCACCTCCTACCGCCGCTCGGCGGAGCTGGCCGGTGTCGTCGGCGCCTACGAGGGCTACGCCCGCAACGCCGAGGCGCACCAGCGCGTCATGCGCAAGCACGCGGCGGCCAACGACGCGATCCGCACGATGCACGCCAACGACGTCAAGATCCGCGACCTCGCCACCCGCGAATGGCAGCGCGGCATCGAGATCGGCGGCAAGAACGGCTGGCGCAACGCGCAGGCCAGCGTGCTCGCGCCCACCGGCACCATCGGCTTCATGATGGACTGCGACACCACCGGTATCGAACCGGACTTCTCGCTGGTCAAGTTCAAGAAGCTGGTCGGCGGCGGTTCGATGCAGATCGTGAACCAGACCGTGCCGCGCGCTCTGAAGTCACTGGGCTACCAGGACGAGCAGATCGAGGCGATCGTGGAGTACATCGCCGAGCACGGGCATGTCGTCGACGCGCCGGGCCTGCGCCCGGAGCACTACGAGGTGTTCGACTGCGCGGTCGGTGAGCGCTCGATCAAGCCGATGGGCCACGTGCGGATGATGGCCGCGGTGCAGCCGTTCATCTCGGGTGCGATCTCCAAGACGGTGAACATGCCCGAGTCGGCCACGGTCGCCGACGTCGAGGAGATCTACTTCCAGGGCTGGAAGCTCGGCCTGAAGGCGCTCGCGATCTACCGCGACAACTGCAAGGTCGGCCAGCCGCTGTCGACGGCGAAGAAGGAAGCGAAGGCGGCGACTCCGGAGCCGGAGAAGGTCGTCGAGTACAAGCCGGTCCGCAAGCGGCTGCCGAAGAAGCGCCCGAGCCAGACCCTGTCGTTCACGGTTGGCGGTGCCGAGGGCTACCTGCACGCCGGTTCCTACCCCGACGACGGTCTCGGCGAGATCTTCGTGAAGCTGGGCAAGCAGGGTTCGACCCTGGCCGGTGTCATGGACGCGTTCTCGATGTCGATCTCGGTCGGTCTGCAGTACGGCATTCCGCTGGAGTTCTACGTCTCGAAGTTCTCCAACCTGCGCTTCGAGCCGGCGGGCATGACCGACGATCCGGACATCCGGATCGCCACGAGCGTGCTGGACTACCTGTTCCGCCGCCTCGCGCTGGACTACCTGCCGTACGAGAAGCGCGCCCAGCTGGGCATCTTCACCGCGGAGGAGCGCACCGCGCAGGTCGAGTCGGGCTACGGCTCGGACGCCGGGCAGGAAGAGAGCGTCGACCTGGAGACGCTGCGCAGCACGGTCGACGCGAGCCCCCGTCCGGTGGAGCAGCAGCCTTCCCCGGAAAGTGCGCACAGCACCGCCGAGCTGATGGACCTGCACCTCGGCAAGGCCGCCGACGCGCCGCTGTGCATGACCTGCGGCACGAAGATGCGCCCGGCCGGCTCGTGCTACGCGTGCGAGGGCTGCGGCGCCACCTCCGGCTGCAGCTGATCGAGCGATACACATGCGGGCCCTGGCGCTTCGGCATCAGGGCCCGCGCTATGCGTGCTCACCGTCGGCCTTGGCCGCGGCCGCCGTGGCGGCTTGCTCGATCGTCGCGCGCCGCGCCGCCCAGAAGGCCGCGTCACGCTCCTGGTTCGCGGCCCCGGTCGAGCCGTCCAATTGTTCGCGCACGATGTCCGCGTGCCCGGCGTGCCGGTTGGTCTCGGTGAGCATGTGGACCAGGACGTTGAACAGCATCACGGTGGGACGCGGCCACCACGGCACTCGGCCAGGTGCGTCGATGGCGAGGGCGGCGATAGTCGCGTCGGAGTGCGCCCAGACACGCCGGTAGCGGCGGATGATCTCCTCGCGTGTCTCGTGCTCGGTCGCCCACATTTCGGTGGCCCGCTGTCCCGGGTCGTCCCAACGGGGCAACGGCTCGGGAAACGGCCGGCCGAAGACCACGCCGAAGTACCTGGTCCCCGCCACCGATAGGTGTTTGACCAGGCCGAGCAAGTTGGTCCCCGTCGAAGTCACGGGACGGCGGATGTCGTACTCGCCCAGTCCGTCCAGCTTGCGGAGCATCACCTCACGGATCTCTTGCAGATCGGTGTGCAAGTACTCCTTCGCGAAGTCATCGATCACGGGACATGAGCGTGCCATGTGCCGAACACGCCCATCGCGAGATGTGTTCGACGACCCGGAACGCCGTCGCCGCTCGGCTGCGCGAGGAGTGCGGCCTGCCGCTGGGCAGTTTCGACGTCATGCGTGTCATCAGCAGGACCCCGGACTGCCGCGTGTACGACATCGGCGCCGAGCTCGGCGGCACGAGCCAGGCCGCCTGCGCGTGGCGGGGCTGGACCAGTTCGCGGCCACTTTCGCCACTCTCCGCGCCAACGCGGCGAAGAACCGAACCTGAGGAGGCTCCATGTCCACATCCGCCCGCGCCGCGCGTTTCGACCAGTACGGCGACCGCGACGTGCTCTACATCGCCGAAGTCCCGGTGCCCGAACCGGCGCCGGGTGAGGTCCTCGTCGCCGTCCGCGCGGCCGGCCCCGTCGCCGCGTTCATCGACTGTTCGGCCCGGAGTGCGTCCAGCTCGCCGCCGACCTGGGCGTCCCGGCGGACCGCATCGAGACGATCATCTCGTTCGAGAAGGCGGCCGAGGTCGGCGTGCGCCACACCCGCGGCAAGATCGTGCTTGTGCCCTGGCATCACCGCATCGCGATGAGTTGTTCCCGCGCCGCGGCGAGCGATTTCAGTTTCATTTCCCGGAATTCGGCGAGTCCGGGAATGTCGTCGGCCCGGGTCATCTCCGCGCACACGAATCGAAGATCGGTGACGCCGAGTTTGCCGAAATGCGCGCGCAGGTACGGTTCTTGGAAATCGCAGCCCGCGCGCGGCGTTCCGGGCCCATAAGCGCCACCGCGGGTAAGCACGGCGATGACCGTCGTATCGCGCAACACGCTCTGTCCGGCCGCATCGTCGTAGGCCGAAGGGAACGAGATCCGGTCGATCCACGCCTTGAGTGACGTGGGCACGCCGAAGTTGTACATCGGCACGCCGAGCAGCACGACGTCAGCCGCGCGCAACTCGGCGATCAGCGGCTCGGTCAGCGCCCATTCACGTTCCTCGCCGGCGTCGGCGGGCAGCACGCCGGCACCTTCCCGTTCGACCCGGGTGCCGAGGGTGACATACGCCGGCCCGATCAGCGGCACCGGATCGCGGGCCAGGTCCCGGTGGACGTACCGGCCAGGCCAGCGCTCCGCGTACAGCGCGGTGAGCTGCCTGCTCACCGAATTCTCGATCGGGCTGGCACTGGAGTCGACGTGCAGCAAAGATGTCACGGTGGTGCTCCTGTCACTTTGTTCGCGCGGGTTCCGTCAAATGGGGTGACGAAGTCCCTGACGGAAAGGTGACCGGGTGTCAGACCTCGCCGAACGTTTCGAAGTGCAGCGCCCGCACCTGCGCCGCGTCGCCTACCGGATGCTCGGTTCGCTGAGCGAGGCCGACGACGCCGTGCAGGAGGCGTGGTTCCGGCTCAGCCGAACTGGCGACGTGGAGAACCTGCCCGGCTGGCTGACCACGGTCGTTTCGCGGATCTGCCTGGACATGCTGCGGTCCCGCAAGGCGCGGCGCGAGGAGATCGTGGACAGCGTTCCGGACCGCGCGACCGACGGTGACGGACCCGAGGACGAGGCGTTGCTGGTCGAGTCCGTGGGCCGGGCGCTGCTCGTGGTGCTGGACCTGCTCTCACCCGCCGAACGTGTCGCCCTCGTCCTGCACGACACGTTCGCCGTGCCGTTCGACCAGATCGCGGTCGTTCTGGAGCGCACCCCGGCCGCGGCCAAGAAGCTCGCGAGCCGCGCGCGTCAGCGCGTGCGCGGCACACCCGCCGTGCCCGAGCCGGAACTGGCGCGGCAGCGGCACATCGTGGACGCGTTCCTCGCCGCCGCGCGCGAAGGCGATTTCGCCGCCCTGCTGGAGGTGCTGGCACCGGACGTCGTGCGCACCGCCGACGCCGCCGCATTGCGGCCCGGGATGGCGGCGCGTGCGCAGGGCGCCGAGGCCGTCGCGGAGCAGACCGTCGGCTTCGCGCGGCGTTCGCGGTACGCGGAGGTGGCGCTGGTCGACGGCGCGGTGGGCGTGATCGTCGCCCCGCGCGGGCGGTTGCTGTTCGTGTTGACGGTGACGGTCGCCGACGACAGGATCGCGAGCTACGACGTGGTCGCCGACCCGGCCCGGCTCGCGGGCCTGGACCTGGCGGTCCTGGGTGAGGAAGCCCGGGCATGAAGATCCACGTCAGCCGTGGCACCGGCAAACTGGGCAGGGTGGTCGCCGAACGTCTGCCGGCCGGCGGGCACGCCCGCCGGTCGCGTGCCGGACATGGTCGGGCCGGACGTACGCGACTCGGACGAACTCACCCTTACCTATCTGCGCGCCGCCGGACGCCGTCGCCCGGTGATCGCCCTGCGTGTGCCTGACTCCCGAGCACGCGACGGGCAAGGTCACCTTCGGGCAGTTTCTCGCGGAGCGCTTCTAGAGCTGCTCCCACAGGAACTCGAACAACAGCGCCCATTTCTGCGCCAGCTGCTCGTTGTCCGCGGCGGCGCCGTGCCCGCCTTCGATGTTCTCGTGGTAGCGCACGCCGTAGCCCTGCTCGCGCATCTTCGCCACCATCTTGCGCGCGTGCGCGGGGTGCACCCGGTCGTCCCTTGTGGACGTCATGAACAGGGTCGGCGGGTAATCGCGTCCACTGTGGACATTTTGGTAGGGCGAGTACTGGCTGATGTAGGCCCATTCGTTCGCGTCGTCCGGGTCGCCGTACTCCGCCATCCAGGACGCGCCCGCGAGCAGCAGGTGGTAGCGGCGCATGTCCAGCAACGGAACCTGGCAGACGATGGCGCCGAACAGCTCCGGATACCGCGTCAGCATCACGCCCATCAGCAGCCCACCGTTGCTGCCACCCTGGATGCCGAGCCGCTCGGGTGTGGTGATCCCGCGCTCGACCAGATCCTGGGCCACGGCGGCGAAATCCTCGTAGACGAGGTACCGGTTCTCCTTGATCGCCTGCGTGTGCCAGGACGGCCCGTACTCGCCGCCGCCACGGATGTTCGCGACCACGTACGTTCCGCCGCGGGCGAGCCAGCCGCGCCCGATCACGCCGCTGTACCCGGGCAGCCGCGAAACCTCGAAACCGCCGTACCCGGTCAGCAGCGTCGGCCCGACCGCCGCGTTCGGCCGCACCACGAAGTACGGGATCTTGGTGCCGTCACGCGAGGTCGCGAAGTACTGGTCCACGGCCGTGCCGTCGCTGTCGAAGCGCGCCGGCGACTGCTTGAGCAGCTCCAGTTCGCCGCCGACATGGCCGTAGCTCAGCGTGGGTGGCTCGGTGAAACCGCTGGTGCTCAGCAGATATTCCTCGCTGTCGTCGGGGTCGGTGTCGAGGATCTCGGCCGTGCCCAGTTCCAGGCCGGTCGTCAGCGGTGCGCGCCGCCAGCCCTCGTTCGGCGTCAGCACGTGCAGTTCGGTGCGCACGTCGGACAGCGTCGTGAGGATCAGGTGGTCGCGGGTCCAGTCGTAGGCTTCCAGCGACGTGTGTGCGTCGGGCTCGAACAGCGTGGTCAGTTCGCGTGAGCCGTCGAGGTAGTCGTCGAACCGGGCGGCGAGCAGCGTGCCGGCCGCGTAGTCCCGGCCGTTGACCGTCCAGGACGAGCGGATCCGGATCAGCAGCCATTCCCGGTGCACGGTGGTCTGCGCGTCCTCGGGCACGTCGATGCGGATCAGCCGCTCGGGCGTGCGGAGGTACTTTTCCGACCGGTAGAAGTCGAGCGACCGGCCGACGAAGTCGCGTTCGAAACCGGGTGTGGAGAGGTGGTAGGCGAACGCGGACACGTCGTCCGGCTTGGCCTCGTAGACCGTTGTCGCCTCGGCCAGTGGCGTGCCCCGTCGCCATTCCTTGATCACGCGCGGATAGCCGGACGCAGTCAGCGAGCCCGCACCGAAATCGGTGCCGACGTAGATCAGGTCCTCGTCGATCCAGCCGACGCGGCTTTTGGCTTCGGGCAACTGGAAACCGTCGGCCACGAACGCGCGCTGCTCCAGATCGAACTCGCGCACCACGGTCGCGTCGGCACCGCCGCGGGAGAGTTCGACCAGGCCGCGCCGGTAGTCGGGCCGCAGCACCGTCGCACCCTGCCACACCCAGTTCTCGCCCTCCGCCTCGGCGAGCGCGTCGACGTCGAGCAGGACCTCCCACTCCGGGTGCTCGCCGCGGTAGCTGTCCAACGTGGTCCGGCGCCACAATCCGCGCGGATGCGTGGCGTCCTGCCAGAAGTTGTAGAAGTAGTCACCGCGCCTGCGGATGTAGGGAATCCGGTCGTCGGCGTCGAGCACCTCGCGGATTTCCGCGCGCAGCGTCTCGAACCGCTCGCCGCCGGTGAGCTCGTCCAGGGTTTCGGCGTTGCGCGTGCGGACCCAGTCCAGCGCCTGCTCGCCGGTGACGTCCTCAAGCCACAGGAACGGATCTTCGTCAGCCATGCGTACCAGTCTGCCAGCCGGTATCGCTTTTCACTGCCAGTTCGGATCACGCCCGGTCAGCGCGAGAAACCGGTGAAGCTCGGACTCGTCCGCGGCCACTTTCACGACGGGTGCGAAGGTGCCGCGTTCCCGGCGGAAATCGGGATCCGCGGGCATGAACTGGGCGAACGCGAGCGCGTCGTGTACCGCGTCGGGGTCCGGTTCGTAGGGCAGGCCGAGGCTGCGGGCGATATCCCATCCGTGCGCGACGGAGTCGACCAGATGCATGGCCACCGCGACGCGGCCGGGGAACGTGCCGAACTCGCGCACGGTGACCTTCCGCTCGAGCAGGGCGTCGTCGTCGAACGCGGCGAGCACGGCGGCGACCGAATCGGCGTAGTCCCGGTACGGGTTGTCGCTCAAGGTGCCGCTGTTCCAGTCCGGCGCGTGCCCGTGGCGGAGCGCTGTCCCGAACGCGCGGTTCTCGCTGACCTGATGGCGCAGCAGGTCCCCGAGGTCCCAGCCGTCACACGGTGTCCGCCGGGCCAGGTCGGTGGTGCGGATGGGGCTGACCAGCTTGTCGAGCGTGCCGAGCGCGCGCCGGTCGAGTTCGCGAATGTCCACGCCTGCCGACGTTACGAGCCGGAGGTGAGCGGTCGTAGAGCCAAAACGCCGGGAATGTCGGTGGGCCAATTTAGGCTCGGACCGTGGACATCCACATCACGATCGACGGTGGGCGCGGGCTGCGGGAGGAGATCTACCGGCAGCTGCGCGCGGCGATCCTCGATGGGCGGCTGCGTGCGGGGGAGGCGTTGCCGCCGACGCGTGAACTGGCGCGGCGGCTGGCGGTGTCGAGGAACACCGTCAGCGGTGCCTACGACCGGCTGGCGGGGGAGGGTTTTCTCGCTGCCAGAGCCGGTGCGGGCACGTTCGTACGGGCGGGTGCGGGGCGTGCCGAGCCACCGGTCCGGGAGACCTCGGCCCTGCGGCCTGCGCAGGCGTGGGCCGGGGTGCCGGAGCCTCCGACGCGGTTCGCGGCCGCGCCGGAATACGACTTCCGCGCCGGTGCGCCCGACGTCGGCCTGTTCCCGTTCGACACCTGGCGCCGGCTGATCGCGGAACAGTTGCGGGGCTCGCGGCCGCAGGTGCTGACCTATGGCGATCCGCGCGGGCACCAGGGCCTGCGCGAGGCGATCGCGCGGCATGTCGGGTTGTCGCGCGACGTGCGCGCCGACCCGGATGACGTCCTGGTGACCAACGGCTCGCAGCAGGCCGTCGATCTCGCCGCGCGGGTGCTGCTGCGGCCCGGTGACCGGGTCGCCGTCGAGAATCCCGGCTACCCGCCACCGCGCCAGCTGTTCTCGACGCTCGGTGCCCGGCTCGCGTGCGTGCCGGTCGACGAGGAAGGCCTGGTGGTCGACGAACTGCCGGATGACTGTCGCCTGGTGTATGTCACGCCGTCGCATCAGTTCCCGCTGGGTACCCCGATGTCGCTCGCCCGCCGGATGGCGCTCATCGAATGGGCGCAGCGGCACGACGCGGCCATACTCGAGGACGATTACGACACGGAATTCCGCTACACCGGTCGGCCGCTGGAACCGTTGCACAGTCTCGACACCGCGGGCCGGGTGCTCTACATCGGATCGTTCTCGAAGGTGCTGCTGCCCGCGTTGCGGCTCGGTTTTCTCGTCTCGCCACCGGGCTTGCGGGAGGCCGTGACGAAGGCGAAGTACCTCACCGACTGGCATTCGGCGAGCGTCGAGCAGGCGGCGGTCGCGCAGTTCATGGACGAAGGCGGGTTCGCGCGGCACGTGCGCCGGATGCGCCGCGAGTACCAGGCGCGGCAGCAGCTGGTCAGCAGCATCGTGGCCCGTGACTTCGCCGATGTGCTGACGCTGATTCCCGCCGCGGCCGGTCTGCACGTGAGTGCCTACAGTTCGGTGCCGACGCGTCCGGTGGCGCGCGCCGCGCGGAATGCGGGCATGTGGCTGTACACGCTGGGTGATTTCACCGAGCCGAGGGACGCGGTGCAGGGCTTGGTTTTCGGCTTCGGCGCGGTGCCGCGGGCCGCGATCGAGCCAGGTCTGCACCGTTTGCGTGACTTTCTGTGAAACACGATGTCACCCCTTCGCCCGGTTCGCGACTTTCGCAGGCCGTCGCGGAGCCCTAACCTGGTGTGAACCAGATCACTACCCGGGAGGCGCCGGATGCGGATCGCGGACGTGTTGCGGAACAAGGGCACGGCGGTGGCCACACTCACGCCGTCGGCCACTGTCAAGGAGCTGCTCGCGGGGCTCGCGGAGCACAATATCGGTGCGATGGTCGTGCTGGGTTCCGATGGGGTCGCGGGCATCGTGTCGGAGCGTGACGTGGTGCGCAGACTGCACGAACGGGGAGCCGACCTGCTGTCACGCCCGGTCGCGGACATCATGACGACGATCGTCGCCACCTGCACCCCCCAGGATTCGGTGGACGATTTGAGTGTCCTGATGACGCAGCGTCGAGTCCGCCATGTCCCCGTGATCGACCAGGGGCGGCTGGCGGGCATCGTCAGCATCGGCGACGTGGTCAAGACACGGATGGAGGAGCTCGAGGCCCACCAGGAGCAACTGCAGGCCTACATCGCCCACGGGTAGCGGCTCTGGGCGCCGGCAACGCCCGGCTCGCGGCCCACCAGGAGCAACTGCAGGCCTACATCGCCCACGGGTAGCGGCTCTGGGCGCCGGCAACGCCCGGCTCGCGGCCGCCGCCTGGTGAGGTCCACTTCGGGCTCGCCCCGCGGCGGTGCTCGGTGCCTGCGCGGCTGGTTCGACCGGCTCAGGGCGGCCCGGTGCTTTCGCGACTCGGTTCGGCTCGGTTCACGGCGGCACCCGGTGTGTTCGCGACTCGGTTCGGCTCGGTTCACGGCGGCACCCGGTGTGTTCGCGACTCGGTTCGGCTCGGTTCACGGCGACACCCGATGTGTTCGCGGCTCGGGTTCGGCTCGATTCACGGCGGCCGGGTGCGTTCGCGGCTCGGTTCGGCTCGACCGGCTCAGGGCGGTATCCGGTACTTTCCGCGGCTCGGCTTTGCTTGCGGCGGTGCTCGCTAACTGGCGCCGCCCGACTTCGCCGCCCTGCCTCGTTCGCGGCGGCGTACGACATGTGGGGATGTCTCCCCCTGGCGAGGCCGCTTCGTGGCGGGATGCCTGGCCCTGGCGAGGACGGCGCCGCGGCGTGGCCGCGCTCGTTTCGTGGCAACGCCCCCTTCGCGGCCGCGCCAGCTCGCTGACGACGCCGTACGGTCGGCGACCTTTACCGTCAGCGACACCCGGTCACAGACGGAGCGGTCGGCCACGGCGCGGCGTCAGCGCCGCCTGTTTTGTGGCGGCCTCCACTGCCCGAAGACGCCTCCCGGTGGCGGCGTCGCTTACCTGGTGACCTTCACCCGTCGCGCGAGCATCGACATCGCGTCACGGCGGGCCGGGTCCCGGACCCGTCTCGTAGTGTCCCCTGCCGGTCTCGACACAGACGACACCCGCACAGCGACCCCACCGGCCCCCGCCAGTCTCGCGTGCCGTCGTTGTCCCCTGGCTTCGGTCAGGCCCAGCTCTTGAGCACCTTGTCGATCGTGTCCCGGATGCGGTCGCGCGCTTCGGCCCGCGGCACGCCCGACATGAGCAGGTCGTCGTAGTCCGTGTCGGCGTGCCGCACCGACGCGATCACCGCCAGCCGCACGGCCTCCTCGTCCAGCGCCCGCCCGGCGGCCGACCGTCCCACACGCCCGCTGCCCCTGGTGCCGGCGTGTTCGGCGATGGCCTGCGCTCGTTCGGCCGGGCAGCCGGGGTACAGCCGCAGGATTTCCGCCGCCATCGCGGCCTGGAACTCGACGTCCTGCAGCGCCCTCCGCTCCGCGTCCCGTTCCCTGCGACGGGCCCGTACGTCCTCGTCGGCAAGGCACTGCTCTTCCGCCCGTTCCAGCGCTGCCTGTTCGACGAGAATCCCTTGCCGCTCATGGCGTTTGCGGCGCTTGTTGAAGCGCATGACCAGCGCCGACAGCGAGCTTTCCTTCTTCGCCCGCCGCGAGAGCGCCGCGTTGCCTGCCGGGAGGAACACGAGGTGATCGAAGTCGGCGCAGGTCAGGCAGAGTGGTTCCTGCTCGGGAAGGAGGAACTCCCCGGCCGAGCCCCGCGTGTCGCATTCCGCACAGGTCCACTCGCCGCTCGGCGAGATCACCACGAGATCCGGTGCCTTGTTCTGCCGCGCTTCCAGCCGTTCTCGTTGTTTGTCGGACAGCTCCGCCGAGATCCAGTGCGTGCGAAAGAGCGTGTCGGTCGCCTCGTCACCGGTGAAGACCAACGCACGGCGATCCCGCGTCGCGGCGGTATACGTGGTCTCGCTCGGACGCAGACCGTGCGCGGTCGCCCACGCGAGCAGGTACTCGAACGCCGTCGCGACCTTGTCGCGGTCCACCGGCAGCTCATCGGCCAGAGGACCGAGCCGCCCCTGACGCCACGCCTCGACCTTGACCGACGGCAGCCAGCCCAAGATCACCAGGAGGTCGACCGGGGCCACATACTTCACCCGGCGAAGCGCCTGCTCAGCCGCGGTGTCGACGCGGCGCTGCAGCTTCGGTTGATCGGCCATCGGCCGGAGTTTAGCCAAGGTCCCTGGCGTCGGCGCGCGAACGCGCACATCTCTCGCACGCTCAACCCGTCGCACCTCACGGGGCGTCCCAGAAGGCCGCGCTCAACGGGGTCGACTCGGCGACCCCCGGCAAGTCGGGCACCGTTCATCTTCCTCTGCAACGCTCCCGGAAGGCGAACTGCGCGACGACCGTGAAGTCAGAGTCGCTCGGACGGACGACCGCGGGCGCAACCTGTGTGCAGGGGAGGGGTTCCGTAGCTTCGGGCTCATTGCACGACAGTCCCTTCGAACATTGCGGATAACGACTCGACGACCGTAGCGGCGGCCACCGACAAAAATCGCGACCGGAGGCCGAGTTATCCACACCACCCCAGTTATCCACAATTTCCCGGATCTCTTCTTCCGGCGCGTGTCACCAATCCGCCACGGTGATGACATGACCACCACCACGACGAAGCTGCCGGACGGCAGAACGAGGATCAACATCAGCGATCCGGCGCAGCTGATCGCCGCGATCCCGTGCCTTCTCGGCTTCTGCCCCGAGAACTCGATAGTCCTCATTGGACTGAGTAAGGGCAAGGGCACGAAGATCACCGCGCTCGTGCGCGTCGATCTACCCGCCGCCGATCTCGAGACGGACGCCGTCGAGGCCATCACCCGCGCGTTGTGTCAGAACCCGGGTGAGGAGGTGCTGACCGTCGTCATCGGCCGGCACCCAGACCATCCACCCGGGTCATCTGGTCCGCCGCACTCGGCCCTCGTGAGGCGTGTGGCGGCCGCCTTCCACAAGCGCGGACGCAAGGCCGGTTATGCGGCATGGGTGCCTGAAATCCGTGGTGGCGCTCGCTGGCGTACCTATCGAGAGTGCGCGCCGGACAACGAGGGGGTGCTGCCTGAGCCCGCCAGCACGGTGATGGCAGCTGTCTGCGTGGCTGAGGGGCTTGTCACCTTCGACAGCAGAGCGGAGATGGAGAAACTGCTCGAACCCGACGATCCGTTGGCACATGACAGACGTGCACGATTGCTGGACACGGCCGTCGACGCGCTGGCGCCGGACCTGACGCCGAAGAGCACCTACGAGCAGTACGCGCGCATTGTGCGCGCCGCCATCGACCAGGTCCGCCGGGACGATCTGTCGTTCACCGATGAGAAGGTCGTGCGGCTCGCCCTGGCGCTGTCGAACCCACTGGTCCGGGACTCGTGCCTGCGGACGGCTCTGCCCCAGGGCAGTGTCCGAAGCAGGTACGCGCGTCGCCTGTGGCTGGAGCTCGTGCGGCTGACTCCGCCGCCCGAACGTGCCGAAGCGGCCGCTTTGCTCTGCCACGCGGCATATCTCCACGGCGAAGGCAGTTTCGCGATCATGGCGGCTGAGAACGCTCTCGACGCTGATCCTTCCCACCCGCTGGCTTCCCTGCTGCATGCGTGCCTCACGCACGGTCTGCCTCCGGACCAGCTGCAGCACCTGACCGACGATATCCCCGACCTCTACCGTCCACGCGCACTGCAGGCAGAACTTTCCGCGCAAAAAGACCCGTAAGTCCGAGCGCCGGTCTACGTCAGCCCGCGGGGGCTGACGTAGACGCCGAGACCGCGAGGATCTTCATCGCAGGGGAGTACGTTCGTCTGGCTCGACGATCAGCCGAGCGAGACGGAGGCGGGCAGGCAGGGGCGGTTCAGTCTGAGCGTGGGCAAAGACGGCCTCTGGTTCGTGAAGCGGTTCGTGAAAGCTCCGCTCGTTCACCGGGCCGTCGGCTGTCTCCACGGCGGGCAGAACCGGCTCAGCCGGCCATAACGTCCGCGGTCACCGCTGCGATGCTCAACCGGCGGCTCTCGCCGCGACCGCTGCTACCCCCGTCCCGGCTACGCCTGGGCACGTTCCTGAGTGAACCGCCAGGCGTCGGCCACGATGCCGTACAGGTCGGTGCGCTCGGGCTTCCAGCCGAGTTCCTCGCGGGCACGGTCGCTGGCCGCGACGAGGATCGCGGGGTCTCCTTCCCGGCGTGGTGCGACGGCGGCGGGGATGGCGTGACCGGTGACCTCCCGGCAGGCCTCGATCACCTGGCGGACGGAGAATCCGGTGCCGTTGCCGAGGTTGTAGATGCGGTGCACTCCGCGTTCGGCGTGCTGCAGCGCGAGCAGGTGAGCATCGGCGAGATCCGACACGTGGATGTAGTCGCGGATCGCCGTGCCGTCCTCGGTGGGGTAGTCGTCGCCGAAGATCTGGATCTGTTCGCGGTGTCCCGTTGCCACCTGCAGGACCAGCGGGATCAGGTGCGTCTCGACGGTGTGCCGCTCGCCGTAGCGGCCGTAGGCTCCGGCGACGTTGAAGTAACGGAGACTCATCGCGGCGAGGCCGTGCGCGCGTGCGTAGCTGGTGATGGCGTGGTCGATCGCCAGTTTCGAGGCACCGTAGGTGTTCGTCGGCATGGTGGGGGCGGTCTCGGGTATGGGGGACCGCTCGGGCTCGCCGTAAGTCGCGGCGGTCGAGGAGAATACGAGACGTGGTGTGCCGTGCTCGCGCATGGCGTCCAGCAACCGGATGGCGGTGAACACGTTGCCGCGCCAGTACTTCCCCGGGTCCTGCATCGACTCGCCCACCAGGGACGTGGCGGCGAAGTGCAGCACACCGTCGAACCCCTCGGCGAGCAGGCCCGCCGTGGCATCGGCGGCGTCGCCCTCGACGAACCGAGCACCGTCGGGGACAGCGTCCGCGTGGCCGGTGGACAGGTCATCCACGACGACGACCTCGTGACCGGCTTCCAGCAGTCGGGCCGCGCACACGCTGCCGACGTAGCCGGCGCCGCCGGTGACGATCAGTTTGAGGGCCTTGCGGTCGCTAGCGGTGGCCATGAGCAGTCAGAAGCCTTTCTTACTGGAAACTCAAGGAGGTGGTTGAGCACAGTGTGGACCATTCAGCTGTGAGCCTCGCACCGGATGACCGTGTACGCGGTCATCCCTCGTTTCATCGGGGCCGACGGTCGGAGCGTGCGCTTGGTAGCCCGGGGCGTCAGCTGTCGCGCCGCGCCCCCGGCGAGGGCACCGCGACGAACGTGCGCGGGATTCGCCAGCCCCGCTTCTCGTAAGCCGCGGTGACGGTCGCCTCGACCTCGGCGAGGGACCCCTCCGGGACGAGAGCGATGGCGGAGCCACCGAAACCGCCGCCGGTCATCCGGGCGCCGAGAGCTCCGCCTTCGCGGGCGGCCTCGACAGCGACGTCGAGTTCCGGGATCGAGATCCGGTAGTCGTCGCGCATGCTCACATGCGAGGCGTCGAGCAGGGGGCCGATGTCCGGGAGCCGCTCGTCGTGTAGCAGCGACACGACGTCGAGCACCCGCTGGTTCTCTGTGACGACGTGGCGGACCAGCGGCACCAGCTCGTCGGGCAGGCGGCCGAGCGCGGCGTCCAGGCCGGCGAACGGGACGTCTCGCAGGGCCTTGAGCCCGAGCAGGTCGGCGGCGTGTTCGGTGCCGCGCCGGCGGTCGCCGTAGCCGGACTCGCTGTGGGAATGCTTGGTACGCGTGTCGATGACGAGGATCCGCAGGCCGACACCGGCGGTATCGAAGGGCACCTGCTCGATCGCACCCGAGCGGACGTCCAGGAAGAGCACGTGCGACTCGGTGCAGCACAGCGACGCGGTCTGGTCCAGCAGACCGGTCGGCGCGCCGACGAAGTCGTTCTCGGCGCGCTGGACCCACCGGGCGATTTCGTGCCGGTCCGGGGTGCCGGGTGCGTCCAGTTCCTGCCCGGCCAGGCCCAGCAAAGCCAGCGATACCGCGCATTCGAGAGCGTGAGAGGAGGACAAACCGGCGCCGGTCGGTACGTTGCCGGCCAGGACCACGTCGGCGCCGCGCTCGATACCGTGTTCGGCCAGCACCCACGCGACACCGGCTGGATAGGCCGCCCAGCCTTCCACCGCACCGGGCCGCAGTTGGGGGATCTCGATCGGATCGGCTCGCTGGATGCGGCCGTCGGACCCGAGTGTGGCGACGGTGAGCAGTTGGTCGTCGCGCGGCGACGCGGCCGCCGCCAGCCGGTGCGGCAGAGCGAAGGGCAGCACGAAGCCGTCGTTGTAGTCCGTGTGCTCGCCGATGAGGTTCACCCGGCCCGGTGCGGACCAGACGCCGCTGGGTGCACGGTCATGCACCGAGCGGAATGCCTCAGCGGCGGCCTCGTGCGCCTTGAAGCCACCGGCCACGTCCTGCTTCTCGTTCAACGTCACCCATCCCTGCTGGGACCCCAGCCCCACCTGGCCGCCCGCGAACTCCGGCGGCGCGCTGCACTCCTCTATGCACCCTAGAGCTCACCTGTGAGCGCGGTGTAGTGCCGTCCTGAGCCTGGCCCGAGCCCGGGTCGGAGTAGGAGCGGGACGGAGGCCTGCCATGTCGCTCGGGGCTGGGGCGCTGTTCGAGGGCGAGGAATCATGTTCCGGCGCGATCCGGGTGACCGGTGCCCCTGGCGTGATCTCAGGAGTGGATGGAGGGGCGCGGTTGTGCGGCGCGGCCGGCAGGTGCGCAGCGCGGTGCGCTGCTCGCGGCACACGGGCCCGGCGGCAGGGCGGTGCGGCCGCTTACGGGGCACGAAGTGGCAGTGGCAGTGTGCGGCGCGGTCGGATGGCACGGGGCGTGGCGGCCTGTGGTGCGGCGGCTTGCGACGCGCGGTGTGCTGCGCGGGCGACCTTGCCGCGACCGAGCTGCGCTGCGTGGCGGGGCCGGGCGAGGGTTGGGGCTGGCGGACGGTGCGATGACCTGCGACGCGAGCGACTTTGCCGGGACTGACCTGTGCTGCGTGGTCGGGCCGGGCGAGGGTGGGGCTGCTGGACGATGCGGTGACCTGCGACGTGGGGGCCTTGCCGCGACCGACCTGCGCTGCGTGGTCGGGCCGGATGAGGGCGGGGCTGCTGGACGATGCGGTGACCTGCGACGTGGGCGACCTTGCCGGGACTGACCTGTGCTGTCTGGCCGGGCCGGGCGAGGGTGGGGCTGCCGGACGATGCGGTGACCTGCGACGCGGGCGGCCTTGCCGCGACCGACCTGCGCTGCGTGGTCGGGCCCGATCAGGGTGGTGACTGCCTGCCGCGGCAACGGACCTGCGCGACGCGACCCCACCCGGACGGTGCCGGGCCGCTGCGTACGCGACGGCACGAGGCGCGGACGCGACGGCACGGGCGCGGACGGGGCCAGCCTGGGGGTCTCGGGGCCTGACCGGCCCGCGGGTTACCGTGCCTGGGCGAGGACCGCGTGCATCACCGACATCGGTACCTGCACGCTGGAGGCCTCCCCGGCGACTTCCACCGTGCCGCCGCCGGCTGCCCTGCCCACGTTCACCGTGCTGCCGGGTACCACGCCGGCCGACTTGAGGTCGACCATCAGCTTCTCGTCCAGCTGGACGTGCTCGGCGATGCGCCGGATCTCGACCTTGCCGCCGCCCGCGCGGGCGAACTCGTCGAGGCGGATCAGGTCGGCTTCGGCGGGCGGGGCCGGCTCGCCACCCTCACCGAGCTTGTCGAGGCCGGGGATGGGGTTGCCGTACGGCGAAGTGGTCGGGTGGTCGAGCAGCCGCACGAGCTTGCGCTCCACGGCCTCGCTCATGACGTGCTCCCAGTGACACGCCTCGGTGTGCACCTGCTCCCACTCCAGACCGATTATGTCGAGCAGGAGCCGCTCCGCGAGACGGTGCTTGCGCATGACGGCGGTGGCCAGGTCGCGACCGTGCTCGGTCAGCTGCAGGTGCCGGTCATCGGCGACCCGCACGAGGCCGTCCCGCTCCATCCGGGCCACGGTCTGGCTCACCGTCGGCCCACTCTGCTGCAACCGCTCCGCGATGCGGGCACGCAGCGGCACGACACCTTCCTCTTCGAGCTCGAAGATCGTCTTCAAGTACATCTCTGTGGTGTCGATGAGATCGTTCACGATATCCCCTTCGTCCGCAGACAACCATGGTAGTCGTTGACACCGACAGTCAGCCCAGGTGATCGGTGGGGAAACGCCGCTCATGGCGACTACCATCGGGCCTCATGTACCAGCCCGCGGTCGTCTGGGACCCCGCCCTCCTCGGCTACGACCTGGGCGGCGACCATCCGTTCAATCCGGTACGCCTGCAGCTGACGATCCGCCTCGCCACGGAGCTCGGCGTCCTCGACGGCGTTCCGCTGCTCGTCCCCGAACCCGCCACCGACGACGAATTGTGCCGCGTCCACGCTGAGGAATACCTGAGCGCGGTCAAGCAGGCCCCGCTGGCCGGCTGGGACGTCGGCCACGGGCTGGGCACGACCGACAACCCCGTGTTCAGCGACATGCACGAGGCCACCGCGCTGGTCGTCGGCTCCACGCTGCTCGCCGCACGCAAGATCGCCGACGGCGAGGCCTCCCGCGCGGTGAACATCGCCGGCGGCCTGCACCACGCCATGCGCGACCACGCCGCCGGTTTCTGCGTGTACAACGACTGCGCCATCGCGATCTCCTGGCTGCTCGACCACGGCTTCGACCGCATCGCCTACGTCGACACCGACGTGCACCACGGCGACGGCGTGCAAACAGCGTTCTACGACGACCCGCGCGTGCTGACCATCTCCCTGCACCAGCACCCGTTCACGCTCTGGCCCGGCACCGGCTACTCCGCCGAGGCCGGCGCGGGCGAGGCCGAGGGCAGCGCCGTCAACATCCCGCTGCCCCCGCGCACCGCCGACCCCAGCTGGCTGCGCGCCTTCCACGCCGTCGTTCCCTCCCTGCTGGAGGAGTTCCAGCCGCAGATCCTCATCACCCAGTGCGGCGTCGACTCCCACGATGAGGACCCGCTGGCCGATCTGTCCCTCACCGTCGACGGGCACCGCACCATCTACGCGACCCTGCGCTCCCTCGCCGACCGCTACGCCGGGGGCAAATGGCTCGCCGTCGGGGGCGGCGGTTACCAGCTGATCCGCGTCGTCCCGCGCTCCTGGACCCATCTCATCGCCACGGTCCTCGACCGCGACGTCAAACCCGAGACGAAGGTGCCGCCCGGCTGGCTCGACATGGTGCGCAAGGCCGCGCCGCACGCCGACCTGCCGACGGAGATGACCGACGGCGCCGACACCAACTACCGTCCATGGGGCGACGGTGACGACGATCCGGTGGACGTCGCGATCCGCGACACGCGGCGCGCCGTCTTCCCCTTGCATGGCCTGGATCCCGACGATCCGAGAGACTGACGATCATGACCGACGGCGACGCCAGGAACGGTGCGACCGACCCGTTCGACTATCCGCGCCGGTGGGAAGCCGACGTCGTGCTGTCCGACGGCGGCACCGTCCACTTGCGACCGATCGTGCCCTCCGACGCGGACGCGGTGGTGGCCTTTCACGCCAAGCTTTCCGAGCGCACCCGCTACCTTCGCTACTTCGGGGCCTACCCGCGCATTCCGCAGCGTGACCTCGAACGTTTCACCGTCGTCGATCACCACAATCGGGTTGCTTTCGTCGCGCTGCTGGGTGACGACATCGTCGCGATCGGTCGCTACGAGCGGCTCGGCGACGGGCCGTCGGCGGAGGTGGCGTTCGTCGTCGACGATTCGCACCAGGGCCGCGGGCTCGGCTCGATCCTGCTGGAACACCTCGCGGCGGCCGCGTCCGAAAGCGGGCTGCGCCGCTTCGTCGCCGAGGTGCTGGCGGAGAACTCGGCGATGGTGCGGGTGTTCCGCGACGCCGGCTACCAGGTCAGCCGCGCCATCGAGGAAGGCGTGCTGCACCTGGAGTTCGACATCGACCCGACCGAGGAGTCCCTCGCCGTGGCCCGCGCCCGCGAACAGGCGGCCGAGGCACGCAGCGTGCACAACCTGCTGCACCCGCGCTCGGTCGCGGTGATCGGTGCGTCGGCCGATCCGACCAAGGTCGGCTATGTGGTGCTGTCGAACCTGCTGGCCGCGGACTTCGCGGGCACCGTCTACCCGGTCAACCCCGAACACCGCGCGGTGCGCGGGGTCCGTGCCTACAAATCGGTGCTGGAGATCCCCGATCCGGTGGAACTCGCCGTGGTGGCGGTCCCGGCGGATCAGGTCGAGTCGGTACTGGACGGCGCACTCGCCAAGGGTGTGAAGACGTTGCTGATCGTCACCGCCGGGTTCGCCGAGGCCGGGCCGCACGGGCTGCACGCCGAGCTGCGCCTGGTCGGTGAGGCGCGGGCACACGGCATGCGCGTGGTCGGGCCGAACGCGCTGGGCGTGCTCAACACCGATCCCGCGGTGCGGCTCAACGCGACACTCGCGCCGCGCCTGCCCGCGCGCGGCCGCGCCGGGTTCTTCTGCCAGTCCGGTGCGCTGGGCACCGCGATCCTCGCCGACGCCGAGGCACGCGGCCTGGGGCTGTCCACCTTCGTCTCGGCGGGAAACCGTGCCGACGTCTCCGGCAACGACTTGCTGCAGTACTGGGAGACCGATCCCGACACCGATCTCGTGCTGCTGTACCTGGAGTCCTTCGGTAACCCGCGCAAGTTCGCGAGGCTGGCCCGGAGGCTGGGCCGCAGCAAGCCGATCGTCGCCGTGAAATCGGGACGGCACGCGGTGCGCCCGCAGCTGGCCGCGACCTCCGCCGAAGTCGACGAGGCCAGCGTGCAGGCGCTGTTCGAGCAGGCCGGCGTCGTGCGGGTGGAGACGCTGGCGCAGCTGTTCGACACGGCACTGGTGTTCGCGCACCAGCCGCTGCCCGCCGGGCCGAGGGTCGGCATCGTCGGCAACTCCAGCGCGATCGGCCTGCTGGCCGCGGACACCGCGCGGGCGCAGGGCCTCAAGCTCGCCTTCGAACCGGTCGACATCGGCGCGCAGGCCGGGCCGGAGGAGTTCGCCGCCGCCGTGCGCGAGGCGCTGAACTCGCCGGACACCGACGCGCTCGTGGTCGTGTTCGTACCGCCCGTGGCCACACCGGGCACGTCCTACGCGCGTGCCCTGAAGGAGGCCGCCCTCGAACTCGACCACGGCAAGCCGATCGTGTCCACGTTCCTCGCCGCCGAGGGGGTGCCCGCGGAACTGGCGGTCGCGAAGGACGGCGCGCCGGGGCCGGGGTCGATCCCGTCGTTCCCGAGCCCGGAGCGCGCGGTGAACGCGCTGGCGAAGGTCGTCCGGTATGCCGCGTGGCGGCAGCGCCCGCAGGGACATCTCGTGCGCCCGGCCGGGGTGCACACCGAGGCGGCGCAGCAGGTGGTGCGCGACCTGCTCGGCGACGCCGGCGAGAAGAACGTGGTGCTGGAGGACAGCGACGTCGTGCGGCTGCTCGGCTGCTACGGCATCGATGTCGTGCCGTTCCGGGTCGTCGGCAGTGAACGCGAAGCCGTGGACGCCGCCGCCGAACTCGGCTACCCGGTGACGGTCAAGGCGGTCGACGAGCGGCTGCGGGGGCGGCCCGACCTGGCCGGGGTGCGGCTGGACCTGGGTTCCGAGGACGCCGTGCGCCGGGGTTACCACGATCTGCGCGAGGTCTCGGGCGAGAACGAGATGTACGTGCAGCGGATGGCGCCCAAGGGGCTGTCCTGTTTCATCGGGCTCCAGGACGACCCGTCGTTCGGCACGCTCGTGTCGTTCGGGCTGTCCGGGCTGGTGAGCACGCTGCTCGGGGACCGCGCCTACCGCGCCGTGCCGCTGACCGATGTGGACGCGGCCACGCTGATCCGCGAACCGAAGAGCGCGCCGCTGCTGACCGGCTACCGTGGCGACGAGCCCGCGGACCTGGCGGCTCTGCAGGACATGGTGTTGCGGGTCGCGGCGCTGGCCGAGGACAACCCGGAGGTGCGGGTGCTGACGCTCGATCCGGTGATGGCCTCGCCGGAGGGTGCGTTCGTCGCCAACGCGCGGATCGTGCTCGGCCCGCCGCCCGCGCGTCCCGACACCGGCCCCCGCCGTCTGCGCGCCATCAACGCACCGGACTGACCGTGACCCTCACGCCGTCGCGGGGTCCGGGCGGGTCGCCAGCAGGTGGCCGAGGGCGAGCAGCTGAGCCGTCGCGCCGCCGAGGGTGAACTCGATGCGCTTGGCGGCGACGAAGTACTTGTGCAGCGGGTAGTCCACGTCGATGCCCACCCCGCCGTGCAGGTGCACCGCGGTGTGCGCGACGCGGTGGCCCGCGTCGGCGGCCCAGTACTTCGCGGTCGCGACCTCCTCGGCCGCCGGCAGGTCCTCCGAAAGCCGCCACGCCGCCTGCCACAACGACAGCCGTACCGCCTCGACGTCGACATAGGCGTCGGCGAGCCGCTGCCGCACCGCCTGGAAACTGCCGATCGGGTGGCCGAACTGCTCGCGCTGTTTGGTGTACTCGGCCGTGCGGTGCAGCGCGCTTTCCAGCACGCCGAGCTGCGTGGCGCACAGGCCGACCGTGCCGCGCTGCCGCAGCCATTCGAAATCCACCGCGAGCGGATCGCCCGCGACGCCGTCGAGCCGCATCAGCGCGGCGTCGTCGTTGTCGACCACGCGCTGGCGCTGGGCCTCGGCCTGCTCGGCGATGAATACCCGCACCCCGTCGGGCGTTTCGGCGGGGACGAGGAACGCGTCGGCCTGTGCACCGAACGGGACCGCGGTCTGCTCGCCGGAGAGCCGGCCGCCCTCGGCTGTGAACCCGCACGGCGCCCCGACCTCAGGCAACGCGACCGCGAACGTCGTCTCGCCGCGCATCACCGGCATCAGCCAGCGCTCGATCTGCGCGGGCGTGCCGAACTTCGCGATCGCCGAGGCCGCCATGGTGACGGCCGGCAGGTACGGCACGGGCGCGACCGCGCGGCCGATCTCGGTCAGGACCGCGCACTGCTCCAGCAGGCCGATGCTGCCGGGATCCACGACCCCGACCTTGACCAGCGTCGCCCAGTCGCCGCCGTCCTCCAGCACGCGCCGGGTCAGCGCGGCCAGTTCCCGCATCTCCTCAGAACCGGTGAAATCCACGCCGAAATCTCCTATCGCGTAACGGGAAGGCCGAGTGCGGTCGCGGCGATGAGGTCGCGCTGGATCTCGTTGGTGCCGCCGCCGAAGGTGAGGATCAAAGCCGAGCGGTGCGCGCGTTCCAGCCGCCCGCGCAGGACCGCGCCCGGCGATCCCTCGCGCACGATCGAGGCGGGCCCGACCACTTCCATCAGCAGCCGGTAGGCCTCGATCGCCAGTTCGGTGCCGAACACCTTGGTGGCCGAGGCTTCCGCCGGGTTCAGATCCGGTGTGGACGCGATCCGCCAGTTGCGCAGTTTGAGGTACTCGGCGTGCGCGTGCACGCGGGCCAGATGTGTACGGACCCACTCGGCGTCGATGACGCGGCTGCCGTCGGGCTGCTTGGTCTCCAGCGCCCACTGCCGCACTTCGCTCAGCGCCGACTGCAGCGGCGCGGCCGAGGTCAGCGCGACGCGTTCGTGGTTGAGCTGGTTGGTGATCAGCGGCCAGCCCGCGTTCTCGTCGGCGATGCGCGCGCTGACCGGTACCCGCACGTCCTCGTAGTAGGTCGCGCTGGTGCCGGGCCCGGCCACCGTGTGCACCTTCGTCCAGGAGAACCCGGGCGCGGAGGTCGGCACGATCAGGATGGACAGGCCCTTGTGCTTGCGTGCCTCGGGATCGGTGCGCACCGCCAGCCACACGTAGTCGGCGTACTCGATGAGACTGGTCCACATCTTCTGCCCGTTGACCACGTACTCGTCGCCGTCACGCACGGCGCGGGTGCGCAGCGACGCGAGGTCGGTGCCCGCGCCCGGCTCGGAGTAGCCGATCGAGAAGTGCAGTTCGCCGCCCGCGATCTTGGGCAGGTAGTGCGCCTTCTGCTCCGGCGTGCCGAACCGCATGATCGTCGGGCCGATCGTGTTGACCGTCAGGAACGGCACCGGCACGCCGGCCACGGCGGCCTCGTCGAGGAAGATCAGCTGGTCCATCATGGGCCGCGCCTGGCCCCCGAACTCTTCGGGCCAGCCGATCGCGAGCCATCCGTCGCGGCCGAGCTCACGCACGATCTCCTTGTACGCGGTGCCCTCGCCGTACTCTCCTCCGTCACCCGAGAGGCCTTCTCGTCGTTGCGGTGTCATCAGGCGATCGAAGTAGGTGCGCAGCTCCGTGCGGAGGCGCTCCTGCTCGGGGGTGTAGGCAATGCGCATGGGCCACACTCTAGAACAAGTTTCGCCTGGGATCACTAGCTTGGCGGCAAATGCCCAGTTCATGACGGTGAATTTGGTGCTTGCCCAGAACGAGAACAGATTCTAGTCTGTGCCGTGAGAGGCGAGCCGACGGGGGCTTGCCGCGCCAGCGAGGAGGCAGCCGCCGCGTGAATCGGGTCGCCATTGTCACGGGAGCAGGAGCCGGGCTGGGACGGGCGGAAGCGCTCGCGCTGGCCGCCGACGGTGTGTCGGTGGTCGTCAACGACGTCGCCGGCACCGATGTGGTCGACGAGATCGAGGCCGAGGGCGGCAAGGCGCTGCTGGTCAAGGGAGACGTCGGGGAGCGCGAGACGGCCGACGCGCTCGTGAAGGCCGCGCTCGAGCACTTCGGCGGCCTGCACATCGTCGTGAACAACGCCGGCGTGGTGCGGGACCGGATGCTGTTCTCGATGTCCGACGAGGAGTGGGACACCGTCATCCGGGTGCATCTGCGGGGGCATTTCCTGCTGTCGCGCAACGCGACCGCGCACTGGCGGCAGCAGTCCAAAATGGATGGCGAGCCGGTTTTCGCGCGGATCGTGAACACCGCGTCGGAGGCGTTTCTGTTCGGGGCGCCCGCCCAGCCCAACTACGCCGCCGCCAAGGCCGGAATCGCCGCGCTCACCGTCGCCACGGCGCGGGGCTGTGAGCGCTACGGTGTGCGCGCCAACGCGATCTGCCCCAGGGCGAGGACCGCGATGACCGAAGGCGTCTTCGGTGCGGCGCCCGAAGGCGATGACCCGTTGTCGGTCGGGCACGTGGCGCCGTTCGTCGCGTTCCTCGCCTCCGAACGGGCCGAGTCGATCAACGGCCAGGTCTTCGTCGTGCACGGGGGAAACGTCGCGCTGGTCAGCCCGCCGGCGGTCCGGCAGCGGTGGAGTCTCGACGATCTCGACGACATCGCCACCTTCGGCTACGACACGATGTTCGCCAGTCAGGAGTTGCTATGACGCTCACCGTTCAGCCGCATCGCGAAGCGGCCGGACTCAAGACCGGACAGCTGTACATCGACGGCCAGTGGGGGCCGGGTGGCGAGGGCGCCACCTGGACCCACCGGCACCCCGCGACGGGTGAGGAGGTCGGCGACTTCGCCATCGCAACGAAGGCCGACGTCGACGCCGCCGTCGCCGCGGCACGTAAGGCGTTCGACTCCGGCACCTGGTCCAACTCCCGCGCCGGGACGCGCATCAAGCTCCTGCACCGCTACGCCGAAAAGCTGCGTGAGCACGCCGAGGAGCTGCGCTGCCTGCAGGCACTGGACAACTCGGTGCCGATCTCCTTCAGCGGCAGCATCTACGCGACCTCTGTGGAGGCCGCCGCGGACGTGTTCGACCACCACGCGGGCTGGGTCGACAAGCTCGGCGGGCAGACCCTGCCGCCGTATCAGGGCGGCGACCACCTGGCGATGACCTTCCGCGAGCCGATCGGTGTCGTGGCCGCGATCCTGCCGTGGAACGCGCCGTTCCTGTTGTACGCGCAGAAGGTCGCGCCGGCACTGGCCGCGGGCTGCACCGTGGTGCTCAAGCCGTCGGAGTACTGCACGTTCACCGTGCTGCGCATGGTCGAACTGCTGGTGGAGGCCGGGCTTCCGGAGGGCACGCTCAACGTCGTGACCGGTCCCGGCGATCCGGTCGGCGAAGTCCTGATCACGCACCCCGACGTCGACAAGGTCAGCTTCACCGGCAGCCGCGCCGTCGGCAAGCGCATCGTCGAGGCCTCTGCGGGTACGTTGAAGCGGGTTTCGCTGGAGCTGGGCGGAAAAAGCCCCGCGCTGGTGTTCGCCGACGCGGCGAACGTGGGGCTCGCCGCGGCGACGACCATCGGCGCGGTCACGATGGGCCTGTCCGGCCAGGCGTGCGTGGCCAACACGCGGGCGCTGGTGCAGCGCGAGGTCTACGACGAGTTCCTCGCCGCGGCGCAGGGCATGGCGGCGGCGATCACCTACGGCGATCCGTTCGACCCTGGCGTGCTGTCCGCGCCGCTGATCAACGAGCGTCAGCTGGACCGCGTGCTCGGCTACATCGAAAAGGGCAAGCAGGAGGCGCGCCTGGTCTCCGGCGGCGAACGGCTCGGCGGTGACCTGGCGGGCGGCAACTTCGTCGCACCCACTATTTTCGCCGACGTGGAGAACTCCGCGACCATCGCGCAGGAGGAGATCTTCGGCCCGGTGCTCGCCGTCGTTCCCTTCGACGAGGAGGACGAGGCCGTGCGGCTGGCCAACGACACCGAGTACGGGCTGGGCGCGAGCGTGTTCAGCGCGGACGCGCAGCGGGCCTTCCGCGTGTCGCGCAAGCTGCGTGCGGGCACGATCGGCGTCAACGGTTTCCAGATCGAACCGCATCTGCCATTCGGCGGATTCAAGGAATCGGGGCTGGGCCGCGAGGGCGGCGACTCCTCGATCGAGGCCTACACCGAACTGAAGTCGGTGTACATGCCGCTGACCGACGAGATGATGTGACATGGGCAGGCTCGAAGGAAAGACCGCGATCATCACCGGCGCGGCGCGGGGACAGGGTGCGGCGGCGGCGCGGCGGTTCGTCGAAGAGGGCGCGAAGGTGATGATCGCCGACGTGCTCGACGAAGAGGGCAAGGCGCTCGCCGACGAGATCGGCGCGCTCTACCAGCATCTCGACGTCTCCGCCGAGGAGGACTGGACTGCGGCGGTCGAACGTGCGGTGACCGAGTTCGGCGGGCTGACCGTGCTGGTCAACAATGCCGGTGTCCTGCATTTCTCCGAACTCGCCAAGACCACGCTCGCCGACTACGAGCGGATCATCAGAATCAACCAGATCGGAACGTTTCTCGGAATGCGTTCGGTCGTTGAACCGATGACCGAGGCCGGCACGGGCTCGATCATCAACCTGTCCTCTGTGGAGGGACTGGCCGGAATGCCGTTCCTTGTCGCCTACACGGCGAGCAAGTTCGCCATTCGCGGAATGACCAAGGTCGCCGCGCTGGAGCTGGGCGAGCGCGGCATCCGGGTCAATTCGGTCCATCCCGGCATGATCGACACAAAGATGGTCTCGGACGCCGCGGGCGGTGCCGAAATCGACACTTCCTGGGTGCGCAAGAAGGTGGCGCTGGGCAGGGTCGGGCAACCGGGTGAGATCGCGCAGATGGTGGTGTTCCTGGCCAGCGACGAGAGCTCGTACAGCACGGGCGCCGAGTTCGTCGCCGACGGCGGCGCGACCGCGACGCACGCGCTCAAGGTATAGCCACCGGGAGGCCCGCGGAAGATCAGGTGAACACTGCTAACCAAAATGGGATTCACCTGGTGAGTAAGACTCAGGGCAACGTAGCTAGGGTCGGCGGAGGTGTGATGGGCTCCCGTAGTGGGACGGTTTCGGTACCGGGTACCGCCGCGCTGGTCCAGATCGGCAGGCTCGCGACGCTCGGCTGGGAGGTGCTGCGCGCCATTCCGCGCCGTCCCTTCCAGTTCCGCGAGTGGATCCAGCAGTGCTGGTTCTTCGCGAGCGTGACGATTCTGCCGACGGCGCTCGTGGCGATCCCGTTCGGCGCGGTCATCGCGCTGCAACTGGGATCGCTGACGCAGCAGATCGGCGCGCAGTCCTTCACGGGCGCGGCGAGTGCGCTCGCCATCGTGCAGCAGGCGTCCCCGCTGATCACCGCGCTGCTGGTCGCCGGCGCGGGCGGCAGCGCGGTGTGCGCCGACATCGGCGCGCGCAAGATCCGCGAGGAGATCGACGCGATGGAGGTGCTGGGGGTCAATCCCGTGCAGCGCCTGATCGTGCCGAGGGTGCTCGCCGCGATCGTGGTGTCGATCCTGCTCAACGGCCTGGTCAGCGTGGTCGGCGTGCTGGGCGGCTACTTCTTCAACGTGGTGATGCAGGGCGGCACGCCGGGTGCGTACCTGGCGAGTTTCAACGCGCTGGCCCAGTTGCCGGACCTCTACATCAGTGAGATCAAGGCGCTGTTGTACGGGTTCGTCGCCGGGGTGGTGGCGGCTTATCGCGGGCTGAATCCCGCGGGTGGCCCGAAAGGCGTCGGTGACGCGGTGAACCAGGCCGTCGTGATCACGTTCCTGCTGCTGTTCCTGATCAACGTGGTGCTGACCGCGATCTACCTGCGGATCGTGCCACCGAAGGCGATGTGATGACCACGCAGCCCGTCGAGACCGGCGAGGACGACCGGACACTCGAGTGGATCGCCCGCCCCGGTGCGATCTTCGAGGGTCTGGGCGTGCAGTTGTCGTTCTACGTGCGCGCGCTCGCGTGGGCGCCGCGCACGTTGCGCCGCTATCTCAAGGAAACGGCGCGGCTGCTGACCGAAGTGTGTTTCGGCACAGGTGGTCTCGCGGTGATCGGCGGGACACTCGGCGTGATGATCGGCATGACGATGTTCACCGGTCTGATCGTCGGCCTGCAGGGCTACGCCGCGCTCAACCAGCTCGGCACCGCCGCGCTGACGGGCTTCATTTCCGCCTACTTCAACACCCGTGAGGTGGCGCCGCTGGCGGCCGGGCTCGCCTTGTCCGCGACTGTCGGATGTGGATTCACCGCGCAGCTCGGTGCGATGCGGATCTCCGAGGAGATCGACGCACTGGAGGTGATGGGCGTGCCGAGCATGCCCTACCTCGTCACGACCCGCGTACTGGCGGGGATTTTCGCGGTGATCCCGTTGTACGCGGTGGGGCTGCTGTCGTCGTATCTGGCGTCGCGGCAGGTGACCGTGTGGCTCTACGGCCAGTCGGCGGGCACCTACGACCACTACTTCAACCTGTTCTTGCCGCCCGAAGACGTGATCTGGTCGTTTCTGAAGGTGATCATCTTCAGTGCGCTGGTGATCCTTTCCCACTGCTACTACGGCTTCACGGCCAAGGGCGGCCCGGCCGGGGTCGGCGTCGCGGTGGGCCGCGCGGTGCGGACCTCGATCGTGCTGATCTCCGTGCTCGACTTCTTCCTCAGTCTCGCCATCTGGGGTGCGACGACGACGGTGAGGATTTCTGGATGAACCGGCGGACGCTCTATCGGCGTTTGGGCTACCAGGTGCTGGGGCTGGTGTTCCTGGTGGTGTGCGCGGTCTTCATCTGGACCACGATCTCGATGTACCAGAAGAAGTTCACGCCGGTGGCGATGGTGCGCCTGGAGACCGATCACGTCGGCAACCAGCTCGGCAAGGGTTCCGACGTGAAGATCCGCGGTCTCGTGGTGGGCGAGGTGCGTTCGGTCGAGGCGCTGGGTGATCACGCCGCGCTCGAGCTCGCCCTGGATCCGGACAAGATCGGCGAGATCCCGGCGAACGTGTCGGCGCGGTTGCTGCCGAAGACGTTGTTCGGTGAGCGTTATGTCGCTTTGCAGATACCGCAGGATCCGTCGTCGCGGCATATTCAGGCGGGGGATGTGGTCGGGCAGGATCGCAGCAGTGCGGCGATCGAGCTGGAGAAGGTGCTCGATGACGTGATGCCGTTGTTGCAGGCGGTGCAGCCGGAGAAGTTGTCGGCGACGCTGAGTGCGGTGTCCACGGCGTTGCAGGGTCGCGGTGAGCAATTCGGCCAGACGCTCGTGGGACTGTCGGACTACCTGGGCGGGCTGAATCCTTCCCTGCCGAACATCAAGGCCGACATCAGCAGTTTCGCGAACGTGACCGACATCTACAACAAGACTGCCCCGGATTTCCTGCAGGCGTTGTCGGATCTGACCACGACGAGCAAGACCCTGGTCGACAAGCGGGCCCAGCTGCAGCAGATGTTCGACTCGGTGACCACGGTGTCGGTCGATCTGGGCAACTTCCTGAAGGTCAACGAGAACAACATCATCCGGCTGACCACCACCTCACAGTCCACTTTGGATGTGCTGGCCAAGTACGCGCCCGAGTACCCCTGCATGCTCCAGCAGTTCGCGGACTCGGTGCCGCGGGCGTATGAGGCCTTCGGCTACGGCACCGACCAGATGAACCACGTGACGATCCGGTTCATCGCCGACCGCACCAAGTACGAGCCGGGCCAGGACGAACCGAAGTACCTGGACAAGCGCGGCCCGCGGTGCTACCCGCAGGTTGTGCCGCCGGGCCGGTGGCCACAGTATCCGCCGGGCGGGCCGCTTCAGGACGGTTCCACCCACCCTGCGCCGGGCCCGGGGGCCAACACCCCGCTGCCCGACGACGGAATCATCAACGGCGGTTCGTCCAGCACGGGTTCGGTCGCGAACTCGCCGGCCGAGCAGAACCTGATCGGCGTGCTCGCCGCGCCCGCGCTGGACACCACACCGGACCAGGTGCCGGACTGGGCGGGCCTGCTCGTCGGCCCGCTCTATCGCGGGACGGAGGTGGACATGAAATGAGGAACCTCGCCGCACCCCTGATCAAGATCCTGATCTTCGCCGCCGTCACCGTGCTGCTCACCGGAATTCTCGGCGCCACCATCGCGAACACCAACTTCGGCGTCACCTCCGGCTACACCGCGCGGTTCACCGACGCCTCCGGCCTGCACGAGGGCGACGACGTGCGGATCGTGGGCGTCAAGGTCGGCCAGGTCGAGAAGATCACCGTGGCACAGGAGGGCGACCGCAACCTCGCCGACGTGCATTTCACCTTGTCCTCGGCGTACAAACTGCCGGGCGCGGTGACCGCGACCGTCAGGTACCGCAACCTCGTCGGCCAGCGGTACCTGTCACTGAACACCAATGTGGACGAGGGCAAGACGCTGCCCTCGGGCGGGGTCATCCCGCCGGAACGTACCCAGCCCGCGCTGAACCTGACGGTGCTGTTCAACGGATTCAAGCCGTTGTTCCAGGCGCTGGACCCGCAGCAGGTCAACCAGCTCTCCTACGAGATCATCCAGGTGTTCCAGGGCGAGGGCGGCACCATCCAGAGCCTGCTGACGCACACCGCCTCGGTCACCTCCACCATCGCCGACAAGGACAAGGTGATCGGGCAGGTCATCGACAACCTCAACAACGTGCTGTCCACGGTCAACCAGCACGGTCCCCAACTGTCCACTTTGATCGATCAGACGCAAGCGCTGGTGACCGGCCTGGCGCAGGAGCGGCAGCCGATCGGCGAGGCCGTGTCCGCGCTGTCGAACCTGACCGACGTCACGGCCGGGCTGCTCCAGCAGGCACGGCCGAGCGTCAAACAGGACATCCAGCAACTCGGGCTGCTGTCGAACAACCTGGCCGATTCCGGGCAGCTGCTGGACCAACTGATGCAGAAGCTACCGGGAAACCTGGAGAAGTTCACGCGGACGCTGAGCTACGGCAGCTGGTACAACTACTACCTCTGTGGCCTGTCGGGCACGATCGGCATCACGTCGCTGAACATCACGCTGCCGTTCCTGCCGTTGCCCGCCACCGAGACCCCGGAGAGGTGCAAGCCGTCGTGAAACCTCTGCGCGAACGCAACCAGGCCGCGGTGGGCGCCGTGGCGCTCGTCCTCGTCGTGCTGGTCACGCTCGTGTCGTACTTCTCGGACGAGCTGCCGCTGCTGGGTACCGGCACCACCTACCAGGCCTATTTCGCCGAATCCGCCGGCCTGATCCCGGACAACGAGGTGCAGGTCGCGGGCGTGAAGGTCGGGCAGGTCACCTCGGTCGCGCTGGCGGGCAAGAAGGTGCTGGTCAAGTTCAAGGTCAAGGACACCCGCGTCGGGGACCAGACCACCGCCGCGATCCAGATCAAGACCCTGCTCGGTGAGAAGTACCTCGCGCTGCAACCGAAAGGTGCCGGTGCGCTGAGCCCGGACTCGCCGATTCCGGTCGAGCGCACCACCACGCCGTTCCAGTTGCAGGACGCCTTCCAGCAGCTGACCAACACCGTGGGCGACATCAACACCCAGCAACTCGCGCAGAGCTTCGACTCGGTTTCGGCCGCGCTCAAGGACACCCCCCAACCGTTGAAGGACACGCTGAACGGGTTGTCCGCACTGTCCAATACGATTTCCTCCCGCGACCAGGAACTGGCGAACCTGTTGTCCAACACGAGCCAGGTGTCGAAAACGCTGGCCGATCGCAACGCCCAGTTGCAGCAGATCATCAACGACGGCAACCTCCTGCTGTCCGAGCTGCAACAACGCCGGGACGCGATCAGCGCGCTGCTCAAGGGAACGCAGGCACTGTCGGCGCAGCTCACCGGGCTCGTCGCGGACAACCGCGCGCAGCTCAAGCCCACCCTGGACAAACTGGGCGTGGTCACCGACATCCTGCAGCGCAACCAGGACAACCTCGGCCGCAGCCTCGCGTTGCTCGCGCCCTTCTCGCGGATCGGCGCGAACGCGACAGGCAACGGCCGCTGGTTCGAGGGCTACATCTGCGGGCTGTTCCCGCCGGTGATCAAGGCCGGTGGCGTCTCGATCAACCCGGGGGGCTGCACACCGCCGCTGTCCGCACCGGACCAGGGGGTGCGCAACCCGTGACCATCGAAACCCGTAACCAGCAGAACGTCTACCGCTGGGTGGCCACCGCGGCGGTCGTCGCGTTGCTGGTGGCCGGCGGGCTGTACCTCGTGCTCCGCGACACCGGCGGCACCCGGATCTCCGCGATGTTCGACAAGACGGTCGGGCTCTACGCCGGTTCCTCGGTGCGGGTGCTGGGCATCCAGGTCGGCGAGATCACCGACGTGACGCCGCAGGGCGACGCGGTGCGCGTGGACATGCGCGTGGACCCCGGCACGCCGATCCCGGCGGGAGCCGGGGCCGTCGTCGTCGCGCCGTCCCTGGTCAGCGACCGCTACGTGCAGCTGACCCCGGCGTATGACTCCGGGCCGGTGATGGCCTCGGGCACGCTGATCCCCAAGGACCACACGGCGACGCCGATGGAGCTCGACGACCTCTACGGCAGCCTCGACAAACTGTCCACGAGCCTCGGGCCGCAGGGCGCCAACAAGAACGGCGCGCTGTCGAACCTGCTGGACACCGCGGCGAAGAACCTCGACGGCAACGGCAAGAACCTCAACGACACGGTCACCGAACTGGCCAACCTGTCGCGTACGCTGGACGACTCCAAGGGAAACCTGTTCTCCACCGTCCGCAACCTCCAGTCGTTCACCACGGCACTGTCCGACAGCGACAAGCAGCTCAACGAGTTCTACGGGCGGCTGGGCGATGTGGCGACGTTCCTCGCCAACGACTCCGGTGACGTGGGCGCGGCCCTGTCCTCACTGGGGTCCTCGCTCGGTGAGGTCCAGCAGTTCGTGCAGGAGAACCGCGACGGGCTGACGTCCAATGTGGACAAGCTGGCGAGTGTGAGCAAGGTGCTGGTGGACCAGCGGGCCGCGCTGGCCGAGGTGCTCGACGTGGCGCCGACCGGCATGTCGAACTTCATCAACTCCTATGACGCGGCCTCGGGCAGTATCGCGATCCGGTACAACGCCAACGAGTTCACCAACCCGCTGGTCACCACGCTGTGCCGGCTGCTCAAGGCGTCCACCCCCGTCGGACTGCCGGACGTGGTGAGCAACCTGTGCACCGACCTCGCGCCGGTGGTGGACGGGGTCGCGAAAACGCCGTCGCTGTCGCAGCTGTTCGCCGACATCAGCGCGGGCAAGCTGCCGCCGCTTCCGATCATGTCGCTCGTCGAGACCCCGGAGACGGGCCAATGAGACGGATTCTCGGACTCGCCGTGATCGCGCTGCTGGTGGCGGGCTGTGGCGCCGGGGGCTTCTCCGGGCTGTACAACACACCGCTGCCCGGCGGCGCCGATCTGGGCGATCACCCCTACCACGTGACAGCGCAGTTCGCCGACGTGCTCGACCTGGTGCCGCAGGCGAGCGTGAAGGTCAACGACATCGCGGTCGGCCGCGTCGACAAGGTGGATCTCGCGCCCGACACCCGGTCGGCCATCGTGTCGATGACGGTCAACGGCGGGGTGAAACTGCCCGCCAACGCCTACGCCGATCTGCGCCAGTCCAGTCTGCTGGGCGAGAAGTTCATCGAACTGCGCGCGCCGCAGGACGCGACCGGCACGCTCACCGACGGTGCGGCCATCCCGCTCGCGCGGACCAACCGCAACCCCGAGGTGGAGGAGGTGCTCGGTGCGCTTTCGTTGCTGCTCAACGGCGGCGGAGTGAACCAGCTCGCCGACATCACGCACGAGCTGAACAAGACGCTCACCGGCAACGAGGCCGACATCCGGGCCCTGCTGTCCAGAGTGGACACCCTCGCCACCGAGCTGGACGGGCAGAAGGGCGAGATCGTCCGCGCGATCGACGGGCTGAACCGGCTGTCCAGCACACTCGTCGGGCAGACCGCGAATCTCAGCAACGCGCTGCAGAACCTCGGGCCCGGGCTGCAGGTGGTCACCGAACAGCGTGACCAGCTGGTCGGGATGCTGCAGTCACTGGACAAGCTCTCCGGCGTCGCGGTGGACACGATCAACAAGAGCAAGGACGAGCTGATCGACAACCTGCGTGCGCTCGCCCCGACACTGACGAAACTGGCCGCGGCGGGCCAGAACCTGCCCACCGCGCTGAAGATCCTGCCCACCTATCCGCTGCCCGACGTGGCGGGCGACGTGGTCAAGGGCGACTACGCGAACGTCCGCGCCCGCCTCGATTTCAACCTGGACGAGATCCTGCAGAACATCACGAACGCGGGCAAGATCCCCGGCACACAGATCCCGCTGCCCGGCCTCGCGCCCGCGGTCCAGCCACCGCCGTTGCCGCTGCCCCTGCAACAGCAGACGGCCGCGCAGGGCACGGGCACCCAGTCCTCGCCCGGCGTGCTCGGCGGGCTGCTGGGCGGTGTCCTGGGAGGGGGAAGCTGATGTTCACCAGGACGCACTGGGTCAAGCTGCTCGTCTTCGGTCTCATCGCGGTGCTCTCCGTCGGCTACGCGGGCGCCCGCTACGCCGGACTGGACCGGCTGTTCGGACCGCGTGGCTACCTCGTGCACGCCCAGCTCGTGGACTCCGGCGGGATCTTCGTCAATTCCGAGGTCACCTATCGCGGCGTCGCCGTCGGGCGGGTGAGCGCGCTGCATCTGGACGACCAGGGTGTGGTGGCCGACCTCGACATCGACTCCGGTTCGCCGTCGATCCCCGCCGACACGCAGGCCGTGGTCGCGGACCGCTCGGCGGTCGGGGAGCAGTACGTCGATCTGCGGCCGAGTCACCAGAACGGCCCGTACCTGCACGACGGGTCGACGATCGACGCGAACAAGACGGCGATCCCGCTGTCGCCGGACACCGTACTGTCCAATCTGGACAATCTCGTGAGCAGCGTCAACCCGCAGTCGTTGCGGACGGTGGTGGACGAGACCTACAACGCGTTCGCCGGCGCGGGCCCGGATCTGCAGCAGCTGCTCGACACGGCAGGCTCGTTCACCTCGACCGCGACGGAAAACCTGCCGCAGACGTCGAAACTGCTTTCCGACGGGCGCACCGTGTTGCAGACGCAGCAGCGGCAGTCGCAGAACATCACCTCGCTCGCCGAGGGGCTGCACAAGATCGCGAGCCAGCTCAAGACCTCCGACCCGGATCTGCGGCGGGTCATCGACACGGCGCCACAGCTCGCCGACGACGTGGACAACATCCTGTCCGTGTCCGGCTCGGATCTCGGGGTGCTCATCGCGAACCTGCTGACCACGTTCCAGGTCACATCGGTGCGCACGGACGCGATCGAGCAGCAACTGGTCGCGCTGCCGATCATTTCCGGGTTCACCCGCTCCGTCGCGTCCGACGGCGAGGGGCACCTCGGGCTGGTGATGAACTTCTTCGACCCGCACTCCTGCACCAAGGGCTACGAGACGACCAAACAGCGGCCGGCCGACGACACCAGCGAGGCGCCCGCGAACACGCTCGCGTACTGCGCCGAGCCGCCCGGCAGCAAGACCGATGTGCGAGGCGCGCAGAACACGCCGTACGGCGGCCAGCCCGCGACTCCCGCACAGTCCCCGCAGCCCGCTCCGACCTCGGCGAGCACCACGTCGCAGCAGCCGCAGCTGCCCGGCGTGCTCGGCCTGGTCGCCGGGTCCGCTGCGGCACCGGGTCTTTCGCAGTTGCTGGGCGCGTCGGGATGAGCAGCAGGCTGGTGCGCGGCCTGATCGCGCTGACCGTGCTCGCGGTGCTGGCCGCGGGCTGGTTCGGCTGGTCGTGGTGGCGCACCGCGCACGACGACGAGAGCCGGCGCGCGGCGGACCGGGACGCGGTGCTCTCGGCGGCGAGCGACGCGCTGGTCACGCTCAACACGATCGACTACCACAATCCGCAACCGGCCGTGGACAAGTGGGTTCAGGTCACGACCGGGCAGCTGGGCAAGACGATCGGCGGGGACAAGCAGACGCAGCTCGACCAGGCCAAGTCGAGCAAGACCGTCGCGACGGCCACACTCAACCAGGCGGCGGTGGTGTCCGTGCAGGGCGACGCGGCGCGGGTCATCGCGGTGCTCGACGTGCGACTGTCCACAAACGACGCTCCGGCGGCGCAGAACCGGAGCAGGCTCACCGCGGACCTGCAGCGCACGCCACAGGGGTGGAAGGTGTCGGGGGTGCAGGCGGCGTCATGACGCGGGCGAATCTGCTGTCGGTGCTGACCGCGGTGCTGGTGCTCGCGGCGGGTTTCGCGGTGTACGCGGGTCTGCAGGCGAACGCGAAGCCGGACAACGCCGCGATCGCCGACCCCGCGGCGACCGCGGAGGTCGCCGACCAGGTGAGCGCCGGCGTGAAGGCGATTTTTTCCTACGACTACGCGAATCTCGACCGGACCGAGCGCGCCGCGGCCGGTGTGCTCGTCGACGACGCGGTCGGCCAGTACCAGGCCGCGTTCACCGCGGCGAAACAGCAGGCGAGCGACCAGAAACTCGTGCGCACGACGAACGTCGGCTCGACCGGGGTGCAGGATGTGCGCGGCGACACGGCGCGGCTGCTGGTTTTCGTGGACCAGCAGACCCTCAACACCACGACGAACGCCCAGTCCTCGGCGCCGGCCTGCCTGCTCGTCAAGGCGCGCAAGATCGACGGCCAGTGGAAGATCGCTAGCCTGACGGCGTTATGACGGCGTGGACGACGCGTTCGTAGGCCTGCTGGTAGTTGCGGGTGGCGGCCTTCCGCCGTCGTAGTGCCCGTGCCGCGCCGGCGAAGCCGACGACCATCCCGGCGACGAGCAGCGCGGCGGGTACGAACACCGCGGGGTTGGCGAAGTGCCGCGCTCCGGCGATGGCGAGGACGATCAGGGCCAGCAGGCTGACGCTGCCGAGCCCTCCGTAGCGAACGCCTTCGCGGTAGTACCGCAGGTGCCGTTCCCGCGTTTCCCGCAGCGCGATGCTGGACAGGGGATCGATGCCGAAGTCGCGTTTGGCCCGCGCTGCGGCCTCCCTCGCTGCGGGGTGCCGACGCAGTTCGTCGAGCCCGGGCCCCTTGAGAAAGAGCGGATCACGCCGGTCGACTGCGGGCACGCCGGGCCGCTTGAGCACCCAGTAGCTGTTGCCCTCAGCCTGCTCCGACCTGTGAATCTCCCACCCGTGCGCGGCGAAGATCTCCTCGTACTCTCGCAGCGGCAACCGGAGCCCGTTGTCCTTGTCGAGCCGCGCCGTGCCCCCGAGGTCGGGTTGAAGCCGCGCCAGCCGGGCGAGGAGGAGGTCCATGCCCCGAGCTGGGTCTGCAGGGGTGGGTTCGTCGGGCATGTCGGAAGCCTCAGGCTTGAATGCGGCGCTGGAAGTTGAGCTGACGGTCGTTCTGACCGGAGTAGCCAGTCCATTGGTAGCCGTCGGCGGTGGCGGCCTCCCGGACCAGGTCGTCCGGCACCCCCGAGCGGTAGCCCGAGAGTATGAACGTCTCTCCCGTGGGCGTCTCGTTGTCGCGGAGCTTCTTTTTCACCTGTTCGATCCGTTCTGGTAGAGGGGTGCGGCGCTGCTGGACGGTCGAGACCGCGAACACCACCAGCACGGCGACCGCGAGCAAGCCGAACAAACCCACGAAGACATACAGCGCGATTTCCATCAGCCGTCCAACACCATGCTTATGGCACCCCGTTCACCCGTCTCGGCCCAGGAGATCGTTTTGCTGATCCCGGCCATCATCTCCACGTAGTCATCCCAGTCCCGCAGGAACTCGGTCGCCAGGCCGAAGAATGCCAGCTGTCCACGATCGCCCAGCGGATAGATCACCTGGATCTGCCGCACGTGGTGCGGCCTGCTTCCCGGGTTGCCGAGGATATCGACCGGAGTGGCGAACTGGTCGTCCTCGACCACGACGAGCGCCCGGCCGACGCTCAAGTCGACCAGCTGCGCCTCGCTGTTCTCCCGTTCCTGGCGTATCGCGTCCAGGATGGTCTCGAGCGGACGGCCGGTGCGGTCCCCGGCCTGCTTGACCAGCACCGTGAACTGCGCGGTCGTGGCGGCTGCCGGGTCACGCTCCGATCTGCCCACGAAGGTGGCGGCGTAGATGACGCCCTGTTCAACCATGCGCTCGACCATGTACTGATTCGCCAGTACCACGTGCAGTCGTTCTTCGGGAGGCAGCGCCGAGAGCCGACCGAGGAGCCGGTCCGCTCGCCGGTTCGGTGTCTCCGCCAGATCGATGGGTTGAAAGCCTTGTGGCAGCGCGAATTTCAGCGGGAACGTCATCTGAGAGCCCTCGCGAAGTTCGACAGCGAATTACCCAGGCCCACAATACCCGTGGCCGCCTTGCCCCATTCTCCGACGCTTTGCCCGCTTGCGACCGCACCCGCGGCGTACCCGGTGGCGTCCTTGGCGGTCTTCGTCGTGTCGTTGCCGACGATGAGATCCGCGGCGACCGGTGCCTGTGCGCCGAGGTTGAGTGTGTTCTGGGTCGCCTTCGCGATGGTGTCGGGGTTCCCGCCGATTGTGTCTGCGACTTTGTTGCCCAAGGATGTAAACAACTTCGCCGGCTTGGCCACGTCCCCGGCTTCCTGCAGGATCACCCGGCCCCCTGTCGTCGCTGCGGTGCTGAGGCCGTCCACCATCTGCAGCGAGTCCGTGGCCGCGGACATGCCCTTGCTGACCGCCCCGACACCGGGCAGCACGCCGAGCATGTCCGTGCCGAGGCCTACCCACGCGGACGGCTCGGTCCACTTTCCTTCCTTGACCATCTCACCGCCGTGTGCGAGCAGTGCCACTCCACCGGCGGCCAGCGCGATCGGGCCGGTGACCGGTGCGAGGACCGGGATGAAGGAGAGTGCGCCCGCGACCGCCGAGACGATGCCCGCGACATCGCCGATGGCACCCAGGTTGTTCATCACCCAGTCGCCGGCCGAGCTGAAAGCGTCCCCAATGGACTCGAAAAATCCCTTCTCCGGTGCCCGTTCCGCTGCTCGGTTGAGTGCGTCGGCGCACACGCCTGCGTCGTCCTCCCAGCGGTCGCGCAAATCCTGGGCCTGACGGCGGATGTCGTCGACCTTCGCCCACGCCGCACCGGCCGCCTGGTTGGCCTGGTCGACTGCTTCGGCGTTGGCCTGGGCCTGCTGTTGCGCGGACTGCGCCGCGGCCGGATCGTTCGCGTTGTAGGCGATGGGTGTGTCCGCCTTCGCGCTGGCGGTGCGCGCCGCGGCGTCGGCTTGTTCCGCGGCGGCGATCGCCTGCTTCGCTTGCTGCTCGAGTTCGCGCGCACGACGCTGATGCGCCTCGAGCCGGTCGCTCCACGACGTCAGTGCCTTGCCCGCGTCCTCAAGCGACACATGTGCGTCGTCCAGGTAGCCCGGGAGGTCGCCAAGCTTGTCCCTGAACGCCTTCGCCGCGTCGCCGGTCCAGACATCTTTCTTGTCCTGCACCGACTTCAGGACGCGGTGTGCTTCCCGCGCGTAGCCGCCGGTATCGGTCATCTGCTTCGCGAGCTCTCGCACGGTACCGACGTTGCCGCGTGCGGGATCGAAGCCGAGGGCGGGGTAATCGGCCATTACGAGTTCACCTCGGCCGACCCGATCGCCTGCGCCATCTTGGCCAGGCTTCCCTGCAGATCGTTCTCGATCTCCGCGTAACCCTGTTTGGCCTTGTCCAGACCGTCGCGGATCTCGCTGACCGCCTCGCGCAGCTTGTCGAGGCCTTCCTCCCAGTCCGCGCGGAAGTCCTCGCAGGCCTCGTCGAGATCGTCCGGGCCGATCGAATCAGGACCGAGATCGGCGAGGCGTTTCGTCGCCCCGTCGATGTTCTCGGTTGTGCGGTCGAGATTCTTGCCGAGCGCGTCAAGCCCACCGACATCGACCGTAAAGTCCATTGCGCGTCCCCCAGTGCCCGCATCGGATGCCGAGTCGGGTGGAGGCTAGCTGCGCAGGACTAATCGTGCAAATCGGATCTAGGCAACCCCTACTTCTGGTACAGCTCCTCGATCGCGTTCGCGTAGTTCTTGCTCACCACGTTGCGCTTCAGCTTCAGGCTCGGGGTGATCTCGCCCGTCGCTTCGCTGAAGTCCTTCTCCAGGATCACGAACTTCTTGATCGCCTCGGCGTGGGAGACCTGCTTGTTCGCCTCGTCCACGGCTTCCTGCACGGCCGCGCGCAGGTCCGCGTCATCGGCCAGATCGGACACCGACGCGCCGGCGGGCTTGCCGTGCTGTGCCTTCCACGACGGGAAGAACTCCTCGTCGATCGTGACCAGCGCGCCGATGAACGGGCGCTTGTCGCCGACCACCATCGCCTGGCTGATCACCGGGTTCGCGCGCAGCGTGTCCTCGAGGCCGGACGGGGCGACGTTCTTGCCGCCCGCCGTGACGATGATCTCCTTCTTGCGCCCGGTGATCTTCAGGAACCCGTCGTCGTCGAGCTGACCGAGGTCGCCGGTGTGGAACCAGCCGTCGTCGAGGGAGTCCTTGGTGGCGGTGTCGTTGTTGAAGTACGACCGGAACACCACGTCACCCTTGAGCAGCACCTCGCCGTCGTCGGCGATGCGCACCGACGTACCGGCCACCGGCCGCCCCACGGTGCCGACCCGGAAGGCCGACTCGGTATTGACGTTGGCCGCCGCCGACGTCTCGGTCAGGCCGTAGCCCTCGAACACCGGAACCCCGATGCCGCGGAAGAAGTGCGCCAGCCGGCCGCCCAGCGGCGCACCACCGGACACGGCCGCGACGCACCGGCCGCCGAGCGCGGCCCGCAGCTTGCCGTAGACGAGCTTGTCGAACAGGAAGTGCTGCGCCTTGAGCGCGAGCCCGGCACCGCCGGCGTCCTGCGCCTCGCTGTAGGCGACCGCGACCGCCTCGGCCTTGTCGAAGATCGCGCCCTTGCCGTCGCCGTGCGCCTTCTGTTTCGCGGTGTTGTAGACCTTCTCGAACACGCGCGGCACGGCCACCACGAACGTCGGGCGGAACGTGCCGAGGTCGGCGACCAGGTTCTTCACGTCCGGCGTGTGGCCCAGCGTGACGCGCGCGGCGATGCCGGTCAGCGCGATCGCACGGGCCAGCACGTGCGCCAGCGGCAGGAACAGCAGCAGCGAGTTGCCCTGCTCCATCAACTGCGGGAACGCGTTGATGTCGGCGCGGATCTCCGAGAGCAGGTTGAAGTGGCTCAGCTCGACGCCCTTGGGCCTGCCCGTGGTGCCCGAGGTGTAGATGATCGACGCCAGGTCGGCTGCCTTGAGCGAACGGCTGCGCTCGTACACCGTGTCGTCGGCGACCTTGACCCCGAGCGCGGTCAGCTCCTCGACGGCGTCCGCGGTGTGCGTGCCCTCGATCTGCCACACGTACTTCAGCTCGCCCAGCCGGTCACGCACCGAGTCGACCTCACCGCGGTGCTGGTCGGTCTCGACGAACACGCCCTTGGCGCCCGAGTCGGACAGGATCCAGTGCACCTGCTCGGCGGAGGAGGTGTCGTAGATGGGGACGGTCACGCCGCCGGCGGCCCAGATCGCGAAGTCGATCAGGGTCCACTCGTAGCGGGTCTTGGACATCAGGCCGACGCGATCCCCGCGCTCGATACCGGCCTCGATGAGGCCCTTGGCCACGGCGATCACCTGCGTCGCGAACTCGCGAGCGGTCACATCCAGCCAGGACCCGTCCACCTGGCGCCGGAAACTGATGGCATCCGGGAACCGTTCGGCGTTCGCCCACAGAATGTCGCCGAGGTTCTCGTCGTCGGCAACCGGCTGCGCCGCCGGGGCGCTGTACTCGCGCACTGGAACCTCCGCGTCCTAGGTTACTCGCTAGTTAACTTAGCGTCGGTACCAGCTTAGGGCCAAGCCGTGTACCTCATGTCATTCTGGCACCGTGAGCACGGTTAACGGGGCTGCACCCGCGATCGACCTGGTAGATGAGACCTTCCTGGCGGTGCCGCCCAGCACGATCGCGGCGGCCTTCGCCGACCCCGCCGCCTGGCGCCGGTACTGGCCCGACCTGACCCTGGAGGTCTACACCGACCGCGGCGACGCGGGCCTGCGCTGGACGGTCAAGGGAGCACTGGTCGGGACGATGGAGGTGTGGCTGGAACCCGTGCTCGACGGGACCCTGCTGCACTACTTCCTCCGGGCGACCCCGGTGCCCACGCCGGCCCGCCCGCGCGACCTGATGCGCGAGCGCGACCGCCGGGCGCGCGCGGCCAAGGCCATCGCGCTGGGCCTGAAGGAGGTACTGGAGGACGGCCGGGAGCCAGGAGTGCCGCCCCGATAAAGTCGAGATCATGCGAGTACACGTCGTCTCGGATGTGCACGGCAACGCCGAGGCGCTCGCCAGGGCGGGCGACGGTGCGGACGCGCTGGTCGTGCTCGGCGACCTCCTCGACTTCGTGGACTACCACGAGCACGACAAGGGCATCCTCGGCACGCTGTTCGGCCCCGAGAAGGTCTCGACGTTCGCCAGGCTGCGGCGGGAGGGCACCCGGGAGGAGACCGTCGCCTTCTCGCGCACGTTGTGGGCCAGCCTCGACGACCCCGGCGCGGCCGTCGAGGAGGCGATCCGCGAGCAGTACGCGGAACTGTTCGCCGCGATGACCGCCCCCACCTACGCCACACCGGGCAACGTCGACTCGCCACACCTGTGGTCGGAGTTCGCCGGAGACGGGGTCACGATCCTGGACGGCGAGGTCGTCGACATCGGGGGCCTGCGGTTCGGCTTCGTCGGCGGCGTGGTGCTGCCCGAGGGCGTGACGCCGCGCCGCACGAACCCGGTGTGGCGGCCCTACCTGCGCACCCGCGAGGAGTTCGACGCGGCCGTCGGCAAGCTCTCCGGCGTCCAGGTGCTGTGCACGCACGCGCCGCCCGCGTACCCGGAGCTGACCTACGACGTCGTCGCCCGCCGCCACGAGCTGGGTTCTCTCGCGCTGACCGGGCTCATCGAGGAACAGCAGCCGCGGTGGGCGCTGTTCGGGCACGTCCATCAGCCGCTCTCGCCGCGGCTGCGGGTCGGGCGCACCGAATGCCGCAACGCCGGCCACTTCAAGGTCACCGAACGGCCGTACGTGCTGCGCTGGTGAGGTGGCCGGGACCTGTAACCTCTCCGGCATGGCCGACCAGTCCACGCAGTCCATCGAGGTCGACGCGCCACCCGAGCGGGTCATGGCCGTGATCGCGGACTTCGCCTCCTATCCCGAATGGGCCAAGCAGGTCCGGGAGACCGAGGTGCTCGCGACCGACGACGACGGCAACCCCAAGCAGGTCAAGCTGACCCTGGACGCCGGGCCGATCAAGGACGTCTACACGCTCGAGTACGACTGGGCCGCCGACGGCCGCTCGGTGTCCTGGCACCTGGTCAGGGGCCAGATGCAGAAGGCGCAGGACGGCCGCTACGAGCTGGAGCCCACCGGATCCGGGGGCACGCGGGTCACCTACACGCTGTCGGTGGAGCTGGTGCTGCCGATGATCGGGCTGCTGCGGCGCAAGGCGGAGAAGATGGTCATGGACACCGCGCTCAAGGAGCTCAAGCGCAGGGTCGAGGGTACGGCCTGATGCAGCGGCTGCTGCTGTTCACCGGCAAGGGGGGCGTCGGCAAGACGACCCTCGCGGCGGCGACGGCAGCCGCACTGGCCCGGCGCGGCCGCAAGACGCTCGTGGTCTCCACCGACCCCGCGCATTCGCTCGGCGACGCGTTCGCGCAGCGGCTGGGCGCCGAGCCCGCCGAGGTCGAGCACTGCCTGCACGGCGCGCAGGTCGATTCGCGCGGGCTCGTCGACGGGATGTGGCAGGACCTGCGCGGCAAGCTGAAGTCCGCGCTGGCCGGTTCCGGTATCGACGCGCTCGACGCCGAGGAACTGACCGTGCTGCCCGGCGTGGACGAACTGCTCGCGCTCACCGAGGTGCAGCGGCTCGCGGAGTCGGGCCGCTGGCACACCGTGGTCGTCGACTGCGGCCCGACCGCGGAGACGTTGCGGCTGCTCGCGCTTCCCGAGGCCGTGTCGGGGTATCTCGACCGCATGTGGCAGCTGAAGTTCACCGGCGCGCGCGGCACCGTCGAATCGGTGCGGCGACTGGCGGCGCATCTGGACGCGTTGCGTGCCCTGCTCACCGATCCGGAGATCACCGGGGTGCGGCTGGTGCTGACGCCGGAGCGGATGGTCGTCGCGGAGGCCCGCCGCACGCTGAGTTCGCTCGCGCTGCGCGGAATCCGGGTCGACGGCGTGATCGTGAACCGGCTGATGCCCGCGCCCGGGGTGTGGCGTGGCGCGGCCGCGTCGTGGCTGCGGACGCGGCGCCGCGAGCAGGACGTGGTGCTCGGCGAGCTGGCGGGCTCGGGGCTGGCGGATTTCACCAAGGTCGAGCACCGGGCCAGCGAGCCGGTCGGGCTGCCCGCGTTGCTGGAGATCGCGCACGAGTTGTATGGGGAGTCCGATCCCTTGTCCGGCAATGGGAAAGAGCTGGCCCCGTTGCTCGAAGTGTCCGAAGTGGACGATGGCTACCAGCTGCGTGTGGCGATGCCGCTCACCGGTACCGCCGAGGTGGAACTGGCCAGGGTCGACGACGATCTGGCGATCACGGTGGACGGGTTCCGCAGGCTCGTCTCACTGCCGGAAGTGCTGCGACCCTGCCGCGTCGTCGGCGCCGAATCGGACGCGCGGGGGCTCGTGGTGTCGCTGACCCACGCCGGGAGGCAGTAATGACCGAGGCCGACGGGGCGCGGCTGGCCGAAGAGATCCGGTTGCTCGTGGACATGGTCGTGGAGCGCGCGGCGCCCTGGCTGGAGGGCGTCGTCACCGCGGGGCACGGCCAGGCCGAGCGCGAGGCGCCGAACTGCGGCTGGTGCCCGTTATGCGCGATCGTCGCCGTGGTGCGTGGCGAACGGCCCGAGCTGGTGGCACGGGTCGCCGAGCAGCTCGCGCAGCTCATCGCGTTGTTGCGGGCCGTGCTCGCCGACCGGTGGGAGCCCGAGGCGGGGTTCCACATGCCCGGTTTCCAGCCGAACCCCAAACCCGAACCCCCGTCCGGCCGGGTGCAGCGCATCCCGGTGCAGTGGCGGGGCGAGGAGTCCTGAGTGCACGCGATCGGCCTTGACGTCGGCGGTACCAGCGTGCGCGCTGCCGTCGTCGACCCCCACGGGTCTATTTTGGACACCGCGAGGGTCGGTACCCCGAGCGACGAGAACGCTTTGGAGGACGCCATTTCCGGCGTCATCGACGAGCTGCGCAACCGGCACGACGACGTCGGCGCGGTCGGGCTCGCGGTGGCCGGGTTCGTGGCGAACGACCGCAACACGGTGATGTTCGCGCCGCATCTGGCATGGCGCAACGCACCCGTCGCCGATCGGATCACCAAACGCGTCGGACTGCCGGTGACGCTCGAACACGACGCGAACGCGGCCGCGCTCGGCGAGCACCGGTTCGGCGCGGCGCGCGGCGCGAAGGTCGCGGCGCTGGTCGCGATCGGCACCGGGATCGGCGCCGGGCTGCTGCTCGACGGCGAGATCTACCGCGGCGCGCACGGCGTCGCGCCGGAACTCGGGCACCTGACGGTGGTGCCGGGCGGGCGGGCCTGCCCGTGCGGCAAGTACGGCTGCTGGGAGCGCTACTGCAGCGGCACCGCGCTCGCGGCCACGGCGGTCGAGCTGATGGCGCGGTATCCCGGCGGGTCGACCGTGCTGGCGCGCGAGATGTCGGAGGATCCCGGTTCGGTCACCGGCCGCAGGGTCGCGGGCGCGGCGCGGGACGGCGACCCGCTCGCGCAGCGCGCGGTCGCCGAGCTGGCGAAGTGGCTCGGCGAGGGATTGGCGCTGGTCGCGGACGTGTTCGACCCGGAGATCGTGGTGATCGCGGGTGGGGTCTCCGGCTCGGCGCCACTGTTTCTGGACGAGGCGCGCGAGCACTACGCGGCGGCCGTCACCGGGGCCCGGCACCGTCCGCTGGCCCGCATCCGCACCGCACACCTCGGCGACGACGCCGCGATGGTGGGCGCGGCCGCGCTGGCGGTCGAGGCGTCGAAGAGGCGTTGAACACTCAAGTTCCCGCTGTTTCTGTGCGAAGCTGGACACCGTGGCCAGCCCCTCTCCCACCGCCGCCCTCAACGGAGGCACGTCGTGCCACTGAATTCTTTCCAGCGCGAGGACGGTGACGGGTTCGTCGTATGCCTCGGCGGGCACCGGCACTGGGGCCGGTTCGGCGCGGCGGGATTGCTGCTCACCGATCCGGAACGCGGGGTGCTGTTGCAGCGCCGGGCGTGGTGGACGCATCACGGCAGCACCTGGGCGCTGCCCGGCGGTGCGCTGCGGTCGGGGGAGACCCCGTGGCAGGCCGCGACCCGCGAGGCGGAGGAGGAGACCGCGATTCCGGCGCACGCGGTGCGGCCGATCGCGTCCTCGGTGGTCGATCACGGAAACTGGAGCTACACCACGGTGCTGGCCACCGTGCGGCACACCGTGAGCGAGCGGGTGACCAACGCCGAAAGCGAAGAGCTCCGGTGGGTCGCGCCGGAGCAGGTGGTGGATTTCCCGCTGCACAAGGATTTCGCGAAGGCGTGGCCGGAGCTGCACGATCAGCTGGGCCGCGAACTGGTCCTCGTGGTCGACGGGGCGAACGTGGTCGGGACGCGGCCCGATGGCTGGTGGCGTGACCGCGCGGGTGCCGCGGCGGGGTTGCGGGACCGGCTGGCGGGTCTCGTGCGCGCCGGGGTGCCGGGCGAGGAGTTCGACATGGACGGCGCCTGGTCCTGGTGGCCGAGGGTGGTGCTGGTGGTGGAGGGCCAGGCCCGGCACGTGGAGCCGACCGAGCAGGTCGAGGTGGTCTCGGCCCCGCGCGACGGCGATTCGGCGATCGTGGAGGCGGTACGCGCGCTGCGGGCGGACCGGCCGGACGATCACGTCGCGGTCGTCACGGCCGATCGTGCGCTGCGGGGCAGGGTGACCACCGAGGGCGCGTCGATCCTGGGCCCGGCGACGCTGCTCAACCGGCTCGACGCGGTGTGATTTCGTGGCAGAATTCGTTCATGGGCTTGCCGAAGGTCTGGGTGCGCAGTTTCAGTGACGGGTTGATCCGTGCGGACCACATCATCGCGATATCGACGCATCCGACGCCGGAGCTGTCGGGCAAATCGGCACACTGGCTGCTGGACGCCACGCTCGCGGTGTCGGTGGGCAGCGGTAACGGCAGCGACGGCTGGGCGGTCGCGGCGCTGCACCGGACGCTGATCCAGACCCGCGAAGAACCGGTCGGCGCCGCGGACGCGTTCGCGCAGATGCTCGCGGCACTGCACGACACCGACGCGGCGGGCATCATCAGGGCGGTCGCGGACCCAGCAGGCAAGCCCGGCTTGGTGCGCTTCGAGTTCACCCCCTTCGCCACCACGGAAGTCCCCAAGACGACGACAACCACCAGCGAAGACCACGCATAGCAAGCAGAACACACGAAGCCGCCAGGTGTGGTCATCCCGTCGCCTGAAGCCCCGGTGCCGGTTAGCCCGGTGCCGGTCCGATGGGAGCCTGCCGGTTCCTCCCCCAACCCCGATCCGGTGAGTGTGTCCGCCGGGAGGGGATCGGGGTTGGGGGAGGTGTGGGTTGTGGCTTTGCTTCGCTCGCCTGGCCCCGCCTAAGTCCAGGCGTCCACGATGTGGACCATCTTCGCCGACGGGGGCTTCGCGTCCGCTTGGGTGACGTCGGCCGCTGGGAAGCCTGCCTCCCGCAGCGCCGCTTCCGCCTCCGCGGCGTTGCCGAAATGCAGGTGGACGCGACCGCGTACGACCGTCGACAGCAGGCCCGTGCCCAGGCGCGCCGCCAGTGAATCCCCTTGCGGGCGCAGGATCAGGTCCGCGAAGTACGCGCCGGTGGGGAAGCTCCGCAGCACCGAGGCGAAGCGCTGCCACATCGACTCCACGGCCGCCTTGTCGAAGTAGTTGAGCAGCCCCTCGGTCACGATCGCCGTCCCGGTGTCCGGGTCCAGTGTCCCGGCCAGTTCGGCGAGGCTGCCGGGGCCCTCGTCGCGCAGCGCGTCCACGGCGACCACTCGTGGCGACGGCCCGTCCAGCCGCCGCAACAGACGCTGCTTCCTGGCGACCATGCCGGGCAGGTCGGCCTCGACGTAGGTCAGGTCGTCGCCGTACCGCCGCAGGAACCGCCAGCCGCGTGCCGACAGCCCCGCCGCGATCTCGATCACCTGACCGATCTCGCCGCGTTCGATCGCCGCCGCCAGCAAGCCGTCGAGCACCTGGTGCCGGGCCACCAGCAGGCCTTCGAACGTGGGCTGCCCGAGCAGTCTGCTGAGGGCCATCGCGGGCTCCAGACCGTGGTAGAACAGCCGCCCCTCCGGCGTGGCAAGCGCTTGCGGGGCCAGGCCGTTGCGCACCCAGACGTACCCGGTGTAGTGGCCGGTGGGGCTGATCGCCTCGGAGCCGCGCGGGAGCAACACACGGGGATCGTAGAACAGCGCGATACTGGGGGCCGGGCTCGGAGGAGGTGAACGCGCCGCCGATGGTGCTGACCGTGCTGCTCGCCGTGCTGGCCGCGGCCGCCAACGCGGCGGGGTCGGTGCTGCAGCGGGCCGGGGCCCGGCACCAGCCGGAAGGCAGCAGGCTGTCGGTGAGCATGCTGTGGCACCTGGTCGCGCAACCGGTCTGGATCTGCGGCGTGCTCGCGATGCTCGGCGGTCTCGTGCTGCAGGCGGCGGCGCTCGCGATGGGGCCGATCGTGGTCATCCAGACCATCCTGATGAGCGAACTCGCGTTCGTGCTGGTGCTGTCCAGCCTCGTGTTCCGCACCCGGATGCCCGCCCGCGAATGGGTCGCGCTGGCCGGGCTGGGCGCCGGGGTCGCGCTCCTGCTGTACTCGCTGGCACCGGCCGACGGCAGCGCGCTCGGCGTGCGCGCTGCGACGTGGCTGCTCGGGTGCGCGGCCACGCTCGCGGCCGTCGCGACGATGGTGGTGCTGGGCTGGCGGCGCGAACACGCGTCCCGCGCGGCGTTCCTCGGCATCGCGGCCGGAATGTGGTTCGGCTTCACGGCCGTGCTCGTCGCGGGCATCACCGCGTCGTTCAAGCACGGGTTCTCCGGTGTGTTCATGGCGTGGCAGACCTACGCCATGATGGTCGCCGGGCCGACCGGATTCTTCTTGCTGCAGAACGCGTTGCGGGCGGGCCCGCTGGTGGCCTCCCAGCCCGGGCTGACGCTGGCCAACCCGCTGCTGGCGCTCGGCTGGGGCGTGGCCGTCTTCGATGAGCAGGTGCGCGGCGGTGTGTGGATCATCGGCGAGATCGCCGGCGCCGCGATCGTGGCCGGGTGCACCCTGCAACTGGCCCGATCGCACCTGCTGATCGACGAGTCACCCCACCGCGGCGGAGAGCTCTCGCACCCCGGCCGCGAGCAGTTCGGTTAGGTCCGAGTCGGGCACCAGCAGCCACTGTTCGTACGAGGCCAGCGCGACGCCGAGCACCGCGTAGGAAACCGCCTGCGGCGCCAGCGAACTCGTCGGCACCCCGAGCCTGCCGGCGATGAACCCGGCCAGCACCTGGCGCCAGTTGGCGTAGCGCAGCGTCGAATGCGCCTGCAGCGCGGGCGTGGTCAGGATCAGCTCCATCCGCCGCCGGTGCCATGGCGCCTCCTCGGGGTCGACGCGGTTGAAGTCCACCAGCGCGTCGCTGATCACCTCCACCAGCGGCTTGTCGCGCGGCGACTCGGCGAGGCGTTCGCGCATCTGGTTGAGCTGGCCGTCGAAATCCCCCCATGCGATGTCGTTCTTGGACGGGAAGTAGCGAAAGAAAGTGCGCCTGCCGATGCCCGCGGCCTGGGCGATGTCGTCCACCGTGGTGTGTTCGAAACCCTGTTCCGCGAACAGTTCGAACGCGGCGTGTTCAACCTCGGCCCGCGACGTGATCGGCCGGCGTCCCGCACGTGGCGTCACTGGATCGCTCATTGCCCCTTCCATTCGGCACTGGGTGCCATTATTGTCTTGTGACACGGGCCGCAGCGGAGCGGCCAGACGAAGGGAGCATCCCATGTCCGAGGTCAACCAGGTCACCGAGACGCACGAAGAGCCTCTGGTCGAGGAGGACCTTCTCGTCGAGGAGGTCTCGATCGACGGCATGTGCGGCGTTTACTGACCGTCGTGTTCGAGCCTGACCAGGCCTACCGGTGCTCACCGCGAGTCGCGCTGCGGCCCGAGCCGTTCGGCGCGCTCGCGTATGACTTCGGCACCCGCAGGCTTTCGTTTCTGAAGACGAAGAAGCTGGTCGAGGTGGTCCGCACGCTCGGGGACAAACCCGACGTGCACGCCACCCTGGACGCGGCCGGCGTTGCCGAGGAGGAGCGGTCCAGCTACCTCAAGGCACTCGCCGGCCTCGCCGACGCCGGCACGATCGAGCGCCGCTGAGGCCCCAATCACGAGAAGGACGCGCGATGAAGCTCGTCGAGCATTTCAAGGAAGGGCTTAACTCGCCCATCTGCCTGACCTGGGAACTCACCTACGCCTGCAACCTCTCCTGCGTGCACTGCCTTTCCTCGTCGGGGCGTCGTGACCCGCGTGAGCTGAGCACCGAGGAGTGCAAGGCGGTCATCGACGAGCTGCAGCGCATGCAGGTGTTCTACGTCAACATCGGCGGCGGTGAACCCACCGTGCGTTCCGATTTCTGGGAACTGGTCGAATACGCCGTCGCGCACCAGGTCGGCGTCAAGTTCTCCACCAACGGCGTGAAACTGACCCCGGAGCGGGCCCGGTGGCTGGCCTCGACCGACTACGTGGACGTGCAGATCTCGCTCGACGGCGCCACCGCCGAGGTCAACGACTACGTCCGCGGGCCCGGTTCCTACGACACCGCGATCCGAGCCATGCAGAACCTGTCCGACGCCGGGTTCCGCGATTTCAAGCTCAGCGTCGTGATGACCCGGCACAACGTCGGGCAGCTCGACGAGTTCAAGGCCATCGCGGACCGCTACGGCGCCCAGCTGCGGATCACGCGGCTGCGCCCGTCCGGCCGCGGCGCCGACACCTGGGACGAGTTGCACCCGACCGGCGAGCAGCAACTGGATCTCTACAACTGGCTGGTCTCGCACGGCGAGAAGGTGCTCACCGGCGACTCGTTCTTCCACCTCAACGCGCTGGGCTCGGACCCGTTGCCGGGGCTGAACCTGTGCGGCGCGGGCCGGGTGGTGTGCCTGATCGACCCGGTCGGCGATGTCTACGCCTGCCCGTTCGCGATCCACGAGGAGTTCCTCGCGGGCAACGTCCGCGACGAAGGCGGATTCCAGAAGGTGTGGACGGATTCGGAGCTGTTCACCGAGCTGCGGGGCCCGCAGACCGGCGGCGCCTGCACGTCGTGTTCGGCCTACGACGCCTGCCAGGGCGGCTGCATGGCGGCGAAGTTCTTCACCGGCCTGCCGCTGGACGGTCCGGACCCGGAGTGCGTGAAGGGGCATGGTGAGCTGGCGCTGCAGGGCGCCGGAGCGGCGCCGCGGTCCCATGTCGACCACTCGCACCGCAAGACCCGCGCCACCCGCAAGGTTCCGGTCGAGATCGGCTTCGGCCCGCCCGCCGGTGCCCGCCCCGACCGCGCCTGCGACACGAGCCCGCTCGCCGGAATGAGATGACCACGCTCGCCGGCCCGGTCACATTGGCCGGGCTGCGTGCGCCGAGCAGGGTGCTGTTCGGGCCCCACGAGACCAACCTCGGCCGCGACCGGGAGTTCTCCGAACGGCACGTCGCCTACTACGCGCGGCGTGCCGCCGGTGGCGCCGGGGTGATCGTCACCGAGACCGCGAGCGTGCACCCGTCGGACTGGCCCTACGAACGAGCGCCGCTGGCCTCGGCGTGCGGCCCAAGCTGGAAGTCCATTGTGGATTCCTGCCGCCCCGCGCTGGTGCTGGCCGGTCTCGGGCACGCGGGCGCACAGGGCTCGTCGGCGTACTCGCAGTCCGCGCTGTGGGCGCCTTCCCGCGTCCCCGACGTGGCGACTCGTGAGCTGCCGATGGAGATGGAACCCGGCGATATCCGGGCGGTCGTCGCCGGGTTCCGCGAAGCGGCCCTGCTCGCGGCCGAGTCCGGATTGGACGGTGTCGAGATCGACGCCGGGCAGTACTCGCTGCTGCGTCAGTTCCTTTCCGGGCTGACGAATCTCCGCGACGACGACTACGGCCGCGACCGCGTGAGGCTGCTGCGTGAGGTGCTGGAGGCGGTGCGCGGTCCCGCGAGGATCGTCGGGCTGCGCCTGTCCTGCGACGAACTCGCGCCGTGGGCGGGCATCACGCCCGAGCAGGGCGCCGCGGTCGTGCGTGAGCTGGCCGGCCTCGTGGACTACGTGGTGCCGGTGCGCGGATCGGGCATGAGCGCCTCGGCGACGCGACCCGACCTGCACACCGAGCCCGGCTTCAACCTCGGCCTGTGCCGGGCGGTCACAGGGACGCGGAAGGTGTTGCAGGGCAGCGTCGTGGATCCGGTGCAGGCGGCGCGGGCGCTGGACGAGGGCGTGGCCGACCTGGTCGAGATGACACGGGCGCAGATCGCCGACCCCGATCTCGTCGCGAAGGTGCGTGCGGGGCAGGCGCCGAGACCGTGCGTGCTGTCCAACCAGAAATGCCGCGTGCGCGACGTACGCAACCCGATCGTGTCCTGCGTCGGCGAACCCCGCAGCGGCCACGAGACCGAGGACCCGGTGCTGGAAGGCGCGGACCGGCCGCGGGACGTGCTGATCGCCGGGGGTGGTCCGGCCGGGCTGGAGGCCGCGCGCGTGCTCGCGATGCGTGGGCACCGGGTCGAACTGGCCGAGGGCTCGGACCGGCTCGGCGGAATGCTGCGCGTCGCCGCGAAGGTCGGCGGCCGCGCGCGGCTGGCGGCGCTGGCCGACTGGCTGGAAGCGGAGGTGCGCCGCCTCGGGGTGCGGATCTCGATGGGCACGGCAGTGCGCGAGGCGGACATCGTGGCCACGGGATCGGTACCGGGACCACGGAGCTACCAGGTGTCTTCCGGCACGGTCGTGGATGTGGTGGACCTGCTGTCCGGACACAAGCTGCCCGCCGGGCCGGTCGTGCTGGCCGACCCGGCGGGTGACCACGTCGCGGTGGGTGTCGCGGAACTGCTCGCCGCGCAAGGAGAACAGGTCGCGATCGTGAGCCAGGACCTGGTGATCGGCAAACAGCTCTCGCTCACCGGCGACCTTGCCGACGCCAACGCCCGGCTCCGGCGCGCCGGGGTGAGGCTGGTCAAGCGCTCCCTGCTGCGGGAGGTGCACGCCGGCCACGCGGTGGTCGAGGACGCGCACACCGGCGCGCGCCAGGAGATCGAATGCGCCGTCGTTATCCACTGTGGACATCGGCTGCCTCGGGAAAGCGCTTTCGGGCGCGAGCGTGCCGGGGACTGTGTGGCGCCGAGGACCGTGCACGAAGCGATCCTCGAAGGCCGCCGCGCGGCGCTGGCGTTGTGCGAGGAAAGCGTTCTGACATGAGCCGCCTGTTCTCGCCGCTGACGGTGGGGCCGCTGACGTTGCGCAACCGGATCGTGTTCTCGGCGCACCTGACCAACCAGGCGCGCGACGGGATGCCGACGGAGCAGCACGCCGACTACTACGCGGCGCGCGCCGCCGGTGGCGCGGGCCTGATCATCACCGAGGAACACTCCACGAATCCCGGCGACCGGCCGTACGAAAAGCTGATCCACGGCTTCGATCCCGCGGTCATCCCCGCCTACCACCGCATCACCGAGGCCGTGCACGCCCACGGCACGCCGATCCTCGCGCAGCTCAACCACAACGGCGGCCAGTCCTGCTCGCTGTACACCCGCACGCCCGTGCTGGCACCTTCCCCCGTGCCCGATCCGCTGTTTCGCGAAGTGCCCAAGGAAATCACCACGCGCGAGATCGCGGAGGTCGTCGCCGGATACGGCATCGTCGCCGGCCACTGCTCCGAGGGCGGGTTCGACGGGGTGGAGCTGCAGTGCTCGCAATCCTCGCTGCTGCGCGGTTTCCTGTCCACGGCGACGAATCTGCGCACCGATCGCTACGGCGGCTCGCTGGAGAACCGGGCACGTGTGCTCGTCGAGGCCATCGACGCGGCGCGTGAGGCGCTCGGGCCCGGCCGCGTGCTCGGTGTGCGCATCTGCGGTGACGAGCACGTCGAGCGCGGGACCACGCTGGAGGAGGCGGTGGCGCTCGCGAAGCTGGTGGAGGCCACCGGGAAGGTCGACTACATCAACACCGCGATCGGCGTCGCCACCTCGAGCCTCTACCTGATCGAGGCGTCGATGGCGATCCCGCGCGGGTACGCGTTGTTCATCTCGAGGGCGATCCGCGAAGCCGTGCGGCTGCCGGTCGTCGGGGTCGGCCGCCTCAAGCAGCCCGCCGACGCCGAACGCGCGCTCGCCGAAGGACAGTGCGATCTCGTCGGCGTGGTGCGGGGGCAGATCGCCGATCCGGACTTCGCGGTGAAGGCCCGCGACGGCCAGCAGGTCCGCGCGTGCTTGTCCTGCAACCAGGAATGCGTCGGCAGGGTCGGGCTCAACCGGTGGCTCGGCTGTGTGGAAAACCCGCGTGCCGGAAGGGAAAGCGTGCCGCTGCCGCCGCCGGGGCCGCGGCCGAAGCGCGTGTTCGTCGTCGGCGGCGGTCCCGCCGGCCTGCAGGCCGCGGCCGCCGCTGCGCGGCGCGGACACCACGTCACGTTGTTCGAACGCGGCGAGCACACCGGCGGCCAGGTCACGCTCGCCGCGACCGCGCCGGGGCGGTCGGAATTCCTCGATCTGGTCGGCAATCTCGCGGCCGAATGTACGCGATACGGCGTCGACACCAAAACGAACACCGAGGTCGGCGCGGAGTTGCTGCTGGCCGAACACCCGGACGCCGCCGTGCTGGCGACCGGCGCGCGGCCACGCGCTCCGTACTGGGCGGGTGAGTGCGCGCGCGTGGTGGACGTGCGCGACGTGCTCGCCGGCACGGCCGCGCCGGCGGGCGAGGTGGTGGTCATCGACGACCTCGGCTTCCACCAGGGCACCTCCGTGGCCGAACTGCTGGCCGACCGCGGCTGCCGCGTACGCGTGTCCACCTCGGCGATGGTCGTCGGCCAGGACCTCGGCCTCACGCTGGACCTGGAGAACTACCACCGGCGCGCACACGCCAAAGGCATCACCGGGCACACCGACGAGGTCGTGCTCGGCGTGTCCGAAGTGGATGAACGGCTGGTGTTGCGGATGCTGTCCCACCCCACCGGGGAGACGTTCGAGATCGGCTGTGACTGGGTGGTGTGCGCGACGCACCAGGAGCCGGAGGACTCGCTGTGGCGGCGGCTTCGCGACGCCCCGTTCCCGGTGCACCGGGTGGGTGACTGCCTGACGCCGCGGCGGGCGCACGCCGCGATAATCGAGGGATACCGGGTGGGAGTGGCGTTATGAGTCGGGTCGCGGTGGTGACCGGGGCGGGGCGCGGAATCGGCGCCGCGGTGGTCGATCAGCTCGCCGGGCAGGGCTGGCGCGTGGTGGCGGTGGACATCTGCGCGGACATCCCCGGCGCCGGGTATCGGCTCGGCACGCGCGCGGACCTCGCCGCCGTCGCCAAACGCTGGCCCGACCAGGTGCTCGACGTCGTCGCCGACGTGCGCGACCAGGAGGCGGTGACCGAAGCGGTCGCCGTCGCGGAACGCGAGTTCGGCGGCCTGGACGCGGCGGTCGCGGCCGCGGCGATCATGGCGGGCGGGCGGCCGCTGTGGGAGACCACCGACGCCGAGTGGGACACGCTGTTCGACACCGGCGTGCGCGGGGTGTTCACCCTCGCCCGCGCGGCGGTGCCCGCGCTGCTGCGGCGTCCCGGACCGCGTTCGGGGCGGTTCGTCGCGCTCGCGTCGGCCGCCGGGCACACCGGGCTGTGGCATCTGGCCGGGTACAACGCGGCCAAGCACGCCGTCGTCGGGCTGATCCGCGGCCTGGCCACCGACCTGCGCGGCACCGGTGTCACCGCCACCGCCGTCTCCCCGGGCTCGACCCGCACCGCGATGCTCGACGCGACCGCGGCGCTCTACGACCTCGAGTCCGTCGAGGAGTTCTCCCAGCACCAGCTGGCCGAGCGGCTGCTGGCGCCCGAGGAGGTGGCCGCCGCCGTGTGCTTCCTCTGCGGCGAGCAGTCCTCCGCGATCACCGGCACCGTCGTGCACGCCGACGGGGGATTCACGGCATGAAGCTGTGGCTGCGGATCGATCCCGGGACCCGGTTTCCGGGCCGGACGATCATCGGCGGCTCCCCGTTGCGCGTGCTGCGGCTGACCGCGGCCGGGGCCAAGCGCGTCCAGTATTGGCGCGACGGCGGCGAGGTCGGCGACGGCGAGGCCGAACGGCGGCTCGCGGACAAGCTGATCGACGCCGGGATCGCGCATCCCGAGTACGGGCAGGCCCGCATCACGCCCGCCGACGTCACGATCGTGGTGCCCACCCGGGACGATCCGGTGTCGGTACCCGGCGCCATCGTCGTGGACGACGGCTCGGCCACGCCCGTCCCCGGCGCCACGGCACGCCACCCCGTCTCGCGTGGCCCGGCCGCCGCCCGCAACACCGGCTGGCGCGCGGTGACCACCGAACTCGTCGCCTTCCTCGACGCCGACACCCGCCCGGCGCCCGGCTGGCTGGATCCGCTGCTGCCGCATTTCGAGGACCCGCGTGTGCTGGCCGTGGCGCCCAGAATCGTCAGCGCGCCGGGCGAAACGGTGCTCGAACGGTACGAGCGGGCGCGTTCCGCGCTGGATCTCGGTCCCGCTCCGGCGCAGGTGCGGCCCGGGGCGCGGGTCACCTACGTGCCGACGGCGGCGCTGGTCGTGCGCAGATCGGCGCTGGCCGAGCTGAACGGGTTCGACGAATCGCTGCGGTTCGGCGAGGACGTCGATTTCGTGTGGCGGCTCGTCGCGCGGGGCGGCCGGGTGCGCTACGAACCCCGTTCGCGGGTCGTGCACGCGCCGCGCGCCACCTGGCGTGCCTGGGCGCGGCAGCGCTTCGACTACGGAACTTCCGCCGCGCCACTGGCGAAACGGCACGGCCACAAGACGATGGCACCGGTGCGGGCGTCCGGGTGGACCGCGCTCGCGTGGGGGCTGGCGGCGCTCGGCAGGCCGCGGCTCGGCCTCGCGGTCGCGCTCGGTTCGGCCGCGGTGTTGCCGCGCAAGCTCGAACCGGCCGGGGTGCCCGCGCGGGAATCGCTGGCGCTCGTGCTGCGCGGTCACCTCGGCGCCGGCGGCTACCTGTCCGAGGCGCTGACCCGAACCTGGGGTCCTGCCGCGATTCCGTTGCTGCTCACCGGAAAACGCGGCCGTGTCGTGCTCGCGTTCGCCTTGGCCCGTCACCTGCGCGACTGGTGGCGCGGGAAACCGGACCTCGACCCGGCGCGCTGGCTGCTGGTGCGCGCCGCCGACGACCTCGCCTACGGCATGGGCGTGTGGCGCGGCTGCGCGCGCGAGCGCACGGTGACACCCCTGCTGCCCGATTTGTCGAACTGGCCGGGGAAAAACCGTGAAGGCCCCCAGGGCGGGCGGGCCACATGACGGAGCTGGCCGATCTCGCCTGGCCCGAGCTGCCCGACCGGGCGATCCTGCTGATCCCGCTCGGTGCGGTCGAGCAGCACGGGCCGCATCTGCCCTGCACCGTCGACACCGAGATCGCGACGGCGCTGTGCGCCAGGGTCGCGCGCCGGCGGGACGACGTGGTGGTCGCACCGCCGCTGCCGTTCGGGTCCAGCGGCGAGCACGCGGGCTTTCCCGGCACGCTCTCGATCGGCCAGGACGCCACCGAGACCGTGCTGGTGGAGCTGGGCCGCTCCGCCGACGCGTTCGGCGGCGTGCTGTTCGTCTGCGGGCACGGGGGCAACGCCGTGCCGTTGCGGCGCGCTGTCGCGAAGCTGCGCTACGAGGCCCGGAACGTGCGGGCGTGGGGACCGAGCGGGCCGCCCGACGACACCCACGCCGGGCGGCTGGAGACGTCGGTGATGCTCGCGCTGCGGCCGGAGGCGGTCCGGCTGGACCGGCTCGAGAAGGGCGTGACGCGGCCGTTGCCGGACCTGATCGAAGGCCTCCGAACGGGTGGTGTTCGCGCGGTCAGTCCCAACGGCGTGCTCGGCGATCCCACCGGTGCGAGCGCGCAAGAAGGCGAACGAACATTGGCGGTCTGGGAGAACGCTCTACTTAACGCTGTCGAGACGGCCGCTTCTGATGTCATGATGTAGCGGTCCGCGCCTGCGACCCACGTCACAAAGAGGTGATCCGGCAGTGAAGACGAAAGCCGCTGTCCTGCACGACGCTCACAAGCCGTTCGAGATCGAAGAACTCGAACTCGACGGCCCGCGCGACGGCGAGGTCCTGATCAAGTACACCGCAGCCGGGCTTTGCCACTCGGACCTGCACCTGATCGACAACGACCTGGTACCGCGCTTCCCCATCATCGGCGGCCACGAGGGCGCCGGCGTGATCGAGGACGTCGGCCCCGGCGTCACCAAGGTCAAGCCCGGCGACCATGTGGTCTGCAGCTTCATCCCCAACTGCGGAACCTGCCGCTACTGCGCCACCGGCCGCTCCAACCTGTGCGACATGGGCGCCACCATCCTCGACGGCGGGATGCCCGACGGCACCTTCCGCTTCCACCGCGGCGGCACCGACTACGGCGCCATGTGCATGCTCGGCACGTTCGCCGAGCGGGCCACCATCTCCCAGCACTCGGTCGTCAAGGTGGACGAGTCGCTGCCGCTGGAGACGGCCGTGCTGGTCGGCTGCGGCGTGCCCACCGGCTGGGGCACGGCCAACTACGCGGGCGGTGTCCGCGCCGGCGACACCGTCGTCATCTACGGGATCGGCGGTATCGGCATCAACGCGGTGCAGGGCGCCGCGCACGCCGGGGCGGCCAACGTGATCGTGGTCGACCCGGTGGCGTTCAAGCGCGACACGGCGATGAAGCTCGGCGCGACGCACGCCTACGCCAGTGCCGACGAGGCCGCCGCGAAGATCGTCGAGCTGACCTACGGGCAGATGGCCGACCAGGCGCTGATCACCGTCGGCACCGTGGAGGAGCAGGTCGTCACCGACGCCTTCAACGCCGTCGGCAAGGGCGGCGTCGTGGTCATCACCGGCCTGGCGAACCCGGAGAAGCTGACCGTGCACCTCTCCGGCGGCGTGATGACGCTGTTCGAGAAGACGGTCAAGGGCACGCTGTTCGGGTCGGCCAACCCGCAGTACGACATCGTGCGCCTGCTCCGGCTGTACCAGGCGGGGCACGTCAAGCTCGACGAGCTGGTGACCCGGCGGTACACGCTGGAGCAGGTCAACGAGGGCTACCAGGACCTGCGCGACGGCAAGAACATCCGCGGCGTGATCACGCACGGAGCCTGACCCGCACGGGCGAGACCTGAGGGACCCCCTCGTGGCGCTGTGAGCCACGAGGGGGTCCCTCACGTCATTCCGGCGTCACCCGACGCCGAGGTTGCACAACGTTTGGCTGTGGTGGCGTCACATTTTTGTGGCACGTTGGTGTTACCTCGTGACAGAACTTACGGGACACTGCTACAGATCGTTGACCTTTAACGAGCGTCCTCCTTATCGTGACCGCGGTCATAGCCCGAGGACGCGCTGTTGGCCTGGCTGATCCTCGCGCGTTGACCTTTCCCGGTTCCGCATTCCTGAGAGGACAGTCGATGGCGAATCACCGTCGATCGCCGCTGCACAGCCTGGAGGACTCGGGCGGTGTGCAGCGACGCCGTTTCCTCGGCTACCTGCTTGCCGCCCCCACGCTCGCTGTCGCCGCCCAGATCGGTTTGGACAGTGCGAGCCCCGGTGTCGCGAGCGCGGCGATCCCTTCCCCACCAGAGCCTTCGGATCTGTTCGATCTCGGTGACGCGCTCACCGCGGCGGCGATGCCGACCTCCAACCTGATCGTGATCCAGATGAACCGGGACGGCACCGCGTCCTTCGCCGTGCCGCGCGCCGAGGTGGGGCAGGGCATCACCACCACCATGGCGATGCTGATCGCGGACGAGATGGACCTGCCGCTGGACAAGGTGCACGTCACGCTCGCCGACGCGCGCCCGGAACTGCTGTTCAACCAGCTCACCGGTGGCTCGAACTCGGTGCGCTCGCTCTACCAGCCGGTACGCACCGCGGCGGCGGTCGCGCGCGCCAGGCTGCTGAGCACGGCCGCGAAGCAATGGGGCGTGCAACCGTCCTCTTTGTCCGTCCAAAACGGCGTGATCTCCTCGCGCAACGGCAAGCAGGCGACCTACGGCTCGCTGGCCGAGGCCGCCGCGAGCAGCCGCACCGAGCAGGTCGCCGCGCAGCCGAAGGCCGCGAACACGTTCAAGATCGTCGGTACGCCGCAGAACCGGATCGACGCCCGTGACGCCGTGACCGGCCGCAAGCAGTTCACCATGGACCTGCAGGTCCCCGGCGCGAAGCCGACCATGGTGTGCCGCCCGCCGACGATCAACGGCACCGTCAAGTCCGTGCAGAACCTGGCGCAGGTCAAGGCGATGCCCGGGATCACCGACGTCGTCGTGATCTCCAGCGGGGTCGCGGTGCGGGGCGAGACGATCACGCACTGCACGGACGCCGTGCGCGCCCTCAAGGTCAACTGGGGCCCCGGCTCGGTGGACGGCGAGTCCGACGACACGGTGCTGCAGAAGCTGCGTGCGGCCACGCTGCCGATGGCGGTGCCGCCGGTGCTGACCAACTCGATGGACGGCGAGTTCGTGTTCGCCTTCTCCAGCAACAGCGCGCTGGAGACCAACTGCGCGGTCGCCGACGTGCGGCCGGACCGGGCCGAGATCTGGTCCGGGCTCAAGGCGCCGATCACCACGCAGGAGGACGTCGCCACGATGTGCGGCCTGCCGGTGAACGCGGTGAAGGTGCACGTCATGCAGGGTGGCGGTTCCTTCGGCCGCAAGCTCTTCGGTGACGCGGCGCTGGAGGCCGCCGAGATCTCGAAGAAGATCGGCAAGCCGGTCAAGCTGATGTGGCACCGCACCGACGACTTCCGGCACGGCCGCGCGCACCCGATGTCGCTGTCCCGGATCAGGGTGAACTACGCCGCGGGCAACGTGGTCAGCTACGAGCAGCGGCACACCAGCTCGTCCACCGAATGGGACCACGGCCTCGGCGAGATCCTCACCTCGGTCGCGGCCAAGCTGCCCCCGGGCCAGATGGGCTTCTCCCAGACGGTGTTCGACCTGTCCCAGTCGGTGCCCTACAACTTCGGTGTCACCACGCAGCTGCTCAACGAGGTGACGCTGGGGTTCCACACCGGCAGCATGCGCAACGTGTACTCGCCGAACGTGACCTGCGCCCGCGAGCTGATGGTGGACCAGCTGGCCGCGAAGTTCGGGCAGGACCCGCTGGAGTTCCGGCTGTCGTTCATCAAGGAGGAACGGTTCCGCGCGGCGCTGAAGAAGGTCGCCGAGGTCGGGCAGTGGGGCCGCAAGATGCCGGCGGGCACGGCGCAGGCCATCGCCTTCCACTCGGAGTACAAGAGCTGCAGCGCGGTGCTGATGGAGATCGACTGCCGTCCGCAGACGGTCAACCGCAAGATCCGCGAGGCGGTCACCGGCCCGCGCATCACCAAGGCGGTCATGGCCGTGGACGCGGGGCTGCCGATCAACCCCAAGGGCCTCGAGGCACAGATGCTGGGCTGCATCAACGACGGCATCGGCCTCGCGCTGACCGAGAGCCTGCACATCGACAAGGGGCTGCCGCTGGAGGGCAGCTGGGACAACTTCTTCTACACCCGGCAGTGGAACACGCCGCCGGACACGCAGGTCATCGTGATGCCGCCGAACGGGGAGCCGGGCGGTGCCGGGGAGCTGGGCGTCGCCAGCTCGTTCGCGGCCGCCGCGTGTGCCTACGGGCGGGCGATGGGCAAGATGCCGACGATGTTCCCGATCAACCACGGCACCTTGAGCTTCGAGCCGCTGCCGCGCGTTCCGTCCATTCCCGACTCGCCGACCGACGGCCTGAAGTACGCGTATTAGGGCAATGCTCGTAAGCGGCGGAGCCGCTTGCTGTGAGGACGGCGGCGGGCACCGCTGCGGGCACCGCCACGCAACCCACACTCAAACAGTCTCTAGGAGCTTTTCGTGTCTAAACACTCGTTCATCCTCAACGGCAAGCAGGTCACGGTGGACACGGAGGACAACGTGCGCCTGCTGTGGGTGCTGCGTGACCTGCTCGGCGTCACCGGCCCCAAGTACGGGTGCGGGCTCGACGTCTGCAAGGCCTGCACCAGCCACATCAACGGCAAGGCGTTCAACCCCTGCTCGGTGCAGGTGTCCGACATCAAGCCGACCGACGAGATCACCACGATCGAGGGTCTGGAGGACCCGAAGACCGGCCAGCTGCACCCGATGCAGGAGGCGTGGCTGGAGCACGACGTCGCGCAGTGCGGCTACTGCCAGCCGGGCCAGATCATGGCGGCGATCGCGAAGGTCCGGCAGGCCAAGTCCGAAGGCCACGAGATCGGCGACTCGGACTTCGACGAGATCCGCAACATCTGCCGGTGCGGTACCTATCACCGGATCAGGGAAGCCATCAAGAGCGCGGCCACAAAGATGTAATTCCGCATCAGCGGCAGGAAAGCCCCGCAATCTCCGTGGTTGCGGGGCTTTCTGCTGCCAGCGCGCCAAGTGTCGCTGAGTCGTGTTAGATGACCACTTCAGGGCCTCGACGAGGAGGACCGGAAGCGACACGGTGAGGGAAATGCGGTATCAGGGTGCCGAGCCCGCCGTGGCGGAACTGGCCGCCGCGGTGTGGGCGCGGATGCCGGACATGATCGAATCCACGTACGCCAAGATCATCGACGAGATGGCGGTCTATCGCGACGAAACGTTCGTGTCCCATCGGGACCTGTGGGTCTCCTGCGACTCGAATCTGTCTTTTCTGTTGCGGGCACTGGAAAAACCGGAACCGCCGGATTTGTCCAAAGCGGCCGAAACCGGCCGGGAGCGTGCTCGGCAGGGTGCGCCACTGCCGGAGATGCTGCGGGCCTTCCGGATCGGCTTCACCGAGGTGTGGCAACGGTTCGTGGACTTCGGCGGGGACGACACCGCGACGGTCGTGGTGGCCACGCGGGCGATCTGGGCCCTGATGGACGACTACATCGAGGTGCTCACCACGACCTACCGGCAGACGCTCGCGGAGATCACCCGGCGTGACCACGAGCGCAGGCTGGCGCTGGTGGAGGCGCTGTTCGCGGGCGGCACCGCTACCGAGGGCACGCTGTGGGACATCGCACGCGTACTGGACCTCAATCTCGACGGCACGTTCCTCGTGGTGGCCGCGGAAACCCCGAGCCTGGGCCGGGAACCGTTGCCGGGTATGGAGAAAGCGCTGCGCGACCGGCATCACGCGTCGGCGTGGCGGCTCAGCCCGGACCTGCAGGTCGGTGTCGTGTCCCTGCGTGACCCGTCCGCGGCCGATCCGGTCATGAAGCTGCTCAAGGAAAACGCGACCGGCCGGATCGGGGTGAGCCCGGTGTTCACCGGCCTCGGCAACACCGCGCGCGCCCTGCATCTGGCGCGGGTGGCGCTGTCCAGCCTGATGCCGGGCACCCCGGGCATCGTGCAGTTCACCGAATCGCCGCTGGCGGGTCTGGTCGCGAGTGACCCGGAAGCGTCGGCGCAGCTGGCGCACCAGGTGCTACGGCCGGTGCTGGCGCTGCCCAGGGAGGACCGCAACGTGCTGCTGCTGACGCTGCGGGCGTGGTTCGACTGCGGCGGGTCCACGAAACTCACCGCCGAGCGCGTCTACTGCCACCCGAACACGGTGCGCCACCGGCTCAAACGGATCACCGAAGAGCTGGGCCGTTCGCTGTCGGATCCGGCCGACGTCGCGGAACTGGGCACCGCGCTGCGCGCGCTGTCCATGTTCCCCGACGCCGCGCACCTGCCCGCGGTCTCCTAGCGCGCTTACTTCTCGTCCAGCTTCCTGCCGGTCGTGCGCTCGTAGGCCTCGGCGCCGCCGCGGTCGACGGCCGCCTTGACGACGCCGAAGATCGCGCCCTGCAGCGCCGCCGCGAGCAGCACCTCGCGGATGGCGTGCTCGGTCGAGGTCGCCCTCGGTGCCTCGTCCTCACCGGAGATGGCCTTCCACGACTTCTTGAACACCGCACCCGCCAGTACCCCGCCGAGCGCGCTCACGATCATGCTGAGTGGCTTGTAGAGCAGCTTCATTCCCGCAGCGATACCCGTTCTGGCACGATTCACACGGCGCCGCCACCGTTGTGTGAACCTGTGCGAGGGAGTAAGTTGGCGCGATGTTGCGGGGCGGGGCACGCCCCAGATTCGATGACGGGGTTCGCTGGTGGTCACGGGTAAAGTCGTTCGTTTCGACGAGATTCGCGGTTATGGGTTCGTGACGCCGGACGGTGGCGGCGAGGACGTCTTCGTGCACGTCAACGACCTCGAAACGGACAAGCGGCTGATCGGCCCCGGCGCGGTCGTCGAGTTCACTGTGGAGGATGGCGAGCGCGGCCCCAAGGCGTCGAACGTCCGGGTGGTCCGCAACGCGCGCCCCGCCGAGGACTTCTTCGTGCCCGGCATGGAGTTCCGCGAGGAGCTGACCGAGGCGCTGCTGACCGGGGTGCCGAGCCTGACCGCCGAGCAGCTGCTGCGCGTCCGCAAGATCGTTCTCGACGTCGTGCACGACCGCGGCTGGCTCGACGAAGAGTAGGTTTGCCCGTTCTTCTCCCGGCTATCCGGCAAAACAGTTGCCGGATGAGGGAGAGGAAGACGATGAAAGCGGTCGCGTGGCACGGCAAACGCGATGTGCGGGTGGACACCGTGCCCGATCCGAAGATCGAACAGCCCACCGACGCCGTCGTTCGGATCACCTCGAGCGGGATCTGCGGCTCCGACCTGCACCTCTACGAGGTGCTCGGCGGCTTCCTGACCGAGGGTGACATCCTCGGGCACGAACCTATGGGTGTGGTCGAGGAAACCGGTTCACAGGCCGGGGATCTCAAACCGGGGGACCGGGTCGTGGTGCCGTTCAACATTTCGTGCGGGCACTGCTACATGTGTGCCGCCGGGTTGCAGACCCAGTGCGAGACCACGCAGGTGCGCGAGCACAACAAGGGCGCGGCGCTGTTCGGCTACACCAAGCTCTACGGCCAGGTTCCCGGCGGCCAGGCCGAATACCTCCGCGTGCCGCAGGCGCACTACGGTCCGATCAAGGTCCCGGACGGGCCGCCGGACGACCGCTTCGTCTACCTGTCCGACGTCGTGCCCACGGCGTGGCAGGCGGTGGAGTACGCGGGAATTCCGGACAACGGCAGTGTCGTGGTCTTCGGCCTCGGGCCGATCGGTCAGATGTGCTGCCGGATCGCGCAGCATCGCGGCGCGGGCAAGGTGATCGGCGTCGACCTGGTGCCCGAACGGCTCACGCTCGCGGCGCGCTACGGCGTGACGACGCTGGACGTACGCGATCACCGCGACATTCCCGGCGCGGTAAGGGAACTGACCAGTGGCCGCGGTGCCGATTCGGTGATCGACGCGGTCGGCATGGAGGCGCACGGCGCCCCGGTCGGCAAGCTGGCGCAGCAACTGGCCGGCATGCTGCCCGGCCCGCTCGCCGCGAAGGTGACCGAAAAGGCCGGCATCGACCGGCTCAGCGTGCTGTACGAGGCGATCCACACGGTGCGCCGAGGCGGCACCATCTCGCTGTCCGGCGTCTACGGCGGAATGCTCGATCCGATGCCGATGATGGAGCTGTTCGACAAGCAGATCCAGCTGCGGATGGGGCAGGCCAACGTGCGGCGCTGGATCGGCGACGTGCTGCCGCTGGTGCAGCAGGAATCCGATCCGCTCGGGGTCGAGGACCTCGCCACCCACCACCTGCCGCTGGAGCAGGCGCCCGAGGCGTACCGGATGTTCCAGGAGAAGCGCGACGGCGCGGTGAAGGTGCTTCTCAAGCCCGCCGCCTGACGTGTAAACGCCCTCGCGTGAGGTACCCGGAAAGCGGAACGCAGAAGGGAGAGTCGAGGAGAACAATGAGCACCATCACCGAATCCGTAGACGTCGATGTGCCGGTGCATACCGCATACAACCAGTGGACGCAGTTCGAGTCCTTCCCCGAATTCATGGAAGGTGTCGAGCAGATCCGCCAGCTGGACGACAGGCATCTGCACTGGGTGACCAAGGTCGGTGGCGTGCAGCGTGAGTTCGACGCGACGATCACCGAGCAGCACCCGGACGAGCGGGTGGCGTGGCGCTCCGACAGCGGGCCGAATCACGCCGGTGTCATCACGTTCCACCGCATCGACGACGGGAAGACGCGAGTCACCGCGCAGATGGACATCGACCCGGAGGGCTTCGTGGAGAACGTCGCCGACAAGCTCGGCGTGCTCGACCACCGCGTCAACGCTGACATGAAGCGGTTCAAGCGGTTCATCGAGGACCGTGGCCAGGAGACCGGTGCCTGGCGCGGCGACGTCGACCGTCCCGGCCACTGATGCCGGCTACGGCCAAGCGGGACGCCTCCCCGTTCGTGCCGGACAGCCACGAGCTGTCCCGGCTGCGGGAGGCGTCCCTTCGCTGTGCCGGCTGCGATCTGTACCAGGACGCGACGCAGACCGTTTTCGGTGCCGGCCCGGCGAACGCGCGCGTGCTGATGCTGGGGGAGCAGCCCGGCGACCGTGAGGACCGCGAGGGTGAACCGTTCGTCGGGCCCGCCGGGCGTCTGCTCGACCGGGCACTGGCCGAGGCGGGGATCGACCGCGACGAGGTCTACGTGACCAACGCGGTGAAGCATTTCAAGTTCGTGCGCGCGGAACGGGGAAAGCAGCGCATCCACAAGAAACCTTCGCGCGGCGAGGTGGTCGCGTGCCGCCCGTGGCTGCTCGCGGAGCTGGACTCGGTACGACCGGAACTGGTCGTGCTACTGGGCGCGACGGCGGCGCAGTCGTTGATGGGGCCCTCGTTCCGGGTGACCGCGCACCGCGGGGAGCGGCTCGACGCGCCCGGGGAGTTCGACGGCCGTCCGGAGTGGGTGGTGCCGACCGTGCACCCGTCTTCGGTGCTGCGGGCTCCGGACCGGGACGACGCCTATGCCGCGCTGGTGGCGGATTTGCGGGCGGCCGCTTAGGGTTTCGCGAGCCAGGCCAGCATGCGGCCCTTCGACCAGCAGCGGCCGAGGGCCTGCGCGTGCATCGTCGAGTGGCCGAACACGGCCAGGCCGATGATGCTGTGGCCGGAGGCGTGGCGATCGCCCATCGTCGGGATCGACGGCGCGACACCGACTCCCTCCGCCGACACCCAGGCGACCGGCCGGTGCGTCGCCGCCTGATCGAGGCGGTGCAGGAAGCGCAGGCGGCCTTCGAGCGGGAGACGCGACAACGCCCAGGTCGTGGTGACGACGGGCAGGGCGCTCTCGGGCACGCGGGCGAAGGCGTCCGGCAGCGTCTCGACGATGTCACCTCGCAGCAGCAGCGCAGGTTCCGCCGCCGCCAGCGCCAGTTCCGCTTCGAGCCTGGCGGCCCGGTCCCGCTGGTCCGGCCACACGCACGCACGCAGCCACCGGGCCTCGTCGGCGTCGGTCACGTCGACCGGATCGCTGTCGACGCCGATCCGGGCGAGGACCTCGGGTATCGCGCGCGCCGGGACGGGCCGCTCACCCACGACCGAAGCCGACAGCCGCACCGGAGACGAAGGATCGCCCAGCGATTGCCCGTTGCTGTAGTCGATACCGGCGCGATCGACGGTGAGATTGAGTGCGGCCGGGCAGCCCACGTCGATCAGGCCGATGGCGTTCGTGCCCACGCGGTGCGCCGCCTCCGCTATCGCCGGATACAACACCGCGCCGTGCCCGGTCTCGTCGGGACGTGGCCGCCGGTGCGCGGCGATGTCCACCACCTCGCCGGTCAGCTTCAGCAACGTTTCGATCGCCGCACCGGCGGCCGCTTCGGCGTTTCCGGCCGCGTAGGCCCCGGCCAGTGCCGGAGCGCGTCCGGCGAGGGCGAGATCGTGCAGAGCGGCGAGGATCACGGCGGGCTGCCGCTTGCGTGCGGGTGCCGTCTCGATGGCGCGCAACGCTTCGCCGGACTCGCTCACGGCGATGGAGACGCGTTCGTACAACGTTCCGGCGGCCTCGCCCTCGCCAAAGCGCCGGTACGCCTGCGCGAGCGTGCGCGGGCTACTCATAGTGCCTGCCTTTCCAGCGCGCCCCGCGCCCCAGCCAGTGCCGCCGCGCCGAGTCGACGGTCATCGCGGTGTAGAGAAAAGCCGTCAGCGGCAACAGCAAACCCGACGCACGCGGCCGGCGATAGTAGCGGGCCATCGGCACGAAGGTCGCCGCCATCAGCAGCCACGCCAGCGCGGCGGGCCAGGAGAAGGCCGCGAGCGCCGGTGGAGCCAGGAACACCACGGCCATCCCGAGCACGGTCCCGGCGAGCAGCAAGGGCGAATGGCGAAGCTGGGTGTAGGCGCTGCGCGCGACCATGTGCCACAGATCCGCGAGTCTCGGGTATGGACGGACACTGTGGACGGTCTCGGCGAGCCCGAGCCAGATCCGGCCGCCCGCCGATTTCACCAGGCGTGCCAACGCCACGTCGTCGATGACCGCACCACGGATCGCCGCGATACCACCAGCTTCCTCCAGGACCGTTCGTCGCACGAGGACACAGCCGCCTGCGGCCGCGGCGGTGCGTGCCCGGGGACTGTTGACGCGCCGGAACGGGTACAGCATCGCGAAGAAGTACACGAACGCGGGCACGATCAGCCGTTCCCACGCGGTTTCCGCGCGCAGCAACGCCATCTGCGACACGAGATCGCGGCCACCCTCGGCGGCCATCACGAGGTCTTCCAGCGTGCCGGGTCCGTGTGCGATGTCCGCGTCGGTGAACAGCAGGTAGTCCACCGCGCCCGCCTCGGCGACGCCGTGCGCCACCGCCCACAGCTTTCCGGTCCAGCCCGCCGGTGGCTCGCCCGGAGTGGACACGGTCAGCGGCAGACCGGCGCTCGCGGCCAGCCCGCGAGCGAGATCTCCGGTGCCGTCGCCGCTGTTGTCGTCGACGAGGATCACCCGCGCCTGTCCCGGGTACCGCTGTGCGAGCAGGGTCGGCAGGGTCGTGGGCAGCACCTCCGCCTCGTCGCGTGCGGGCACGACGACGGCGACGGAGGGCCACCGCCGGGGCGGCACGAGCGGAGGCAGTCGCTGGTCGGTGCGCCAGAACCAGCCGTGGCACACCGCGAGCCCGGACCACACCGCTAGCATGATCCAGCCCGCGACGGTCACGCACCCTCCCGCGGTGCGGTCACGTTGGCCTGCAACCGGGTCAGCAGTTTCTCCAGCGTCTCCAGTTCGTCCTCGGTGAAACCCTCGCGCAGGCGCTCGTCGTGCGCCTGCGCGGCGGTGGCCAGGCGGTGGAACATCTCCTCCCCCTGACCGGTCAGCCGGACCTGGTGCACGCGCCGGTTCTCCGGATCGCGGGTGCGCGTGATGAGGCCGTCCCGTTCCATCCCGTTGAGGTGGTGGGTCAGGGTCGCGCCCTGGATGCCCACCGCGGCGGCGATCTCGCGCTGGCTGGCCATCGCCTGTGTCTTGAGGGTGAGCAGCACCAGCCACACCGGGCTGGAACCGCCGGCGGCGGCGAGCGTGTCGTCGAAGGCACGGCCGACGGTCTTGGCGGTGTTCGCGAGCCGCAACCCGATGGGCATCCTGCTGGGTTTTCGCACGCCGTTGATCGTACAGCATCAAAGGGTTTGACATAGAACGATTCGATATCTAACGTTTGAGGTGTTCCCGCTCACCACAGGAGGAGACCATGACCACCACCCACGACCAGGTGCTCGAACTCGGACAGCGCTGGGCGGAGGCCGAGCGGCGCGGCGACACGGTCGGCCTGGACGCCCTCACCACGGAGGACTTCACGCTGGTCGGGCCGCTGGGCTTCGTGCTGACCAAGCCGGTCTGGCTCGAGCGCTACCGCAACGGCGGGCTCGTCACGCACTCGCTCGCCTGGGACGAGACCACGGTGCGCGACTACGGCGACACGGCGGTCGTCGTCGGGCGCCACACGCAGCGCGCCGAATACCGGGGCACGCCCGCGGACGGCAGTTTCCGCGCCACGCACGTCGTGGTCCGGCGGGACGGGCGGTGGCTGCTGGCCGGCATCCAGCTGAGCCCGATCGCGCCGCCCGCCCGCAGGACCGAGTTGAACCACACGATCGTTCACGCCAGAGACAGGGCCGCGTCCGCCCGGTTCCTCGCCGGAATCCTCGGCGTCGAGGTCGGGCAGCCGATGGGCCCGTTCGTCCCGGTCCAGCTGAGCAACGGCGTGACGCTCGACTTCATGGACGCGCCTTCCGTGCACAGCCAGCACTACGCGTTCCTGATCGGCGAGGACGACTTCGACGCGGCATTCGCCCGCATCCGCGAGGCGGGCCTGCGGTACTGGGCCGATCCGCTACACCGGGAGGAAGGCGAGATCAACCACTGGGGCGGCGGCCGCGGCGTGTACTTCACCGACCCCGACGGGCACAACCTGGAACTGCTGACGAAGGCGTGATCATGAGATACAGCGTCACGGTCACCGACTACCGCTGGCCCGATCCCTCCGTCCACCTTGGACATATCGCCGCATCGGCCGACGAGTCCGGTGTGGACACGCTGTGGGTCGCCGACCACCTGCTGCAGGCCGACCCGCATCACGGCACCGGAGATCCGATGCTCGAAGCCTGCACGACACTCGGTTTCCTGGCCGCGCGCACGAAACGGGTAGGACTGGGCACCATGGTGACCGCGGCGACGTTCCGGCCGCCGGCGGTCACCGTCAAGGCCACGACCACGCTCGACGTGCTCTCCGGCGGACGGGCCTGGTTCGGCATCGGCGCCGGCCACGACGAGAGCGAAGCACGGGCGATGGGGCTGCCCTTTCCCGCGACCGCGGAGCGGTTCGAGCGCATGGAGGAAATCGTGCGCATCGCGCTGCACATGTGGTCAGGCGAGGAAAGCCCGTTCGAGGGCAGGCATTACCGGTTGGAGAACCCCGTCAGCAGCCCGCGACCGGCGCGGCGTCCGCCGATCCTGATCGGCGGAACGGGCGAACGCAAGACGCTGCGAATGGTGGCGCAATACGCCGACGCGTGCAACTTCTTCGACATTCCCGACGGGGGCAGGACGATCAAGCACAAGCTCGCGGTGCTGGCGCGGCACTGCGACGATCTCGGCCGGAATTACGCCGAGATCGAGAAGACCGTCAGCACCAGGCTGTTTCCCGGCGAGACCGCGAGGGCGTTCGCCGATCGTTGCGCCCGGTTCGCCGATCTCGGGATCGGCCACGTGGTCGTGCTGAGCCCCGAGCCGTGGACCGAGCAGGGCGTGGCGCTGGTAGGGGCGGCGGGGAGCCGCTGACCGGGCTCCCCGCCGCCGTCACCGCTAGTCCTTGTTCTTGCTGAGCGCGTCCCGCATGCGGTCGATCAGGCCCGCCCCGGCGTCGAGAATCAGGTTGGCCGGCGGACGGTCCGGAGCACCCGGATGCGGCCGCGTCGGCGCGAACCGCTTGGCGCGCATCACCTTCTCGCCGAGATCGCGCAGGTCTTCCGGGGAGCAGGCGCGCTGCAGCTTCGGCAGCAGGTCCTTCTCCTCGTCCTCGACGTGATGGCGGACGTCCTTCATCAGCTGCCGCAGGAGTTCCTCGAAGCGCGGTTCCGTCGCCGGAACCTCCTCGAGCTGCTTCATCACCTGCTCGGCCTCGGAGTGCTCCTGGATCTCGTGGTCGGCGAGCTGGTCGCCGTTGTCCAGGTAGCGGCGGGCCGCCGGGTACATGAACTGCTCCTCGGCCACGGAATGGCGGACCAGTTCGGTGATCACGTGGTCGGCGAGCTGCCTGCGATGGTCGGGCGTGCCGTGCCCCGACTCCAGCTCGACGAAGACCTCCTCCACCGCCCGGTGGTCGGAGGTGATGACGGAAATGAGATCCGCTTGCTGCGTGGTGGTCATCGCGTCTCCGTTCGGGTGTTGCCGATGCTCAACCGATCCGGTACCCACGTAACGGTGGGGCTAATCGTGCTTCACCCGGTATCGTGGCATCGGGCCGTGACTGGCGCCTGAGGTGGAGCACCACCGGGAAGCGGCCCCAGCCGACCGTGCCGCGCGCCTGGGCGATCCGACGCCCGAAGGAGCGCCCATGGCCCTCATGTCCGGCACCGCGCTGGCCCGCGAGATCCTCGACGACGCGGCGCGCCGCGCCCGCGCCCGCACCGGCCGCAAACCCTGCCTCGCGACCGTGCTCGCCGGCGACGATCCCGCGTCGGTCACCTACGTGCGGATGAAGCAGAAGCGTTGCGCCGCCACCGGAATCGACTCCCGGCACGTCGCGCTGCCCGCCTCGGCAACCACGCGCGAACTGGTCGCCGCCATCACCGAACTCGGCGAAGACGAGGCCGTCGACGGGATCCTGTTGCAGCACCCCGTGCCGCGCCACATCGACGAGCGCGCCGCGTTCGAGGCGATTCCGCCCGGCAAGGACGTCGACGGCGTCACGATGCACTCGTTCGCCGCGATGGCGTTCGGGCTGCCCGGGTTCGTCTCGTGCACCCCGGGCGGCATCGTGCGGCTGCTCGACGCCCACGGCGTCGACCCGGCGGGCCAGCGCGCCGTCGTCATCGGCCGCAGCCCGATCCTCGGCAAGCCCGCCGCGATGCTGCTGCTCGCCCGCGACGCGACCGTCACCGTATGCCATTCGCGCACCGCGAATCTGGCCGAGCACGTGCGCCAGGCCGACATCGTGGTCGCGGCCGTGGGCAAACCGGAGTTCGTGCGCGGGGACTGGATCAAACCCGGTGCCGTCGTGGTCGACGCCGGATACAACCCCGGCAACGTCGGCGACGTCGAGTTCGACCAAGCGCGTCAGCGGGCCTCGCTCATCACGCCGGTGCCCGGCGGGGTCGGCCCGGTGACGATCGCGCTACTGCTGGAGCAGACCGTCGCGGCCGCGAACGGAGAAGGCCAGCCCGAAATTGTCCAAAGTGGCCGGTAATGGACGGCTGGCGCCGAGCCGCTGACCGGAGGTGAGCTGGAACTCCCTGCCCCGTAACAGTTCCGCGAGCAGGCAGCTGGTCACCGTCAGCACGAGGTTGCGCGCGGGACACTCGCCGGGCCCGGCGCTGAAGGGCACCAGGGCCGGGTTGCCCTGCGCGCGCCCGTCCAGCCAGATGTCCGGCGCGAAACTGTGCGCGTAGGGCAGGTTCTCGTCGTCGCGGTGGAAGAACGGCGTGAAGATCAGCAGAGCGGTCCCGGCCGCCATCGAGTCCGTTTCCTTCGTGGCATCACGCAGGATCACCGGCGTCGTCGGCCACAGCCGTACCGTGTCGAGCACGCAGGCCCGCAGGTACGGCAGATCCGGCGCGGACGCGACCTCCTCCAGCGCCCGGTGCCGCTGCTCCGGGTGGGTGGCCAGCAGCGCCAGCGCCCGCAACGCCACCATGCCCGCCGCGTCGAACGCGAACAACCAGTGCCCGACCTGGCTGACCGCGTCGATGTCCGGCGACGGCGCTGCGCCGGCGATGGTTCCGGCGAGGCTGTCGGCCTCGGCGCGTTCCAGGTGGCCGTGCAGCCGTTCCATGACGCGCCGCCGCAGCGCCTTCCGCGGCGGCGCGAGGTAGGACCAGTTCGCCGCGAGCCGCAGCCGGGCGAGCAGATCCGTGGTCACGTTGTCGTCGCGTGCCCCGTCGCCGAGGGTGATCCGCCGGACGAGCCGCCACCACACGACGGCGAACTGGTCCCAGTCCAGCGAGCCGCGTTCCGGCAGCGACGCGACCTCCTCGCGGATCTTGGCCAGCACCACCGGCGTGAGATGGTGCAACCGGTCCTGGGTCTGCAGCACCCGTTCGTTGAAGTCGCGCCGCCGCTCGCGTTCGGCGCCTTCGGAGATCAGCACACCGTGGGGCTGGAACTGGGCCAGCGCCGCACGCTTTTCCAGGTTCGCGGGGCTGAACGGCTCCGGTGTCCCGTCGAGCACCCGGCCCACGTCGTGCCGGGACATCACGACCGCCAGCGACCGGCCGGGGATGGGCAGCCGCAGCGGTTCGGTGCCGTAGCGGGACCGGAACGTCTGCATCATCCGCACCGCCGAGCTGTCGGCCTGCGTCCGCTCCAGCAGCCCCATCACCCGCCGGCGCCGCTTGATGACCCCGCCCGCGACCGTGGGCAGCGCCACCGCGGCCGCGAACTTCAGCGCGTCCGCGCGGCTCGCGGTGTTCATCGGCCGCGCTCCCTCGTCACCAGGTCCGCGATACGGTCGGTCGCCCGTTGTGCCTCCGGGATGGTGGCGAGCACCCACGCGTGGAACATGCCCTCGTACTCCCGGTATTCGAGCGGCACGTGTTCGGCCTCGGCCTTCGTCCGCAGCCGCCGCGCGTCGGAGAGCAGGACGTCCCGCGTGCCGACGAACACGGTGAGCGCGCCGAGCCCGTGCAGGTTGCCGTTGATGGGGCTCACCAGCGGGTCGCTGGGATCCAGCGCGCCCGCGTACAGCCTTCCGGCCTCCAGTAGCCCCGGAATGCCCAGGTAGGGGTCCTTTTTGTCGTACTCGCGCTGCATCGGATCGGACATCGTGATGTCCAGCCACGGCGAGAGCAGCACGATCTCCTGCGGCTGCGGCCGGCCTTCCTCACGGAGCTGACGGGCGAGCACGAGGGACAGCCCGCCGCCGGCCGAGTCGCCCATCACGATCTGGTCGTGCGGTGCGACCTCGCCGAGTTTTTCCTTGTACGCGGCCAGGATCATCGTGATCGTCTGGTCGTAGCGGTGGTTCGGCGCGAGCGGGTACAGCGGCGCGGTGACCGTGCAGCCGGTGCGTTTGACCAGCCGCCCGAGGAACTTCCAGTGATCCTTCTGGATCTGGTGCACGTAAGCGCCGCCGTGGAAGTACAGCACGTGCCGCGACGACCGCCCGTGCGGCGGCCGGATGGTGTAGACCGGCCGTCCGAGGATCTCGTCGCGTTCGACCTCCAGACCCGATCGTGCCGAGGCCGGTGGCACGGCGTCGTCCGGTCGCTGCCGCGGGGCGAGGCTCTGATGGAGCTTTCCCACGTCGGCGAAGGTCTGCTTACGCCGCGTCAACCGCATCGACGCGATCATCGCTTTCCCACGCAGGCTTGGCTTCACCGCACCCGGCTACCCTCGCTCCTGCTCCGGCAAACTCGGCGGTCACACGTGGTCACGGGGGAAGGCGTAGCGCCAGTTACGGGCGAACGCGCGGTGCGGGCCCTCGTACCCGTCCAGCCGCGCGTGCAGCACGAACTCGTCCTTCGTGCAGGTCAGCAGGATCTGGGTGTCGGTGCGGGCCTCCCAGTCACCGCGGGAGAACGTGATCGACCAGTCCGTCTTGCCGTTGGCCGAGGCGAAGTCGTCGGCCTGCGAGACGTAGCGCTCGTACGCCCGCCGCGACACCGTCAGATCGATGTCGTCGAAGCGGACCGTCCCGGAATCCTTGAGGATCTCCAGCGCTGATTCGTAGGCCACCAAATCACGCGAGACGTTCCAGCGCTGCTCACCGGATTCGAGCTGGGTGGTCGAAATCGGTTCGCAGCCCTCGGGTTCGCCGAACAGGTTCGGCGGCACGTCGTCGTCCTCGCCGGTCGGGCGCACCGGCAGCGTGAGCTTGCTGGTCCCGGTGTACACGGTGAGCAACGCCGCTTCCGGTGGCGGCCAGGCGAGCGGCCAGTACGACGTGGACAGCGACAACCGGATCCGGTGCCCCGGCGGGAACGCCTGCGCGACCCCGTTGAGCGTCATCCGCACGCGGTAGCGTTTGCCGGGTTCCAGCGGCGCCGGATTGTCGTGGCCGCCGCGGTGGGTGAGATTGAGCAGGCCGTAGGTCACGCGGGTCGCGCGCCCGTCCGGGGCGACGTCCGACAGCCGCGCGGCCACCATCGCGACCGGTTTGTCCGCCGACACCTCCAGCTCCAGCTCCGGAGCACCTAGGATCTCGCACGTCTCGGTCAGCTCGTCGGTGTCGAACACCAGCGAACCGCCGTCCTCCTCGCGCTGGTCGTAGGGCAGGTCCGGCGGGGCGTTGTAGGAGGCCCACTTCCCGGCGAACTGGCCGACCGACAGCGGCGATTCGACGTTCAGCGCGACCTCGCCGACGTCCTCGCCGGGCCGGGCGATCCGGTGCCGTGCCAGCGCATGCGTCGTCGGGCCGAGGTGCGGCGACGGCCAGACCGGCTCGCCGACCCACCGGCCGGGACGGTCCTCATAGGACGTCGACGGCGGCACGCTGTCCTGCATCCAGGCCAGCAGCATCGGGCCGTCCATGACCCCGTTCTCCTCGTCCTTGAGCCAGTGGTCCCACCACCGCACGACCTTCTGCAGGTAGCCGATCGCCGGTCCCGGCTCGCCCAGATGCGGGTACTTGTGCGACCACGGCCCGATCAGGCCCTTGCGCGGCACGTCGAGGTTGGCCAGCAGCCTGGTGACGGCGTTGGAGTAGCCGTCGGCCCAGCCGCTGGACGCGAGCACCGGGACCTGGACGTCGGAGTAGGTCTCGCACACCGACGCGTGCAGCCAGTAGTCGTCGCGGCGCTGATGACGCAGCCATTCGTCGACCCACGGGCCCGCGGCCTCGATCCGCTCCTGCCACATCTCGCGCCATTTCTCGCCGACCAGCGCGGGATCGGGCGGAAGCGTGCTGTAGGCGAACATCGTGCCCGCCTCGGCGAGGTTGTCCGTGAGCATGCAGCCGCCCATGTAGTGGAAGTCGTCGGAGTAGCGGTCGTCGGTGAAGGACGAGATGACGATCGCACGCAGGCTCGCCGGTTTCCGCGCCGCGATCTGGAGCGCGTTGAACCCGCCCCAGGAAATGCCCATCATCCCGGTTTTGCCGTCACACCAGGGCTGAGCCGCGATCCACTCCAGCACGTCCTCGCCGTCGAGCTGCTCCTGCTCGGTGTACTCGTCGACCAGCACGCCTTCCGACTCGCCCGTGCCGCGCAGGTCCACGCGCACGCACGCGTACCCGTGCCCGGCGAGATAGGGATGATGGATGGAGTCGCGCTCGGCGGTGAGATCCCTCTTGCGGTAGGGAATGTATTCACAGATCGCGGGCACCGGTGTGTCGTCGGACGACACCGGGCGCCAGATCCGCGCGGCGAGCCGCGTACCGTCGGACACCGGAATCCAGACGTGCTCCTCCTCGGTGATCTCGTACGGCAGTGCGCTGACCGCACGCATTGCTGATCAGACCTCCTCGAACTCGAATCGCAGACTGTCGATGGCCCGCTGGTACTTCTCCTTGACCTCGTCCTCGCTGTCCCCACCGGTGTAGACGAAGGCCAGCTCGTAGCTGTAGCTGTCCTGGGCATCCATATCGGACAGTCGCTGCCCTTCGGCGGGAACCAGGTCGACCTCCACGCCGGGAATGTCACGCGCCAGCTGCTCGAGCTCCTCCTCGGTGGGCAGCCTGCGCACGATCCCGTCGGCGAAGCGGCGGTAGTACCACTTCGCGCCGAACCGGTATTCTCCTTGCCCTCGCGGCATGTTCGGCTCGTTGCCAAGGCCCAGCTCGACCATGCAGTGGTGGTTGGGCACGCCGTCCACGAACTCGAACATCTCCGCGTGCGACTGCGAATGCCGGGCGTTGATCTCCAGCACGCACACGTCGGCGCTTTCGGGCACGACGAAGAACTCGACGGAGAACATGGAGTTGTCCAGCCCGGTTCCCTTGATGACCCGCTCGGAGACGTCGACGATCTTCTCGACGGCCTCGCGCGGCAGCTGAGACGGGTACTGGTGGCGCAGGAACGAGGAACTGTCCGGGTAGTTGATCGAGTCGAGCACCCCGTTGACCACGATGTGTCCGTTGTGGACGTATCCCTCACTGGCGGCCTGCACGCCCTGCATCGCCTCCTCGGCAAGGCACGCCAGCGCTCCCGTCTCGGCGATCTCGCGCGGCATCTCGAGGTCGCGCGCGTGGTCGAGCACCCACTGGAAGGGCTTGCCCACCCGCTCGATGCCTTCGCGGATCTTCTCGACGGCCTCGGCGAATCCCCGCTCGTCCTTGGCCTTGAACGCCAGTTCCGAGGAGAACGACTTGACCGGCTTGAGCCACATCGGGAAGTTCATGCCCCGCGGTGGCCGGTCGTCGCCGTCGAGGTCGACCAGCGCGAACTTCGGATGCGCGTCGGTCACCTTCTGCTGTTCCAGCCTGCTCCAGTACTTGTGCTCGCACCGGATGACGCCGTCCAGGTTCGGGCTCGGCAGTCCGTAGCGGTCGCACAGGATCGGCACCAGGCTGGTCACCGGGAAGTCCCAGTAGCCGACGATCGCGTCGATCCTGCCGTCGAACCGGTCGAGTTCGGCGACGGCCTTGTCCATCAGTTCGGCGATGGGGATCTCGCCTTCCTGGATTTCGGACACGGTGAGCAGGGGGTGGTAGCGATAGTGCTCCGCCCCCGGCACTCGTCTCAGGGTGCGCAGGTTCGCGTCCTCGAGGCCCACGACGAAGATGTTCTTGGTTTCCACGCCCCTTAAGATCCCCTCATCGAGGCGAGGTAAACACGCCCCCGCACGGGTACCCTGCGCGTGTGCCCGACCTCAGCGAGTACCGGCGGAAACGGGATCCCCAGCGGACCCCGGAGCCGGTGCCGGAGGAAGCGCCGCTGCCCAGCGGCCATGACGACGTGTTCGTGATCCAGGAGCACCACGCGCGGCGCCTGCACTGGGACGTGCGCCTCGAACGCGCGGGCGTGCTGGTTTCGTGGGCGGTGCCCAAGGGACTGCCCACGACACCGGACACTACCCGGCTGGCCGTGCACACCGAGGACCATCCGCTGGAGTACGCGAGCTTTTCCGGCGAGATCCCGGCCGGGGAGTACGGCGGCGGCACGATGACGATCTGGGATCGCGGCACCTACGAGACGCTGCACTGGAACGACCACAAGGTCGAGGTGCGGCTGTCCGGGACGAAGGTGCGCGGCACCTACCTGTTCGTCAACCGGCACAAGGACGGCGAGAAACGCGACTGGATCGTGCGGCGCGTGGACCCGCCGCAGCGCCGCGACTTCGCCGGGCTGCCCGAGTTCGTGCCGCCCATGCTGCCGCGCAAGGGCAGCCTGCCCGCCGACGACGAGGGCTGGGGGTATGAGTTCCTCTGGGAGGGGCAGCGCGCCCAGGCGCGCGTCGAAGGCGGCAGGCTGGTGCTGCGCGACGCCGAGGGTGACGAGATCACCGCGGCGTATCCGGAACTGCGCGGGCTCGGTGAGCAGCTCGGCGCGACGGAGGTGGTGCTCGACGGTGAGCTGATCGCGATGGACGGTGGCAGGCCCAGCGCGCACGCCCTGCGCGAACGCGCCTCGGCCGCCGACGCACGCCAGATCAAGCGGCTCGTGGCCCGGATTCCCGTGCTCTACCTGCCCTTCGACGTGCTGCACCTGGACGGCCGGTCCTGCCTGGACGAGCCGTACACACGGCGGCGGCAGCGGCTGCGGAAACTCAAGCTGGAGGGCGAGAGCTGGCGCGTGCCGCAGCACTACGCGGGCGGCGGCGCGGACGTGCTCGACGCGGCGCTGGCCAACGGGCTGCGCGGCATCACGGCGAAACGGCTGGACTCGCCCTACGTTCCCGGCCGCCGCAGCGACGACTGGCGCGTCATCACCCGCAAGCGACGGTAAGCGTCGTTTGGCGGGAGAGCGGTCCGGGCACTCCGTGGTCATGGACCTGCCCGCCCCGCTGTCCCTGTGGATCGACACCGCGCCCGCACCAGACCGGAGCAACCGGCCGCTGCCCGCGGAGGCGGACGTGGTCGTGATCGGCGCCGGTATCGCCGGGCTGACCACCGCGTTCCGGCTGGCCGCCGAGGGCCGTTCGGTCGTCGTGCTCGAGGCCGCGCGGGTCGCGAGTGGCGTGTCCGGCCACACGACGGCGAAAGTCAGCGCCCAGCACGCGCTCAAATACGCGCATCTGAAGTCCCGCAAGGGTCTCGACGCCGCCCGCCGCTACGGCCGCAGCCAGCTGGACGCGCTCGAATGGATCGCCACCACCGGCGCCGGGCTGGGCATCGACTGCTCCTTCGAGCGGCAGGACAGCTTCGTCTACGCCACCGGGCGCCGCGACCTCGGCCGGCTCGAACGCGAAGCCCAGGCGGCCCAGGAAGCCGGGATGCCGGCGAGTCTCGTCCGGGAGATCGAACTGCCGGTGCACGCCGTCGGCGCGGTGCGTTTCACGCGGCAGGCGCAGTTCCACCCGCGCCGCTGGCTGCTGGGGCTGGCCGAGGCGATCGAACGCCACGGTGGCGTGATCGTCGAACACGCGCCCGTGATCAAGGTCGACGAGCGCTCGGTGCCCGTCGTGCACACCACGCACGGCCGCGTCCGCGCTCGAGACGTGGTGGTGGCGACGCATTATCCGATCTTCGACCGCGGTTTGTTCTTCGCGCGCCTGGAACCGGTGCGCGATCTCGTCGTTGCGGGCGAGGGCCGGGGACCGTCGGGCATGTACCTGGACGCGAACACCCACCGCTCGGTGCGCTCCTACGACGGCAAGGTACTCGTCGGTGGTGCGCACTACCGCACCGGCGAACAGATCGACGTCGAAGCCCGCTACCGCTCGCTCGCCGAAGCGGCCGCCGGCCTCGGCATCACGAAGGTGAGCCACCGCTGGTCCGCGCACGACATGTCTACTTTGGACTCGATACCCTACGTCGGCCGGTACCATCCGGCGACGAAGCACCTGTGGGTCGCCACCGGCTTCGGTCAGTGGGGGATGACCGGCGGCACGGCGGCGGGCCTGTTGCTGGACAAGCTGATTCGCGGCGAGGAAAGCCCCTATGCCTCGCTGTTCGACCCCAACCGTTTCGATCTTCGTTCGTCCTTCACGCTGCTGAAGGACAATGCGACGGTCGCCAAGCACCTCGTCGGCGACCACGTTCGCGCCGCCACATCCACAGTGGACGACCTGGCGCCCGGCACGGGCGCGGTGCGGCGGCGCAACGGCGGCCAGTTCGCCGCGATCTATCAGGCCGAGGACGGACAGCGGCGCGAGGTCAGCGCACACTGCACGCATCTCGGTTGTCTCGTCGCGTTCAACAACGCCGAGAAAACCTGGGACTGCCCGTGCCACGGTTCGCGGTTCGGCACGGACGGCTCGGTGATCCAGGGCCCGGCCACGCGCCCGCTCCCGCCGCTGACGCACTGAGGGGTTCCCGATATGACCGCCGCACTCCCGCAACCGCGCGGGCCGCTGTCGCAAGCCCTCATCGACGCGCTGGGACGTGAGCGACCCGGCGAATTCCCCGAACCGGTCGGTGTCGCCGACGCCGACGCGTTCGGCGACGATCTGCAACTCGCCCTGTATTTGTGCTACGAGCTGCACTACCAGGGCTTCCACGGCGTGGACGCGGACTGGGAATGGGATTCCGGGCTCCTGCGGCTGCGCGCGGCGATGGAGCGGGTGTTCCTGGCCGGACTGCGCGCGGGCACGACCGGTGGGCAGGACGTCGAAGGAGAGCTCGACGAGCTGCTGGTCGACTCCGGTGGCGGTGTCAGCGGGTTCCTCGCCGACGATGCCGAATGGTGGCAGGTGTGCGAGTACTTCGCGCACCGCTCGATCTACCACCTCAAGGAGGCCGACCCGCACGCATGGGCGATTCCCCGGCTGCGCGGGCGCGCCAAGGCCGCGCTCGTCGCCGTCGAGTTCGACGAGTTCGGCGGCGGGCGTGCCGAACGCGTGCACGCCCAGCTGTACGAGGACGTGCTCGCCGCCGCCGGACTCGAAACCGGCTATCTGCATTACCTCGACCAGGCGCCCGCGTGCATGCTCGCGATCGTGAACCTCATGTCGGCCTTCGGCCTGCACCGTGGACTGCGCGGCGCGCTCGTCGGTCACTTCGGCACGGTGGAGATCACCAGCTCGCCGAGCGTCGCGAGAATCGATGCCGGACTCGAACGGCTGGGAGCGCCCGAGGCGTGCCGTGCCTTCTACCTGGAGCACATCGAGGCCGACGCCGTGCACGAGCAGGTCCTGCGCCGGGACGTGATCGGCGGCCTGCTGGAGTCCGAACCGGAACTGGCCGGGGACGTCGTGTTCGGTATCCAGGCGACAGGCCTGCTGGAGGACCGCTTCGCCGAGCACGTGCTGACGTCGTGGCGGGACGGTCAGACTTCCTTGCGTGCCTTGCGGCGGTGACTGGTGTCGCAGAAGGGATAGCGGCGGCTGCGCCGGCACGCGCACACCGCGACGACGAACCGGTCCGAGCAGACGGTCGAGCCGTCCGGGAGTTGGAGTTCCACCGGGCCCTCGATGAGCATCGGGCCGCCCCGCACCAGCCTGACCCTGCGCGCGTCAGCGTTCGACTCGGTCGGCACGGATCACCACCAGTTCCTCCTGCCGCTCACCGGGCTCGATGAGACCGGCGTCGGCGAGGTAGCCGGCGCGCTCCCGCATCACCGGGCCGAACGGCTCGATCGAGCGCGCCACAATGGACGACTTCAACCCCTTGTCGCGCAGGGACTCCACGGTGCGCAGCGCGCCGCAGACTCTGGAGTGGACCAGCAGCATGGTGCCGCCGGGGCTCAGCATGTCGAACGCGTTGTCGCACAACACGTTCAGGCAACGGCGGCCGTCCCAGCCCGCGTCCCAGGCCATCGCCGCACCGGGGGAGGGCGCGGCGGACGGGCAAGGCACGTATGGTGGATTGCTGAGCACGAGATCGAAGGGCGCGGCCTCGAGCGCGCTCGTCACGTCACCGTGCCGTACCCGCACCGGCAGCCGCCGCACCGCGGCATTGAACCGCGCGCTGAACACGGCAGGACGGTAGGCGTCCACGGCGAGCACTTCGCTCGCCCCGGCACGAGCTGCCGCGAGCGCGCCGATGCCGGACCCCGTACAGAGATCGGCCACCCTGGCACCTTCGCGTACCCGCGCGTCCCGCAACGCTCCCAGCAGCAATCGGGTGTCCGCTTGCGGGCGGTAGACCCCGGGCAGTCGCAGCAACCACACACCGCCCAGGTACCTCTTCCACGACAAGTCAAACGCGGGAAAGCATCCGCAGCACGGCCAGTTCGAGTTTCTCCCGGTCGGTTTCGGAGGAGATGCGGTCGAGATCGACCTCGATCGTGACGCCTTCTTCGTACGCTCGTGCGACCCGCGGGTCCACATAGGAGCGCTTCGCGACCGCAGGGGTGTTGCCCAGTTCTTCGGCGACCTCCCGCATCACGGCGGCTTGCGTACGTTTCAAGGCCCGTTTGGACTTCGCGGGCCCGGCGGCGGCGAACGCCGCGGCCGCGAGCACGGTCGCGTGCCAGGTGCGCAGATCCTTCGCGGTGAACTGCTCGCCGGCCAGTTCCTTGAACCTTTCGTTGATCTGGTCGGCGTGCAGTTCGTGCCAGCCGTCGCGTTGCCGGTACACGAGCAGGCGATCGCTGCCCGAACGGGCCCGGCGCAGCGACCTGATCACCGACGCGAGAGTCTCGTCGGTGATGCTGTGCGCGCGTTCGATGCCGCCCTTGGCCGTGTAGCGGAACACGATCGTTTCCCGCCGGATGCGGACGTCCTGCTTCAGCAGCGTCGCGGCACCCCGAGTGCCGTTCGCCTCGGCGTATTCCTCGCTGCCGGTACGGAAAACGCCCCGGTCGAGCATCCGCAGCGATGCGGCGAGCACACGCTCGCGGTTGAGGCCCCGGGTGTCCAGATCTTCGGCCACGCGCAGCCGCCACTCGGGCAGCCTCCGTGCGAGCTCCAGCACCCGCTCATGTTTTTCCTCGTCCCGTTCGCGGCGCCATTGCCGGTGGTAGATGTACTGGCGGCGACCCGCGTCGTCGACGCCGACGGCCTGGATATGGCAGTCGGGCCGCGCTGCGATCCAGACGTCGCGCCACGCGGGCGGGATGACCAGCTCGCGGATCCTACGGAGGGTGTCCTCCTCCTGCAGAGGCTCACCCTCCTGAGTGAAATACCGGAAACCACGACCGCACCGGCGACGGCTGATGCCCGGGCGCGACAGATCGCTTTTGGTCAGCCGCATCAGACGTTCTGCGCCAGCGCCGCGACGACCGCCTCGTACCCGGCGTAATGCTCATCGGGCAGGCAGCTCAGGTGGCCGAGGGTGGAGTCGTCGGCCCCGTGCGCCGCGGCCTGCCTGAGCAACTCCGCACGGTCACACGGAAAGTCCACATCGGACAGAAGCGCGCGCAGCCGTTCGTACTCGGGCATGTTCATGCCCCCGGGCATACCCCTGGCCGGTCAGGGCAAACGGGATCAGGCGGCCCGCGCGGCCCCGGTCAGCGGCAGGAGGTGCTCGCCGCCGGCGGCGAGCAGGACGCGCCGCACGGCCTGTGACTTCCCGACATCGACGCGCAGCCGCACGCCCGTCGCGTGGGCGGCCTCGGCGGCCTCCTGCAGTGCCTGCAACCCGGCGGCGGACATGAACGTGACATCGCCGACGTCGACGATCACGTCGTGCACGCCGGGCCTCAGCTGCTTGCCGAGCGCTTCGGCCAGGTCCAGGGCGGTGTGGGCGTCGAGCTCACCGGTGACGTAGACGATGGTCTCGCCGTCGGCTGTGCGACGCGAGAGTGCCAGTTCCTGGAGCATCGATCCTCCTTCCCCGAGGAAAGGCAGAGGCAGACAGGTCTGTCTTATCAAAGGACTTGCATTGTGTCCAGGTCTATGCTGGGACGGTCATGAGTATCGAGGGCAAGGCCAGTGTGCGTGAGGGTGCGCGCGAACGCATCCTGACCACGGCTTATGAGCTGTTCTCCCGGCGAGGTATCCGTGACGTGGGTATCGATGAGGTGATCCGCCGGTCGGGGGTCGCGAAGGCCACGCTCTACCGGCACTTCCCGTCGAAGGACGACCTGGTGCTCGCGTTCCTCGACCGGCGCGAACAGGTGTGGACGCTCGGTTTCGTGGAGACGCGGGCGCGCGCACTCGGCACCGGCCCGCTGGAGCAGCTGCTGGCGATTTTCGACGTCTTCGACGGCTGGTTCCGCCGCCCGGAGGAGTTCGACGCCTGCTCGTTCATCAACGTGCTGCTGGAAATGGGTCCCGCGCATCCGCTCGGGCGCGCCAGCATCCGGTATCTGGGCAACATCAGGAACGTGGTGCGGAGGCTGGCCGACGAGGCCGGGCTGTGCGACACCGAAACGTTCGCGCATTCCTGGCACATCCTGATGAAGGGCTCGATCATCGCGGCCTCCGAGGGCGACCTCGACGCCGCGCTGCGGGCCAAGGAAATGGCGCGCGACCTCGTCGCGCGGCATGGGCCGGTCGCGGCCGTCGCCGGGAAATAAGGCCGCGCGCGGCGTGGTTGTGCCGGGTATGAGCACTGACACGCGGGGCCGGGTCAAGGTCGAACGAGGTGCCAAGAGGGTGCGCGTCGTGCTGGGCGGCAAGATCATCGCCGACACCACGCGCCCGCTGCTGGTCTGGGAGATTCCGTACTACCCGGCCTACTACCTGCCGCGCGAGGACATCGTGGCCGACGTGCTCGTGCCCACCGGCAAAACCGAGCACTCGCCCAGCCGTGGGGACGCGGTGATCTACGACGTCCGTGCCGGCGAGCACGAGGCGGCCGGTGCCGCCGCCGAATACCCCGAATCGCCGATCCAGGAGCTGCACGGCCACGTGCGGTTCGACTTCGCGGCGATGGATATGTGGTTCGAGGAGGACGAGGAGATCTTCGACCACCCCCGCGACCCGCATAAACGCGTGGACATCCTGGCCAGTTCGCGGCACGTGCGCATCGAGGTCGACGGCGTGACCGTCGCCGAAACGCGCAGCCCGCACCTGCTGTTCGAGACCGGACTGCCGACGCGGTACTACCTGCCGAAGACCGATGTGCGGCTGGACCTGCTGGAGCCGAGCGACACCATCACCCGCTGCCCCTACAAGGGGGAGGCGGAGTACTACTCGGTGCGCGCCGGCGGCAAGCTGCACGAGGACATCGTCTGGTACTACCGGACGCCGTTGCCGGAGAGCCAGAAGGTGCAGGGCCTGCTGTGCTTCTACGACGAGAAGGTCGACGTCTACGTGGACGGCGTGAAGCAGGAGCGTCCGAAGACGCCGTTCGCATGAGGCTCTAGGTGTGCCGGTCGTCCACCGCCACCCTCAACGGAGGCGCTGCGCGCCGCGGCTACTCTGCTTGGCATGACGGACCGCCTGTACTTCCGCCAGCTGCTGTCGGGGCGCGACTTCGCCGTCGGCGACCCGGTCGCCACCCAGATGGTGAACTTCGCCTACCTGATCGGGGACACGGAGACGCGCGAGGCGATGATCGTGGACCCGGCCTACGCGGTCGGGGATCTGCTGGACGTGCTCGCGGCCGACGACATGCGGCTCAAGGGTGTGCTGGCGACGCACCACCACCCCGATCACGTCGGCGGCAGCATGATGGGCTTCACGCTGGCCGGGCTGGCGGAACTGCTCGCCCGCGAACCGGTTCCGGTGCACGTCAACCGCAACGAGACCGAGTGGGTGCAGCGGGTCACCGGGCTGTCCGCGACGGACCTGACCGGGCACGACCACGACGACGAGGTGCGCGTCGGCGACATCCCGATCCGGCTGCTGCACACGCCGGGCCACACGCCGGGCAGCCAGTGCTTCCTGGTCGACGGCAGGCTCGTCGCCGGCGACACCCTGTTCCTCGAAGGCTGTGGCCGCACCGACTTCCCCGGCGGAGACGCCGAGGCGATGTACCACAGCCTGCGCTGGCTCGCCGGCCTCGACGGCGATCCCGTGGTGTTCCCCGGCCACCAGTACTCGGCCGCGCCCTCGGCGTCGCTGTCCTCGGTGAAGGAGAGCAACTTCGTCTACCGGCCCCGCTCGCTGGAGGAGTGGAAGACGATGTTCGCCTAAAGCCGTTCCGTGGCGACCTGCGCGGCGAGTTTCTCCAGTAGTTCCGCGGTGTTGTTCATGCAGCGGTCGAGGTCGGGCTCGATGTCGGTGAGCCCGTAGGCGCCGGAGAACCCGTGTCGCGCAAGGACTTCCGGGGCCAGCGCCTGATGCCCGGCGATCGCCACGACCGGAATGTCCCGCGCCCGCGCCGCGGCGGCGATGCCCGCCGGGCCCTTGCCGCGCAGGGTCTGCTCGTCGACGGCACCCTCACCGGTGACCACCAGGTCCGCGCCCGCCAGCTTCTGCTCGAAGCCCGTCATCTCCAGCACGACGTCGATCCCGGGACGGAACCGCGCGCCCAGTATCGCCAGCGCCGCGTAGCCGGTCCCGCCCGCCGCGCCAGCGCCGGGCAGGGACGCCGCGTCGAAGTCCACGGCCTCGGCGAACCGGCGCAGAGCCTCGTCCAGCAAGGCCACGTCCTGCGGCGTCGCGCCCTTCTGCGGCCCGTAGACCGCCGCCGCGCCGTGCTCACCGAGCAGGGGATTGTCCACGTCGCTGGCGACCACGACCGAGGCCGAGCGCACCCGGGGATCGAGCCCGTCCAGGTCCACCCGCGCCACGTCCAGCAGCGCCTTGCCGCCCGGCAGCAGGTCCACGCCGTGCGAGTCGAGCAGCCGCACGCCCAGCGCCGCCACCATGCCCGCGCCGCCGTCGGTGCTCGAACTCCCGCCGAGCCCCAGCACGATGCGCGTGCAGCCGTCGTCGAACGCGCGGCGGATCAGTTCGCCGACACCGATCGTGTTCGCGGTGAGCGGCGCGAGCTTGCCGCCCGGCAGCTGGCTGAGCCCGGACACGGCCGCGAGTTCGACGACGGCCGTGTCGCCGTGGCGCGCGTAGCCGGTGTCGACGCGTTCCCCGGTCGGCCCGGTCGCCTCGACCGGCACGAACGTGAAACCGGCCGCCACCGCCGCGGCGACCGTGCCGTCGCCCCCATCGGCGATCGGGCACTCCACCGTCTCCACGTCCGGCACCGCCAGCCGGAAACCCGCCGCTATCGCGTCCGCGACCTGTTTGGCCGGCAATGAGCCCTTGAACTTGTCCGGGGCGATGACTACGCGCATGGTGGGAGACTAGCCGTGGTGCCACATGTCTTCGCCCACGGCGGTGGACGGGTACTACCGATCCTTTCCGATCCCGTCGCGCATCTCCGCGATCAGGGACGCCACCACGGCCTTCAGGCTGCCGTTGTGCTCTCGCGCGACCGCGCGCTGCCGCTGGTAGCTGGCGCCGTAGGTCAAGATCGTCTCGACGCTCCGCAGCTCCTCGGCGCAGTCCAGCCGCCGCGCCACCGGTTCGAGCCGGTCGAGCAGGTCCAGCAGATCGTCGGTGACCAGCCGCTCGTCACCGGCCGCGTTGAGGATGATGATCGCGTCCAGCCCGTAACGGGCAGCGCGCCACTTGTTCTCCTGCACGTGCCACGGCGGCAGGGAGGGCAGCGGTTCGCCGCGGTCGAGGCGTTCGCTGAAGTCGTCGACGAGGCACTGCGTCAGGGCCGTGATCGCGGCGACCTCCTCCAGCGTCGGCAGGCCGTCGCACACACGCATCTCGATGGTGCCGAACTGCGGCGCCGGCCTGATGTCCCAGCGGATCTCGGAGAAATGATCGATCACGCCGGTGCGGAACATGTCCTCGACGTAGCTTTCCAGCTCCGCCCATTCGCGGAACTGGAACGGCAGCCCGGCGGTCGGCAGCTGCTGGAACATCAGCGCGCGGTTGGACGCGTACCCGGTGTCCTCCGCACCCCAGTACGGCGAGGACGCCGACAGCGCCTGCAAATGGGGCGCGTAGTTCAGCAGCGCGTCCAGCACCGGCAGGGCCTTGTCGCGGTGGTCGAGACCGACGTGCACATGCACGCCGTAGATCAGCATCTGCCTGCCCCACCACTGCGTGCGCTCGATCAGCTTGGCGTAACGGGCCTTGTCGGTGACTTTTTGCTGGTACCACGAGGAGAACGGGTGCGTGCCGGCGCAGAACAGCTCGACGCCCAGCGGGTCGGTCACCGAGCGCACGAGCTCCAGCGAACCGGCGAGATCGGCCGTCACCTCGCCGACCGTGCGGCACACCCCGGTGATCACCTCGACGGTGTTGAGCAGCAGCTCCTGCTTGATCTTGGGATGCTCGTCGAGGCCGTCGGGCCGGACCGCGTCGAGGATGCGCTGCGCGACCGAACGAAGTTCACCGCTGCGCCGGTCGGCCAGTGCGAGTTCCCACTCCGCCCCGACAGTCGAACGGCATGACGGGTGGAACTCGATTCGCATTCAGACCTGCGCGCCGTCACCGTCGTGCGGCGTCTGCTTGACCCGCAACAGCAGCAACGCGATCGCCGTGGCCAGCGACAGGATGCCCAGCGGGGTGCCCACCGTCGCGGACAGCCCGATCAGGTTCGGCGCGATCAGCAGGAACAGCCCGACCAGGAAGAACAACAGCACGATGAACGCACCCTTGCCGGGCCGGGGCAGCGGCGGCGGCTCGGGCGGTACGAAATGCTCGGTGTCCTCGGCCGGGTCCTCGCCCAGTACGACCTCGTCCCACTCCGAACCGCCCGCGCGCCAGGAAGGCGAATCCGGTTCGGCCGGCTTCGCGGGTTTCTCGGGCGCGGGCGGCGGCTCCGCGGCCTCGGCCGCCTCCGCCGTCGCCTCGGCGAAGACCCCCTCCGCACGCAGGTCGGCGACGATGGCCGCGAACGTCGCGTCCACGTCCTCCGGATCCGTGCCCTTCGAACTCATCGCGATCCCACCCGCTCGGCTACGAACTCGACACTGCGCTCGAAGATCGTCGGCGCGTCGTTGTCCAGTGTGGCGACGTGGAAGCTGTCCTGCAGCACCACCTCGGTGACGTCCTCCCCGCGCACCCCCTCCAGGACGATACGCGCGTTGACCGGTTCCACCACGTGGTCAACGACGGAGTGGAACAACAGTAGCGGCTGGGTCACCTTCGCGAGGTCCGCGCGCACCAGCCGCCACAGTTGCGCCAGGCTCGCCGCGGCGCGCACCGGGGTGCGCGCGTAGGCCAGCTCGGTCACGCCCGGTTTCTTGATGTCGCTCGCGATGCCCGGTACCGACGGCAGCACGCGGGAGAGCACGGGCAGCAGCTTCGCGTCCTTGCGCAGGGTCATGACCGACGGGTTGACCAGGACGAGCCCGGCGACCTGCTCGCCGAAGTCCTCGGCGAGGCGCAGCGCGAGGGTGCCGCCCATGGACTGGCCGAACACGAACACGTTCTCGCAGGTTTCGCGCAGCTGGAGAAGCTCGGTGCGCACGCAGCCGTACCAGTCGGGCCAGGTGGTGCGGTTGCACTCCTGCCACGTCGTGCCGTGTCCGGGAAGGCGCGGGCAGCGGACGGTGTAACCGTGTCCGGCGAGATGCTCACCCCAGGGCCGCATGCTCTGCGGAGTACCGGTGAACCCGTGGCACAGCAGTACCCCGGCTTCGACAGATCCGGTGTGCGAGAACGGTTCCGCTCCGGCGAGTACGGGCATACTCGTCCGCCCTTCTCCTCGGTCCTGACCGCGTCCATCGTCGCACGCGCGTGGCCGGGGCAACATGCCCGGATCGCCTGTGACATCCCGCGCAAGAGGCAAGATCCCGTTGTGCCGGGGCGGTCACGGTTCGTACTCTTGTCCGGCAGGCTGGTTTCGGCAGGTAGGAGGGCATGTCGACGTGCTGTATCGGTTGCTGAAGTATGTGCTCCTCGGCCCGCTGCTCCGGCTGCTGTGGCCCACGAAGGTCACCGGCACCGAGAACATCCCGGACACCGGTGGCGCGATCCTGGCCAGCAATCACCTCGCCGTCGCCGACTCGTTCTTCATGCCCGTGCGCGTGAGGCGGCGGGTGACGTTCCCCGCGAAGTCGGAGTACTTCACCGAGCCGGGGTTCAAGGGCAAGTTGAAGAAGTGGTTCTTCACCGGCGCCGGCCAGATCCCGATCGACCGCTCCGGTGGTTCGGCGGCGCAGGCCGCGCTGGACACCGCGATCCGGCTGCTGCGCGAGGGCAACCTGCTCGGCATCTACCCCGAGGGCACCCGGTCGCCCGACGCCCGGCTGTACAAGGGCAAGACCGGGGTCGCCCGGATCGCGCTCGAGGCCGGGGTGCCGGTGATCCCGGTGGCCATGATCGGCACCGAGAAGGTCAATCCGATCGGATCGAAGATGTGGATCCCGCGGCGGCTGGAGATCCGCTTCGGCAAGCCGCTGAACTTCTCGCGGTACGAGGGTCTCTCGGGTGACCGGTTCGTGGAGCGCTCGATCACCGACGAGATCATGTACGCGCTGATGGAGCTGTCCGGCCAGGAGTACGTGGACATCTACGCGGCGCGGGCGAAGGAACTGCTGGCCGCGGACGCCGCCGGCGTGCGCCCCGCCGTCCCGCCACAGCCCTCGGCAGCCGAGGCCGACCGGGTACCGGAGACCAGGGCCGGCTGAAGGCCGCCTAAGGTGTTTCGGTGCGCTTTTTCTACGACACCGAGTTCATCGAGGACGGCCTGACCATCGACCTCGTGTCGATCGGTGTCGTGGACGAGCGTGGCCGCGAGTTCTACGCGGTCTCGACCGACTTCGATCCGGGCAAAGCGGGCCCGTGGGTGCGCGAGAACGTGCTGCCGAAGCTGCCCTCACCGGCCGACCCGGCATGGCGCGGCCGCAAACAGATCCGGGACGATTTGCTCGGTTACTTCGGTAAGCCGCCCGGTGGAATCGAGCTGTGGGCCTGGTACGCGGCTTACGACCACGTGGCACTGGCACAACTGTGGGGCCCGATGCCCGAACTGCCACGCCAGCTTCCCCGCTTCACGCGTGACCTGCGGCAACGGTGGGAGGACGCGGGCAAGCCGAAGCTGCCCGCCCCACCCGCCGACGCCCACGACGCCCTGGCCGACGCACGGCACAACCTGGAACGCTGGCGCGCGATAAAAAACCTCCCCCTACGGGGTTAGGAAAGCGCACGGCACCAGCCGCACCAGGCCTTCACCCCGCGAGTCGGGCGTTCCCCGCGCCCGAGTCCAGACTTCCGTGCGCTCGAGTCTGGGCTTCCGTGTGCCCGAGTCCAGACTTCCGTGCGCTCGAGTCTGGCCTTCTCTGTGCGCGGTTTGGCATTCCTTGCGCACGGATTGCCCGACTCGCGCCCGCGGATTGCCCGACTCGTGCTCGCGGATTGCCCGACTCGCGCTCGCGGATCGCCCGACTCGCGGGGCGGGTTGGGGGTGGCGGGCTCAGCGACGGGCCTTGACCGCTGTGGCCAGCTCGTCCAGCAGGTCCCCGGTGGTGGGCCAGTCGGCACACGCGTCGGTGATCGACTTGCCGTAGGTCAGCTCGTTCGCATGGCCCAGTTCCAGATCCTGGCGTCCTGCCTCGAGGAAGCTTTCGATCATCACGCCGACGATGCCACGCTCACCCGCACCGATCCGCGCGGCCAGTTCGCGCACGACACCGGCCTGCCGCACGTGGTCCTTGCCGCTGTTGCCGTGGCTCGCGTCGATGATCACGCGCTCGGGCAGGCTCGCCTTCTCCAGCCGGATCAGTGTGTCCCGCACCGTGTCCTCGTCGTAGTTCGGGCCCGCCGCGCTGCCGCGCAGGATCACGTGGCAGTCCGGGTTGCCCGCGGTGGTGACCAGCGCCGCGAGCCCGTCGGAGTTGATCCCGGGGAACACGTGCGAGGCGCCGGCCGCACGGGTGGCGTCCACCGCGACCTGCACGTCGCCCTCGGTGGAGTTCTTGATTCCGACCGGCATCGACAGCGCACTGCACAGCTGCCGGTGCACCTGGCTCGCGGCGGTACGCGCGCCGATCGAACCCCAGCTCACGGTGTCCGAAATGTACTGCGGAGTGATCGGGTCGAGAAACTCGCAGCCGACGGGCAGCCCGAGGGCGGAGATGTCCAGCAGCAGTTTGCGGGCGAGCCGCAGACCCTGGTTGACGGAGAAGCTGCCGTCCAGCGCCGGATCGTTGATCAGGCCCTTCCAGCCCAGCGTGGTGCGTGGCTTCTCGAAGTACACCCGCATGATCACGTGCAGCTCCCCGCGCACCTGCTCCGCCTTCTCGGCGAGCCGGATCGCGTAGTCCAGCGCGGCCTCGGGATCGTGCACGGAGCATGGGCCGACCACGACGATGAGGCGGTCGTCGCCGCCGCCGAGCACGTCCACGGTCTGGGCGCGGCCGCGCGCGACCGTCTCGGCGACGGCGTCGGTGAGCGGGAACTCCTGGCGGAGCAGGGCGGGGGAGATCAGCGGGCTCATGCTGGTGGTCCGCTGGTTGTCCAGCGCCGCAGTGATCGACATGGCGGGGGTCTTCCTTTCGTGACCGGCCCGCCGTCATCCACCGAGCCGGTCTGTCATCCGGCTCGAGGGTGGAGGTTCAGCGCACGGCGGTCTCGCCGGCTGGCCCACCCAGGGCCGGCCCGCTAAACCAGAAATACCGCCGCACGGGGGTGACCCTACCAAAGCCCCAAACCGCTTTACCGATCAAGGGGTCACCCGGCTACTCTGGCGAGAAGAAATGTGATCCATGACAACTTCTTGGAAAGGGCTGATCAGATGCGCGTGGGGGTGCTGACCGGTGGTGGCGACTGCCCCGGTCTGAACGCGGTGATCCGCGCGGTCGTCCGCAAGGGCATCGAGATCGACGGCTGGGAGGTCGTGGGTTTCCGCAGCGGCTGGCGCGGGCCGATGACCGGGGAGAGCAGGCCGCTCGGGCTCTCCGACGTCGAGGAGATCCTCACCCGCGGCGGCACCATTCTCGGCTCGTCCCGCACCAACCCGTACAAGGAGGAGGGCGGCGTCGACAAGATCAGGGCGGTGCTCGCGGAGCAGCACATCGACGCCCTGATCGCGATCGGCGGTGAGGACACGCTCGGCGTGGCCAAGAAACTCACCGACGAAGGGCTGGGCGTCGTCGGCGTGCCCAAGACGATCGACAACGACCTCGCCGCCACCGACTACACCTTCGGCTTCGACACCGCCGTGCACATCGCGACCGAGGCGATCGACCGGCTGCGCACCACCGCCGAGTCGCACTACCGCGCCATCGTCGTCGAGGTGATGGGGCGGCACGCCGGCTGGATCGCGCTGCACTCCGGGCTCGCCGGTGGCGCGAACGTGATCCTGGTACCGGAGCGGCCGTTCTCGGTGGACCAGGTCGTGGAGTGGGTCGAGCGGCGCTTCGAGCGGATGTACGCGCCGATCATCGTGGTCGCCGAGGGTGCGCTGCCCGAGGGCGGCGCCGAGGTGCTGCAGAGCGGGGAGAAGGACGCGTTCGGGCACGTGCGGCTCGGCGGGGTCGGCACGTGGCTGGCCGAGGAGATCGCCGAGCGCACCGGCAAGGAGTCGCGGGCCGTGGTGCTCGGGCACGTGCAGCGCGGCGGCACGCCGACCGCGTACGACCGGGTGCTGGCCACCCGCTTCGGCCTGCACGCGGTCGACGCGGTGATGGACGGCGACTTCGGCACCATGGTCGCGCTGCGCGGCACCGACATCGTGCGCGTCAAGCTCGCGGAGGCCACCGCCGAACTGAAGACCGTCCCGCCGGCGCGTTACGAAGAGGCCGAGGTCTTCTTCGGCTGAGCCTGCCACGGCGGCAGGGGCCAGTCCCATTTCGGCATGGGCTCGTCGGTGGCAGGCTCGGCACCGGGCCGGGAGAAGAGCACGGCGAGCCTGCTGCCCCACTCGAGATATCCGGCGAAAGCGGCGCGGAACTCCGGATCCGAGGGCAGGTCCACGTCGTCGGCCGCGTCGAGCAGCAGCGTCACCCACCGGCGGCGCTGCTGCTCGGTGATGGCCCGCCCGAGATGACGGCCGACCATATGCCGGTGCCCGCCCCGTTCGGTGCTGTACACGGGCGGCCCGCCGAACACCTCACCGAGCCAGTCGGCCACATGCCGCGGATGCCCGGGATCCATGTCGCGGAACAGCGGTTCGAGTAGCTCGTCGGCCAGTACCTTGGCGTAGAAGGTCTCCGTCAGGCGGACCAGCGCGGGACGACCACCCGCCCAGTCGTAGAGCGTGGGCACGGAATCCATGCGTCTCACGCAACACCACGGGCCGGGGCCGGGCAAGTACGTACTTTTCGGTGCGGAGGAACGGAATGGGGCACACCTACTACTGTCCGGTCGAGCTGACGATCGACGTGATCGACGGCAAGTGGAAACCGGTGATTCTCGCGCACCTCAAGGAAGGCGTGCACCGCTACGGCGAGCTGCGGCGGCGGATGCCGGGGATCAGCGAGAAGATGCTCACCCAGCAACTGCGCGAGCTGGAAGCCGACGGCCTCGTCTCGAGGGAGGCGTTGCGGGGCACCGTGCCCCGCGTCGAGTACCGGCTCACCGAGGAGGGGCACACGCTCGGCCCGGCCCTGCAGGCGCTCTACGACTGGGGCGCGCGGCGCGCCCAGCACGCCGGTATCACCTTCGCACCCCTACCTTCGTAGGGGATATGGTCTAAACCATTTACTGCTGGTCTAGTCCATTTTATGGTGCTTTCGTCCCTTCTTCTCCAGGTCAGGGAGGAAGCATGTCCAGGCACCGTAGATCGTTCACCGCCGCGGGACTGTTCGCGGCACTGCTGATGGCCGTCACCTTCGCTCCGCCCGCGTACTCTGCGCCCGTGGGCAAGGTACTCGGCTACTTCGCCGAATGGGGCGTGTACCAGCGCAATTATCACGTCAAGAACATCGAGACCAGTGGTTCGGCGGCGAAGCTGACCCACATCAACTACGCGTTCGGCAACGTCACGAACGGCCAGTGCGCGATCGGCGACACCTACGCCGCCTACGACAAGTACTACGACGCGGCCGCCAGCGTCGACGGCGTTTCCGACACCTGGGACACCGGCGCGCTGCGCGGGAACTTCGGCCAGCTCAAGCGGCTCAAGCAGATGCATCCGGGCCTGAAGGTGCTCTATTCCTTCGGCGGCTGGACCTGGTCGAGCGGCTTCGCGCAGGCCGCGCAGAACCCCGCCGCATTCGCGGACTCCTGCTACAACCTGATCAACGATCCGCGCTGGGCGGGCGTTTTCGACGGGATCGACATCGACTGGGAGTACCCGAACGCGTGCGGTCTTTCCTGCGACACCAGCGGAGCGGCGGCCTTCAAGAACCTGATGGCGGCGTTGCGGGACAGGTTCGGCGACAAGCTCGTCACGGCGGCGATCACCGGTGACGGGACCTCCGGCGGCAAGCTCGACGCCGCGGACTACGCCGGCGCCGCGCAGTACGTCGACTGGTACAACGTCATGACCTACGACTACTTCGGCGCATGGGCGGCGAACGGGCCGACCGCGCCGCATTCGCCGCTGAACTCCTACAACGGCATCCCGACCGCGGGCTTCTACTCCGACGCGGCGATCCAGAAGCTCGAGTCGCAGGGCGTTGCCCCGGCCAAACTGTTGCTGGGCATAGGTTTTTACGGCCGCGGCTGGACCGGTGTCACCCAGGCGGCGCCGGGCGGGACGGCCACCGGTGCGGCACCGGGTACTTACGAGTCCGGCATCGAGGACTACAAGGTGCTCAAGACTCGTTGTCCCGCAACGGGAACCGTCGCCGGCACCGCATACGGCTTCTGCGGCGGCGAATGGTGGAGCTACGACACCCCGGCCACCATCGCGGGCAAGATCGGCTACGCCAAGGGACAGGGCCTCGGCGGCGCGTTCTTCTGGGAACTGTCCGGCGACACCGCCGACGGTGAACTCGTCACCGCGATGAACGGCTGAACCCCGCTGGGGGTCTTCCGGGGGCGGGTCGGGATCCCGCCCCCGGAAGACGACCGCGGGTCACCCCCTCACGGCTTCTACTCGGGCGGGGGCGGCGGCTGCTCGCCGGGCTGGTCACCCTGCTGCCGGGTGAAGCCCTTGGCCCGCTCGGCGACCTTGTCGATCTGGTCGCCGTGCTCGCCCCACTTGGACTTGGCCGCGTCCGCGGCCTTGTCGATACCCTGATCGGCCTTGTCCGAGTTCTTGCCGATCGCTTCCTTCGCCTTGTCGAACAGGTTCATCCTTGACTCCCCTTCTGTCCGTCTCGGACCCCGCAGCGGTTCCCGGCCGCCCCGGCACGCAAACCATCCGTCCCTCGATCAAGGGACGGACTATCGTGCGACCGTGAAGTTCAGCGGGTTCGGTGAGTACGCGGTGGAGTTCTACGACGGTCTGCTGGCCGACAACTCCAAGCCGTACTGGGAAGACAACCTCAAGACCTATCGCGAGGACGTGCGCGCGCCGATGGAGGCGCTGCTTGCGGAGCTGACGCCGGAGTTCGGCACGGACTTCGGCGCGGGCAAGGTGTTCCGGCCCCATCGCGACGTGCGCTTCGCCAAGGACAAGAGCCCGTACAAGACCCACTGCGGCGCGGTGATCGAGCAGGGCCGCGGCGGTGGCGCGTACTACGTGCAGATCTCCTCGGAGGGACTGCGTGTCGGCGGGGGCTGCTTCCACCTGCAGTCCGACCAGCTGGCCCGGTTCCGGCAGGCCGTCGACACCGACGTGCACGGCGGCGCGCTGGAACGAATTCTGGCGAAACTCCGCAAGTCGGGCTGGCAGATCACCGGTGACACGCTGCGGACGAAGCCGCGCGGTTTCGCCGACGGCCACCCCCGGCTGGAGCTGCTCAAGCACCGCTCGCTCTACGCCGTCAAATCCTGGGATCCCGACGACACGCTGCACGAACGTGCCTGCCTGGACCGGGTGCGCACGGCCTGGCGGCAGGTCCGCGACTTCAACGAGTGGGCACGCGATCATGTCGGCGTCAGCGAGAAGCCGCGCCGCTGACTCGATTCAGGGATCGGTACAGACGTGCGGAGCGTAAGGGGCTACGCTGTATAGACGTGAGCCGACGCGCGAAGATCGTTTGTACGCTAGGCCCCGCCACTGCGACGCAGGAGAAGGTGCGGGCCCTCGTTGACGCCGGGATGGACGTCGCGAGGATGAACTTCAGCCACGGCAGCCACGGCGACCACAAGCAGGTCTACGACCTGGTCAGGGAAGCCGCGGCTGAGACGGGCCGCGCGGTCGGGATTCTCGCCGACCTCCAAGGCCCCAAGATCCGCCTCGGCACGTTCGCCGGCGGGCCCGTGGAATGGCGCACGGGCGACACCGTGCGCATCACCGTGGAGGACGTCGCCGGTACCCATGACCGGGTCTCCACCACCTACAAGGGGCTGGCCAAGGACGCCAAACCGGGCGACCGGCTGCTGGTCGACGACGGCAAGGTCGGGCTGGTCGTCAAGGGCGTCGAAGGCCCCGACGTGGTCTGCGAGGTCACCGAGGGCGGCCCGGTCAGCAACAACAAGGGCGTCTCCCTGCCCGGCATGGACGTGTCGGTGCCCGCGCTGTCCGAGAAGGACATCGAGGACCTGGAGTTCGCGCTGGAGCTGGGCGTGGACTTCATCGCGCTCTCGTTCGTGCGCTCGCCGGCCGACATCGACCTGGTGCACCAGGTGATGGACCGGGTCGGCAAGGGCAGGCTGCCGGTCATCGCGAAGCTGGAGAAGCCCGAGGCCGTCTACAACCTCGAAGCCATCGTGCTCGCGTTCGACGGCGTCATGGTCGCCCGCGGTGACCTGGGCGTCGAGCTTCCGCTGGAGCAGGTGCCGCTGGTGCAGAAGCGCGCGATCCAGATCGCGCGGGAGAACGCCAAGCCGGTCATCGTGGCCACCCAGATGCTGGACTCGATGATCAACAACTCGCGTCCGACGCGCGCGGAAGCCTCCGACGTGGCGAATGCGGTGCTCGACGGCGCCGACGCCGTGATGCTCTCCGGCGAGACGAGCGTGGGCCGCTATCCGATCGAGACGGTTCAGACGATGGGCCGGATCGTGGAGGCGGTCGAGACCGATTCACCCACCGTGCCGCCGCTGTCGCACGTGCCGCGCACGAAGCGGGGCGTCATCTCCTACGCGGCGCGGGACATCGGCGAGCGGCTCAACGCCAAGGCGCTGGTGGCGTTCACGCAGTCCGGCGACACGGTGCGCCGTCTGGCGCGGTTGCACACGCGGCTGCCGCTGCTGGCGTTCACGCCCGAGGAGAGCGTGCGCAGCCAGCTGTCGATGACCTGGGGCACGACGACGCACATCGTGGCGAAGGTCGGCTCGACCGACCAGATGATCCAGCAGGTCGACCACGCGATGCTGGAGATGGGCCGCTACCAGCCGGGTGACCTGGTGGTCATCGTGGCCGGTTCGCCCCCGGGCACCGTCGGGTCGACCAACCTCATCCGGGTGCACCGCCTCGGTGAGGACGACCACGCCTGATGCGGGTGGTTAGTCTTCCCGCATGACTGAGCTGGCGAGGGACGCGGCCGCCGGGCTGGACACCTCGGAAGGTGCCGGTGGTCAGCCCGTGCTCGACCGTCTTGTCGCGCTGCTGGACCTGGAGAAGATCGACGAGAACATCTTCCGTGGGGTGAGCCCGGCGCAGTCGCCGGTGCGCGTGTTCGGTGGGCAGGTGGCCGGGCAGGCGCTGGTGGCCGCCGGGCGCACCGTGCCGGATGAACGGAAGGTGCACTCGCTGCACGCCTACTTCATCCGTGGCGGTGACCCCCGCATCCCCATCGTGTACGAGGTCGACCGCATTCGTGACGGCCGTTCCTTCACGACGCGCCGCGTGACGGCCGTGCAACATGGGAAGGCGATCTTCGCGCTGTCGGCGTCGTTCCAGAAGGTGGAGACGGGCATCGACCACGCCGACGAGATGCCGGACGTGCCCGCACCCGAGACCCTGCCGACGTACACCGAGCGCATGGAGGGTTACCCCGAACTGGCGGAAGCGCGACGCCGTCCCCGGCCGATCGACATCCGCTACGTGAACGACCCGCCCTGGGTGACGAGGAAGCACGGCCCGGCGGGCCCGAACAACCGGGTGTGGATGCGCGCGGACGGCACCCTGCCGGACGAGGACCTGCTGCATGTGTGCGTGCTGACCTACGCGTCGGACATGACGCTGCTCGACTCGCCACTGGCGCGGCACGGCGTGTACTGGGACGTCGATCCTGTGATCGGTGCGAGCCTGGACCACGCATTGTGGTTCCACCGCCCTTTCCGCGCCGACGAGTGGTTCCTCTACGACACGGCGTCCCCATCGGCCTCGGGCGGGCGCGGTCTGGCGACCGGCAGGTTCTTCGCCCGGGACGGCACCCTGATCGCGACCGTCGTGCAGGAAGGCCTACTGCGGCTGAGGAAGCAGTAAGGCGAGCGGCGCCGAACACCCAAGCGACGCAACCGGGCCGGGCAGCAGCACCATAGGGCAGCAGCACCGTAGGGCACGCGGCGGACGACGATGGCGAAGCCGAGTGAACGCCAGACCTCCCCCGCCCCGATCCCCAGCCGAACAACGCCGTGCGCTGCCCGAGCGCGGCGTAAAGATGCCTCCCCGGCGGGCAGGCTCCGGGATGACCCACACCTGGCGGCTTCGTTTGTTCGATGGGTGCTGAGCGCTGGGTTCTGTTTCGCTGGTACGCGGGCTCTTACCCGACCGAGTGCAGGTGGGTGGGCCTGCGGTGGCGGCTCTGCTTGCGGTGAGTGACCGCGTCTTCGATGGTGCCAAGGCGAAGTTGCACCGCGAGATAAGCGCGGCACGGGAGGCGACTGCGGCGGCGGAAGAGGAGCTTCGACCCGCGATCACGGCAGACGCGGCAGCGGCCCCGGGCGTCGGGTTCGTGTGCGGCCAGTGCTGCCCGCAAGGCGTCCGCGAGTAAGGGAATTTCGCGGCGGGCGAGGTCGGCTGCGTGGTCGGTGTCGCACAGACCAGCCGAACGGGTGAGAGTTTCAAGTCGCTGGTGTACAGAAGTCTGTAATGGGCCGACCATTGTGTCGTGTTCGAGCACGGCCGTCCTTCCGCGAATCCCTCGAAATGGTGAGGTGCTGAGCGTCGCCAGTCGACGCACGATGCAGCTTACAACCGCAATCTGCAAATTGCAGGGGCCAGTAAGTGAAACTAACCCGTTCGGGTAGGTCAGGCAGCGTCCGAACGCCGAACCGGCTGGTTAGATAGAGCGCGTCGCTGACACGACGAGCCGGGGGAATTGCGCGGACGAACGCGGAGGTGCAACACGTGAAACGGGGTCAGGGACCCACCATTCGCCGCCGCCGGCTCGCTAGCGAGTTGCGCAGGCTGCGCGAGGCCGCCGATCTGACGATCGACGAGGTCGGTGAGAAGCTCGAGTGTTCGGCATCCAAGATCAGCCGTATCGAGACCGGGCATGTCGGGGTCACTCCGCGTGACGCCAGGGACATGCTCGAGCTCTACGGCCTCACCGGCGACGAACGGGAAGCTCTGGTGCAGCTGGCCCGCGAGGCTCGCAAGCCCGGCTGGTGGCACGCGTACAAGGAAGTGTTCACCGGCACCTTCGTGGGGCTGGAGGCCGACGCGAGTTCGCTGCGCGCGTTCCAGGCGCTGCTCGTGCCCGGCTTGCTGCAAACCGAAACCTATGCACGTGCGGTGATCCGCGCGATGCGCCCGGACGCGGACGAATCGGACATCCAACGCCGTGTGGCCGCCCGCACCGCCCGCCAGGAACTGCTTTCGGACGCCAGCCCGCCCCAGTACTGGGCGGTGATCGACGAGGCCGTGTTGCACCGCGAGGTCGGCGGTCCCGAGGTGATGGCGAAGCAGGCCAACCGCCTGCTCGAACTCGGGCAGCTCACGCACGTCACCATTCAGGTGGTGCCGTTCGCGGCGGGTGCGCATCCCGGAATGGAGGGCCCGTTCCTCCTTCTCGGATTCCCCGAGCCTGCCGATCCCGACGTTGTTTATGTGGACAGCACTTCCGGCGGGTTCTTCTTGGAAGCGCCCCCCGATGTCGAGCGCTACACGTACATGTTCGATCATTTGCGTGCCGCGGCACTCAAGCCTGACGACTCGCTGGACGTCATCGCGGCGGCCGCGGAACGTTACTCACGTTGAAAAGAACCATTCAACAAGCATTGGCCGCGAGAAAGTAAGGAGCGGGGAGAATGGCGAAAACCGAATCGTCCATCGGCATCTGGCGTAAGAGCAGCTACAGCGGTGGCGGCAACGACTGTGTCGAGGTCGCGCTCTTCGCACAGCACGTGGGCGTGCGTGACTCGAAGAACCCGGACTCGGGCGCGCTGAGCGTGTCCGTGCGGGGCTGGCAGGGCCTGCTCAGCATCGTCGGCCGCGACTGACCACCCTCACGAAGGCCCCTTACACCCGCCGAGCAGGGGCAAGGCGGGAGTAAGGGGCCTTCGCGCGTCCGGGTCCACGTGATCTTCCGATGCCTGGAGTGCCCCCTCAGGACGAACCTGAGGTTCGCGGCAATGCGAACCGAGGAAGAGGGGAACTCCATGCGAAACGACTGGATCTTCGACGCCGTGCAGGCCGAGGTGGTCTACCGGACGGAGGAGCTCTACAAGGCCGGACAGGGGACCCGGCCGCTGCGGCGGCGCCGGTGGCGGCTGGGCAGGAAGCACGCGGAGATCAAGATCCCGGAACAACGGCGGCCGAGCCGGGACGAGTCGCCGTCCCGGGTCTCGGCACAGTGAGCCATGACGCTGAGCGCAAAAACAGTGGCGGAACTGTCGGTGGGGTAGGCCAGAATGCGTCTTGTGCCCCGATTAGGTTCCGGAATCCCGTTGGTCGCGCGTGTCGACGAGATACGCAGGCTCCGAGCCGGCTTCACCCGCGCCGAGCGTGGTGAGGCCGGCGCGGTGCTGTTGTCCGGGGACGCGGGGGTCGGCAAGACGCGGCTGCTGTCGGAGGTGGCCGAGTTCGCGACGGGGCGGGGCGCGCTGGTGCTCACCGGCCGGTGCCTCGACGTGCGGGAAGGCGGTCTGCCTTATCTCCCGTTCGCCGAGGCGCTCGGCCCGCTGGCCACGGCCGAGGAACCGGTGATCGCCGAGGCGGTGCGCACCCGCCCGGCGCTGGGCCGCCTGCTGCCGCTGGCCCAGGCCGGGGTGCCCGCCAGCACCGAGTACGTGGCGGTCAGCTCCGAGCACGAGGTGCCGCACCGGGCCCGGCCCGAACAGGACCTCGGTCAGCTGCAGCTGTTCGACGCGGTGCTGAGCGTGCTCACCGAGATCGCCGTGCACCAGCCCGTGTTGCTCGTGCTCGAAGACCTGCACTGGGGAGACGGTTCCACCCGCAACCTGCTGTCGTTCCTGCTGTCCCGGCTGCGGGCGCAGCGCCTGTTCGTCGTGGCGAGCTACCGCGAGGAGGACGTCTACCGGCGGCATCCGCTGCGCGGGCTGCTCGCCGAACTGGTCCGGCTGCCCGCCATCACGAGGATCGACCTGGCGCCGCTGGGCGACGCGGACGCACGGGCGTTCGTGGAGGCGCTGGCAGACGGGCCGCTCGCGCCCGAGGTCGTGGCCAGCGTCGTCGAGCGGTCCGAGGGCAACCCGTTCTTCGCCGAAGAGCTGCTGGCTTCGTGCGCCGACACCACGGATCTGCCCGCCGGGCTGGCCGAGGTGCTGCTGGCCAGGCTCGAACGGCTTTCGCCGGACGCGCGGCGCGTGCTGCGCGTCATCTCCGTCGCCGGGGAGTCGGTGTCGCACGGCGCGCTGGCCGAGGTGTCCGGCCTCGGTGAGGACGAACTGGACGAGGCGCTGCGGGAGGCCGTGCAGCATTACGTGCTGGTGGTGGAGAAGGGCGCGTACACCTTCCGGCACGCACTGCTGCAGGAGGCCGTGTACGGCGATCTGCTGCCCGGCGAGCGCACCAGGATGCACGCCGGGTACGCGGCCCGCATCCTGCGCACCCCGCAGGGCCGCGGGCACGACGCCAAGCTGGCCTACCACAGCCTGCAGAGCAAGGACCTGACCACGGCGCTGCCCGCCCTGCTCCGCGCCGCCGACGAGGCCGAGCGGCTCGGTGCGCCGGGCGCGGCGTTGCGTCATGTCGAGCAGGCCCTGGAGATCTGGGACGCGGTGCCCGAGGCCGCGCGCCCCGCCGACGTGGACGAGGGGCGGTTGCTGCACGAGGCCTCGTACTTCGCCGGCACGTCGGGTGAGCCGGAGCGGGCGATCGCGTACGCGCGCTCGGCGGTGCAGGCCCTCGGGCCCGACATCGATCCCGAACGCGCGGCGCAGAAATGGCGCAGGCTGGCCGAGGCGCTGATGAACGTCGAGGGCACCATCGACCAGGCCGTCGAGGCCATCGGCCGCGCGTGGGATCTGGTGGCCGAGCGCGCGGTGAGCAAGCCGAGGGTCTGGGTGCTGGCCACGAGGGCGGCCATCCTGCGCGGAATCGGGCGCAGGGAGGACGCGCTGTGGAGTGCGCGCACGGCGGTCGAGGACGCGCGGGCCGTGGGCACCGTCGGTGGCGAGGCCGCCGCCCTGATCACGCTGGGCGCGCTCGCCGACAACGCGGGCGACTTCACCGAGGCCCGGGCCCGGCTGCGGGAGGCCGAACGCAAGGCGCGCGAGGCGGATTCGCTCAACGTCGAGTTGCGGGCGCTGTGTTTCCTCGGCTTCAGCTACGAGGACCAGGCCCAGATCGACGAGGCCATCGAGGTTTTCGAACGCGGCATCGAGCGCGCGGAGCAGACGGGGCTGACGTGGAGCACGTACGGGCTCGAACTCCGCGCCCGGCACCTGTCGCTGCGCTATGCCAGCGGGGACTGGCCGGACGAGACGCTCACCGGCGTGCCCGCGCGCGGCGTGTCCAGCGTGCTCGCGGCGAGGATGACGGCGGCCGCGTTGCCGATCGTGGTGGCGCGCGGCCGGTTCACCGAGGCCGCGAAGCTGCTGGCGGAGCTGCGTCCGCACTGGCGCGCGGAGCCGCTGACGGCGCTCGCGGCGGGCGCGGCCGCGTCGGAGATCGCGTACTGGCAGGCGGAATACGCGACGGCGACCAAACGGCAGGCGGAGGCCTTCGACTTCCTGCGTTCCCTGGACGACGACTACCTGCTCAGCGGAATCCGGCTCGGCGCGCTGGGCATCGCGGGCGCGGTGGCGCAGGCGAAGGCCGCCCGGATCCGCAGTGACGAGAAGGCGGCGCGGGAGAGCGTCGAATCGGGAGAGGCGCTGCTCGTACTCGTGCGGCACTCTGCCGAGCACGGCCGCCCGCGGTCGAGCGCGCTAGGGCCCGAGGGCCGGGCGTGGCTGGCCAGGGCCGAGGCGGAGGCGAGCGGCCTCGGCGGTGCGGCCGATCCGGCGCGGTGGGCCGAAGCGGTGCGTGCGTTCGACTACGGCGCGGTGTACCAGCAGGCCGTGTGCCGCTGGCAGTACGCCGAGGCGCTGCTGGCCGCCTCCGCCGACCCGGACCTCGCGGCCGCCGAGCTGACCAAGGCACATGAGGTCGCGCAGCGGCTCCGGGCGATCCCCTTACGCGACGCGGTGCGCGATGTCGCCCGCCGGGCGCGCGTTTCGCTCGAGGGCGCACCGGAACCGGCGCGGGACACGGCGGTCGTCGATCCGCTGACCGACCGCGAGCGCGCGGTGCTGGAGCGCGTGGCGCTGGGACGCACCAACCGCCAGGTCGGGGACGAACTGTTCATCAGCGAGAAGACGGTCAGCGTGCACCTGTCGCGCGTGATGGCCAAACTGGGCGCGGCCCGCCGGGCGGAGGCGGTCGCGATCGCCTACGACCGCGGCCTGCTCACGAGACCCTCGAACGCCCCGGCCATGCGGATCTGACCGCGGATCCCGGTGGGCGGCCTGCCCTCGCTCCGCCCCACCGCCAGACCTACTGGACCCTGCGCAGCAGCCGCAGCCCCGTGGTCATCACGCGCGCCCACAGGCGGGGCGGCACGACCCGCGGCGGGCGCAGGCGCAGGCCGCGTTGCACGGCGATGGCCTGGGTTTCGGTGTACTTGAGCAGGCCTTCGGGGCCGTTGCGGCGGCCGTAGCCGGACTCCTTCATCCCGCCCATCGGCAGGCCGACGGTGCCGAACGTGGCCGCGTAGCCCTCGTTGACGTTCACGGTTCCCGCCTTGATCCGCGCCGCGACCGCCACACCCGCGTCGGTGTCGCCGCTCCATACGCTCGCGTTCAAGCCGTAGCTGGTGTCGTTGGCCCGCGCGATCGCGTCCTCGACGTCGGTGTAGCCGTAGATCGACACGACCGGGCCGAAGGTCTCGTCGGCGAACAGATCCATCTCCGGCGTCACGCCGGTCAGCACGGTCGGCTCGTAGAACCACGGCCCGAGATCCGGCCGCGCCCGCCCGCCGGTGAGCACCTTCGCGCCCTTCGCCCGCGCGTCCTCCACGTGCGCGGACACCGTCGCGAGCTGGTCTTCCGACGTCAGCGAGCCCATGTCCGCCCCGTACCCCAGCTCGCCGCCGAGCCGCAGCGCCTCGGTCTTGGCCACGAACGCGCGCGTGAACTCCTCCTGGATGCTCTCGTGCACGTAGATCCGCTCGACCGACACGCAGAGCTGCCCCGCGGAGGAGAAGCACGCCGCCACCGCACCCGCGGCGGCCTTCGCCACCGGCGCGTCCGGCAGCACGACCATCGGGTTCTTCCCGCCCAGCTCCATCGAGTACCCGGTCAGCCGCCCGGCGACCTGCTGCGCGAGCGACTTGCCGGTCGGCGTGGACCCCGTGAAACACAGGTAGTCCGACTCCTCCACGAGCGCGTCGCCGATCTTCGACCCGCGTCCCAGCACGATCCGCCACAGTCCGGCGGGCAGCCCGGCCTCCTCGGCCAGTTCGTGCAGCCACAACGCCGACAGCGCGGTCTGGTTGTCCGGCTTCTGCACGACCGCGTTCCCGGCCACCAGCGCGGGAAGCACGTCCATCGCGGTCAGCGCGAGGGGGTAGTTCCACGGCGAGATGATCGCTACGACGCCTTTGGGGTGTCGCAGGCGCGTGGCCTTCGTCAGCACCGGGAGCACACCGGCGACCCGTTTCGCGCCGAGAATGCGTGCGCTGTGCTTGCCGTAGTAGCCCGCGACCAGCGCCGTGGCGCTGACCTCGTCGAACGCGTCGAGGCGCGCCTTGCCGGCCTCCAGCTGCACCAGGTCGAGGATCTCGTCCTGCCGTTCCAGGATCAGCCCGTGCAGCCGGGTGAGCACCTGCTGCCGCTCCCGTGCCGGACGCGATGCCCAGGCGCGCTGGGCATCGCGTGCCTCGTCGAAGGCCTTGCGCACGTCGGCGTCGGTGGCCTGCGGCAGCGTGGCCGAGACCAGACCGGTGAACGGCGCGACGATCTCGACGGGCGCGGAGTCCTGGCCGCCGGTCGCACGGCGCACCAGCTGCGCGGCCCGCGCCGCGGATGGTGCACCGACGAATCCGCCGACGGTGGTCGGTTTGCTCGCTCCGTGGCCGGTGCTCGCGGTCGTACTCGTCATGGCCCCTCCGTTGGCGCGGCTACGTTACCGACGAGTACAGCATACCGGCGGTATGTGAGGCCAGGAGTCAGTCGCGCTGCCCCGGCGGCTCCGGCGGCCACACCGGCGGCCGCGATTCGGTGGATTCCTCGTCGGGCAGCGTTCCTTTGTACGGCGTGTCCTGCCGCGGCGGTGGCCCGTACCCCGGCGGGGGATAGGGCTGCGCGGGCGGCGGATACGCCTGCACCGGCCGCCCGTAACCGGAGGCCGCCGGCGAGATGAACCCTTGCGGGGGAGTCGCGTCGTCCGCCCGCGAGCCGCGGCCGATCGCGAGCAGACCCGCGATCAGTGCGAGCAGACCCGCTCCGCCGAGGATCCAGCCGCCGGTGCCGACATCGTAGGAGGTGAAGGCCTGCCGGGTGCTGCCCTCGGCCCCCTCGTAGCTCAGCGACGACTCCACGTCCATCGCCAGCATGAACACGGCCGCGACGGCGGCGGACGCGGCGGCGATCAGCGCGACGCGCGCGCCCGGACGCCGGGACACCATGATCGCGATGGCCGCCGCGACCAGCCCGGCCGCGATGACGCTGAGCGGAATGCCGTACAGCGCGACATGGCTGTTGGCGTAGAACTGGCCGATCGCTCCCGTCGGCTGCGGATCGAACGTGCGGCCCCACGCGGTGATGGTCATCGTCTGTTCGAGCGTGCTGCCGGAGAAGGCCCGGATCCGCAGCGACGGCAGCAGCGTGCCCACGACGATGGCCGCGGCGGTGAGCACCGCGAGCACGGCGGCGACAAGGGGACGGGCGCTGCGGCTGCGGCCCACCGGCCGCGCATGGGGCGGCGGGAAACCGGGATAGTGCGGCTGGGGAAATGGTCCTGTGCTCATCAGGGACTCCTTCGCCTTCTTCCTGCGAGGACGGCGAATCCCTGCCCGGTGTTCCACGACCGGGGTGAGCGAGATCTCTTCGTAAACAATCGTCACGGACAGCAGACGGCTTCGTCCCTGTGGGTGTCGGGGACCGGCCCGTGTGAGGGCCGGGCCGGCTCCCCGCTCAGCTCGCGTGCCGGACCGCGATCCGCTTCCACTCTTCGAGCAGCTGCTTGCGCCGGGCGGGCGCACCGCCGAGTTCGGCGTCCAGTGCGAGCCCCCGTGCGAGGTTCACGGTGAGCCAGAACAGGGTTTCCACCTGGTCGCCGGGCAGGTCCGAGGCGATCTCCAGTATGTGCGCGAGCGCGGTACGGCCCAGCGCGCGGTCGACCGGCCGGATCGCCGAGCGCAACGCCGGGTCGGTGCGGGCGGCGATCCACAGTTCGGTCGACGCGGTGGCGAGCGTGCCCGAGTAACCGGCCCACAGCATGTCGACCGCCGCCGGAATCGCGTCCACGCCACGAGGCAGCGCGCCGAGCGATTCGGCGAGCGCGTCCATCCGCTTCTTCGTCAGGTGCTCGACCGCGGCCGCCATCAGATCCGCCTTGTCCGCGAAGTGATGCTGGGCGGCACCCTTCGACACTCCGGCACGCGCACAGATCTCCTGCATCGACGACCGCGCATAGCCGAGCTCGACCAGGCACTCGACGGTCGCGTCGAGCAACGCGGTCCTGGTCTGTTCCCGGCGTTCCGCCTGTGTGCGGTGCCCTCTGGCCATTGCGCTCTCCCGGATGTACATTCCACACAGAACTTACCTTCCATTCGTAATGTTTTCTAGGAGGCCACGCCGTGCCGCTGCCGCAGCAGAAGAGTGCCTGGGCCGAGGATCTGGGCGATTTCCGTGACCTGGCCAGGACTTTCTGCCAGAAGGAGCTCGCCCCGCACCAGGACCGCTGGGCCCAGCAGAAGCACCTGGACCGCGAGGTGTGGAACAAGGCGGGCGAAATCGGCCTGCTCGCGCTGTCGATCCCCGAGGAGTACGGCGGTGGCGGCGGCACGTTCGCGCACGAGGCCGTGCTGTACGAGGAGCAGGCGCGCTCCGGTGACGGCGCGTGGGGCGTCAGCGTGCACAACGGGATCGTGGCGCACTACCTGCTCGCCTACGCCTCCGAAGAGAAGAAGAAGGAGTTCCTGCCGAAGTTCGCCAGCGGCGAGATGGTCGGCGCGATCGGCATGACCGAACCGGGCACCGGTTCGGACCTGCAGAACATCCAGACCCGCGCGGTGCGCGACGGCGACTACTACGTCATCAACGGCGCGAAGACCTTCATCACCAACGGCGGGCTCGCCGACCTCGTCGTGCTGGCCGTGAAGACGGATCCGGACGCGGGCGCACAGGGCGTCTCGCTGATCGCCGTGCCGACCGACACGCCCGGCTTCCGCCGTGGCCGGCTGCTGGACAAGGTCGGCCTGCGCGGACAGGACACCGCCGAGCTGTTCTTCGACGACGTGCGCGTGCCCGCCGCGAACCTCCTCGGTGAGCAGGAGGGGCAGGGCTTCATCCAGATGATGATGCAGCTGCCGCAGGAGCGGCTGATCATCGCGGTCACCGCCGTGGCCGGCATGGAGGCCGCGGTCGAGGCGACGATCGACTACACCAAGGAGCGCAAGGCCTTCGGCAAGCCGGTGTTCAACTTCCAGAACACCAAGTTCAAGCTCGCCGAGGCCGCCACCGAGGCCGCCGTCGCGCGGGCGTTCCTCGACCAGTGCATCGAGCGGCACCTCAAGGGCGAGCTGGACGTGCAGGGCGCCGCGATGGCGAAACTGTGGACCACCGAGCGGGTCAACAAGGTCATCGACGACTGCGTGCAGCTCTTCGGCGGCTACGGCTACATGACCGAGTACCCCATCGCGCGTGCCTGGGCCGACGTCCGGATCAGCCGGATCTTCGGCGGCACCAGCGAAATCATGAAGGAAATCATCTCCCGCACGCTGTGAGGAACGACCACATGAAGCCAGGGCCGCTTTCCGGGCTCAAGGTCGTCGAACTGGCCGGACTGGCGCCGGCCCCGTTCGCCGCGACCATGCTCGCCGACCTCGGCGCCGACGTGATCCGGGTCGACCGGGCCAAGCCCGGGCACGACGTGCTCTCCCTGCCCAACGATCCGCTGACCCGTGGCCGCCGCTGGATCGGGGTGGACACCAAGAAACCCGAGGGCGTCGAGCTCGTGCTGCGCCTGGCCGAGCGGGCCGACGTGCTGATCGAGGGTTTCCGTCCCGGGGTGGCCGAGCGCATGGGGCTGGGACCGGAGCAGGTGCACGCCCGCAACCCGCGCGTCGTCTACGGCCGGGTGACCGGCTGGGGCCAGGACGGACCGATGGCCCCGGCCGCCGGGCACGACATCAACTACATCGGCCTGTCCGGCGCGCTCGAGCCGATCGGTCGCGCCGGAGGCAAGCCGGTGCCGCCGCTGAACCTCGTCGCGGACTTCGCGGGCGGCGGGATGCTGCTGGCGATGGGCGTGCTGGCGGCGTTGCACGAACGCACGTCCTCCGGGCGCGGGCAGGTCGTGGACGCGGCCATGGTGGACGGCGCCGCGTTGCTGACCACCCAGCTGCACGGCATGCATGCCGCGGGCCTGTGGCCGGGCGAGCGGGGCACGAACCTGCTCGACACGGGCGCGCCGTTCTACGACACGTACGAGACCGCGGACGGCAAGTACGTGGCGGTCGGCGCGATCGAGATGCGGTTCTGGGGTGAGCTGGTCAAGGTGCTCGGCCTCGAAGGCGAGGACCTGCCGGCGCACCTCGACGCGCGCGAATGGCCGCGGCTGCGCGAGACCCTCGCGGCCGCGATCGGCAAGCGCACCCGCGACGAACTGGTCGCGCTCGCCGGAGGCACCGACTCGTGCCTGACGCCCGTGCTCAGTCCCTGGGAGGCCGCCGAGCATCCGCACAACGCGGCACGCGGCACGTTCGTCGACGTGGGCGGTGTCGTGCAGCCCGCGCCGGCGCCGCGCTTCGACCGGACGCCGCCGGCGACGCCCGAACCGCCACGCGAGCGGGGCGCCGACACCGAGGAAGTTCTCACCGAACTCGGTCTCGGAGCCGGGGAACTCGCCTTCCTGCGCGAGTCCGCCGTGATCGCCTGAAATGCCGGGAGGGACCCTTCGCCTGCCGTGAAGGGTCCCTCGCGGCACGCGGACTCTGCGTGTCACACGGCGGCCTCGCGCTGGTGTGGTTAGGGTGGTGAGGCCTCCCTGCCGGGTACGCAGAGTCGCGGAGCACAGCCACACGGGTGAAGTTCCAGCGAAACGCCGACGCGCCGGGCAGGATTGCGGGTATCCCTGGGGCGTACGGGCCGACCAGGCCAGCCAAGCGGACGGATGGAGCGTATGTCGGCGAACGTCAAGAAGATCCTTATCGTCGCCGTCGTCGCGCTCGTGCTCTTCTTCCTGATCACCAAGCCGAACCAGTCGGCCGACGTCGTGCGCAACGCGCTGGGCTGGCTCCGTGACGGCGCCGAGGCGATCGTGACTTTCGTACGCGCTCTGTTCTCCTGACCCCACATCGCGGCTCCCGGCACCCGCTCGGCAGGTGTCGGGTAAAGGTGCGCGTGCCCGAATATGCGCTACTCAGCGTCACCATTTCCCGGTAATTCCCCCTTGATTCGACCATCCGGGTGGATTGGCGTGATTAAACCGCTGGTCACCGAATTCGTCGTCATAAGGGTCTGGCGTCCGAACGCGAATTCCCCCTACGGTGCTCACATTGCGTGACCAGCTGGTTCTGGCACGTTCGATCAGTCGATCATCGCGGTTTCGAAGTCAAGACTTGTCAGTTGGGGCACAAGGAGGCAGGGATGACCGGAGATCCTGGAGTTGATGCGGTCATTGCGCAGTGGGCAGCCGAGCGCGAGCAGACGGCCGAGGAGCAGGAGATCAATCGTATCGCCTCCGCCTGGCTTGCCGAGGCGCCGCCACAGCCACCAGGCATTCCCGGTCAGCGCGGCCGCGGCGGCGCCCGCGGTTTCGCACCGGTGTCCACCGCCGACCCCGACTACCTCGACGCGATGCGCAAGAGGCTGCCGGAGGTCCCCCACGAGCTCCTGGTCGCCGCCGCGGGCTGGTGGCAGATGATCGGGGACGTTTCCGAGGCCGAGCAGTGGTGGGACGCGGGTATCAGCCCGCTCGACCAGCGCGCGCTCGACTACCGCGCCGCGGGCCTGACCCCCGGCGACCTTTCCCGCAGGCTCGGTCCGATGACCGTGCTGCAGCACCTGCGCCGCGGCAGTGCCGCCGCCTGGTGTGTCGCACGTCTCGCCCGGCAGCAACGCGCCAGCTGAGTCCGGCGACCTCGTTGGCGTAACGTAAGCCCGAGTGCCGTCGTTGGTTGACTAGACGTTGTCGCCGGAAGGGCTTTGGTTTTGGGCACGGAGCAGGTCGAGCAGGATGTCGCAGAAGTGCCCGCGACCGAGCCGGCGGACAACGACGAAGTCACCACCCCGCCCCGGCGCGCGGCCGGACTGGCGGTACTCGGGCGGCTCGGCATCGTGTTCGCGGTGCTGACGCTGGCGGTCGCCGGCGTGTGGATCACCAGTCGGGTGAGCACTCCCACCGCGAGCCCGACCACGACGGAGATCCCCGCACTGCAGGTGCAGGCGGCGGACGTGCAACCGGGGTCGAGCGCCCCGGTCGGCGCCACGGTGGAGGGTGACCCGGTGGCGTCCACCCAGCAGCCCGCGCAACAACCACAGCAACAGCAGCCGGGCGGGAACCTGCTCCAGAAGTGGGCGGCCAAGGTCGCCGACGTGACCGGCATCCCGGCCCGCGCGCTCGTGGCGTACGGCAACGCCGAACTCGCTCTGCGGGACACCCAGCCGAAATGCCGGATCTCGTGGGCCACGCTCGCCGGGATCGGGCGCATCGAGTCCAACCACGGGCAGTACGGCGGCGCCGTGCTGCTGGACAACGGCATGCCGTCAAAGCCGATCATCGGTGTTCCGCTCGACGGATCGGCCGGTGTCCGCGCCATCCCCGACACCGACGGCGGCCGCTTCGACGGTGACCCGACGGTCGACCGGGCGGTCGGGCCGATGCAGTTCATCCCCAGCACGTGGGTCAAGTGGGGCGGCGGCTACAACCCGCAGCAGATCGACGCGGCCGCGCTCGCCGCCGCGAAGTACCTGTGCGCGGGCGGCCGCGACATGGGCAGCGCGCAGGGCTGGTGGGCCGGTGTGATGTCGTACAACAACTCGGTCGAGTACGGCCAGAAGGTCTTCGGCCTCGCGGACTCCTATGCGAAGGCCGCCCAGGTCGTCAAGGTGTCTTAACAACCCGGGTGCTAGCGTCGGTGGTGTGCCAGCCGGGTTCCTCACGCCACGACGCATCGCGATCGGGACGCTCTGCCTGATCGCCCTGATCGTGTCCTGCGGCCTCGCGTGGTGGCAGTGGGACCGCTTCGAATCGGCCAGCGGCACCTTCCAGAACCTCGGCTACGTCCTGCAGTGGCCGCTGTTCGGCCTGTTCCCGGCGTTCATGGTGTGGCGTATCCGCAAGCTGCGCCGTGAGGCCGCGGCCGAAGACGCGCAGCGGCCCGCGCCGGACGACAACCGGGCGACGTGGGGACACAAGCCCGTCTCCGAGGTGCCCAGGCCGAGGCCGGCGCGGATCGTCGCCGATGACGAGGACGACGAACTGGCCGCCTACAACCGCTATCTCGCCGAGTTGAACGCGCGAGACCAGGAGAACAGCTAGAAAGAGAGCTCGAATGGTGAGCACGGAAGAACGCGACGGTGCGGCGAAGGTCGCGGCCCCGCTCAAGGGCCCGCTGGTGCGCTACCGGGTGCTGGCCTACGTCACCGGTGTCGCCCTGCTGCTGCTGACCGTCGCGTTCATCCTGAAATACGGGTTCGACTCGGCGGGCATGATGAGCTGGGCCGGTGTCACGCACGGCGTGTTCTACATGATCTACCTGGTGCTGGCCGTCGACCTCGCGCTCAAGGCCCGCTGGTCGATCAAGGGCACCGTTCTCGTGCTGCTCGCCGGCACGATCCCGTTCCTGTCCTTCGTCGCCGAGCGCGTGGTCACGCACCGCGTCGAGGTCGGCCGGAAGCTCTGACCCGCAGCGGCGGGATCGTCGAGGCACGCAGGCTGTCCGCGTCCACCGTCTCCGGACGGCGGGGCGCGGCGGCCAGGCGTCCAATCATGCCGCCCACCGGGTCGCCGACCTCGTCGAGCCGCCCGGACAGGAAAGCCCACTCGTGCTCGGCGGAGCCGTAGTACACCGGCGTGCCGAACAGCTCGCCGAAGCGCCGCCACGCCGCGATCAGCGTGTCGTCGCGCCACATCGTCGGGCAGCCGGCCTGGCTGCAGACCACCCCGCCCGGTGCGAGCAGATCGGCGCAGCGGCGCAGGAAGTCCTTGCCGTACAGGCGGTTGTGCTGCGCTTCGGCGTCGTCGTTCTCGTCCGGCAGGTCGATCACCACGACGTCGTAGCCGGGTTCGGCGCCGGCGAGGAACTCCCACCCGTCGCGGTAGTGCAGCCGCACCAGGCCATCGCCGCGCTCGGCGGCCGCCAGCTCGTCGGGGGTGTAGCCGTAGGGCAGGTACCCGGCGCAGGCCCGTACCGCCTCGCGGTCGATGTCGACGTGATCGACCACCGACGCGCCGTGCGCCACCGCGAGCTGGCTCGCGACACCTTCGCTGGACCCGATGATGAGCACCCGTCGCACCTCGTCGGCCAGCAGCAGCGGCGGCACCATCAGCGCCTCGTGGTAGGTGAGCTGGGTGGCCTCGGTGCTCTGCCGCTCACCGTCGCAGAACAGCGAGATGCCCTGCGCGGTCCGCCCGATGAGCAGGTCCTGGAAGCCGGTGCGCGTGCTGAACAACACCTCCGGCACGTCCCAGGAGCGGGTCAGCCCGGCGCCGACCGGCTCGCTGAGCATGCCGCCGTTGCCGCGTTTCGTGGTGCTGGTGCGTACCGAGGCCGTGCCGAGCGCGCGGGCGAGCAACCGCACGGCCAGCTCCGGATCCGCCTTGTCGCCGCAGGTGAACACGTCGGCGAACGCCGCACCCAGTTCGGGATAGGTGTGGATCGAGGCGTGGGACTCCGCCAGCAGCGCCAGCACGGTGACCCCGTGGGGTGCGAACCGGTGCGCGATCACGTCGCACACCACCGCGCCCGCCTCGGTCACGGTCGAGCGCAACGCCTCCCGGAGGAACTCCGGATCGTCGAGCAGAGCCGCCTCGACGTCCTCCAGTTCGGCCAGTACGTGCTTTCCCGAGAAGGTGCCGATCTCAGTCAATGCAGTAGGTCTCCAGCGGTTCTATGCCGTTGAACGACACCGAGGAGTAGCTGGCCGTATAGGCGCCGGTGTCGAGGATGTCGAGGCGGTCGCCCGCGCGTAGCGCCAGCGGCAGCTCGTACGGCGTTCGTTGGTACAGCACGTCGTCACCATCGCACGTCGGTCCGGCGATGACGACAGGCCCCCTTGGTCCTTCGCACGGCTCGAACCGGTAGGGGATCGCCTCGTTCTCGGTCTCGGCCAGCCCGTTGTAGCGGCCGATGTCCAGGTACACCCAGCGGTGCCCGTCCCGGTTCGCGACGAGTACCACCTCGGTGCGGATGAGCCCGGCCTCGGCCACGACGGCGCGCCCGGGTTCGAGCACGATCTCCGGCGTGTGCGGGAAATGCGCCCGCAGGCACGCCCGGATCGCCGACGCGTAGGCCTGCGGCGTGGGTACGGGGGAGCGGTAGGTGATCCCGAACCCGCCGCCGATGTTGAGCCGGCGCAGGCCGTCCACCTCGGCGAACACCTTGGCGGCGGCCGCGATTCCGTTGTCCCACGCGGAAGGATCGGCCTGCTGCGAACCCGGGTGGAAGGCCACGCCCGCCGCGTCGAGGCCGAGACTGGCCGCGCGGCGCAGCAACGGCGCCGCTTCGGCGGGATCGCAGCCGAACTTGCGGCCGAACGGGGTCGCCGAGGCGGGCGCGTCCACCAGCATCCGCACCGTCACCGACGCGCCCGGCGCGAGTTCGGCGAGGTGCTCGATGTCGGATTCGGCGTCGGTGGTGAACTCCCGCACGCCACGGGAGAACGCGTAGGCGATGTCGGCCGGTTTCTTGATCGTGTTGCCGTAGGACAGCGTCTCGGGCGCCGCCCCCTGAGCCAGGCACGTGTCGATCTCGCCGGGGCTCGCGACGTCGAAGCCGCCGCCCGCGGCCAGCACCGCGCGGAGCACGGCCGGCTCCGGATTGGCCTTCACCGCGTAGCGCAGCCGCGGGTGCGGGAACCCGGCGATGAGTTCCCGCACCCGCGCCGCGACCACCGAGGTGTCGATGACCAGGCAGGGCGTCCGGGGCTGGTGCTCGCCGAGGAAACGGCGGATCCGGTCGTGACTCACGCCTTCTGGTTACCAGGCACGATCCCGGTCAGCGCGCGGACCTCCATCTCGGCGTACTTGCGCGGGTCCGCCTTGTCCTTGCCGAGCATGGTGCCGACGAAGCCGCACAGGAACGAGAACGGGATCGACACCAGGCCGGGGTTGGTCAGCGGGAACCAGTGGAAGTCCACGCCCTTGATGATCGAGTTCGACGCGCCGGACACGACCGGGGAGAAGAGCACCAGCAGCACCGAGCAGGCCAGGCCGCCGTAGATGCCCCACAGCGTGCCGGTGGTGTTGAACTTCTTCCAGAACAACGAGTACAGCAGCGTGGACAGGTTCGCCGAGGCGGCGACCGCGAACGCGAGCGCCACCAGGAACGCCACGTTCTGCCCGTTGGCGAGGATGCCACCGAGGATCGCGGCCACGCCGATGCCCAGCGCCGTGCGGCGGGCCACCCGCACCTCGTCGGCCGGATCGGCCTGGCCCTTCTTGAAGATGTTGGCGTACACGTCGTGCGCGAACGAGGCCGACGCGGTGATCGTCAGCCCGGCGACCACGGCGAGGATCGTCGCGAACGCGACGGCCGCGACCAGGCCGAGCAGCACCGTGCCGCCGATGTGCAGCGCGAGCAGCGGCGCCGCCGAGTTCTCGCCGCCGGGCGCGGCCTTGATCTCGCTGGTGCCCACCAGCGCGGTCGCGCCGAAGCCGATCACCAGGGTGCACAGGTAGAAGACGAACACGCAGGCCGTCGCCCAGACCACCGAACGGCGGGCTTCCTGCGAGTTGGGCACGGTGTAGAAGCGCATCAGCACGTGCGGCAGACCGGCGGTACCGAGGATCAGGGCGACCGCCAGGGAGATGAAGTCGAGTTTGGTGACCCCGCTCTTGCCGTACTGCGCGCCCGGTTCGAGGAGTTTGTGCCCGAGTGGGCTGCGGTAGGCGGCCGAGTCGAGCAGGTTGGAGATGCTGAAGCCGAATTTACCGAAAAGGAACACGGTCATCAGCACGACGCTGCCGATCAGGATCGTGGCCTTGATGATCTGCACCCACGTGGTGCCCTTCATGCCGCCGACCAGCACGTAGAAGATCATGACGAGGCCGACGACCGCGATCACCAGCGACTGGCCCCACCTGCTGTGCACGTTGAGCAGCAGCGCGATCAGCGCGCCCGCGCCCGCCATCTGCGCCAGCATGTAGAACAGCGAGATCACGAGCGTGGAGGTGGCCGCCGCGGCGCGCACCGGACGCTGCCGCATGCGGAAGCTCAGCACGTCGCCCATCGTGAACCGGCCGGTGTTGCGCAGCAGTTCCGCGACCAGCAGCAGATCCACCAGCCAGGCGACGAGGAATCCGATGGAGTAAAGGAATCCGTCATAACCGTTGATGGCGATCGCGCCGGCGATTCCGAGAAACGACGCGGCCGAGAGGAAGTCGCCGGAAAGCGCTATCCCGTTCTGCCGCCCGTTGAACGCGCTGCCGCCGGCGTAGTAGTCCGACCGGGACGATTTGCCGCTGCTGACCCGGTAGACGACGTACAAGGTGATCGCGACGAAGATCACGAAAACCGCGGTGTTGAGCACCGGGTTGATTTCGGAGTTCTCGCTGGCAGCGAGGAAGTTGACCATGATGCTACTGGACTCCTGCCTGGCGCCGCACCTGCTCGACCTGGGGGTCGACACGACGCTTGGCGTAGCGCAGGTAAGCGATCGTGATGGCGGCGGTGGAAACGAACTGGAGAATGCCCATGATGATCGCGACGTTCACCGACCCGATGACCCGGACGCTCATGAAAGCCGGCGCGTAGGCGGCCAGCAGAACATAAACCAGGTACCAGGCGATGAAAAGCACGGTCATGGGAAAAGCGAAACGGCGGAACCGTCCGCGCAGTTCGCCGAATTCGGCGCTGCGCTGGATGGCGAGGTAGTCCGGTCCGGTGGGCTGGGCCTGCTCGGAAGCCTCGTCCCCGGTCGAGAACAGAGCCGGCATCTGGCCGGTCTCCTCTGCGGGGTTCCGCGTCTCTGCGGGGTTCCGCGTCGCGGAGGACTGCTCGACGCGCTGCATTGGTGCCTCCCGTGTGGCTGGGGACCTTCGGGGCGCACATGCTAGCCACGGCGGGCAAAGCTCTACAGAGCAGCCCACCAGCGCTGCGTGAGCGTCGACAGTCTGGCTAGCAATGGCAATGCGCCGAACGGGGGATCGAGGATCGAGGAATGCCGAGAATTGGTGACTCCCCGTAATATGCCCCGTGAAATTGATAACCGGAAAAGCCTAACGGTGCTTATTCGCATATTCGGAGCGTAAGCCGGAAAAGTGCTGGCGAATAAGGGCAATTCGTCAGAATTGGACGCCTTATCCCTGATTGTAAAAGCCACGAGATCGGGCGTTATTCTTCTGTAACCCCCACTTGGGACAGTACCGTCCGTAGAAGTTTGCCCGCGGGCGCCAGGTGCTCCTGGGCTGAGTGGGTGACAGTGAAGGGAGGTGCCCCAACCAGGTCAGTAACCGAATCGGATGATCTTGGCCGTCAGCCGCCCGTGTGCGCGTTAACCCCCTATTACGGCGGGTATTTCCGCAGGTCAACCTCGATTTATCGGGCAGGGTCGAGATCAGCCTGATTGGTGTACGCTTCCTTGGCCACGTTGACTCACGGTGATCGAAGGTCACGGATCTTGTCCGGAACATGCTGCACAACGCATGATGCACGGACGAATGAGGCGGCGTGGCCGTGGACAGCCGGGCCTGGTGGGGCCGGGACCACCCGAACGGACAGCGCAGCGGTACCACCGGTGACGAGGAGAACCATGCGGTCGACGCGGAGCAGAGCCGAGTTGCGCAGGGCTGTCGCCAGGTGGCCGCTGCGCACGAACCGTGGACGCGCACACGTAACGCCGGACAGGGAGTCACTTTCGTGACTGTTGCAGGACAGGGCCAAGTGCCTGTTGGACAGCTCTTAGGCCAGCAGCCGCGTCGGCCGTCGAAGTGGCGCGGCCTCGCGGACTGGCGCGACTGGAAGATCTCGGTCAAGCTGGCCGCGGTCACGCTGGTGCCGATCATCATCGCGCTCGTGCTCGGCGGCATCACGATCAGCAACCAGGTCAGCCGATCCGGCAACTACGAGCGGATCGACCGGCTGGTCAAGCTCAGCACGGACGTGCGCTCGCTCGTCGACGCGTTGCAGCAGGAGCGCATCGGCACCACCGCCCTGCTCACCCAGGGCACCGTCGGCAGCTCGCCCCAGCTGGACGCGGCGCGCGCCGCCACCGACAAGGCACTGCAGCCGATCGCGGCCGACACCTCCCGCGTCACCCAGCTCGACACCGCCGCCAGCGCGCCGGGCACGGCCGCCAACAACGCGCTCGCGCGCCTCGGCCAGGTCCGCCAGCAGGTCGCAGGCGGTCGCCTCGACTCGCTGCAGGCGCTGGACGCCTACTCGGCGATGACCGGTCCGCTGCTCACCCTCGACACCTCGCTCGTGGCGGGCGTCAGCGACGACGCGCTGTCCGGCACGGCGAACGCGCTGCACGACCTGCTCGTCGCCAAGGAAGAGGTGTCCACCTCCCAGAGCCTGGTCACCTACGGCATCTCGCGCGGCATGCTGCCGCCGACCCAGCTCAACCAGGTGCGCGCGGGCGAGATCCGGCTCGCCGACCGGCTGGAGGACTTCCGCGCCGCCGGCGACGGCGCGCAGGAGCAGGATTTCGACCGATCGGTGATGGGCCCGGAGTTCGACACCCGGGGCAGGCTCGTCGGCAGTGTGCTCAACACGCAGAGCTCGTCGGCCAGTGACGTGCTCGCCGGGCTGTCGGCCCAGCAGTGGACCGCCTCCTCGACGGCCGTCGTCAACGGCATGCGCGGGCTCAGCGACCGGATGGGCGCCCAGCTCAGCGGCCAGTCCACCGATCTCGTCGAAAGCAGCGGCAGCGACGCCGGCCTGCTGGCCGTGCTGTTGTTCGCCGCGCTGATCGTGACCGGCGTGGTGGTCTTCCTGATCACCCGCCAGCTGCTGCGCTCGCTGCGGCTGCTGCGCACCAGCGCGCTCGACGTCGCCGACCGCCAGCTGCCCGCCGCCGTGCAGAACATCCAGGAAGGGCGCGAGCAGAGCGCCGAGGTCAGTCCGGTCGCCGTCGGTTCGGCCGACGAGATCGGCGAGGTGGCCAAGGCGTTCGACGCGGTGCACAGCCAGGCCCTGCGGCTGGCGATCGAGCAGGCTGCGATGCGTACCGGCTACTCGAGCGTGTTCATCAACCTCTCCCGCCGCAGCCAGAGCCTGGTGCAGCGGCAGCTGCAGCTGATCGAGCGGCTGGAGCGGGACGAGGAGGACGCCGACCAGCTGGCGACGCTGTTCCAGCTCGACCACCTCGCCACCCGGATGCGCCGCAACAACGAGAACCTGATGGTGCTCTCCGGCGCCGAGCCCGGCCGCCGCTCCGGCCAGCCGGTCTCCACCGGTGACGTGCTGCGCGCCGCCGTGTCGGAGATCGAGCAGTACCAGCGGGTGGTCGTGCAGACGCCGCCCAACGCGCGGATCGTCGGCTATGCGGCCAGCGACCTGATGCGGCTGATCGCGGAGCTGCTGGACAACGCCACCGCGTTCTCCGCGCCGGAGACGCAGGTGACGGTCTCGACGCGGGTCGCCGACGGCGGCAGGCTGCTGATCGACATCATGGACAAGGGCATCGGCATGAACGAGGCCGAGGTCGCCGAGGCCAACGCCCGGCTGACCGAGGCCGCGAGCGTCGACCTCGCCACCTCGCGCCGGATGGGCCTGTTCGTGGTCGGCCGCCTCGCCGGACGGCACAACATCGGCGTCGTCCTGCACGGTGGCAAGGACATCGTCGGCGTGCGGGCGACCGTGTCCGTGCCCGCCGACCTGGTGATGGACCTGCCCGAGCAGACCACGACGACGACTCCGCCGCCGGAGGCCGGTTCGCTGCCGCGCCGCGGGATCAACGGCACGAGCCGTCCCGGTGCGCTGACGAGCCTCGCCGGTGCCACGTCCGGCACCCTCGGCGACGGCGCCGCCGCGCCTGGGGCGTGGACGCAGAACGGGCACTCCGGGATGCTGCCGCCGCGCCCGCCGTCGGACGTGGAGGTCTCGGGCACCGCGCTGTTCAGCCCGATATCGCCGGAGGACATGCCGGAGCCGCAGGCTCTCGCACCCGAACCGCCGTTGCCCGCGGTGCCGGAGCAGGCCGCCGAGCCGGAGCCGGGTGAGCTGCCGTCCGGCAAGGAGCTGTTCGAGGCCAACGTCAGCCCCGGCGCGCTGACCGAGTGGTGGAGCGCGGCCGCCGCCGAGCCGAAGCCGCCCGTTCGCGAGCCGCGGCCGGACGAGACGACCCCGATCTTCGACGAGACGCTGTCCGCGTGGTTCCGCAGCGAGCAGCCCGCCCCGGCCGAGGAGAAGGAGGCCGAGGACAAGCCCGAGACGAAGCCGGAACCGAGGGCGACGACGGGCTGGGACTTCGCGGTCGACGAGAGCTGGCGCACGGTCCAGCAGGTTTCGCAACACGAGCCGACGAGCTACACCGAGGCCGGTCTGCCGCGGCGGCGCCGTGGCGAGCAGCTGATGCCGGGCAGCGCGGCGCCCGGTGGTGTCACGCCGAGCAGCCCCGCACCGGGTGCCGCCCCGGAGGGTTCCCAGCCGGCGCCCGAGGAGGCCAAGCCGGCGCTGCCGTCACGCAACGCGGCCGACGTCCGCGGCCGGCTGAGCAGCTTCCAGCACGGGGTGAACCGCGCCCGGCACGCCAAGGACCAGCCGGCCCCCGGTGCGGAGACCGCTCCCGCCGACGCCGCTGCGGCGGAGTCGCGGCAGGCCACACCGCTCCCGCAGCGGCGTGCGCAACCGCAGCCCTGGCCCGCCGCGGAGCCCCAGCAGCCTGCCGAGAGCGAGCAGCCCTCGGCAGGACCGGGTGCGCTTCCGCAGCGGCGGCCCCGGCCGCAGCGCCCGCAGGGGGCGCCCGAGAACGTCCAGGCACAGCCGGAGGAAGCGCTTCCCCAGGCCGGTTCCGCGGCCGAGGGCGGGCTCCCGCAGCGCCAGAGCGAAAGCGGCCAGTTGCACGGCGACACGGGCCGCACGGACTCCGGCCTCCCGCGACGCGAGCCCGTTCAGGCGGCCGACAGCGGCCTGAGCGAGCAGCAGGCCGACACCGGCGCACCGCAGCGTGCCGCGGACACCGGCCTGCCCCAGCGGGGGACGGATTCGGGTATGCCGCGGCGCGAGCCCGCGCAGGCGGCCGACACAGGCCTTCCGCAGCGTCAGACCGGCTCCGGGCTGCCGCAGCGGGGTGTCGGCGCGGGCCTGCCGCAACCGGGCTCCGGTTTGCCTCAGCGCCAGCGGGCGCAAGCCCCCGAGACCGCCGCGCCCCATGGCCAGGCCGACCCCGGCCTGCCCCAGCGGCAGCCGGGTCTGGACAACCCGCTTCCGCGCCGCAGGCCCGGTGCGGAGCGTCCAGCAGAGACGTCGGGTGCGTTCCTGTGGCAACCGTCGGAGCCGGCCCCGGCGGCACCAGCCCCGGCCGCACCGGCCGAGGACTCCGCATGGTCGTTCGCGACCGACGAGAGCTGGCGGACCGTCGAGGCGGTCAGCCAGGCCGGTCCGACCGGCTACACCGCGGCCGGGCTGCCCCGCCGCCGTCGCGGCGAGCAGCTCATGCCGGGAAGTGCGTCTTCTGCGGGCGCGCCGGGTCCGCGAGCCCAGCGCGACCCACAGGATGTGCGAGGCAGGTTAAGCAGTTTCCAGCAAGGTGTCAGGCGTGGACGACACCGGACTACTCAGCCTGTCGACTCTGAACACGAAACCATGGAGGGTGAATGACCTCGCCGCAGCCACAACAGAACCAGTTCGGATGGCTGGTCAATGACTTCGCCGAGCGTGTGCCGGGTGTGGCGCACGCGGTGGTCGTGTCGGCCGACGGCTTGCTGCTGACGGCGTCGAACCGGCTGCCCCTCGACCGGGCCGACCAGCTCGCCGCCGTGGCCTCCGGGCTGGTGAGCCTCACGCAGGGCGCCGCGCGCTGCTTCGAGGCCGGCGCGGTCAACGAGACGGTCGTGGAGATGGAACTCGGCATCATGGTGCTGATGTCCATCAGCGACGGCTCGTGCCTCGCGGTGCTGGCCGCCCCGAACTGTGACATCGGGCAGGTCGCCTACGAGATGACCATGCTGGTCGACCGGGTGGGCCAGATCCTCACCCCCGAGCTGCGAGCACAGCTGCAGGGCGCCGGCAGTGCCCTGATCTCAGAACCAGTGGGATGATGCCGCGATGAGCACGGGATCCGGAAGCGGCTCCCCTCCGGCCGGTGACGACGACGCGACCTTCGCGGACGTCCTCAACGGCTTCAGCCTGGACTCGGGACGAGCCCGCCGGAAGCGCAGGAAGGCCAAGCAGGCCGAACCGGAAGCCGCGCGTCCGCAGCAGCAGCCCGAGGTGCAGGAGCAGGCGCCTCCACCGGCCGCCGAGCCCGCCGAGCCAACCCAGGGCCTGCCGGGGTTCGCCGAGCCGGGGCAGGGCACGGGGCTGTTCGAACCCGCCGTGTCCAGCAGCGGACCGATGCTGCCGGAACGCCCCGACTACGGCGGTTTCGACGAGGAGACGGCGGTCGTCCGCCCGTACGCGCTGACGGGCGGCCGCACGAAAGCCAGCTACGCGCTGGAACTGGAGACTTTGATCTCCGTCGACGACGCTGTCGCCGCCCGCATCGATGCGGGGATGACAGTGCAGTTCGAGCACCGCTCGATCATGGAAGAATGTCGGAAGCCGCGTTCGGTCGCGGAACTCGCGGCGGTGCTGCGGGTCCCGATCGGGGTGGCTCGGGTGCTGATCAGTGACGCTGCGGACGCCGGTCTTGTCACGGTGCACAGGACCGTGTCCGGCAACGACGACGCCGAGGCGCATCTCATGTTGATGGAAAGGGTGTTGAGTGGACTCCGTCGGCTTTAAGGCACCGCGGCAGGCCCCGCCGCAGACCATGACCTCGGCGAAGATCGTGGTCGCCGGTGGCTTCGGGGCAGGCAAAACCACCTTTGTCGGGTCGGTGTCGGAGATCGTGCCGCTCACCACCGAGGCGATGATGACCGACGCCAGCCGTGGCATCGACAACCTCGATGCCACCCCGAACAAGGCGACCACCACGGTGGCGATGGACTTCGGGCGCGTGTCGCTGGACAGCGATCTGATCCTGTACCTGTTCGGTACGCCGGGTCAGCAGCGGTTCTGGTTCATGTGGGACGACCTGGTCCGCGGTGCCATCGGTGCGGTGGTACTCGCCGACACCAGGCGGCTCGCGGACTCGTTCGCGCCGGTGGACTTCTTCGAGGACCGCAGGCTGCCCTACATCGTCGGGGTCAACACCTTCGACGGCGTCCTGCACCACGATCTCAACGACGTGCGGGAAGCGCTGGCGATCGACTCCAACGTGCCGATCGTGCGGTGCGACGCCCGTGACCGCGAATCGACCAAGCAGACGCTCATCACGCTGGTCGAGTACGCGATGCGGCAGTGGATCTCGATGCGCGGTACCGCGAACGCACGCTGACGCGCGGCCTTCGTGGCCGGGTGAGACGGGCGGGCCACCGCCCACGGCGCGCTGAAGCGCGCCCGCGATTCGCCGACATGCATGGGTGCTGGGGGCGCCCGCATGCCGGAGCTTTCTGCTGCCGGGCGCCGGGAGTTCTCTTTCACCGGCCTGCCCGCCCTTCCCGCGCTGGTCGCAGCGCGAAATCCGTGATCAACCAGCCAATCGGTGTTGTGACCACGGTGACACTTGGAGTTGAAACAGTAGGAAGTCCGAGTATTTTGGAGGCATGAACGCTCCGCTGCACAAGGCCGTCAACCCGGTCCGGTTCGTGACCGCGTCGAGCTTGTTCGACGGGCACGACGCGTCGATCAACATCATGCGCCGCATCCTGCAGGCGCAGGGTGCCGAGGTCGTGCACCTCGGGCACAACCGCAGCGTGGACGAGGTCGCCACGGCCGCGATCGCCGAGGACGCCCAGGGCGTCGCGATCAGCGCCTACCAGGGCGGTCACGTCGAGTACTTCACCTACCTCGTCGAGCTGCTGCGCGAGCGGGGTGCCGGGCACATCAAGGTCTACGGCGGCGGTGGCGGCGTCATCGTGCGCGAGGAGATCGACCTGCTGCACTCGCGCGGCGTCGCGCACATCTTCTCCCCGGACGACGGCCTGGAGATGGGCCTGCCCGGCATGATCAACTCGATGATCGAGGCCTGTGACTACGACCTGGCCGCCGAGACGGTCGGCACGCCGGACGATCTGCTTTCCGGCGATGTGCGGGCGCTGTCGCGGGCGATCACCCAGCTGCAGGCCGGTTCGCTCGCCGACGAGTGGAACTCGGCCATCACCGAGGCGGCGAAGGGCCGCACCGTGCCGGTCCTCGGCATCACCGGCACCGGCGGTTCGGGCAAGTCGTCGCTGACCGACGAGCTGATCCGCCGGTTCCGCCAGGACCAGCAGGACAAGCTGCGGATCGCCGTGCTGGCGGTGGACCCGACGCGCCGTCGCGGCGGCGGCGCGCTGCTCGGCGACCGGATCCGGATGAACTCCCTGGACGGCTCCCCGGTCTACTTCCGGTCGCTGGCCACGCGGACCAAGTCCGGCGAGATCCCGCAGGGCCTCGAAGAGTCGATCGTGGCGTGCAAGGCCGCCGGATACGACCTGGTGATCGTCGAGACGCCGGGTATCGGCCAGGGCGACGCCGGCATCGTCGACTACGTCGACCACTCGCTGTACGTGATGACGCCGGAGTTCGGCGCCGCGTCGCAGCTGGAGAAGATCGACATGCTCGACTTCGCCGACGTGGTGGCGATCAACAAGTTCGAGCGCCGCGGTGCCGAGGACGCGCGCCGGGACGTGGCGCGCCAGCTCGTGCGCAACCGCGAGGCGTTCGGCGCCGCGCCCGAGGACATGCCGGTTTTCGGCACCAGTGCGGCGAAGTTCAACGACGACGGCGTGACGGCGCTGTACCAGCACCTGCGGGATTCCCTTGCCGAGCAGGGGCTTCCGGTGTCGGCCGGCACGCTGCCGCACATCGAGGGCAAGGTGTCCACGGGTGCCTCCACGGTCATCCCGAACTCGCGCGCCCGCTACCTCGCCGACGTCTCCGACACCGTGCGCGGCTACCACGCCCGCACGAACGAGCAGGTCGAGGCGGTGCGCGAACGCGATCAGCTGGCGGCGGCGAAGGCCGCGCTGGAGCGCGTGAGCGCGGACACCGAGGCGATCAGCGAACTGCTGGCCGAAGCCGAGTCGCGTGTGGACGATGGAACCAGGAATCTGCTGGCGGACTGGCAGCGGATCTCGGAGGAATACCGCGGCGAGGAGCTCGTCTTCAAGGTGCGGGACAAGGAACTGCGCACGCAGCTGTGGCGGGACACCCTGTCCGGCAACAAGGTGCCGCGGGTCGCGCTGCCGCGCTATACCGAGAACGGCGAGCTGGTCTCGTTCCTGCGCCGCGAGAACCTGCCCGGTTTCTTCCCCTACACCGCAGGGGTTTTCCCGTTCAAGCGCGAGGGCGAGGACCCGGCCCGGATGTTCGCGGGCGAAGGCGACGCGTTCCGCACGAACCGCCGGTTCAAGTACCTGTCCTCGGAGTCGGAGGCCAAGCGCCTGTCGACGGCGTTCGACTCGGTGACGCTCTACGGCCGTGACCCGGACACCCGTCCCGACATCTACGGCAAGGTCGGCACGTCCGGCGTTTCGATCGCGACGCTGGAGGACATGAAGGTCCTCTACGACGGCTTCGACCTGACCGCGCCGAGCACCTCGGTGTCGATGACGATCAACGGCCCGGCGCCGACGATCCTCGCGTTCTTCCTCAACACCGCGATCGACCAGAAGATGGAGGCCTTCCGCGCCGAGCATGGCCGCGAGCCGAGCCCGCAGGAGGCCGAGGAGCTGCGCGAGTGGACGGTGGCCAACGTGCGCGGCACCGTGCAGGCCGACATCCTCAAGGAGGACCAGGGGCAGAACACCTGCATCTTCTCCACCGAGTTCAGCCTGCGGATGATGGCCGACATCCAGGAATGGTTCATCGAGCACGGGGTGCGCAACTTCTACTCGGTGTCGATCTCGGGCTATCACATCGCCGAGGCCGGGGCGAACCCGATCTCGCAGCTGGCGTTCACGCTCGCCAACGGCTTCACCTACGTCGAGTCCTATCTCGCGCGCGGGATGGACATCGACGACTTCGCGCCGAACCTGTCGTTCTTCTTCTCCAACGGGATGGACGCCGAGTACACGGTGCTCGGCCGGGTCGCGCGGCGGATCTGGGCCACCGCGATGAAGGACCGCTACGGCGCGAACGAGCGCTCGCAGAAGCTGAAGTACCACGTGCAGACCTCGGGCCGGTCGCTGCACGCGCAGGAGATCAGCTTCAACGACATCCGGACCACGCTGCAGGCGCTGTGCGCGTTGTACGACAACGCGAACTCCTTGCACACCAACGCTTTCGACGAGGCGATCACCACGCCGAGCGAGCATTCGGTGCGCCGCGCGATGGCCATCCAGATGATCATCAACAAGGAGTGGGGCCTGGCGAAGAACGAGAACCCGCTGCAGGGCGCGTTCATCGTCGACGAGCTGACCGACCTTGTCGAAGAGGCGGTGCTGACCGAGTTCGACCGGATCTCCGAGCGCGGCGGCGTGCTGGGCGCGATGGAGACCGGCTACCAGCGCGGCAAGATCCAGGACGAGTCGATGCTGTACGAGCGGCTCAAGCACGAGGGCACGCTGCCGATCATCGGCGTGAACACGTTCAAGAACCCGAACCCCGAGGAGGACGAGGCCGAGGTCGAACTCGCCCGTGCCACCGAGGAGGAGAAGCAGTCGCAGCTGAGCAGGCTGGCCGATTTCCAGCAGCGGCACGCCACCGACGCCGAGCAGGCCCTCAAGGCCCTGCGCGAGGCGGCTCAGCGCGGCGAGAACCTGTTCGCCGTGCTGATGGACGCCGCCCGCGTCTGCTCGCTGGGCCAGATCACCGAGGCGTTCTTCGAGGTCGGCGGTCAGTACCGCCGCAACGTCTGACGCCGCCTCGCCGCGAGCTTCAGGGCCGGCGCACCGCGGTGAGCTGCCAGACCGGCATGAGGAACCGGCCGTGCTCGTCCTGCGGTACGTCGGTGGGGAAGCCCTCGGGCAGCATGTTCGTGGTGAAGGCCGTGGTGTACGTGCGCCGTTCGAGCCGCGTGATCTCCCAGCCCTCGCGGAAGGACGCGCGCAGGTGGTGCTCGGGCACCGCGCGCGGGCCGGGCGCGGTGCCGAGGAGCTCCGAGCGGCAGAACAGGTGCAGTGTCGCGCCGGGGCGGCAGACCCGGTGCAGCGCGGTGACGTAGGCACGCTGCTCGTCGTCGTTGAGGCAGTGGTAGAGCGCGCTGTCGAGGACCGTGTCGAAGCGGTCGTCCAGACCGTCGAGCCGGGTGGCGTCGGCCACGGCGAACTCCACGTCCAGCCCCCGGTCGCGGGCCTTCGCGCGGGCGCGGTCGATGGCCGTGGGCGAGGCGTCGATGCCGGTGACGCGGTAGCCGCGGCCGCCGAGGAACAGCGCGTTGTCCGCCAGCCCGCAGCCGGCGTCGAGCAGGTCGCCGCGCAGTTCGCCGGCGGCCTCCACCTCGACGAGCAGCGGCTGCGGTTCGCCGATGTCCCACGGTACGAAACCGGCGGGCCCGATCTCGGCGTTTCCCTGGTACAGCTGGTCGAAGTCGAGCGATTCAACGTCAGGTGTGCTCACGTCCCCGACCCTCCTCGGCTCGCGTAGCGGCGTCAAGGGAATACACACGGTGCGAGGTCAGTTGCCCGCTGGTATGAAGTTCGGAATCGCTACCTTCGTGACCGACGAGGGCATCGGCGCCGCCGCGCTGGGCAAGGCGCTGGAAGAACGAGGCTTCGACTCGCTGTTCCTCGCCGAGCACTCGCACATCCCGGTCAGCCGCGAGAGCCCGTACCCGGGCGGCGGCGACCTGCCGAGGCGCTACTACCGCACCCTCGACCCGTTCGTCGCGCTCGCGGCGGCCGCGTCCGTCACCGAGCACCTCCTGCTCGCCACCGGCATCGCCCTGCTGCCACAGCGCGACGTGATCCACACGGCCAACGAGGTCGCGAGCCTGGACCACGTGTCGAACGGCCGAGCGATTTTCGGGGTCGGCGTCGGCTGGAACCGGGAGGAGATGCGCAACCACGGCACGGATCCGCGCACGCGTGGAGCGTTGATGGACGAGCAGTTGCAGGCGCTGAAGGCGATCTGGACTCAGGAACAGGCCGAGTTCCACGGCAAGTTCGTCGACTTCGCCCCGATCTTCGCCTGGCCCAAGCCGGTGCACCCGGTGCCGGTCTACGTGGGCGGTGAAAGCCCGGCCGCGATCAGGCGGCTGATCGACCACGGTGACGGCTGGCTGCCGAGGCCGGGCACCGAACCCGGGGAACTGCGCCGGGTTCGCGCCCTGCTGGCCGAACGGGGCCGCACCGATGTGCCGTTCACGATCTTCGGCGCCGGCCGCGATCGGGCGCGCCTCGAAGGCTGGGCCGAGGGCGGCGCGGACCGCGTCACCTTCCTGCTGCCGACGCTATCCGAGGCCGAGACGCTGAGCTGGCTGGACGAGACCGCCCAACTGGTGGCGAAGCTGTGAAACCCGGCGTCTCGACCTTCGTCACCGACGAGCGGTTTCGACGCGTTGTTCGCGATACGCCTAGGGACTGACCAAAGAGGACAGTGCGGCGGCGGCCGAGGTCAGTGCCGTGGGCAGCGTGCCGTAGGAGGACAACGGGCCGGAGCTCAGCAGCACCACGACGTAGCGCGAATCGGTGCCGAGCACGCCGGTCGAGTTGTAGTAGGCATCCGAACCGCTGCTGCCCCAGCCCTGTTTGATCGCCCACGTGGTGCCGCGAAGGCCGTCGGGAATGCCGAAGTACTGGTCCGTCCCGTCGGCTGCGTCCTCGGACGCGTGGTACATGGCGTCGTAGAGCAGGCTTCGCGCGGGGGCGGGCAGTTTGTCCAGCACGTAGTCGTACACGGTCACCATGTCCTGCGCGGTGATCTCCGTGCTGCCCCATTCGCCTGCCGAGGTGGGTGCCGCGGTGCCGGTGAGGCCCATCAGCGCGACGTCCCGCGTGATGATCGACGTGCCGCCCTCGCTGACCCAGAACGAACTGGCGATCGCGTCGTCGCTGGTGGACAACATCTGGGTGATCTGGGTCTGCGTGGCCGTGCTGGGCAGTTCGAACTGGTTCTGCGCCAGGACGTCGATCGCGATGAGCAGCTTCACCACGGACATGCTGGCGAACTGCTGGTCGGCGTTGAGGCTGGTCAGCACGGTCGAGGTCTGCCGGTCGTAGACCTCCATGCCGAGCGTCGCGCCGGGCACGCTCTCGCGCAGTGCCTGCTGCGCGCTTTCGGCGAGCGCCTGCGACTGTTGCGCGGACAGCGTGCTCGCGGCGGGCGTGGTCGCGGGTGTGGTCTCAGGCGTCGTGGTGACCGGTGCGACCGTTGTGGACGGTGGTGAGGCGACGCTCGCCGTGGACACGACGGCGCTCTTCTCGGCGCTGAAGATCACCATGAGGGCGGCGCCGACGGCGGCCGCGGCTAGTACGGCCGTAGCGGCCGTCGCGCGCTTCATGTCCACCAAACGACACGAGAGCGCCGATCTGTTGCGTTTTTTCGATCATCACAGGGAACTCCCAGTGACCTGACAGCCAGCCCACAGCTTCGGTCACGTCACGTGCGCGGGTGATCACCGATCGAGCAGCAAGTGCACCGAAAGCTCGAGCCGGTTCGCCACGTCCGCCGCGGACGCGCGCCGCGTCACCCAGGCTACGAGGTTGGCCATCCACACGTCCGCGATGAGGTGGAACACCGCGCGGTCGTCCTCGGTGGGGTCCTCGATCTCCATCGCCCTGGCGAACATGTCCTCCATGAGCCTGCCGACCTGCTCGACCTCGGCGGCGGCCGTGGTGTCGGCGAACATGAACGCGCGGACCATCGCCTCGGTCAGGTGCGGATCGCGTTGCATGGCGCGCGTGTTGCGGTTGAGCACGAAGATCAGCCGCTCGGCGGGCGTGTCGCCGGGGATCGTGCCGCGGTCGAGCTTCTCCTTGGCGCGTTCGAACTCGCGGGCGAGGCCGGAGACCAGCAGGTGGATCTTCGACGGGAAGTACCGGTAGAGCGTGCCGAGCGCGACGTCGGCGCGTTCGGCGACGGCCCGCATCTGCACGGCGTCGTAGCCGCCCTTCGAAGCCAGCCCGAGCGTGGCGTCGATGATGCGCCGCCTGCGATCACGTTGCGCAGCGGAGCCCAGCTCGTCGCCCGCGAGCCCGTTCTTGCTCTGGGAGGTTGCCCTCGTCTTTCCGGCCATCGGCACCTGCTTCGAAACTTGTTCCACTGTCTTCGGGTAGCTTACCTAACGGGATTCTTCCGGAAAAATTGAAACACGTTCTATAGTGGTCCGCATGGCTATCGCGGTGACGCAGGAACAGCGGGCGTTGGCGGAGTCGGTCAGGGCATGCGCGAAGCGCCGGGACGACCTCGCCGAGGTCGGGCTGTTCGCCGTCGCACTGCCCGAGGAGCTGGGCGGGGCGGGCGGCACCGTCGCCGACCTGGCCGCCGGACTGGAGGAGGCCGCGGCCGCCCTGGTCCCAGGACCGGTGTTCGGCACGATGCTGGCGGGGCTGGTGCTGGCGCGGGAGCCCGGCTCGCCGCTGGCCAGGGAACTGGCCCCGAGGCTGGCCGAGGGCAGCGCGCACTGCGCCGTCGCGCTCCAACCGTGCGAGGCCGACGGCCTGGTCCTGCGGGGCCGCACCGGCCCGGTGCTCGAAGCCGACGACTCCACCCATCTGCTGCTGTCCACGACGAACGGCACGTGGTTCATCCTGCCGCCCCAGGCGGTCGACGAGGCCACCCCGCTGGACTTCTCACGCGGGATCGGGTTCTACGACCTCGACGGGGCCGAGGTGCCCGAGTCGGCGGTCCTGCACGCACCTCCGGTCGAGGACCTCGCCGCGACGCTGGCCGCGGCCGAAGCCTCCGGGATCGCGCGCTGGTGCCTGGACACCGCCGTCGAGTACGCGAAGGTGCGCGAGCAGTTCGGCCGGCCGATCGGCGCGTTCCAGGCGGTCAAGCATCTGTGCGCGGAAATGCTGTGCCGCGCCGAACTCGCGGCCACCCTGGCCTGGGACGCCGCGCGGGCGTGGGGCGGCCCGGAGCATCCGCTCGCCGCCGCGGTGGCCGCAGCCGGCGCGCTGGACGCGGCCGTGGACAACGCGAAGGACTGCATCCAGGTGCTCGGCGGGATCGGGTTCACCTGGGAGCACGATGCCCACCTGTACCTGCGGCGGGCCGTGTCGATGCGGCAACTGCTCGGCGGTACCGCGCGGTGGCGCCGCCGGGCCGCGGAACTCGCGCTGTCCGGCATGCGGCGCAGCCTCGACATCGATCTCGGCGAGGACCCGCAGGTGCGGGAGACGGCCGCGGAGATCGCCGGGGCGGAGAACCAGCGCGCCAAGCTCGCCGAGACCGGGTACCTGATGCCGCACTGGCCGAAGCCGTACGGCCTGGACGCGCCCGCGGCGCAGCAGTTGCGGATCGACGCCGAACTGGAGAGGGCCGGGGTGCGGCGGCCGGATCTGGTGATCGGCGCGTGGGCGGCACCGACGATCCTGGAGCACGGCACGGCCGAGCAGCGGGAGCACTTCGTCGGCCCCACTTTGCGCGGCGAGATCGTGTGGTGCCAGCTGTTCAGCGAGCCCGGCGCCGGATCCGATCTGGCTTCGCTGCGCACCAAGGCCAGCAAAGTGGACGGTGGCTGGCTGCTGTCCGGGCAGAAGGTGTGGTCCTCACTGGCGCACCGGGCCGACTGGGCGATCTGCCTCGCCCGCACCGATCCGTCCGCACCCAAGCACAAGGGGATCACGTATTTCCTTGTCGACATGACGTCACCGGGAATCGAGGTCCGGCCGTTGCGCCAGATCACCGGCGACGCCGACTTCAACGAGGTGTTCCTCGCCGACGTGTTCGTGCCCGACGATCACGTGGTCGGCGAGGTCAACGGCGGCTGGCGGCTGGCACGGACGACGCTGGCGAACGAACGCGTCGCGATGGGCAGCGGATCGTCGGTAGGGGAGGCCGTCGAGCACCTGCTCGCCTCCGAATCCGCCGATCTGGAACGGCTCGGCGCGCTGGTCACCGAGGGCTCGGCGTGCTCGCTGCTGGACCTGCGCACGACGCTGCGGCGGCTGGACGGACAGGACCCCGGTGCGGAGTCGAGCGTGCGCAAGCTGCTCGGCGTGCGGCACCGGCAGTCCGTCGCGGAAACCGTGCTGGACCTGCGGGGACCCATGGGCGTGGTGGACGCCGCGGCGCAGCACGAGTTCCTGCTCACCCGGTGCCTGAGCATCGCCGGCGGTACCACGCAGGTGCTGCTGAACGTGGTCGCGGAACGGCTGCTCGGGCTGCCTCGCTGAGATGTCGGTGCCCGCTTATATCGTGGCCAGGTGGAGCTGACAGCCGACACCAGGGCCATCTTCGTGCCCTCCGACCCGCCGCGCGAAGGCGTGCTCGCGCTGTGGGGCGACGGTGCCGGTGCCACACCCATCGAGCTCGTGCTGCCCCGCGGGAAAGCGTTTCACCGCACCAAGGTCGACGCGCACGTGGTGCCGCTGGCGGAGGCGATCCCGCGGCTGCTCGCGTTGAGCGAACCGGTGAGCCCCGCGGTCGACGCGCTCGCGGCCGCCGTGCGCGCCGCGCTGACCCTCGTCGCGCGCGGGCGGCTGCTGCCCGCCGCCACACCGGGCGGGGTCGACGCGTGGCGCGTCGGCCCGCTCGACACGGCGGACGAGACGCTGTTGCGCGGGCTGGCCGCCGCGCTCCCGCCGGAGGCGCACGCGTTGCCCCTGTCCGGGCTCAAACGGATCCGGCTGCACTCGCCCGAATCGCTGATCCGGGCGTTGTGGGACGCCACCGCCGACGTGCTGGCGCGCACCCCGGCCGCGCGGCTGGCGGCGGGCGGGCCCGCGTTCGCCGCGCCGGAGCCCACGCTGCTCGACAGCGTGGACGCCGAATGGCTCACCGCGCAGCAGCCCGCCGGTGCGCAGTTGCTGCTGCGCGTCGAGATCCGCGAGGACGGCGAAGACCTCACCTTCGCCGGCGTGCTGGCGTTGCGCAGCGAGGCCGATCCGAGCCTGGTGATCGACGCGACCACGCTGTGGGACGCGCCCGACGCGGTGCTGGCCAGGCTCGGCGAGCAGGTCGAGGCGCAGCTGCTGATCGGGCTGCGGCGCGGTGCGCGGGCCTGGTCACCGCTGAAGCGGGCACTCGAAGCCGCCACACCCGGCGAACTGATCTTCACCGACGACGAGATCGTCGAGCTGCTGGACTCCGACCCGTTGCGTTCGGCGGGCGTGGAAGTGTTGTGGCCCAGGGAAATGTTCGCCGACAGCGTGCGGATGAAGGCGAGCACCACCGCCGCACCGGGCAGCGACGCGCAGGGTGCCTTCCGCATCACCGACCTGCTGAACTTCCGCTGGCAGCTCTCCATCGGCGAGCAACCCCTGACCGAGGAGGAGGTCACCGCGCTCGCGGAGGCCAAGCGTCCGATGGTGCGGCTGCGCGGCCGGTGGGTACGTGCCGACTCCGGCATGCTGCGGCGGTTGCGGGCCCGGTCCTCGCGCGCGCTGAGCGTCGCCGAAGCGCTCGCCGCGGCACTCACCGGGAGCCTGGAGGTCGACGGCGAGGACGTGGATTTCTCGCCGCCGCAAGCACTTTCCGGTCTCGTCGAGCGGCTGCGCGCGGCGGACGGGGCGCCGGTCGAGCCGTCGCGGGACCTGGAGGCGACGCTGCGGCCGTATCAGCGGGCGGGGCTCGGCTGGCTGGCGAAGATGACCGAACTCGGGCTGGGCGGCATCCTGGCCGACGACATGGGGCTGGGCAAGACGATCCAGCTCATCGCGCTGCACCTGCACCGGCGGCCGCTCGCGGCGGGTCCGACGCTCGTGCTGTGCCCGACTTCGCTGCTGGGCAACTGGGAGCGCGAGTTCGCGAAGTTCGCGCCGAAGATCCCGGTGCGACGCTTCCACGGCGGCGGGCGGCATCTGGAAGGCGTGGCGCCCGACGAGGTCGTGCTCGCCACGTACGGCGTGCTGCGGCGGGACCGTGAGTCGCTGTCGGAGGTCGGCTGGGGGCTGATCGCCGCCGACGAGGCGCAGCATGTGAAGAACCCGCATTCGGTGACGGCGAAAGAACTCCGGCGCATCCCGACGGCCTCCCGGGTGGCGCTGACCGGTACCCCGATGGAGAACCGGCTCACCGAGCTGTGGTCCATTGTGGACTGGACAACGCCGGGCCTGCTCGGCACCCTCGAACACTTCCGGCGCACGATCGCCCGGCCCGTCGAGCGCAACCGCGATCCCGCAAGTGTCGAACGGCTGGCCGCCACGGTGCGCCCGTTCTTGTTGCGGCGCCGCAAGACCGATCCGGACATCGCGCCGGAACTGCCGCGCAAGACCGAGACCGACCAGTACGTTCCGCTCACCGGCGAGCAGGCCACGCTGTACGAGGCGGTGGTGCGGGAGAACCTGGCCGTGATCCGCGAGTCGAAGGGCGTGCAGCGGCGCGGGCAGGTGCTCAAGCTGCTCACCGAGCTGAAGCAGATCTGCAACCATCCGGCGCAGTACCTCAAGGAAGGCGGGCCGCTCACCGGCCGGTCCGGCAAGCTGGCCGCGTTCGAGGAACTGCTCGACGTGATCCTCGACGAGGGCGAATGCGTGCTCGTGTTCAGCCAGTACGTGCAGTTGTGCAAGCTGCTGCAGGCGCGGCTGGCCGAGCGCGGGCTGCCCGCCGCACTGCTGTCGGGCGCCACGTCGCCGAAGCGGCGCGAGGAGATGGTCGAGCGGTTCCAGGGCGGCGACATCCCCGTTTTCCTGTTGTCTCTCAAGGCGGGCGGCGTCGGGCTCAACCTGACCCGGGCCACGCACGTGATCCACTACGACCGGTGGTGGAACCCCGCGGTGGAGGATCAGGCCACCGACCGTGCGTACCGGATCGGGCAGGACCGGCCCGTGCAGGTGCACCGGTTGATCGCCGAGGGCACGCTGGAGGAGCGCATCGCCACGGTGCTGGAGACCAAACGCGGGCTGACCGAGGCCGTCGTCGGCGCGGGCGAGGACTGGATCACCGAACTGTCCGACGACGAGCTGGCCGATCTCGTGCGGCTCGGTGCCACGCCGTGAGCCCGCGGCGCACCTTCGGGTCCACGTGGTGGGGCCGGGCCTGGGTGGAGGCGCTGGAAGGCCGCGCGAAACTCGACCCGAACCGCCTGCCGCGCGGGCGCACCTACGCCAGGCAGGACAGGGTGAGCGCGCTGGACGTGAAGGCGGGCGAGGTGCGTGCATGGGTACGGGGCAGCCGCGCCGTGCCCTACCGCGTGACCATCCGCGTGCGGACGTTCGGTGAGGAACAGTGGACGGTGCTGCTGGACACGATCGGGCGGCAGCTCGGATACACCGCGGCACTGCTCGACGGTGAGCTGCCGCCGGAGCTGGCGTCAACCGCGCGGGAGGCGGGCGCGGATCTCCTGCCGGGGCCGGGTGATCTGCGGCCGCGGTGTTCGTGCCCGGACTCGGCGGACCCGTGCAAGCATTCGGCGGCGGTGTGTTACCTGGTCGCGGACGAGGTCGATGCGGATCCGTTCGTGTTGTTCCTGTTGCGCGGTCGGGGCCGGGATGCCGTGCTGCGGGAACTACGCGCGAGGCGGCGGCGCCCCGCGGTCGCTGGTGCCGAGGTGGAGGAGGGCATCGAACCCCAGGACGCCTTCGCACGCGAGACCGCTCCGCTGCCGAAGCTGCCCGCCCCGCCGCGCGTGCCCGGCGCGCCGTCGCTGCTGCCGGCCGATCCGCCCGCGGGCTCGTCGTTGCGGACGGAAGCGTTGGCAGAGCTGGCTTCTGGAGCGGCGGATCTGGCGTGGGAGTTGCTGACCGGCAGGCTGGCCACGCCACTGACCGAGGACGAAGACCTCGCCCGGCGTGCCTCGCGGGGCGATGTGGCCGCGCTGGCCGCCGCGTCGGGCAGGTCGCGTGCGGAACTGGTGCGCTGGGCGGCAGCGTGGCGGACCGCCGGCCGCGGTGGTTTCGCCGCCCTGCGCGAGACGTGGCAACCCCCACGCGCCCGCTTGGCGGAAGCGCAGACCGCACTGTCGGAAGCGGAGCTGCCCGGCGAGACGAAGACGTGGCGCAACCGCCTGACTCGCGGCACGGTGCAATTACGCCTGGGCCAGGACGACCGCTGGTACCTGTTCCACCAAACCCCCGACGGCTGGCTCCCAGCAGGCCCAGGCACCGACTCACCCCTGGACGCCCTACCGGAATAGAAGAAAACAAGCCTTCGGCCACCCTGGACACGGTCCTCCCGGCGAAGTGCGGCTGGGGATCGGGGTTGGAGGAGGAGTGGGGTGGGGCGTTGCTTCGCTTGCCGGGGCGGTTCGACTGGGCTTGCTTCACTCGCCGTGTCGGGTCGGCTGGTCTTGCTTCGCTGGCACGTACCAACCCGCGCGGTGACTCAAAACGGGAACGAGCGCCGTTGCCCGGCCAGGGTGACCCACCGCATCTCGGTGAACTCTTCCATCGCGAAGCCTACCCCGAACCGGCCCCACCCACTGTCCTTCACACCCCCGAAAGGCATCTGCGGTTCATCGCGAATCGGCTGGTCGTTGACGTGCACGATGCCTGCCTCCAGGCGGTTCGCCAGCGCCAGGCCCCGCTCCGGATCGCCCGTCAGCACGCCTGCCGTCAGCCCGTAATGCGATTGGTTCGCGAGCTGGAGGGCCTCCTCTGGACCGTCCACAATGTCCGCCATCACGACCGGTCCGAACGTCTCGAGCCGCGCCAGCTCACACGACGGTGGCACATCGACCACCAGCGTCGCGGGGTAGCACGGCCCCCGCGCCGAGCCGCCCGCCAGCACGCGCGCGCCGGAAGCGACCGCCTCGCCGACTCGCCGTTCGACCGTCCTCAATGCATAGTCGTTGATCAGCGGCCCGACCACCGTGGCGGAGTCTTTCGGGTCACCGTAGGGCAAGGCAGCGGTCTTCGCGGCGAATTGTTCCAGGAACCGCGCCGCGATAGGCCGTTCCACGAAGATTCGCCGGGCGCACATGCAAATCTGTCCCTGATGCAGGAACGAACCATAGGCCGCCGCGTCGACCGCGTAGTCCACATCGGCGTCGGCCAGGATGATCAGCGGATTCTGGCCGCCGAGCTCCAGCACCATCCGCTTCAGATGCCGCCCCGCCGCCTCCGCGAGCCGCCTGCCGGTGACCGTCGAACCCGTGAAGTTCAACCGCCGCACCCACGGATGCGCCACGAGCTCCTGCCCGATGACACCGGCCTCGCCCCGCGCGTGCGTCACCACGTTCAGCACGCCCGGCGGCAGCCCGGCCTCGGTGAAGATTTCCGCCCACACCAGACCGCCCGCCCACGGTGACTCCTCCGAAGGCTTGAGCACCACGGTGTTCCCGAGCGCGAGCGGAGCGGCGACCGCGCGGCACGACAGCACGAGCGCGGCATTCCACGGTGCGATCGCCGCCACGACACCGACCGGATGCCGCAACGCCATCGCGAACGCGTCCGGTTCGTCCGAGGGAATGACCTGCCCGATCGCCGCGTACGCCGCGCCGGAAGCCTGTCGCAGCAACGAGATCACGAAATCCAGCTGGATCGAGCCGAACGCGTAACCACATCCGGTCTCCGCCGCCAGCCACGACATCACCTCGTCGCGCCGTCGCCGCAGTATGTCCGCCGCACGCAGGAAGATCTCCTGCCGCACCCCGGGCGCGGTGTTCTTCCAGCCGGCAAACGCGGCGTGTGCGGCCTCGATCGCCAGCCGCGCGTCGTGCGCGTCGCCCGCGGGCACCCGATCGAGCACAGCACCGCTCCACGGGTCGAGATCGTCGAACTCGCGGCCCCCGCCGGCGGCCACCCACCGGCCGCCGATGAACTGCTTCATTTCCGGACCAGCCGGTGCCCGAGCGGCAGCAACCGCACGCGCACCACGCCCCACAACCCGCGCGGCACGACCAGCGCGAACAGGATCGCGACCGCGCCGAGCCCGATCAGGTACCAGGCACCGTAGTCGGCGAAGACGTTCTGTACCACGAAGAACACGATGGCGCCGATGATCGGCCCCTCGAACGTGCCGATCCCGCCCACCAGCACCATGAACAGCATGTACGCGGTCCACTGCACGCCGAAGATCGACTGCGGTTGGATGTAGAGCGAGTTCGCCACGGTCAGCGCACCCGCCGCGCCACAGCCGAAAGCGGCGATCAGGAACAGCAAACGCTTGCTGGGCAACACTTTCACGCCCAGGGACGCGGCCGCCTCCTCGTCGTCGCGGATCGCCTGCAACGCCGGCCCGGTCCGGCTGCGCAGCAGGACGAACACGACCGCCAGCATCAGCGCCATGAACGCCAGCGCGAGCCAGTAGGTGTAGGCGCGGCGATAGTCCGGCGCGAAGGAGTTCAGGCCCAGCAACGAGGTTCCGGTGCCGCCGCCGAGCGTCTGGTTCAACGTGACCAGCAACGCGAACGTTTCCGCGACCACCCACGTGCCGATCGCGAACTGCCCGCCCCGCAGCCGCAGCACCAGCAGTGAGGTCGGCAACGCGATCACCGTCGCGATCAGCGCGGCCAGCACCATCGCCAGATACGGCATGATCCCCTCACGCGCGAGCAGCACCGTCGCATACGCCCCGATCCCGATGTAGGCCTGCTGGCCGACCGAGACCATCCCGCCGTATCCCGCGAGCGTGTTCCACATCGCCGCGAGGATCACCAGGATGAACAGCGAGGTCAGCTGCTGTACGACGTAACCCGACATGCCGTAGGGCACCGCGGCGAGCACCAGCACGAGCACGACCAGCAGGGGCGCGGAGATCCGGGAAACGGCGGTCCAGCGCCGCACCGCGTACGTCGTCATGGCGCACTCCTCGCCGCCAGCAGCCCGCCGCGCGGCGACGCGAGCACCGCGAGGAACACGATGTGACCGGCCAGGATGGCGTACTGCGGATCGATCTGCGCGCCGACCGCCTGCGCCACTCCCAGCGCGATGCCGCCGAGCAGCGTGCCCCACAACGAGCCGAAGCCGCCGATCACGACCGCCTCGAACGCGAAGATCAGCTGTGTCGGCCCGCTGGCCGGATCGAAGGTCGACCGCAGCGCGAAGAACGCGCCCGCCAGCGCCGCGATGGCCACGGCGAGCGCCGTCGCCCGCGCGTACACCGCCTTCGCGTTCACGCCGACGAGGGCGGCGGTGTCAGGATCCTGTGCGGTCGCCCGCATTTCCCGGCCGAGCGAACTCCGCCGCAGGAACAGCTGCAGCCCGCCGAGCACCGCGACCGCGACCGCGAGCCCGAGCACACCGAGCACCGGGATCGTGAGATCGCCGGTGATCTGCCAGCTCGCGGTGACGATCGATCCCGCGTAGGGCCCGAGGGAACGCACGTCGGGGGAGAAGATCTGCAGCAGCGCGTTCTGGATGACGATCGCCAGCCCGAAGGTCGTCAGCAGCGGCACGAGCTGGCCCGCGCGCAGGCTGCGCCCGAGCAACGTCATCTGCAGCAGATAACCCAGCACGAGCATGACCGGCAGCACGGGCAGGATCGCCACGAACGGCGGAAGATGCCACTGGTCCACCACGAACCACACCACGAACGCGCCGAGGATCGCCAGATCGCCGTGCGCGAGGTTGATGATCCGCATGACACCGAACATCAACGACAGCCCGCACGCCAGCAGTGCGTACATCCCGCCGAGCGCGATGCCCTGGACGACCGCGTTGACCCAGGTCATGCCGGCCTGCCGCGGATCCCGAAGTACGCCTCGGTGACCTGCTCACGGGAGACCTCCGCGGCGGGCAGGTCGAGCACGATCCGTCCCTCCAGCAGGCAGATCACGCGATCGGCCACCGCCAGTGCCCGCGCGAGGTCCTGTTCGACGAGCAGCACCGTCGCGGCGTGCCCGAGCACCGAGCCGAGGCACTCGTACACGGCGTCCACGGCCAGCGGCGCGAGCCCGAGCGAGACCTCGTCGAGCAGCAGCAGCCGCGGGTTGGTCATCAGTGCCCGGCCGATCGCGGTCGCCTGCTGCTCGCCACCGGACAAAGTGGACGCCCGGCGGGCACGGAGCTTCGTCAGCATGGGAAAGATCTCCAGCACCCCGTCGACGTTCCACGGCCCGTCGCGCCGGCGCCTGCCCGCGACGAGCAGGTTCTCTTCGACGGTCAGGTCGGGAAACAGTCTGCGCCCCTCCGGTACCAGTGCGATGCCGGTGCGGACTCGCTGGTGCGTGGGCAGGTCCGTGATCACCTCGCCGTCGAGCACGACGCGGCCCCCGCTCGCCCGCTGCGCTCCGGCGATGGCGCGCAGCAGCGTGGTCTTGCCCGCCCCGTTCGCGCCGACGAGCGCGACCCGTTCGCCCTCGGTCACCTCGAACGACACCGCTCGGACTGCGTGCAGCAGACCGTGATGCACGTCCAGTTCCTCGACCGACAGCAGCGCGCTCATGCCACCCTCCGCCCGAGATAGGCGTCGATCACCGAGGCGTCCTGCAGCACGTCCGACGGCGCGCCGTCGGCGATGATCTGCCCGGCGTTCATGCAGACCAGCCGCTGGACGACCTGCACGAGCACGTGCACGATGTGCTCGATCCACACGATCGCGACCCCGGACCCGTGCAGTCCGCGGATCGTCGCGACCAGTTCGGCGGCCTCGGCGTCGGTGAGCCCGCCGCCGATCTCGTCCAGCAGCAGCACCGACGGACCGGTCGCGAGCGCCCTGGCCAGCTCCATCCGCTTGCGGTGCAGCAAACCGAGGCTTTCCGCGCGCCGGTTCGCGACCTCGGTCAGCGCGCACTCGCCGAGCACCTCGATGCAGCGCTGGTAGGCCGCCTGGCCGCGCAGGCCCGCGCCGTGGGTGGCGCCGACGAGCACGTTCTCCAGCACGGTCATTCCGTCGAACGGCCGCGGGATCTGGTACGCGCGGGCGATTCCCTTGCGACAGCGGCGATCCGCGCGCAACCGGGTCACGTCCTCGGCCTGGAATCGCACCGTGCCCTCGTTCGGGCGCAGCGTTCCGGCGAGCACCGAGAGCAAGGTGGTCTTGCCGGCGCCGTTGGGGCCCACGACGCCGACGGCCTCGCCGGCGCCGACCGCGAAGTCGACGTCCTGTAACACGGCGAGCTCACCGAAGCGTTTGCTCACCTTGACCGAGGAGATGAGCGGCTCAGGCATAGGGCTGCAGGCGGGAGGCGACGGGAACGTTGGGGTCGTTGGCGTTTTCGCAGATCACGTACTCCAGCGGGAACCGTCCCGTGCCCTTCCGCCACTGCCCGGCCAGGATCGGGGTGGCCACGACGTTGGGCACCGGGCCCTTGCCCCACGCGAGCGTGCCCACCGGCGTGTCCACGGTGAGCGTGCTGATCGCTTTCGCCAGCGCGGTCTTGTTCTTCGGATCCGGTGCGGCCTTCAGTGCCGCGGCCGCCACGTCGAACAGCGCGACGCTGGGACCGAGCTGCTGGTTCCACTGCTTGTTGAGCGCGTTGCTGTATCCGTCGCCGAGCTGCTGCGAGGTCAGCCCGGTCAGCGACGACTTGTACGGCCACGTCGGTGCCCAGTAGGTGGCACCCGCCAGCCCGATCCCCAGCTGCCCCTGCGCCTCGATCTGCGACGAGAACAAGCCCGTCTTCGCGATCTGCGCGATCTTCGGTTTGTATCCCTGTTGCGCGGCCTGGCGCCAGAACGTCGCGAAGTCCGGCGGCAGCGGGAAGGTGTTGAAGATTTCGCAGTTCTCGGCCTTGAACTGGGCGATCTGCGCGGAGAAGTCGTTGGTGCCGTCGGTGTAGGCGCCGGGGTCGACGATCGTGTAGCCGGACTGGGTCAGCAACGGCCCCAGCGATTTGCGCACGGCGTTGCCGTCGGCGTCGTTGGGCCACATCACGCCGACTTTCTTGTTCGTCGGGACCTGCGGCCACAGGCTCGTGTACGACTTGTGGAACTGCTCGGTGCCGAAGCAGAAGTGGTAGGTGAACTTGAACGGCGAGGGCTGTCCCTCCTTCGCGCCGCGCCCGAAATACCAGGCCTCCCAGGGCACAACACTGGAAATGCACGGCACACCCGCCGCCTCGCACGCGTCCGAGACGGGGTTGACCGTCTCCGGGGTGGACGTCGCGAGCATCAGGTCCACGCCGTTGGAATTGATCAGATCGTTGGCGACCTGAGCGCTGCGCTGCGGGTTGGACTGGCTGTCCTTGTCCACCACCTCGACGGCGTAGGACTTGCCCGCCACCTGCAGGCCGTTCGCGAGCGCCTTGCGTGCCTGGTCGAGCACCCACCCGTCCGGTTCGCCGAAGCCCGCTGCCCCGCCGGTGCGCGGGCTGACGAAGCCGATCGTCAGCTTGGTCGAACCACCTCCGGAACCGCCGAGGCCGCCCGAGCACGCGGCCAGCACGGGCCCGGCCACCGCCAGCACCCCGGCCTGCCGGAGGAATGTTCTTCGTGGCACGGAAAGCGGCTCGCGGGACAAGGGACACCTCCGTCGTCGCAGGCGAACTTCGAGGGCGGTGAGCATTGCGCCAGGAGTCCGGACTGTCAATACTTCGGTTCGACTATGCGGAACGCGTGACCGGTCCGATGCCGGGCCATCCGCAGGATTGGGGTCGACGATGCCCGAAAATCCACGAGGCCAGTCCCAGTCTCTCGAACGCGGCCTCGCCATCCTGTCCTCGTTCGGCGAAGCGCGCCCGGTGCTCGGCGCGGTCGAACTCGCCAGAACGGTCGGGCTCAACAAGAGCACCACGCACCGGTACCTGGCGACGCTGACGAATCTCGGCTACCTGCAACAAGATCCGGGCACGCGGAAATACCGGCTGGGCCCGCGCGTGGTCGATCTCGGTTTCGCGGCGATCAATTCCATGGAGATCACGCGTGTCGCCGCGCCGCATTTGCAGGCGCTTTCCGACGAAACCGGATACGCGGTCAGCATGGCGGTTCTCGACGGCACGGAAATCCTCTACATCCAGCGCTGTCGCAGTGTTCGGGAAGGTCGTTTCGGAATCGATCTGAATTTGCACGTCGGGTCCCGGCTGCCCGCGTACTGCACCTCGATGGGAAAGGTCCTGCTGGCGTATCAGGACCCCGATCGGTTACGCGTGCTGCTCGACCGCACCGATTTCGCCCGCCGTGGCCCGAACACGCTGACCGCACGCGAAGCCGTGCTGGCGGCGCTGAGCCGGGTGCGCCAGACGGGACTGGCGGTCAACGACGAGGAACTCGCGCCGGGCCTGCGTTCGCTCGCCGTGCCCGTGCGCGACGGCTTCGGTGACGTGATCGCGGCGGTCAACATCGCCGTGCACCTGTCGATCTGGCACGCGTCGATGGAGTCGATCCTGCGCAGGCTGGAAAATCCCCTACGGCACACGGCCGCGGAGATCTCCCACCGGATGGGCTACTCGGCCAGCGACCGCAGGTAGGTCCACTCCAGGAACCGTTCCACGCCGCGCACGACGTGCGCGCTGCGGATCGAGGGGAAGATGTCGAAGGCGTGCTGTGCGCCCGAGATCTCCGCGTAGGCAACGGGATTGGGCGAGGTTTCCCGCAGCCGCCGGACGAACTCACGCGCTTCCCGCACCGGAACCAGGGTGTCCCGCTGACCGTGGATCACGAAGAACGGCGGGGCCTTCTCGGTGATGCGATCCAGCGGTGACGCGGCGACGTACTCGTCGAGGAACTTCACCGGGTCCTTGCCGACGACGTAGCGCGCGAGCAGGGTTTTCAGCCGGTACTCGCTGGATTTCGCACCGCTCGTCGCGGCGAAGTCGTAGACGCCGTAATGCGGCACGCAGGCCTGGATCGTGGTGTCGGCTTCGGCGAAACCGGGCTGCAGCGACGCGTCGTTCGGGGTGAGCGCGAGCAGCGCGGCGAGATGACCGCCGGCGGAACCGCCGGTGGCGGCGAGAAAGGACGGATCGCCGCCGTAGGAGGCGATGTTGTCGCGGATCCACGCGACGGCCCGCTTCACCGCGACGATGTGCTCCGGCCAGTGCGCCGAGGGCGAGAGCGGGTAGTTGATGGCCACGCAGATCCAGCCGCGCTGCGCCATGTGCTGCATCAGCGGGATGCCCTGATGGTCCTTGCTGTCGACCATCCACGCGCCGCCATGGATCTGCAGGAGCACCGGCCGGGGGCCTTCGAACTCCCGCGTCGGCCGGTAGATGTCCATCAGGAACCGCTTGCCGCCCGGCGCGTACGCGACGTCGCGGTCGCGCCGCACCTGCGGGTTGTGCATGCGGAACGGCAGCACCAGCTGACCCCAGGGCGTGGCGAGGTCCTTCGGGTCCGGCGGGCGGCGCAGGTCGTCGGCGTAGTGCGGGCCGAGCGTCTCCGCCAGCGCCTGCTCGACCTCGCCGCGTGCCCGCTGCGCGTCGGCGATCAGCGCGGACAGCCCGGCCACGGACAGCCCGGCGACACCGAGCGCGACCTTGTCCCGGAGGCCGGTGCGCGCCACGTGCGCGGCTGTGTCCGCCACGGTGAGTGCGAGCAGGTGCGGCGCCAGCTCACCGGTCAGCCAGCCGGCGAAGAACGCGGGAATCGAGGCCCGCTCGCCGGACAGCGGTCGCAGTGCGTTCGCGGTCAGCGCGAGCTGGATCGCCCGACGGGTGAGGAATCGCGGTCGCATGATGTGATCATAGTTGTGCTCGCTTAACCTGGTCTTGTGCAACCGCTCAGTGGGCTCGACGCCAGTTTTCTCTACCTGGAAACACCTTCGCAGGTACTGCACATCTGCGGGCTGCTGACCCTCGACGGTTCGACCATGCCCGGCGGTTATCGCTTCGCCGACTTCCGGGACAGGCTGGACGCCCGCGTTGCCGAGATTCCGGAATTCCGGCGGAAACTGCACGATTCGCCGTTCAACCTCCTGCATCCGGTGTGGGTCGAGGACGAGACGTTCTCGATCGACCGGCATCTGCACCGGGTCGCGGTGCCCAGCCCCGGCGACCGCGAATCGCTGGCCGAGCTGTGTGCGCACTTCACGAGCCAGCCGCTGGACCGGGCGCATCCGCTGTGGGAGATGTACGTCATCGAGGGGCTGCCGGACGATCGCCTCGCGGTGCTGGTCAAGATGCACCACGCCACGGTCGACGGCGTGAGCGGCGCGAACCTGATCGCGAACCTGTGCGGGCTCGAACCGGACTCGCTGCTGCCGCTGCCCGAGCAGGCCGCGAACCCGGCACCGCCGAGGGAACTGGACTTCCTGCGCTCCAGCGTCGCCGAGATCGCGCGCCGCCCGGTCGAGGTCGCCAAGCTGCTGCCGGATCTGCTGAACATGGCGCCACGCTGGATCGGCAGGGCCTTGCGCCGCACCGGGATGCCGGTTCCGTTCACCGCCCCGCGCACGCCGTTCAACGCCACCATCACCGGGCTGCGCAGCGTCGCCTTCACCTCCGTCGAGCTGGACGAGGTCAAGAAGGTCAAACAGGCGTTCGGGGTGACCGTCAACGATGTCGTGCTCGCGCTGTGCGCCGGCGCGCTGCGGCGCTACCTCGAGTCCCGCGACGAGCTGCCCGGCGAACCGCTGGTGGCGACGGTGCCGGTGTCGACCATCGGCCGGTCGGAACGCGAGGACGGCGGGACCAACCAGGTGTCGGCGTTCTTCGCCTCCCTGCCCACGCAGCTCCCCGATCCCGCAGCGCGTATCTACGCGATCGCGGAGAGCAACCGTGTGGCGAAGGATCACCACTTCAGCATCAAGGCGGACATGCTGGCCGACTGGGCGCAATTCGCCGCGCCCGGGATCTTCGGCCTGGCCGTGCGCGCGTACTCGGCGCTGCGGCTGGCGGAGAAGCACCCGGCCGTGCACAACCTGGTCATCTCCAACGTGCCCGGCCCGCCCATGCCGTTGTACCTGCTCGGCGCGCGGATCACCGGGCTGCATCCGATGGGGCCGGTGTTCCACGGCGCGGGGCTGAACATCACGGTCATCTCGAACGCGGGCAGGGTCGACGTGGGCCTGCTCGGTGCGCGAGAACTTGTTCCAGATCTGTGGCCGCTGGCCGACGCGATCCACACCGAACTGAAAGAGCTTCTCAACGCGGCCGCGGGGGTTGCTTAGCAGCGCGCACTCGGCTAAGACTAGAACAGGTTTCAGTCTTAGCCCTGAGGAGTCTGCGTGGACTTCACCCTCGACGAGACCCAGCGAGACATCGCCGGGCTCGCCGCCGACATCGTGCGCCGGGAGGCCGGGCCACCCGGCGAAGGCGGCTACGACGAGCAACTGTGGCGAGCGCTGGGGAAGGCGGGCCTGCTGTCCCTGGCGCTGCCACCCGACCTCGGCGGAGACGGGCTGGGCGTCGCCGAGGTGGCCGTCCTGCTCGCCGAACTCGGCCGCGCGGCGGCCGCCGTGCCCGCGCTGTCACTGGCGTTCGGCGCGCTGCCGCTGGACTTTCTCGGCACATCCGATCAGCGGGCGGCGCTACTGCCCGCGATCGCGACCGGTGACGCCGTGGTCACCGCGGCGGCGCACGAACCGTCCGCGCCGCTGGTCGTCCATCCCTCGACCAGGGCAGTGGCCAGGGCCGGCGTGTGGGAGCTGACCGGCGTCAAGACGGCGATACCGCATCTCGCGCAGGCGACGCACGTGCTGGTGCCCGCGTCGTTGTCCTCGCAGACCGGCATCTTCGTGGTCGACCCGAAGGCGGCCGGCGTGACCGTCGCGGGAAACACGATGCGGCTCGACGGCGTCGCCGTGGGCGAGGCCGACCTGTTGCGGGGCGGCGAACCGGGCGAGGCGCTGGCGACCCTGCACACCTACGCACTGGCCGGGGCGCTCGCGTTCGGTGACGGGGCACTGGCCGGCGCGCTCGCGCTGACCACCGAGCACATCGGTGGCCGCGAGCAGTTCGGCAAGCCACTGGCCACGTTCCAGGCCGTCGCGCAGCAGATCGCCGACGTCTACATCGCCTCGCGGACCGTGCACCTGGCCACGTTGTCGTCGGTGTGGCGGCTCTCGGCCGGGCTCGATCCGGAGCTGGACATCGCGGCGTACTGGTTCGCCGAGGAGGCCCCGAAGGCGCTGGCGATCTGCCACCACCTGCACGGGGGGATCGGCGTGGACATCACCTATCCGCTGCACCGGTACTACGCGCTGGTCGAGGAGGTGAGCAGGCTGTGCACATCGAACTGACCAGTGACCAGCGGGACCTGCGGGCCGAACTGCGGGGCTATTTCGCCGGGCTGATCTCGCCCGAGGAACGGCACGCGCTGATGCGCGAGCGGCACGGCGAGGTCTACCGGCGGATCGTGCGCCGGATGGGCAGCGACGGCTGGCTGGGCGTCGGCTGGCCGCACGAGTACGGCGGCCGCGGTTTCGGCGACATCGAGCAGCACATCTTCGTCGACGAGGCCGCCAGGGCGGATGTGCAGCTGCCGTCGGTGACGCTGCAGACCGTCGGGCCCACGCTGCAGGAATTCGGCACCGAGGAACAGAAAAAACTGTTCCTGCCCCGCATTCTCGCCGGTGAGGTGCACTTCGCGATCGGGTACACCGAGCCGGACGCGGGCACGGATCTCGCGTCGCTGCGCACCACCGCCGTCCGCGACGGCGACTCCTATGTGGTGAACGGGCAGAAGATCTTCACCACCGGCGGCCACGACGCCGACTACATCTGGCTCGCGGTGCGCACGGACCCGGACGCGCCGAAGCACAGGGGCATCTCGATCCTGATTCTCGACACCAGCGATCCGGGCTACTCGTGGACGCCGATCATCACCTGCGACGGCGCGCACCACGTCAACGCGACGTACTACTCCGATGTCCGTGTTCCGGCGAACATGCTGGTGGGCAAGGAAAACCAGGGCTGGAAGCTGATCACGACACAGCTCAACCACGAACGCGTCATGCTCGGCCCCGCCGGACGCATCGGCGGCCTGTACGACCGGGTCCACGCGTGGGCCGAGGCGCGGAATTTGCTGGACGAGCCGGATGTGCGGCGCGTGCTACGCGAGACGCATGCGACGGTGCGGATCAACGAACTGCTGAACTGGCAGGTCGCGGTGACGCATCCGGTCGACGTCGCGGACGCGTCGGCGACGAAGATCTTCGGTTCGGAACGCATCCAGCGGATCGGCCGGATGCTTGGTGAAATCGTTGCCCGGCATGGCGATCTGACCGATCCGGAGACCGCCGCGCTGGCGGAATGGCTGGACGTGCTGGCGCGACGGAACCTGGTGCTGACGTTCGGAGGCGGAGTGAACGAGATCCAGCGGGAGCTGATCGCGATGATGGGGCTGGGGTTGCCGAGGGTGCCGCGATGACGATCGAAGAGCAGGCGCAACGCATCGCCGCGCTGGGGGAATCGAAGCCGAAGCCGGCCCGGGACCCGGTCAACCAGGCGATGATCAACAACTGGACCGAGGCGATCGGGGACACCAACCCGCGCTACACCGAGGTCGCGCCGCCCGCGATGCTGCAGGTGTGGTCGATGGGCCGCCGCCTGTCGGACGATCCGCTGTCGCTGGCGATGAAGATGCTCGACGAGGCCGGCTACACGTCGGTGGTCGCGACGAACTCGGAACAGACCTACCATCGTTACCTCAGGCACGGGGAACATGTCTCCTCGTCGACAAAGCTCGAAAACGTCATCGGTCCGAAAAGGACAGCGCTCGGTGAGGGCTGGTTCGTCACCACGCGCACGTTCTGGTACGTCGGCGACGAGCTGGTCGGCGAGATGATGTTCCGGGTGCTGAAGTTCGCGCCACCTTCGCCGAAGCCGCCGGCGGCTCCGGTGCTGCGGCCGGTGATCAGCCGGGACACGGAGTTCTTCTGGGAGGGCACCAAGGCCGGGCAGCTGCGGATCCAGCGGTGGGGTGACAAGCTGCGGCATCCGCCCGGCTCGATGCCGCCCGACGGTGATCTGGACGCGAAGCCGGACTGGATCGTGGCCGGCGGGCGCGGCACCGTGTACAGCTACGTGGTGCACCACAATCCGCCGGTGCCGGGCAAGCAGTTGCCCTTCGTGATCGCGCTGGTCGAACTGGACGAGGGCGTGCGGGTGCTGGGCGAGGTGCTCGACGTGACGTCGGTCCGGATCGGACAGAAGGTGGAGGCCGCTTTCGTGAAGGTGGACGAGGATCTGACGTTGCCGGCGTGGCGGGTGGTCGAATGATCGGCACGGAGCTTCCGCCGCTGACGATCGACGTCACTCCGACGTTCATCATCAGCGCCGCGCTCGCGACACGGGACTTCCAGGACGTGCACCACGATCGCGACGCCGCCGTGCGCCGCGGTTCCAAGGACATCTTCATGAACATCCTGACCGACACCGGCCTGGTGCAGCGTTTCGTGACCGACTGGGCAGGCCCTGACGCGCTGGTGCGGTCGATCAAGATCAGGCTCGGGGTGCCGTGTTATGCCTACGACACGCTGGTGCTGCGCGGCACGGTGACCGAGCAGGACGGCGACGAGGTCACGGTCCGCGTCACCGGCACCGGTGAGCTGGGCGAGCATCTCAGCGGCACGGTCACCCTGGGAGGTATGTCGTGACGTTGTCCGGCAAGGCGGCGATCGCCGGTATCGGCGCGACGGAGTTCTCGAAGGACTCCGGACGAAGTGAGCTGCGCCTGGCGTCGGAGGCGGTACTGGCCGCCCTGGGCGACGCGGGTCTCGAACCGTCCGATGTGGATGGTCTGGTCTCGTTTACAATGGACACCAACAGCGAGATCTCGCTGGCCCGTGAACTGGGCATCCCGGAGCTGACGTTCTTCAGTCGCATTCATTACGGAGGCGGCGCGGCGGCGGCGACGGTCCAGCAGGCGGCGATGGCGGTGGCCACCGGGGTGGCCGATGTCGTGGTGGCGTACCGGGCGTTCAACGAGCGGTCGGGGCACCGGTTCGGTCAGGTGTCGGCCGCGGCGGCGCAGCAGGTGAACTCCTCGGGGATCGACAACAGTTTCCACTATCCGATGGGCCTGGGCACCCCGGCGGCGACGGTGGCGATGGTCGCGCAGCGGTACATGCACAACTACGGTGCGACGAGCGCGGATTTCGGCCGTGTGGCGGTGATGGACCGCAAGCACGCGGCGACGAACCCGAACGCGTGGTTCTACGGCAAGCCGATCACGCTCGCGGAGCATCAGGCGTCACGGTGGATCGCCGAGCCGCTGCATCTGCTGGACTGCTGCCAGGAGACCGACGGCGGGGTGGCGCTGGTGATCACGAGCGTCGAGCGCGCGCGGGACCTGCCGCAGCCGCCGGCCGTGATCGCCGCGGCGGCGCAGGGCAGCGGGCCGGACCAGTACGTGATGACGAGCTACTACCGGGATGAGCTGGCGGCGCTGCCGGAGATGGGCGTGGTGGGCAGGCAACTGTGGGCGCAGTCGGGCCTCGCGCCGGCGGACGTCTCGGTCGCGGTGCTCTATGACCATTTCACGCCCTACGTGCTGATCCAGTTGGAGGAACTGGGCTTCTGCGCCCGCGGCGAAGCGCGGCACTTCATCGCGGACGGTGCGCTGGAACTGGATGGTGCCCTGCCCCTGAACCCCCACGGCGGCCAACTGGGCGAGGCGTACGTCCACGGGATGAACGGCATCGCCGAGGCGGTGCGCCAGGTCCGCGGCACGGCGGTGAACCAGGTGGCCGAGGTCGACCACGCGCTGGTCACCGCGGGCACCGGCGTCCCGACGAGCGCGCTCATCCTGACGACGGCCGCCTGAACCCTGCCGAGGCGGGTTGGGGCCGTCGTCGGAACCCTGCCCGGGATGGGTGGGGCGGTCGGGTGAGCCGTGCCCGGGATGGTTGGGGCGGTCGGGTGAGCCGTGCCGCCGGCGGGGTTGAGGTGGTCGGGTGAGCCCTGCCACCGGGCGTGGTTGAGACAGCCGCCTGAATCCTGCGGAAGATGTGCCGCGGCTGCCGCCTGAACCCTTGTCCCGGCGTGGTTGAGACGGCCGGGTGAGCCGTCGTCCGCGAGGGCAGATCGATCAGGGCAGGACTCCATGGAAGGCCGCCCCGCCATCGTTCTTCGGTCCGCGCGTACCGACCGCTCGCCGGCTCGCTGTCACCACGAGTGCACACGCGTGACCAGGTGTGACAGTGTGAAATCGGTCTATCACCTGCTTGACCTCTAGCCTCTCCGGTGAGCTGTCGGTGAACGTAAGGCATGCACATTCCCGACGCGCTCGCGTGGAGCCTGACGGTGCTCTTCGCGTTGCTCGCCGTGCCGAGTGTGTACCGGCTGGTGCGTATGCAGCCGTTGGCCGACCCGGACATCCGGCAGATGGATCTCGCCGAACTGCTCATGGTCACGGCGATGGTCGCGATGGTCTCGCCGCTCGGTGGGCCCATTCCGGCGGCAGGCTGGCAGGCCGTCTTCGGACTCATGGCGGGCTGGTTCTTCGTGGCGGCGCTGCGTGGGCGGCGTTGCTGCGCCGTGCACCACCTGATCTCCGCGATCGCGATGCTCTACATGATCACCGCGATGCCGCGGGCGGGCACGAGCCACGGCCCGTGGCTCACAATGTCGGAGATGCCCGGTAAACTGGCCTGGCCCGCACTCGCCGTGCTCGCCATCGCCTACTTCGCCTTCGACGTGCTCAAATCCGGGTTCACCGCCGCCCGGGTGGTCAAAGGCGCCCCGATCCGCGAGGCGATCACCGCCCGCCCGATCTACCGTGCCGCGATGGGGCTCGGCATGGCATACATGCTCGTGGCCGCGATCTAAACCGTCCCGAGCACCGCGTCGGACAGCACGGGCGCGTCGTCGCGGTCCGGGGCCGTCGTGGTGACCAGCAGCCGTGTGCCGTCGCGCCATATCCGGGTGCGCAACGTTTCGCCGGGCAGCACGATTCCGGCGAACCGCGCCGAGAACGACGACACGCGTGCGGTGTCGGCGTCCAGCAGCGCGTCGGTGACAGCCTTGGCGACCACGCCGTAGGTACACAGGCCATGCAGGATCGGCACGTCGAATCCGGCGGCCCGCGCGAACTCGGGATCGGCATGCAGCGGGTTCCGGTCGCCGCAGAGCCGGTAGAGCAGCGCCTGCTGCGGCAGCGTAGGCGTGTCGATCACGACGTCGGGCTCGCGGTCGGGCAGCTCGACCTTGTCCGACTCGCCACGCTTGCCGCCGAAACCGCCTTCGCCGCGCGCGAAGATGCTCGACCGTTCAGTCCATAACGGACTGTCGGACGAGTCGTGCACGGTGGTCTCCTTGACGATCACCGCTGCCTTGCCCTTGTCGAGTACGTCGACGATCCGGGTGCGGGCGACGGCTTTGCCCTCGACCGGAATCGGCTGGTGCACGGTGACGGCCTGTGTGCCGTGCACGACCTTCGCCAGGTCCACCTCGATTCCGGGAAACGACACCGCGGGCGGTTCGTACGTGCGCAGGTTCACCGCGACTGTCGCGAACGTCGGCAGCACCTGAAGGTCCCGTTCGTAGGTGTAGCGCAGCTCCTTGGCATCGGTCGGGTTGCCGCCCGCGCCGAGGGCGAGGTGGTAGAGCAGCACGTCCGACTGTGTCCACGCGAAGGGAACCTCGTCGAGCTCGGCACCGATGGCGAGGTCGGGATCGATGGGCACCGCACACTCCTACTCGTAGGTCACCGAGACGTCGTCGGTCAGCGGCACCGACTGGCAGGCCAGCACGATGCCCTCGGCGATGTCCTCGGAATCCAGGATCTCGTTGTTGAGCATCTTGACCTCACCGGAGGTGATCCGGCAAGCACACGCACTGCACTGCCCCTCCCGGCACGAGTACGGCGCGTCCAGCCCCTTGTCGAGCAGGAAGTCGAGCAGCTTCTGCTGCCGCGGCCACGTGAACTCGTGCCGCGTGCCGTCGAGGTCGACCGCGAGCGCCGTGGTCTCACCGCCCTCCGGCACCGGCGCCGACTCGAACGGGTTGTCGCCGAGCGAGACGAACTTCTCGATGTGGACGCGGTCCCCGGGCACGCCGAGGTCGGCCAGTGCGCGTTCGGCCGCCGCCATGAACGGTGCCGGCCCGCAGAGGAATGCCTCGTGCCCGGCGAACGGTTTCGCGAGCGCACGCAGTTGCTCCGTGCCGGGCAGCCCCTGCACGGTCTCGAGCCAATGGATCACCACGAGCCGCTCGTGCTCCCGTGCCAGCGCGGCCAGTTCGTCGCCGAAGATCACCGACCGCTCGTCGCGGTTGGCGTAGATCAGCACGAGCTGTCCTGTTCCCTGCCGCAGCGCGGTTTTCAGGATCGACATGACCGGCGTGATTCCGCTGCCGCCCGCGAACAGCAGCAGGTCTTCGTCGAACGACTCCGGCGTGAACACACCGCCTGGCGGCAGGACCTCAACGGTCGCGCCCGCCCTGACGTTGTCGCAGATCCAGTTCGAGCCGTAGCCGCCCACAGTGCGCTTCACGGTCACCTTGAGCCGCGAACCCTCGTGTGGCGCGCTCGACAGCGAATAGCATCGCGCCGCGTCGCCCGCGCGCAGCGTGAGAAACTGACCCGGCCGGTAACGGAAAACCTCGGCGTGCTCCGGCGGAACCTCGAATACCAGCGACCTCGCGTCGGCGGTCTCTTCGACGACCTCGGCCACGGTGAGCGTGTGCACCCTACTCATCGAGCTCCCCGAACTCGCCGGAGCGGACCGACTCGGCGATGCTGCCCATCAAGCGCTCGCACGTGTCGAGCAGTGCCGTGTTCTCGCCGGCGGCGGCGTGCTCGGCGAACACGGGGCAACTGCTGGCGGCGTCGCTGATCCACTGAATGCTCGTGTGCTTCCAGCTGTTCTTCTTCACCAGCACGCACGTACCGCACGCCGAACATGTATGCGGCCGTAACCCGCCGGTGAGGAACTCAGCCGTCGTCACGTCACACTCCCGCCTGCTGCCGGGCGAGATTGTCGGCGACCTCCGCGGCCCACGCCTCGTTCGCCTTGGTAGTGTCCACTTCGAACTCGAAGCGGCGCGTCATGTCCTCGGTGACCTCCTCGACGTCCACATAGAACTGTTCGTACCAGCGGCGCAACTGGTAGACCGGACCGTCTTCCTCGCACAGCAGAGGATTGTCGATCCGGCTCTTATTCTTCCAGATCTCGACATCCTGGAGGAAGCCGACGCCTATGCTCTTAGCGAACTTCCCGGCGATCTTGTCCGCCTGCTCGTCGGACACCCCGGGCAGCTTCTTCACGCTCACACCCCATTGCAGCACAAAGGAATTCGGTGTCACGGGGTAGTGGCAGTTGATCAGCACGTTCTCGATCTCGAAGCCCTTGAACGTGTTGAGCAGGTAGTTGATCATGTACGAGGGCCCGAAGTACGAGGCCTCGGACCGCAACAGGTTGTCCTCGCCGCCGTAGTTGGAGGCCATGCCCACGTCCGGGCGGCCCTTGGTGTTGAGGTACTGCGTCGCGATGTGGCCTTCGAAGACGTTCTTGAAGTACGTCGGGAAGGCGTAGTGGATGTAGAAGAAGTGCGCCATGTCGACCATGTTGTCGACGATTTCCCGGCAGTTGGACCCCTCGATGAGCACCGAGTCCCAGGTCCAGTTGCTCCACTCGCCGCTGAAGATCCCGTCGATGCGCGGGATCACGACGTCCTCGGGAGGAGGGTTGCCCTGCGGGTCGTGCCACACGAACAGCTGCTTGTTCTCCTCCAGGGTCAGCCACGACCGGGTGCGCGCACGCAGCGGAACCCTTTTGGCGTAGGGAATCGACATGCACTTGCCGTTGCCGCCCCAGCGCCAGTCGTGGAACGGGCACGCCACCTCGTTGCCCTTGACCGTGCCCTGGGTGAGGTCCCCGCCCATGTGCCTGCAGTATCCGTCGAGCACGTTGAGCTTGCCGTCCTCGCTTTGGAACACGACCAGTTTCGTGCCGAAAGCGTTGATCGCGTGCGGCTTTCCGTCCTTGAAGGAGTCCGCGAGGCCAAGGCAGTGCCAGCCACGCGCGAACCGCTCCGGCGGTGCGCCCGCTTCGATGCTCCGGACTTCTGTCATCGTTGCCCTCCGCTGCTCTTGTCTCCAGCCAGGTGCTCGGCGGCGAGGTAACCGAAAACCATCGCGGGTCCGATGGTCGCGCCGGGACCCGCGTACGTGTGGCCCATGACCGCCGCGCTGGTGTTTCCCGCCGCGTACAACCCCGCGATCACCGATCCGTCCTCACGCAGGACTCGTGAGTGCGTGTCGGTACGCAGTCCGCCCTTGGTGCCGAGGTCGCCGGGGACGATCTTGACCGCGTAGAACGGCGCGCGGTCGACGGGGCCCAGGCTCGGGTTCGGCCGGTTGCGCGGGTCGCCGTAGTAGTGGTCGTAGGCGCTGGCCCCGCGCTGGAAGTCCTCGTCCACGCCGTTGCGCGCGAAGCCGTTGAACCGGTCCACGGTTTTGATCAACGACTCGGCGGGCACCCCGATGCGCTCGGCCAGTTCCGGCAGCGTCGCCGCCTTCGCCGCGGCGCCGTGTTTGAACCAGCGTCCGGGCAGCTTCTGCCGGGGGCCGAGACCGGTGAACATGTACCGGTCGCGGTAACGCTGGTCGAACACGAGCCAGGTCGGGATGTGCCGGGCCGGTCCGTCGCCCTCGCCGTACATCGCGTGCACTGCCTCCACATACGGCGCGGACTCGTTGACGAACCGCTCGCCGTGCCCGTCGATCATCAGCGAACCGGGCCGCGACCGTTCGGCCAGCGCGAACCACGGACCACCGGGGAGCGGGATCGACGGCCCCCACCAGGCGTCGTCCATCAGGCCGACGGCGGCGCCGAGCTTGAGCCCCGCGTTGATGCCGTCGCCCGTGTTGGCCTTGGCGCCGACCGTCCATTCGGTTCCGATCGGCTGGCGCTGGTACTTGGTGCGCATCTCCTCGTTGTGCTCGAAGCCGCCGGCCGCCAGGACAACGCCGCGCCGGGCCCTGATCTCGCCCTCCGGGGTGAGCACGCCGGTCACCCTGCCCTCTTCGGTCATCAGGTCCGTCAGTGGCGTGCTGAGCCACACCGGGACATCGGCGCGCAGGAGCCCGGCGCGCAGGCCGGCCGCGAGCGCCTGACCCATGGACAGCGGACGGCGGCCGGTGACTCGCGCGCCGAGCCAGCGCAGACCGAGGCCGAACAGTCGCAGCACGCCCTTCGGGTGCCGCGCGATGAGGCTCAGCCAGCGATAGTCCGCCTGGGTGATCGGCACGCCGAGCGGCGCCGCGCTGTAGGGCGGTTCGAGATTCGCGATCTCCGGTCCGAGCAGGCGCGCGTCGAATGCCTTCGGCTCGACGGAGCGGCCGCCCGGCCGTCCGCCCGGCGCCTCGGGGTGGTAATCGGAATAGCCGGGCACCCACTGGAACCGGAGCGGGGTGTGCCGCTGCACGAAGGCGACGACCTCGGGACCGCGGTCGAGGAAGGTGTTCCGCTGCTCGGCGGGAACGGCGTCGCCCACGATCGCCCGCAGGTAGTCGCGCGCCTTCTCCGGCGTGTCCGTGATCCCGGCGGCGCGCAGCACCTCGTTGTCCGGGATCCACACGCCGCCGCCGGAACGGGCGGTCGACCCGCCGAACTTCGCGGCCTTCTCGAGGACGACGACACTGAGCCCATGCTGGGCGGCGGCCAGCGCGGCCGTCATCCCGGCTGCCCCGCTGCCGACCACGACCACGTCGAACTCGTGGGTCATGCCACCTCCGGATGAAACATGTTCCAGACGGACGGGCCGCTGCTCGCAGCCTTTGTCGTCACCATAGACGAGAACGTGTTTCAGTTCTAGGGTGAGGTCGTGGCTGGAGCAGTGGATGTCGTCGTGATCGGGTTCGGAGCAGCAGGTGCGTGTGCGGCCATCGAGGCCGCCGACGCAGGCGCCTCGGTGCTCGTACTGGACCGGTTCAGCGGCGGTGGCGCGAGCGCGCTGAGCGGTGGAATCGTGTACGCGGGCGGCGGTACCGCGCATCAGCGTGCGGCAGGTGTCGACGACTCGGTCGATGCGATGTACGACTACCTGCGCGTCGAGGTCGGCGACGCCGTGTCGGAAACGACACTGCGCCGGTTCTGCGAGCAGAGCTCGGACATGGTCGGCTGGCTGGAAGGCAACGGGGTGCCGTTCGAGGGCAGTCTCTGCCCCTACAAGACCTCGTATCCCAACAACGACTACTACCTCTATCACTCGGGCAGCGAAACGTCCGCGGGCTTCCGCGACCTGGCGAAACCGGCCGCGCGCGGGCACCGGGTGAAGGGCCCGGGCACGTCGGGGAAGTTGCTGTTCGCGCGGCTGGCGGAGGCGGTGCGCGGGCGTGGTGTGGAGGTGCTGTCCGGCACCCGGGCGACGGAGCTGATCGCCGGGCCGGACGGTGTCGCCGGGGTCCGGGTCCGCACACTGCGGGAGGCGCCGAGGTGGGTGCGTCGCGCGCACCGGTTGCTGGCGAAGTACGCGGCGAAGCCGGGAATCTACGTTCCGGCCGTGCGGAAGGCGCTGCACCGGCGGGCTGAGCGGCTCGAACGTCGCTATGCCAGGGAAGTGGAAATTCACGCCCGCCGCGGGGTGATCATCACGGCGGGAGGCTTCATCGCGAACCGGGAGATGATGCGCGAGCACGCGCCGGCCTACCGGGGCGGGCTGCCGCTGGGAACGGCCGCCGATGACGGCTCCGGCATCGGCCTCGGAGTCGGCGCGGGTGGTGCGACGGCGAAGATGGACAAGGTGACCGCGTGGCGGTTCATCACGCCGCCGCGTGCGTTCGTCGGCGGGCTGCTGGTCGACGCGGCGGGGCAGCGGATCATCGACGAGTCGCGCTACGGCGCCGCCGTCGGAGAGGCACTGATCAACCGGCACGAGGGCAAGGGCTGGCTGCTCGTCGACGACGACATCGTGGCCGAGGTCAAACGCACCGCCCGCAAGGAAGCCCTGTGGTTCCAGTGGCTTCAGTCGATCTACATGCTGCGTCAGGGACGCGTGACGGGTCCGACGCTGGCCGAGGTCGCGCGGCGTGCGGGCGTCGATCCGGACGGGTTGGCGGCCACGGTCGAGGCGTATCACGCGGATGATCCGATGAGAAAGCCCGCTGAGTACGCACGTCCGGTGCGCAAGCCACCGTTCTCGCTGCTGGACGTGTCGGTGAAGCCCAGCCTGGGGTTCCCGTGCCCGATGCTCACCCTCGGTGGGCTGGTCGTGGACGAGAACACCGGTCAGGTGCGTTCCGCCGACGGTGGTCGGATTCCGGGTCTGTACGCGGCGGGGCGGTCCGCGGTGGGAATCTGTTCTAACTCGTATGTGAGCGGATTGTCGCTGGCCGACTGCGTGTTCTCCGGGCGTCGGGCCGGAATGTCGGTGGCGACGGCCACGCGGTGATGACAAAAACGAGAACGTGTTCTAGTCTTGACGATGAGATTGCAGGTCTGACGAGGGACGGGACAACATCCATGAGCGGTGATCAGCAAGCGCTCCACCCGTCATCGCGAGCCGGGGCACGAGGGAAGTGAGGACCCCAATGAGCGAGCAGGACGCGGGCGCAGTGATCGCCGCGGTCACCGAGCTGCTGCCCGTCCTCCGGGAACGCGCGCAGGAGACCGAGGACACGCGGCGCATTCCCGATGAGTCGATAAAGTCGTTGCAGGAGACCGGTTTCTTCAAACTGCTGCAGCCCAAGCGCCACGGCGGCTACGAGGCCGATCCGGTCACCTTCTACACAGCGGTGAAGCTCATCGCGAGCGCGTGCGGATCGACCGGCTGGGTCGCGTCGATCCTGGGTGTGCATCCGTGGCACCTCGGGCTTTTCGACGCGCAGGCGCAGGAGGACGTGTGGGGCGAGGACGTCGACACGCGCATCTCCTCGTCTTATGCGCCGATGGGCAAGGCGAAGGTCGTCGACGGCGGGTACCGGGTCTCCGGGCGCTGGAGCTTCTCGTCCGGTTGTGACCACGCGACGTGGGTGCTGCTCGGCGGGCCGGCGTTCAAGGACGACCAGCCGGTGGACTTCTGCACGTACCTGTTGCCGATCGAGGACTACAAGATCATCGACGTGTGGGACACGGTCGGGCTCCGGGGTACCGGCAGCAACGACATCCTCGTGGAGGACGTGTTCGTGCCCCAGCACCGGGCGCTGAGCTTCGTCGCGACGTCGAAGTGCAAGACGCCGGGGCAGGAGGTCAACACAGGGCCGCTGTACCGGCTTCCCTACGGTTCGGTGCATCCGTCGACGATCACCGCCCCGATCATCGGGATGGCGCAGGGCGCCTACGACGCGCACATCGAACATCAGGGCAAGCGCGTGCGTGCCGCTTACGCCGGTGAGCAGTCCAAAGAGGACCCGTTCGCGAAGGTCCGGATCGCCGAGGCGTCGAGCGATATCGACGCGGCGTGGCTTCAGCTGACCAGGAACATCGACGAGCTGTACCAGGCGGCGTGCCGCGGCGAGAAGTTGTCGTTCCCGGCTCGCCTGCGGGTGCGGCGCGACCAGGTTCGCGGGACGGAGCGGGCGATCGCCGCGGTGGACCGGCTGTTCGAGAACTCCGGCGGCCGCGCGCTGAAGGTGGGCACGCCGATCCAGCGCTTCTGGCGTGACGCGCACGCCGGCAGGGTGCACGCGGCCAACGATCCGGAACGGGCCTACATCATGTTCGGAACCGGCGAGTTCGGGCTTCCCATCGAGAATGCGATGGTCTGATGGAAGGCAAGTACGCAGAGGTCGGTGACGGGCTCCGACTGCACTATCACGAGGCCGGCGCGGAGCACAGCGAGACCGTCGTGCTGTTGCACGGTGGGGGGCCGGGCGCGTCGGCGTGGAGCAACTTCGCCCGCAACATCCCGGTGTTCGCCAAGTCGTATCGCACGATCGCGGTCGATCAGCCGGGGTTCGGCAAGTCCGACAAGCCCACGTCACATCCTCAGTACTTCACGCACAGCTCCTCGGCCGTCGTCGGGCTGCTGGACGCGCTCGGGATCGAGAGGGCGCATTTCGTCGGCAACTCACTGGGCGGCGGTACGGCCGTCCGGCTGGCGCTGGACCATCCGAAGCGTGCAGGCCGGCTGGTGCTGATGGGGCCGGGCGGGTTGAGCGTCAACGTGTTCGCGCCGGATCCGACCGAGGGCGTCAAGAACCTGGGGCGCTTCCCGGCACCACCGGGGCCCAGTAAGGAGAAGCTGGAAGCGTTCCTGCGGGTGATGGTGCACGATCAGTCGCTGATCACCGAGGAGCTGATCGAGGAGCGGTTCGCGGCGGCCAGCACGCCGGAGTCGCTCGCCGCGATGCGGGCGATGGGGGAGTCGTTCATGCGGCCCGACTCCTTCGAGCAGGGCATGTTGTGGCGGGACGCGCATCGGCTGCGGCAGCGGGTGCTGTTGATCTGGGGTCGTGAGGACCGCGTCAACCCGCTTGATGGCGCATTGGTCGCGTTCAAGATGATTCCGCGCGCTCAGTTGCACGTGTTCGGGCAGTGCGGGCATTGGGCGCAGCTGGAGAAGTTCGAGGAGTTCAACCGGCTGGCTCTCGATTTCCTTGGGGGTTCCTGATGGGAATTCGCTCGCTCGGGTATCTGCGCATCGAAGCCACGGACATGGAGAAGTGGCGCGAGTACGGGCTCAAGGTGCTCGGCATGGTGGAGGGCAAGGGAACGGATCCCGACGCGCTGTATCTGCGCATGGATGACTTCCCGGCGCGTTTGGTGATCGTCCCGGGTTCTTCGGACCGGCTCGCCCAGGCAGGCTGGGAGGCCGCGAACGCGGCGGAGCTGGAGGAGGTCCGCCAGCGCCTGTCGTCGAACGGCGTGCCGTTCAAGGAGGGTACGGCGGAGCAGCTCGGCGACCGCCGCGTGTGCGAGCTGATCACCTTCGAGGACCCGTCCGGCAACACGCTGGAGGTGTTCCACGGCGTCGCGCTGGAGCACCGGCGTGTGGTGAGCCCGTACGGACACCGGTTCGTCACCGGTGAGCAAGGACTCGGGCACGTCGTGCTGTCCACTCACGACGACGACGCGGCGTTGCGTTTTTATCGCGACGTGCTGGGCTTCCGGCTGCGCGACTCCATGCGGATGCCGCCGCAAATCGTGGGACGCCCGGCCGACGGCGCACCCGCGTGGTTGCGTTTCTTCGGTTGTAATCCGAGGCACCACAGCCTGGCGTTCCTGCCGATGCCGACACCCAGCGGGATCGTCCATCTCATGGTCGAGGTGGAGAACACCGATGACGTCGGCCTGTGCCTGGACCGCGCGAAGCGGCGTGGCGTGCCCATGTCGGCGACGCTGGGCAGGCACGTGAACGACCTGATGCTCTCCTTCTACATGAAAACGCCGGGCGGCTTCGACGTGGAATTCGGCTGTGAGGGACGTCAGGTGGACGATTCGAACTGGATCGCCCGTGAGAGCACGGCCGTGAGCCTGTGGGGCCACGACTTCAGCGTGGGTATGCAGCAGTGAGTATTGCTCCTTTCTCGCGCCGGGCAGGACAATCCTCTGCTGCGGCTGCGGCTGCGGCTGCGGCTGCGGCTGCGGCTGCGGCTGCGGCTGCGGCTGCGGCTGCGGCTGCGGCTGCGGCTGCGGCTGCGGCTCGGGTAAGGGCGGGCAGTCGAAATCCGGCATGTATGACTACGCCGACCCCGGCATGGATGGCGGCGCGAACCCAGGTATGGATGACCACGCGAATCCCGGCACGGATGGCGACGCGTACCCCGGCATGGATGACCACGCGCACCCCGGCATCGCCGGGCAACCCGCGGTGTACGCGAACGCCGCTCCGGGAGCTCACACCATGATCACCCAGGTCGACTCCGCCCAGTTCCGCTCCGTTCTGGGGCACTTCTGTACTGGCGTGACGGTCGTAACGGCGCACGATGGAACCACGCCCGTCGGCTTCGCCTGCCAGTCCTTCGCGGCACTGTCGTTGGACCCGCCGCTGGTGTTGTTCTGCCCCAGCCGAACATCCCGAACCTGGCCGGTCATCGAGCAGGCCGGGCGATTCACGGTCAATCTTCTCTCCGAGAACCAGCGCGAGGTCAGCGCGGCGTTCGGCAAGCCCGGCGCCGACAAGTTCGCCTCGGTCGAATGGGGGCCGGCACCATCCGGTTCACCGATCCTGCGCGGCGCGCTCACGTGGGTGGACTGTGACCTGGAGGCCGTCCACGAGGCAGGCGACCATTACGTCGCCATCGGCCGGGTGAGGGCCCTCGGTGATCCCTCCAGCGACCGGCCACTCTTGTTCTACCGCGGCCAGTACACCGGTACGGAAGCCACGCGGACACAGCTTTTCGCCTGGGCCGGGCCTGACGACTGGCTTTGATACCAGGGCGGCTTCGATCCATAGTGGACACCGCGTCGGCGACATCATTCACGCATGGAAATCTCCTCTACCGTTCGCCCAGTGGTTCGCGGTCCGAGGACTGCGACATCTGCGATCAAGATGGCCATCGCAATGGTGACAACGAACGAATGGCATCGCCGCGGTCGCCAGCCGGGACAGTGAGTGCGCTGAGCCCGCCGCCGTTGCCCGCAGCGAGGTGGGGAACAGCTCCGCCTGATATGTGTGGAACGCGTTTGAGAACGCGTTGCTGATCGCGGTGTAGCAGAAGCCGAGAATCGAGACCGCCACGCCCGTGGTCGAGTAACCGAACGCGAGCCCGAAGCCCGCCATGCCAAGTGCGCTGCCGACTATCAGCCACTTCCGCTGCACTCACTCCATGATCGGAGTGGAGAGCGCGGAGTCGATGGGGTAGCCGAGGAACGTCAGCGCACTGGTCGTGAGCGAATGGGCGAGGTCGAAAACCCTTCGCTGCCAGGATGATCGGTACCAGGGAGCCGAACCCGTAGTAACCGAACGCCAGCAGTACTTGGAAAAGATACAGCATGATCGTACGGCTTCGCCAGGGGTTCGAATCAGCGCGCCGAATCGTTCCGGCTTCGGTGTTGCCGCGGACGCCTGTTTTCCGGCTCCGGCAAGGGAATCGCGGCTGTTCGCTCCGGTCGGCGAACGACGGCCTCGCATGTTCCGGCCGGTCGTGCGTGACGAGTCAGCCCGGTGACTCGGGCAGGCCGGCCTCCAGGGCCCAGACGATGGCGACCCCGAGTGCGCCGACCACGAACAGCCAGCGCCGGCCGCCGATGCCCAGCGGCGCGTGCCCGAGTAGGAATCCGGCCGCGGGCATGTCACAGAAGCCGACCGTGTAAGCCCAGGCCGTAGCGCGGCTGCGGGCGTGCGGAGGCAGCAGATCGGCCGGGTAAGCGCCGGTCACCGGCAGCTCCGCGCCGATGTCGATACCGCGATGAACCGGCAGACGACGAGCATTCAGACATTCGTGCTGGATGCGCCCGGTAGTGTGAAAACAGAGTAGATACTCAGCGTCAGCAGAAACGTTGTGCGCCGGCCCAGCCGGTCGGCGAGCCGGCGCAGTGCGATCGCGCCGACGAACGTGCCGAGGAACCCGACGCGAGCAACGGCTTGAGTTCGTCGCTGGACACGCCGAACTCTCGGGACAGCACGTGCTTACCTTGCTGGCGAGGAAAAGGGTCGTACAGGTCGAAGAACGTCGCCACACCGAGCACCGCGATCACATACCGGTGAGGCGGGGTGACGGGGAGCCGGTCGAGGCGTACCGCTGTTTCTCGCTGCGTGGTGCTCATGCTGGGCAAGCTACCCGCGCACCGCACCAATCCGGAATACCTGTTCGTGTAGTGGCGGTGGAACGTCCGTTCGATTACCGTAGTCCTCGTGGCGGGCCCGTCGTGGCCTCGCGAATTTGGAATTCTTCCATGGAAGATGGATTTCTCACTCATGGCGCGTGTGCGCGCCTGTCTTGTTGTCACGAGAACGGAGGTAGCGAGTGAAGACGATCGAACGGTGGTCGGAACCTGCACGGGTACGTGGTCTGGACGTCCGTCCCCTTGGAGCTGTGCGCGCGGTTCGTTCCGTATCCACGGGACGACTTGGTCAGGGACGGCGGTGTGATCCGGCTGGACATGATCGTGCCGGTGCAGCGGGCAGATGCTGACCATGCTTGGCCGGGAGTGTTTTCGCGGCACCTGGTGCACAAGGTCCGCGCCCACAACACTTCTCGCCTCCACGCCCAGGGGCGCACCTTTGGGCTCGCGGAGTGCGGGGCAGCCTGCGTACCGGTCGCGCCGACCTCGGGTCGCGTCCGGTGCCCGGTCTGCTGGCCATGGCCGGACGTGAATTCCCAGTTCGCTGAGCCGAACAGTGTGCTGGGAACGGTGCGATACCAAGAGGTCGGATGACGGTGCAATCTACTTCATCGAAGGGAGTGGTGTGATTGAGTGATGAGGTCGCGCGAGCGCGCTCGACGCGCCGAGGTACCTGCCGCCTGTGAGGATTGTGACTTGAGGAACGCGATGGCGATGCCTTGCCTAACGCCGACGCGATGCCACCCTGTTCGGAACGCGGCCGAGTTCCGAACAGGGGACATCGTGGCTGTGTCGGGAAGGTGAACGGAGAATTCGAGGTCACCCCCGTGCGTACCGTGCGACGTTGGCGCCGACCTGCGAGGAGTACGCGGCGGTGGGCGTAAACCAGCTGACCGTAGACGTTGGTGGTGGTGGCGGCAGGTGACACGGTCGGCCCCGGGTGGAGCGGCGGACTCTTCGTCTGGGACACAGCGCGAGTGACTGTCCTTTATGGAGTATTCCGTACGCCGCTCGGGCAGGCGTGGCGTGACCGGACTGAGCTCTTGCGAGGGGCGGCGATCGAGTCCGGCGCAAGGCGCGGACGGTGGCATCCGCCGAGACTCTGCGCGACGAGTACGGCTCGTGTGGTGGCGCGACGAGCTCGAGGAATCGGGCTGGATGCACAGCCCGGCCCGATTCCTCGGATGCCGCCCTTTCCGGCGACGGTCGGTTCCGGGCTGCGATCTTGAATCAGGATGAGCGGATAACGGCGCGATTTACTGCGGAATTGACAGGTGAAATCGCGATAATTGCGTTGACGATTTCCGATCTGAAAATTGCCGTCGTATGCGTATGGCGGAAGATTGTGTTACGCCATGCGTCGAATCGGTCGCCCCGAGTTGGGGATTCTGACGCCGGCCGAGGTCGGCGGCGAACGTGACGGCGGCACGAGCATCCGGTCGCACGGAACGGTGTGCCAATGCACCTTCGAGCGCGAGCCGCCGGGCGACGCACTCGCCCAACGCATGCCCCGGCGTCTGCGCGGTTCGGCCGCGAGGAGTCGTCCCGAACGCTGGGGCCGCGTCGGAAGAATGTTGCGAAGGCGGCACTTACCACGGCAGATCCGACCGAGTGGTAGCGGGTGCGAGCGCCATCGGGCACAAGCCATCCGTAACAGAGCGAGGGACCCCCAGACGGCGCCGAACTGGGGGAGGAAAGGCGCGGCCTGGGGGCCGTTCGCCCCGGCGCTCGAGGGGGAGTGTGCGCCGGAGCGCGACCGATGTGAAACTGGGGAGGATGACACCGGCCGCTACAACCAGAGTACAACTCTCTTGGCGGTTTAGCTGGTGCCCGCGAATCAGGCGAGCAGGTCGGTGAGCAGTTCGTCGAGTGCCGTCGCGAAGGCCTTCGGATTCCGCTGAGGTGCCAAATGCGCGCCGGGCATTTCCACGAATGGCAAACCGAGTTCCAGTGCCAGCGACCGCGCCGGTCGATAGTGATAGTAACCGCGGCTGCCCTCTCCCGCGGCGAGCACGAGCGGCACTTGAGCGCCACGCAACGCATCCACGTCGGGAAGGTAGTCATAGAAGCCGACGAGCTCACGGGCGAACAACGTCCGCCACTCGTTCTCGTTCGGTAGCCGGACCGTCTTCAAATCGGGCAACGCGGCACCGGCGATCGAGCGGAGAAAGTTCTTGAAAGCGCCCACCAGGTCGTCGCTCGTCGCCTGTTCCGTCGCGAACTCGAGCCATTCTTCCGCGTCGGGCAGCAGTCGCACGGCCGGTGGCTCGTGCGCGACGAGTCCGTCCACGGCTTCGGGATGCCGCGTCGCGAGCGCGAGCGCGATCTGCGCACCCGCGCTGCTGCCGAACACGAGCGCTTTGCCGTACCCGAAGTGCTCGATCACGGCGCGGGCGTCATCGGCGTGCCGTTCCACGCTCAGCGGCCCGCCGCCGGTGCTGCGGAAATGCCCCCGGCGGTCGTAGACAAGTACGGAGTAGGCCTCGCCAAGACGTTCGGCGAGTGCGATGTAACTGTCCGCGGAGCCGATCCCGCCCGCGATCATCAGCAACGGCGGACCGTCCCCGAGACGCCGCACGAACAGTTCGGCGTCCTGCACAGAACACCTGCCGTCCTCGGAGAGCATGGCGGAAAGTCAAGCACAACCCGACGGGGCGGCGCGACGCAGGAGGGTGCGTGGTGCCCGTCACACATTGACCCGAGCATCGGAGCAGCGCCAAGCGGCATGCGACGGGTGAGGCCAACGACGTGCGGTTACGGGCTTGTTCGAAATGGACGGTTGTGTGGTTGTCGGTCCTGCATGCCTGCCTTGCCGGGCGCCTGAGCCGGCCATGCGGTGGCCGGGTGCCCACGACGGTGCGTGGGCACCTCCGGCGGTCAGACCGCCGAGGCGATCGTGTCGGCGATCGGGGTCGTGGCGTGGCCGATGAGGGCACGCAGCTCGCCGGTCACGTCGCCGAGCAGGCCGGCCTTCGTGTCACCGTCGAGCGCCACGACGAACTGCGCCGTTGCTTCCGGCAGGCTCGCCTCGATCAGGGCGGCCTTGTGCTGTTCGGGGCCGAGATCGGTGTAGGTGATCGTCTTACCGGATGCCTTGGCGATCGCGGCCGCGAGCTCGTCGTAGGTCCACGAGTCGTCGCCGGAGAGTTCGTAGGTTTTGTTCTCATGTCCGGTCGAGGTGAGGATCTCGACCGCGGCGGCGGCGAAATCCGCCCGTGCTGCGCTGGCGACGCGGCCGTGACCGGCGCTGCCGACAAAACCGCCGGTGCGCAGCGCCTGCTCGATGGTCGGCAGGTAGTTCTCGTTGTACCAGCCGTTCCGCAGAATCGTGAACGGCAAACCGGACTCGCGGATGAGTTCCTCGGTCGCCTTGTGTTCTGGCGCGAGGATCAGCGGACTGGTGTCGGCCTTCGGCGCGCTGGTGTATACGAGGTGTTGGACGCCCGCCTTCTGCGCGGCCCGTACGACCGCTTCGTGCTGCTCGACGCGCTTGCCCACCTCGCTACCGGAAATGAGCAGGACCTTGTCGGCGCCTTCGAGCGCGGCAGCAAGCGTTTCCGGCTGGTTGTAGTCGGCCTTGCGAACCGCGACACCCAGGTCAGCTGCCTTCTCGGGCGAGCGGACAGCGGCCACAATCTGGCCGGCGGGGACCGTGGCCTTCAGGCCCTCGACGACGAGACGGCCGAGCTGGCCGTTCGCGGCGGTAACGACGATCATGCGTGACTCCTTCACTCCGTGCTACTCCTTCGAAGTTAGTACTAACTTTTCGAAAGTGCCAACTAGGAGTAAGTGTGGTCACATTGAACGGTGCTGTGGGAACGGTATTTTGGAAGCATGGCCAGTCCGGCGACCTCGCCCGCCCCGTCCGAAGAGGACGGCGCGGAACTGGAGCACGACCGGTTGATCGCGGACGTGTTCGCACGCGCATGCACCTCGCGCGGCATCCTCGAGCACGTGACGGGGCGCTGGGGGACGCTCGCGCTCGCCGCGCTGGCCGAGGGTCCGTTCCGGTTCAACGCGTTGCGGCGCAAGGTGGACGGCGTCAGCGAGAAGATGCTGGCGCAGACCCTCCAGGCACTCGAACGCGACGGTTTCGTGCACCGCGAGGCGGAGCCGACGATTCCGCCGCGCGTCGAGTACAGCCTCACCTTGAGTGGTCGCGCTCTTGCCGAGAAGCTGCGGGATCTCATCGAGTTCGTCGAAGCCCAGGTGCCCGATGTGACGGCCGCCCGCACCCGCTACGACGCGGCGAAGGCGCGCGCGTAGCTCTGGCCGCGCGGCGGCGACGTCGCGACCCGAGTTTGCTCGAGTCCTCGCGGGCGGCCACACGAGGGTTTTCGTCGAGTGTCTTGATCCAGAGGCTCGCGGCGACTGACGAATGCGGGAAGCCATCGCGGCGGCGACCGGTGCGTGCGCCAAGTGATGGAGGCGGCGCGTGATTGCCGGCAGCCCGCACCGACGCGGAGCGGTGTCGCCTGTGGCGGGCCGCTGGCTGACGGCCTGCGGCGGCGGCCAGATGGCAATGAAGGGCCCGGCGGTCACGAGGCTCCGCTACGGAGCGAAGGCCCGATGGCGGTGGAAGTCCTGCGGTGGGGCGCTGGCCGGATGGCGGCCGAGGCACCTGCCGTGGAGCGGTGGGCGTGGCGGCGGGAGGCCAGTCGTCAGGCGCTGGCTGCATAGCGGCGGATGCCCTGCCGCGGAGCGGTTGCCGTGGGGCGCTGGCCGGATGGCCGGGGCCCTGCCGTGAAGCGGCGGGTGCGGCGGCCGAGGCTCCGTCATGGGGCGCTGGGCCGATGGTGGCGGAGGTCGGCGTGAACCGCTGGCCTGTGGCGGCAAGGTCCTGCAGCGCTGGCCGGACGGCGGCCATCCTGCTGTGGAGCGGTCTGCCATGGAGCGTCGGGCGTCGCGGCGGGAGTTCCGCTGAAGCGCGTGGGCCAGTCGGCGGCGGAGCCGCACGGAAGTTTCGCCGCAGCGAGCCCCGGCCGCCCCGGGCCGGAGCCACGGCTTCAGCACGCGACCACGTCAGCACGCCAGCACGCGACGCCGTCAGCCGGGGCGGCTCGCGGCGGTCGGCGGGCCGAGGGTGCTCGGGCCGCCGACCTGCCGCGGGCCGACCATCTCAGCGCGCTACAACCGCTCCAGGATGGTTGCCGTCGACAAGGCACCGCCGGCGCACATTGTCACCAGGGCGGTCGTCTGGTCGCGTCGTTCCAGTTCGTGCAGAGCGGTGGTGAGCAGGCGGGTGCCCGTGCTGCCGACCGGGTGTCCCAACGCGATCGCGCCGCCGTTGACGTTCACGCGTGCCGGGTCGGGCTCGTGCACCTGCTGCCACGACAGCACGACCGACGCGAACGCCTCGTTCACCTCGAACAAGTCCACGTCGCCGATCTTCATGCCCGCCTTCGCCAGTACGCGTTCGGTCGCCTGGACCGGCCCATCGAGGTGGTAATACGGCTCGGCGCCGACCAGCGCCTGCGCCCGCAGCCGCGCCCGTGGCCGCAGGCCCAGCTCACGCGCCCGCGCCGCGTCCATCAGCAGCACCGCCGACGCGCCATCGGAAATCTGCGACGAAGTACCCGCCGTGTGCATCCCGCCGTCGAGCACCGGCTTCAAACCGGCCAGCCCCTCCATCGTCGTCTCGCGCAGGCCCTGGTCCTTGCTCACCAGCCCGTCCGGCGTCTTCACCGGCACGATTTCCCGGTCGAAACGCGACTCCGCCCACGCGGCAGCCGCCTTCTGCTGCGACGCCACGCCGAACCGGTCGACGTCCTCCCGCGTCAGTCCGCGCCGCTCCGCGATCCGTTCCGCGGCACCGTACTGGTTCGGCATATCGACAGCCCACGAGTCCGGCCTCGGCTTCCCGACGTCGACACCGACGTTCGCGCCGAGCGGCACCCGGGACATCGCCTCGACGCCGCACGACATGCCGATGTCGATCGTGCCCGCGGCGATGAGCCCCGCGATCAGATGCGTCGCCTGCTGCGCCGACCCGCACTGCGCGTCGATCGTCGTCGCGCCCGTTGCTTCCGGCAGTCCGGCATGCAGCCACGCGGTGCGGGTGACGTTGCCCGCCTGCTCGCCCGCTTGCGTGACACAGCCGCCGATCACCTGCTCGACCAGTGCCGGATCGAGACCGGCCCGCTCCAGCAGCCCAGCCTGCGCCCCACCGAGCAGCTCCGCCGCGTGCAACCCGGACAACCAACCACGGCGCTTGCCGATCGGGGTCCGCACGGCCTCGACGATGACGGGATCACCCACCGCGCTCTCCTTCCTCTCGTTGACTGTCAAAGTAGAACAAGTTTCAGTACAAGACAACCGAGCCGCAGGTGAGCTGCCATTCGGCTACCGTCCGAGAGTGTGCGTTCTACCAGTAGTTTCAAGATCCTAATCGAGTAAGTAAACAGGTATCACTAAACCCCTTCCTTTAGTTAACACCGTATGCTTCAATCTGCTCTAGAACGTGTTCCACGAGGATGTGGCGCTCCTGGAGGTAGCCGTGGCAGCACCGATGATCCCCGCAGGTTTCGACTTCACCGACCCCGATCTGTACGCGCAGCGGCTGCCGCTCGAAGAGTTCGCCGAGCTGCGCCGCACGGCCCCGGTCTGGTGGAATCCCCAGCCGCACAATCTGGCCGGGTTCCATGACGACGGCTTCTGGGTGGTGACGCGCCTGGAGGACGTCAAGACGGTGTCCCGCGACAGTGAGCTGTTCTCCTCGCAGGAGAAGCTCGCGATCATCCGGTTCGACGAGACCATGACCGAGGAGGGCATGAACGCCAACCGGCTCGTGCTCCTCAATATGGACGCCCCGCAGCACACCAAGCTGCGCCGCATCGTCTCGAAGGGCTTCACCCCGCGCGCGATCAACAAGCTCGAGGACACGTTGCGCGACCGCGCCGCGCGGATCGTGCACGCGGCGAGAAAGAGGGGCTCCGGCGACTTCGTCCAGGACGTCGCGTGCGAGCTGCCGCTGCAGGCCATCGCCGAGCTGATCGGGATTCCGCAGGAGGACCGCGGCAAGATCTTCGACTGGTCCAACCAGATGATCGGCTACGACGACCCGGAGTACCAGGTCGAGCCGATCGCGGCCTCGGCGGAGCTGGTCGGCTACGCGTGGAACATGGCCGAGGAACGCCGCAAGTGCCCGATGGACGACATCGTCACCAAGCTCGTCCATGCCGACGTCGACGGCGAATCGCTCAACTCCGAGGAGTTCGGCTTCTTCGTCATCCTGCTTTCCGTGGCGGGCAACGAAACCACCCGCAACGCGATCACGCACGGCATGAAGGCCTTCCTCGACAACCCGGACCAGTGGGAGCTGTACAAGGAGAAGCGGCCCAAGACCGCGCCGGACGAGATCGTCCGCTGGGCCACGCCGGTGATCGCGTTCCAGCGCACCGCGATGGCCGACACCGAACTCGGCGGGCAGCAGATCAAACGCGGCGACCGGGTCGGCATGTTCTACAGCTCGGCCAACTTCGATCCGGAAGTGTTCGACCATCCGGAGAAGTTCGACATCATGCGCGAGGACAATCCGCACGTCGGGTTCGGCGGCACCGGCTCGCACTACTGCATCGGGGCGAACCTGGCACGCCTGGAGATCGACCTGATCTTCAACGCGATCGCCGACGAGATGCCGAACATCCGCGAGCTGGCGCCGCCGGACCGGCTGCGCTCGGGCTGGCTCAACGGCATCAAGCACTACCAGGTCGCCTACGAATAGGCCTACGCTCGCCTCCTACCGAGCTTCGCAGGCAGGAGGTGCCCGATGGCCGTCGTCCCGCCCAGTATCGAAGAACTGCGTGCGATCGCCGATCGCTACGGATTCCGATTCGACGACGCGGACCTGAAGTCGTTCTCCGGCCTCGTGCAAGGCAATCTCGCCGCGCACGAGGCCGTCGAGCGGCTGTGGTCGGCGCCGTTGCCGCCGGAACGCCGCTACGAATGGCCCCAGGAGAACCCGCTCGGTGCGTGGTACGTGCGCACCTCGATCGCGCCCACCGGCGAGGGGCCACTGAGCGGTCGCGAGGTCGTCATCAAGGACAACATCGCGGTCGCCGGAGTGCCGATGGCCAACGGATCCCGTGCGGTGGAAGGTTTCGTGCCGAGCCGGGACGCAGCGGTGGTCAGCCGCGTGCTCGCCGCCGGCGGCACGGTCGTCGGCAAATCCGTGTGCGAGGACCTGTGCTATTCGGGCTCCAGTTTCACCTCCTGCTGCGGCCCGGTGCTGAACCCGTGGGACCGCACCCGGCACGCGGGCGGCTCGTCGTCGGGCAACGCGGCGTTGCTGGCGGCGGGAGAAACCCAGCTCGCGATCGGCGGCGACCAGGGTGGCTCGGTGCGGATGCCGGCCGCCTTCTGCGGCATCGTGGGACACAAACCCACGCACGGGCTCGTTCCTTACACCGGCGCGTTCCCGATCGAGACCACGATCGACCACCTCGGCCCGATGACCAGGACGGTGCGCGACGCGGCGTTGTTGCTGAGCGTGCTCGCGGGCGACGACGGCTACGACTCGCGGCAGTACCGCACTCCCGAGCCGCAGGACTACCTTTCCGCCACCGAACAAGACATTCGCGGGCTACGCGTCGGCGTGCTCACCGAGGGGTTCGGGCTGCCCATGTCCGAACCCGGGGTGGACGACGCGGTGCGGGCGGCGATCGACCAGCTGGCGGCCGCGGGCGCCGTGGTGGCCGAGGTGAGCGTGCCGTGGCACCGGGACGGGCTCGACGTGTGGACCGTCATCGGCACCGACGGCACCGCGCGGCAGATGATCGACGGTCACGGCTACGGCATGAACGTGGCCGGGCGTTACGACCCGGAGCTGATGGTGCATTTCGCGCGGGGCATGCGTGAGCACGCGAACGAGATGTCGGACACGCTCAAGACGATGATCCTCACCGGCGCTTTCGCCGCGCAACGCTACGACATGCGGCACTACGCGATGGCCCGCGAACTCGCCTGGGACCTGCGGGCGGCCTACGACGCGGCGCTGGCCGAGCACGACGTGCTCGTGCTGCCCACGGTTCCCTACGTCGCGCGCCCGCTCCCGGGCCCGGATGCCACCCGCGAGCAACGCATGGACAACGCACTGAGCATGGTCGGCAACACCGCGCCGTTCGACGCGAGCGGGCATCCGGCGATCTCGGTGCCGGCGGGGCTCGTGAACGGCCTGCCGACGGGACTGATGATCGTCGGCAGGCGGTTCGACGACGCGACCTGCCTGCGCGCGGCCGCGGCCTACGAGCGGCAGGTCGGTGGTTTTCCTTCCCCTGCTTAGGGTTTCTCCGCGCCGACGACCCACATCGAGAAGTACTGCGAGCCGCCGCCGTAGGCATGGCCGAGCGCGCGACGGGCACCGTCGACCTGGTAGTCGCCGGCCCGGCCCATGACCTGCTTGGCGGCCTCGGAGAACCGCAACATCCCGGACGCGCCAATGGGATTGGAGGAGAGCACGCCCCCGGAGGGGTTGACCGGCAGCCGCCCGCCGAGCGCGGTCTCGCCTGCCTCGGTGAGCTTCCAGCCCTCGCCTTCGGGCATGAAGCCGAGGTTCTCCAGCCACATGGGCTCGAACCAGGAGAACGGCACGTAGATCTCCGCTGTGTCCACTTCGGACAGAGGATCGGTGATGCCTGCCTCGTGCCACAGCGCGGCGGCGGCGTCCTGGCCTGCTTGCGGATTCACCTGATCGCGTCCGGCGAAAGTTGTCGGTTCCGTGCGCATCGCGGTAGCCTGAACCCACGCCGCACCACCACGCACAGCGTCTCCGGCCGCTTCGTCACCGAGCACCATCGCGCACGCACCATCCGAGGACGGGCAGGTCTCGTCGTAGCGGATCGGGTCCCAGAGCATCTGCGATTTCTGCACCGACTCCACCGTGATGTCGGATTGCCGCAGGTGCGCATAGGGGTTCAACGCGCCGTTGCGCCGGTCCTTCGCCGCCACGATCGCGCCGATGTGTTCCGGCGCGCCCGAACGGCGGATGTAGGACCGGACGTGCGGGGCGAAGTACCCGCCCGCGCCCGCGCCGACCGGCATCGTGAACGGGGGTGTGATCGACAGTGCCCACATCGCGTTCGACTCGGACTGTTTCTCGTACGCGACCGTGAGCACGCGCCGGTGCACTCCGGCCTGGATGAGCGATGCCGCGACCAACGCCGTGGAGCCGCCCACCGAACCGGCGGTGTGCACCCGCAGGAGCGGTTTCCCCGTGGCTCCCAGGGAGTCGGCGAGGAACAGCTCCGGCATCATCACGCCTTCGAACAGGTCCGGCGCCTTGCCGATCACGACCGCGTCGATGTCGGGCCAGTCGACCTCGGCGTCGGCCATCGCGCGGTCGATGGCCTCGCGCAGCAGGCCGGGCATGGACACGTCGGTGCGCTTGGAGCGGTGATGCGTCTGCCCGGTCCCGAGCACCGCGGTGCGCTGTTTGCCCATCAGTCGAGTCCCTCCATGACCGCGACGAGATTCTGTTGCAGAGCGGGCCCGCTGGTGGCGTGCGCGAGCACGCGGTTCGCGCGGCCGGCGAAGATCTCCTTCGCCGCCTCGCCGATCCGGGACAGGCCCGCCGCGAACATCGGGTTGCCCGTGAGGGCGCCGCCCGAGGGGTTGATCCGCACCCGCTCGTCGAGTCCGAGTGCGGAGCGCAGGATCAGCTCCTGGTGGCTGAACGGCGCGTGGAGTTCGGCGACCTCCACGCCGTCCGCGCCCGCCGCCCTGCCCGCGGCCTCCGCCGAGGGGGCGCGGGTCAGATCGCGCGCGCCGAGCACGGGTGTGTCCACGCGGTGCTCGATGCCGGTGATCACGGCGGGGCGTTCGGCAAGGTCCTTCGCGCGCTCGGCCGAGGCGAGGATCACCACGGACGCGCCGTCGGTGATCGGCGCGATGTCGTGTGCCCGCAACGGATCCGCGACATACGGCGCGTCCAGCAGTCCCGCCATGTCCACGCCGCGGCTGCGCGCGGCGACCTCCGCGAGGTCCTTCTCGCTCCACAGGCCGGCGTCGAGCCCCATCCTGGCCTGGATACCGGCGATGCTGATCGAATCGGGCCACAACGGGGCGACCGTGTACGGATCGAGCTGCAACGACAGGACCCGGCGCAGTTCACCGGCCGAGGACTTGCCGAAGCCGTAGACGAGCGCGGTATCCACCTCGCCCATCCGGACCTTGAGCCACGCCTCGTACAGCGCCCACGCGGCGTCCATCTCCACGTGCGATTCGTGGATCGGCGGGAAGGCGCCGATCGCGTCGATCGCGGAGATGAACGAGAACGCGCGGCCCGCCAGGTAGTCCGAGGAGCCCGAGCACCAGAACCCGATGTCCTTTTTGGTCAGACCCGTCTGGCCGAAAACATCGGCGAAGATGGGCACGAGCATCTCCACACCGTTGGTGGTGCCCTCGGTGCGGCGCACGTGGGGCGCCTGCGCGAACGCGACGACGGCGACGTCTTGCATCAGAGCACCTCTCACAGGTGGTGGGCGTAGGACTCATACGGCGCGTCCGGCTCGCCGGTCGGCTCGAAATGACTGATGTTCTCCAGGCTCGGCTTCCACTCCTCGCGGGGTTTCCACGCCGCGCGCACCCGCATCCCCATGCGCACCTCGGAGGCGTCACAGCCGAGCACGAGGTGCAGGAAGGCGATGTCGGCGCCCTCGAGCAGGATGTAGGCCGCCACGTAAGGCGGTTTGATGCGCTGCCCGAGGAACGGCACGTTGACGATGCAGAACGTGGTCACGATGCCGGTGTCGGGAAGTTCGACCTCTTCCGACGTCGGCACGCCGTCGGTGGGGCACGCGCCGCGCGGCGGGATGTAGACCTTGCCGCACGCGGGGCAGCGCTGCCCGATCGGCTTGCCCTCGGCGAGCCCGCGCAGGTACCGGCTTTCCTCCGGTGACGCGGAATGCTGGTAGTGCAGGTGCACCGGGGTGATCATGACGCCGTCCTCGCCCGAGGGAGGTGGTTCCGGCGCGCTCCCGTCCGGTGCGCCGACGGGCACGAAGTAGGCGATGTCCCGGATGTGCCCGACACGCTGATCGGCCCACCGGACGCGCACGCGCAGTCCGGTGTGGATCTGGTCCGGGCTGCCCACGTCCACCGCGTGCAGCATCGACGTGTCGGCGCCGTCGAGCTTGATCAGCGCCCACGCGAACGGCCGGTCCAGCGGCTGGCCTTCGAGAGGTTCGGCTATCCACGACCACGACACGACGGTGCCCTCGTCGCCGACCGGCACGAACTCGGTCAGCGGCGCGGCGGTCTTCGGATCGTATTCGGCAGGGGGTACGTGCACCCGCCCGTCGGAGGCCCGCACGCCTTCGATCCGGCGCTCGGCGAGCCCGGTCATGAAGCGCCCGAGCACCGGCCCGAGCGAACGCGTGTAGTCGAAGCCCACTTCGAGCGGTGCGGAAAGCGGGGTAGTCACATTTGGAGTGAAACACGTTCTCGAAATCGCGGCAAGATGCACTTGCCCGCATGTGTAACAAGTTCTAGATTCGAGCCCATGACGACCTCGGAGCAAACGCGCGTCACGACCGGACTGTGGAACATCGCTGCGGCCGAGCCGGATCGCACGGCCGTGGTCGACCCCGATGGCACCGAGGTCGGCTACGGGCAGCTCGCGGCGAAGGCGGACGCCTACGCGCGCGGCCTGCAGGAGCTCGGCCTCGAGACGGGCGACGTGATCGTCGTCCAGCAGCCCAACGGTCACGAGCTGCTGGCGGCCTATTTCGCCGCGATCCAGTCCGGGCTCTACGTCGTGATGGTCAACTGGCACCTCGTCGGCCACGAGATCGCCTACATCGTCGCCGACAGCGGAGCGAAGGCGCTGCTGGCGCACGAACGCTTCGGCGAGGCGGCCCGGATCGCCGCCGACGAGGCCGGCCTGCCCGCCGAAGGCCGGTTCGCGGTGGGCTCGATCGAAGGTTTCCGGCCGGTCGGTGAGCTGGGCACGGGCGGCGAGGGGCGGCCCGCGCGGCGCACCGCCGGCTCGCCGATGCTGTACACGTCGGGTACCACGGGCAAGCCCAAGGGTGTGCGGCGTCCGTTGACCGGCAATGACCCCGACGAGGTTCCTGCCGCGTCCAGCTGGTTCTTCGGGATCTTCGGGCTGAAGCCGTTCGACGACCACGTGCACCTGTGCGGCTCGCCGCTGTATCACACCGCGGTGCTGAACTTCGCCTCGATCTCCATCCAGCTGGGGCACAAGGTCGTGCTGATGGACCGCTGGGATCCCGAAGAGATGCTGCGGCTGATCGAACGGCACCGCGTGACGCACAGCCACATGGTGCCGACGCAGTTCCGGCGGCTGCTCGCGTTGCCGGACGAGGTGCGCGGCCGCTACGACCTCTCGTCGCTGCGGAACATGATCCACGGTGCCGCCCCGTGCCCGCCCGAGGTGAAGCGGCGGATGCTGGAGTGGTGGGGGCCCGTCGTGACGGACTACTACGCGGCCACCGAGGGCGGCGGCACGGTGATCAGCGGCGAGGAATGGCTGCGGAAACCGGGTTCGGTCGGCCTGCCGTGGCCGGGTTCGGTGGTGAAGATCCTCGACGACGACGGCAACGAGCTGCCGCCGAACCAGCCGGGCGCGGTGTACATGAAGATGGGCTCGTCGACCTTCGAGTACCACAAGGACAAGGCCAAGACGCAGAAGAACCGCGTCGGGGAGCTGTTCACGCTCGGCGATGTGGGCTATCTGGACGAGGACGGCTACCTGTTCCTGCACGACCGCAAGAACGACATGATCATCTCCGGCGGCGTGAACATCTATCCCGCCGAGATCGAGAACGAGCTCGTGATGCACCCGAAGGTCGCCGACGTCGCCGTGTTCGGCGTGCCGCACGAGGACTGGGGTGAGGAGATCAAGGCGGTCGTGCAGCCCGCGGAAGGCGTGTCGCCGGGCGAGGAGCTCACCGCGGAACTGCTGGAGTACGCCCGTGCCCGGCTGGCGAAGTTCAAGCTGCCCAAGTCGATCGACTATCTGGACGAGCTGCCCCGCGATCCCAACGGCAAGCTGTACAAGCGCAAGCTGCGGGACCCGTACTGGGAAGGCCGCGAGCGGGCGATCTAGGTTCGCAGTCCGGGCGGCGGTGCGAGGCGATCCGCACCGCCGCCGATCGCTGTCCGCGCAACCACGTTCGCCGGCCGGGAAAACCGGCGAGGACCGAGGCGGGTCCTCGCCGGTCGCGGCTCAGCGGCCTTCGAAGTTCGGCTTGCGCTTCTCCGCGAACGCTTTCGGGCCTTCCCGCGCGTCTCGCGACTGGAAAACCTTCAGGCCGTACTGGGCATCGAGCTTGAAGGCCTCCTCCTCGTGCATGCCCTCCGTATCGCGCATGGTGCGCAGGATCGCCTGCACGGCAAGGGGACCGTTGGCCGCGATCTGGCCGGCGATCTCCAGTGCCTTGTCCAGCGCGGTCCCGTCCGGCACGACCTGCCCGATCAGCCCGATCTCCTTCGCCTCGGCGGCCGTGATGTGTTTGCCGGTCAGCAGGATCTCCGCGGCCACCGTGTACGGGATCTGCCTCGGCAGCCGCACCGCCGAACCGCCCAGCGGGAACAGCCCCCAGCGAGCTTCGGAGACGCCGAACTTCGCGCTCTCGCCCGCCACGCGGATGTCCGTGCCCTGCAGGATCTCGGTGCCGCCCGCGATGGCCGCGCCCTCGACGGCCGCGATCAGGGGCTTGGTCAGCCGCCGGCCCTTCAGCAGGCCCTCGATACGGCTGGGGTCGAACGTCCCCCGCTCGAAGTTGTCGGCCGGCGAGTTCTTCGACATCGACTTCAGGTCGGCTCCGGCGCAGAACGCGCCACCCGCACCGGTCAGGATGCACGACCGGATCTCAGGATCCGAGTCCACCCGGTTCCAGGCCTCGACCATGATCGCCATCATCTCGCCGGTGATGGCATTACGTGCTTCCGGCCGGTTCATCGTCACCACGAGCGTGTGCCCGCGTTGTTCAACTAGCGCGTGCGCCATTCCCACCTCCGTCACCATTGCCCAGAACGATAACATGTTCTACTTTGGCTGAGTGGCATACAACATCGCGGATCTCCTCGAGCACGCCGTCGACGCCGTGCCGGACCGCACCGCGGTCATTTGCGGCGGACGGAAGGTCACTTACGCCCAGCTGGAACAGCGCGCCAACCGCCTGGCCCACCACCTCGCCGCGCAGGGGGTCGGCAAGGGTGACCACATAGGCGTGTACTCGCGAAACTCGATCGAGATGATCGAGACGATGTTCGCGGCGTTCAAGCTCCGCGCCATCGCGATCAACGTCAACTACCGCTATGTGCACGGCGAGCTGCGCTACCTTTTCGACAACGCCGATCTCGTCGCCCTCGTGCACGAAAGGCAGTATTCGGACAAGGTCGTCGCGGTCCGCCCGGAGGCGCCGAAACTGAAACACGTTGTAGTTGTTGAAGACGGCAGCGACGAGCCGTTCGACGGGGTCGCCTACGAGACCGCGCTGAGCGAGAACTCGCCCGAACGGGACTTCGCCGAGCGCAGCGCCGACGACATCTACATGCTCTACACCGGCGGCACCACCGGCTACCCCAAGGGTGTCGTGTGGCGGCACGAGGACGTGTGGCGCGCACTCGGCGGCGGCATCGACTTCGTCACCGGCGAGTACGTGCCCGACGAATGGACGATGGCCGAGCAGGGCAAGGCAGGCGGCATGGTCCGGCTGCCCGCCGCGCCGTTGATCCACGGCGCCGCGCAGTGGGCCGCGTTCGGTGCGCTGTTCTCGGGCGGCACGGTGGTGTTCGTGCCGCAGTTCGACGCGCACGACGTGTGGCGCAACGTGGTGGAGCACAAGGTCCAGGTGCTCACGATCGTCGGCGACGCGATGGCCCGGCCGCTCATCGACGCCTACCACGAGGCCGGCTACGACGCGTCCTCGCTGGTCGCGGTGTCCAGTCACGCGGCGCTGTTCTCCCAGACGGTCAAGCAGGAGTACCTCGCCGCGTTTCCCAACATCGTGCTCACCGACGCGATCGGCTCGACCGAGAGCGGGTTCACCGGCATCGGCATGATCGGCAAGGACAGCGACCACAGCGCGGGCCCCAGGGTCAGCTTCGGCAAGGACGCGGTCCTGCTGGACGAGGAAAACCGTGTGGTGGAGCGGAAACCGGGCGCTTCCGGGCGGATCGCGCGGCGCGGGCACGTGCCCGTCGGGTACTACAAGGATCCCGAGAAGAGCAAGAAGATCTTCGCCGAGATCGACGGTGCCCGCTACGTCATCCCCGGCGACTACGCGCGCTACGAGGAGGACGGCACGGTCACGCTGCTCGGCCGCGGCTCGCAGTGCGTCAACACCGGCGGCGAGAAGGTGTTCCCCGAAGAGGTCGAGGGCGCGCTGAAATCGCATCCCGACGTGTTCGACGCCCTGGTCATCGGTGTGCCGGACGAACGGCTCGGCCAGCGCGTCGCCGCGATCATCCAGACCAGGAACGGGCAGGAGCCCGATCTCGACGCGATCGAGGCACACGTCCGCACCGAAATCGCCGGGTACAAGGTGCCGCGCAGCGTGTGGGTGGTCGAGGAGATCGGCCGGCTGCCGAGCGGAAAGCCGGACTACCCGTGGGCGCAGCGGCACGCGGCCGCCCACCAACCCGCCAAGTAGGAGGAAACGTATGCGCACCGCGCTGTGCGACAGGCTCGGCATCGAGTACCCGATCATCGGTTTCACCCCGTCGGAGCATGTCGCCGCCGCGATCAGCAAGGCGGGCGGCCTCGGCGTACTGGGCTGCGTCCGGTTCAACGACGCCGCGGAACTCGACGGCGTGCTGGACTGGATGGACGCCAACACCGACGGCAAGCCCTACGGGGTCGACATCGTGATGCCGGCCAAGATCCCGACCGAGGGCACCCAGGTCGATCTCGACAAGCTGATTCCCGAGGAGCACAAGGCTTTCGTCGAGCGGACGCTCGCCGAACTCGGCGTGCCGGAGCTGCCCGAAGAGGCCGAACAGCGGGCCGGGGTGCTGGGCTGGCTGCACTCGGTGGCGCGCTCGCACGTCGAGGTCGCGCTCAAGCACCCGATCAAGCTGATCGCGAACGCGCTCGGTTCGCCCCCGGTCGACGTGATCGAGCAGGCACACTCGCACGGGGTGCCGGTCGCGGCGCTCGCCGGCAAGGCGGAGCACGCGGTACGGCACGTCAACAACGGCGTGGACTTCGTTGTGGCGCAGGGATACGAGGCCGGCGGGCACACCGGCGAGATCGCGTCGATGGTGCTGCTTCCGGAGATCGTGGACGCGGTCGGTGACCGGGCTCCGGTGCTCGCGGCCGGCGGGATCGGCTCGGGACGCCAGGTGGCGGCGGCACTCGCGCTCGGCGCGTCCGGCGCGTGGATGGGTTCGTACTGGCTGGCCACGGAGGAGTACCTGACGACCATGCCCGGTTCGGTCGCGATGCAGACCGCGCTGGTCAACGCCACATCGTCGGACACCGTGCGCACCCGGATCTACACCGGCAAACCCGCGCGCCTGCTCAAGACGAAGTGGACCGAGGCGTGGGCCGCACCCGAAGCGCCGCAGCCGCTGCCGATGCCGCTGCAGAACCTGCTCGTCTCGCCCGCGCACAACCGGTTGCACGAGACGAACGATCCGCAGCTGGTGTCGATGCCCGCGGGCCAGATCATCGGGCGCATCGACCGGGTCCGCCCGGTCGCGGAGATCATGGCCGAGCTGATCAGCGGGTACGAGGAGGCACTGACCAGGCTCGACAAGACCCGAGGTTGACGCATGCGGGCGCCGTTCAGCTACGTGAGCTGGGCCGCCCTGCACCGGGAAGACCTCGCCTGACGGCGAAAGCCAGCACGCCGATCGCCAGCACGACCAAGCCGGAGAGCACCGACGACAACGGCAGGCTGAACGCCAGCACGACACAGCCGATCAGCCCGGCCACCGGAATCACGCGGCGGCCGAGGGTGAACGCGCTCGCGTTGGCGATCGCGTAGTAGGTCAGCACAGCGAACGACGAAAAGCCGATCGCACCACGGAGATCGGCGAAGGACACCAGTACCGCGACCAGCACGCCGACCGCGATCTCCGCCCGGTGCGGCACCCCGAACCGGGGGTGCACCGCGGCGAGCGCGGTCGGCAGGTGGCCGTCGCGGGCCATCGCGAAGGTCGTCCGGGACACCCCGAGCACCAGCGCCAGCAACGATCCCAGCGCCGCGATCGCGGCCCCGATCCGCACCACCGGCGCGAGCCCGGACGGCACCGCGACCGCGAGGGGGTCCGAAGTGGACGCGAGCACGTCCGGCCCGAGGCCCAGCAGCAACGCGACCGCGACCACGGCGTAGACCACCAGCGTCAGCCCCAGCGCGATCGGGATCGCCCTGGGAATCGTGCGCGCCGGATCACGCACCTCCTCACCGAGCGTCGCGATGCGCGCGTAGCCGGCGAAGGCGAAGAACAACAGCCCCGCCGACTGCAGGATCCCGGTCGGATTCGCCGCGAGGGAAAGCCCCGCGGTGGAATGGTTTCCGGCTACGAACATCGCGATCACCGAACCCGTGAGCACGAGCAGCGTGATGCTCACGATCACCCGGGTCGCCAGCGCCGAACGCTGTACGCCCCGGTAGTTCAGCGCCGTCAGCGCCAGCACCGCGCCCGCCGCGATCAGCGACTGCCACGGGCGCGCGAGCCCCGGCGCCACGTACAGCGCGACGGTCAGTGCCATCGCCGCGCAGCTCGCCGTCTTGCCGACGACGAACCCCCAGCCCGCGAGGTAGCCCCAGAACTCGCCGAGCCGCTCCCTGCCGTAGACGTAGGTGCCGCCGGAGGACGGATAGATCGCGGCGAGCCGGGCCGAGGACGTCGCGTTGCAGTAGGCCACGACCGCGGCCACCGCGAGCCCGATGAGCAGACCCGCACCGGCCGCGTGGGCCGCGGGAGCGAAGGCGGCGAACACCCCGGCGCCGATCATCGAGCCGAGGCCGATGACCACGGCGTCGCCGGTGCCGAGCCGTCGCTTGAGCTGTTCGGTCACGGGGACATCCAACTGTATGGCGCGGGGATCCGCATCCATCCGGTCATGCAACCCGGACGCGACGCGCTTCCGTCCAGGACACATGAGGTGGAAAGGAATGCTAGCCGGAATCGGGATCGTCCTCGTCACCGTCACGGCCTGCGGGGAGCGGCCGAACTCCGCGTCTCCCGGCGGCGGGGGCACGGCGCCCACGACCAGCAGCGAACCGGCGCCGACGGTGCCCTCGATGCCGGCGCGGCCCGGCAGTTCGCAGACCGCGCCCGCGGGCAGCACGCTCGTGCCGCCCGCTCAGATCGACGCGACGCGGCTGCCCCAGGACTTCCCGCGTGAGGTCTTCGTCACAGCCGACGACCGGTCGCTGTACCTGCGTGCGGAGGAGGGCGGCTGCAACCAGGCGTCGGCCGAGGTGAAGGAGCAGACCCTGGCGCAGGTCGTGGTCAACCTCGTGGAGACCAGGTCGAACAAGCAGGGCCAGATGTGCACGATGGACATCCGCTACCCACTGGTGTCGGTGGCGCTCGCCGCGCCGCTCGGGCAGCGGAAGGTCGTGCTGACTTCCGAGAAGCGAGGTTACTAGGGAGTAGGCTCCCGGCATGGGTAACCGCCAGGTCTCCGTAACCAGGACGATCGCCACCGCGCCGGAGAACATCTTCGAGCTGCTCGTGGACCCGTCGAAGCATCCGCTGCTCGACGGGTCCGGCACCGTCCGGGCCGCACAGGCAGGCGCACCGCAGCGCCTGGAGCTCGGCTCGAAGTTCGGCATGGACATGAAGATGGGCGCGTCGTACAAGATCCTCAACACGGTGGTCGAATTCGAGGAGAACCGGCTCATCGCGTGGCGCCACTTCAACGGCCACCGCTGGCGCTGGCGGCTGGAGCCCGTCGAGGGCGGGACCAGGGTGACCGAGACCTTCGACTGGTCCACGGCGCGCGTGCCGTTCCTGATCAGCCTCAGCCACTTCCCGCGCAAGAACAAAGAGGGCATCGAAAAGACCCTCGACCGCCTCGCCGGGATGTTCCCGGTCGGCTCCGGAAGCTGACACGCGACAAGCGGCCAGGGTGCGCACACCCTGGCCGCTCGTCGCGTGGTTGTCTCAGCTGCGGAAGCTGATCTGCAGCACCGGCTCCGAGGTCTCGGCGAAGAAGTCGTTGCCCTTGTCGTCGATCACGATGAACGCGGGGAAGTCCTCGACCTCGATCTTCCACACCGCTTCCATGCCCAGCTCGGGGTACTCCAGCACGTCGACCTTCTTGATGCAGTCCTGCGCCAGGCGCGCCGCGGGACCACCGATCGACCCCAGGTAGAAGCCGCCGTGCTGCTGACACGACGCGGTGACCTGCTTGGACCGGTTGCCCTTGGCGAGCATCACCATCGAGCCGCCCGCGGCCTGGAACTGCGCCACGTACGAGTCCATCCGGCCCGCCGTGGTCGGCCCGAACGAACCGGACGCGTAACCGTCCGGAGTCTTGGCCGGGCCGGCGTAGTACACGGGGTGGTCGCGCAGGTACTGCGGCATCTGCTCGCCCGCCTCGAGCCGCTCCGCGATCTTCGCGTGCGCGATGTCGCGCGCCACGACCAGCGGACCCGTCAGCGACAGCCGCGTCTTGACCGGCAGCGACGCGAGCTGGGCGCGGATCTCGTCCATCGGCCGGTTCAAATCGACGCTGACGACCTCGTCGGACAGGTCGTCCTCGGTGACCTCCGGCAGGAACCGCGCCGGGTCGCGCTCCAGCTGCTCGATGAACACGCCGTCGGCGGTGATCTTCGCCTTGGCCTGGCGGTCGGCCGAGCAGGACACCGCGATGCCGACCGGGCAGGACGCGCCGTGCCGGGGGAGCCGGATCACGCGCACGTCGTGGCAGAAGTACTTGCCGCCGAACTGCGCGCCGATCCCGAACTGCCGGGTCATCTCCAGCACCTGGCCTTCGAGGTCCTTGTCACGGAAGCCGTGCCCGAGCGCGGAACCCTCCTCGGGCAGGTTGTCGAGGTAGCGGGCCGAGGCGAGCTTGGCGACCTTGAGGTTGAACTCGGCCGACATGCCGCCGACCACGATCGCCAGGTGGTAGGGCGGGCAGGCCGCGGTGCCCAGGCTGCGCAGCTTCTCGTCGAGGAACTTGGCCAGGCGCTTGGGGTTGAGCACCGCCTTCGTCTCCTGGTAGAGGAAGGTCTTGTTGGCGCTGCCGCCACCCTTGGCCATGAACAGGAACTCGTACGTCGGAGAGGACTGACCGGCAGCGTTGTCCCGGTGATACAGCTCGATCTGCGCGGGCAGGTTCGTACCGGTGTTCTTCTCTTCCCAGAAGTTCACCGGTGCCATCTGCGAGTAGCGCAGGTTCAGCTCCTGGTAGGCGTCGAACACGCCGCGCGCCAGCGCTTCCTCGTCGTTGCCGCCGGTGAGCACGCCCTCGCTGCGCTTGCCGATCACGATCGCGGTTCCGGTGTCCTGGCACATCGGCAGCACGCCGCCCGCCGAGATCGCCGCGTTGCGCAGCAGGTCCATGGCGACGAACCGGTCGTTGCCGCTGGCCTCCGGGTCGTCCACGATCGCACGCAGCTGGGCCAGGTGCGAGGAACGCAGCAGATGCTGGATGTCGGTGATCGCGGTCTTCGCGAGCTTCGTCAGCGCCTCGGGGGCGATTTCGAGGAACTCGCGGCCGCCCGCCTCCACGACGCGGACCCCGTCCGGCGTCACGAGGCGGTACTCGGTCTCGGTGTCCGGGGACAGCGGCAGCACGTCGGTGTAGTTGAACGGCGGGGTGGTGGTCACGCACGGCTCCTCTGCACGCGGTTCGGGTAGCCAAAGACGTTACCGCGTGCGTGCGGTCACACCGGGTGTGGTGTGGCGAAGAACCACAAGGGCCGGAAAATAGTCGGAAGGCCGGGCCCACCCCGACGGACCCGACCTTCCGGGGAAAGCGGACAGGAGCACCGAGCACCTACCGCGAAGCTCACACAACGGAAGACGTGTTTCTCCCGTGCGCGTTGCTTCGACCGTCCCGTGACGAAAGTCATATGTCAACGCCGCCGTTCGGGTTATACCAAGCGTCGCGCCGCGATAACGGGAGGTCACCTCCACCTTCCGGAGGTGACCTCCTGCCTTTCGTCAGCTGGCGTAGGCCCGCAGCCGCTCGGCGCGCTCGCCCTGCCGGAGCTTCGACATGACCTCGCGCTCGATCTGCCGCACGCGCTCGCGCGAGAGACCGAAGTGCTTGCCGATCTGGTCCAGCGTGCGCGGCTGCCCGTCGTCCAGGCCGTAGCGCAGCCGGATCACCGATTGCTCACGCTCGTCGAGGGTGGCCAGCACCCGGCGCAGATCGTCCTGCAGCAGGCCGGAGATCACTGCGCTCTCGGCGTCGGTGGCCTCGGAGTCCTCGATGAAGTCGCCCAGCGGGGCGTCCTCCTCGGTGCCGACCGGCATGTCCAGGCTTACCGGGTCACGCGCGTGGTCGAGCAGGTCCGAGACCTTCTCGGCCGGAATACCCGACTCGGCGGCCAGTTCCTCGTTGGTGGCCTCGCGGCCCAGCTGCTGGTGCAGGTCACGCTTGATGCGCGCGAGCTTGTTCACCTGCTCGACCAGGTGCACCGGAAGGCGGATGGTGCGGCCCTGATCGGCCATGCCCCTGGTGATGGCCTGGCGGATCCACCAGGTGGCGTAGGTGGAGAACTTGAACCCCTTGGAGTAGTCGAACTTCTCCACCGCGCGGATCAGGCCGAGGTTGCCCTCCTGGATCAGGTCCAGCAGCGGCATTCCGCGCCCGGTGTAGCGCTTGGCGAGCGAGACGACCAGCCGCAGGTTGGCTTCCAGCAGGTGGTTCTTCGCGCGGTGCCCGTCCCGGATGAGCGCCCTGAGCTCGACCTTGCGCTGGTCGGTGAGGTCCTCGGCGGTGTCCAGCATGTGCTGGGCGAACACGCCAGCCTCGATGCGCTTGGCCAGCTCCACCTCGTCGGCGGCGGTCAGCAGTGCGGTCTTGCCGATCCCGTTGAGGTAGACACGGACCAGGTCGGCCGCGGGCCCCTGCGCGTCCAGGTCGGCGTCCACACTCGGCTGAGCGGGTACGCTGGAGTCGAAGGCCGGCTCGGACGCGAGTTCGGGGATTCGCCGCTCGGGCTTTGAGCGGCCGGTCTTACGCTCGAGAGTCTGTACTGACATGTTTGCCTCCCCGGTCACGGGCTGACACGTTGGTGCGTCACACCGGCTGTGCGTCGTGCCCCGAGCCTGTGGAACTCGGAGCCCGAATCCAGCTCGTCGGCTGGACACTTGGGTCAACGCGGCAAGCCCCGGAATCGTTCCCGTGTGTTCCCGGAGAATGGACGGAATAACCATGCGGCCGGTTGCTCGACCAAACCTGAGGTTTTCCTGAGAAGCGTGGTCTAGACCTCGACGAGAACGGTGAAGGGCCCGTCGTTCACGCTGTGCACCGCCATTTTCGCGCCGAACACGCCGGTACTCACACGTGCGCCCCGCTCGCGGAGTTCACGCACCACGCCGTCGAACAGGGTGGCCGCGGCTTCCGGCCGGGCGGCGGCGATCCAGGATGGACGACGTCCTTTCCGGGTATCTCCGTAAAGAGTGAATTGGCTCACCAGGAGCAGCGGTGCCCCGGTGCTCGCGCACGACTCCTCGCCGTCGAGCAGGCGCAGTTCGTGAAGTTTGCGGGCCATCGCGACCGTTTTGTCGGAAGTGTCGTCCTTGTGGACGCCGAGCAGCACCAGCAGGCCCGGCTCGCCGATGGCGCCGACGACCTCACCGTCGACCACGACGCTGGCCTCCGTGACCCTGGCCACCACGGCTCTCATACGGGCTCGATCATCCCGTGGCGGACGAGTTCCCGGATCATCGGCAACGCCGCTCCGGCCAGTTCCTCCGCCGTGCCGCCGTGCGCGATCGTGAGCAGTTCCAGCAGGTCGGACAGGGGCAGCGCGCCGCGGCAACCCGCCAGCAGCGCCGCGGCCAGTTCGTCCACCTCGTGCTGCCAGCCGGGCCCGTCGGTGCGGTGCAGGCGGCGGATCGTGGTCTGCCAGCCCTCCTCGCCCGGCGTGTCGATGCGTTCCAGCAGCACCGTCGGCGGCACCCGGAACCGGGTGTCCAGCAGGTCGTCGGCGTGCTCGCGCAGCCAGGCGACCCGGTCCAGCCACGCGCCCGCCTCCGGGCCGAGCGGATCGTCATAGGCCTGCCGCAGGTCCTCGCACACGACGGTCGGGTGCTCGACCTCGGCGCGGCGCAGCGTGACGAATCCGAACCCGATGCCCCGGACCTTCTCGTCGGCGAACCAGTCCAGCCACGCGCCCGCCTTCGCGCGGCCCTCGGGTGAGCGGGGATCGATGCCCGCGTCGCGCAGCCAGGTGCCGACATACAGGCCGGGATCGGCCACGTCGCGCTGGACGAACCACGCGTCCGTGCCTGCCGGCAGCCAGCGCGCCACCCGATCGGCCCAGTCCTCGCCTTCCACGTGCAGCCAGGACGCGAGCAGCTGCCCCACGCCTCCGGGGTTGAGCAACGCCGGAAGCTGGCGAACCACCAGCGCCGAGGCGTCGTCCCCGGCGAGCCCGGAGTCGCGGTAGGTGTAGTCGACGCGGGGCGGGCCGACCACGAACGGCGGATTGCACACGATCTGGTCGAACCGCCGGCGCGCGACGGGCGCGAACCACTCGCCGCGCAGCAGTTCGACGTCGAGCCCGTTGAGCCGGAACGTCAGATCCGCCAGCGCCAGCGCGCGTGACGAAACGTCCGTGGCTGTCACGTGCTGCGCGTGCCGCGCCGCGTGCAGCGCCTGCACGCCGTTGCCGGTGCCGAGGTCGAGTAACGAGCCCACCGGGCGGCGGATGGTGGCGCGGATCAGGCTGAGCGAGGCGTGCCCGACGCCGAGCACGTGATCCGGTGGCACCTCGTGACCCAGCTGGTCGGAGTCCAGGTCGGAGACCACCCACCAGGAGCCTTCCTCGTCACCGTGCGGGCGCACGTCGAGTCCGGCGCGGATCCGCTCGCCGTCCCCGCGCACCAGCCCGCTCGCGAGCGCGTCCTCCAGTGGCAGCGGGGCGAGCGCGGCGCGAACGGCGGCCTCGGGCTCGCTGCCGCCGAGCAGGAACAGCCGGATCAGGGTGCCCAGCTCACCGGCGTCGGTGCTGGCGCGGTAGGCCGGCTCCGGCTCGTTGCGGCCGAGTGCGGCGTGCGCGGCACCGCCGAGCGCGGCCAGCACGCCATCGGCGTCGTAGGAGGTGCGCCGCAGTGCCTCGCGCAGGCGGGCGCAGAAGTCGTCGGAGAACTCGAGGGTCACAGCCGGTGATCCTATGCGGGCAGGCGCCGGTCCACCCGGACGAGCCGCTTCAGTCCACTGTGGCCGGTGAGCGGCGCGTGGCGTGGTGTTCTGTGCTGAGATGGTGGGATGACCGCTGCCCTGGCTCCGCTGGACGGGCTGCTGCCCGCGCTGGAAACGCTGTACGTGGACCTGCACCGGCACCCGGAACTTTCGTTCGAGGAGCATCGGACGGCGGCCGAACTGGCCCGCCGTCTGACCGAATCGGGCTACGAGGTGCACACGGGTATCGCGGGCACCGGGGTGCTCGGCGTGCTGCGCAACGGCGAGGGCCCGGTGGTGATGCTGCGCGCCGACATCGACGCGCTGCCCGTCGAGGAAAAGACCGGACTCGAGTACGCGGCGCGCGGCGAGGTGATGCACGCGTGCGGGCACGACATGCACGCCACCTGGCTCAGCGGAGCGGCCGACCTGCTCGCGCGGGCCCGCGGATCGTGGCGGGGCACGGTGCTCGCGGTCTTCCAGCCGGGTGAGGAAAAAGGCAGCGGCGCGGCGCGGATGGTCGGCGACGGCCTGTTCGACCTCGCCGGCACGCCGTCGGTCGTGCTGGGCCAGCACGTCGTGCCGGGTCCGGCAGGCTGGGTGCTGACCCGGCCCGGCGTGATCATGGCCGCCACCGACGCCATGCGGATCACCCTGCACGGGCGCGGCGGGCACGGTTCGCGGCCGGAGACGACGGTCGACCCCGCGGTCATGGCGGCGTCGGTGGTGATGCGGCTGCAGACGATCGTGTCGAGGGAGATCTCGGCCACCGATTCCGCGGTCGTCACGGTCGGGTCCATGCGGGTCGGCACCGCGCACAACGTCATCGCCGACCACGCCGAACTCGAGGTCAACGTGCGCACGTTCGACGATCAGGTGCGCAAGCGGGTGCTGGCCGCGATCGAGCGGATCGTGCGGGGCGAGGCCGCCGCCGCGGGTGCGCCGGAGCCGCCCGAGTTCACCTCGATCGGGAGCTTCCCGGTGACCAGCAACGACGACGCGAGCAACGCCGCGCTCACCACGGTCTTCCGCGACCACTTCGGCGCCGAGCGGATCATGGAGGCGCCGCTGGTCACCGGCAGCGAGGACTTCAGCGAGTTCGGCAGGGCGGCCGGGGTACCGTCGGTGTTCTGGCTGGTCGGCGGGCTCGATCCGGAGACCGTGCTCAAGGCGGTGGCCGAGGGCCGGTTCGAGGACGACATCCCGTCGAACCACTCGCCGAAGTTCGCGCCGGTGCTGCATCCGACGCTGCGGACGGGAGTGGAGACGCTCGTCGTCGGGGCGTTGTCGTACCTGCGGAGGTGATTGACCCACCTGGGTGTCGCATCCGGCGGCGCGGTGGGAGCATGGACAGCGGAGGTGGTGGTCGTGAACAGGTCCCCCGGCGGTTCTGGCCGTGAGGTCGATCCGGTGCTCATCACCGAGGCCGCGCCGTCGTATGAGGACGAGCACGCCGCCCGTAAGCGCAAGTACATGCTGATGATGGGCATGCGCTTCCCGTGCCTGATCCTGGCGGGCGTGTTCTACCACACGTGGTGGCTGGCGCTGCTGTTCATCGTGTTGTCGATCCCGCTGCCGTGGATCGCGGTCCTGGTCGCCAACGACCGCCCGCCACGCAAGGCGGAGCAGGTGAGCCGCTACGAGCGCGAAGCGAGGGCCATCGAACGAGGCGAACACCGCATCATCGAAGGCTGACAAGCGCTAAGGCTGCGCCCCCACCCGCGACACCGCCTCGGCCCCCAGCCGCGCGCCCGCCCGCAGTGAGTCCACTGTGGACTTCCCGGTCAGCCAGGCCGCGAGCAGGCCGGCGTCGAAGGCGTCGCCCGCCCCGGTGGAATCGACGCAGTCGGCCGGTTCCGCGGGCACGCTGACCACGCCGTCCCCATCGATCCAGCTCGCGCCCGCCATGCCCTGGGTGACCGCGACCGCCCCGACTTCGCCCAGCAGGCTCGCGGCCGCCGCGGGGTGCGGCGAACCGGCGAGCGCGGTCAGCTCGTCGGCGTTGGGCAGCAGCAGGTCCACCCCGCGCACGTCGGCGAGGAACCGGTCCGGATCGGTGATCAGCGCCGCCGCCTGCGGATCCACCGACGTCGTCAGCCCGGCCTCCTTCGCCGCCGTCAGCGCCGCCAGCCCACCGGGCCGCGACGACGGGTACAGCAGCACGTAGCCGGACAGGTGCAGGTGGGACGCACCGGCCAGCGCGGCCGCCTCGACGTCCTCCGCACGGAACCGCGCGTTCGCGCCCCGGTCGGCGAGCATGCTCCGCTGCCCGCCGTCGTCCACCAGCGACACCACACAGCAGGTGGCCGCGTCCGCGTCGACCGCGAAGGCGCACCGCACGCCCGCCGCCTCCAGTTCCGTGCGCATCAGGCGGCCGCCCGCGTCGTCGCCGACCCGCGCGATCAGGGTCGTGGCGGTGCCGGTCGCGGCCAGCCAGCGCGCCGTGTTGGCCCCGGCCCCGCCACCGGTCAGCTGGACGCGGGCGCTGGAATCGCCGCCGTCGACGATGCCGGTGTGCCGTGCCACCACGTCGAGCCCGGCATCGCCCACCACCACGATCCTCATGCCAGCTCCACCGCGACCTGGGCGGCCAGCCGCGCGTTGGACAGCACCAGCGCCTCGTTCGCGTCCAGGCTCACCCCGCCGCTCGCCGAGTGGAAATGCTCCAGCAGCACGGGAGTCACGTCCTTGCCGGAAACCTGGTTGCCGCGCACCAGCTCCAGCCCTTCGGCGAGTAGCCGGTCGTGCAGCTCTCTGTCCATTTCGGACTCGGCCGGGACCGGATTCGCCAGCAGCACACCGGAACCGCTGTAGCACCGGTGCGCCGACACCACCGCCGCGACCTGCGCGGGGTCCTCGACCCGCCACGGCACGGCGTGCCCGGAGGAACGCAGGTAGAAAGCGGGAAAGTCGTCGGTGCGATACCCGAGCACCGGCACCGAAGCGGTCTCCAGCACCTCCAGCGTCGCGGGAATGTCGAGCACCGACTTCACGCCCGAGCACACGACGAGCGTCGGAATCCGGGACAGTGCACCGAGATCCGCCGACACGTCCCAGGACTCGGCCGCCCCGACGTGCACCCCGCCGAGTCCGCCGGTGGCGAACACGCCGATCCCGGCCGCGTGCGCGAGCGCCGAGGTGCTCGCCACGGTCGTCGCACCCGAACGGCGCAGCCCGACCGCCGGGCCGAGATCGCGCAGCGACAGCTTGTCCAGTCCCGCGTCCGCCGCACACACGCGGTCCAGTTCGGCGGAAGACAGGCCCACGACGGGACGGCCGTCGAGCACCGCGATGGTCGCGGGCACCGCACCCGCGTCGCGCACGGTGCGCTCGACGCGGTCGGCCACGTCGCGGTTACGGCCGGGCGGCAGCCCGTGGGACAGGATCGTGCTCTCGAGCGCGACGACGGGCCTGCCGCTGTTGACGGCGTCGGCCACCTCGCCGGAAAGGGATATCGGGGTCACGGCCGATCATCATCACCCAGCGGGCGAGCGCAGGTCCCAGCGGGTCGGCGAGCCCGTGAAGTCCCGTTCGTCCAGCGCGAACACCCACCGTGGGCGCACCCGCACGGTCGCGTTCTCGGCCGGATCGAGGAAATCGAGGTCGTAATCGGTGCCGTACTTGACGTTGAGCGCGTCCAGGAACGTCTTGACCGACACGGTGTCCGTCATGATCCTCGCCCGCCCCTCGGCGATCACCGGGTTGAGCGGATCGCCGGTGGCGACCGAGACCTCCGAACCGAGCACGATGTTGCGTATCTTGCGCGAGCCGACCGACGAGGAGAACCACACCGCGTCGTCGTGCCACACCGCCCACACCGGCATCTGGTGCGGCCTGCCGTCCGGCCGGACCGTGGCCACCCAGTAGTCGTGCGAATCGCGCAGCCTCGCCACCGCCCACGACCAGGGGAGCAGCCCGGATCCCTGATCCGGCGGCAGCATGCCGTAGCCGGGCATGTACGGACGGCTCGATCTGGGCTCGGGCATCGCCGCTCACCTCCTTGGGCAGATGGTGCGCCTCTCGCGGCCGCGGTGGCCAGTCCGGCATCATGGAGACATGAGTACGACGACGTTGCCCGAGGTCGAAACACGGCCGGAGAGCACTGACAGCACCGACAGTGACGAACCGAAGGTCTTCCACTACGTGCGCAAGAACAAGATCGCCGAGAGCGCGGTCATGGGCACGCACGTCGTGGCGCTCTGCGGTGAGGTCTTCCCGGTGACCAAGTCGCCCAAGCCCGGCTCGCCGGTGTGCCCGGCGTGCAAGGAGATCTACGAAGGGCTGCGCCCCGGACCCGAGGGCGACTGATCGGCCAGGCTCGGCTCCCCGCCGTCGTCGTCGGCCTCGGCGGACGGCTCGGGTCCGGATTCGGGCCCGGCCTGCTTGCGCGGCCTGCGTAGCGGTGTCGTGGTGCGCTCCCACAGGCTCTTGCCCTCGGAGCGCATCCGCTCGCTCGCCCGCTCCATCTCCAGCCTGCGCCACTTCCGCCGCTGCCGCCTGGTCATCTTCGCCGGCCACAGCTCCTGGATGGCGCTGTTGAAATACGCGCCGCCGACCACGGCCATGCCGATGAAGTAGGTGAACAGCAGCCATGCGATCGGCGTGGCCAGCGCCCCGTAGGTGTAGCCGGTCCTGGTGATCCAGCCCAGGTAGATCCGCAGCCCCACACTGGCCAGCAGGAAGATCACCATCGCGAGCACCGCGCCCGGCAGCCCCCGGTGCCACGGCAGCCGCCGCGGCAGCGAGACCTTGTACAACGTCGCCAGCGCGAGCACCAGCAGCACGCCCAGCACGGGGTAGTACAGCGTGCCCACCCACATCGCCAGCGTCGGGCGCCACGAGTCGGGGAAGAAGTCGGTCAGCAGGTCCGGCCCGATCGCGATGATCGGCAGCCCGATCACCAGCAGGATCAGGCTGGCCAGATACAGCAGCAACGCGAAGATCCGTTGCCACACCTCGTTGCGCACACCGTACTGGTCGTGCGCCACGGTGATCGCGTCGACGAACGAGGACATCGCCGACGATCCCGCCCACAGTGAGATCACGAACCCGACCGAGACGATCTCGCCCTTGCCGATGGTGAGGATGTCGTCGACGGTGGGTCCGATGATCTGCTGCACCACGTTCCCGGTGAAAATCCGGTCGCAGAACGTGATGATCTTGTCGTGCACGTCGGTGACGAACGCCTGGCCGAACAAGTCGCCCATGTAGCCGAGACAGCCCAGCAGTCCCAGCAGCAGCGGCGGCAGCGACAGGGTCTGCCAGAACGCGGCTTCGGCCGACTCGGAGAAGATGTTGCCGTCCCAGGCCTTGGAAAGGGTGCGGCCGACAAGGCGCCGCACACCTTTGCGGGGCGGTTTGGGCTCGGTCTTGTCGTTCATCTCGAGGTCCAGCATGGTGCATTGGCGCGGTTTTGGCGCGCCGATGGTGTGGCGTGTTCCACTCGGCCGTGCCGTTCGCGGCCCGATCCCCGCTCGCCCGGTAGTCTTCTCCGAGCGCCCTCACGCCCGGCGGTGCTGCCGGAGGTGTTTCGTGAGGGTTTTCGCATGTCGCGTTCCGAGTCGGCGAGAGGAGGGGGACGATCCTTGTCGGACACGGCCCAGCGTAATCGGGAATCAGGCTTCGCCGCGCCCGAGCCGCAGCACGACGCGACGCCCCGCCCGCTGCGTGCGTGGCAGCGGCGCGCGCTGACGAAGTACCTCACCACCAACCCGCAGGACTTCCTCGCGGTGGCCACGCCCGGCGCGGGCAAGACCGTGTTCGGCCTGCGCATCGCCGCCGAACTGCTGTCCGACCGCACGGTCGAGCGGATCACGATCGTCACCCCCACCGAGCACCTCAAGCACCAGTGGGCGATCTCCGCGGCGGCCGCCGGTATCGCCATCGACTCCAACTACCGCAACGGCCAGGGCGCGACCTCCGGCGACTACCAGGGCGTCGCGCTCACCTACGCGCAGGTCGCGGCCCACCCGACGCTGCACAGGGTGCGCACGGAGAACTTCAAGACACTGGTCATCCTCGACGAGATCCACCACGGGGGTGACGCGAAGTCCTGGGGTGACGCGGTGCGCGAGGCGTTCACGCCCGCGGTGCGGCGCCTGTCGCTGACCGGGACCCCGTTCCGCAGCGACGACTCGCCGATCCCGTTCATCACCTACGAGCCCGACGGCGACGGCGCGATGCGCAGCAAGCCGGACCACTCCTACGGCTACGCCGACGCGCTCGCCGACGGCGTCGTGCGGCCCGTCGTGTTCCTCGCCTACTCGGGTGAGGCGTCGTGGCGCACCAGCGCGGGCGAGGAGTTCACGGCGCGGCTCGGCGAACCGCTGACGGCCGAGCAGACGGCGCGCGCGTGGCGCACGGCGCTGGACCCCGGCGGCGAGTGGATCCCGTCGGTGCTGCAGGCCGCCGACACGCGGCTGCACCAGCTGCGCAGTGCCGGCATCCCGGACGCGGGCGGCCTGGTGATCGCCACCGACCAGGAGTCGGCGCGCGCCTACGCGAAGATCCTGGCGCGGATCACCGGGGAGAACCCGGTCGTGGTCCTGTCCGACGATCCGAAGGCCACGAAGCGGATCGGCGAGTTCTCCGATTCGGGCGACCGCTGGCTGGTCGCGGTGCGGATGGTGTCCGAAGGCGTTGACGTCCCGCGGCTGGCGGTCGGCGTGTACGCCACGAGCGCGTCCACCCCGCTGTTCTTCGCGCAGGCCATCGGCCGGTTCGTGCGGGCGCGGCGCAAGGGCGAGACGGCCAGCGTGTTCCTGCCCAGCGTGCCGGTGCTGCTGGAGCTGGCCAGCGAGCTGGAGGCGCAGCGCGACCACGTGCTCGGCAAGCCGCACCGGGAAAAGGACGGCTGGGACGACGAGCTGCTCGCGCAGGCCAACCGCACCGAGGACGAGCCCGGCGAAGAGGAGAAGGCGTTCACGTCGCTGGGCGCCTCCGCCGAGCTGGACCAGGTGATCTACGACGGGAACTCCTTCGGCACCGCGGTGTTCTCGGGCAGCGAGGAGGAGCAGGAGTACCTGGGGCTGCCGGGCCTGCTGGAGCCGGACCAGGTGCGGGCGCTGCTGCGCAAGCGGCAGGAGGAGCAGCTGGCCGATGCCAAACGGCGGAAGCCGGTGAAGGAGGAAGCCCCGCAGGCGCCGCCGAAACCGCAGTCGGTGCAGGAGCGCATCGCGGCGCTGCGCAAGGAGCTGAACGCGCTGGTGGGCATGTATCACCACCGCACGAACAAGCCGCACGGCGCGATCCACAACGAGCTGCGCCGCGTGTGCGGGGGACCGCCGACGGCGATGGCGACGGTCGACCAGCTGGAGGAGCGCATCGTCACGCTGCGGTCCTGGTAGGCGCGCCAGGGCGAGCGCCCGGCACCGGGCACGCCTCAAGCCCGGTGCGCCGCCCGCCAGCCGAGGAACGCGTCCACCGCCAGGAAGACCAGCAACGACACCCCGAACACCGGCAGGAACCAGCCGATCGCGATCAGCACGACCGCACCAGGGAAGAGCACCGTCATCGGCAGCTTCCGCAGCCCGCCTCTTGGGTACGGACGGCCGAAGCGCGGTTGGGTGGGCCGCCGCAGCCACCACATCCGGTAGCCCCAGACGATCAGCCCGACGAGCCCCACGCACACCAGCGCCAGCACGATCTGGTTCGCCAGCCCGAACAGCAGGCCCATGTGCGCGTCGATGCCCCAGCGGGCGAGCTTCGCGGCCAGCGGCCAGTCGCCGAACCGCAGCACGCTGGTGACCTCGCCGGTCGAGGCGTTGACGGCGGCCGCGTCCTGCTTCTCCGGCCAGCTCCGCTGCACCTGCTTGACGACGTACGGAGAACCGGCTTCGGCCGGCATGGTGATCTCGACGGGATCGCTCAGCCCGGCCGACCTCGCGGCCGTGAGCGCGGCATCGGTGCTGATCACCGGCGCGTCGGCGGGGGCCTGTGCGGCCTTGGCCGGCACGCTCGGCGTCTGCCAGCTCAGCGTGGTGCGCAGATCGCTGATGTTCTGCCCGGCGAACTGCGACCAGGTCAGGCCCGTCGCGGACAGGAACAGCAGCACGGCGGCGACCCACAGGCCGGTCGTGGTGTGCCAGGACAGCAGCTTCGCGCGCTTGCCGGTGCCCTTGTCGCGCCGCCGCCGGCCCCACCACAGCGCGAGCCCGCCGAGGACGACGACCCACAGCCAGCTGGCGGCCAGCTCGCTGTACAGGCGCCCGGCGTCGCCGAGGTTGAGGTTGCGGTGCAGCTGGTCCAGCCACGCGCGCAGCGGCAGCGCCTGCCCTGAGCCGTAGGTTTCCAGTACCCCGCGGATCTCGTTGTCATGCGGGTTGACGAACACCGTCTTGGCGTAACTGTCCTGCAGGCCGGGCACCGAGAACAGGACCTGAGTCGTGTCGGTGGCCGATGGCGCCGGGCGGACCTTCGTGAGCCGGCCTTCCGGCAACGTGGCCCGCGCGGCGGCGACCTGGGCCTCCAGTGGCTGCCAGCGCGCGTCGGCGGCCACGTGCAGTTCGTGGTCGTAGACGGCGTTCTCCAGCTGGGGAGTGAAGATGTAGAGCAGCCCGGTCAGAGCCGCGATCAGCAGAAACGGTGCGACCAGGACGCCGGCGTAGAAGTGCAGGCGCAGCAACAGCGGTCGCAGCGACGGGCGGGAGCCCGGTGTGGTGGCCGAGGACGGCGGGGACGTGACGAGATCATCGGTCGTCATGCCCTTCCGGTCGGTGAATCCTCCCCGATGGTTCCCGTGTGGTGACCGTCACATATGAGACGGGCGGGAATCCCGGAGGATTCCCGCCCGCTGGCAAGTCCGGCTGTTAGCGCTGGATCTCGGCCGACATCTCCTTGAGCTTGGCCTCGTACTCGCGGGCGTGGTGGCCGCAGAAAAGCAGCTCGCCGCCGGAGGAGAGGATCGCTCGTACCTGTGCTGCTGCTCCGCAACGGTCACAACGGTCGGCTGCGGTCAGTTCGGGGCGGGTGAGCGTAGGTGATGTCATTGGAGTCTCCCTCCGTCCCGGCATCGGTCGCCCGATGCCATCGATCCAGCACGATCACTTCGGCACTGTCTCCGGGGGCGGGGTCGCCACCGGCTCCGCGGTGTTCGTAGCTTCCACTCTTGCAGACGCTGAGCGTGTTGCAAGTGTTCCCGTCTCTGTGGGACTTGCGTCACGTCGAATTACCCCGGATGTCGTAGGTCCAATCCCGGTATCTAGGACGCGAAACACCGCCGAAACGTTCAGACCACGCGTTTGCCGTGGTCAGCGAGGTGCCCGAGTGGCGGTACATGGCGGAAAACGCTCCCATGGGCACGGCCGGCGGCGCCAGGTCTGTTCGTTCACAGCGAAACCGCGGCGGGGCCGAAACGGCGTTGCGATGGGACTTCCGCGACGTCGTGAGCGTGAGACACTTCACCTCATGACGAAGGCAGCATCGGCTGCGGCGAAGGACCTGGCCGCTGCCGGGGTCAGTGGGGTGCAGATCGCGTGGGCCGACAACAACGGCATTCCGCGGTCACGCATCGTGCCGATCAACGGCCTCGCCGATGCCGCCAGCCGTGGCGTGGGGATCACCTCGCTGTTCGCGGTCTTCGACACCCACGACGCGATCACGTATGCCCATCCGGGCCTGTCCACGCCCTCGGGCGACGTGCGGCTGGTGCCCGTGATCGAGCGCCTGCGGCGGCTCGCGGGCCAGCCCGCGCTCGCCTGGGCACCGGGGCGGCAGATCGCCGCGGACGGATCGCCGTGGCCGTACTGCCAGCGCGCGGTGCTGCAACGGCAGGTCGCGGCCGCGGCCGGACAGGGTTACGAGCTGCGTGCGGGTTATGAGCTTGAGTTCTGCCTCGCCCCGGCCGGCAGTCCGGACATCGCGTCCGCGCCGGGGCACCGCGGGCCGGCCTACAGTCCGCACGCACTGGTCGAACTGGACGGGTTCATCGCCGCGCTGTTGCACGACTTCGAGGTCAACGGGCTGCCGCTGAACCAGGTGCACGCCGAGTACGGGCTCGCGCAGGTCGAGTTGTCGCTGCGCCCGACCGACCCGGTGTCGGCGGCCGACGACCAGCTTCTGGCCAGGCAGACCATTCACGCGGCGGCGCACGCGCACGGGCTGCGGGCCAGCTTCTCGCCGATCGTGGCGCCCGAGGCCGCGGGCAACGGCTGGCATCTGCACACTTCGTTGTGGCGCAAGGGCGGCAACTTGCTGGCCGGAATTCCCGACGCGGACGGTGCGGGTTATCTCGCCGGGCTGTTGCGCGAGCTGCCGGCCCTGACCGCGATCACCGCGCCGAGCGTACTGTCCACAGTGCGGCTGCGGCCGGGCTATTTCGCCAGTGCGTACGCGTTCTGGGGTGTGGAGAACCGGGAGGCGCCGTTGCGTTTCGTGCCCGGCACCGAGCTGCTGGGCGCCGAGCACGCCAACGTCGAGCTCAAACCGTCGGACGCGTCGGCGAACCCGTATCTCGCGCTGTCCGCGGTCCTGGCCGCCGGACTCGCCGGAATGGCGGAGAACCTGACGCTGCCCGAACCCATCGCGGAGGATCCGGGCACGTGGCCGGACGAGCGCCGGGTCGCCGAGGGCGTGGTGCGGCTGCCTGCGACACCGGCCGAGCAGAGCACGGCGCTGCTCGCGTCGAAAGCGGTTTCCGGAGTCCTGGGGGAGGAGTTGCTCGGTGCGTTCGGCGCGGTTCGGAACTCGGATGCGGACTGGGCCGCCGAGCGCGACCTCGCCGAGATCGTCGCGGCCCATCTGTGGCGGTACTGAGGCGGTGCGGTTGCTGGATCGGGTTCGCTGGTTTCCCGGCGCGCGAGAACTGATCGTCCAGGCGCGCGCCGAGATGCCGCAGAAGGACGAGCTGTGCGGCGCCTTCGTGGCCGTGGTCTCGTTGCGTGCCTACGGGATCGAGATCTCCGACCAGGACGAGGCGGCGGCCGCGGCCGGAATCCGGTTGCTCGCCGGGGGCACGCCGGAGGGCAGGCCGCCGGGTGAGAAGATCCGCGACGACTACCGGATTTCGTTGCCCCGCACGCAGAACGCCGCCGAGGCCGGGGCGTCCTCGGCTGGCGTCGCGCACGCGATCGAGGTTCTTTCCGCCGGGCGGCTGCGGGCGGTCCCGGCCTGCGGTGACTGGACGTCGGCACGGCTCGGCGAACTGCTCACGGCTCTCTACGACCTGCGGTGGGTCGCTCCGGTGGCCAATGTGGACACCGCCGAGCTCGGCGCCTTCGACACTCCGGCCACGGCACTGGCCGACTACCTCGACGGCGGCCTGCCGCCGTTCTGGAGTTCCCGCTGGCACACCGGGCATTTCACGTTGTTGACCGGCGTCGCGACGGGCGAAGGTGGTGCGCTCGTGTCCGTAATGGACAGTTACCCGTCGCTGGGCGACCGCGGGCTGCACCTGCAACTGCTGGACCGGCTCGCGCTCGCGCTGCGCCGGGAACGGCTCGGGCGGCCCGGCGGTGTCCTGCTCACCGTGCCCGAAGCCGACGCCGAGCGCGCCGCCGGGCTGATCACGCGTGCCGGTCTCCGCGTCGGTCTCTGGTGACCGGATGATCGCCAAGCGGCTGCCCGTGTGGGCCTATCTCGTCGTCGTTCTCGGTTACCTGGTCGTCGTGCAGGGACTCGGCGCGTTCTTCACGAAGGATCTCGGGCTCGGCTACGCCAACGCCAACACGATCGACGCGCTGTGGCGCAGTATCGCGCTGCCGATCGGGATCGGGCTGGTGCTGGTCGCCGTGCTCGTCACCGTGCTGCGCTGGTGGCGGCCGGTCCTGGCCGACGACCGGCCGGTCAGCCGCTGGGTCCTCGCCGTTCCCGTGGTCATGTTCGGCGCGACGCTCGTGGCCACCGACTACGGGGGACTGGCCGAGCGCGGCCTCGGCTTCAGCCTGTTGCTGCTGCTCGGCGTGCTGTTCGTCGGCTTCGCCGAAGAGACCCTGTTCCGCGGCGTGGGACTCGTGTGCTTCCGGCAGAACGGTTACCCGGAAGGAAAAGTGGCATTGTGGACGTCCGTGATCTTCGGGCTCGCCCACGCCAGCAACCTGATCAGCAACGGCCCGAAGGCATTCGTCCAGGTCCTCGTGACCGCGATCGCGGGCTACTTCTTCTACCTGGTCCGGCGGCGCACCGGAGGACTGCTCGCGCCCGCGATCGTGCACGCCCTGTGGGATCTGTCGCTGATGTCGGCCACGGTCGTGCCCGGCCGGACCTACGCCGGTCCCGCGTGGTGCGTGCTCGCGCTCATCGTGCTCGCGGTCGTGGTCGTCGCGTGGCGCCGCCAGATCGAGCCGGCGGCCACCGTCGCGGGTCCTCCGTGACGGTGGCCGCCGGGCGGATCAGGCGGGAACCGAGGCCACGCCGGGAGCCAGGAACGGCTTGCCGGTGACCTTCTCCGACACGCCGGTGCGGTCGAGGTAAGGCGTGATGCCACCGAGCCAGAACGGCCAGCCGGCACCGAGGATCAGGCACAGGTCGATGTCCTGGGCCTCGGCGACCACGCCCTCGTCGAGCATCAGCTTGATCTCGTCGGCGATCGCGGTCAGCGCGCGATCGCGCACCTCCTCGGCCGAGGACGGCTTGTCGCCCTGCTGCCACAGCGCGGTGACCTCCGGGTCGACCGTCTGGTTGCCCTGGGCGTCCCACTGCCACACCGCGGTCTTGCCGGAGTCCACGAACCGCTTGAGGTTCTCGCTCACCCGGAAGCGGTCCGGGAACGCCGCGTGCAGCGTTTCGCCCACGTGCAACGCGATCGCCGGGCCGACCAGCTGTGTCAGCACCAGCGGCGTCATCGGCAGCCCGAGCGGGTCGAGCGCGTGGTCGGCCACCTCGAACGGGGTGCCCTCGTCGATCGTGGTCAGCACCTCGCCGAGGAAACGCAGCAGCAGCCGGTTCACCACGAACGCGGGCGCGTCCTTGACCAGCACGCAGGACTTCTTCAGCTGCTTGCCCAGCGCGAACGCCGTCGCCAGCGACGCGTCGTCGGTCTTCTCCGCCCGCACGATCTCCAGCAGCGGCATGACCGCGACCGGATTGAAGAAGTGGAAGCCGACGACCCGTTCGGGGTGCTGGAGCTTCGAGGCCATCTCGCTGATCGACAGCGAGGAGGTGTTGGTGGCCAGGATCGCCTCGGCCGAGACGAACTGTTCCACCTCGGCGAACACCTGCTGTTTGACGCCCATCTCCTCGAACACGGCCTCGATCACGAAGTCCGCGTCGGAGAAGGCCGCCTTGTCCAGCGAGCCGCTCACCAGGGCTTTGAGCCGGTTGGCCTCGTCCGGAGAAATACGAGACTTGGCTCGGAGTTTGTCCACCTCACCGTGCACATAGGACACTCCCTTGTCCACGCGCTCCTGGCTGACGTCGGTCAGCACGACCGGAACCTTGAGCCTGCGCACGAACAGCAGCGCCATCTGCGAGGCCATCAGTCCGGCGCCGACCACGCCCACCTTGCTCACCTTGCGTGCCAGCGACTTCTCCGGCGCACCGGCGGGCCGCTTCGCACGCTTGTTGACCAGGTTGAACGAGTACAGCCCGGCGCGCAGCGTGTCGCTCATCAGCAACTCGGCCAGGCCATCGGTCTCGGCCGCGTAGCCCGCGTCGAGATCGTTGTTCCGGGCCAGTTCCAGCAGCTCCACGGCCTTGGTCGCACCCGGCGAAGCGCCGTGCGTCTTTCCATCCACAATGGACTTCGCGCGGGCGATGGCGTTGTCCCAGGCCTCGCCGCGATCGATCGCACGCCGCTGTGGGATCTTCTCCCCGCGCACGACCTGCGCCAGCCACGCCAGCGACTGCTCAAGGAAGTCCGCCGAGCCGAGCACCTCGTCCACGATGCCCAGTTCCGCGGCCTTGGCCACGTTCAGCATCTTGTTCTGATTCAGGGCGTTCTCGATGATCACGGTGACCGCGGCGTCCGGTCCGATCAGGTTCGGCAGCAGCTGCGTGCCGCCCCAGCCGGGGAACAGGCCCAAGAACACCTCGGGGAAGGAGATGGCGGCGGTGTTCTCCGACAGCGTGCGGTAGTGGCAGGACAGCGCGAGCTCGAGGCCGCCGCCCATCACCGCGCCGTTGACGAAGGCGAAGGTCGGGATCTCCGAATCGGTGAGGCGGCGGAACACCTCGTGTCCGGTGGCGGCGATTTCCCTTGCCAGCGAAGGATCCGAGACGGCCTCGACCCCGGAGAGGTCGGCGCCGACGGCGAAGATGAACGGCTTGCCGGTGACCGCGATCGCGGCCGGTTCGGCGGCGAAGGCCTCGTCCAGCGCGGAGTTCAGGCTCACCAGGCCCTGCGGCCCGAACGTCGACGGCCGGGTGTGGTCGTGGCCGTTGTCGATGGTGACCAGCGCGACCGGCTTGTCCAGCCCGGGCACCTTGACCAGCCGGGTGACCGCGGTGGTGACGACCTCGTCCGGGAAGGCCGCGCTGGCCTGCTCAACTGTGAAGGTCACTTGTCGCTCCCGTCGTACGCAGGGTTCTCCCACAGCACGGAACCGCCCATGCCGATACCGATGCACATCGTGGTGAGGCCGTAGCGGACCTCGGGATGCTCGGCGAACTGGCGCGAGAGCTGGGTCATCAGCCGCACGCCGGAGGAGGCCAGCGGGTGCCCGCAGGCGATCGCGCCGCCCCACGGGTTGACGCGCGGATCCGTCGCCTCGATGCCGAAGTGGTCGAGGAAGGCCAGCACCTGCACCGCGAACGCCTCGTTGATCTCGAACAGCCCGATGTCCGAAATGGACAGCCCGGTGCGGGCGAGCAGCTTCTCGGTGGCCGGCACCGGGCCGATGCCCATCACCTCGGGCTCGACCCCGGCGAAGGAGTAGCCGACCAGCCGCATGCCCACCGGCATGCCCAGCTCGCGCGCGGTCCGCTCGTCGGCGAGGATCGCGCCGGTCGCACCGTCGTTGAGCCCGGCCGCGTTGCCCGCGGTGACCCTGCCGTGCGGACGGAACGGCGTCTTGAGCGTGGCGAGCTGCTCGACCGTGGTGCCCGGACGGGGCGGCTCGTCCTCGGTGGCCAGGCCCCAGCCCAGCTCGGGGTTGCGGATCGCGACCGGCACCAGCTCGGGCCCGATCTTGCCGGCCTTCACGGCGTCGGCGTAGCGCTCCTGGCTCTGGGCGGCGTACTCGTCCGTGCGCTGCTTGGTGATGGCCGGGTAGCGGTCGTGCACGTTCTCCGCGGTCTGGCCCATGACCAGCGCGGTCGGATCGACCAGCTTGTCGGCCACGATGCGGGGGTTCGGGTCGACGCCCTCGCCCATCGGGTGGCGGCCCATGTGCTCGACACCGCCTGCGATGGCGATGTCGTAGGCGCCGAAGCCGATGCCACCGGCGATGCTGGTCACCGCGGTCATCGCGCCCGCGCACATCCGGTCGACGGCGAAACCGGGCACGGACTTGGGAAGGCCGGCCAGCAGCGCGGCGGTGCGGCCGATGGTCAGCCCCTGGTCGCCGGTCTGGGTGGTGGCGGCGATCGCGACGTCGTCGACGCGCTCGGGCGGCAGTTCCGGATGCCTGCGCAGCAGCTCCCGGATCACCTTGACCACCAGGTCGTCGGCACGGGTGTTGGCGTAGATGCCCTTGTCGCCCGCCTTGCCGAACGGGGTGCGTACCCCTTCGACGAAGGCAACGGAGCGCACCTCTCGCGCGGTCGGCGCCAGTGGTGTTGCGGCCACGGTTGCTCCTCACGGGGAAAGAAATCTGAGGTGGTTTACAGGCGCACCATAGCCCTTGTTACCCGTCGGTAACCAGAGGAGTGGTCCTGTCGAGTGCGTCACGCCACCTTTTAGGGGTGGAGGTTCTTTCCGCTCGGCGAGGACCGGGCCGCCCGCGAGCGGTCCGGTTCGGGTGAAGTGGTGACGGTGCCGGGTGCTACTTGGCCGCGGTACTGCGCAGCGCCGTGGCGAGGTCGCTCGCGGTCAGCTCGATCTGCCAGGGCCGTGCACCGCCGGCGCGCAGCACCTCGGTGACGCCTTCCGCGCTCCGGTCCTCCGGCGGGCGCCAGCAGGTGCGGCGCAGCAGATCCGGCAGCAGCAGGTTCTCCACCGGCAGCTGGTGATGTCCGGCGATCCTGGTCAGCGCGGCGCGTGCCGCGCCGAGCCGGGCCGCCGCGTCGGGGTCCTTGTCCGCCCAGCGGTTGGCGGGCGGCGGACCGTCGTTGGGTTGTGCCGGGTTCGGCAGCGCCTCGCGAGGCAGCGCCCGCGCCGCCTCCAGATGCCGGAACCACTGCGCCGAGTAACGCCGCTGCACGCGGCCGCCGAACACCGGCAGCGCCTGCAGCTCGGCCACGGTCTTCGGCTCGGCGAGCACCGCGTTGACGATCGCGCTGTCCGGCAGCACCCGGCTGGGCGCGCGGTCGCGTTTGCGCGCGAGCTCGTCGCGCGCCTCCCACAGCGCCCGCACGGCGGCCAGACCACGGGCGGTGCGGACCTTGTGGATTCCGGACGTGCGGCGCCACGGTTCGGCCCGCGGAGCCGGTGCGGGTGCGTTGCGCACGGCCTCGAACTCCTGGCGGGCCCAGTCCAGCTTGCCTTGCGCGGCCAGCTCGGCCTCGAGTTTCTCGCGCAACGGCACGAGCAGTTCGACGTCCAGCGCCGCGTAGTTGAGCCAGTCGACCGGCAGCGGTCGTTTCGACCAGTCCGCCGCGCTGTGGCCCTTTTCCAGCTGGTAGCCCAGCAGCCGCTCCACGAGCGTGCCGAGGCCGACGCGTTCGTATCCGGCCAGCCGTCCGGCCAGCTCGGTGTCGAACAGGCTCACCGGCCGCAGGTCCAGCTCGGCGAGGCAGGGCAGGTCCTGCGAGGCAGCGTGCAGCACCCACTCCTCGGCGTTGATCGCACGCCGAAGCGGTTCGAGCTGCCCGGCCAGCGCGATCGGATCCACCAGTACCGAGCCCGCGCCATCCCGGCGCAGCTGCACCAGATAGGCCTTGGGCCAGTAGCGGTATCCCGACGCGCGTTCGGTGTCGACCGCGATCGCCCCGGAACCGGCGGCCAGCTTCTCGCAGGCACGCGTCAGTTCTGCGGGGTCGCCGATCACCGGAGGGGTCCCGTCGGCCGGTTCCGTCAACAGGATGGGGCCGACCGGTCGCTCCGCGTCATCGACGCCTTGATCTGCGGTTTCCACAACGTTCAACCCTACGGGACGGGCGTACCGCGCCTGGTGCGCCCGCCCCGCAGAGCCTTGAACATCGGTCAGCGGATGACGCCCGCGCGCATCGCCAGCGCCACCATCTGCGCCCGGTCACCGGTGCCGAGCTTGCGCCCGATCCGTGACAGGTGCGACTTGACGGTGAGCGCGGAGAGGCTGAGCTCTTCGCCGATCTCCTTGTTGGACTGACCGTCCGCCACGAGCTGGAGAACCTCCACCTCACGTGCGGACAGCTCCCGCGGCGTGTTGTCGGTGCCCGGGACGCGCGTGCCGGTGGCCAGCACCGGTGCCACGCTCGGGTCCGCGTACACGCCACCGTCCAGCACCCTGCGCACGCCGTCGGTCACCACCATGGGCGAAGCCGACTTGAGCAGGTATGCCTGTGCCCCGGCCTGGAAGGCCGAGCGGACGGCGTACGGGTCGTCCGAGGATGCGAGTACCACGATCCGAGGCCACCCGTGGTTACGCAGCTCGGTAACCAGTTCGATGCCCGAGCCGTCGGGCAGACCGAGGTCGAGGATCGCCAGGTCACAGGGACCTGTCGCGGTCGCCCGCGCCCTCGCCTCGGCTACCGAGGCAGCCTCGTGTACGGTGCCCGCTCCCATCTGAGCGAGTCGAGCGGCGATAGCCTCCCTAAGTAACGGGTGGTCATCGACCACCAGCACGGAAAACAGCTCTTCCCGCGGGTGCGGAACCATGCTCGCCGGCAACGCGCCGGCTGGCGTGGATCTGACGGCCTGAGATAAGCCGACGGCAGCCACGTCACTACCTCCCTGGAGTCGGTCGTGCCCCCCGACCGGCACCGGGACTTTCGGCCAAACAGCCGCGCCAGCTAGACCGAAAGTGGTGTCGTCGAAGGAGCACTTTAGCCGCCCGAGCCGCCCTGCGGGGGGATCGAACGGGTATCTATCCCGATCGAGTAGTTACTAACCGGTGTCCTTGTAGCACGTTCGGGTTAATGTCGGGTTCGCGGCTAACGGTTCTGCGGCAAAGCCCGATGAAGCAAAGTTGGGGCACACCGCCTGCGCGTGCATACGTTGCGTGCATTTGCCGCGTGCGTCAATTAGGTACCGCCAACGGGACGGTGCCCGGGGTTCATCGGGGGGACCCGGGCCGTCCTCCCGCCGTTCGAGTGGGGCCGGATCCAGGCGCCGGCATTGCGGATGCGAATCCTCCGAGTCGTTGTCCAGCGCCGCTGCGGCTGTTCTGATCGACTCCGCCGTTGATCACGCTGCGTCAAAGGCGCTCGGCCGATCCGGGCCAAGATCTCGGCACCACAGAGGGTTTGACCTTCGTTTTCTGGTGACTCAAGGTAATCGGTGATCGGGCTCGGTCTCGTACCGCGCTCCGCCGGGCACACCTCGCCCTCGTCCCCCGCGCGGGCGAAAACGGCTACGAGGTCTGCCGGTGCCCGAACAACGTCACGCCCACCGGAGGCAGGCCCGCGACACTGGACATGAGCTGCAGGAACGCCTCGCCGTGCGGCCGCAGCGCGGCATCGGTCGGCGTCCAGGACGCGCGCAGTTCGAGATCGTCGGTGCGCGCCGGGCCCGCGATGTCGCCGAAGCGGGCGGAGGAGGTCTCGGTGACGGTGCCGCCCAGTGCGGTCCACGAGGCGCCGGAGGACTCCAGCGCGTCGGTCAGCCAGGACCAGCCGACCGCGGGCAGGAACGGATCGGTGGCCAGTTCGCGGTCCAGTTCGGCGCGCACGTAGATCACCAGGCGCAGCACGCCGTTCCAGGCCTCCTGGCCCTCCGGATCGTGCAGCAGCACGAGACGGCCGGTGGCCAGCACGTCGGCGGGGCCGGTGGTCTCGCAGCTCAGCGCGTAGGACCACGGGGCCAGACGCTGCGGTGCGCGCACGCTCTCCAACGTCACTTCCGGCCGGGGCCGGACGGCTTGCAGCGCCGCGACAGCTTCACGGAACATCTCGGGCGCATGCGTCATCGCGGTCACGCGACCGACTTTAAGCCGGAACCGCGACCGTGAGGTGTAGACGCGCCGAGGAACGGTGCCGCACCCGGTCGTGGCACGATGATTGCGATGCCAGCTACCGCTCAGTCGTCTCCCCGGTCCGCCCAGCGCGATCTGTCCGAGGCGCCCCTCCTCGTCGCCGCTCGCGGCGGCCGCCCTTCGCGGCTGCCCGTGTGGTTCATGCGTCAGGCCGGACGTTCGCTGCCCGAGTATCGCGCGTTGCGCGAGGGCGTGCCAATGCTGAAGTCCTGTTTCGACCCGGAGATGCTCGCCGAGATCACGCTCCAGCCCGTGCGCAGGCACGGCGTGGACGCGGCGATCCTGTACAGCGACATCGTGGTGCCGTTGTACGCGGCCGGGGTCGACATCGACATCATCGCGGGCACCGGGCCGGTCGTGGCCGAGCCGGTGCGCTCGGCCGGAGACGTCGCCGCGCTGCCCGTGCTCGACCCCGCGCAGGTCTCCGCCGTCGCCGAGGGCGTCGGGCTGCTCGTGCAGCGGCTGGGCGGCACCCCGCTGATCGGGTTCGCGGGAGCGCCGTTCACGCTCGCGTCCTACCTGATCGAGGGCGGGCCCAGCCGCAACTACGAGCACACCAAGGCGCTCATGCACAGCGAGCCCGAGCTGTGGCACCGGCTGGCGGGCCGGCTCGCGGACATGGCGCTGACGTTCCTGCGTGCCCAGCTCGACGCGGGCGCCGACGCGGTTCAGCTGTTCGATTCCTGGGCGGGCGCGCTCTCGGTGCGCGACTACCGCGAATTCGTGTTGCCGCATTCGGCGAAGGTGCTCGGCGGGCTCGCGGACTACGACGTGCCGCGCATCCACTTCGGCGTCGGCACCGGTGAGCTGCTGGCCGTGATGCGCGAGGCCGGCGCGGACGTGGTCGGCGTGGACTGGCGCATCCCGCTGGACGAGGCGGTGCGCAGGCTCACCGCGGCCGGGGGCACGCCGCCCGTGGTGCAGGGCAACCTGGATCCGGCGCTGCTGGGCGCGTCCTGGCCGGTGATCGAGACCGAGGTCCGGCGCGTGGCCGCCGAGGGCAGGGCCGCGGCGGGGCACATCTTCAATCTGGGCCACGGCGTGCTGCCGGGCACCGACCCCGAGGTGCTGACCCGGGTCGTCGAGCTGGTGCACTCGCTGGAGCCGTGATGCGGATAGCGGTCGTCGGCGGTGGCGTCTCCGGGCTCACGGCCGCCTACCGGCTGCGCACGCGGTTCGGCGACGGCGCGACCATCACCGTCTTCGAGGCCGGCGATTCGCTGGGCGGCAAGCTGCGCACGATCGAACTGGCGGGGCGGCGGTTCGACGTCGGCGCGGAGGCGTTCATCGTGCGCCGCCCGGAAGCGCTCGAACTCGCCGGGGAGATCGGTCTGGAGCTGACCCACCCGACAGGAGCCCGGTCGCGGCTGCGCGCGGGCGGGACGCAGGTCGGCATGCCGGGCGGCACCGTCATGGGCATACCCGGCTCGGCGGAGGCCGTCGCCGGGCTGCTGTCGGCGGAGGGCCGCCGCCAGGTCGCCGCCGAGGGCGGGCTGCCGCCGGTGGTACTGACCGGCGACGTCTCGCTCGGCCGCCTGCTGCGCGAGCGGTTCGGCGACGAACTGGTGGACCGGCTGGTCGATCCGCTGCTCGGCGGCGTCTACGCCGGCGGCGCCGACGGGCTCGGCCTCCGCGCCACCTTGCCCGGGCTGGCGAAGGCACTCGACTCCGGCGCGGCCACGTTGACCGCGGCCGCCGCGTCGCAGCTGCCCGCCTCACCCAATCCCGGCCCGGTCTTCGGCACGCTGCCCACCGGGCTCGGCACGCTCATCGACCGGCTCGCCGAACTGGGCAAGCCCGAGATCCGTCTCAGCACGCTCGTGACGGGCCTGCGGCGCCGCGCCGGAGGCTGGACGCTGGAGCTGACCGGCGAGGCCGTGGACGTGGACGCGGTGCTGCTCGCCGTGCCCGCCCCGGCCGCCCGCAGACTGCTCGAACCCGTCGTGCCGGCCGCGTCGGCCGCGCTGGGTGAGGTGGAGCTGGCCTCGATGGCCGTCGTGGCGCTCGCGTTCCCGCCGGGCACCGCGCTGCCGGACGCCTCCGGGGTGTTGATCGGTGCCAAGGAGCGCTACCCGGACGGCAGTCCGCCGGCGGCGAAGGCGTTCACGTTCTCCAGCCGCAAGTGGGGGCATCTCGGCGGCGGGCCGGTCCTCGTGCGGGGGTCGGTCGGGCGGTTCGGCGAGCCCGGCGCGCTGCGGGCGGACGACGACGAGCTGGCGCGGCTGGTCCGGGCCGATCTCGCCGAGCTGGCCGGGGTGACGGCGCAACCGGTCGACGTCGCGGTCATGCGCTGGGGCGGCGGACTGCCGCAGTACGGCGTCGGGCACCTCGACCTGGTGGAGCGCGTCGAGCGAGCGGTCGCCGGCGTGCCCGGCCTGGAGATCACCGGCGCGACGTTCCACGGCGTCGGCATCCCGGCCTGCGTCGGTGCGGCCACTCGCGCCGCGAGCCGCATCACCTCGGGAGCCGTGCGCGGCTAGCTAGTGCCAAGATGGACACATGGCGCGCCTGAACTACCAAGAGCTCAACGACACCATCCGCTACACCGCATGGTCGGTCTTCCGCGTCGAGCCGGGCAAGCTGCCCGACGACCGCGGCTCGGCCGCGCGCGAGACCACCGAATACCTGGACGCCCTGGAGGGCAAGGGCGTGGTCGTGCGCGGCGTGTACGACGTGTCGGCTCTGCGCGCGGACGCGGACTACATGATCTGGTGGCACGCGCAGGAGGCCGAGCAGGTGCAGGCCGCCTACACCGGCTTCCGCCGCACGCCGCTGGGCCGGGTGTCCACGCCCGTGTGGAGCCAGTTCGCGCTGCACCGGCCCGCCGAGTTCAACAAGAGCCACATCCCGGCGTTCCTGGCGGGCGAGGAGTCCCGCAAGTACGTCTGCGTGTACCCGTTCGTGCGCTCCTACGAGTGGTACCTGCTGCCCGACGAGGAGCGCCGCAAGATGCTCGCCGAGCACGGCAAGATGGCGCGCGACTACCCCGACGTGCGGGCCAACACCGTCGCGTCGTTCGCGCTCGGCGACTACGAGTGGATCCTCGCGTTCGAGGCCGACGAGCTGCACCGGATCGTGGACCTGATGCGGCACCTGCGCGGCAGTGAGACGCGGCGGCACGTCCGTGAGGAGATCCCGTTCTACACGGGCACGAAGGTGCCGCCCGCGGAGTTGGTCGCGGCCCTGCCGTGACCGGGCTCTGGGGGGAGCTCGGTCTGCCGGACGCGGTTGTCACCGGCGAGGAAACGGTGCTGCCCGGCCCGTTCCGGGTCGCGCACGCGGCCTCGCAGACCATCGCCGCGGCGACGCTCGCGGCCGGGGAACTGTTGCGGCTCAAGGGAATCGAGCCCGGCACGGTGTCGGTCGACATGCGGCACGCGGCAGCGGCCTTCCGCAGCGAGCGCTATCTGCGCGTGAACGGCGAGCCGCCCGCCGACCCGTGGGCCGGCCTGTCCGGCGACTACCACGCCGCCGACGGCTGGGTCAGGCTGCACTGCAACTATCCGCATCACGCCGAGGCCGTGTGCCGCGCGCTGGGCGTGCCGGACGACCGGGACGCGGTGGCTTCGGCCGTGGCGGGCCGGAACTCCTGGGACGTGCAGGAAGCCGTGCTCGCCGAGCGCGGTGCGGCCGCGGCGATGCGCACCCGCGAACAATGGTTGCGTGGCGAGCAAAGCCAGGCGCTCGCCCAGGCGCCACTGGTGGACTTCTCCCCGATCGCCCCGTCTCCGGCGCGTCCTCTGTCTACTTCGGACCGTCCGCTTGGCGCGGTGCGGGTGCTGGAACTGACGCACGTGATCGCCGGCCCCGTCGCCGGGCGAGCGCTCGCCGCGCACGGGGCGGACGTGCTGCACATCGGGGCGGCGCATCTGCCCGTGCTGCCCACGCTGATGATGGACACCGGGCTCGGCAAGCGCTCCGCGCACCTGGATCTGCGCACGGACGCCGGGCGGGACCGGTTGTGGCGACTGATCTCCGAGGCCGACGTGTTCCTGCAGTCGTTCCGGCCGGGCGCACTGGCCGGGCTCGGCTTCACACCCGAACGGCTCGCCGAGGCGCGGCCGGGGATCGTGCTCGTCGAACTGGACGCCTACGGCTGGTCGGGCCCGTGGGCCGCGCGCCGCGGGTTCGACAGCCTGGTGCAGATGGCCAGCGGGATCGCCGCCGAAGGTGGTCTGGACAAGCCGCGGCCGCTGCCGGCGCAGGCGCTGGACCACGCCACGGGCTGGCTCGCCGCGGCGGCCGCGATGCTCGCCCTGCGGCGCAGGACCGTCGAGGGCGGTAGTTGGCGTGCCCGGCTGTCACTGGCCAGGACCGGGCTGTGGCTGGACTCTCTCGGCCGCCTCGAGGACGGCGGCGAACTGGATGTGTCCGGACTGCTGACGGAGACCGCCAGCGTCTACGGCACGCTCACCCATGTACGGGTGCCGGGCACGCTGCCCGCGTCGAATCCGCGCTGGGAGAACGGGTCCCCGTTGCCCGGAGCGGATCCGGCGGAGTTCCGGAAATGCTCCGGAAATGCTCGTCCGAAGAATTAGTTGACAACCCGGCCGGTATTTGAGGAATTTTTTTCCGAGGTCACGAAAAGTGGCTGATTTATTGCGCAACTGAGCCTGTTTGCCCTTTTTGCCGCCTTTACTTCGTGATTATTCGGAACTGTGCTCGCGATGTGGTTTCGCGGCGTCATGGCCCCTGTCAGAATCGTTGGCGGGCCGTCGTACGCGGACTGTGGGGAGGGCTCGCCGATGATGATCGAGTGGCCGTTTCGCGGACGTGAGGCGGAACTGTCCGCGATTCGTGCGGCCTTCGCGGACCCCGAGGTGTGTGGTTTGGTACTCACCGGGCGCGCCGGTGTCGGAAAAACACGACTGGCCCGGCATGCTTTGTCGGAAGCCACCGCGAATGGCGCACACACATTATGGGTGCGCGCGACCGCGGCGGCCCGCGCCATTTCTCTGGGGGCTTTCGCGCATTTGCTTCCCGGAAACATCGACAGCGCGGACCCGGCGCGCCTGCTGAACCAGACGGCCGGAGCTCTGGTGCGGTCGGCGGAGGGCAGGCGGCTGGTGCTGTGCGTCGACGACGCGCATTTGCTGGACGACCTCTCGGCGGCGCTGGTGCACCAGCTCGCGGCCACCGCGACGGCCTTCGTCGTGGTCATCGCGCCGCACGGGGTGGACGTGCCGGGACCGGTGTTCGCCATGTGGAAGGACCGGGTCGCCGAACGGCTCGACATCCGCGAGCTGTCCCGCGAGCAGACGGCGGAACTGGCCGAGGCCGCGCTGGGCGGGCGGCTCGACGGGGCGGCCGAGCACCGGCTCTGGCATCTGACGCTGGGAAATCCGCTGTTCCTCCGCGAGCTCGTGCAGGGCGGGATCGAGGCCGGCACGCTCACCGAACGCGACGGCGTGTGGCGCTGGACCGGTGAGCTGAGCGCGACTCCCCGCCTGGTGGAGCTGATCTCCGCGCGCACCGAACGCGCCGATCCGGACGAGCGGATGCTGCTGGAACTGCTCGCCTTCGGTGACCAGCTGGGCAGCGAACCGCTCGTGCGCCTCGGCGGGGCCGCGGCGCTGGCCGCCACGGAACGCGCCGGGCTGATCGTCTCCGAACGCCAGGGCCGCAGGCTGTCCGTGTGCCTCGCGCATCCGCTCTACGGGGAGGTCATCCGGCAGCGCACGTCGCCGCTGCGCCAGCGCCGAGTCCACCAGATCCTCGCGGAGATGCTGGAGGCCACCGGTGCGCGGCGCAAGGAGGACCCGCCGAAACTGGTCCGGTGGCGGCTCGCCGCGGGGCTGCCCACCGACCCGCGCCTCGTGTGCAGCGTGGCGGAGTCGTTGGTGTGGACTGATTTCGCGCAGGCCGAGCAGCTGGCCACCCAGGCCGTGCAACTCGGCGGGGGGTTTCGCGCGCGGTACCTGCTCGCGCGGTTGCTGGCCGGGCGCGGCCGCCACGACGCGGCCGACAGGCTCTTCGGCGAGGTGGCCGAGGACGCTCTGTCCGACGAGCAACGGTCCGGGGTGGAGGCCGCGCGCGCGGCCAACGTCGCCTTCGGCCTCGGCGATCCGGCGCGCGCACTGGCGAAGACGAGCGATCCGGTCGTGCGAGCGGCGATCCTGGCCGAACTGGGCGATTGCGGTACGGCACTCGAACTCGTCGGGCCGGTGCTGGACGAATCGGACTGCCCCGGCGTGCGGCGGCTGGCCGCGCTGACGGTCGCGGCCTCCGCGCTGGTCAAGACCGGCCGGACGCGCGCGTGCCTGAGCGCGGTCGAGGAGGGGCTCGTCGTGGCGCGGCATTCGCGGGAGGCGACCGTGCCCGGCGCACGCGTCCGGCTCGAACTCGCGCGGTGCGCGGCGCTGGCCGCGGCGGGCAGGCTGGAGGAGGCCGAGGATCGCGCGGCGGAAAGCTATCGGGAGGCGCTGGAGCACCGGTGGCCGTCGGCGATGGCGGGATGCGCGGCGGCGCTGGGGGTGGTCGCGCTGGGCTACGGAAACCTACCGGCCGCCGTGCGCTGGCTGCGCGAAGCGCTGACGCACACCGATCTCGACCGGCCCTATCCGTTCCGGACGGCGGTGCTGGCCCACCTGGTGCGCGCGGTGGCGATGACCGGGCGGGTGGCGGAGGCCGACCGGCTCCTGGAGCAGGACCTGGCGCGGCACCCGTTCTTCGCGCGGTGGGAGTCGTCCTGCCGGGCATGGGTGGCCGCGGCCGGCGGGGAGACCTCGCGCGCGGTGGACCTCGCGACCGGGGCGGCGGACCTGGCGCGCGAGGAGCAGCGGTGGGCGGAGGAACTGGTGGCGTTGCACGACATCGTGCGGTTCGGGGCGGCGCAGCAGGTGCTCGCGCGGCTGGAGAGCACCGCGGCGCGGGTCGGCGGGGAGTTCGCTCCGCTGTATTCCGGGCAGTGTCAAGCAGTCGCGGCGGGAGACGGGACCGCGCTCGACGCGATCGCGGACCGGTTCGCGGCCGCCGGGGCACGGTTACTCGCCGCGGAAGCGGCGGCACAGGCGACCAGGGCCCACCGGGTAGTGGGCCGTGTGGGCAGTGCGGCGGCGTCGGCGCGGCGGGCACGGGCCTGGCTGGAGACCTGTCCGGAGGCCCGCACCCCCGCGCTGTCGCTGCTGGAGACCCCGCTTGACCTCACCGTTCGGGAGCTGGAGATCGCCCGGCTGGTGGCGACGGGCCTCACCAGCAGGGCGGTCGCGGACCGGCTTGTGGTGTCGGTGCGCACGGTCGACAACGTGCTGCACGGCGTCTACGCGAAGCTCGGGATTTCGGGCCGTGGGGAGCTCGCGTCGGTGATCGGGATGCCGGGCGCGGGCGTGCCGGAGAGTAGGTCGGCACCGGTGGGCGAGTAGCCGGGGGCGGGCCGGCGCCGCGATCCGAGTAGCCCGTTACTCATGTCGCGCGCGGCGGCCGGGCCAAGACTGGTCTCACGGCAGGGAGACCGGCTCCCACCGAAAACCTAGGGAGACAAGGAAATGACCACTTCTTCGGGCGACACCTTCCAGAACGAGCAGGGCTCCGGCGAGGGCGGCAACCAGTTCAACGAGCAGGCCGCGAGCGGTTACGGCAGCGGGGACGTCTTCCAGAACGAGCAGGGCTCGGGCGGCTACGGCGGGAACCAGTTCAACGAGCAGGCGGCCAGTGGTTACGGCGGCGATGTGTTGGAGAACGAGCAGGGTTCCGGTGGTTACGGCGGGAATCAGTTCAACGAGCAGGCCGCGAGCGGTTACGGCAGCGGCGACGTCTTCCAGAACGAGCAGGGCTCGGGCGGCCGCGGCGGGAACCAGTTCAACGAGCAGGCCGCCGCGGGGCGGGCTTCCGGCGTTGTCTTCGAGAACGAGCAGGGGCGCGCGGGCTATGGCGGTGGGAACCAGTTCAACGAGCAGGCTGCGACGGGGCATGGTTCGGGCGATGTGTTCCAGAACGAGCAGGGGCGCGCGGGCTATGGCGGCGGGAACCAGTTCAACGAGCAGGCTGCGACGGGGCATGGTTCGGGCGATGTGTTCCAGAACGAGCAGGGCTCCGGCGGCTACGGCGGCAACCAGTTCAACGAGCAGGCCGCGACGGGGCATGGTTCGGGCAGTGTGTTCCAGAACGAGCAGGGCTCCGGCGGACACGGCGGCAACCAGTTCAACGAGCAGGCCGCGACGGGGCATGGTTCGGGCAGTGTGTTCCAGAACGAGCAAGGCCAGTCCGGTCACGGCGGTGGCAACCAGTTCAACGAACAAGCGGCCACCGGACGCGGGCACGACGTCTTCCAGAACGAGCAGGCGCACTCCGGCCACGGCTACGAGGGCCACCAGTACAACGAGCAGGCCTCGACCGAGCACGAGTACCACGAGGTGCACCCACTCGAGCACGAGCACGAGCATCTGGAAAGTCACCACCTGCACGACGTAGACCCGCACAGCTAGTCCACATCGGACGAAAGGAATGGCGATGTCCGGCCAGCAGGAGCCGAGTTCCGCGGTACGCGCCGCGCTCGACACCCTCGACCTCGCGGCGCGGGGCAGCCGCGCCTACGGGCGGGAAGACCTGGCGCGGCGGCTCACCGAAGCCCGGCACCTGCTGACCGAGCCGGACATCACCGTCTATGTCGTCGGGGAATTCAAGCAGGGCAAGAGTTCCCTCATCAACGCGCTGCTGACCGCCAAGGTCTGCCCGGTGGACGACGACATCGCCACCGCGGTGCCCACCGTGGTCCGCTACGCCGGCGAGTCCGGCGCGCTCGTCACCTACGAACCCGCCGACCCCGCCGCGGAGCCCTGGACCGAGCGCATCACGCTCGAACAGCTCACGTCCTACGCCTCCGAGGCGGGAAATCCGCACAACATCCGCAAACTGCGCAGCCTCACCGCCTCCATCAAACGCCAGCTGCTCGCGGGTGGGCTGGTCCTGGTCGACACCCCGGGCGTCGGCGGCCTCGGCTCGCTCCACAACGCCGTCACCGTCAGCTCCCTGCCGCGCGCCCACGCCGTGCTGTTCCTCTCCGACGCCTCGCAGGAGCTGACCGCGGCGGAACTACGGTTCCTCGCCACCGTCCGCGAACTGTGTCCCACCGTCCTTTTCGTACTGACCAAGACGGACCTCTATCCACAGTGGCGCCGCATTCTCGAACTCAACACCCGCCACCTGGCCGAGCGTGGGATTCACATCGAGCAGCTGCCGGTGTCCTCCGAACTCCGCCTGACCGCCGCGCGCTCCGCCGATCAGGACCTCAACGTCGAATCCGGCTTCCCGCGCCTGGTGGAACGCCTGCAGACCGTGGTCGCCGACGCCGAACGCTACGCCGTCTACTCGGCGGGCGCGCACGTCGCGTCGGCGGCCGGGCAGCTCGGCGCGGCGCTGCGCACGCGCCGCACCACGCTGACCCATCCCGAACGATCCGCCGGGCTTGTCACCGAGCTCGACCGGGTGAACAGCCGCGTCGACGCACTGCGCAGCCGGTCCGCGCGCTGGCAGCAACTTCTCGCCGACGGGTTCGCCGACATCTCCTCCGACACCGACTACGACCTGCGCACCCGCTCCCGCGCCGTACTGCACGAGGGGGAGCAGGCCATCGACGAGGGCGATCCGGCGAAGAACTGGCCCGAGTTCGAGAAATGGCTGCGCCAGCGGCTGGCCAACGAAACACTGGAGAACTACGCCAAATTCGTGCGCGACGCCCGCGAACTGGCCGGCCGGATCGCCGAGCACTTCGAACTGGCCGAGGCGCAGGCCGTGCTGCCGCCCGAGGTGCGCGCACCGGTCGGGGTGACCGACCGGATCGCGATCGACTCGTCGTTCACCACCGCCCGCGCCCGCGGCGCCACCGGGATGGCCGCGTTCCAGAAGGCCTACAGCGGTTTCCTGATGTTCTCGATGCTCACCAAGATCGCGACGCTGGCGATTCCCACGCCGTTCGGCCTCGCCGCCGGGCTGCTGCTGGGCCGCACCGGTTTCCTCGACGAACGCCGCAGGCAGCTGGAGAAGCGCCGCACGCTCGCCAAGAACGCGGTGCGCCGGTTCGTGGACGAGTTCAACCTCCAGGTGGGCAAGGACTCGCGCGACGCGATGCGCCAGGTGCAGCGCGAACTGCGTGACGCCTACGCCGCCCGCGTCGACGAACTCCAGCGGTCCACGGCCGAAGCGCTCGCCGCGGCCAGCCAGGCGGTGCGCGACGACAAGGCCGAGGCCGACGAGCTCCAGCGGCTGGAAAAGGACCTCGCCGCGCTGGACCTGCTGAGCAAACGCGCCGAGGAGCTGACCTCGCGGTCCGCGCCCGCACTCACGGCGGTGTCGCGGTGAACGCGCCGTTGCTCGGTGAGGTGCGCGCGCTGATCGGGCGCGCCGGCGCCGTCTACGCGGGCACCCCCGCCGAACCGCTGCTGCGCCGGCTCGCCGCCCGGCTGGACGAACCGTTGCGGGTGGCCATCGCGGGCCGGGTCAAGGCGGGAAAGTCGACGCTGCTCAACGCGCTCGTGGGCCAGGAACTGGCGGCTACCGACGCGAGCGAATGCACCAGGGTCGTGACCTGGTACCAGAACGGGCCCACCTACCGCGCGACGCTGTTTCCCACCGGCGGCGCGCCACGCCAGCTGCCGTTCGGGCCGCCCGATCTCGCAGAGCTGCCGCCCGAGCAGGTCGACCGCATCGTCGTGGACTGGCCCTCGTCGTGGCTGCGTTCGATGACGCTGATCGACACGCCGGGGCTGGGCTCGGCGAACCAGGCGGTGTCGGCGCGGACCGAAGCCGCGTTGCTGCCCGAGCAGAACGGGACGAACAACGCGGACGCGGTCATCTACCTGATGCGTCACGTGCACGGCGACGACGTGCGGTTCATGGAGGCCTTCCATGACGAGCCGGCCGAACGGCACCCGGTCAACACGATCGGCGTGCTCTCCCGCGCCGACGAGGTCGGCCACGGCAGGCTGGACGCGCTGACGTCCGCGGCACGCATCGCCGAACGCTACGCCCGCGACACGCGCGTCCGCGCGCTGTGCCAGACGGTGGTGCCGGTCGCCGGGCTGCTGGCGTCCTCGGCCGCGTCGTTGCGCGAGCGCGAGTACCGCTGCGTGCGGCTGCTGGCCGCCGCCTCCGATGCGGACCTGAGCGGGCTGCTGCTGTCCGCGGACCATTTCACCGGCGCCGAGTCACCGGCCGAGGTGTCCCCGCAGGAGCGCGCGGCGCTGCTCGACCGGCTGGGCATGTTCGGCGTCCGGCTCGCGATCCAGCTCAGCCGCGCCGACACCACCGCGGGCGCGCTTTCGGGCGAGCTGCTGGCGCGCAGCGGCCTGCACCAGCTGCGTGCACTGCTGACGACGCGGTTCGCCGAGCGCGCGGGACTGCTCAAGGCGCGCTCCGCGCTCAAGGCGGTGGAGCCCGTGCTGCGTGCCGACGGCCGGTTGCTGCCGGAGTGGGAACGGATCGTGGCCGGCGCGCACGAGTTCGCCGAACTGCGGCTGATCGACCAGATCCGCGTCGGTGCCGTTCTGCTCACGCGCGAGGAGGGTGTGGACGCGGAGCGGCTGCTCGGCGGAGCGGGCGCGGACGTGCCGTCCCGGCTCGGGTTGCCCCACGACGCGGGCGAATCGCTCGTCCGCCGCGCCGGGGAGGACCAGTTGCGCCGCTGGCAACGCCGGGCCGAGCATCCCGCCTCGCCACGCGACGTGCGGGACGCGGCCCGCGTGCTCGTCCGGACCTGTGAAGGAATCCTGCTGGCCCGCGCGCGATCGGATACGAGATCATGAGCACCGACCGGCCCGGCCGCAAGGCGGCCGCCGCGGCCGCGGGACTGACCGCCGGGGTGGCCGCGGAACTCGCGGGCACCGCCGCGACCACCGGCGACACCGCGCACGCGGACCCGGCCCCACCCGCACCCGCGCCCGAGCCGGCCGCACCGGACCAGCATCCCGACGGCGGCACCGAAGGCCACACCTGGCATCCGACCTCGGAAAACACGACCGTCACGCACGGCCCCGACGGGTCGGTGGGCGCGTCCACCGACACCGTGTGGCGTCCGGAGGGCGCACCCGCCACACCGGGCGCGGACGTGCCGACCATCGAGGAGTTCGAGCAGATCGACGTGCGCGAGGACGCGTTCGGCAACTTCATCGTCGACGCCACCGAACGCGTCGTCGTGCACGACCACGGCCACGACAAGGTCTACGAGGACCACCAGCATCTCGTGGTGCCGGGCAGCGGCACCCCGGGCGGCACCGATCTCGACATCACCGAACGTGAACACGTCGTGGTGCACGAAAACCGCGACGGCACCATCTCCGTGGACGAATCGAACACCCTTACCGTCGACACCCGTCCCGACGCGGCCGGGACGGGCGAGATCGACGTGTGGCAGGAGGAAGGCGTCGCGTTCGGTCACGGGCAGCCCGGCGTCGGCGTCAACGAGCAGGAGCAGGCGAACATCGACGATCCCTTCGGCGGGGCCGACACCGTGCACCAGGACGAGCGTTCCGGCTCGCTGTCCATAGTGGACAAGCCGGCCCACGACCCCGCGGAGCTGGCCGGCCCGCACGTGACCGTCCACACCGGAGCAGAACCCGCGCCGGTCGTGACACCGGCGGCGACCACTCCGCACCAGCCGCCGGCACCCCCGCAGCCACCACCCGAACCGCACGAGCAGCCGGAGACACACCACGACGCCGTCGAGGCCGATCCGGTCCCCGTTCACGACCACCTCGACCACGCGCACGGAGGCTGACATGGGTTACGGACTGGGCATCGACCTCGGCACGACCTTCACCGCCGCGGCGATCGACCGCGACGGGCACGCCGAGATGGCGACCCTGGGCGACCGGACCGCGTCCATTCCGTCCGTGGTGCTGCTGCGGTCGGACGGCACGGTGCTCGTCGGCGACGCGGCGGACCGGCGCGCGGCCGCCGAATCCGACCGGGTGGCCAGGGAATTCAAGCGGCGGCTCGGGGATCCGACGCCGATCCTGCTCGGCGGCGCGCCTCAGTCGGTCGCCTCGCTCATGGCGCGGTTGCTGGGGCACGTCGTCGCGCACGTGTCGGAGCGGCAGGGGGAGTCACCGGCCGGGATCGTGCTGACCCATCCCGCGAACTGGGGGCCGTACAAGCGGGAACTGTTCGCGCAGGTGCCGCGCCTGGCGGGGCTCGGCAGGACCGGCCTGATCACCGAACCCGAGGCGGCGGCGGCGCACTACGCCGCGCAGGAGCGCCTCGACGAGGGTTCCGTCGTCGCGGTCTACGACCTCGGCGGCGGCACCTTCGACGCGACCGTGCTGCGCAAACGCGCCCGCGGTTTCGAGATCCTCGGGGTGCCGGAAGGGATCGAGAACCTCGGCGGGGTCGATTTCGACGAGGCCGTCTTCGGGCACGTGGACCGCGCGCTCGACGGGCAGCTGTCCCGGATCGACCCGGACGACCCGAACGCGGTCGCGGCCGTGGTCCGGTTGCGCAAGGAATGCGTGCTGGCCAAGGAAGCGCTTTCCGCGGACACGGAGACCACGATTCCGGTGCTGGTGCCCGGAACGCAGACCGAGGTACGGCTCACCCGCGGCGAGTTCGAGGAGATGATCGCGCCGTCGCTGGCGGCCACGATCCAGTCGCTGCGCCGCGCGCTGGCCTCCGCGCGGCTGAGCCCGGCCGAGGTCACCGCCGTGCTGCTGGTCGGCGGCTCCTCCCGCATTCCGTTGGTGGCGCAACTCGTTTCGGCCGAACTGGGGCGGCCGGTCGCGGTCGACATCCATCCCAAGAACGGGGTCGCGCTCGGCGCCGCCGCGCTCGCCTCGGCCCGTGTCCAGCCCGAGCGCCCCACCGAGGTGGTGACGCCGGCCGAACCGCCGCCGGCCACTGGGACCAAGGTGATGCCCGCGGCCGCGGCCGCGTTCGGTGCCGGCGCGCCGGCCCCGGTGCTCGGCAAGGCGGCCAAGACGGGCACGGACGAGGGCCGTGTGAACAAACGCCGTCGCGGCGTGCTCGCGGGCATCACGGCCCTCGCGGTCGCGGCGATCGTCGGCATCGCCGTCGCGGTGAGCAACGCTTCGACACCCTCGGGCGGAAGCGGGCCGGCCCCGGCCACGCCACCGCCCGCGGTCACGACGACCGGCGCCGCCTCCGGCGCCGCGCAACCCGTTCCGCAGAACCAGGAACCGGCGCACTCGACCACCCGCGAGAATCCACCGCCGAATACGCCGAAAACGACCAGACCGACACACGACACCACCACGACGCGGCCCACAACTACCGTGCCCACAACAAAATCGACACCCGTCTCGGCCGGCCCGACTTCATAATGGGAAGGGCCGGACGAGAGGGGACTCGTTATGTATCGATGGCTGACCGCAACGACGATCGCCGTCGCGGCAGTGGGAATCGCGGTGGCCGGATGCTCACCCGCGCACCCGTCCGCGAACGGGGCCACGGCGTCCGCACCGGCGCGGCCCGCGGTCGCGGCCGTGCGGCTGACGATCAGCCCGGCGGACGCCGGCCGGGACGTGGCACCCGACCAGCCCATCGTGGTAACGGCGGCGGGCGGCCAGGTCCGCGACGTCAGCGTGCGCACCGGTGGTGACCAGGTCTCGGGCTCGCTCGACGCGACCCACACGACCTGGCGCAGCAGCACCGGGCTCAACGTGTCCCAGACCTACACGGTGACCGCGACCGGTGTCGACGCCGCGGGACTGACCACGACCGCGACCAGCACGTTCAGCACGCTCACGCCGTCGAGCACCTTCCGCACCCACATCTTCGAGGGCGACCACGACACCTACGGCGTCGGCATGCCCATCGAGCTGACGTTCAGCAAGGCGATCAAGAACAAGGCCGCGGTGGAGCAGGCACTGCGGGTCACCACGTCGCAGCCGGTGGTCGGCGCGTGGTCGTGGATCGACGACGAGCACGTGGACTTCCGGCCACGCGACTACTGGCCCGCGCACACCACCGTCAGCTTCACCGGGCTGCTCGACGGGGTGCAGGGCGCGCCCGGCGTCTACGGCGCCGCCGATCTGACCCAGACCTTCCTCATCGGCGACTCCCTGATCGTCACGGCCAGCACGACCACCCACCACATGCAGCTCTACCGCAACGGTCAGCTGCAGTACGACTGGCCGATCAGCACCGGGAAACCGGGCCACGACACGCCGAACGGGACCTACCTGACGATCGACAAGGCCAACCCGCAGGAGATGAAGCCCTCCGACATCGCACCCGGCCGGCCCGGCTACTACGACGTGCAGGTCCCGTGGTCGGTCCGGTTCACCTGGAGCGGCGACTTCCTGCACGCCGCCTCGTGGTCGGTGGGGCAGCAGGGCAGCGTCGACGTCAGCCACGGCTGCGTCAACATGCCGCCGGCGGCCGCGCAGACCTACTACCAGGAGGAGATCCCCGGCGACCCGGTGACCATCACGAACAGCCCGCTGGCCGGGACCGCGGGGGACGGCTGGACCGACTGGTTCGATTCCTGGCAGCAGCTGCTCGACCACAGCGCCACGCACGAAGCCGTGCAGGCGGGGCCGGACGGAAGCACGTTCGTCGCGCCGTCGGACCTGCCGGCCTCGACCGCGAGCGCGCCGCTGACCACCTCACCGGCCAACAACGCGGCCGGGGCCTGAGCCGGTCAGTCCTTCGGCGTCAGCCGCAGCGAGATCGAGTTGATGCAGTAACGCTGGTCGGTCGGCGTCGGGTAGCCCTCGCCGGTGAACAGGTGACCGAGGTGGCTGTGGCAGGTCGCGCACAGCACCTCGGTGCGCACCATGCCCAGCGATCGGTCCTCGCGCAGCAGCACCGCGTCGGAGTCCGACGGGTCGAAGAACGACGGCCAGCCGCAGTGGCTTTCGAACTTGGTGTCGCTGCGGAACAGCTCCGCGCCGCACGCGCGGCATTCGTAGACACCCTCGGTCTTGGTGTCGGTGTACTCGCCGGTGAACGGGCGCTCGGTGGCCGCCTCGCGGAGCACCGCGTACTCCTCCGGCGCGAGCTGCTCCCGCCATTCCTGTTCGGACTTGACCACCCGGGGCGTCGTGCCGGTGACAGGTTTCATGCGTTCCAGGCTACCCGGCGAGCCAGTGCAGGGCCCGGACCACGATGTCCCATGAGGCAACGATCACCCCGAACACGATGAGCGCCGCGACCGTGGCCGCGACCCACCAGGTCAGCCCGCCGGCTCGGTTGCTGGAATCGGCGAAGTCGGCGACCTTGTGCAGCGAGGACTCCACGGTGAAACCGGGCTCGCACCGGCGCATCCGGTCCAGATGCGCCGCGAACGCCCGCACCTCGGGATCGTCCGGGTCCAGCCCGGCCAGATCCTCGTCGGACTGGTGGTTGCGCTCACTCGCGGCCATACGACCACGGTAGGCCATCAACCGATGCGCGTGTCAGCGTCGATCAGCAGCTGGCCGTTGGTGCTGACCACGCGCCAGTGCGGCCTTCCGACGCCGGTGATGTCGACGTACATGTCCACCGAACCGTCGGCGTTGGCGCCGTTGTCGGCGCGGATCGACCGGTAGCCGTTGATCTTGTGTTCGGTCCAGTAGGCCTGGAACTGCGCCTGACTGCCGAAGACCGCCTGGGCTGCCGGGGTGAGCAGCCGCCACGCCGCGTCACCGCCGGCGGCGCTGATGTACTGGTCGACCACCGCTCCGGCCTGGGAGAAGCCGACCGCGCCCGCGTTGGGCGTCTGGCCGAGCCCCGCTGAGCTGGCCGAGCTGGAGGCGCTGGAAGGCGCGGAGCTGGCGGGCCGGCCACCCGACGCGTTGGGCGTCGTCGTGCCGGCGTCCTTCGAGGTCCCGCCCTGGTTGAGGACGATCAGCAGCACCGCCGCGACGACGACCACCGCCGCGGCGACCGAACCGATCACGATGCCCTTGCGCTTGCCGGAACCGGAGGCCGGGGCCTGCTGGGGTGCGGGACCGTCGGGGCGGATGAAGGCCGCGGTGGGATTGCGGGGCGAACGTGGTTGCAGGGGCGGCGCGGCGGCAGCGGCGGCCGCCGGGTTCTGCGTGCGCTGCCACGGGGGGCGCTCGGCCGGGGCCTGCGGAGGCGGCGGGTCGGCCGGTACCGCCGCGGGCTGGCGGCCGCCGCCGTAGAGCGGGGGAGAGACGAGCGTGCCCGCGCTGGACTCCGGCTCGCCGGAGGCCAGCGCGGAGAGCTTGTCCCGCGCCTCGGCCATGCTCGGGCGCTCCGCCGGCTCGACGCGCAGCAGGCTCATCAGCAGCGCGGTGGCCTTTCCGGACTGGCGCGGCGGGATGACCTGCCCGTTCGCGGCCGTGTAGAGCAGCGCGAGCTGGTTGGTGCTGTTGCCGTAGGGCGGCTGGCCCTCCAGCGCGTGGTACAGCGTGGCGCCGAGGGAGAACACGTCCGAGGCCGGTGACGGGTCGGAGCCGCGGGCCAGCTCGGGCGCGAGGTAGGCGGGGGTGCCGCCGATGAGGCCGGTCTGGGTGAGGGTGAGGTCACCCGCGGCGCGGGAGATGCCGAAGTCGGTGATCTTCGCCGTACCGGACTCGTCGATCAGGATGTTCGCCGGTTTGATGTCGCGATGCACGATTCCGGCGCGGTGCGCCGCGACGAGCGCGGCCGCGACCTGTTCACCGATGCGGGCCACCTGGCCCAGCGGCAGCGTGGTCTGCTCGCCCAGCACCGCGGACAGGCTCTTCGACGGCAGGTACTCCATGACCAGGCACGGGTCGCCGTCCTGCTCGGCGATGTCGAAGACGACGATCGCGTTGGGATGCTGGAAACGCGCCGCGTTCTTCGCCTCGCGCATCGCCCGTTGCCGCATGCTGGTGCGCTCGGCCTCGGAAAGCCCCGGCTGGGCGAGAATCTGCTTCACCGCCACCGCGCGTTCGAGGCGCTCGTCGACCGCGCGCCACACGACGCCCATGGCGCCGCTGCCGATGTGCTCAACGAGGCGATAGTGCCCTGCGATCAGCTGACCGGTGTCGATGGGACTACTCCTCGGAAACTACCTGCATTTCTTGGCTTGACCGAGCGCGAACACCCTCCTCGCGCACCGGACCGAGTGTAGCGGTCGCCCTCGTGGCGCTTCCGTAAGCTGTCCCGCGCACCACCTTGATCAATCCGAGCGCTCCGACCAGCGCGAACGCGAGATAACACGCGAGCAGTGCCGGTGGCGTGCCGCCGGTGAGCGCGTCGCCGAGCACGACGACCGCGACCGTGCCCGGGACGCTGCCCAGCACCGTGCCGAGCAGGTACGGGCGCCAGCCCACGTCGAGGATTCCGCAGCAGTAACCGAGCGGGGCGAAGGGAACCACGGGGATCAGCCGCAGCGAGGTGACCGCGAGGATCCCGCCGTCGGAAAGGCGTTCGTTGACCGCGCGCACGGACTTGCGGTGCAGGTGGCGGGACACGAGATCGCGGCCGAGCAGCCGGGCGAGCCCGAAACCGAGCATGCCGGAGATCGCGGTCGCGACCAGCGCGACGACGATGCCGACGACGTCACCGAGCAGCAGTCCCGCCGCGAGGTTGAACACTGTGCGCGGGATGGGGGCCACGGTGAGTATCGAATACGCGGCCAGCAGCAGGAGCGCGGTCGCCGGGCCGTGGCCCGCCGCCCAGTCGCGCAGCTGGGCCGGGCTGGGGACCGGCAGCACGAACGCGGCCGCGACCACCGCGGCGAGCACGACGGCCGCGACGATCAGTTTGGTGCGGCGGGTCATGCGACCACGGTATTGCACGCCGTTTTCCCGGTGGCGCGCGAGCCGTGGTGATGGTGAGCTGCCTGGGTGCGGCCGGACGTCTTTCACCCGCAGCCAACGCTCATCGGTGCGGTTCGCCTTCGAGTGCGCCGATCGGCGGCTACGGTGAAGCCGTGCCCAAAAACGGCGAAGCGGTCGAATACCAGGTCGGCGAGCGCACGGTGCGGTTGTCCAGCCCGGACAAGGTGTACTTCCCAGCCCGGGGGATCACCAAGCGGGAGGTGGCCGAGTACTACCTCGCCGTCGCGGATCCGCTGTTGCGTGCGCTCCGTGACCGGCCGACCACGCTGAAGCGGTACCCGGACGGCGTGACGGGCGAGTTCTTCTACGCCAAGCGTGTCCCGAAGGGTGCGCCGCCGTGGCTGGAGTCGGTGCGGATCACGTTCCCGTCCGGCCGCACGGCCGAGGAGGTGTGCCCGACCGAGGCCGCCGCGCTGCTGTGGGCGGCCAACCTGGGCACGTTCGACTTCCACCCGTGGCCCGTGCGGCGTCCCGACGTCGACCATCCCGACGAACTGCGCATCGACGTCGACCCGTCCGACGAGACCGGTTTCGGCGACGCCGTCCGTGTCGCGCGCACGGTGCGCGAGGTCCTGGACGAGGCGGGTCTGGTGGGTCACCCCAAGACGTCCGGTGGGCGCGGGGTGCACGTGCTCGTGCGGATCCGCCCGGACTGGGACTTCATCGACGTGCGGCACGCGGTGATCGCGCTGGGCCGGGAGGTGGAGCGGCGGATGCCGACGCTCGCGACGATCGCGTGGTGGAAGGAGGAGCGCGACGGGCGCGTGTTCCTGGACTACAACCAGGCCGCGCGCGACCGCACCGTCGCGTCCAGCTGGTCGGTGCGCGGAACCGAACGGGCCACCGTGTCCACGCCGCTGACGTGGGAGCAGCTGGACGAGGCACACCCGGACGACTTCGACGTGCTCACGGTGCCGGCCTGGCTGTCCGAACACGGCGACCCGCACGCCGCCATGGACGACCACGCGTACGGCATCGAGACGGCCCTGGAGTGGTACGCCCGCGACGAACGCGACCGTGGCCTCGGAGAGATGCCGTATCCGCCGGACTACCCCAAGATGCCGGGCGAACCCAAGCGCGTGCAGCCCAGCAAGGCGAGGGGCTGACCAGCGGAAACGCGGCCTTTCGCGCCGGTCCGGCCGTTCGCACATCGCTCACTCGCCCGATAACTTCGGTCACATGGCCGAAGCGCTCACCGACCTCGTGAACTCCTTCGCCCGCTACCTGCGGGCCGAAGGACGGGCGGGCTGTCTTCAACGGCTGCTCGCGGGCCGCACACAAGGGTTCTCCTCAGCCTATCGCCAGGACGATCTTGCCGAACCGGTCGGGCGAGTCGAGCCGGGCCTGGGCGTCCGCGGCTTCTGCCAGGGGGTAGACGGAGTCGACGACCGGGGTCAGGGTGCCGTTGGCCAGCAGCGGGAGGAATTCGCCGATCTCGGACCGGTTCGAGCCGTGGCTGCCGATCAGGCTGATCTCCCGGCGGTACAGAACCGACAGGTCGAGCTCGGCGAGCCTGCCGGTGTGCGATCCCATGCCGACCACGCGTCGACCGTGACGCGCCGACTGCGCGGATTTCCGGACGGTCGCGTTGCCGACGACCGTCTCGTGGACGACGTCCGCGCCCCCGGCCCCCATAACAAAGTTCACACCCAGCCGGGCGCCGCGCCACGGTCCGGTGGGCGCGGCGCCACTCGCCGAGGCGGTGAGCTATGCCGCCAGGCCCGGGTACAGCCGCCGCGCGGTGCCCGTGAAGATTTCGCGGCGGTCGGGTTCCGGCACCTTGTCCAGCACCTTCTGTGCGAGGGCCACCAACTCCGGCAGCGACTGTTCTGCCGCGGGCAGGTTCGAACCCCACGCGATCCGGTTGGCGCCAAAGGACTCCAGCACCGGGTCGAGGAACCCGGCCGCGTCCTTACCGGCGTCGTGCAGGCGTTCGAGGTTGCGGTGCGTGAGCTTCAGGTGCAGGCCGGGGTGGACGGCCAGTTCGGCGACCTCCTTGCCCGCAGCCGTGGGGGAGGCCGCGATATCCGGGTAACCCATGTGGTCGAGCAGTACGTATACCGACGGATGGCGGCGCAGCAGATCGTGCAGTTGTGCGGTCGCCGGGCCGAGCCGCATCTGCAGGCACACGGGGACACCGAGGTCGGAAGCCCTGCGCCAGAACGGATCCGTCTCCGGTGCCGCGAACCACTCGCCCTGGGTGGGGACCGTGCTGCCGCTGGTGAACAGCCGCACCCCGGCCAGACCATCGGCGCCTGTCACGGCTGCCAGGTTGTCGGCGGCGTCGGGTCGCAATGGGTCCACGGTGCCTACGGCGACGAACCGGTCCGGCCGCCGCGCGCGACTGTCGAGGACGTAGGAATTGTCGTAGCCGTAAGCCGTGGTGGCCTGCACGAGCACGGCCTGCGCGATGCCGGCTTCGTCCATGCGCCCGGCCATCCCCTCGGCGGTGACCGGCCGGGTGGTGGCCCAGCCGGACTGCTTGCCGCCGATCGGTGCCCGCGGGTAGCGGGCCAGATCGTCGGAGATGATGTGGCAGTGGGTGTCGATGATGTCCATGGGTGGGGCCCCTTTCAGGCATCGGGGTAGTCGCCATCGGCGAACAGGCGCCGCGGCTCATCGGGGAAGTCCGCGTCGAGCAGGCCCTGGTCCCGGGAGAACTTCACCAGTGCGCGCACGCTGACGTCGTTGGCCCGCAATCCATAGGGGATGGGGTCGCCGCCGATCTGCTTGGCCTGCTTGCCCAGTCGCGGCAGCGCCGACCACTCCGGGGCGGCCTCGGCCTGACGCCGCTTGCTCTCCGCGAAAGCGGCGTACAGCGCCGAAGGCAGGCCGGGATCGCTGTCGACGAGGTCGCCGCGGATCGCGATCACCGAATGCAGCGGATAGATCCCGGTGCGCAGGTACCAGTCCGCGGCCAGCACTTCGTGATCCGGGAACAGCGGGTAGGGCCCGTCCTCGCCGGCGGGCTGCTCGGCCGGCGCGGACCATCCGGCACGGGGAGCCCCGGCACGCCCGGTACCGGCGTTCCCGCTGAACGCGGCGTCGATCTCGCCCGCACGCAGCAGCTCACCCAGCGACCGGCCGTCGGACACGCGCTCGACGTTGCCCGGCGCGCGGCCTTCGATGTGGTCGTCATCGTCCACGACCCACGTCACCGTGTCGATGTCGAGCCCGTACTCGTCACGCAGGATCCCCCGCACCCACACCCCCGTCGTCACGGTGTAGGCCCGGACCCCGATCCGCTTTCCCTTGAGGTCACCGGGAAAGCGGATCCCCGAGGCCGCGCCGCACTGGACGTCGGCATGGTGGAACCGGCGGTTGAGGAACACCGGGATCCCGGTCAGGCGCACCCCGGCCTGCAACGCCATCAGGTACGAGGTCGGCGCCAGCTCACACACGTCGAACTCGAGATCGCGGATCATCCGCCGGTACGCGCCGATCACCGGCTTGACCTCGACCGGCTCGACCTCGTAACCGTCCACCGCCAGCGGCCGCGCGTGCGCGTAGTCGCCGACGACCACCGAGAGCTTGCTCATGTTCAGCCTTTCGTTGAAGTGGTTCAGCCGCCCAGCCGCGACGCGGGAACACCGAGCACGGAGCAGGTGCGCTCGACCAGTTCGTCGAACTCGACGCGCCGCGGCAGTACCTCCTGCTCGTAGGCGTAGCGGGCGACCCGCGTGACCGGGGCGCGCAACGCCTCGAAGCCGACGGGATTCAGCTCGGCCGGGCCGGTGATGGCTTCGGCCAGCGCGTCGTAGACCGCGAGCACGGACTTCGGGTCCTCGTGCGCGAAACCGGGTCCGAACGCGACGACGTGGTTGACGGGCACGAAACCTTCGCGTGCCGCCCAGGCCGCCGCGACATCGAGCGCGTCCGGGATGGCGGTGCGAATGCGGTCGTCGGCGGGCAGTTCGTTGCCCATGATCCCGAAGTCGAGCCTGCCCTCGAGGAAGTCCGCCTGCAGTTTGGTGCCCTCCGGGGCACGTTTGACCCACGCCGGATCGGTGTACTCGGCGATGTGCCCGTCCTCGTAGGTCCGCCAGTCCACTTCGGACAGATTCACGTCGTACTCGTCCGTGAGGAAGCCACGCAGCCAGACGCCGGTGGTCTGGCTCCAGGAGCGCACGCCGACACTGCGGCCCCACACGTCCGCCGCGCCCAGTCCGCCCATCGTCACCAGGGTCTGGTGCTGGTGGCGGCCCAGCATCGTGACGGGCAGCAGCGCCACCGGCTTGTCGTAGGCGGCCGCCTGCAACAGCGTCACCACGGCCAGTTCGCACACGTCGGCCGCCGCGTTGTTCACGAATCCTTTCGACGCCTTGTGCACGGGCTTGATGTCGAGCCGCTCGGCACCGGGAGCCGCTTCGAGCGCGGCCGCGGCGAGGTCGTCCCGTCCCAGCACGATCTTCATGTCCGTCTCCTCGGAAAGTCGGGTCACACGTCCTCGCCGTACTGGATGCGGCGATAGGGGACGCTGAGTACTTCGCGCGTGATCCGCACGTCGATCACCGTGGGCCGTGGGTCGCGGACGTATTCCGCGAGCGCCGCGCGAAGTTCGCCGGTTGTGCGGACCGTCGCGCCACTGCCGCCGAGCGCGGTGGCCACCGCGCCCAACTCGGGTGTCGGGATCACCGCGAGCTCGGGATCGAGGCCCTTGGCCTGGGCTTTGTGGTACTCGGCGCCGAGCCCTTCGTCGTTCATGACCACGACCAGCACCGGCAGCCCGTAGCGGCACGCCGTCTCGAACTCGGACAGGTGCATCAGGAAACTCGCGTCGCCCTCGACCACGAATGTGGGCTTGCCGTCGTTGCCGACCACGGCCCCGATGGTCAGCAGGGGAGCCTGGCCGATCGCGCCGAACATGCCGTAGTTCGAGGTGATCTCGCGGGAGCGCTGGAAGAGCATCGTGCCGAAGTCGGTCTGGTGGCCGCTGCCGAGCACGAGTCCGAACTCGCCGGGAAGCTCGGCGTCGACCACCGCGATCGCCTCGCGCGGATCCAGCAAACCGTTGCCGCTGCGGTACTCGGCCGGATCGATCAGCGGTGCGGTGAGGCGGCCGTGCACCTCGGGCGTGTGGAAGCCCTCCAGTTCGACGCCGCGGCCGGCCAGAGCGCTGGTCAGGGAGTCCAGTGCGGTGACCGCGTCGGCCTGGACGTAGCAGTCGGCGACCTGGCCGTTGCCCATCACCAGGTTCGGCGCGGTGTCGATCTGGATGTAGCGGGCATCGGGAAAGAGGTAGCCGCTCTCGATCGTGTAGTGGTTGAGGCTCGCGCCGACCGCGATCACGCAGTCGGCGTCCTGCAACAGTTCCATCGCGACCTTGCTGCCGAACAGGCCGGCGATCCCGACGTGGTAGTCGGTTTCGCCGTACAGCCAGTTCTTGGCCTGCAGGGTGGTGGCCAGCACGGCGCCGGTGCGCTGTTGCAGGGCGAGGATCTGCTGTCCGGCGTCGGCGCGGCGGGCGCCTCGCCCGGCGATGATCACCGGCCGTTTGCTGGTCGCGATGATCTCGCAGGCCTCCTCGATCCGCGCGGGGTGCGGCAGCAGCTTGGGCGCCCGGAGCAACTTCGTCGAGGGGACGTAGCCGCCGATGTCCTCGAACTCCTGGAGCTGGACGTCGAAGGGGGCGCTGATCATCACCGGACGCGATTCGGTGCGGGCGCGGTAGAAGGCGCGCTGCACGATCTCCTCGGCGGAGTCCGCTTTGGTCACCTGGAGGAAGTCGCATTCGATCGCGGCGGCGAAGCGCCGCTGGTCGAGGTACTGCACCGCGCCCTGGTCACCGAGCGCGGTCTCGCCGCAGAACGCGACCAGCGGGATGCGCGCACGGGCGGCCACGATCATCGACGTGGCCAGCTGCGCGGTACCGGGCCCACTCGTGGTGGTCACGACGCCGGGCCGGCCGGAGGCGCGGGCGAATCCGTGCGCCATGCTCAGCCCGGCGCCCTCGTGCCGTACCTCGTACAGCTTCACGCCGTGGCCGGCGAGGGCGTTCATCCAGTGCATGTTGGCGTCGCCCATCATGCCGAACACGTCGGTGGTGCCCTCGGCGGCGAACGCCGTGGCGAGTGCTTCGTAGACCTTCACCGTGCGACCTCCTGTTTCGTGGTGGACAGCACGCTTTCCAGGCGTGGGAAGACGCGGAGTGCGTTGTCGCCGTAGATGGCCTGCCGGTCGGTTTTGTTGATGGTGTTGATGGTGTCGAGGGTGGCTTTGACGTCGTCGAAGCGGCGGCCGGTTTCGGGGTCGGTGCTGCGGACGGCGCCGATCATTTCGGAGGCGAAGAGGATGTTGTGGGCGGGGATAGTGTCGGTGAGGAGTTGGAGGCCGGGTTTGTGGTAGACGCAGGTGTCGAAGAAAACGTTGCGCAGTACGGCTTCTTCGAGGGGTGGTCGGCCGCGGTCGAGCATCATGCCGCGGTAGCGGCCCCAGTGATAAGGCACCGCGCCGCCGCCGTGGGGCAGGATGAGGCGCAGGGTGGGGAAGTCGGTGAAGAGGTTTGATTCGCAGAGTTGCATGAAGGTGGTGGTGTCGCCGTTGAGGTAGTGGGCGCAGGTGCCTTGGATGGCGGGGTTGCGGGACATGGCGACGTGGATCATGGCGGGGACGTCCAGTTCGACCATTTTTTCGTAGAGGGGGTAGTAGACGCGGTCGGTCAACGGGGGTGCCTGCCAGTAGCCGTCAGAAGGGTCGGGGTTGAGCAGACACCCCACGAATCCCAGGTCAATGACACAGCGCTCCAGTTCCTCCGCGGAGTGGCGAATGGACGAAGCCAGGGCGTCGCCGGGGGATTGGGGGAGTTGGCATGCTGCGGCGAAGCGGTCGGGGAAGAGGTCGCGCACCCTGGCGATGAGGTTGTTGCTGACCTGGGACCAGACCAGGCTGGTGTGCACGTCGCCGTAGTGGTGGGCCATTTTGCCGGCGCCGGGGGAGAAGATGGTGAGGTCGGTGCCGCGTTCCCGCTGCAGTTTGAGCTGCGCGTTCTCGATGGCGGTGCGGATCTCCTCGTCGGTGATGTGTAGTTCGTCGGGGGAGATGCGTGCCCCCGAGTCCTCGAACGCCCTGATCTGGCGTTCGCGCCAGGTGGCGAGGGCGGGTGGTGCGGTGGTGAAGTGACCGTGACAGTCGATGATCATGGACGGTGTCTCCTGGGGGTCAGGATCGGCCGGTGAGGGTGCGGCCGAGGTCGAGTCCGGGGTGGGTTTGTACCGGGGCGGACATGAGGAAGCGGTAGCCCTGGTCGATGACCTGTGCGGCGTTGGTGGCGGTGACGTGGGGGTGGCCGACGATGACGTCGTGCTCGTGGCAGATCTTCACGATGCGGTCGCGGGCCTGGATCATCAGCGGGTGGTCGAGTTGGCGGGGCACGCCGAGTTCCTGGCTGAGGTCGCCTTCGCCGATGAGGATGAGGCCGATGCCGGGGACCTGCTCGAGGATGGCCGGGAGGTTGTGGATGCCGAGCTGGTCCTCGATCTGTATCACGACGAGGATTTCGCCGTCCGGCGCGAGTGGCCACACGTCGGCTTTGGCGTAGTAGTCCTGGTTCGAGACGCCCCAGTAGCGGGCGGCGGCGGTGGGGGCGTCGCCACGCAGGCCCGCCGGTTCGAACCGGTTTTCGCCGGGCATCCGGGGGTAGCGGCAGGCCGCGACGGCGTTGCGGGCTTCTTCGACCCGGCTGATGTGGGGCCAGACGATGCCGTAGGCGCCGAGGTCGAGTGCTTGTTTGGCGTGCCATTGGCCGTGTTCGGCGCCGTTGACCGGGACGCGGACGAGGGGAGTGGGGGCGGCGGCCAGCGTCCCGGCGTCGTGGATCCGTCTGCGGTTGAGCAGGTATTGCAGGCTGTCCCGTAACGTGGTGGCGTCCCACGGTTTGTGCTCGGCCTCGAACACCACACCGTCGTAGTCGCTGGTCGCGAACTCCAACGCCGCGGCCGGTTCGGGCGAGACGAACGCCGCGAACGCGTGCTTGCCTTCCTCGAGGACGCCGATGACGCTATTCAGCCTTGCCACTGGACACTCCGCTCTGCTCGATCTGTCGCTTGTGGACGACGCGGCGCCACCACGCCCGCACCCGCGCCCAGAGGGAAAGCTTCTCGGGGGCCGCCTGTTCGCCGGCGCACCGGCGGATCAGCTCGTCCGTGAAGTCCTTGGTCATCCGGGAGACCACGGCGCCGGCACCCGCTTCGATCAGCGACGCGAGCTTGCCCGCGAGGTTCACCTCGCCCGCCATGTGCACCCGTGCGCCGCCGGCCTGGTCGCCGGTGACACGGAAGGTCGCGTGCGCGCCGAACCGCGTCGCGCCCTGCCCGTCCCGGCCGCGCGCGGAAAGCCGTCCCTCGCGTTCGGGTTCGTCGAGGTCCAGCGACACCCTGGCGCCGAACCGCACCCGCACCGCGCTGAACTTCACGACCAGCGTGCCGTCGAAGGAGCCGTCATCGTGTGAGTCGCCGAGTTCGGCACCGCTGATGCAGGACACGACCTCGGCGGGGTCGGAGACGACCTGCCACACCCGTTCGGGCGGTGCGGGCACCGCGATCTCTTCGTCGATCTCTATCAAAGCCGTGACCTCGCCGCCCGCTCTAGATTGTTTAACAACTTGCTTCGGGTACGTTAGCAGTCGTGCGCAGATGTCTGCAAGAAGTCCTTCCGGTGACGATTCTGTACAACAATCGTGGAGAGGGTTGCGGAACTGGGGATTCGCAGGTCGTCCAGCGTGGGTCGCTTGCCCATGGGGCGAGCGATCGTCCAGATTGTTAAACGATTCGCGGAGAGTGGTCTTGATATCGCCTCGTCGTCCGCGTACGGTGACCGATACTGTTAGACATTCCCGGTGGTCGACGCCGGTCTTCCGGCCGACCCGGGCCACTCTCCGGGTACGGACGCAACAGAGGAGTTGTTCATGGCCAGAGCCTTGTCCATCGTGACGAAGTCCTACCCGCACACGGCATTCCTCGCCGACCCCGGCTTCCGCGCCGGCGGCCACGAAGTCGAGCTCGCCGCGGTGGACCCGATCTACAAGGCCTTCGCGCCGATGGTGCGCGAACTGCGGTACGACGTGAGTGAGCTGGCAGTCGCGACCTTCCTGCAGGCTCGCGAGGCCGGCGCCCCGATCTCGCTCCTTCCGGTGGTGCTGAGCGGGGACTTCCACCACCACTCACTCACCCGCTGGCCCGGCTCGCCCGAGATCGCCCCGGCCGACCTCACGGGCAAGCGGGTCGGGGTCCGCGCGTACAGCCAGACGACCGGCCTGTGGGTGCGGGGAATCCTGCACGAGGAGTTCGGTGTGGACGCCAAGGACGTCACGTGGGTGACCGTCGAAGAGCCGCACGTCGCGAGCTATGCCGAACCGCCGAACGTCGAACGCACCACCGGCAAGCTGCTCGACGTACTGAAGCGCGGGGACGTCGTGGCCGCCGTCCTCGGCCCGCCCGCGCTCGACAGCGCGCAGGGACCGCTCGTGCCGATCATCCCGGACTGGCGCGCGGCCGAGGAGGCTTGGGGCGAGCGGCACGCAACGGTGCCGATCAACCACATGCTCACCGTGCGGCGCGATCTCCTGGAAGCCGAGCCTGGCACGGTTTCCGAGCTGTACCAGGCCTTCAGTGCCCAGATCGAAGCGCGCAAGGCCGCTGACGCCGAGCCGGGGCCGCGCGTGCGCGCACTGCGGGCCGGCGTGACCGACGAACTCGTCGCGGGCCTGCAGACCGCGATCGACTACGCCCTGCAGCAGAACGTCATCCGCACGCCGGTGACCGTCGCCGAACTGCTCGACGACTTCACCCGTCACCTCGCCTGAGCGCGTCCATTCCACCCAGTCTCGAGGTACTCATGTTCAGCGTTGACACGCATACCCACATCATCTCGCCCGACACCGCCGCGTACCCGGCGGCGCCGCTCGGCGGGCACCGCTCCACCTGGTCGCAGGAACGGCCGACCGACATCGACGGCCTGCTGCGCGAGGCCGACGCCGCCGGCGTCGACCACCTCGTCGTCGTGCAGGCGTCCACGGTCTACGGATTCGACAACAGCTACGTGGCCGATCAGCTCGCGCGGCACCGCGACCGCCTCAGCGGGGTGTGCTCGGTGGACTTCCTGTCCCCGAAGGCCGTCGACGACCTGCACCACTGGGTCGACGAGCGCGGCTTCTCCGGCGTGCGTATCCGCGCCGCGGACGGCACCACCGCCGTACCGACGCCGGGCCGCGGTCTCGACGACGAGCGCATGACGCCGGTCTGGCAGTTCCTGTCCGACCGCCGGATCCCGGTGTGCATCCAGATGCACGCGCAGCACGCGACCATCCTTTCCGGACTACTCCGGCAGTACCCGGGCCTCACCGTGATCCTCGACCACGCGGGCAGGCCGCGGCTGGGCGGCGGCGAGCCGCTGTATGCCAGTCCCCTCAACGAAACCGGCCGCGTGTTCGTGAAGCTCACCCCGCCGGCCATCCTGCGCGCGCAACGCGAGACCGGGTCCGCCGCACCGCTGGTCCGCGCCCTGGTGGCGGAATTCGGCGCGGCGAATGTCATGTGGGGATCGAACTTTCCCGCCTCGGAGGGGGCTCTGTCCGAACTGGCCGGCCTGATCGAGGCGCAGCTGCCCACGCTCGCCCCCGCCGATCTGGCGCTGATCACGGGGGGTACCGCGGCAAGTCTGTACGGGCTTTCCGGCACCGAGGGCCGGTGATCGCCGTGAACCGGATCGGGCAGCGGACTCGCGCGGTTGTCGCGACCGCGCTGGGGATGGCGATCGCGCTCGTCGTGTCGGCGTGCGGCAGCAGTGCGCCGCCCGCGCCGACGGCCACCGACCTGAACGCGCTGTACCAGGAGGCCAAGGCCGAGGGCCAGGTCATCTGGTACGCGCCGAAGCCGGAGTCGCAGATGCGCGCCGCCATCAACGCGTTCAAGAAGAAGTACCCGGGCATCGATGTCAAGTACACCAACAAGAAGGCCCCGGACCTCGTCACGCAGCTCAACGTGGAACAGGCGGCCGATCGGGTCAGCTTCGACGTGTCCAACGCGGGCGGCCTCACGGTGCTGCCATCGCTGGACATGGCGGCGAAGGTGGACTGGGCCGACTTCAAGGTGCCCGCGAACCAGATCTTCGCCGGCAACTTCGTCTACATCTGGGCCGTGCCGAAGGTGTGGGCCTACAACACCGCCGCGGTGCCCAAGGCCCAGGCGCCCGCGAGCTGGAGCGCGCTGCTCGATCCGAAATGGAACAACGGCAAGCTCACCGTCGAGTCGCGCGGTTCCTTCATGACCGTGTGGGCGCAGGATCCGGCGCTGGGCACGAACGCCGGACTCGACTACGCGTCCAAGTTGGCGGCGCTGCATCCGCACTACACCGACAACACGACGCAGGCGCACACGAACATCGTCTCCGGCCAGACCCCGGTCGGCACGGACCTCATCAACCTCGTGCTGGAGGACCAGGCGAAGGGCGCGCCCGTGGCCGTCGCTCCGGTCGGCCCGACGAACGCGAACAAGGCCTACCTGTTCGTGCCCGAGGGCGCACCGCATCCGGCGGCGGGCCGCCTGCTCACCGCCTTCCTCGCCTCTCAGGAAGGCCAGGCCGCGCTCGTGAAGAGCTACAACTCGATCATCCCGACCAACACGGACTGCACGGACGCCGGGAAGAACCGCGTCATCGGCGCCCTGTGTGCCGCCGGTGTCCAATGGTTCAGCGAGACCGACATCAAGCAGTACCAGCAGTTCGCGGATTTCTTCCCCCAGGTCGAAAAGGCACTGGGCACGGACGTCAACTGACGACGCTGACCTTTGGAGACTCCAGCGATGCAGTCTGTCACCCAACAACTCTCGCCCGGCGTACGGCCCAAACGCCGGGACCGCGTCCTGGTGGGCGTCAACATCGCCATCGGCGTTATCCTCGCCTACCTGGTGCTGTTTCCACTGGGAATGCTGATTTACAGCAGCCTGAAGGACAGCGAGCTGAAGCTGCCCTTCGAGATACCCGGGTTCACGCTCGGAAACTTCACGAACATCCTCACCTCACACCGCCTGGCGGAGGTCGCGCTCAACTCGCTGATCTTCGTGCTCGGCACGGTGGCCGTGGCGCTGGTCATCAGCGTGAGCCTGGCGTACCTGTTCGAGCGCACCGACATCCCCGGGCGCCGGTTCCTCGCGCCGAGCACGCTCGCCCCGATGGCCGTGCCCGCCACCGTCATGGCGGTCGCGTGGGTGCTCACGGCCAATCCCGCGAACGGTCCGCTCGCCATCCTGGTCGAGCGCGTCTTCGGTTTCACCGTCGACATCTACTCGCTGCCGGGCATGATCCTGGTGGCCGGCATCTTCGGCGTGCCGGGCATGTACATCATGCTCGCGCCGACCTTCGCCCGGCTCAACCTCGAATTCGAGGAGGCCGCCGCGACGTCGGGAGCCGGGTGGCTGACCAGGACGCGCAAGGTCGTCCTGCCGCTCACCCTGCCCGCGATCACCGCGGCCTCGATGATGCTCGTCGTCATCGCGCTGGAGGAGTTCGCGATCCCGGCGATTCTCGGTATGCCGGACCAGATCTTCGTGTTCGCGAGCCTCGTCCAGGCGGCGCTGCAACCGCCGTCGGGGCAGTCGAACTACGGGCAGGCCAGTGCGTACGGTGTGCTGTTGGTGCTGCTCTCGCTCGTGATGATCGCCGTCTACCGCAGGCAGACACGCGAGTCGCACCGGTTCCAGGTGGTCGGTGGCAAGGGCTACCGTGCGACGCCGGTGCGGCTGGGCCGGTGGCGCGTCCCGGTGGTCGTCATCGTCACGCTCTACGTGCTCGTCGCGATCATCGTGCCCATCCTGACCCTGATCTGGACCAGTCTCACCCCGTTCCTGCAACCGATCCGGCTCGGCAGCTTCGGTTCCCTCAGCTTCGCCAACTACGCCGCGATCTTCGCCAACCCGGCGCTGAGCCACGCGCTGTTCAACACCGTGGTGATCAGTCTCGTGACGGCGACGCTGACCGCCGGCTTCGCTTTCTGGCTTGCGCTGGCCTCGACCAGAGGCGGCCGGGTGGGCAAGGCACTGTTCGACCTGTCCTTTCTGGTCTTCGCCATTCCCAGTGTGGTGCTGGGCGTCGCGGTGTTGTTCCTCTATCTGTTCCTGCCGTTCCGGGTGTACGGCACGATCTGGATCATCGTCATCGCGCTCACCACCCGCTACATCCCGCGCGGCTCCCGCATGATCCAGACCTCGCTGCTGCAACTCGACGGCGGGCTGGAGGAAGTCGGCCGTGTCTCCGGGGCGACGACGGGCACCGTGTTGCGCCGGATCGTCTTCCCGCTCGCCGCGCCCGCCGTGTCCCGGACGTGGCTGTGGGTCTTCGCCAACGCGCTGGGGGAGCTGCCCATCGCGCTGCTGCTGTCCAGCTCGGACAACCGGACCGTCGTGGTGCTGCTGTGGGACATGATCGGCGAGAGCGCGAACTATCCCGAGGCCAGCGCGCTCGCGGTGCTGCTGCTCGCGCTGTCGGCCGTCTCCGTCTGGTGGGTCAACCGTCGTGGCTTCCAACAACACATGTGAGGTGTGACCATGCTTTCTTCCAGCCATGCCGTGGAAATCTCCGGCTTGGAGAAACGATTCACCCGCAAACACGACGGCGAGGTGAGCCTCGCCGTGGACAACGTCAGCTTCGCCGTGCCGCGCAACAGCTTCTTCACGCTGCTGGGCCCGAGCGGATGCGGCAAGACGACGACACTGCGGTGCCTCGCCGGGCTCGAAACCGCCGACAGCGGCGAGATCTCGATGAACGGCCAACCCGTGTTCTCCGCCGCGGCGCGCCGGGACATCGCGCCGGAGGCACGGCCGATCGCGATGGTGCCGCAGTCCTACGGGATCTGGCCGCACATGAAGGTGTTCGACAACGCCGCGTTCCCGCTTCGCCACGGCCGCAAGACCTATCCGCGTGCCGAGACGAAGAAGCGCGTGCTCGCCATGCTGGAGCAGGTGGGGCTGTCGGAGTACGCCGACCGGTGGTCCACGCAGCTCAGTGGTGGCCAGCAGCAGCGGCTGGCGCTGGCGCGGGCGCTGCTGTGCGAGCCGGAAGTCCTGCTGCTCGACGAGCCGCTGTCCAATCTGGACGCGAAGCTGAGGTCGCAGTTGCGCGCGGAACTGCGCTCGTTCCAGCAGAAATTCGGTGTCACATCGATCTACGTGACACACGACCAGGGCGAGGCACTCGCGATGTCGGACACGATCGTCGTGATGAACCGCGGCCGGATCGAGCAGATCGGGTCGCCGAGCGAGATCTACGATTCGCCGGCGTCGCGGTTCGTGGCCGACTTCATCGGCAGCGCCAACCTCGTTCCCGGCGTCGTCGATGCCTCGGGTGACCGCGCGGTGGATGCCAAGACGGCCGTCGGAGTGGTGCGCTGCGAGCGGTTCACCGCGCCGCCGTCGCCGCCCACCGCGGGCCAGGAGCTGTCCGTGTGCATCCGGCCCGAGAACATCCGTGTCACCACGGAGCCGGCGGAGGGCCCGAACCGTTTCGCGGCGCGGATCACGACGACCGAGTACCTGGGCGACCGGCACGAGGTGGTGGCGATGGTGGGCGATGTGTCGCTCCGCGCCTACGCCGATGCGCACTTGTCCGTCCGGCCGGGGGATGAGGTGACCGTCGTGCTGGACCCGGCGTGGACGGTCGCGTTGTGGTCCTAGCTCGCCGCGGCGAACCGCAACTGGAGATCCCGCCGCGCCGCGGACAGGTGGTGACGCATCGCGGACGCGGCGGCCTCCGGATTGTGGGTGACGATGGCGGCGAGGATGGCCTCGTGCTCGCGCACGGAGTCGACGCGCGGATTGGTGCGGTCGGCGTCGCGGTACTGGCGCATGACCAGCGGGTAGAGCAGGCTGTCGACGAACCTGGTGAGGGTGGCCTGGCGCGCGGCCTGGCGGACCTGCTCGTGAAAGCGGCGGTTGAGTTCCCAGTATTCTTCGCGTCCGCCCGGCACCTGGCATTCCCACATGCGCTTGCAGGTCTTGGTCATCTCTTCGATTTCCGCTTCGGTGGCGCGTTTGGCGGCGTTCGCGGCGAGCGCCGACTCCAGCACCTCGCGGGTCTCGAGGATCTCGATCGCCTCCTCCACCGAGAACGAGCGGGTCCGCGCGCTGCGGTTGGCCTCGGCGGTGACGTAGCCCTCCTGCGCGAGGCGGGCGAGCACGGACCGCAGCGTGCCGCGCGAGATACCCAGCCGGCCGGTGAGGTCGGACTCGGTGAGGCGCGAGTCGGGTTCGTAGTGGCCGGACAGGATGAGCGAACGCAGCTCCTGATATGCCTGCGACGTCCGGTTGGCACCCGCATCCGGCCCGCGCTCGCCGGCCTGCTCCGTGCTCGCGGCTACCGCCATCGTGTGCGACCTCCAATGTTGTACAACAACATCAACCGTAGCGTGTCGTTCGTCGTGATTGACGATCGGATGCGACGAAATTGTTGCACAATTCTGGTGGTGACTCCACACCTGGGAGGGGCGCCGACGGCGGTCCGGCTCCCGCGCCGAATCGGGAGCCGATCTCGACGCGGTCGCGGCTCCTTCGTCCAGCCCCGGACAGTGCGACCGCGACCGTCTGCGGCGACGCGGCGACGTGCACGGTTACGGGCTTTCGGGTCGTGTTCCGGATTCCTGCTGCAGAGCGGACATGGCGAGCATCAGCTGGGGCCAGACGCCGACGTCGTGGGGGTCGAGGCCGGTGAGGGTCCGCACGCGGTTGAGCCGGTTGAGGACCGTGTTGCGGTGGCAGTACAGCGTTTTCGCCGCGCGGAATGGTGATCCGAGGCCGTGGACCCAGGCTTGGACAGTGCGTAGCAGCTCGTCCCGTTCGTGGGCAGGCAGCTGCAGCAGCGGTCCGAAGGTGGTGGCGACAAGGCGCCGTGCCAGGTCGGGGGAGGCCAGTAGCAGCGCGTCGGGCAGGCATCGGTCGAGTGTGGTCGCGGCCGGCCGGTGCGCCGGCAACGTGGCCATCGCCAGCGCCGCCATTCGGTAGCCGCTCGGGGTTTCGGGCAGTCCTTGGAGCATCGGCGACAGACCGATCCGTGCGGCGGCGGGCAGCCGTAGGATCGCGGCGACGTTGTCGGGTGTGGTGTCGGTGGTGGGTATGACGCCGACATGGGTACCGGCGTGCAGTCGCCAGGCCGAGTGGATGTCGTGGCTGTGCAGCGCTTGGGCCAGTGCGGTGGCGGCGCCGTGGTAGGGGGGCGCGTCCTCGGCGACGGCGACGAGGAAGCGCTGGTCCGCGCCGAGCCGCAGCGCCCGGACGGCTTCGGTCTCGACCTGCGCGACCCGCCCGTGCAGGAGTGCGTCGATGATTTCGGCCAGGTGGCGGTCGGTGCCGCCGAGGAGCCGGTGTTCCACGCGCTGGTAGGTGGCGGCCATCTCGATCGAGAATCGGTCGGTCACACCCCAGATATCGCTGGTGCACCGCACCAGTTGATGCAGCTCCGCCCCTTCGCCGGCCCCGGCACGCTGCGCGAGGTCGTTCCAGATGATTTCCCCGCCGCTGTGCCAGGCTTGCAGAACCCATTCCAGCGGACAGTGTTGCTGTGCCCGCCGGGCGCCGGTGGCCCGTGCCGTCTGCAGAAGCGTGTGTGGCGTGGGTACGCGCCCGCGCAGGGCCTCGAGCATGTTTCCCAGGTTGTCGTGGCAGGATCGCCACAGGTCGTCCTTGGGCACTGGCCCTGAGGGGTCGTAGACGTCGTCCCACATCTGCTCGACGAGGTGGTCCGCGAGACTGGGGAGGGCGTCGAGGGATCGGCCCGCGAGCTGGTGAAGCCAGCCGCCGGGAGTGGCGTTCTGCACGGTCATCGCGTTCGTCCTGACACATTGCCTTGTTGCGTATGACAACGATCGAACCGCGATCTGGTCATTTTCACCCGACAATCCCTCACTCGTTCGGGTGATCAGATCTATGTGCCCAGTGGCGAGGCGCTTTTCCTGTGCGGATTGCCCTGGATTCCGGTCGCGCGCCCGAACAGGATCCTCCCAACGCGCAACACGGGCGGGGCGTGTTCGTCCGCCTCGGGAGAGGATCAACGATGACCACTCGACGCCGCGACACCGGTGAACCACAGCCCGGACGCACGGATCGGCGCCGGTTTCTGGGGTACTTGCTGGCCGCGCCCACCCTGGTGGCGGCCGCGCAGCTGGGCGAGACGTTGCTGGGGTCCGGCCGCGCCTCGGCGGCCGTGCCGTCGGGCCCGCAGCCGTCGGACATCATTGACTTGAACGACATTCTGACCGATGCGACGGTGTCGACCGCGAACCTGATCACGGTCACGATCAATCCCGATGGCACTGCTTCGTTCGCGATGCCGCGCTGTGAGTCGGGCCAGGGCATCACCACCTCCTCGGCGATGCTGATCGCCGAGGAGCTCGACCTGCCCGTGGAAAAGGTGCACATCACCCTGGCCGACGCACGGCCGGAGCTGGTGTTCAACCAGGCGACCTACGGCTCGAACACCACCATCTCGACCTACACCCCGTTCCGGGTGGCTGCCGCGCTCGCTCGTCAACGATTGCTGCAAGCCGCGGCGATCGAGCTGGGCGACAACGTCACGAACCTCACGACCAAGGCGGGCACGATCATCTCCGCATCCGGGCTGCCGCTGTCCTACGGTGCGTTGGCGGCGAAGGCGGCGACCTCGGTGTCCAAACAGGTCTCGGTCACGCTGAAGCCGCAGTCGGAGTTCACGGTCATCGGCAAACCGCACAACCGCGTCGACGCGCTGGATGCCGTGACCGGCCGCAAGCCCTATGCCATGGACCTCCAGGTCCCCGGTGCGAAGCCGACTCTGATCTGCCGGGCGCCGACGATCAACGGCACCGTCAAGGCGGTGCGCAACCTCGCCGAGGTCAAGGCGATGCCCGGGATCACTGACGTCGCGGTGATCTCGACCGGCGTCGCCGTCCGCGGTGACACGTTCGGACAGTGCGTCGACGCCGTGCGCGCGCTGAAGGTGGTGTGGGGGCCGGGCAGCGTCGACGGCGAGTCCGACGACACCATCCTGTCCAAGCTGAAGAAGGCCGAGATTCCGCTCGCGGTGCCGAGCCTGCCGCCGCTGGCGAAGACGATCGAGCAGGTGTTCACCTTCCACTGGAAGAGCAACAGCGCGCTCGAACCGCAGACCGCGGTCGCCGACGTGCGTGGCGGGCGCGTCGAGTTGTGGGCGTGCATGCAAACGCCGATCTACGCCCAGCAAATGGTGGCGCAGAAACTCGGGCTACCGCAAAGCGCGGTCACCGCGCATGTCGTGCAGGGCGGCGGTGCGTTCGGGCGGCGCATGTTCCCCGACGTCATGGTCGAGGCGGCGGAGGCGTCGCAGAAGATGGGCAAGCCGGTCAAGCTGATGTGGCATCGCACCGACGAGTTCCGGTACGGGCGCGTGCATCCGATGTGCATCTCCCGGGTGCGCGCGAGCTATCTGGCCGGCAACGTGCTCTCGTTCGAGCAGCGGCACACCAGCGTCGCCACCGACTACACGATGGCACTCGGCGAGATGATCAGCGCGGACGCCGCCAAGCTCGTGCCGCTGGGGCTGGGCAACTTCACGCAGTACTCGCAGCCGGTGTTCGAGACCACGGCGAATGTGCCCTACAACTTCGGCGCGGTCACGCAGGCGCTCAACGAGATCATGCAGTGGGACACCTTCCACACCGGCAGCAACCGCAACCTGTACAACCCGGATGTGGTCACCGCGGTGGAGCTGATGGTCGACCAGTTGGCCGGCGCCATGGGCCAGGACCCCTACCGGTTCCGCCGGTCCTTCCTCAAGGACGACCGAGCCCGGGCGGTGCTGGACAAGGTTGCCCAGGTCGGCCGGTGGGGGCGGCCGATGGCACCCGGCACCGCGCAGGGCATCGCCCTGCACACCGAGTACAAGGGGGCGACCGCGGCGCTGGTCGAGATCGACGCCCGGCCCCGGACGGTCGACCGCAAGATCCGCGACGCCGTCACCGGCCCCCGTGTCACCAAGGTCGTATTCGCGATCGACGCGGGACTGGCGGTCAATCCGCGTGGTCTGGAAGCCCAGATGATGGGCGGCACGATGGATGCGATCGGGCAGGTACTGACCGAGAGCCTGCACCTGAAGGACGGCAATTTCCTGGAAGGCAGCTGGGACAACTACTTCTACTCGCGCCAGTGGAACACCCCGCCGGAGATGCAGATCATCGTCATGCCGCCGACCACCGGCGAACCGGGCGGCGCCGGCGAGTTCGGTGTCGCCGCGTCAAAGGCGGCCACCGCGTGCGCGCTCGCCCGTGCCACAGGGTCATTGCCGACCGGATTTCCGGTCAACCACAACGGCCCGCTCGCGTTTGAGCCGCTGCCCACGGTGCCGTCCATTCCGCAGTCCCCGACCGATGGCCTGCGCTACGCGCGCTGAAGGAGAGTCCCATGCCACAACACAGTTTCCGGCTCAACGGCAAGCCGGTCACCGTCGACTGCCCCGGTGACGTGCGGTTGTTGTGGGTGCTTCGCGACCTGCTCGGCGTGACCGGCCCGAAATACGGGTGTGGCCTCGACGTCTGCAAGGCGTGCACGTGCCACATCAACGGGAAGGCCTTCAATCCCTGTTCGGTGCAGGTCTCCGACATCAAGGACACCGACGAGATCACAACGATCGAAGGCTTGCCGGCTACCGTCGGCAAGGACCTGCATCCGATGCAGGAAGCGTGGCTCGACTACGACGTCGCCCAGTGCGGCTACTGCCAGCCCGGGCAGATCATGGCCGCCGTTGCCAAGGTTCGCCAGGCCCGCGCCGAGGGACACGAGATCGGCGACGCCGACCTCGACGAGATTCGCAACATCTGCCGCTGCGGCACGTACCACCGTATTCGGGAAGCCATCGTGTCCGCAGCGAAGAACATGTGAGCCCAGTTCCGCCGCCGAAACGTCCAGCCGGTGCCAGGGATCCCATCCAGTCGTGACGCCAGGACCGCCGCCATGCGGACGGTAAGCGTGCGAACGCGATCAGCACCACCAACAATGGGCCGGGTGCGTCGAGCACCTCGCGGCGCGTGGCATCCGGATGGTCGGCACTGACGCGCGCTCCATCGATCCGGCGGAGGCCGAGCACGGTGCCGACGGCCTGCCCGCGCACCGAGCCTGCCTGCGCGCGAGGATCGTCGTCTGCGAGAACCTCGACCTGCGTGAGAGGACGACATGAGCACTGATTCCACATTGGATCGGCGGCCGCGAGGTGCCGGGCAACGGTACTCGCCGGGCGCCGGTGTTCAACCCTGCGACGGGACAGCAGACTCCGCGTGGGTCGGTCGTCGCTGTCGAAACGGGCCGAGGTGCTGTTCGCGTTTCGTGAGCTGCTCCATGCCCGGGTCACCGACCTCGCCGCGGTGATCACCGCTGAGCACGGAAAGGTGCTCTCCGACGCGGCGGGCGAGGTCGCGCGGGGACTGGAGAACGTCGAGTACGCCACCGCTGTGCCGAACCTGCTGAAGGGTGAGTTTTCGGCGCAGGCCACGACCGGGGTGGACGTGCACTCGCTGCGGTAGCCGCTCGGTGTCGTCGCGGGCATCACCCCGTTCAACTTCCCGGCCATGGTGCCGCTGTGGATGTGCGCCAACGCGATCGCGGCCGGCAACGCGTTCGTCCTCAAACCGAGCGAGAAGGATCCGTCGGCGTCGATGTTCATCGCCCGGCTGTGGCAGGAGGCCGGTCTTCCCGACGGCGTTTTCACCGTGTTGCACGGCGACCGCGAAGCCGTCGAGGCGCTGCCGGCGCACCGGAAGATCAGCGCTGAGCACCGGGACCGCGTGGCCGGCTACATCGAGGCCGGTGAGCGAGCCGGGGCCACGGTCGTCGTCGACGGTCGTAAGGCCGACGCTGGGCATCGCGAAGGAATGGCCGATGACCGGGATGCGCGTGGACGCGGCCGAGGCCTACCGCACCGGCCTGGTCAACACGCCGGCGCCGTCAGACGATACGGTGCTCTTCGGTGAACCAAAGGGGCGAGCGGGGCAGGTCGATGAAGCGCCGTTCGTCTTCGAGCAGTTCCCTCGCCGCGTGGCGGCCGCTCGGGGTGGCGCCCGCCGCGCGCATATCGGCCATGCTGTCGAACCACAGGGAGGCCACGCCGTCGAACGGTGATGGCGCACCGCGCACAGCGGCCAATGCGTCGCCCGCCGCCGATTCCACGGAGTGGGCCTGTTCGTACCGCCGGATGTGCAGCGCCTCGGCGTGTGAGCGGACCAGCGGGCCGTGTTCCTCCAGCCAGTAGCGAAGAAACTCGTGCCGGGACAGGCCCGGGAGCCGCCGGAGGCAGAACACCAGTTTGATCATCCCGCCTCCACCCACGGTGCGGAGGCCGGATCCTTGAGCAGCCGGCGCGCGACCGACATCCGGTGGACCTCGTCCGGCCCGTCGTAGATGCGGGCGTACCGCGCCTCCCGGTACATCCGCTCCAGCGGCGTGTCGCTGGTGACCCCCAGCGCGCCGTGCACCTGGATCGCGCGGTCGATCACATCGTGCAGCATCGCCGCGCCGTGGAACTTGATCAGCCCGATCTCGACGCGTGCGTCCGCGCCGGCGTCCAGTCGTCGCGCCGCGTCGAGTGTCATCAGCCGGTGCGCTTGGATCTGCGCTGCGGATTCCGCGATATACCGGCGGATCTCGCCCTTCTCGGCCAGCTGTGAGCCGTGCGCGTACCGGCTGTTCGCGCGGTCGACCATCAGCTCGAACGCCCGTTGCGCCTGTCCGAGCCAGCGCATGCAGTGAAAGATCCGGCCGGGCCCGAGCCGCCGCTGCGCGATCACGAATCCCTCGCCGCGGCCGCCGAGCAGGTTCCCGGCAGGAACCCGCACGCCGTCGAGGCGGATCTCGCAGTGCCCGCCGCCGGTGTGTCCCATGGTCGGGACGACCCGTTCGATCCGGTAGCCGGGTGTTCCGGTCGGCACGATGATCGCGGAGAACCGGCGGTGCCTGCTCTGCGCGTCAGGATCGGTTTCCGCGAAGATCGTCGTGAATGCGGCGTTGGTGGCGCCGCTGGTGAACCACTTGTGTGCGTCCACCACGATCTCGTCGCCGTCGAACCGGGCACGCGAGCGTATCAGTGTCGGATCGGAGCCCGCCACCTCTGGTTCGGTCAGCCCGACCGACGGGAAGATCTCGCCCCGCACCATGGGCAACAGCCACTGCTGTTTCTGTTCCTCGGTGCCGTAGCGGTGCAGCATGATGCAGTCCTGCATCGAGCCCGATCCGACCGCGAACTGGCCGAGCTCGGAGCGGCCTATGATCTCGTTGAGGTAGACGAAGTCCATAAAGGACAAACCACCGCCACCGATCTCGGCGGGATGCCCCAGCGCCCACAGGCCCTGCCGCTTCGCCGACTGCCGCAGCTCGGCGAGCACTGGCGCTTGCCAGTACCCGGTTTCCTCCTGCTCGGCGAAGAACCGCGGCTCCGCCGGGATCACCTCGTCCTCGATGAAGCGGCCCAGCCTCTCCCGGAGGCCGGGCACGCCCTCAGCGGCCATGGAAGGTCGGCCGACGGCGTTCGAGGATCGCGGCGGCACCCTCGCGGAGATCCTCGGTGGCGTAGGACTGTGCCGCGGCGCGCACCTCCAGACCGGGATTGTCCGGCGGGAAGCTGTACGCCCGCTCGATCCCTGCCTTCGTCAGCCGGACCGCGACCGGGGCGCGGGTGGCCAGGTCGGCGGCGAGTTTGTCGGTCGCAGCCTCGAGCTCGTCCTCGGCCACCACGTCGGTGAGCAGTCCGAGTTCCTTCGCCCTCGGCGCTTTGAGCAGCTTGCCCTCGAACAGGATCTCCTTCGCCTGCCCGATCCCGACGAATCGCGCGAGACGTTGCGACGGCGCGAAGAACCCGACGTGGATCTCGGGCCAGCCGATCCGGCAGGTTTCGGCGGCGACCCGGAAATCGCACGCCAGCGCGATTTCGGCGGCGTTGCCGACGCAGGAGCCACGCAACAGCGCCACCGTCGTCAGCGGTAGCGTCTCGATCGCGCGGAACAGCCGGTATTCGGTCTCGATGTAGTCGATGTAGGTCGCCTCGTCCATGTCCAGAATGGACTGGAGGTCGGCGCCGCCGCTGAAGGTGTCGGCCCGTCCCTCGACGACCAGCACGCGAAGCTCGCCGGGCCGTTCGAGTTCGCCGACGTGTTCAGCCATCTCGCGCAACATCGGCAGGGTGAACACGTTGGCCGGGTGCTCGCTGCTGAAGCGCATCCTGCCGACGGGGCCGTCCTTCTCGAGTGTGATCGTGTGCGGGAAGTCGTTCACAGCACTCACCTTTCCGCTCGTACGTCCACGACGAACTTGCCGAGCACGGCCCGCTTTCCCAGCCCTGCCACGGCTTCGCCCGCGCGTGCGAGGGGAACGGTGCCACCGATCGGCGGGTCGACGGCGCCGGATTCGAGGTAGGGGTACAGCGTGTCCCACACCTTGCGCTGGTAGCCGGGGCGGGGGATCGCGTAGGCGCCCCAGCCGACCCCGCGCACGTCGATGTTGTTGAGCAGCAAGCGATTCACCTTCACCGTGGGGATATCGCCGCCGGTGAACCCGATGACGAGCAGCCTGCCGAGCGGGGCGAGGCTGCGCAGCGAATCGGTGAACCGGTCGCCGCCGACCGGATCGACGACCATATCGACGCCGGCGCCGCCGGTCAGCTCCTGCACCGCGTCCTTGAACCCCTCGGCGAGAACGACTTCGTAGGATCCGATCGAGGTGACGAACTCGGCCTTCTCCGGAGTCGAGACGACCGAGATCACCCTGGCGCCCATGGCGAGCGCGAGCTGCACCGTGGCGGTGCCGATGCCGCCTGCCGCGCCGTGGACCAGCACGGTTTCGCCCTTCTGCAGCTGCCCTCGGGTGAGCAGTGCGAAGGTCATCGTGAGGTAGTTCATCGGGAGGCACGCGCCCGCGGCGAAGGAAACCCGTTCGGGGAGCGGGAAAACGTCGTGTGCCGGGACGGTAACGACCTCGGCGAACGCGCCGGTCGTGCTGATGGCGGCGACGCGATCGCCCGGCGCGTACTCGGAGCCCTGCGGTGCCTGCCGCACCGTGCCCGCCAGTTCGCCGCCGAGAATGAACGGCAGTTCGGGTTTGTACTGGTACTTGTCCTGGGTCAGCAGCAGATCGGGGAAGTTCACCCCGGCCGCCTCGATATCGATCACGACGTCGCCCTCGGCGGGTTCGGGTTCGGGAACCTCTTCGAGCACGACGGATTCCGGGCCGTCGGTGCGGTTCACTCGTACTGCGCGCATGCGTCTCCCATCTTCGTTGGCGGGAAGGGTCAGTCTCTTGTGGTCGGATATCGCGGGTTCGCGGCGGCGAGGCGGGTCAGCACCGAGGATCGCACGGCGGCCGGCACGTCCGCGTCGGCGGGATCGAGTGCGCCGGATCTGATCGCGGTGCCGAGCTCGCCGTCGTCCGCGCAACCCAGTGCTGCCAGGCGTTTCCGGTGTGCCTCATGGCCGTCGCCGGAGCGCAGCTCGCGCCGGACCACGGTCACCGCCGTGCGTGCCACGCGCGCGAGATACCGGCTGCGCTCGTCACCCGCGACCAGTTCGCCGGTGAGGAACTCGGCAACGGCGTCGAGTAACTCGTCCGCCGTCGGATGGCCGAACGGTGCGGTGTGGGGCGCGGCGTCGAGCGGGTCGCCCGGCGCGTCCGCCCCGGCGAGGCCGAGTGTCAGCAGCGCGTCGTACTCGGCCTCGACCGCGCGCCTGCCCAGCACGGCCAGCTCGATGGAGCGCTCGCCACCGGACAGATGGCGCCGCGCCTGGATGCCGCAGATCGCGGCCCAGTGCACGCAGCCGAAGACTTCCCACCAGTGCACGGCTTCGGGGTCGGGGCTGCTGCCCGCGACCTCGGCGTACCCCGCGAACAGCTCGGCGCGGTCCCCGAAACCGCCCACCTCACCGGCGGCCCCGAACCGCCAGGCGCGGTTGCACAGCCAGCCGAGGTCCTCCCGTGGGTCACCGACGTGGGCCAGTTCCCAGTCCAGCACCGCGCGCAGCCCGTCCGGGGCGATGAGCAGGTTGCCGTTGCGGAAGTCCCCGTGCACGAGCGCGGACGGCACCTCGGGTGGCCGGTGGGCCGCCAGCCAACGGAACGCGACCTCGATCGCGGGCCTGGCCGCCGGGAACTCGTCGTGCTGGGCGCGAAGCGCGGCGAGGCGGTCCGGCACGCGGACGAGCGAGGGCACCTGATCAAGCGGCACGCGGTGGATGCGCGCGAGCACCCGGCCCAGTTCGCGAGCGAGCCCGGTGCGCACCGCCGCCCATCGGTCATCGCGCAGCAGACGGGACGGCAGCGTCTCGCCGTCGAGCCGTTCGACCACGAGGTAAGGACTTCCCACGGCGTCGGAACCGTCACCCGCGGCCACCAGTGCCGGAACCGGGACGCCGGCGTCTGCCGCGGCGCGAAAGCATTCGGCCTCCCTGACCATCTCGGCAGGCCGTGGCAGCCCGGGCGGGTCACGGCGCAGGATCAGCGCCGCGCCGTCAGCGTCGAAAGACCAGGTTTCCCTGCTCGCACCGGCCGACAACCGCCGCAGACCGGTGACGGCGGCGGCGCCGAGCCGTTCCGCGAGAGCCTCGCCCAGCCCGGCGTTCATCGGTGCCCCACGGCGTCGAGGGCGATGGCCTGGTACCGCTCGATGAGCTCGTTCCTGCCGAGCGGGCCGTCGGGGTGATACCACGAGGCGACGCTGGTGCAGGCGGCCGTGACGAAGCGGGCGGCGTCCTCGGGATGGCCGGTGGCGAACACCAGCCGCCGCATCCCGTCGCGGATCACCCGGTCGAAGATGCGCTGCTGCACATCGCGTTTGGCGACGATCAGCGCGCGGCCCGCCGGTTCGAGCGCACGGATCTCGCTGTTGCCGATCAGGCTCTCCCGTTGCGAATCCAGGTGCACGCCGACATGCGCGCCGACGATCGCGCGCAGCCGGTCCGCCGGATCGGGGCCCGCCAGGTCGTGCGCCTCCTCGGTCGCGTGGATCAGCACGTCCAGTCCCCGGTCGCAGATCGTCACCAGCAGCCGTTGCTTCGACTCGAAATGGTGGTAGAGCACGGCGGCGCTGGTTCCCGCGGCCGACGCGATGTCCCGCACCGACGTGCCGTGGTAGCCGTTGCGCGCCATGACCTCGACGGCCGCCGCGATCAACGCCGCCGCGGTCGGTTCGTCGCTGTCCCTGACCAGCACGCTCGGACGCACGGGCACCGGCGTCGGAGTCTCGGCACGCACCATGCCCCTCAGCTTAGCGGTGTCGAACGATCATTCGGCAACCCCTTGACCACAGAGCTCACGGCACTTATGTTCCGTTGAACGAGCGTTCGACGGCGAAGTTGAACGGAGGTGCCGGTCATGGCCGGTCCGTATGCCGGACTCAAAGTCTTCGACCTGAGCCACGTGATCGCGGGGCCGTTCTGCACCAGACTGCTCGCCGATCTGGGGGCGGACGTGGTCCGCGTCGAGCAGCCTGCGGGAGATCTGATGCGCTGGCTGCCGGTCGCCGTCGGCGCGCCCGGTGATCACCTGTCCAGCGCGTACGCCCAGTACAACAACGGGAAACGGTCGATCGGGCTGAATCTGAAGGAGCCGCGCGGCGTCGAACTGGCGTTGCGGCTCGCCGACTGGGCCGACGTCGTGGTCGAGAACTTCGCGCCGGGCGTGCTCACCGGACTGGGACTGGGCTGGGATGTGCTGCACGAGCGTGACGCGACCACGATCCTGTGCTCGTTGTCCACCTTCGGCGCGGAGGGGCCCTACGCCCACCTGTCGGGTTTCGGGCTCGTCGCCGAGGCCTACTCCGGGCTCATGTCGCTCACCGGAGAGGACGGCGGCCCGCCGATGCATTTCGGCACCGCGCTCGCCGACGTGAACTCCGCGGTACACGCGTTCGCCGCGATCGGCGCCGCACTGCATCACCGGCACAACACCGGCGCGGGCACGCACATCGACATCTCCGCGTTCGACGCGCTCTTCGCGATGATCGACCAGCAGCCCGCCGCGGGCGCGTTCACCGGTGGCGAAGCGGTCCGCGGCAAGTACGGCAACCGGCACACGACCAGCGTCCCGTCCGGTGTCACCCGCTGCGCGGACGGTTCGTATGTCTCATACGGAATGAGCGGGGACGTTTTCTTCGCGCGTCTCGTGAAGGCCATGGACGCGCCGGATCTGGCCGACACCTACGGAACGAGCGGGGCCCGCGTCACCGACCCCGGTCCGCTCTACGACCGGATCGACGAGTGGGCGGCGACGTGGCCGACGGCCGACGCGCTCGTGGAGCACCTTGTCGGGCATGGACTGTCGGCAGCAAGGGTCCGCGGGGTGCGCGAGAACCTCACCGATCCACATCTGCTCGCCAGGGGCACGCTCAGTCCCGTCCACTATCCGGGCCACGGCGACGTGCCGATGCAGACCGCCCCGTACCGCTTCTCCGATGCCGAAGTCCGGCCGGGCAAAGCGGCGGGCTCCATCGCCGCGGACACCGCGGTGGTACTGACCGAAGTGCTCGGCCTCGACGAGACCGCCGTGACGGCACTGCACGAGGACGGCGTGATACACGGAGGTATGCCCGATGATCGTTGACTTCCTTGCCGGTGCGGTGCCCGACGTGGACGCGTTCACGCTGTCGGAGGCGGTGACCAATGGCAGATTGCGCGGCTACGCCGAGCATTTCGGCGGCACCCTCAAACCCGCCCGCACCCACGCCGAGGTGACCGAACGCTGGGCGGCCGCGCGGGAAGCGGCGCGCGACCGCGCACCATCCGAAGAGGACTTCCTGCGGATGCTGGATGACGGCGGGATCGGGCTCGCCGGGGTGTACACCGAGTCCTTCGGGTCCAGGCTCGGCGTCCCGACCGCGGACAACCAGCTGGTCGCGGACTTCGTCAAGCGCAATCCGGAAAGGACAGTGGGGTTCGCCGGGATCGACCCGTGGGAGATCGACGCCGCGCACCATGTCGAGGAGGCGGTCCACATGGGTCTGTCCGGTGTGGTCATGTCGCCGTTCAAACAGCAGCTGCTGCCCGGCGATCCCCGGATGGCGCGGGTCTACGGCCGGTGCGAGGCACTGGGTGTGCCCGTGTTGCTGCACACCGGGATCAACTGGTCGCTCGACGCCGCCTACGACGTCGGGCATCCGCGTCACATCGACGCGGTGGCGAGCGCGTTTCCCGATCTGAAGCTCGTCGCGCTGCACGCGGGATGGCCCTGGGTCGAGGACATGATGATGGTGACCTGGCGGCACGAGAACGTCTACGTCGACCTCTCCGCCCACCGGCCGCGCACCTTCACCAAGCCGGATTCGGGCTGGGCGCCACTGCTGCGGTTCGGCAACCGGCAGCTGGCGGACCGGGTGCTCTTCGCCTCCACGTGGACACTGCTCGGCGTTGCACCCGCGGAGCTCGCCGCGGAAGTGCGCGAGCTGCCGCTCAAGGACGAGGTCGCCGAGAAGTGGCTTGGTGGCAACGCATTACGGCTACTCGGGAGGGAGTGACCCGTGCTCGTCTCGGATATCGTCCGCAACAACGCGCGATCCCGCGGCGGCTCGGTCGCGATCGTCAGCGAAGGCCGTGAGTACACCTACGCGGCGCTGCAGGAGCTGATCGAGCGCACCGCCGGAGCGCTGTCCGCGCGCGGGATCTCCTACGGCGACCGGGTCGCGGTGCTGGCGAAGAACAGCATGGAATACGTCCAGCTGTACTTCGCGACCGCGGCGCTCGGCGCGATCCTGGTGCCGCTCAACTTCTGGCACCGCGCCGCCGAGCACGTCTACACCATCACCGACTCCGAGCCGGCACTGTGGTTCGTCGAGCAGGCCTACGACGAGGTGTCCCGCGAGGCGCGTGCCGCGCACCCGGACCTGCCTGTGCTGCGGATCCCCGGCCCGGAGGGCGATCGTGGAGACTGGGACGCGTTCCTGGCCGCGGCGAGGGAAACGCCACACACCGAAGTGGACGAACGCGACCCGCACATGATCCTCTACACCTCGGGGACGACGGGCAAACCCAAGGGCGCGATGCTTTCCCATCGCCGCACCGTCGATGACGGCATGGCGATGGCCGCCACGATGCGTGTGGACGAACGCGACGTGTTCATGAACTACTTCCCGCCGTTCCACGTCGGGAACTGGGACCACATGAAACCCTTCCTGCTCATGGGCGGGAAGGTCATCCTGCTTCGCGAGTTCGATCCTGACGTCGTGCTCGAGCTGCTGCCCCGGCACCGGGTGTCGGTCATCCTGGGCGTGCCGACGATGTTGCACGCGCTGATCACGAATGCCCGTTTCGCCGACACGGATATGTCCTCGGTGCGATTGCTCTACTACGGTGCCTACGATCCGAGCGGGATCATGGACCGCGCCGCGGACGCGTTCGGTGCGCGCGAGGGCAAGGTGCAGTTCGCGCACACCTACGGGCTCACCGAGGGCGGCCCGTTCGTCACGTGGTGCCCGCCGCAGGACGTGTTCCAGCGATGGGGATCGATCGGCCGCGCGATGCCCGGTGTCGATGTCGCACTGCTCGACGAGGCCGGCGCCGAGGTCGCACGCGGCGAGCCCGGCGAGATCTGCGTGCGCGGACCGCGGATGAGCGGGTACTGGCGCAACGAAGCGGCGTCGGAAGCGGCGCTCGCCGGGGACTGGCTGCACACCGGCGACATCGCCGTGTCGGATGTGGACGGTTTCCTCACGATCGTGGACCGCAAGAAGGACATGATCCGCTCCGGTGGGCAGAACGTGTGGTCCAAGGAGGTGGAGGACTGTCTGGCCCGTCATCCCGGCGTCACCGACGTGGCGGTGATCGGCCTGCCGGATCCGGTCTACGAGGAGCAGGTTGTCGCGATCGTCATCCCCGCCGGTGCGGGCACAGCGGAGCTCGCCGAGGAGCTCAAGGCATTCGTGAAGACGCACCTCGCCGGTTATAACACCCCGAAACAGGTGCGTTTCGTACGCGAGTTCCCGCGCACCGCCGTGGGGAAGATCCAGAAGCACCTGCTGCGTAAGCAATTCGACGCCTGATCGATATCACGGTTTTGCCCCTACAAGGAAGTAGGAGAACCATGTCCAAATCCGCAGAGCCCGCCACTCCGGCGCACTCCATACAGCCGGCCCGCATCGCCGCGACACCCGCTTTCGGCCGGCTGGTCCGTGCGCGCAACCGGTTCGCCCTGCCCGCGACGGTGCTGGGTTTCGGTGCGTACCTGCTCGTGATCGTCCTTTCCGGATTCACCAAGGTCCTCTCCGGTGCGGCCGTAGGGGTACTGAGCTGGACTTTCCTGCTCACGGCACTGATCTTTCCGCTGGTGTGGCTGCTGAGCGCGCTCTATATGCGCCGGGCCGCCGGGTGGGATGCGCTCGCCGCGCAGGCCGTCGCCCAGTCCGGCGGTGCGCGATGAGCGCGAACGCCGTGACGATCGGGATCTTCGTCGCGGTGATCATCGTGACACTGGTGATCACCGCGTGGGCGGGGCGGCGCAACCGTGATGCCGGTTCGCATTACGTGGCGGGCGGCCAGATCACGGGCTGGCAGAACGGTCTGGCCATCTGCGGTGACCTGCTGTCCGCGTCGACCTTTCTCGGTGTCGCCGGAATCCTTGCCCTGCAAGGGGTCTACGGATTCTATCTGGTAGCGGGCGGGCTCGTGGCGTTCTTGCTCGTACTGCTGCTGGTCGCCGAACCGCTGCGCAACCTCGGCCGCTACACCATCGCCGACGTGCTCTCCAGCCGCTTCCGGTCGAAGGGCGTCCGTGCGGTGATGGCCGTCAACACACTCGTGGTCACGGTGTTCTACATGATCGCGCAGCTCGTCGGTGCCGGTGTGCTGATCAGCCTGCTGATCGGCGTGCCCTACTGGGTGGCCGTCATCGTCGTCGGCGTGCTGATGGCGATCTACATCACGGTCGGCGGCATGCTTGCGACAACGTGGATCCAGATCGTCAAGGCGATCCTGCTGCTCACCGCGATGGCCGCGCTGGTGGTGCTCGTGCTGGCGCGGTTCAGGTTCAATCCCATGGCGCTGTTCCAGGCCGTGCACGACACGTCGAAGACGGATCTGTTCGCACGGGCCAGCGGCCTGGTGCCCGGCCTTGACCTGCTTTCCGTCGCGCTCGCGCAGGTGCTGGGTACGGCGGCGCTGCCACATATCCTGATCCGCTTCTTCACCGTGCCCGACGCGAAGGTCGCCCGGCGCTCGATGAACGTCGCGCTGTGGATCCTCGGCCTCGCCTTCCTCGCGATGCCGTTCATCGGCTACGGGGCGGCCGCGATCGTGGGCCAGGTGAAGATCGCCGCGGCAAACAAGGCGGGCAACCTCGCCGCGCCGCAGCTCGCGGACGTACTCGGCGGGCCGGTGCTGTTCGCGCTGATCTCGGCGGTGGCGTTCGCGACCATCCTGGCCGTCGTCGCCGGGCTGGTGATCGCGGGATCCGGTGCGGTCGCACACGATATCTACAGTTCGATCATCCGCAAGGGCACGGCGAGCGACGCCGAACAGGTCAAGGCAGGCCGGATCGCCGCCGTCGCGATCGCCGCGGTGTCCATTGTGCTGGCACTCGGCGCGCAGAACACGAATATCGCACTGCTCGCACTGATGGCGGTGGTCGTCGCCGCGAGCGCGAACGTCCCGGTCTTGGTCCTGTTGCTGTTCTGGAAACGGCTCAATACCGTGGGCGTGATCAGCGGGGTGACGGCAGGCCTGATCGTGTCCGTCGCGCTGGTCCTCGTCGGGCCGGGGGTGATGGGCTCTTCGGCGCTGTACCCGCTGTCCTACCCGACGCTGGTCTCGGTACCGATCGGATTCCTCGGCTGCTACCTCGGCACGGTGCTCAGCCGCCCACGGCGGGACAACGAAGTTCCGTACGAGGAGATGCACGTGCAGGCCATGACGGGAGCGTGAGCGTCCTGCCGCCCAGCACCGAACGCCGCCACGTCAGGTGCTGGGCGCGCGGACGCGATTCGTGAGGACGCTTTTCCGGCTATCGAGATTCGAATGGTACGAACGCGATTGGCCCGTGGAATGTTTCCTTCCGGGCAGGGGAAGCATGGGCGTGACGATCGGCCTCGGTGGGAACCCGGCGACTGTGCGCCCGCAACTACCGCCCGACGGCGGCCGATGCCGGTGGTAACTCGTTGCTGTGGGTGGCAGCGGATGGGAAGATCTCCACGATCGCAACGTTTCCGGACCGGATTGGCCGACGCGCCGCCGCTCCTCGGCTTGCCGCCGCGCACCAGGATCCCGATGCAGTCCGTGCCGTCCTCCGTCGTCCGCGGTTCCGACGGCGCGTTCTATGTCGGCGAGCGGACCGGCTTCCCCTTGCCGAAGGGCGCGGCGGCCAGCATCCACCGCGTGGTCCCCGGCCACGCACCGACGGTCTACTCGGAAGCGCCTATCAGCATCATCGACATCGGTTTCGACGAGGGCACACTCTACGTGCTGGCCGACGCAGGGCTACCGACAACGCCGCCATGGTCCTCGACGTCCTCCACTTCTTGCGCTCCGGTGGGAAGCCGGACGACATCGAGGAGTCCCTGCTGGGCCGGGTCGCGGTGGTCCAACTCTCCGACGTCGTGACCCGCCCCGGCCGGTCATTTCCCCGTTCAACCCGGTTCCCAGAACTTTCTTGGTGATCAGCTTCAACAGCCCATCCGGGCCGGTCAGCTCCAGCCCGCGCTGCCGCGCCTGCGGGCGTTCGCCGACCCCTTTGCGCATGGGGGTGGTAACGAAATATCACCCATCTGAGGGGTTTTGGTCACCAGATTCCTAGCCGCGAAGCCGCGTAGCCTGAGCTAGGTCGGGCGGGCACATGAAGATCGAAAACTCGCCCGATGTCTTGGCCGGAAACGCTGCTGACCAGGCAGGGAAAGCCCGAGGTCGCACAACGCTGAAGCGGTGGGCATCCCGAAATGGCCGGCGAGCCCAAGCGGGTGCAGCCGAGCCGGGCGAGGGACTGAACCGGCGCCGGGGAGTGAGCGTCAGGACGCGGCGGCTCCCTCCAGAAAGGACCGCACGGACTGCGCGAACAGCTTCTCCGCGGTCCGCCACGAGTTCTGGCGTACCGCGTCGGCCAGTGCGGGCTCGTCGTCGGGGGCCAGGTGCGGGAAGATCCGCGCCCTGGCGTTCTCGGGTTTCATCGCCTGGGTCAGTGCGGCACCGAGAGTCAGGTTCTCCAGTCCGTCCAGGATCATCACGTGCGTGTGGGCCGGCACCCCGGCCTTCTGCAGGAACCCGGCCGCGTCGTTGTAGCGGGGGCTGAGCACGTCCCGCGGCACGAACTCGAGCAGGATCGACGCCGCGTTGGGGTGGCGCAGGATGACGCGCCGGAAGCTGACGGCCTGCGCGACGAGCCAGTCGATCCACTGCTCCGGGTCCCGCTTACGGGGCACCGGCGCTTCCAGAACGATCCGCCTGGCGACCCCGGCCATGATCTCCGCGCGATCGGCGAAGTGGTGGTAGAAGGAGGGCGCCTTCACGTTGAATTCGCGAGCCAGCCTGGGCAGGCTGCACGCCGCGAGGCCCTCGGCATCGATGATCTCCAGCGCCTTGGTGATGACGCGATCGCGGTCCAGCAGCGGTTGGGTAGGTCGGGGCATTACCTGATTATGCCCAAGCCTCGTCCCCGGTGAGGCACAAGCCGGGCAGCGGTGCCGCTCACGTCCGGCTCTTGCGGGCTAATGACTTTAGATTTAATCTATAGCCATTAGGTGAGGAGTGATCGTGCGCGGGGACACGCCAGCGGAAGGCGAGATGAACGTCAAGGTCGTCGGCAAGGAGTCGCTGGCCGACGGTGTGGTGCGCCTGGTGCTGCGGCACTCCTACGGCGGCGACTTCCCGGAGTGGCGGCCCGGCGCTCACGTCGACCTCGCACTCAGCGAGGACCTGGTCCGGCAGTACTCGCTCTGCGGCGATCCGGCGAACCGGGACGTGCTCGAGGTCGCCGTGCTGCGCGAACCGCAAAGCCGCGGCGGTTCTGCCCACGTCCACGACGAACTCCAGGAGGGAGACCGGATCCGGGTGCGCGGGCCGCGCAACCACTTCGCGCTGACCGAGGCCCGGAACTACCTCTTCATCGCCGGAGGCATCGGGATCACGCCGATACTGCCGATGATCCGGGCGGTCGCCGGAGACGGGGTGCCGTGGCGCCTGCTCTACGGCGGGCGTTCGAGGTCGTCGATGGCCTTTCTCGACGAGCTCGAACGCTACGGCGAGCGGGTCCGGATCTGCCCGCAGGACGAGACCGGTCTGCTGGATCTGGACTCGGCGCTGGGCAGCCCTGCCGAGGACACCGCCGTCTACTGCTGTGGTCCGGAGGCCCTGCTGGAGGCGGTCGAGAAACGGTGCGCGTCGTGGCCGGCCGGAAGCCTGCACGTCGAGCGGTTCACCCCGAGAGCCATCGACGAATCCGCGTCGTCGGAGTCGTTCGAGATCGAGCTGGCGAGCACCGGCGAGGTGCTGACCGTGCCACCGGACAAGACGATCGTCGACGTCCTCGAAGAGGCCGGTGTGGACGTGGAAGTGTCCTGTCTGGAAGGGACATGTGGCACGTGCGAGACCGCCGTGCTCGGCGGGACACCCGAGCACCGGGACTCGATTCTGACCGAAGAGGAGCGGGCGGCGGGCGACACGATGTTCCTGTGTGTGTCCCGTAGCTCCTCGCCCCGGCTGCGCATCGACCGATGACCGACCCAAGGAGACAGCCATGGACCACGTCGAGCTCGACCGGGAAGACCGCATCCGGCGCGCGTTGCAGCACCTGCGCGACGACACCACCGATCAATGGGACGACACGGTCACCTTCGAGGCGCGCGAGTACACCGATCCCGAACTGGCCAAGCGGGAACGCGAGCTGATCTTCGGGCGCGTTCCCTCGATCGTCGCGCATTCGTCGGAAGTTCCCAAGCCGAACGACTTCCTCACCATGCGGATGCCGTCGAACCAGGTGCTGATCGTGCGGCAACGCGACGGAAGCGTGCGTGCGTTCGTGAACCTCTGCCGGCACCGGGGCGCGCTGCTGGAAGAGCAGCCCTCCGGCCGTTGCAGGCTGTTCTCCTGCGCCTACCACCGGTGGTCCTACGACACGGACGGGTCGCTGCGGGCGATCACGCGGGACAACACCTTCGGCGACATCGACCGGTCGCGGTTCGGGCTCGTGGAGCTACCCGTCCAAGAGCGGCACGGCTTCATCTGGCTCATCGATGCGGCGGGCGCGAAGATCGACGTGGCGGCCTGGCTCGGCCCAGAAATGGACGCCATTCTCGGCGGTTACGACCTGGCGGACCTGCACTGCGTGCGGTCCGAGGGATTCGACGAGCCGGTGAACTGGAAAATCATGCAGGACGCGTTCCTGGACGGTTATCACATCCAGTACGCGCATCCCAACAGCGCGGCGAAACACATCCACACCAACGTGATGACCTTCGAGGACTTCGGCAGGCACTGCCGTTTCGTCGCGCCGCGCAAGACGATCGACCGCTGGATCGACGAGGATCCCGGGGACCGCAGCCTCGCGTCGCACATCACCGAAACGCACTTCCTCGGTCCTAACTGCACACTCCTGCGGCAGCCGGACCACTTCCAGTTGCTCACGTTCCGCCCGGATCCGGCCCGCCCCGGATACTCGCGGATGGAGATGCGCCTGATCGTCCCGCCCGTCGAGCGCAGCGGAATGGACCCGGCGAAGTGGCGGAAACTGTGGGACAAGAACTGGGAGATCCTGCTGGCGGTACTGCACCGCGAGGACTTCCCGCTGCTGCGGGCGTCGCAGACGGCGATGGTCAGCACCAGCGCGGGGCCGATGGTGCTCGGTCGCAACGAGGTCGCCAACCAGCTTTTCCGCCGCGAGACCAGGCGGCTGCTCGAAGCGGACGGCACGTGACGTGATCAGCTACGAGTGGCGGTCCGGGCTCGAAGGTCAGGAGGCCGCGGAGGTCGCCGGGCTCGTGAACGAGGCCGCGGAGTACGACGAGGAAGCGGGCTTCAGCCGCGTCACGTCACCCGCGGCCCGGCCCGGACACCATCTGCTCGTGCGGGTGCAACCCGGCGGAGAAGATGATCCATGGCCGCTGGCGGCGTACGCGCGGCTGGCGGTCTCCGGGGGTGCCGGGACCCTGCAGTTGGTCGTGCGTCCTGAATTCAGGTCGCTCGGCATTGCCACACTCGTGTTCGAAAAGCTGGGTCTGCCGCCCGCCGGCGACGACGGCTGGTGCGGTACGGGCGCCACGGTATTGCTGGCCTGGGCGCACGGCGACCACCCCGCCGCGGAGCGGATGGCGCGCAGGTTCGGGGCGGCGGCCGTGCGGCGGATGTGGAAACTCGTCGCGAAGATCGACGCCGTGAGCCGGAACGGCCATTGTGGAGACGTCACGGTCAGGCCGCTGGAGCCTGCCGATCTGATGGCACTCGAGCGGTTGGAACAGATCGAGGACACCGGCTGGGCCAGCCCGAGCGGCCGCGAGCATCTGATCGCCGACAGTTCGGTCCTGGTCGCGACGGACGCGGGCGGTGCGCTGCTGGGGGCGATCAGGCTGAGCGGGGTGCGGGGCAACGGGTCGCCGTCGCGTTCCGCCGGGACCGTCCTGACCCTGTCGGCCGGCGGACCGGCCGTGGCTCGGGTGCTGCTCGAGTCCGGTTTGGACTATTTGCGGAAGATGGGTTTCCGGCGCGCGCAGATCTATGTGGACGCCGGAAACGCGGAAACTGTCCGGATCACCCGCGCGCTCGGTTTCGTGCACGATCGTTCCGACGTCTGTTACGTGGTCTCCGGCTCGGTCTGACCGGACGCACTGCGCAGGAAGGTCCGGATCACCTCGACGTAGAGCCTTTCCGTGCTCCGCCACTCGTTGGCCTTGACCGCGCGCGCCAATGCCGATTCGCCGGCCCCGCCCGTGTGCGGGAAGATCATTTCGCGCGTGGCGGCGGGTTTTGTCGCCTGTGTCAGCGCCGCCCCGAGGGTAAGCGTTTCCAGGCCGTCGAGAATGAGCACGTGCCGTGAGGAAGGCACCCCGGATGCGGCGAGATAGGCAGCGGCGTCGTCGTACAAACGACTGAGAACGTCGCGGGGTACGAACTCCAGCAGAACGGGCGCGGCGTTGGGATGCCGCAGAATCGTGCGGCGGAAATTGCAGCCCAGCTCGACGAACCAGTCCGTCCAGAAGCAGTCTCGATCCCGTTGCGGCACAACGGTCTCCCGTACGATCGCGCGTGCCACCTCGGCCATGATCTCCGCCCGGTCGGTGAAATGGTGATAGAGCGACGGTGTCCGCACGCCGAATTGCCGCGCGAGCCTGGGCAGGCTGCAGGCGGCCAGCCCTTCGTTGTCGATGATCCGCAGTGCCGCGGCGACCACGCGGTCGCGGCTGAGCAAGGGACGAGCAGGGCGTGCCATGCCGCCAAGTATGCCCGGTTGACCCCTAAAAACTAAAGTGTTAAGGTTCAGGCACTCGGAGGTGCCGAGGTGGTGGGGACAAGTTCATGATCACGATGAACACCCGGACCGCAGGATGCCGCGGCGTTCTTTCGATGTTTTCCTGATTCTTTCCGGACTGTCGGTCGACGAGGACAAGAGGACAGCGAAGTCTGATGTTGAACTATCGGAATTTCATCGACGGTGACTGGCGGGAGTCGAGCCGGCCGTCGCTGGCCGTCGATGATCCATCGACCGGTGCGGTCATCGGGTCCATTCCGGACAGTGGCGCCGAGGAGATCGACGCCGCGGTGACGGCGGCGCGCCGGGCCTTCTCCGACGGTCCGTGGGCGCGGATGGCGCCCACGGACCGCGCGCAGGTGTTGCGTGACCTGGCCACCGTGCTCGAATCGAGGTTCGACGAGCTGGTCGACGGCCTGATCTCCGACACCGGGTGCAGCGCCCGTATGTGCCCGATGCTGCAGGCCGGCGCGCCACTCGCGCACCTGCGGGACTTCGCGGAAATGGCGCCCCTGCTGGAAAAGCCCGTCCCTTTCCCGATTCAGTCGTCTCCCGGATTCGGGCAGTGGGAGCTGCATCGCGAGCCGGTCGGCGTCGTCGGGGCCTTCACGCCCTACAACTTCCCACTCTTCATCGCCGTGTGGAAGGCGGCGCCCGCGTTGCTCGCCGGCAACACGGTCGTGCTCAAGCCGTCCCCGCTCACGCCGTACGGGCTCGACGCCTTCGCGCTCGCCGCGAAGGAAGCCGGGCTTCCGGACGGCGTGGTGAACGTGGTGCACGGGGACCGGGAAGCGGGCACCGCGCTCGTCGAGCATGCCGGTGTGGACCTGGTGACCTTCACCGGCAGCACGGCGGTCGGCAAGCGCGTGATGAGCGCGGCGGCGGGCACCGCCAAAGAGGTGATCCTGGAAATGGGCGGGAAATCCCCCGCCGTCGTGCTACCCGACGCGGACATCGAGCTCGCGGTGCGGGGCACGCTGTTCAGCAGCATGATGCACGGCGGACAGGCCTGCGTCGCGACCACCCGGATGCTGGTGCCCGACTCCCGGTACGAGGAGTTCCTCGAGGCGCTCGCCCGCCGGGCGAACCAGCTCGTGGTGGGCCCGGCGGCCGAGTTCACCACGGACGTCGGGCCCGTGGTCAGCCAGGCTCAGCGGGAAAAGGTGGAGAAATACGTCTCCGCCGCCGTCGAACAGGGCGGGCGGGTGATCGCGGGAGGCGACCGGCCCGCCGGGGTGCCGGAAGGCGGCCACTACGTGGCGCCGACCGTGCTCGCCGACCTCGCGAACGACAACATCGCCGCCAGGGAGGAGATCTTCGGCCCGGTGCTGTCGGTTCTGCGCTACTCCGATGTGGACGACGCGATCCGGATCGCGAACGACACCCAGTACGGGCTCGCCGCCGCCGTGTGGTCGTCCGATGTGGAGCGTGCGCGGTCGGTCGCCGCCCGGCTGCAATCCGGACTCACCTGGATCAACGACGTCGCGCAGGCCGAGGTCGCGCGCACTCCGTTCGCGGGCAAGAAGCAGAGCGGCGTCGGCACGGAACTGGGCGCCGACGGATTGTTCGGCTACACCAAGGTGAAGAGCCTCTACACGGCCCTGGACGAGAACCTCGACGCGCGCCCCTATGGCGCGGTCGGCAGCGAATGGGAGTGAGCGAACCATGACCGACGTCAGCGTGGACCGCGAGCTCTGTGTGGGGCACGGCCGCTGCTACGCGGCCGCGCCCGGGATCTTCGAACCGGACGACGAGGGCTTCGCCGTCGTCGTCGGCGAAGCCACCGACGACAGCCGGGCCGCACTGAGCCTGGCCGAGCAGAACTGTCCCGAACACGCCGTACTCGTCTCCGAGGGGTGAAAGACTTGACCACCACACCGAAAACGGCCGAGAGCCCGGAACTGCGGACCGATTTCGACATTCACGATCCGGCCATTGCCGACACCGTCTACGACTCGTATGCGGACCTGCGGTCGAAGTGCCCGGTGGCGCACTCCAGCGCCTACGGCGGGCACTGGGTGTTCACGAGGTACGAGGACATCCACCAGATCCTGCGCGATCCGGCGATCTTCTCCAGCGAATGCGTGAACATCCCGCCGACCATCGGCCAGGACGGCCCGATGATCCCGCTGGAGGTCGACCCGCCCGACCACACGACCTACCGGCAGCTGCTGACGCCACTGTTCTCGCCGACCAGGATGGCGGCGATCGAGCCCGAGGTGCGCAAGATCGTCAACGATCTGCTCGACGAGATGGCAGGCCAGGAACGGGTCGATTTCATCACCGCGTTCGCCAAGCCGTTGCCCACCAGGGTGTTTCTGACCCTGATGGGGTGGCCGCTGTCCGACGCGCCGAAGTTCCACCAGTGGACCGACACCATCGTGCTGGGCAAGCCGGGTGCCTCCGAGGAGGAGGCCACCGCGGTCCGGATGGAGGCCGCGATGGAGGTCTACGCCTACTTCGCGGAGATGCTGGACGAGCGCATGGAAAATCCTGGCTCGGGCCCGGACGACGTGACCTCGGTACTGGTCAACGGGAAGTTCCAGGATCGCGAGCTGACGCAGTTCGAGATGCTCAACATCCTGTTCATCATGATGATCGGTGGCCTGCACACGGTGCAGGGGCAGCTCGCGCACAGCGTGATCTACTTCGCCGAACATCCCGAGCGGCGCAAACAGCTTGTGGAGGATCTCGACCTGGTGCCGACCGCGGTCGAGGAGATGCTCCGCTACGAGTCGGCGATCGCGCCGGCGCGCGTGGTCAAGCAGGATGTCGAGATCGGCGGGGTCCAGCTCAAGGAGGGCGACCGCATTCTCATCCCGTTCGGCGCGGCCGACCGGGATCCGGAGAAGTTCGACAACCCCGACGATGTGGACCTGGCCCGCGATCCGAATCCGCATCTGGCCTTCGGCGGCGGCCGGCACCGCTGCCTCGGCTCCCATCTGGCGCGGATCGAGCTGCGCATCGCGTTCGAGGAACTGCACAAGCGGTTCCCGGACTACCGGCTCGACCCGGCCGACCCGCCCCACCGGCACCTGAGCCAGGTCAAGGGTGTGGAGAAGCTTCCGCTGGTACTCGGGCAGTCCGCCTGAGCTGTTCTGGTTCACCGATCCGAATTGGAGTGACAATGGCTGTCAAGTTCGGCACGCTCGACTTCTACAAGGCCATGGCCGACGAGCTCAACAACGACCCGGAATGGGCGGAGAAGGGCAAGAACCTCAGCTACACGATGGTCTACAACTACCTGGCGCCGGTGGAGGGCTCGTTCTTCGTCGAGTTCGACCACGGCAAGGTCGTCGAGGTCCGGGACGCGTCCGCCGCCGATTCCGAAAACGCCAACTTCGTCATCACGGGTTCCAGCGACGTCTGGCGCGGAATCTTCGAGAAGAAGATCAACCCGACGGTCGCGCTGACCCGCGGCCAGCTGCGCGTGCGCGGCAAGATGGCGCAGCTGCTCAAGAACATGTCCGCCTTCCAGCACGTCATCGTCGCCATGACGCGCGTGGACTTCGAGTAGGGGAGATCATGAAGTCGAAGGCAGCGGTGCTGTTCGAAGCACCGGGAAAATGGGACATCGTCGAGGTCGACGTCGACGAGCCCCAGGAGCACGAGGTGCTCGTCCGCTACGTGTCGGCGGGTCTGTGTCACTCCGACGACCACCTGACCAAGGGAGACGTCCCGTCGGCCCACTACCCCTACTGCGGCGGTCACGAGGGCGCGGGCATCGTCGAGGCCGTCGGCCCCGGCGTGCGGGACCTGCAGGTCGGCGACCACGTGGTGGCGGCGTTCATCCCCGGTTGCGGCCGGTGCAAGTGGTGCGCGGCCGGTATGCAGAACCTGTGCGACAACGGTGCCTTCATGATGATGGGCACCCAGCTCGACGGTACCTTCCGGTTGCACCACAACGGTGTGGACGTCGCACAGTGCTCGCTGGTGTCGACCTTCTCCGAGTACAGCGTGCTTCCCGAATGGGGCGCGGTGAAGATCGATGACGACATTCCCCTCGACAAGGCCGCGCTCGTCGGCTGTGGTGTCGCCACCGGCTGGGGTTCGGCCGTCAACGCCGCCGCGGTCAAGCCCGGTGACGTGGTGATCGTGATGGGGGTCGGCGGGATCGGCATCAACGCCGTCCAGGGCGCCAAGCACGCGGGCGCGACCCGCGTCATCGCCGTCGACCCGGTCGCGTTCAAGCGGGAAAGCGCTCTCAAGCTCGGCGCCACCGACGCGGTGGAGAACATGACGCAGGCGACCGACCTCGCGCAGTCGCTGACCTACGGCCAGGGCGCCGATTCGGCGATCGTCACGGTCGGCGTCGTCAAACCCGATCACGTCGGGGCGGCCTTCGCCGCGGTCCGCAAGGCCGGCACGGTCGTGGTGACCGGTGTCGCCAACATCGACGAGGCCACCATCCCGGTGAGCCTGTTCGAGTTGGCCATGTTCCAGAAGCGCATCCAGGGCGCGCTCTACGGTATGCTCTCGCCCTCGAGCGCCACCCCCTTCCTGCTGGACCTGTACAAGGCGGGACAGCTCAAGCTGGACGAGCTGGTGACCCGCCGGTACAAGCTCGAAGAGATCAACCAGGGGTACGAGGACATGCACGCGGGCGTCAACATCCGCGGCGTCATCGACTTCTGAACTCCCTTCCCTTCCGGTTTCTTCAATGTCGAGGAGTGTCATGGCCGCATCGGTGCAGTCCGCGCTGCGATGGTGGGCGCGGACCGAGGGTGAACAGACCGCGGTGCGTGTCGGCGAGGACGAGATCTCTTACCGAGACCTCCAGGACTGGACGAGCCGGGCCGCCCGCGCGCTGGGCGAGCGGGGAATCCGTCCGGGGGACCGCGTCGGAGTTCTCGGCACGAACTGCATGGACTGGTGCGCCGCCGCGCTCGGTGTGCTCAAGGCAGGCGGGGTGCTCGTCCCGCTGAACCCGCGGCTGGTGGCGGCGGAGCTGCACAAGATCGTCAGCGACGCCGGCGCCACCGCGATCATCGCCGCCACCGAGTTCCAGGCCGTGGCCAAGGAGGTGGCCGCACTCGGCTCCTCGCCGGAGCTCCTCGGTTTCGACGAGGTCGCGACGCTGCGAGCCGGTGGCACCGACGACTTCGGGATCGAGATCGGGGCGGACGAGCCCGCGATGGTGCTGTTCACCAGCGGCACCACCGGGCTGTCCAAGGGAGTCATCTGCACGAACCGGACACTGCTGAGCATCGTGTTCGAGGCGAGCCTCACCGAGGAAGGGCTGCGGCCCGGCTGCCGGACGTTGCTGGTGCTGCCACTGGCGTTCACGCCCGGCCTCGTGTGGGGCCTGTCGATGACGGTGGTGCTCGGCGGCACCATCGTCATCGAGCCGGATTTCGACCCCGGCCGCGCTGTGCGGTTGATCGGTGAGCAGCGGATCGACGCGATGTTCGGCGTGCCGCTGATCTTCGGGGCGATGGCCAAAGCCGCGGAGTTCGCCGGGGCCGATTTGACCTCGCTCAAGACCGCGCTCACCGGCGGCGCCGCGGTGCCGGTGCCGATGCTGGAGGCGTGGGGCACCAAGGGGGTCAAGCTCCGCCAGATCTACGGCATGACGGAGGCGGGCGGGGTCGCGACCAGCACGCTCGCCAAGGACGCCGCCGGACATCCGGACACCTGCGGCACGGGATCGATCTTCACGGAGTTCAAGGTGGTGCGTGAGGACGGTTCGGAGTGCGATCCGGGCGAGCCCGGCGAGGTCATCCTCAGCGGACCCGGTGTCACTCCGGGTTACTGGCAGGACACCGAGAACACCGCGCGGGCACTGCGTGACGGGTGGCTGTACAGCGGCGATCTCGGGATGCGCGATGCCGAGGGCAGGCTCAAGTTCGTCGACCGCATCAAGGATCTGATCATCTCGGGCGGTATCAACGTGTCGCCGGTCGAGATCGAGCAGGTCATCTCCGGGATCGACGGGGTCGACGAGGTCGCGGTCATCAGCGCCGCGGACGAGAAGTTCGGGGAGACCCCGGCCGCCGTCGTGGTCGGCAAGGGGGAGCTGACCGCGCAGTCCATCGTGGACGGATGTAAGCGCCTCCTCGCCGGCTACAAGGTGCCGCGCTACATCGTGTTCCGTGACGAGCCGTTGCCTCGACTGCCGAGTGGAAAGCTCGCGAAGGTCGCGATCCGCAAGGAGTACGCCGACATCGCGCGCGAACACCCCAAGGTCCGTTAGTCCGCAAAGGACGATCTCGTGATCGCAAGGAGGCGAACGGGATGTCGAGGCACGATGAGTCCTGGGAAGTCGTCCACGCCGTGCAGCGCGGCGACATCGCGCTGTTCGGCGAGATCTACCGGCGGCACCGTTCGGTACTGATCGCGTTCTTCGTCGCCCGCCGGTTCGATCGCCCCACCGCCGAGGACCTGACCAGCGAGACCTTCGTGCGCGCGCTGCAGGCGATCAGGACGGTGACCGATCAGGGCAGGGATATCGGCGCCTGGCTGGTGACCATCGCCCGTAACCTCGCGGCCGACTATCGCAAATCGAGCCGGGTGCGGCGGGAAACCTCGGTGGCCGAGGTGTTCGACGTGGGCAATTGCGTCGACGGCCCGGAAAAGCGGGTGATCGCCGCGATGGAACTCGATCAGGCGTACCGGCTGCTCGCCGAGCTGACCAGTGAGCAACGGGACTGCCTGCTGCTCAGGCGTGTCTACGGTTACTCGGTGACCGAGACGGCGTCGTTGATGCGACGGTCGGAGGGCGCGGTCCGCGCGTTGCAGCATCGCGCCGGGCGCCAGCTGGCCGCGGTCGCGGGTGCCTGACAAGCCTGCGAGAAAATCTCGCGACACGGGCTTGGAAAGACCTTTTTGGACTTGACGCACGGGTCGCACCTGTGTTTAAACTAAAGCCAATAGGTTCCCGCTTGGTGAAAATGTCGCGAGTGAACGGCAGCCTCAATGGAGAGACGATATGCCTGAGTCGCAAGCCCGGCCTTCGTGGTCCGACGAGAACAGTGATCTGACTGCTCTGCGTTCCGGCTCGGTGTCGTCGCGTGCCGATCGGCGCTTCCGCGGCCCGTGTCCGTGCGTTCTCAGTGGTCGTGCGTATCGGCGGAGACCTCGTCCCGATGGTCGGACCGCAAGGGAGCCAGCAGGTCGCCGACTTCCCTGCGCCGCGGGCCGAACAACACCGCGAGATCCACCGCGATACAGGGAATGAGCACGCCGAATTCGAGGAGTACGAGATAGCCGGGCGCGCGCGTCTCGGTGAACAGCGTGATGAAGACAAGCAGCAGAATCACTGCGCTCATCACGGTCCTCCTGAAGTCGGACAGCTGGTTTTCCGCGGCTACCGCGATTTCCAGTGTACAGGCCCGCAAAGCGTTTTCATGCCTCCATCCGGAGTGATCCGTCAACCGCTGCTTCCAAGGGAAAAGACACAGCTATGGGTGATGTGCCAAGGCATTCGGCGCAATGGCCGGTGCCGGAGGACCAGTCCGCGGACGGTGCGCGCGGGGGGAGCACCGTCGTGGACGTGCACCGGCCTCCACCGCCACGGGTCCGCCCCACGCGGGCCTCACGTCTGGTCGGTGCCGTTCCCGCCGGAACGGTCGGGCTGGGGGCGGAAGTCGGTGGGATGGTCCAGTTCGCGGGCAGCGTGCTGTGGAGCATCGTGCGGTATCCGCTCGGCTACTGGGGTGCGGTGCGGGACGAGCTGTACAGCACCCTGAAACTGATCTGGCTCCCGATGATCGCCGCGGTGTTCTGCTTCGGCATGTTCGTCGGCATCCTGTCGCTGACGTTCCTCATCCTGATCGGCGCGAACTACCTGTACGGCCCCGTCATGCTGACGACGAGCATGCGGGACTTCTCGACGTGGATCAACGCGATGGTGGTGGCGGGTGTGGTCGGTGCGGCGATCACCGCCGACCTCGGTGCCCGCCGCATCCGCGAGGAGATCGACGCGCTCGAGGTGCTCGGCGTGGATCCGATCCGCTCGCTGGTGGTGCCCCGCGTGGTGGCGACGACGATCATGACGGGCCTGCTGTCCATCATCTCGGTGACCGTCGCCATCGTGGACTCCGCGGCGGCGACGAACTACATGGGCCATCTGCCGATCGGCGTGTACTTCAGCAACGTCTTCAACGACGTGACGCCGGCCGCGGTGATCGCCTTCGTCGTCGACGCGATCCTGACCGGATTCGTCATCGCGGTCGTGTGCTCCTACAAAGGACTCTACGCCAAGGGTGGCGCCATCGGGGTGGGTCGCGCGGTCAACCAGGCCGTGGTGATCTCGTTCGTCGGGATCTGGATCCTCCAGTTCTTCTATTCGGCGATCGTGCTCGGTCTCTTTCCCGCGATCTCCAGTACTGCGAGGTAGAAAGTGGACACGACGCGATGACGGAATCGTTCAGGCCCTCGCAAGGGCAGCTCACACTGCCGCCGCAGAATCCGGTGGCACCGCGTGCCAAGCCGTCGGGCGCGGCGCAGTTCTTCGGGCGCACGGCCGAGATGCTGCGGTTCGCCGGCGGGACGATCAAGGATCTGCCTACCGTGCGGCTGTATGCCTCGGAGGTGTTCGCGCAGGCCGGCGTGATCATCCTGTCGAGCGCGCTCGTGCTGTGGTTCATGGAGTTCATGCTGGGAGCGGTGCTCGGTATCGAGACGCACTACCTGTTCCGGCAGATGGGCGCCGCCAGCTACGTGGGCGCCGTGCCCGCGATCTTCGCCACGCGCGGTGCCTCGGAGACCATGTGGGGCTGGATCCTCTCGGCGAAGGTCGGCTGCGGCATCGTCGCCGAGATCGGTTCGATGCGCATCGGCGAGGAAGTCGACGCCATGGAGGTGATGGGCGTCAACTCCCGCGCGTACCTGGTCGGCACGAGGGTGGTCGCCTCGATCATCGCGATGCCGTTCCTGTACGTGGTCGGGTTCCTGATGTCCTTCGCCGGCGCCTACGTGATGAACGTGGTCAGCCTCAAAACGGTTTCCGAGGGCGGTTTCTTCGCTGTCCTCTGGAGTTTCCAGAACCTGACGGACTTCGTCTACGCGGTGCTGTGGGCGATGGTGGTCACGATCGTGATCATTCTCGTGTCCTGTTTCTTCGGCTACACGGCTTCGGGTGGCCCGGTCGGCGTCGGGAACGCCACCGCCAAATCGATGGCGGTGAACATGGTGCTGATCAGTGTGCTCGCGATGGCGGTCGTCCAGTTGCTGTACGGCAACAATCCGAACGCGCCGATCGCGAACTGAGAATCAGATGGAGGCTTGATGAGTACCACGCGGCCGAGCACGGCGGACCGTGCGACGGTGGAGTTCGCGAAGAACCAGGGCCTGCCCGGCTATTCGGTCGAGCTCAAGAACGTCTACAAGGCGTTCGGCGCGTCACAGGTGCTGAACGGGGTGAGCGTGGGCTTCGCCGAGAACGCGATCACCACGGTGCTGGGCCCCTCCGGTACCGGCAAGAGCGTTCTGCTCAAGCATGTGATGGGGCTGCTCGAACCGGACGCGGGCGACATCAGCGTGTTCGGGCAGGACATCTGGGACCTCAAACAGAAGGACCGGTACGAACTGCGTAAGCGGTGCGGGGTGCTGTTCCAGGACGGTGCGCTGTTCGGCTCGATGAACATCTACGACAACGTGGCCTTTCCGCTGCGCAAGCACACGGACAAGACCGAGGACGAGATCCACGACATCGTCGTCGCGCGGCTGCGCGAAGTCGGCCTGGAACAAGCGGCTTCGAAGGCACCCGGTGAGATCTCCGGCGGTATGCGCAAGCGAGCCGGCTTCGCCCGTGCGCTCGTGCTCAACCCGGAACTGGTGATGTTCGACGAGCCGGACTCGGGTCTGGACCCGGTGCGCACCAGCCTGCTGTGCGACCTGATCCTGGAGATCCACAAGCACCACGGTGGGTCCTATGTGGTCATCACGCACGACATCGCCAGTGCCCGCAAGGTCAGTGACTACGTCGCCGTGCTGTGGCGTGGTCGGATCGTGTACTACGGCGCCGCCAAAGAGGCGTTCGAGTGCCCGGACCCGTTCGTGCAGCAGTTCCTGTCCGGTTCCTCCAGCGGACCACTGGGAATGGACTGAGCGGATGCGTGGGAAGAAAGTCGCACTGATAGCCGTCGTGGCCACGGCTGTCGTAGGCGCGGTCGCGTTCGGGGCCGCCGGGCTGGTGGACTCGTCGCGGTACGAGCTGCAGGTCGAGGTTCCCTCGGCCGAGGGCGTGCACGAGGGCGGCAACGTCATGGCCGACGGCGTGACCGTCGGTGACATCACGTCCATCGCCACGAAGGACGGCAAGGCGCTGCTCACGGTCGCGCTCTCCGGGCACGACGTGCCGTTCCACGCGGGCACCACGGCGCGCATCTCGTGGGACTCCCTGATCGGTGCACGGCATCTGGATCTGGTTCCCGGACCGCAGACGAACCCGGTGCTGCCTTCCGGCCACCTCATCACGTCGAGCATCGACCGGGTCGAGCTCGACCAGGTGCTGGCGGCGTTCACGCCGGAGACACGCCAGTCTCTCGACTCGCTGGTCTCCCAGTTGCAGAACACCGTGAACGGGCACGAGCCCGACATGAACGCGATGCTGAAGAACGCCGGGCCCGCCATCGGCGCGCTCGCGCAGGTACTGCAGGCCGTCGGTTCCGACGGCCCCGCGCTGCAGGACGTGGTCACCAGGCTGAACTCCGTCGTGGGCACGCTTGTCGACAGGCAGCAGAACCTGAAGAACACGGTCGGCAACGTCGGCACGCTCACCAGCTCCGTGGCCGGTCAGCAGGGCCAGCTGAGCGAGGCGCTCAAACAGCTGCCGTCGACACTGACGACCACGAAGTCCACTTTGGACAAGGTTCCCTCTGCGGTCGACGCGGCGCTTCCGCTGCTGAACACGCTGGCACCCGCGATCGACGAACTTCCCGCGCTGTCGAACAACCTCGGCCCGCTGCTGACCGATCTGCGGCCCGCGGTGGCGAAACTGGACCCGACTCTGGTGGCGGCGCAGACGCTGCTCACCGAAACGCCCGGCCTGCTCGACAGTGCGCACGCCGCCGTTCCTGGTGTGTCGAAAGCCTTGCAGAGCGCCTCACCGGCCGTGGCCTTCCTCCGCCCCTACATTCCCGACCTCATGGGCTGGCTCACCGAATGGGGTTCGGCGTTCAGCCCGTACGACTCGCAGGGGCACTACATCGACGCGCTCATCAACAGCTCGGGCCTGAGCCTGGACAACAACCCGGGTGTGCCGATCCCGTTCGTCGGCAAGAACGACCATCCTCAGCCCGGTTACGTGGCCGGCCAGCCGTGGACCGATGCCAACGGGAGTGGAATGCGATGACGAAGCGACGTAACAAGCTGCTGCTCGCGGGCGTGGTGCTGGTCGTGGCCGCGGCCGTCGCGGGCACCGTCGTGGCGACCCGCGGTTCCGACGAGGCAACGGTCTACGGCCTGTTCGCCGACGCCAACCCGATCATCGCGGGCGACACGGTGCGTGCCGCCGGCGTGCAGGTCGGCAAGGTCGAGTCGGTGACGTTGCAGAACGGCCAGGCGCGCGTCACGATGCAGGTCGACAAGTCGGTCCTGCCGCTGCACGACGACGCCAGCCTGAGCATCCAGCCGGTGAACCTGCTGGGAGAGCAGTACATCGAGCTGAAGACCGGCACCGACGCCGCGCCCTACGTCGGCTCGCCGGTGACCATTCCGGTGTCGCGGACGAGCCGGAGCGTGTCGCTGCAGCAGGTGTTCAACACGCTGAACGACCCGACGTCCACCGCGCTGGCGGCACTGGTCACCGCGATGGGCGACGGAATGCAGGGCAACGGGCAGAACGTCGCCGAGACCCTCAAGTCGCTGGGACCGGCGCTCACCCAAGTCGACCAGCTCGGCAAGGTGCTGCGCGACCAGAACGGCATGCTCAACGACCTCATCGACAAGGTGCATCCGGTGGCCGCCGCGTTGAACGCCGACCAGGGCAAGTCACTGGACCAGCTGGTCGGCTCGACGCAGCAGGTGCTGTCGGCGGTGGCGTCGAACCGGGCCTCGGTCGAGCAGTCGCTGTCGGCGCTGCCGGCCACCTTGCTCAAAGCGGAAAGCACGTTCGCCGCGGTGCAGAAGCTGTCCGGCTCGGCCACCCCGACGCTGCAGGCCGTTCGCCCGATCACCGACAACCTGACGGCGATCGCGCACGAGCTGGAGGACTTCTCCAAGGCCGCGAACCCGGCACTGGCCACGCTCAACCCGGTCCTGCAGAAAGCGCAGAGCATGCTGGACCAGGCCCGGCCGCTGGTCGACCAGCTGGGTCCGGCCGGTGCGGACCTCGCGGCCGACGCGCACAATCTGCGGCCGGTCGGCGAAATGGCCGTCAACAACATCGACGACATCATGACCTTCGTGAAGTGGTGGGCCATGTCCACCAACGGCCGCGACGGGATCAGCAACTACTTCCGCGGTGTCGCCGTGGTGACCCCGCAGGCGCTGCTCGGCGCCGTGCAGGGCGCCCTGCCCGCCGCGGCACCCGCCGCGGCGCCGCCACAACCGGCACCCGGTAGCGGCCAGGCGGGGTCGCCGTTGCCGCTGCTGGGTGGCGGCGGACCGAACGGAGGCGTCACCGGCCTCACCGACAAGCAGGAGACTTCGATGCTGGGCCAACTGTTGGGTGGTCTGTGATGGCGGCCGCCCGCGTTCACCCGCGCATTGCGCGACGGTTCCTCGTCGGGATCGCGGCCGTCGTCGTGGCCGGCGGGATCGTCTACTACTCCACGCTCGCGAACTCGACCGGTGGCCTCCCGGGCAGTGACCACACCTACGTGCAGGCGGTGTTCGGCGACGTCGGCACGCTGCAGGTCAACGACGAGGTGCGGGAGAACAGCGTGCGCGTCGGCCAGATCTCGGCGATCAAGGTCGACAACGGCCGCGCGCTGGTCACGATGCAACTCGACGGCAAGGTGCCGGTGTACGGCGATGCCCAGGCTTCGGTGTGGGACCAGTCGGCGCTCGCCGTGAAGTTCGTCGAACTCGACCCCGGCAAGGCCGGGGCGGGCCCGCTCGGCGATCGGCCGATTCCGCAGGAGCACACGAACAACTCGGTCTCGCTCGACCAGGTCTTCGACGTGTTCGACCCGCCGACGCGTACCGGATTGCAGACCGCGGTCCAGCAGCTCGGGCTCGGCACGGCCGGGCACGGCGGCGACCTCAACGCACTGCTGCACGTGGCGCCGAAACTGGTCCCGGACGCGCAGGAGGTGGCGGGAACGCTCGCCTCCCCGCAGGCGAACCTGCCCGCCCTGCTGGCCAGCGCCGACCGGCTGGCCGGACGTTTCCAGGGCCAGCAGGACGAGATCACGTCGCTGATCAACCAGGCGAGGGACACCTTCGACGCGATCGACGTGGACCAGGCCAAACCGCTGACGCAGACGCTGCACCAGCTGCCGCAGACCCTCCTCGACGCGCAGTCCGCGTTCGATCACCTCAACCAGCCGCTGAACGACGCGAGCGCGGCGATGACCACGCTGCGGCCGGGCGGGATCGCACTCGGCGCCTCCGCGGACGACCTGCGTGGCTTCCTGCGCGAGGCGGTCACCCCGCTGAACAAGGTGCCGGGCGTGGCGGGCCAGGCGCAACCCGCGGTGGACGCGCTGACCACCACTTTCGCGGACGCGCGGCCGGTCGTGCCCGATCTGGCCGAAGGGCTGGCCAGCGCTCGCCCGCTGCTGACGACCCTGGCGCCGTTCACGAACGACATCCAGCAGTTCTTCGCGTCCAAATCGCTGCTGTCCAACCACGTCGGTGACGACCACATGCTGCGGATCGCGGTCGTGCTGCCCTATCCGGAGTCCGAACTGGCCGAGGTGGCGCCGACACTGACCCGCGACCCGTATCCGGCCCCCGGACAGGCGCGCCAGGACAAGAGCGGCGCGAGCATGCCGCTCGGCCTGATTGGAGGCGGACGATGAGCCCGAAGGCCCTGCCGGGAACCGGAATCTTCCGGGGCAGGCGAAACGTTCTACTGTGGACGATCGTGGTCGCCGTCGTCGCGCTGGCGCTGCTGGGCCTTGCGGTCAAGCCGGAGGTCCAGACGTGGCTGAAGTCCGGTGACACGATCAAGGCGGCGTTCAGCGCCAACGACCAGCTTTACCCCAACGAGAGCAAGGTCAAGCTCGACGGCCTCGACGTCGGTGTGGTCACCGACGTGACGCCCACCCAGAGCGGGCCGGTCGTGGTCACCATGAAGGTGGACTCGGGAACGCTGGAAAAGCTGGGTTCGCAGCCGCGCGCGGCCATCGAGCCGACCACGGTGCTCGGCGGGATCTACAGCGTCAGCCTCAGCCAGGGCGGCCATTCCGGCACCTACGACGCGGCCACCACGATCCCCGTCGAGCGCACGAGCACCCCGGTCGAACTGGACCGGGTACTGGAGGCGCTGCCGCCGTCCGCGCTGACCGGTCTGCAGAGCACGGTCAAGAACCTCGACCAGAGCCTGCGCAACGGCGCGGGGGCCGAGCTGGACACCTTCGCGCAGAAGGCGCCCGATGTGATGCAGAACGGCGGTCAGGTGCTCGATGCCGTCCAGGGCACCCGCCCGTACACGGATCTGCAGTCCATGGTGACCAATGTGGACTCGCTAGCGGGCGCACTGTCCAAGAACGACGGTCAGCTGGACGGCATCATGCGCGACCTCGACACGACGACCCGTGCGCTCGCCGGCGGTAGCAAGCCGCTCGCGTCGGCCATCTCGACGCTGCCGCAGACTCTCGTCTCGACCCGTACCGGGATGCAGCAGCTCGGCCAGACACTGGACGAGCTGACCGCGACCGCACCGGCGTTCATCCCCGCGGCTGGGGAGCTCACGCCCGCGCTGAAGAAGCTCAGCCCGGTGGTGGCGCAGGCCCGGCCGGTGGTGCACGACCTCGTGCCGCTGCTGGACGACGCGCAGCCGCTGGTCGAGCAGCTGGTGCCGGCGAGCAAGACCGCGACCGGCGTGCTCGACGACGTCCGCGGCCCGGTGCTGGACCGGGTCAACGGGCCGATCATGTCCGCCCTGCTCAACACGTGGCACGGCACCGGCCCGTACGAGGGCGATGGCGGCGGCGATCAGGCCGACCAGAAGTTCTACCAGGAGATCGCCTACACGTTCGCCGGTTTCGACAACGTCGCGAAGATCTTCTCCAAGAACGGCTACACGATCAACTTCGCGCTCGGCACGGGCACCAGCGGTATCGAGACCGGGAAGACCCCGCTCGTGGGCCAGCTGCCGCTGGTGCCACAGCTGCTCCAGAACCTTGGCAAGCCGTCCGGAGGACAATGATGGGGTTGTTACTGCGGCGCACCTGGGACCGCGTGCGCACTGTTCCTGGACTGGGACGTGACCTCACCGCGTTGCTCGTGGTGGTGGCGCTGGGGATCTCGTCCGCGGTCTACATGCTGTCCCACTACGGGGTGCACGCCCCGTGGCAGCAGCGGTTCGAGTTCTCGGCGTATTTCGCCGACGCCCACGGCGTCACGCCGGACAATCACCAGGAGGTCCAGATCGCGGGCGTGCCGGTCGGCACGATCGTCGGTGCCAAGCCCGCCGCGAACGGGACCGCCGAGCTGACGATGTCGCTCGATCCCGGCGTCAAGGTCTACCGCAACGCGCAGCTCGTGCTGGACACCAAGAACCCGATCAACGAGATGTACGTCGAGCTGAACCCGGGCGGGCCTCCCGCGGACGAGCTGTCCGAGCACGGCGTTCTCCCGGTCACGCAGACGAAACGTCCGGTGCAGTCCTATGAGGTGCTGGACAAGCTGGACACGAACACGCGCTCGGCACTGAGCTACCTGCTGGACGCGTCCAACACGGCACTGGCCGACGCGCCCGCGGACCTGCCCGCCGACCTGCGGGTGCTCAACCAGAACGCCACCGACTTCCGGCCGGTGTTCGACGCGCTGGCGACCCGCCGCGAGCGGATCGCCTCGCTGGTGACCGACCTGTCGCAGATCTCGGCGGCGGTCGGCGACGACGACACCAGGTTGACGAGCTTGGTCGACGGCCTGCAGCAGACACTCGGCGCGTTGTCCGATCGCAACTCCGACCTGAGCGCGACGCTCGGCGATCTGCCCGGGTTCACCGATCAGCTCAACGGTGCGATGCAGGGCGTGGGCGCGCTGACAGGTCAGCTGAACCCGACGCTGACCGATCTGCACAACGCCGCCACCGCCCTGCCGCCCGCGCTGAAGCAGTTCGGCTCGACGGCCGACCAGCTGGGACAGACGGTGCGCCTGGCCGGCCCGGTGATCGACCAGGCCCGGCCCGTGGTGAGCGGGCTGCGCCCGATCGTCGGTGACCTGAACAGCTCGCTGACCGACCTCAAGCCGATCACGGCACGGCTCGGTGACGTCACCGGCAAGGCGGTCCCCTGGATGAACGACCTGGCCGCGTTCTTCTACAACGACGCCTCGCTGCTGTCGAACTACGACGCGAACGCCGCCCTGGCACGCGGGCACCTCGCGATCGACCCCTCGAACCCGACGGGTATCGGCGCGCCGAACGGAGGACAGAAATGAGCGTCTTGCGACGGCCGCTGGCCAAGCTGGGCACGTTCCGGCTGCTCGTCGTCCTGGCCTTCGTCGGAGTCTGCGCGCTGCTGTTCGGCTGGATGTGGACCAGCGGCGGCGGCTCGATCCCCGGCGTGACCTCCACCCCGTCGTACCAGGTGTCCTTCGAGGACCCCGACGTGCTCAACCTCGTGCAGATGAGCGAGGTGCAGATCGCGGGCGTGGTGGCGGGCCGGGTCCAGGAGATCGATCCCAAGGCCGGTGGCGCGCACGTCGTCATCGGCATGAACCCCGACGCCGCTCCGCTGCACGAGGGGGTGACCGTGCGGGTGGGCATCCGCTCGCTCGAAGGTCCGTCCTATGTGGAGGTTCAGGACGGCAAGGGGCCCGTGGTGCCCGCCGGTACGGCGCTTCCCGCGAGCGCGGTCAGGCCGACCGTGGACGTGCGGGCGCTGCTGAGCAGCCTCGACGGCAACACGCGGGCGCAGCTCGGCTCGCTGATCCGCGGTCTGGGTTCGTCGGCGGATGGCACCAGCCAGAGCGTCTCGCAGCTGATGTCCGCGTTCGGCACGCTGGGCGGCCAGGGCTACACCGCGGTGGACGCCCTCGCCGGGCAGTCCCGGCAACTCCAGCAGCTCGCCGCCCAGGCGTCGACGCTGCTGAACGCGCTGGACACCGGCCGGGGCCAGATCGCCGACGTCGTCCACGACGCCCAGCAGGTCACCGCGGCGACCTCGGGGCAGAGCGCGGCCATCGCGGACACCGTTCGCCAGTTCCCGGGAGTGCTCACCAGCGCGGACGCGGCCACGAAGAAGCTCAGCCAGCTCTCGGGTTCACTGTCTCCCGTCGCGTCGGGCCTGCACGCCGCGGCACCGGGGCTGAACCAGGCGCTGGTGGAACTGCCGCAGACGACCAGTGATCTTCGTGGGCTGCTGCCGGCGTTGAACGGGACACTCGACGAGTCGCCCGCGACGCTGGGCCGGGTGCCGGCGGTCGGCAACGATCTCGACGACCTGCTGCCCAAGGCGCAGTTCGAGCTGCGGGACATCGACCCGATGCTGTCGTACATGAGCCCGTTCGGGCGCGACATCGGGGCGTTCTTCGCGAACTTCGGCGCCGCCTTCAGCTACAAGGACGAAAACGGCGACAACTACCTGCGCCTGATGCCGTTCTTCAACGAGCAGAGCCTGAAGGGCTACCCGGTCAACACCTCGAAACTGCTGCCGATCGCACCGCTGATGCAGACCAACCCCTACCCGGGGGCGGGCTCGGCAGCCAACCCGCAGCCGTTCGCCGGCCCCGCACCACACCTGGAGCGTAACGGGCAATGATTCGGTTCATACGGCGCGCACCCCGGTCCACGATCGCCTTGCTGAGGCGGTCGGCCGTGGGTGCGCGCCGGGCACCCGGCCACATCGCGCGCAGCCTGCGCCGTGTCCCGCCGCGCCGAGCGGCGGCCGTGCTGCTGCTGCTCGCACTCGGCGGCGCGACCGTGGCCGGGCTGCTGCAGTTCCGGATCGACACCGGCACCGACTCGTTCCTGCCCGCCAGCGACCTGACGATGCGGTCGCTGGAATCGGTGGCGCGCGGGTTCGGCGGCGACCCCATCGTGGTGACGCTGCAGTCGCGATCACCGCAAGCGCTGCTGACCGATCAGGAGCAACTGCCGCGGCTGCTGCAACTGGAAGGCAAGCTGTCGCAATCGCCTGGCGTGCAAAGCGTGTACGGGCCAGGCACCGTGCTCAACCAGGTCGCCATCTCCGCGGGCAACGTGCTCTCCCGGATCGCCGGGGCGCGTGACGGCGTGCAGGCCGCCGCCGAGCAGGAGGCGCGGCAGAAGGGTCAGTCGCCCGCGCAGGCCGCGGCCGCGGGGCAGGCCGCCGTGCGCTCGTTCGACGAGCGCTACGGCAAGCTGCTCGTCCAGGGCATGCCGGCGGGGCTGCCGACCCTGCACAACCCGAACTTCGTCAAGGCGGTGGTCTTCGACAGGAACGGCGACCCGCAACAGGCCTGGACACCTCTGGTGCCCAATTCGTCGACGGTGGCGATCCTCGTCCGGCCCGCCGCCGGGATCACCAGCGCGCAGACCTCGCAGCTCGTGGCCTCGGTCCGCGCGGACGTGGCGCACAGCGGGCTGGCGACGCAGCGTGTCACGGTCAGCGGGGTTCCGGCGGTGATCTCCGGGCTCGCCGAGGAGGTGCAGCACGAGCTGCCGATCATCGGTGGGATCGCGGTCGCCGCCATCGGGGTGCTGCTGGTCGCGTCGCAACGGTCGCGACCGCGGTGGCGGCGCGTGCTTCCGCTGGTGGTGGCACTGGCGGGCACGGCGATGACACTGGCCGCGTTCGGCTGGCTCGATCACCCCGTATCCCTTGGCGTGGTGGCGTTCCTGCCGATCCTGCTGGGCATCGGCAGCGACTTCCCGCTCTACCTGTTCCGTTCCACCGCACGGCGGCGGGTCATCGTGGCCGCCGCGGCCAGTGCCGCCGGTTTCCTCGCGATGGTCGTCTCGCCGCTGCCGTTCGTGCGCGAGCTCGGCATCGCGCTGGCGGTCGGTATCGCGCTCACCGTCGGGATCACGATGGCCGTTCTCCGGCTGAGCGGGCGGCCGGCCGAAGCTGTGGCGGCTCCCGCACGCGTGCGCTCCACGCGGGGAGCGCTCGGTTCCGCGCCGCGATGGGCCCGCTTGGTGGTTCTCGGTGTTCTCGTGGCGATGGCCGGGTTCGGCTGGTCCCAGCTGCCCTCGGTGGGAGTCGCCGCCGACCCGGAGACACTGGCCGCGGGGGTGCCGTCGATGACCGACGCCCAGTACACCCAGAGCGTCGTGGGCTATTCCGGCGACATCAGCGTGACGGTCAAGGGGAACAACCTGCTCACGCCCGAGGCTTTCCAGTGGGAGAAGAAGGCCGAGGACGAGATCCTCGCCAAGTTCGGCGGCCAGGTCTCCGCCATCGTCACGCCGCCCGGCCTGCTGTCCTTCCTCGGTGACACACCCGACGGCCGGCAGATCGTCGCGGCGTTGCAGATCGTGCCGAGCTACATCAGCTCCGCGGTCGTCTCGCCGGACGGCCGGATGGCGACGATGCTCTTCGGCATCAAACTGCAGGATCTCGGGCAGCAGCGCGATCTCATCCGGCAGATCACCCAGAGCCTGCCCCCGGCGCCGCCCGGTGTCAGCGCGGAACTCACCGGCTTGCCGGTCGCCGCGGCCCGTGGTTACACGCTGATCTCCGACGGCCGGTTGCTGGCCAACGTGGGCGGCATTCTCGCGGCCGGGGCCGTGCTGTTGCTCGGCCTGCGCAACCGGCGGGACGCGGTGCGGGCGCTGCTGGCCGCGGCGATGTCGTCGGGCTGGATGCTGGCGACGATGTGGCTGCTCGGGTGGTCGTTCACGCCGCTCGATGTCGCACTGGGCTCGCTGATCGCGGCGACCGGATGCGAGTACACGGTGCTGCTGGCGGACAGCTACCGGCGCGGGCGGCCGCAGGTGCGGCGCTCGGTCGCCATCGCGTGTGCCTGTGCCTGCGCGGGATACCTGGCGCTGACCGCGTCGGGCTTGTCGGTTCTCCGCGAGTTCGGCGCGACGCTCGCGGCGAGCGTGCTGCTGTCCATGCTCGCGGCGATCGTGGTGATCTGGTCGTGGCGGCCGGAGCCCGGCACACGAGGGGAAAGCGTTGTCGAACCGGAGAAGGTACCGGTGAAAGTCGAGGTGCACGCATGAGTGTGGCGATTGGCGCAACACGAGGCTGGGCAACGGGAATCGCGCGGTCGGTGCGTTCCGGTGATACCGGCTGGTTCGTTCCCCGGCGACGATGGCGCCGGCTCGTGGCCGTGATCCTGACCGCGGCGCTGGGACTCGCGGCGGTCGCGGTGCTCGTGGTGCGGGCCGTGTTCGGGCTGCCCGCCGGTGCCGCGCTGGAAGTCAACGGCACCGTGGTGTCGACACAGGAACTCCAGCACCGCGTGAGCGTGCTGACCGCGCTCTACAGTGTCCAGCCACCGCAAGGAGGTCAGGCGCTGGACACCTTCGACCGCCTGGCGGCGAAATCGCAGGCGCTGACGCTGGTCATCGACGACGCGGCCAAGGCGCAGGGCATCACGGTCGCCGACAAGGACGCGAGCGCCGCCCTCGACCAGTTGATCCAGCAGGGTTTTCCGCAGGGGCGCCAGGCCTTCCTCAACGCGCTGTCGGCGAAGGGTGCCTCCGAACAGGATGTGCTCAACGAGGTCAAGCTCCAGTTGGAAACCTCGCGGCTGTACGACAAGACGACCGCGGGCGTGCCCGCCGCGACCGATCAGGACGTGCAGCAGGCGATCGCTTCCCGCGCGGCCACCGCCTTCTCGCCGGAGAAACGCCACATCCGCAACATCGTGGTGAGCACGCAGGAACAGGCACAGCAGATTCTGCAACAGGCCAGGTCCGGCCAGGATTTCACCGCCCTCGCCCAGCAGTTCTCCGAAGACGGGAGCACGAAGTCGAACGGTGGTGACCTCGGCAGCGTCGCCGTCACGCAACTCGACGCCGGCTATGGCAAGCAGGCCTTCGCGACGGCGGCGGGCGGGGTCTTCGGCCCGGTCCAGGACGCCTACGGCTGGAACGTCGGGCAGATCGTCGACGTGACACAGCCGGCGCAGCTTCCCGACGCGCAGATCAAGACCAACGTCACCAACGCGCACAAGAACGACGCCTGGAACGCATGGCTGACGGGGCAACTGCGGAACGCGAAGATCCGGTATGCCGATCAGTACCAGCCCGCCGACCCGAACGTGCTCACGGGGACGACGGTGCCATGACGGTCATGCTGATCATCGTCGCGCTGATACTGGCCGGGATCGGCCAATGGGGCCGGCGCCGCCTGTTGCCGGCCGTGGCGGCCGAACTCGGTGACGGTGATCCCGCCATCACCGCGCGGGTGGCGGTCTTGCGGCGGGGCACGCTCGCCTGCCACGTGGTGGCGGCCGTCCTGCTGGTAACGGCGGTGATGCCGTTCCTATGAAAACCGGCCCGAGCCACCACCGACTTGTCCGCGACAACAACAAGGTCGTTGATGCAGCTATGTTGATTTCACTGTTCGCCTGCGTTTCCGCCGCGCTTCTCGCGTTGTGCATCGTGTTCACCGATCCGTGGTACGGGTACGGTGCCGTCGCCGCCAGCCTCATCGGCGTGGCGATCTATTTCGTCGACAAAGTGCTCCGGCGGCGCAAGGCCGCCGAACCGGCGGTCGAGTCCGGTGAGACCGGCGAAACGGAGCAGACCGAGTCCGAAGAGGACGAGCCAGCCGCCGAGGAGCCGGAAGAGACCCTCAACGTCGAGATCGTGCACGACAGCGGCGACGTCGTCGTGGCCACGATTCCCGGCCGCCGGCGCTACCACACCCTGGACTGTGAGCTGCTGCGCGGCGAAGACTTCGAGGAGATCACCGAGACGGAAGCGCGTGCCGAGGGCTTCACCGCGTGCACGGCGTGCGCGCACGCCGCCGGGAAACGCGTCCGGATCGCCTGATGACAATCGAACGTTGAGAAATAAATCTAAAGTCATTAGGCTTACGAACTGATTCCACGATTCGAGGAGAGTTCGGAGGCCTGTTCATGTCACTGCCGCTGGCCGGTATCCGGGTACTGGACCTGACCGACGGGCTCGGCGAATCGTCCGGGCGTTACCTGGCCGACCTGGGTGCCGAAGTCGTTCGCGCGGAAGTGCCCGGCGGCTCCCGCTCGCGCCACGCCGAACCGGTGCTCGACGGGGTCAGCGTCCCGTTCGCGTTGCGCAACGCGAACAAGCTGGGCATCACGCTGAACCTCGACGACGGGGGCGATCGCGAGCGTCTTCGTGATCTCGCCGCGGGCGCCGATATCGTCGTCCAATCGGGATGGCGGCTCGACTCCGGCGAACTGACGGCGCTCAACCCGGCGCTGGTGTGGGTGTCGGTCAGCCCGTTCGGGCAGACCGGGCCTTACCGCGACTGGGCCGCCACGGAGGACGTGCTGTACGCGCTGAGCGGGGTACTTTCGCGCTCGGGCGCGCCGGGAGCGCAACCCCTGCTGCCGCCCGCGGGCCTGGCCGAGGAGACGGTGGGTGTACACGCCGCGTGGGCGGCGCTGCTGGCCTACTACCAGCGGTTGCGCACCGGTCGCGGCGAGACCGTCGACGTGTCCGCCTTCGAGGTGCTGGTGCACGGCTTCGACCCGGCGTTCGGTACGCAAGGGTCGGCCGCGGCGGGACGCTCGGAGGACTTTCCGCGCGGGCGGCCCGACGCGGCCGGCTTTTATCCGGTCTTCCGGTGTCTCGACGGTCAGGTCCGCATCTGCCTGCTGGCCAAACGGCAGTGGCGGGGCATGTTCGAGTGGCTCGGCGAGCCCGAGGAGTTCGCGGATCCGAAGTACGACACCATTCCCGCGAGGTTCGCCGCGGCGAACCGGCTGCACCCGCTGATCGCACGGCTGTTCGCCACGAAGACCAGGGACGAACTGGTGGCCGAAGGCGCGGCCAGGGGAGTGCCGGTCGGCGGTGTGCTCGACCTGCCCGAGGTTCTGACGGCCGAACATTTCCTGGCTTCGGGAGCGCTGACCGACGCCGAGATCAGCCCGGGCGTGCGCGCGCGGATACCGTCCGGCTACACCAGGATCGATGGCGAACGGGCGGGATTCCGGACGCGTGCGCCACGCGTCGGCGAGCACGACGCCGTCGTCGGGCCGCGTCCGTCCATTGTGGCCGATACCGGCACCGACGGCGGCTCGCCGTTCGAGGGACTGCGGGTCCTGGACCTCGGCGTGATCGTGTTCGGCGCGGAGCTGAGCAGGCAGTTCGCCGACTACGGCGCCGACGTCATCAAGATCGAGAACAAGCATTTCCCGGACGGGCTCCGGCAGTCCAAGCGCGGCTCGGCCCTGGCCGCCTCGGTGGCCTGGGGGCACCGCAACAAGCGCAGCCTCGGCCTCGATCTCCGCCAGGCCGAGGGCAAGGAGATCTTCCGCAGGCTCGTCGCGCAGGCCGATGTCGTGCTGGCCAACTTCAAACCCGGCACGCTCGAGTCGATGGGACTGTCCTACGCGGACCTCGCGAAGATCAATCCGAGGATCGTCGTGTCGGACAGCAGCGCGTTCGGCGGCAACGGCCCGTGGCGCACGCGCCTCGGGTACGGGCCGCTGGTGCGCGCGTCGTGCGGGGTGTCCGCGCTGTGGCGCTACCCGGGCGAGGAGGACCTGCTGTGCGACGGCTCGACCGTCTTTCCCGACCACGTCGCGGCGCAGGTCGCCGCGGTCGCGGTGCTCGCCGCCCTCATCCAGCGCACGGGCTCTGGCCGCGGGACGGCGGTGGAGGTCGCGCAGGCGGACGTCGCGCTCGTGCAGCTCGGGGCACAACTGGTCGCCGGACGCGCCGCCGGATCACCGGTGTACGCCTGCGCGGGAGACGACGAGTGGTGCGTCGTGTCGATACGCGACGACGAAGACCGGGCTCGGCTGGAGAAGGTGACCGGCGACCAGGCACTGGAGGCGTGGCTGCGGGAGCGGTCGCCGCTCGAGGCGATGACGGCGCTGCAGGAAGCCGGTGTTGCGGCGGGTGCGATGCGCCGCCTTCCCGAACTTCTCACCGATCCGCAGCTCGAGGCCCGGCAGGCCTACACCGTCCTCGAACACGATCTGCTGCCCCGGCCGCTGCCCGCCGCGGCGCGGGTCGTGCGGTTCTCGGCGATCCCCGATCCGAGCCTGCGGCAAGCCCCGGTCGCCGGCCGGCACACGCGGCAGATCTGCGAATCCGTGCTCGGTATGAGTGCGACCGAGATCGGCGCGCTGGTCGAATCGGGTGTCCTTCAGCCGGCCGAAGTTCAGTGACGGGCCGGGCGTGAAGGGGTGCGTTGCCGGCGCCTTCACGCCCGCCAGATCTGTTCGCCCGCGCGGGTCAGCACGATGCTGGGCACCACGGCGTGCGCGGACAGCCGCGAAACGGACAGCACCAGTTCGGCGACGTCTCGGGTGGTGAGCATGGCGTCCCGGCCGAGGCTGTCGCGTTTGAAGGTGGTCATGTCCGTGTCCACGTAGCCGGGGCACAGTGCGGTCGCGGTGACGCCGCTGGCCGACTCTTCGAGCGTGAGGGTTTCGCACAGCGAGATCAGGCCCGCCTTGCTCGCTCCGTAGGCGGACAAGCCGGCCTCGCCCGCGACACCCGTGATGGAGGACAGCGCCACGACCTTGGCGCCGCGTGCCGGGGTCGCCGCGGCCGATTTCCGCAGCAGCGGCAGGGTCTGCTGGATCAGCTGGAACTGGGCGCGCAGATTGACGTTGAGGACCAGGTCGTAGGTCTTCAACGGCAACTCGGCCACCGTGCCTTCCGCGCCGACGCCACCGTTGAGCACAAGAAGATCCAGCGCGCCGAACCGCTCCGTGTGCTCGGCCGCCAGGCGATCGACGTCCTGCTCACGCCCGAGGTTGGCGACCACGGGATGCGCCTCCGCGCCCGCTTCGCGCAATGCCGCCGCCGCGTCGAGGAGGCCGGGCTCGCGTCGGGCGGCCAAAGTCAGCGCGTAGCCCTCATCGGCCAGCCTGCGCGCGATCTCCAGGCCGATGCCCCGCGACGCGCCGGTCACGAGTGCCGTCCGGGTCGTTGTCATGGCGATCACTTGCCTTGGAAGCGGGGGCGCCGCTTCTCCTGGAAGGCGGCGGTGCCTTCGGCGAAGTCGGCGGTACCGAACAGTGCGACCTGGCCTTCGCGTTCGATGGCGAGCGCGGTTTCCAGTTGTGCGAGGGCGGTGGCGTTGAAGGCGCGTTTCGTCTGGGCGTAGGAGGCGGTGGGGCCGTTGGCGAGCTTGGTGACGAGACCGTCCACTGTGGTCTGGAACTCCTGGTCGGGGACGGCCTGGGTGATCATGCCCCAGTCTTCGGCGGTGCTGGCGCCGATGCGTTCGCCCAGCATCGCCATGCGCACGGCGCGGGCGCGGCCGACCGCGGCGGGCACGAGCGCGGTCGACCCGCCGTCGGGCATCAGCCCGATGCCGGCGAAGGCGAGCAGGAAGTAGGCCGATTTGGCGGCCACGGTGAGGTCCGCGGCCAGCGCGATCGAGCACCCGACCCCGGCGGCGGGCCCGTTGACGGCTGCCACCACCGGTTTGGGCACCTGCCGGATCGCACGGATGAGCCGGTTGGCGTTGTCGAGCGTCTCGTAGCCGACCGCCTCGCCGGGGTTGACTTCGCCGATATCGGCGCCGGAGCTGAAGGCCCGCCCCGCACCGGTGAGCACGATGACCCGGACGTCGCCGTCCTGGCCGTGCGCCTCGATGAGGTCACTGACCTCGTTGAGCATCTCGCCGGTGAACGCGTTGAGCGAATCGGGCCGGTCGAACGTGATGCGCAGGGCGTTGTCCGCGCGGCGCGTGGTGACGGTGGACATCAGTGTGTTTCTTTCCACTCGGATGGCACGAGATCGGTGTGCGCGCCGGGTTCGGGCGGGGCGGCCGGAACCGCGGGCACGGTACGGGAGAACCGGGGCGGGGGAGCGGGTTGGGTCACGCCGTCGAGTTCGGTGAGCGTGCCCCGGGCCGCCATTTGCGGATGCTGGGCGGCCTCGGCGAACGTGAGTACCGGGGTCACGCACGCGTCGGTGCCCGCGAACACCTTTTCCCAGTGGTCACGCGGATGCGCGCCGAACACCTCGGTGAAGCGGGCGCGGACCGTGGGCCAGCCCTCGGTGTCCAGCTGCGCGGGCAGATCGGCCGCGTCGAGCCCGAGGCCGTCGAGCAGCCGGGCGTAGAACTGCGGTTCGATCGCACCGACCGCGACGTAGCGGCCGTCGGAGCATGCGTAGGTGTCGTAGAAGGGCGCGCCGCCGTCGAGCAGGTTGACGCCGCGCTCGTCGGACCAGCTGCCCTGTCCCCGGAACGCCCACATCATCTGGGTCAGCACACTCGCCCCGTCGACCATGGCGGCGTCGACGACCTGGCCCTGGCCGGAGCGTTCGCGTTCCCACAGCGCGGCCAGCACCCCGGCGAGCAGGAACATCGACCCGCCACCGAAATCGCCCACCAGGTTCAGCGGCGGTACGGGCCGCTCACCCGCGCGCCCGATGGCGTGCAGGCTTCCGGTGAGGCTGATGTAGTTGATGTCATGGCCCGCGCGCTGCGCCAGCGGCCCCTCCTGGCCCCAGCCCGTCATGCGGCCGTAGATCAGCCTGGGGTTGACGGCGTGACAGGCCTGCGGCCCGACACCGAGCCGTTCCGCGACACCCGGCCGGTAGCCCTCGATGAGCACGTCGGCGGCCCCGGCGAGGCCGAGCACCCGGTCGCGGCCCTCGGCGGTTTTGAGGTCGGCGAAGACCGAGCGGCGCCCGCGCAGCAAGGCGTCGCGATCCTTGCTGCCGGGACGTTCCACCCGCACGACGTCGGCGCCCAGGTCGGCCAGGAGCATCGCCGCGTGCGGGCCAGGGCCGATGCCGGCCAGTTCGACCACGCGCAGCCCGGTGAGCGGGCCCGCCACGTCAGTTCTCCGCGCGGGCGAGGTCGCGGCCGATGATCTCCTTCATGATCTCGGTCGTGCCGCCGTAGATGGTCTGGATGCGGGCGTCGATGTAGGCCTTGGCGACGGGGTATTCGAGCATGTAGCCGTAGCCGCCGTGCAGTTGCACGCAACGGTCGATGACGCGCTTCTGCAGTTCGGTGGCCCACCATTTCGCCTTGGCGGCATCGACGGCGCTGAGCTTGCCCTCGTTGAGCGCGAGGACGGCCCGGTCGTGGTAGGCGCGGGTCACGTCCAGTTCGGTGGCCATCTCGGCGAGCTGGAAACGGGTGTTCTGGAAGTCGCCGATCGGACGCCCGAAGGCGTTGCGCTCGAAGCAGTAGCGACGGGTTTCGGCGAACACCGCCTCGGCGCAGGCGAGCCCGACCGTGGCGATGGACAGCCGTTCCAGCGGAAGACGTTCCATCAGGTGCACGAATCCGCGGCCCTCGTTCCCGAGAAGGTTCGACGCCGGGACACGGACGTTGTCGAAGAACAACTCGGCGGTGTCCTGGGCGTGCAGGCCGATCTTGTCGAGCTTGCGGCCGCGGGTGAAACCGGGGGTGCCGGTCTCGACGACGATCAGGCTGAACCCGCGTGATCCCGCGTCGGGGTCGGTGCGGGCGACGACGATGACGAAGTCGGCGTTGATGCCGCTGGTGATGAACGTCTTCTGCCCGTTGATCACCCATTCCTCGCCGTCGCGTTCGGCGGTGGTGCGCACCCCTTGCAGGTCACTGCCCGCGCCGGGTTCGGTCATCGCGATCGCGCCGATCAGCTCGCCCGAGGCCATGCCGGGCAGCCAGCGGCGTTTCTGCTCCTCGGTGCCCAGGTCCTTGACGTAGGGCACGATGATGTTGTCCTGCAAGGAGAAACTGGAGATCAGCGAGGCTGCGCCGACCTTGGCGAACTCCTCGATCACCACGACCTGGTACCGGTAGTCCGGCTGATCGCCACCGCCGTGGGACTCGGGGATGCTCAGCCCGATGATGCCCTGCTTGCCCGCGGCGAGCCAGGTCTGGCGGTCGATGCTGCGTTCGATGTCCCAGCGCCGCAGGTGGGGTTGCACCTCGCGCGCCACGAACTCGCGCACCACCTCGCGGTAGGCGTCGTGATCGGCGGTGAACAGGTTGCGTTCCATCCCGGGGCTCCTAGAGACGTTCGATCAGGGTCGCGTTGGCCATGCCGCCGCCCTCGCACATGGTCTGCAGGCCGTAGCGGCCGCCGGTGGCCTCGAGGTGGTTGACCAGCGTCGTGAGCAGCCGGGTGCCCGACGCACCGAGCGGGTGGCCCAGCGCGATCGCACCACCGCGCGGGTTGAGGCGCTCGGGGTCGGCGCCCAGTTCACGCTGCCACACCAGCGGAACCGGTGCGAACGCCTCGTTGACCTCGTAGGCGTCGACGTCCTCAATGGACACCCCGGCGCGGGCGAGCAGTTTCTGCGTCGCGGGAACGACACCGGTCAGCATCAGCAGCGGGTCGCTGCCGGTGACGGCGAAGCTGTGGAACCGGGCCCGCGGGCGCAGGCCCAGCGCGTTGGCCTTGTCCTCGCTCATGATCAGCACCGCCGACGCCCCATCGGTCAGCGGCGAGGAGTTACCCGGCGTGATCCGCCAGTCGATCTCGGGGAACCGCTGCGCGAGACGCTCGTCGTAGAACGAGGGTTTGAGACCCGCGAGTTTCTCGGCGGTCGTGGCGGCACGCACCGTTTCGTCCGTGACTACCGTCGTGCCGTCGATCGTGACCGGCAGAACCTCGGAGTCGAAGCCACCCGCGGCCGCCGTGGCCGCGGCCAGCGCGTGCGAGCGGGCCGAGAACTCGTCCAGCTCCGCACGGCCGAACTTCCACCGGGCCGCGATCAGCTCCGCCGACACACCCTGGTTGACCAGGCCCTCCGGGTAGCGCGCCGCGACGGCCGGGCCGGCGGCGTTCTTGCCCATGCTCGGCGTGCCCATCGGCACCCGGCTCATCGACTCGACCCCGCACGCGATCACGACGTCATAGGCACCGGCCAGCACGCCCTGCGCCGCGAAATGCGCCGCCTGCTGACTCGACCCGCACTGCCGGTCGATCGTCGTCGCCGGCACCGCCTCCGGAAAACCCGCACCCAGCACCGCGTTGCGGGTGATGTTGAGCGCCTGCTCGCCCGCCTGGCCCACACACCCGCCGATCACATCATCCACCAGCGCCGGATCCAGCCCGGTCCGCTCGACCAGGGCCCGCAGCACGCGGCTGAGCAGATCGGCCGGATGCACCTCCGACAGCTGCCCACCGGGCTTGCCCTTCCCGGACGGGGTACGGATCGCGTCGACAATGACGGCACTGGGCATGGCAGTCCTCCTCCACGGTTCCGTTTAACGATCGCTAAGTAAGTGCCTGGAGTCAAGGCGATGCCACGGGAGATGCGAATCACTTATGCGGTCGATGGTCGCTCAGTAGCCTGACCACAACTGCCGGATACGAGAGGTCAGCAATGGTGCACACGCGGTTTTGTGACGTGTTCGGGGTGGATCACCCGATCGTGCAAGGCGGGATGCAGTGGGTCGGGCGCGCCGAACTCGTGGCCGCGGTCGCGAACGCGGGTGGGCTCGGTTTCATCACGGCTCTGACCCAGCCGACCCCGGAGGATCTCGCGAAGGAGATCGCGCGGTGCCGGGAGATGACCGACAAGCCGTTCGGGGTGAACCTGACGATCCTGCCCTCGATCAACCCGCCGCCGTATGCGGAGTACCGGGACGTGATCGTCGATTCCGGGGTGCCGGTGGTGGAGACGGCGGGGTTCAACCCGGCCGAGCACCTGCCGGCGTTTCGTGCGGGCGGGGTGAAGGTGCTGCACAAGTGCACCAGCGTGCGGCACGCGGTCAAGGCGCAGGAACTCGGTGTCGACGGGATCTCGATCGACGGGTTCGAGTGCGCGGGGCATCCGGGCGAGGACGACATTCCCGGCCTGGTCCTGATTCCCGCGGCGGCGGAGAAGATCACGATCCCGATGGTGGCCTCGGGTGGCTTCGGGGACGCCCGCGGCCTGGTCGCCGCCCTGGCTCTGGGCGCGGACGGGATCAACATGGGCACGCGGTTCCTGGCCACCGTGGAGGCGCCGGTGCACGACGCGGTCAAACGCCGTCTGGTCGAGGCCACGGAGCGGGACACCGACCTGATCTTCCGGCCGTTGCGCAACACCGCGCGGGTGGCACGCAACGCCGTGAGCGGCGAGGTCGTGTCTATTTTGGACAAGGGCGGTAAGTTCGAGGACGTGCGCGAGCTGGTGGCGGGTGCCCGCGGCCGGAAGGTGTTCGAGACCGGGGATCTGGATCTGGGTGTCTGGACCGCGGGCCTGGTGCAGGGCATCATCCACGACATCCCGACCGTGGCGGAGCTGATCGGCCGGATCGTGCGCGAAGCGCGTGAACTCATTGCCGGCCGGCTGGCCGGTGTGCTGGACTGAAAAGGAGTCTGAAGTGGACATCGCGGGCGCGGTCGCGCTGGTGACCGGAGGTGCGTCGGGCCTGGGTCAGGCCACGGTGCGTGAGCTGCACGCCAAGGGCGCGAAGGTCGTGATCGTCGACCTGCCGTCGTCGGACGGTGCGTCTGTGGCGAAGGAACTCGGCGACGGCGTCGCGTTCGCTCCGGCGGATGTGACCAGTGAGGACGAGGTGAGCGCGGCGCTGGATGTGGTCGCGGAGCTGGGTTCGCTGCGGGTGGCGGTGAACTGTGCGGGTATCGGTAATGCGATCAAGACGGTGGGCAAGCAGGGTGCGTTTCCGCTGCCGGATTTCACCAAGATCATCAATGTGAACCTGATCGGGACGTTCAACGTGATCCGGCTGGCCGCGGAGCGGATCTCGAAGACCGAGCCGGTGGGGGAGGAGCGCGGCGTCATCGTCAACACGGCGTCGGTGG
>NZ_JAAXLS010000050.1 GCF_012328925.1 Amycolatopsis acididurans
CACCCATCCCACCCCACGCCACCTACGAACAAATCAAATCCATGACCGAAGCCGTCCTCAAAGGCGACCCCAACGCCTGGCACCTCATCACCCAAGGCATCAAAACCAAAGCCGAGGAGTTGCTGCCCTCGCGTTAGCACACGGACCCCGAGTCGATCCAGGCATTGACTCGGGGTCTTTTGAGTTCTTAAGCTGTCTTCATTCGTGATTGTCATCTACATATGAAGACGAGCTGATGAAAACCGCAGACCTGCTCCGGGCACGCATGGGCGACGGCGTGCTGTCGTTCCCGCTGACGTCCTTCACCGACCGCGGTGAGCTCGATCCCGAGTCCTTCCGCGCCTACCTCCGCATCCAGCTCGACGCCGATCCGGCCGCGGTGTTCGTCGCCTGCGGCACCGGCGAGTTCTTCTCCCTCACGCTGGACGAGTACGCCCAGGTGGTCCGGATCGCGGTCGAGGAGACCGCCCACCGCGTGCCCGTCATCGCGGGACTCGGTTACGGCTGGGCGATGGCCAGGCAGTTCGCCCGGCGCGCCGAGGAAGCCGGCGCCGACGGCGGCCTGCTGCTGCCGCACTACCTCGTCAAGGCGCCGGCCGACGGGCTGGTCGAACAGGTCCGCAAGGTCGCCGAGGGCACGTCGCTCCCGCTGATCGCCTACCAGCGCGACTACGTCACGTTCGACGCGAACGCGGTGCGCCTGCTCGCCAAGATCGGCGGCGTGATCGGGCTCAAGGACGGGCACGGCGACCTCGACCAGCTACAGCGGCTGCGGCTGGCGGCGCCCGAGGACTTCCTGTTCTTCAACGGGGTCGCGACCGCCGAGATGCAGGCCCGCGCCTACCGCGCGATCGGCATCCCCGCCTACTCCTCCGCCGTGCACGCCTTCGCACCGGAAATCGCCAAGGCGTTCTTCACCGCGCTGCGCGAGGACGATCAGTCCCGTGTGGACGAACTGCTGCGGCACTTCTACCAGCCGTTCGTCGAGCTGCGCGACCGCCGCGCCGGATACGCCGTCTCGCTGGTCAAGGCCGCGGCCAGGGTGCGCGGCCTGCCCGTCGGACCGGTCCGCGCACCGTTGACCGACCCCTCCCCCGACGAACTGACCACGCTGCGAACGCTGCTGTCCACCGGCCTGCACCTCGTCTAGAAGGAGACTTCGTTGCCCCGCATCGCGGAAGTCCGCGTCACCCCGATTCTCATCTCCGATCCGCCGCTGCTGAACGTGCAGGGCGTGCACCAGCCCTACACGCCCCGCACCATCGTCGAGGTCGTCACCGAAAACGGCGCCATGGGCCTCGGCGAGACCTACGGCGACCTCGACTATCTCAAGCTCGCGCAGGAGTTCGCCCCGTCGCTGGCCGGCGCCGAGCTGACGGTGAACCACCTCGGTGCCGGGCTGCTGGAAACCGTGCGGCGGGTGGACGTCGAACGCATCGACAACCGGGTGCAGGCCGAGGGGCTGCGCGGCGCGCGGACACTCGGCAAGATCGCCGCGAGCGTGCGCTCGGCGTTCGAGGTCGCGATCTACGACGCGCTCGGCCACGAACTGGGCGTGCCCGTGCACGCGCTGCTCGGCGGCAAGGTGCGCGACGCCGTGGAGTTCAGCGGTTACCTGTTCTACCGCTGGGCCGAGCATCCCGGACCGGACGAGCCCAAGGACGACTGGGGCGCGGCGCTGGACCCGGAAGGCGTTGTGGCGCAGGCGAAACGGATGGCCGCCGACTACGGCTTCGACTCGTTCAAGCTCAAGGGTGGCGTGTTCGAGCCCGCGCAGGAGATCGCCGCGATCCGAGCACTCGCCGAGGCGTTCCCCGGCCATCCGCTGCGGCTGGACCCCAACGGCGCGTGGACCGTGCCGACGAGCCTGGAGGTCGCCGCGCAACTGGAGGACGTGCTGGAATACCTCGAAGACCCGACCACCGGCACGCGGAACATGGCCGAGGTGGCACGCAAGACCTCACTTCCGCTGGCCACCAACATGTGCGTGACCGCGTTCGACGACATCCCGGAGGCGTTCGCCTGTGACGCCGTGCAGGTGGTGCTGTCCGATCACCACTACTGGGGCGGGCTGCGCGCCACGCAGGACCTGGCCGCCGTCTGCGGCGTGTACGGCGTCGGCGTTTCCATGCACTCCAACACGCATCTGGGCATCAGTCTCGCCGCGATGACCCAGATCGCCGCCACGATTCCAGATCTGCGTTACGCGTGCGACACCCACCGCCCGTGGCAGACCGAGGACGTGATCACCGAACCGCACACGTTCACCGACGGCCGGATCAGGGTCACCGACGCCCCTGGTCTCGGTGTCGAGCTCGACCGCGACAGCCTGGCGAAACTGCACGAACGCTGGGTCGACAGTGATGTGCGCAGGCGCGACGATCTCGCCGCGATGCGCCGCGTCAATCCTCAGTGGACAGTCCCCACCTGGTAACCCCCTTCCCCAGAAAGAAGACGTCAATGGAGACGCTCGCCTATCGCAGCGCGGTGCGGAAGTTCTACCGCCGCATGCTGCCCTTGCTCGTGTTCATGCTGGTGATCAACCAGATGGACCGCACGAACGTCGGGTTCGTGAAGTCCCATCTGGAGACCGACCTCGGCATCGGCGCGGCGGCCTTCGGGCTCGGCGCCGGGTTGTTCTTCGTCGGCTACGCGCTGCTCGAAGTGCCCAGCAACATGCTGCTCGAACGCTTCGGCGCCCGCGTGTGGCTGACCCGGATCATGATCACCTGGGGTGTCGTGGTGGCCGCGACCGCGTTCACCACGGATGCGACCACGTTCTACATCCTGCGGTTCCTGCTCGGGGTCACCGAGGCCGGGTTCTTCCCCGGCGTCCTCTACTACTTCACGAAATGGCTGCCCGACGCCGAACGGGGCCGCGCCACCGCGATCTTCCTCGGCGGTTCGGCCGGCGCCTACATCGTGACCGGGCCGATCAGCGGCGCGCTGCTGGAGATGCACGGCGTCGGCGGGATCGCCGGCTGGAAGTGGATGTTCCTGCTGGAAGGCGGATTCTCCATCGTCGTCGGCATCGCCGCCGCGTTCTTCCTGGTCTCGCGGATCAGGGACGCGAAGTGGCTGACCGACGAGGAAAAGGCCCAGTTGTCCGCGGCGGTCGGGCGGGACGAGGCGGCCCGCCGCGACGCCAGGACGGCGAAGGTGTCGCGCTGGCGGCTGCTGGCCAATCCGCAGCTTCTGTTGCTGTGCTGGCTGTTCTTCGCGATGTCGATGGTCGGGTACTCGATCACGTTCTGGCTGCCCAGCATCGTGAAGAAGATCCAGGGCACCTCGGACTTCGAGGTGGGCCTGCTCTCGGCCATCCCGTGGATCTGCGCGATCGCGGCGATGTACACGCTCGCGTGGTACACCGACCGCACCGGCCGCAGGAGGCCGTGGGTGGCGATCGGGCTGCTGCTCGGCGCGGTGGGCACGTTCCTCGCCACCGTCGGGCCGCCGTGGTTCGCACTCGTCGCGCTGTGCCTCGGCGCGACCGGGTTCAAGTGCGCGGCCTCGGCGTTCTGGCCGGTCGCACAGCACACGCTCGATCTCAAGATCGCCGCGGCCGGCATCGCGCTGGTGAACTCGATCGGCAACCTCGGCGGTTTCGTCGGGCCCACGGTGCTCGGCTACTTCCAGCAGGCCACCGGCAGCACCAGGGGCGGGCTCTACGGGCTCGCCGCCGCGGCCGTGGTCGCCGCCGCCATGGTGTTCCTGATGCGGGTGCGCCACACCCCGGCCCGCGCGGACGTCACCGAACCCGCGGTGCGGTGAGAAGATTCGGGTATGGCTGAACAGCAGAAGGGCGTGCGGGATGTGAAATCGGCGGCACGGACCGTCGAGGTGCTCGAGGTACTGGGCAGCCTCGACGGCAGGCCGATCGGCCTGCGCGCGCTCGCCGAGCGGATGGAGGTTCCGCGTAGCAGCCTGTACGCCCTTCTGCAGACCCTGGTGCACCGCGGCTGGGTGCGCACCGACGCGACCGGGTCGCTGTACTCGATCGGGGTGCGCGCCCTGCTGGTCGGCACGTCCTACATCGACGGTGACCCCCGGCTGGCGGTGGCGCTGCCGCATCTGGACGCGCTGCTGGAACAACTCGGCGAGACGGTGCACTTCGCGCGGCTGGACGGCCCGGACATCGTCTACCTCGCCACCCGCGAGTCGCGGCACTACCTGCGGCCGTTCAGCCGGGTCGGGCGGCGGCTGCCCGCGCACGTCACGTCGCTGGGCAAGGCGATCCTCGCCGAGCGGGACGACGCCGACGTGGAGAAGCTGCTGCCGCCGGACTGGCCCGCGCTGACCGAGCACACCCTCGACCGGCCGGGGCTGCTCGCCGATCTAGCCGTGATCCGCGAACGCGGCTACGCCATCGACAACGAAGAGGGCACCGTCGGCCTGCGCTGCTTCGGCGTGGCCCTGCGCTACGACACGCCGGTGGCCGACGCGATCTCGTGCTCGGTGCCGGTCGCGCGGCTGACCCCCGGTACCGAGGAGAAGATCATCGGCGCCCTGCTGGACGCGCGTGCCGCCATCGAACGTGCTGCGTGGCGCGGATGAGAGGTTTAGACTTCAGCCACCAGTGATACCCCGTGAGGGTATAAGGAGGTGGCATGGCCGCGATCGGGCACGCGCTCGCCCTCGCCGGAGCGATGACGTGGGAAATCCTGTGGGCGTTGATCCTCGGCTTCGCGCTGTCGGCCGTCGTGCAGGCGGTGGTGCGCAAATCGACGATCGTCAACCTGCTCGGCGATGACCGGCCCCGCACGCTGACCGTCGCGGCCGGGCTGGGCGCGGCGTCCTCGTCGTGTTCTTACGCGGCGGTCGCGCTGGCGCGCTCGCTGTTCCGCAAGGGCGCGAACTTCACGGCCGCGATGGCGTTCGAGATCGGGTCCACGAACCTGGTCGTCGAACTCGGCATCCTGATGGCGCTGCTGATGGGCTGGCAGTTCACCGTCGCCGAATTCATCGGCGGACCGGTGATGATCGTGCTGGTCGCGCTGATGTTCCGGTTCTTCGTGCGGGAGCGGGTGCTGCGGGCGGCGCGCGAGCAGGCGGAGAAGGGCGTCGCCGGTTCGATGGAGGGCCACGCGGCGATGGACATGTCGGTCTCGCGCGAGGGCTCGTTCTGGCGGCGGCTGGGTTCGGGCGAGGGATTCACTTCGGTGGCGCACGTGTTCGTGATGGAGTGGGCCGCGATCCTGCGCGACCTGGTGATCGGCCTGCTGATCGCGGGCGCGGTCGCCGCGTGGGTGCCGGAGTCGTTCTGGCGGAGCTTCTTCCTCACCGACCATCCGGTCTGGTCCGCCGTGTGGGGACCGGTCGTCGGCCCCGTGGTGGCCCTGCTGAGCTTCGTGTGCTCGATCGGCAACGTGCCGCTGGCCGCCGTGCTGTGGAACGGCGGCATCAGCTTCGGCGGAGTGGTCGCGTTCATCTTCGCCGATCTGCTGATCCTGCCGATCCTCAACATCTACCGGAAGTACTACGGCATGAAGATGACGCTGGTCGTGTTCGGCACGTTCTACCTGGCCATGGTCCTCGCGGGATACGTCGTGGAGCTGCTGTTCGGCGTCGGCGGACTCGTCCCGGAACAGCGGTCGGCGCGTGTGCTCGAAGCGAGCGTCTCGTGGAACTACACGACCTGGCTCAACATCGCGTTCCTGCTGCTCGCGGCGGTGCTGCTGGTGCGGTTCCTGCGCACCGGCGGCAGGCCGATGCTGAAGATGATGGGCGGCGCACCGAGCGAGGAACACCAGCACTAGCGACGGCTCAGCCGACGCGCCACGTACCTCGCGTCCCTGCCGACTCCACGCAGGCCGGCCGACAGCAGCCCGCGCTGCCACTCCAGCCCGACGAAGCCGAGACCGGGATGCGTCGTGGACAAACCCTTGCGCTGCTCGGGTCGTCCGGCACGGATCGCGCGCCGGTACACGCCGGTGTCGAGTACCGGAACCCGCCGTGGGCGGCGGTGCCGCGAGCCGACCGGCAGGAGACCGAGCCTGGTGACGGTGAACCAGAACTGGAGGTCCAGCCCGAGTGGCCGCCGGTTGACGAACCCGACCGGTTTGCGGGTCGTGAGCGTAACCTCGGCGTGCTCGGCGAGTTCCGCGCCGATCTGCGCGGCAGAGTTGCCCGCGCCGACGATGACGACGCGCTCACCCGCGAACGGACCCGGCTCGCGGTAACCGGCGGCATGCGAGACCGTGCCCGCGAACGAGTACAGGCCCGGCAGCTCGGGCCGGTGCGAATGTCGGCGTCGAGCCCGGCCGCGTACTCGCGCAGGTAAGCGATGGCCTCGTCACGGTAGGGATATCGCCGTGGGTCGCCGTACCGGATTGCCCACCGCCGATCACGATCGCATCGGGCATAACGGGAAAACTAGCGGAAAGCGCGCAGCCGCAGGGAGTTGCTGACGACGAAAACGGAGCTGAGCGCCATCGCCGCGCCCGCGATCATGGGGTTGAGCAGGCCCAGCGCGGCCAGCGGCAGCGCCGCCACGTTGTAGGCGAAGGCCCAGAACAGGTTGCCCCTGATGGTCGCGAACGTGCGCCGGGACAACCGGATCGCGTCGGCGGCCGCACGCAGGTCGCCGCGCACCAGCGTGAGATCGCCGGCCTCGATCGCGACGTCGGTGCCGGTGCCCATCGCGAGCCCCAGGTCGGCCTGCGCGAGCGCGGGTGCGTCGTTCACGCCGTCCCCGACCATCGCGACGCGATAACCGCCATCCTGCAGGCGTTTCACCGCGTCGACCTTCTCCGAGGGCAGCACCCCGGCGATGACCTCCACGATCCCCACTTCGCGGGCCACCGTGCGCGCGACGGTCTCGTTGTCCCCGGTCAGCAGGATCGGGTGCAGGCCAAGGGCCTTGAACCGCCGCACCGCCTCCGCCGAGGTCGGCTTCACCGTGTCGGCCACCGCCAGCACGGCACGCGCTTTGCCGTCCCAGGCGACCGCGATCGCGGTCTGCCCGGCCTTTTCCGCCTCCGTCATGGCCTCGGCGAGAGCGCCCGTCAGCGGCGTGCCCCACTGTTCGAGCTGCGCGGGACGTCCGGCGAACACCTCGTGCCCGTCGACGACGCCACGCACGCCGATACCTTCGACGGCCGTGAAATCGGTGAGCTCGCCCCGTTCCGGCGCCGCTGCGGCGATCGCCTTCGCGACGGGATGTTCCGACGCGTCTTCCAGGGTGCCCGCGAGCCGCAGCACCTCGTCCCGGTCCTCGCCCTCCGCGGGCCGCACGTCCACCAGCGACATCCGGCCGGTGGTCACGGTGCCCGTCTTGTCGAGCACGACGGTGTCGATCCGGCGGGTCGATTCGAGCACCTCGGGCCCCTTGATCAGGATGCCGAGCTGCGCGCCGCGGCCGGTACCCACGAGCAGTGCCGTCGGTGTGGCCAGGCCGAGCGCGCAGGGGCACGCGATGATCAGCACCGCGACGGCGGCGGTGAACGCGGCCGCCGGTGTGCCGCCCGCGACGAGCCACCCCACCAGCGTGACCAGCGACAGCAGCAGCACGATCGGCACGAAAACGCCGGCGACCCGGTCGGCCAGGCGCTGCACCTGTGCCTTGCCGGTCTGCGCCTCCTCGACGAGCTTGGCCATCCTGGCCAGCTGCGTGTCGCCGCCGACCCGGGTCGCGCGCACCACGAGCCGCCCGCCCGCGTTGACGGTCGCGCCCACGACAGTGTCTCCCTCGGCTACCTCCACCGGAACGGACTCGCCGGTGAGCATGCTCGCGTCGATCGCCGAGGAGCCCTCCTCGACCACGCCGTCCGTGGCGATCTTCTCGCCGGGGCGCACGACGAACCGATCACCGACCGCGAGCTGCCCGGCGGGGATACGGACCTCGGTTCCGTCCCGGAGCACCGCGACGTCCTTCGCGCCCAGCTCCAGCAACGCCCGCAGCGCGGCACCGGCGCGACGCTTCGAGCGCGCCTCGAAATACCGGCCTGCCAGCAGGAAGGTGGTGACGCCCGCTGCGACCTCGAAGTAGATGTTGCCCGCGCCGCTGCCGCCCTCGACGGTCAGCTCGAACGGGTGGGTCATGCCGATCGTGCCCGCGCTGCCGAACACCAGCGCGTACAGCGACCACAGGTACGCGGCGAGGGTGCCGACCGAGATCAGCGTGTCCATCGTCGCGGTGCCGTGCTTGAGGTTGGCCCAGGTGGCGCGGTGGAACGGCCACGCGGCCCACGTGACGACCGGCGTGGCGAGCACGAGCGAAAGCCACTGCCAGTAGTCCATCTGGTACGCCTCGACCATCGCCATGGCGATGACGGGCACGGACAGCACCACGGAGGCGGCCAGCCTGCGACGCAGGGGCCCGGTCTCGTCGGCATCGGCCGGCTCCGGCCGTGGCAGGGCCGCCGTGTATCCGGCGGCCTCCACGGTCTGCACCAGGCGTTGCGGGTCCACGCCACTGGGGAAGGTGACTTTCGCCTTCTCGGTGGCGTAGTTGACGCTCGCGGTGACGCCGTCGAGTTTGTTGAGCTTCTTCTCGATCCGCATCGCGCAGGACGCGCAGGTCATCCCGCCGATGGCGAGTTCGAGCTCGTCGTGCCCCGTGGTGGCGGTCATCAAGCGACCTGGTAGCCCGCCTCGTCGACGGCGGCGCGCACCGCTTCGTCGCTCAGTGCGGCGGCACTGACGACGGTGACCGCGCCGGTCGGCAGGTCCACCGCGACGGACTCGACGCCGTCGACGTTGCCGATCTCCTCGGTGACCGCCTTGACGCAGTGTTCGCAGGTCATACCGGTGACGGTGTAGACAGTCTCAGTCATGTCCGCGACTATACCCCCTACCCGTACAGGGAAAATATTCCGTCCGCGGGCTGGGCAGCCACCGATCCTCGAATCGTCCCATTCGCCACACGACGGTCGCGATCACCCAGGTCACCACGAACAGACCCACGAGCACGAAGCCGACGTAGTTCAGATCGATCCCGGCGATCGCGGCGAGCGGGCCCGAAGTGATGCCAAGACGGTCGGTGAGCACGGTGATCAGCTCGATACCGCCGATCACCAGCGCCACGACCACGGTCAGCCCGGTGATGGCGATGTTGTAGTAGATCTTGCGGACGGGTCGGGCGGCCGCCCAGCCGTAGGCGTAGTTCATGACGGCGCCATCGGCCGCGTCGAACATGGTCATTCCGGCCGCGAACAGCACCGGCAGGACCAGGATGGCGTACCAGGGCAGGGCGAACGCCGCGGCGCCGCCGGCGAGTACGAGCAGGCCGACCTCGGTCGCGGTGTCGAAGCCGAGGCCGAACAGTACGCCGACGGGGTATATGTGCCACGGTTTGCGGACGGCAGCGGTGGCTTTGCCGAGGATGCGGTTGAGCAGGCCGCGTTTGTTCAGCTGCTCGTCGAGTTCGGTCTCGTCGAACCGGCCCTCGCGCAGCCCGCGGAAGACCTTGAGGATGCCGACGAGCACGACCAGGTTGAACAGCGCGATCAGGCAGAGGAACAGACCGGAGACGAGGACGCCGACCACGCCGGTGACCGCGTGCAGCGTCGATTCGTCGTTGCCGAGCTGGCCCAGCAGCGTGCGCACGCCGAAGGCCAGCAGGACGCACAGCGCGAAGACGACCGTGGAATGCCCGAGGGAGAACCAGAAACCGACGGTGAGCGGGCGTTTTCCTTCCGCGATGAGCTTGCGCGTGGTGTTGTCGATCGCGGCGATGTGGTCGGCGTCGAAGGCGTGGCGCATGCCGAGCGTGAAGGCCGTGACGCCGAGACCGATGCCGAACACGCCGGAACTGCCGAGCGAGTAGTGCTCCGGGACGACGAGCAGGGTCAGCACACCCCAGCCGAGGACGTTGAGGACCACGACGAAGGCGGCCATGGCGGCGAGCTGGTACCAGTCGTGCTTCTGCATATCTGACAGAGTAATCAGATGAGCAGGCGAACGAGGTTTCGGTTGTGTCTCGGCATACCGGGACCGGGTATGATGGCGTGAACTCGAGTACGAAGGTGGGCAGCGATGGCGAGCTACAGCGGAGACAAGGACGCCTACCTCAAGCGCTTGCGCCGGATCGAAGGACAGATCCGGGGCCTGCAGCGGATGGTGGAGGACGACAAGTACTGCATCGACATCCTGACCCAGGTGTCGGCGGCCACGAAGGCGCTGCAGTCGTTCTCGCTCGAACTGCTCGACGAGCATCTCTCGACGTGCGTGGTCGACGCGGCGAAGACGGGTGGCCGCGAGGCCGAGGTCAAGGTGCGCGAGGCTTCCGACGCGATCGCACGGCTGGTCAAGTCCTAGCGCGGAGCACCGTCCTCCGGCGTTTACTCCTTCCCGCAAAGGGCATCCGGAGGGCATGAGCGCGACACTGCTTCCGAACGTGGCGCGCGGACACCTGAGTGCCTTGGACGACACACTGACCGCGCTGCGCCAGCAGACCGGCCGGCTGACCCGCTGGGGGCAGCTGATCGCCGACCGGCTGCGCGAGGGCGGTCGCGTGCTCGCGGCGGGGAACGGCGGATCCGCGTCCGAGGCACAGCAACTCGCCGCCGAACTGCTGGGGCGCTATCCGAACGGGCGGCCGCCGTACTCCGCGATCGCCTTGCACGCCGACACTTCCAGCCTCACCGCGCTCGGCGACGAGTACTACCACGACTTCGCCGAGATCTTTGCGCGGCAGGTGACCGCGCACGCCCGGCCCCGCGACATCGTGGTTCTGCTGTCCGCGAACGGGCGCAGCCGTAACCTCGTGCTCGCGGCGGAGGCCGGGATCAGGTCCGGCGCCAACGTATGGGCCTTGACCGGCCCCGGGCCGAATCCGCTCGCGAACGCCGTCGAGGACGCGATCTGCCTGCCCGGCACCGCGGCCACGGTGCAGGAGGCTCATCTCGTCGCGGTGCACATCCTGTGTGCCACAGCGGAAAGCGCACTGTCCACACAGGACTCGAAGCATCGGGCGTCCTGACCGGCCCGCCCGCGGCGGCCCCGAACTGTCAGACCCCACTCCTATTCTCGAACCCATGTTGGAGCACCTGCCCCGCGCCGGCGGATCATCCCGGAGCCGCACCCCTTCGATACACCCGTCTGCTCTCGATCGACCCGTCCCGCCGCTGAATCTGCAGCAGGCTGGGGCGATCCGCCCGCGCCAGCCGCGCGGCGGCGGCCACGGCCTCGCGTTTGCGTTCATGGTGCGACAGCACCTTTCCCGCACGCCGCACATCCCAGCTGCCACACAACGGCGCCACCCAGTACACGGTGCGCGCGACGGCGATGCCTGCCATGTCGATGCTCCCCTCTGCACGATGCCGGCGGCGAACGCTCCCCCGGCCCCACTGGTTCAGTATCGGAATACTGTGTCACCATTAGAACATCCGCGTTGCAAGAGTGGAAGGGCTCCGCGACACTGCGACGGCACAATTCGCGGAGGGTGAACAAGAATGGTGGGACGGCTGGACGCGGGCAGGCTTTACGCGGCCCTGGACGCGCAACGAGAAGCCAGCGGCCTGTCCTGGCGGCAGCTCGCCATCGAAGCGGGTGTGAGCGCGTCGCTGGTCAGCCGGATGGGCAATGGACACCGGCCCGACCTCGACGGTTTCATAGCGCTCGTGCAGTGGCTCGGCATGCCTGCCGAAACCTTCATGGTGTGGCCGGAAGGGTTGCGCGACAAGCGTCCCCGGCCGTCGCTGGAGGCGCAGCTGGCGCCGCTGCTGCGAGCCGAGGAGGACCTCGGCGAGGACGACCAGCAACACGTACTGGACGTGGTCGGCATGACGATGCGCCACCTGAGGGCAAAGAACAACAAGAACAAGAAAACCGGCGACTGAGCGGTCGCACGGCCGGAACTGGGGGGATTCGGATGACACTGAGGCGAGGTTTCCGCAAGGAGGCCAGAGCGCTCTCGCTGGAGGTCCGCGAGGAGCTGGGCACGGACGTGTTCGCGCCGCTGGACCCGTACGCATTGGCCGAGCTGTACGGCATCGAGGTGTTCGATCTGCGAAACCCGGTGCTGCCGAAGGAATCCGTGCGCCATCTGACGGAAGTGCGGCCGGACGTGTTCTCCGCGGCACTGGTCCCGTTGCAGCCCAGCGGGGCGATCATCATCGAGAACCACGTGCACCATCCACGGCGCCGACGCTCCACAATGGCGCACGAGATGGCGCATGTGCTGCTGGAGCATCCGTTCGGCCTCATGCTCACCGACGAGAACGGCTGCCGTTCGGCGGTGCGCGACATCGAGGAGGAAGCGGCCGAACTGTCCGGCGAACTGCTGATTCCCACCGACGCGGCCAGGATCGCGGCCTTCAAGGGCTGGTCGGATCAGTCGGTGGCGCGCTATTTCAACGTCAGCGTCGCGATGGCGCAGTGGCGGATGAACATCACCGCCGCGCGGCGGATCGTGTGCCGTACCGTGCAGAAGTCCCGACGGGAGGCGATCGCCTCGGCCTGATCCACAGTGGACGATCAGCCGAACAGCTCGGTGCCGGCGCGCAGGCGCAGCCGCTCCACCCTGGTCACCTGGCTGCGCCCGTTCGAGATCAGCTCGTCCAGCCGCTCCGCGTCCAGCCGGGGATCCACCGCGGCGCGAGCGCGGAGCGTGCGCCAGCAGGCGATCTTGCCTTCCATCGCGGTGCGCATGGCCTCCAGTTCGACCACGCGGCTCAGCGGGGACCGGGCCACCACGCGGGCGTTCGGCTTGAGCCTGCCCAGTTTTTCCAGTGCCCAGCCCGCGGCCGCCTCCAGCCGCCGCACCGGTTCACCCACCGTGGCCATGAACGCCAGCAGCGTTTCGCGGTCCTGCTCGATCTCTTCGGCGAGCCGTTCGAGTTTGCCGTTGCCTGCCCACTCGCCTTCTGCTCTGGCCAGCCGTTTCGCCAGCTCCGCGGCCGCGGTGGCACCCGCGAGGTGATCGTTGAGATAGATCCCCAGCAGCGTACGGCTCATGATGCGAGGATACCCGTTTAATCAAGTTCTCAATCGCCTCGGCGATCATGAGGTTTCGGCACGGCCATCACGTCCTACTCTCCAAAAAGGATTTTGTGGTGCTGGCGGAGCTGTTGCTACGGTGAACCGATGGGGGTCAAGCAGATCCAAATCACCTTCGACTGCGCGGAACCTGAGCGCGTCGCTCGCTTCTGGTGCGAGGTGCTGGGGTACGTCGTACCACCGCCACCGGCCGGGTTCGCCAGTTGGGACGATGTCGATCGCTCGCTGCCGCCCGAGCGCCGGGGTTCGGCGTTCGCCTGCGTCGACCCCTCAGGTGTGGGCCCACGGCTGTTCTTCCAGCGCGTTCCCGAAGGCAAGGTCGTGAAGAACCGGGTCCACCTCGACGTGCGGGTCGCCACCGGGCTCGTGGGTGAGGAGCGCGTCGCCGCGCTCGAGGCCGAGTGCGCACGACTGCTCACCCTCGGCGCGGTACGCGTGCGACTGCTGCGCGCCGATGACTACAACGAGTCGTGCCTGACGATGCAGGACATCGAGGGCAACGAGTTCTGCCTGGACTGATTCGACACCGGGGCACGCCGAGGTTGCCTCACCGCGAGCGATCCCACATCGACACATCCCCCTCTCGACATGAACGTCTTTCCAAGTGAGAGCTCACACGGTGAGTTGATCACGAAACGAGAGGGGAACAGCCATGGTCGCCCGTAAGACGATTCACCGCACCGTCGCCGCCATCGCCGTCGCCGGTGTCGCCGCAGGAGCCACCGCATTCGCCGCGGGCACCGCCTCCGCCGACGACTACGGGCCCAGCGTGTTCGCGTGCACGTCCCACCAGGTCACGACCCAGCTGGTGTACGGGGGCGCCGGCATGGGCAACCGCAACGCGGCACTGCAGATCACCGCGAACCCGGGCGAGCGCTGCTACCTGCCCGGCAAGCTGGAGGTCGACCTCGTCGGCGCGCACGATGTGCTGATCAACGACGAGGCGCCCGCCGACGCGCCCAGCGTGGCGCTCACCAACGGTTCCTCCGCCTACGTGCCGCTGCACTGGACCGGCATCGCGCCCGCCGCCGGGCAGCAGACCCCCAACGCGATCACGGTCGACGCGCCGGGCGAGTACAACCCGCACGGTGACTACATCGACCCGACGATGGACCTGCCCTGGGACCTCGGCGCCGTGGACGCCACCCCGGCCAGTCACACCATCGACGTCGGCGCCGTGACTCCGGGTCTCGCCCCCACCGCGTGATCCCGGCCGGCCGCGTCAGGTCCGGAACAGCTCCTCCGCGGCGGTGATCGCCTGGCCGAGGCTCTCGGGCGCGAGTCCGGCGATGATCGGGTCGATGCCGCGCAGGCCTGCCCGTTTCAAGAGCCGCTTCTCGTTGGTGACCCACTCGCCACGAGCAGCCAGGACGGCGTGCGCGGTTTCGGCGGCGGCGATGGCCAGCGCGCCCGCGACCTCGGTGACTTGTCCTTTCCCGGCGAAGGCGGTACGGGCGTAGCCCAGCGTGAGTGATGCCCGGCCGCGCCACATCTCCGGTGCGGTTTCTTTCAGCTTCTCCGGATAGTCCGGCCGCGGCAGGCTGCCGCGAAGAACCTGGTTGAGGGCCAGTTCGGCGACCACGAGATAACTGGGAATGCCCGCGAGGTGGAACATCAACGGCTCCCAGTGAAAGCGCCCCTGCCGCGCCTCGGCGAGTTCGTGCTCGACGGTGTCGAGGTCGCGATAGTGCACGTCGGCGTGGCGCCCATCGATCGTGAGCCAGGCGCCGCCGTTGAACACGCCGCCACCCCACTCGCCGAGTTCGCAGACCCGCCCTTCCCGGCCGATCGCACGCAGATCGGCCGGCTGGAAGTCCCTCCGGTAATAGACGGCGAAGTCCCAGTCGCTGTCCGGAGTGTGCGTCCCCTGCGCCCGTGAGCCGCCAAGCGTGACGCTCCGCACGCCAGGCAAGGCGGCCAGTTCGTCGGCGACGTGACCGAGGAACGTCTCGTCGTTCATGACTTCGTGGATACCACTGCGGGCAAAACGATTTTCGCCATTGCGCGCGAGCCGGATCAGCGCCCGAGCTTGCGCCACAACAGCACCGCGCCGAGCACGAACGCGAGCACCGCGGCGAGCACGATCGCGCCCTTGATCAGCAGATCGGTCAGCACGTGGCGGGCAAGCTCGCTGCCGTCGGTCACCGTCGCCACCTGCGGGTTTCGGCCGCCTGCCTGGCCGCGAACTCGACCAGTCTGCGTGCCTGCTCGCCGCGGCCGTGCCTGCGCAGCACCAGCACGACCCCGAGCACGCCAAGGCCGAGCACGACCAGCGCGGCGGCGATGATGCCGAAGCGGACAAGCAGCACCGTGAGCACCGTTTCCATCAGAACCTCCGTTATATCTCGACTGTGATAAATCCACGGTATCACAGCTGTGATAAAAAGGAAGCATGCCGAAGATCGTGGATCCGGAGAGCAGGCGCGCGGAGGTGGCCGACGCACTGTTCCGGCTCGCCGAGCGGGAAGGGCTGCACCGGGTTTCGCTGCGCACCGTGGCCGCCGAGGCGGGGTTGAACGTCGGATCGGTGCGGCACTACTTCGACAGTCAGGCGGAGCTGATGCGCTTCGCGATGCGTTCGATGATCGACCGGGTGTCGGCCCGGCTGGAACGGCGCGTCGAGGCACTCGGCGACCCCGCCCGGCTCCCCCGCGGCACGCGCCGGAGGCACGCGGCGGAGTTGCTCTGCGAACTCCTGCCCCTGGACCGGGACCGGCGCGCCGAAGCCACGGTGTTCCTGGAGTTCGTCACCGCCGCCCGCACCGATCCGGCGCTCGCCGATCTCGCCCGCGAGGCGGCCGAGGGCACCCGCGCGCTCGTCCGGCGCGTGCTGGAACCGTCCGAAGTGGACGATCTGGAGCTGGAGGTGCGCCGGCTCACGGCCCTGCTGGACGGGCTGAGCTTCGACGGGGTCCTGCACCCGGACTCGCTGACTCCGCGACAGGCCGAGGCCGTCGTACTGGCGCATCTGGAGGGCCTCTGAATGGGTGACCCGATAATTTGAAGGATTCCAGACAAGCGTCCTAAGGTGGAGGACGTGACGTCCGACTTCGAGGCGCAGCTGCGGTCGGTCTCATTACGGGTGACCCGGCCTCGGTTGGCGGTGCTCGCCGCGCTGCACGACAACCCGCACGTCGACACCGAAGCGGTGATCGCGTTGGTGCGGAAGGCCCATCCCGCGGTCTCCCACCAGGCGGTCTACGACGTGCTGCGCGCGCTCACCGACGCCGGTCTGGTTCGGCGCATCCAGCCTGCCGGTGCGACCGCCCGCTACGAGTCCCGGGTCGGAGACAACCACCACCACGTCGTGTGCCGTTCCTGCGGTGCGATCGCGGACGTCGACTGCGCCATCGGTGACGCTCCGTGTCTCACCGCCTCGGACGACCACGGCTATGCGATCGACGAGGCGGAGGTCGTCTTTTGGGGCACCTGCCCCGACTGCTCGGCCGGCCGCATTGCCCATTGATTCCCGAGTGAAGAAGGCAAGCAGATGAGCGACACCCAGGACAACACCCCTGCCAGCGCTCAGGGAGTGGACCAGAAGGCCGCGGCCGGCTGTCCGGTCGCGAACGACTCGGCGACGGCACACGGCAGCGAGAGCGAGAACCCGGCGATCGACTCGCCCACCCCGAAGACGGGCGTCCGTCCGCGCGCCATCAAGGACTGGTGGCCCAACCATCTCGACGTGTCGGTGTTGCACGCACACGACTCGAAGAGCAACCCGCTGGGCAGGAACTTCAGCTACGCCAAGGAGTTCGCCAAGCTCGACGTCGAGGCCCTCAAGCGCGACATCATCGAGACGCTCACCACCTCGCAGGACTGGTGGCCCGCCGACTTCGGCCACTACGGGGGCCTGATGATCCGGATGAGCTGGCACGCGGCGGGCACCTACCGCATCGCCGACGGCCGCGGCGGTGCCGGCCAGGGCGCGCAGCGGTTCGCCCCGCTCAACAGCTGGCCGGACAACGCCAACCTCGACAAGGCACGCCGGCTACTGTGGCCGGTCAAGCAGAAGTACGGCCAGAAGATCTCGTGGGCCGACCTGATCGCGTTCGCGGGCAACGTGGCGCTGGAGTCGATGGGCTTCAAGACCTTCGGCTTCGGATTCGGCCGTGAGGACACCTGGGAGCCCGAGGAGGTCTACTGGGGCCCGGAGGACGACTGGCTGGGCGACGAGCGCTATGTCAGCGATTCCGAGATGGTGCCCGAACTGGGCGCCACCGAGATGGGCCTCATCTACGTCAACCCCGAGGGGCCACGCGGCAACGCGGACTTCGTGGCCGCGGGCCACTTCATCCGGGAGACCTTCGCCCGCATGGCGATGAACGACGAGGAGACCGTCGCGCTCATCGCCGGCGGCCACACGTTCGGCAAGACCCACGGCGCCGGTGACGCCGACGAGCACGTGGGCCTGGAACCCGAGGCCGCCCCGCTGGAGGCGCAGGGCCTCGGCTGGCTGAGCACCCACGGCAGCGGCAAGGGCAGTGACACGATCACCAGCGGTCTCGAGGTGACGTGGTCCGACCGGCCGACCGAGTGGAGCAACCGCTTCTTCGAGATCCTGTTCGGTTACGAGTGGGAGCTCACCACGAGCCCCGGCGGCGGCAAGCAGTACGTCGCCAAGGACGCACCGGAGATCGTCCCGGACCCGTTCGACCCGAACAAGAAGCACAAGCCGACCATGCTCACCACGGACCTGGCGCTGCGCTTCGACCCGATCTACGAGCCGATCTCCCGGCGTTTCATGGAGAACCCGGACGAGTTCGCGCTGGCGTTCGCCAAGGCCTGGTACAAGCTGATGCACCGCGACATGGGTCCGGTCAGCCGGTACCTGGGGCCGTGGGTGCCCGAGCCGCAGCTGTGGCAGGACCCGGTGCCCGCCGTCGAGGGTGAACTGGTGGGTGACGCCGACATCGCCGACCTCAAGGCGAAGGTGCTGGAGTCCGGACTGACCATCGACCAGCTGGTGTCCACCGCCTGGGCCGCCGCGGCGAGCTTCCGGTCCACCGACAAGCGCGGTGGCGCTAACGGCGCCCGGATCCGGCTGGAACCGCAGCGCAACTGGGAAATCAATCAGCCGGAGAAGCTCGCGCCGGTGCTGGAAAAGCTCGAGGGCATCCAGCGGGAGTTCAACGAGTCGGGCGGCGCGGAGATCTCGCTCGCCGACCTGATCGTGCTGGCGGGTTCGGCCGCGGTCGAGAAGGCGGCGCGCGACGCGGGTGTCGAGGTGAGCGTGCCGTTCCACCCCGGACGCACCGACGCGACCCAGGAGCAGACGGACGTCGAGTCCTTCGCCGTCCTGGAGCCGCGCGCCGACGGATTCCGCAACTATCTGCGCTCCGGTGAGAAGCTCCAGCCGGAGGTGCTGCTGGTCGACCGCGCGTACATGCTGAACCTGACGGCGCCCGAGATGGCGGTCCTCGTCGGCGGGCTGCGCGCGCTCGGCAACAACTTCGGCGGCACCACGCACGGGGTGCTCACCGAGCGGCCGGGTGTGCTGACCAACGACTTCTTCGTCAACCTGCTCGCGCCCGGGACGCGGTGGAAGGCGTCGGAGTCGGAGGAGAACGTCTACGAGATCCGCGACTCGGCCACCGACAAGCTGAAGTGGACCGCCACCGCGGTCGACCTCGTCTTCGGGTCGAACTCGCAGTTGCGGGCCCTGTCGGAGGTCTACGCCGGCCAGGACGCGCGTGAGAAGTTCGTGACGGACTTCGTCGCGGCTTGGACGAAGGTCATGGACCTCGACCGGTTCGACCTCGACTGATCCGGACGCCGAGCCCGGCCGGTCCCCGCGATCGGCCGGGCTCGGCGCGTTTCGGTTGCCGGTCCACTGTGGACCGGCAACGCGCCGTCCTTGGCATTCGGGCCGATGCGCTCGTGTTCGATGGGCTCACCGGTTACGCTGACCGCGTCATCCCAGCGGCCGGTGGAAGGACCCGCACGTGAACCAGTACCAGTACCAGGCGAACGTCCAGCTCGGTGCTGGTTTCGTCATCGCCATCGCCTTGATCAGCCTGGCCTTCGGGGTACTGATGATCGCCGCGATGTGGCGCGTGTTCAGCAAGGCCGGACAGCCTGGCTGGGCGGCGATCATTCCCATCTACAACACGATCGTGCTGCTGCGCGTGGTCGGCAGGCCGTGGTGGTGGGTGCTGCTGATGCTGATCCCGTTCGTCAACATCGTGCTGCTGTTCATCGTCTACATCGACCTCGCGAAGTCGTTCGGGCAGGGCACCGGTTTCGGGGTGCTGACGGTGTTCTTCCCCTACATCTGCGTCCCGATCCTCGGCTTCGGCAGCGCGCGCTACGTCGGCCCGGCGGGCGGGCAGCCCCCGTACCCCGGCGGCCCGTACCAGGGCGGTCCCTACCAGCAGCAGTATCCGGGGCAGCCGGGACAGTACCCGGCGCAGCCCGGGCAGCAGCCGTACGGCCAGCCGGGTCAGTACCCCGGGCAGCAGTACCCGCCGCCCGGCCAGTACCCGGGCCAGCAGCCCGGCGGCAACCCCTACGGCGCGCCGCCGCAGTACCCGGGCCAGCAGTACCCGCCGCAGTAGGCCCGCGGCTCGGTTCGCAAAAGACCACCTCCCGCGGAGGTGGTCTTTTCTTTGTGATGGTCAGTCCGAAAAGGACGCTTGGACCTGCTTCTTGCCCCACGCGGGCGAATTGTCCGGAACAGACGAGGTATCCGCTTACCACTTTCCCGCCTCTTGTAACGCGTTCGAGTGAGATCGCGACATGGCAGTCGCGAGGTGACGCAACTGTGAGCGTCCGCGTACGCCGCTGGAGGCACAGTTGTTCATCCGGTCTCGTCGCGCTGTCCGGATTTCGTTGCTCACCGTAGTTGTGGCTGTGGTCGCGCTGATCGCGCCACCCGCGCTGGCCGACGACGCCACCGCGGCGCACACCACGCTGCGCACCGGCTGGGACGACAACGAAGCAGGCCTGGCGCCCTCGCAGGTCGGCGCCACCGATTTCGGTCAGCTGTTCAGCAGCGCGGTCGACGGCCAGGTCTACGCCCAGCCCATCGTGGGCAACGGGGTCGTCGTGGTCGCGACCGAGAACAACAAGGTCTACGGCCTCGATCCCGTGACCGGCGCGCAGAAGTGGCTGGTCAACCTGGGTCCCGCATGGCCTGCGTCCACTTTGAGCTGTGGCGACCTGGTGCCCGACATCGGCGTGACCTCGACGCCGGTCTACGACGCGGGCACCGGCACCGTGTACCTGACGTCGAAGGTCAACGACGGCCCGGACGCGCAACACCCGCACTGGTACCTGCACGCGCTGGACGTCAAGACCGGCACCGAGAAGGCGGGCTTCCCGACGACGATCCAGGGTGCGCCGACCAACAACCCGAGCGTGGCGTTCAACCCGCTGACGGCGATGCAGCGGCCGGGTCTGCTGCTGCTCGACGGCGTCGTCTACATGGGCTTCGGCAGCCACTGCGACTACACGCCCTACGTCGGCTATGTCGTGGGCGTCAACGCGTCCACCGGGGCGCAGACCACGATGTGGTCGACCGAGGCGGGTGTCTCCGACGAGGGCGGTATCTGGCAGGGCGGTTCGGGGCTGGTCTCCGACGGGCCGGGGCGGATCATGTTCGCCACCGGCAACGGCGTCGCCCCGGCTCCCGGCCCCGGTGACACCCCGCCGGCGACGCTCGGTGAATCGGTCGTGCGCCTCAACGTCAACAGCGACGGATCGCTGACCGCGGCGAGCTTCTTCAGCCCGCACGACAACACGAAACTCAACCAGGACGACGCCGACCTCGGCTCGGGCGGACCGATCGCGCTGCCGTCGAGTTTCGGCACGAGCGCGCATCCGCATCTGGCGGTGGAGGTCGGCAAGGACGGCCGGATCTACCTGCTCGACGCCGACCACCTCGGTGGCGCGGGTCAGGGCGCCGGCGGTGGCGACGACGTGGTCGGCATGACCGGTCCCTTCCAGGGTGTCTGGGGCCGGGCCGGGTTCTGGGGCGGCGACGGCGGTTACGTCTACGTGGTCGGCAACAGCGGCCCGCTGCGCGCACTGCAGTACTCGGCCTCGGGGCCGTCGCTGACCTCCGTCGGCACGACGAGTGACAACTTCGGCTACACGTCGGGCTCGCCGGTCGTCACCTCCTCGGGCACGACCTCGGGTTCGGCGCTGGTGTGGGTCGTTTACAGCACCGGCCCGACCGGCGCGAACGCCCAGCTGCGCGCCTACGACCCGGTGCCGGTCAACGGTGTGCTGCAGTTGCGGTACTCGGCACCGATCGGCACCGCGGTCAAGTTCTCCGTGCCCGCGACCGACAACGGCCGCGTCTACGTCGGAACCCGCGACGGCAAGGTCTTCGGGTTCGGCAGGCCCACCACCTCCCCGCTGACCACGCAGCCGTACGACTTCGGCTCGGCGGCGGTCGGCAGCACCCAGAACGCGACCGTGAGCGTCACGGCGAACCAGGACCTGTCCGTGAGCGCCGCCTCCGCCGACGCCCCGTTCGGCACTTCGCTGCAGACGCCGGTCAGCCTGACCAAGGGCCAGACCCTCGCGGTACCGGTCAGCTACACGCCGAAGACGTGGGGCGGCTCGACCGGCAGCCTGACGTTCACCACGAGCGCCGGGACCGTCGCCATGGACCTGCACGGGCAGGGCACACAGCCGGGGCTGGGCGCGACGCCGTCGTCGCTCGACTTCGGGCAGGTGCGCACCGGCGCGGCCAAGGAACTCGGCGTCAACATCCTCAACACGGGCACGACCGGCGAGACGATCACCGGCGTGACCGCGCCGACCGGTTCGTTCAGCGCGACCAACCTGCCGGCGTCGGGAACGGTGCTGGCCGCCGGAGCGTCGCTGACGATCCCGGTCACCTACACGCCGACCTCCGGTACCGACACCGGCGTCGCCGAGAGCTCGCAGCTGACGGTGACCAGTGACCAGGGTTCGGTGTCCGTGCCGGTGAACGGCACCGCGCTGTCGGGCCAGGCACATCTGACGCTGAACCCGACGTTGGTGGACTTCCACACCGTCGCGGTCGGACAGTCGGTGACGCAGACCTTCACCGTGGCCAACACCGGCACGGTGCCGCTGACGATCACCAAGGCGAAGGCGCCCGCGGGCGTGTTCAGTACCGCGACCCCGCTCGCCGAGGGTCAGGTGATCGCGCCGGGCGACTCGCTGCAGCAGTCGGTGACCTTCACCCCGGCCGACGCGTACCCGGCGACCGCGACCTACGAGCTCACCGGCGACGACGGCCAGAGCGCGCAGTACGTGACGTTACAGGGCAACACCGACCCGATCGCCGACTACTACAACCAGCTCGGCGGCGCGCGCGGTTCGTACCTGAGCGACCCGGTTTCGGCCGAGTACCCGACCGCGGGCGGCGGCGAGGCGCAGGACTTCCGCGGCGGCACGATCTACTGGTCGGCGGCGACGGGCGCGCACGCCGTGCACGGCGCGATTCTCGATCACTACAAGGCACTCGGTGGTCCCGCGAGCTCGCTCGGCTACCCGGTCACGGACGAGCTGGGCACGCCGGACGGGATCGGGCGGTACAACCACTTCAACGGTTCGGGCGGCGCGTCGATCTACTTCACGCCGAACACCGGTGCGTGGTCGATCCAGGGTGCGATCCGCGCGAAGTGGGCGTCGATGGGCTGGGAGACGGGCCCGCAGGGTTACCCGATCACCGATGAGCTCGGCACCCCGGACGGAATCGGGCGGTACAACCACTTCTCGCGGCCGGACGGTGCGTCGATCTACTTCACGCCGAACACCGGGGCGTGGTCGATCCAGGGCCAGATCCGGGACCGCTGGGCGTCGTTGGGCTGGGAAGCCGGCCCGCTCGGCTACCCGGTCACCGACGAACTGGGCACGCCCGATGGCGTGGGCCGCTACAACCACTTCAGCAAGGCCGCGTCGGTCTACTGGACCCCGTCGACGGGCGCACACGGCGTGTACGGCGCGATCCGGGCGCACTGGGCCGCGATGGGCTGGGAAGCCGGTCCGATGGGCTACCCCGTGACCGACGAACTGGGCACGCCGGATGGCGTGGGCCGCTACAACCACTTCAGCAAGGCGGCCTCGATCTACTGGACCCCGTCGACAGGTGCGAACGGCGTGTACGGCGCCATCCGCGCCACGTGGGCGTCGATGGGCTGGGAAACGAGCAGACTGGGCTACCCGACCTCCGACGAGTACGGCGTCGACGGCGGACGGCGCAACGACTTCGCCGGTGGGTGGCTGACATTCTGGTTCTCGAACGGAGCCGTAACGACCAGCTACCGGTAGCGTGGCGCGCAGTCGAGAGCCTTAGTCCACAATGTACTGTTGGAGGCGGGTGGCGAGGGTGCTGTCCGCGTTCGTGTCCATCCGGTCAGGTTGTCCCGCGGCGGGGAACTCTCCGGTAGGTCAACGCGTTGATGGGGTAAGTCGCAAGGTTTGCGTGTTCGCGGGGCCACCGCGGCCCACGGAATTCACCCCGGCGATACAGCCGGATATTCGCGTCGGCTGAACGGTTCCGATCCCTCCGCGAAACAGAAAACCCTGGTGTTCATGTCAATCGACACCGCCCCCGCCACACGCCCCCACAGTGACTTCGCGGAGCTTTCCCGCGCGGTCAAACAGCGAGGTCTCCTCGAAAGGCGTCCACGTACCTACGTTCTCAGGCTCGCGATCAACATGACACTGCTGGCCGGGGCCTGGACCCTGTTCGCGCTGGTGGGTGACTCCTGGTGGCAACTGCTGACCGCGGCCCTGCTCGCGGTCGTGTTCGGCCAACTCGCGTTCATCGGTCACGACGCGGGCCACAAGCAGATCTTCCGCGGCAAACGTGCCAACAACGTGGTCGGCCATCTGCATGCCGCCCTGGTCGGGCTGAGCTTCCAGTGGTGGGTCGGCAAACACAATCGGCACCACGCCAACCCGAACCACGAGCACGACGATCCCGACCTGGACATCCCGTTGCTGGCGTTCACTCCCGAACAAGCGTCCGCCAAGCGGGGCGTGCTGCGCTGGATGGCGAAATACCAGGCGTTCCTGTTCTTCCCGCTGCTCCTGCTCGAGGGACTGAGCCTGCACCTCTCGAGTGTGCAAGCGGTACTGCGGCGCGAGGTGAAGGCCGTCCGGCTGGAGGCGACCCTGCTGGCCATCCACGTAGTCGGCTACCTGGCGGTGGTGTTCTGGGTGCTGTCGCCCTTGCAGGCGATCGCGTTCATCGCGGTGCACCAGGGCTTGTGGGGCGTCTACCTCGGCCTTTCGTTCGCGCCCAACCACAAGGGAATGCCGCTGCTGCCCGCCGACCGGAAACTCGACCACGTCCGCAAACAGGTGCTGACCTCGCGCAATATCCGCGGCGGCCGGTTCACCGACGCCGCGCTCGGCGGTCTGAACTACCAGATCGAGCACCACCTGTTCCCCGGAATGCCGCGCGCGAACCTGCGCCACGCCCGGCCCCTGGTGCGGGAGTTCTGTGCCCGTCACGGTCTCACCTACAACGAGACCAGCGCGGCCGGTTCCTACGCCGAGGTGCTGAGGCACCTGCACGCGATCGGAGCACCGCTGCGCGCCGGCGCCACACCGTAAGCGCCCGTCGGCTGTGCCTTGTCAGACTGCCAAGGTGAGCAACGCGAACCCCGCCGACGAGCACGAGGGCACCCACGGCACCACCGAGCGTGAACACGCCCGGCGAGCAGCGTTGCTGCGCCGCGGATTCCTTCTGGAATACACGACACTGGGCTGGAACGTGATCGGCATCGTGATCTTGGCGATCACCGCCGTCTCCGCGCGTTCCGTCGCGCTGGCCGGGTTCGGTCTGGACTCGCTGATCGAGATCGGGGCGTCCACCGTCGTGATCTGGGAGTTGTCGGGCACCAGCGAAGCCCGGCGGCGTCGCGCGCTGCGGCTGATCGCGGCCGCGTTCGCGTTGCTGGCCGTCTACTTGGTCGTCCAGTCCAGCGTCGTGCTGGCCACCGGCTACCGCCCTGGCCACAGCACCGGCGGCATCGTCTGGACGGCGCTGACCGCGGCGGCCATGTTCGCCCTGGCGGCGGGCAAGGCCCGCACCGGCGCCGCCCTGGGCAACCCCGTCCTGCGCAGCGAGGGCCGGGTCACTCTCGTCGACGGGATCCTCGCCACCGCCGTACTGGCCGGACTGGTGCTCAACGCGACCCTCGGCTGGTGGTGGGCCGACCCGGTCGCCGGCTACGTGTTGGTCTTCTACGCGGCGCGCGAGGTCCGCGCCATCCTCACCGATTGAGCGCGTACCGTCGTCGCGGCCGGCCTGACGAGTTCACCGACGGTCAGCGCGGCTCTCTCCGGCACCGGCCGGCACCGCCTCGGCGGCGGCCGGCTTTTCGTGTGCGACCGCTCGTTCGATATTTCGCTTGAGCACAGCCAACATCCGCGCCTGCATGACCCAGGTGACCGTTATGTAGAGCCAAGAGACGACGAAGTGTTCCAGCCATCGGGGCCGGTAGGTTTGATACCCGCTGATGACCAGACGTGTGCGACCATCCGGCAACTCGTTCAACAGGAAGCCCCATAGGCCTTCCATGTATGCCGGCGGCCGCGGTTGCGCCGGATCGAGGCGGCGGCCCAGCAGATCGCTCAAGCCATGAAGTCCGAGGAATCGGTTCGGTTCGAGCACTGCGACCGCGTAGGCGTCCGTGGGGCCCGCGCCTGGTGTCCAGAACCGCAGGTAGTCGCCGACGGCGACGTTCTGCCATTCCGGGTGTACCTCCCGGGCACTCGGGCGGCCGGCGTTGTCGAGGCGGTCCCAGGAGTACCAGCCCCCACGATCCCAGCCCATCTGGACGAGCCACGGCCAGACCTGGCTCGGCGGTGCGTCGATCGTGACGGCCATCGTCGCCGACCTCTGCCCGTCCTGGACCAGGTCGGCACCGGGGTAGGGCCCAGCGACTTCCTCATCGGTTGCGCCCCAACGCCAAAGGCGAGGACGCACCCACGCCGCGTAGACGACCGCTGCCGTCCCAGCCACACCCGCGATCTTGCCGATGAATCCCATGGAGAAGCCTTGGCGGGGCGTCCGCCGGATCACAAGGGACCAACGTCCGCACTTCAAACCCACGATCGCCCCGCGGACTCCCGGAGGGAGGCAAACCCCCAGACAGCAGAAGACCCGCTGTCACCAGCGGGTCTTCTGTATTGCTGTCTCAACCTTGCGCGCGCCCGAAGGGATTCGAACCCCTAACCTTCTGATCCGTAGTCAGATGCTCTATCCGTTGAGCTACGGGCGCTTGTTCAGTTGTTAACTTAGCATCCGGCGAACCGGTGCTGAGCGGAGGCTCCGGGATTTGAACCCGGGAGGGGGGTTACCCCCAACCGCATTAGCAGTGCGGCGCCATAGACCAGACTAGGCGAAGCCTCCCGGATCAACGACCACTGCTCAGATAGCGTACACAGCCCTTGGTCACGGTTTCAAAGGGCCCCCTTATCGCCGCAAAAGGCGCATCAGCCAGGGGGAACGTCCACCCAGGCCTTCGGCCTCGAAGACCGCGACACCCACCCTCGGCAGCTCCCGCACGCTCGGGAACACCAGGAACCTCGGCACCCACCGCGGCTGGAACTTCGCGTTGAACCGGTACAGCGTCTCGATCTGGATCCAGTGTGACGCCCAGCCCAGCACCTTCGCCGAGACGCGTGCCACAGGGCCCGCGCCGATGCGCCTGCCCTGCTCCATCAGCTTCCGGAACGCGGCGAAGTTCAGCGAGACATATTTCACGCCATGATCACGCGCGCGCAGCAGCAGTTCCGAGATCATCAGCTCGTTGACGCCGTTGTCCGCCGCGCGGTCGCGCCTCATCACGTCCAGCGAAAGCCCGTCCTCACCCCACGGCACGAACTGCAGCAGGCCGCGCGTCCGGCCGTCCTGCGTCGCGGTCACCAGCACCGAACCGGCGTCGCCCATCCGGCCCAGCGCCATCGAGAAGCCGCGCTCGGTGTCACTGCCGCGCCAGCTCGCCGCCAGCGATTCCAGCTCGGCCAGCTCCCCCGGCTCCAGGTTCTCGGTGCGCCGCACCTGCACCTCGTACCCCGCCCGCTTCGTCCGCGAGACCGCCTGCCGCACGCCGCGCATCGCCCGGCCGTCGAGGGTGAACGTGTCCGTGTCGACCACGGCCTCGTCGCCGATCTCCAGCACGTCCAGGTGGTACCGCGCCCACACGGTCGCCCCCAGCTCCGAACACCCCATCGCGGCGGGCACCCAGCCGTGCCGCCGGCATACCTCCAGGAACTCCTCGATCGCCCCCGGCCAGGCTTCGCTGTCACCGAGCGGGTCCGCCGACGCGACCGCCGCGCCCGCGATCACCCGGTAGGTCACCGCGGCCTTGCCGGTCTTGGAGAACACCACGAACTTGTCCTCCCGCAACGCGAAGTAGCCCAGCGAGTCGCGCTGCCCGTGCTGATCCAGTAGCTCCCGCAACCGCTTCTTGTCCGCTTCGGACAGATGCGGTGCGGGCTCGGCCGAGCGCAGCAGGAAGTACGCCGCGATCAGCACCGCGCCCAGCCCGAACAGCAGCCCGACCGACGCGACGAGGTCCTCCATCAACGTCGACCGGAACACCGCGGGACCGCTGACTCCGATCAGCGCCAGCGCCGACTCCTCGAGCCGGTCCCCGAACCCGAGCGGCTCGACGACGCTGCGGGGCGCGAACGTCAGCAACCCGACGTTGATCACCAGGCCGGCGATGACGAGCTGCAGGAACACCCGGGCCCACCGCCACTTGCCGGTCACCGGATCGGGCAGCGCGATGAAGTACTTGCGGTTCAGCGCGAGCGCCACCACCAGCGCGACCGACACCAGCCCGGAACCGAGCAGGTGCTGCTGCAGCCCCAGATGCGACAAGGACAGCACCACGCTGCCCGCCATCGCGAGCTGCCACGCCCGCCGCTTACGCCGCCGCAGCCCGGACGCCAGCATGATCAGCAGCACCCCGACGACCAGCACGACCGTGGCCGCCGCCGTCGTCGCATCCTGCGGCAGCCCCAGCCACCCCGCCACGTGACCTCGCGCCCGCCGCCCGGCGGGCAGCACCACCGAGATCACCGCGAGCAGCCCGACCAGCCTGGTCACCCAGGTGATCGCGACCACCGACGCGACCCCCGTCAGCCGCCACAGCACAGGGGCGTGCCGTCTCTCCTCGGTCAACGCCCTCCCCGTCGTCAAGCCCTTCCCCCCTACTCCCCTCTGGCCAGCTCGACGAACGGCTCCAGCGCCGCCGGATTGGCCAGTGCGTCCCGGCTGACGGCGCGTTCCGGCGCCGTGCCCGCGAGGATCTTCTTCACCGGGACCTCACACTTCTTACCGTTGAGCGTGCGGGGCACTTCAGCCACCTCGACGAAACGGTCCGGGACGTGGCGCGGCGACAGTGCGATCCGCAGTTCCTTGCGTAGGGCCGGCTCCACCTCGTCGAGAGTGGCACCCGGTGCCATTACGACGAAACACAGCAGCTCTCCCTGGGTATTCCCAGATGTGTCGATCACTAACGAATCCGCGATCTCGTCGAAGCCCTCGACCACGCGATAGAACTCCGCGGTGCCCATCCGCACACCGCCGCGGTTGAGCGTCGAATCACTGCGACCGTAGATCACCGCCGAACCGCGCTCGGTGATCTTGATCCAGTCCCCGTGCCGCCACACGCCCGGGTAGTAGTCGAAGTACGCGTCGCGCAGCCGCGAACCGTCCTCGTCGTTCCAGAAGAACACCGGCATCGAGGGCATCGGCTGGGTGACGACCAGTTCGCCGACCTCCTCGACGATCTCGTTGCCGTCGTCGTCGAAGGCCCGCACCGCGGCCCCGAGCGCGCGGCAGGACAGCTCGCCGAGCCACACCGGAACGTCCGGGGCCGAGGCGACGAACGCCGCGCACAGGTCGGTTCCGCCGGAGACCGAGCAGATCTGCACGTCCTTGCCGACCTTCTCCGCGATCCACCGGAAGCCCTCGACGGACAGCGGCGCGCCGGTCGACCCGATCCCGCGCAGGCTGGACAGGTCGTAGTCGCCGCCGGGTTCCAGCCGTGCCTTGAGGCAGCTCTGGATGAACGGCGCCGAGGTGCCGAAGTAGGTGATCCGCTGCTTCTGCGCCAGCCGCCACAGCGCACCGAGATCGGGATGCCCGGGGCTGCCGTCGAACAGCACGATCGTCGCGCCCACGAGCAGGCCGGCGATCAGGAAGTTCCACATCATCCAGCCGGTGGTGGTGAACCAGAAGAACCGGTCGCCGGGGCGCAGGTCCATCTGCAACGCGAGCGCCTTGAGATGCTCGATGGTGATCCCGCCGTGCCCGTGCACGATGCCCTTCGGCAGCCCGGTGGTGCCCGAGGAGTACAGCACCCACAGTGGATGGTCGAACGGGACGGGTTCGAACTCCAGCTGCGCGCCCTCGTGCTCGGCCAGCAACCGCTCCCAGGACAGTGCCCCGTCGAGGGTGCCGCCACCGGCGTAGTCGACGAGCACGGTCGCGCGCACCGAGGGAATGTCCTCACGCAACTGGTTCACCGTGCCGCGCACGTCGAAGGATCGTCCATTGTAGACGTAGGCGTTGACCGCGATGAGCACCTTCGGCTCGATCTGAGTGAACCGGTCGGCGACCGCCCGCACCCCGAAGTCCGGGGAACACGACGACCACGTGGCGCCCAGACTCGCCGCGGCGAGGAACGCGATCAGCGTCTGCGGGCAGTTCGGGGCGAGCGCGACGACGCGGTCCCCCTTGCCGACGCCGAGCGAGACGAGCGCGGACCTGGCCGCCGCCACCTGAGCGCGCAGTTCGCCGTAGGTCAGCCGGGCGCCGGCGCCGTCCTCGCGTTCGAAGATCACGGCGAGCTCGTCGTCGCCCTTCGCCGCGCCGGCGACCCCGCCGGTGAGCGCGTTCTCCGCGTAGTTCAGCGTGGCGCCGGGAAACCACCGCGCGCCGGGCATTCTCGCGTCGGCCAGCACCTGTTCCGGTCGCTCGTGCCAGCGCAGCCCGAGGAATTCGGCGACGCCGCCCCAGAACCCGCCCGGGTCCGCCACCGAGTACTGCCAGAGCTCGTCGTAGTCGGCCGTCCGCACGTCACGTTCGGTCCGCAGCCAGTCACGGAAGGCCTGGATTCGGGAGTCGGCGACCTGCTGCGGCGAGGGACGCCAAAGGACTTCGGGGGTGTCGGCAGTAGCGTTGGTCACACGCCGACCTTACGGTCAGCGAAGGTGCGCGTCGAACCAGTTCAGGGTGCGCTGCCAGGCTTCCACCGCGGCCTCCGGATCGGCGTCGAAACGGTGGTTGGCGCCGGGATAGCGCACCACGTTCGTCACCGCGCCCGACGCCGCCGCGGCCTCCCGCAACTGCTCCACCTCGGACGCGCCGAGCTCGTCGCCGGCGTCGCCGTAGATCCCGAGCCACGGACTGGTCAGCCTGCCCGCGATGTCCACGAGCACGGGCAGCTCGCCCGCGCCCTGGCCGCCGACGCTGACCGCGGCACCGAGCTTGCGGTTGGACGCGACCAGCAGCGCGGCGACCCCGCCGAGATCGAAGCCGACGACGCCGAGCAGGTCGCTTTGCACTCCGTGGTCGACGAGCCACGCGAGCGTGACATCCGTGGCGGCCAATATGTCTTCGCGCTGCGGCCGGCCCTTCACGTGGGGCGCGACGGCGAGCCAGCCCTCTTCCGCGAGACTCGTGATCAACAGTCGCACTCCATCAGTGACACCGTCGCCCTCATGCAGAACGACGAGCCCGCCCCTTACCACGTTCTCGGGTGCGGCATAGGTCAACTCGATCGCGCGACCGTCCTCGCGCTCGTAGTGTTCGGTGTGCGTCTGCGTCATCTCACCACTCAACCACCTTGGAGTGAACGTTAGTCAACACGCACGTCATGGAAGCCACGCGTTACCGTGATCGCAGCCGGTTTTTTCGCCCAGAAGGAGCATCCGATGCCCGTTCAGCCCCGCGTCGATCTCGACTCGTTACCCAGTTACGTCGCGGGACGAACCGTACCGGGCGCGGTGAAGCTGTCCAGTAACGAAACTCCCGGCGGCCCGCTACCGAGCGTAGCGAAGGCTATCGCCGAAGCCACCACGAACGTCAACCGCTACCCCGACATCAGCGTCGCGAAGCTGGCGGCGCGGCTCGCCGAGAAGACCGGCCTCACGGTGGAGCAGATCGCGGTCGGCTGTGGCTCGGTGGCGTTGTGCCAACAGCTGGTGCAGGCGATGTGCGCACCCGGCGACGAGGTGCTGTTCGCGTGGCGGTCGTTCGAGTCGTACCCGATCGTCAGCCAGATCGCGAACGCCACGCCGGTGAAGGTGCCGCTGGACGCCTCGCACACGCACGATCTCGACGCGATGGCGGCCAAGATCACCCCGAAGACCCGCGTGATCTTCGTCTGCAATCCCAACAATCCGACCGGCACCGCCAACCGCCGCGCCGAACTGGACCGCTTCCTCGACCGGGTGCCTTCGGACGTGCTCGTGGTGCTGGACGAGGCCTACCGCGAGTTCGTGACCGACCCCGATGTGCCGGACGGCCTCGACTACGTGCGCACGCGCGAGAACGTGGCCGTGCTGCGCACGTTCTCCAAGGCCTACGGCCTGGCCGGGCTGCGCGTCGGCTACTTCGCCGGGCCCGCCGCGGTCGCCGAGGCGGTGCGCAAGGTGTATGTGCCCTTCAGCGTGAACTCGCTCGCGCAGATCGCCGCGATGGCCTCGCTGGACGCCGAGGACGAGCTGCTCGAGCGTTGCGAAACCATTGTGGCGGAACGGGATCGCGTGCGGGCGGCGCTCATCGAGGCCGGGTACGAGGTGCCGGACTCGCAGGCGAACTTCGTCTGGCTGCCCCTCGGCGAGAAGGCGCTGGACTTCGCCGAGCACACCCTGGCGAACAAGGTCGTCGTGCGCGCGTTCGCGGGCGACGGCGTGCGGGTGACCGTGAGCCACCACGACGAGAACGACCTGTTCCTGCACGCGGCTCGCAGCTACCGCAGCAAGAACTGAACGATCGCCGCGATACCGACCACGATGATCACGCCCCGCAGGACGGCGGGCGGCAGGCGCCTGCCGATCTTGGCGCCCAGCTGCCCGCCGAGCGTGGAGCCGACCGCGAGCAGCCCGATCACCGGCCAGCTCACCGGTGCCACGAACGCGTAGACGGTGCCGGCGATCACGTTCACCACGGCCGCGAGCACGTTCTTGATCCCGTTGAGCCGCTGCAGTGAATCGGTCAGCAGCATGCCCATGACGCCCATCAGCATGACGCCCTGCGCCGCGGTGAAGTAGCCGCCGTAGACACCGATCAGGAAGATCAGGAACAGCAGCAGCGGCCCGCCCCGGGTCTCCTGTTCCGGTTCGCGCTCGCGGCGCCGGGCGACGTACACCGCGACCCGCGGCTGCACCGCCACGAGCACGACGGCGAGCCCGACCAGCACCGGCACGACCAACTCGAAGGTGTTGGGCGGCAGCAGAAGCAGCAGCACCGTGCCGCAACCGGCGCCGAGCGCGGAGGGCACCGCGTAGCGGGCGAGCCGCCGTGCCTGTCCCTTCAGCTCGTGCCGGTAGCCGACCGCACCGCTGATCGTGCCGGGGGCGAGACCGACGGCGTTGGACGTGGTCGCGGTGATCGGCGGATAGCCCAGCGCGACCAGCACCGGGAACGTGACGAGCGTGCCCGAGCCGACGATCGCGTTGATCGTGCCCGCCCACACCCCGGCGAAGAGCACGATGAGCGCCTGCCACCAGGTCATGGCGCGAACACGTCGATCCAGATCAGCGGCCCGCGGGCAAGGCAGAGGTCCTCGAATTCGGCTGGCATCGCTCCATAGTTTCACTCTCGGTACCGCCGGGTATGTGTGATTCCATGCAGACGACGATGTTGCGCCCGCTGGTCAGCAAGCCCGGCCCGTTCACGTCGGTCTACTTCGAAGACTCGCACGACACGGAGGACGCCGCTAAACAACTCGACCTCAAGCTGCGGGACCTACGTGCACAACTGGCCGAACAACACGCACCGGACGAGACGTGCCGGGCCATCGAAACCGCGGTACGGCAGGCACCGCCCTCGGTGGGCCGAAGCGGCCGCGCACTGCTGGCCACCGGTGACTCGGTGGTCGTGGACGAACGCTTCGACGAGCCGCCCGCGGCACCGGTCACGCGCGTGTCCGAACTGCCCTACCTGGTGCCGCTGACGCGCTACGCCGAACCGGGATCGCGTTACGTGGTCGCCTCGCTCGACCAAGTCAACGCGACCGTGGAGGCCTTCGACGAGCACGGCAGGAAGATCGGCGCGGACGAGGTGTCCGGCCGCGACCACCCCGTGCACCGGGTCCGCGGCGGCGGGTCGGCGCAGTATCCGATGCGCGAGCACACCGAGGAGACGCTGCGGCGCAACGTCGCCGACATCGCCGACGAGGTGGCGAACGTGGCACAGCGGACCGGCGCCCGGCTCGTGGTGCTGGCCGGCGAGATCCAGGGCCGGCGCGGCGTGTACGAGGCGCTGCCGAAGCCGTGGCAGGAGATCACGCACGAGGTGACGCACGTCGACGTGGTGCCCGAGCTCATCGAATCGGAGAAGCGGCGCAGGCTGGAGGAGGTACTGAACCGGTTCCGCGACGAGCTGGGCCAGGAGCAGGGCCTGGCCGTGCAGGGCCTGGAGGCGGTGACCTCGGCGCTGATGGAGGGCAACGTGGCGACGCTGCTGATCTCCGACCCGCCCGGGGCCCGCGTCTACACCGGCACGGAACCTACGATGATCGCCACGTCCGAAAACCAGCTGCGCACGCTCGGCGCGTCCGAGGTGCGCGAACGCAACGCCGACGAGGCGATTCCGGTGGCCGCCGTCGCTGTCGACGCGGATCTGATATACGTCGACAGCGATCTCGCCGACGGGTTCGGCGTGATCTTGCGGCACCGATGACACTACCCGGCGAACGTCCCCCGATAGAGGCATCATGGTGCGCAGGCAGTACTCCGACTACGGCGAGGTGAAAGTGACCGGTTGGGAACCTCCGCCCCTGCACGCGCACAACGACATCGAGTTGTGGCTCGGGGCCGACCTGGTGCACCTGCCGATCGTGCGTTCGGTGGTGGCGACCATCGCCACGCGTGCCGACTTCGACCTCGACGCGATCGCCGATCTCCGGCTGGCGGTCGACGAGGCGTGTTCGACCCTGATCACCCGGGCGATCCCCGGCACCACCATGCGCTGCAGGTTCACTGTCAGCGGCGACGAACTGCGGTTCATCGGAACGGTCAAGTCGGCCACCGACAGCACACCCAGCACCAAATCGTTCGGCTGGCGGGTGCTGACGACGCTCACCGACGCGGTGGACGCGCGGGTCGCGGCCGACGGGCACGACGGGCACAAGGTCGACATCGAGATCGCGAAGCGGCGCGCAGCGGTGGACGTGCCAGGGGCGGGCGCGTGACCGGCTCCCGAGCCGAGCCCGCACAGCCGACTTCGTCGAACGAATACGAGCATCTCGCTCCGCTGTTCGGCGAACTCGCGGCACTGGACGAGGCGGACGAGACCCGGCGGGCCGAGCTGCGGGACCAGCTCGTCACCGGGCACTTGCCGCTGGCCGAACACATCGCGCAGCGGTTCTCCGGCCGCGGCGTGGCCAAGGAGGACCTGGTTCAGGTGGCCACGGTCGGCCTGATCAACGCCGTCGACCGGTACGACCCCGCGCGCGGCACCGACTTCCTGTCCTTCGCGGTGCCCACCGTGATGGGCGAGGTGCGGCGGCATTTCCGGGACACCGGCTGGCTGGTGCGCGTGCCACGCCGGCTCAAGGAACTGCACCTGTCGATCTCCAGCGCCAACACCGAACTGGCCCAGCGGCTCAACCGGGCGCCGACGCCGAGCGAGATCGCGGCGCATCTGGGCGTCAGCCAGGACGAGGTGTTCGAGGGCCTGGAGGCGGGCAACGCCTACCACTCGATGTCGTTGGACGAGGTGCTGTCCGGGGACACCGACAACCTCGCGCTGGGCGACACGCTCGGCGAGGAGGATTCGGCGCTGGAGGGCGTCGAGAACCACGAGGCGCTGCTGCCGCTGATCCGCGAGCTGCCCGAGCGGGAACGCAAGATCCTCGGCCTGCGCTTCGTGCACAACATGACGCAGACGCAGATCGCCGAGCGGATCGGCGTGTCCCAGATGCACGTGTCGCGCCTGCTCGCGCGCACCCTCGAACGGCTGCGCGAGGGCCTCACCGAGCAGGACGAGGACCCGGTTTCCTCGTAGGATTCACCAGCCGGGATCGGGGGTACTCCGATGATCATGGAGGTCGAGCCTGGCTGGCGCGAGCCCACGCTCGCGACGCTGACGCAGCGGCGCTTCTCCAGTGAGAACTGGTTGTTCGAGCGCAAGCTCGACGGCGTGCGCGCGATCTGTTCGCGCAACGGGGGCACGCCCACGTTGTGGTCGCGCAACCACAACGACGTCAGCGCCTCCTATCCCGAGATCGTCGAGGCCCTCGCCGAGCAGGGCGGCACCCATTTCGTCGCCGACGGCGAGATCGTCGCGTTCGACGGCCAGCAGACCAGCTTCGCCAGGCTGCAGCAGCGGATCCACCTCACCGACCGCAAGCGCATCGAGGCCACCGGCGTACGGGTCTACTACTACCTGTTCGACCTGCTGGTGTTCGATCACGCCGACGCCGGACGGTTGCCGCTCCGGCAGCGGAAACAGTTGCTGCGCAAGGCTTTCGACTGGGAGGACCCGCTGCGGTACTCACAGCACCGCAACGCCGACGGCGAGGAGTACTTCGCCTACGCGTGCGCGCACGGCTGGGAAGGGCTGATCGCCAAACGCGCGGACAGCCTGTACCGGCCGGGCCGCTCACCCGACTGGCTGAAGTTCAAATGCGTCAAGGACCAGGAGTTCGTGGTCGGCGGGTACACCCTGCCCGGCGGTTCGCGTAACGGGTTCGGGGCGCTGCTGGTGGGCTACTACGACCGGGGGAAGCTGCGGTACGCGGGCAAGGTCGGGACCGGATACAACGAGGCCATGCTGCGGGAACTGTCGGCGACGATGGGGGAAATGCGCCGCGATCGGTCCCCGTTCGCCGAGACGGTGCCCGAGCGCGGAGCGCGCTGGGTGGAGCCGAAACTCGTGGTGCAGGTCGCGTTCTCGGAGTGGACCACCGACGGCAAGCTGCGGCATCCGCGCTTCACCGGACTGCGCGACGACAAGCCGGCGGCCGACGTGGTGCGGGAGCAGCCGTGAAGCCCGAGGAGATCCGGACTTCCAAGCCGGACAAGGTGTTCTACCCCGGCGACGGCGTGACCAAGGGCGACGTGGTCGAGCATTACCGGCGGGTCGCGCCGGTCATGGTTCCGCATCTGCGCGGGCGCCCGCTCACGCTGCGCCGCTTTCCCGACGGCATTTCCGGCGAAGGCTGGTTCCAGAAGGAGGCTTCGGACTATTTCCCGGACTGGCTGCGGATCGAGCGGATCCCGCAGCGGGCCGGCGGCAACGTCCGCCACGTGGTCTGCGACGACGAGGCCACGCTGGTGTATCTGGCCAACCAGGCGACGATCGAGTTCCACGTCTGGCTGTCCACTGTGGATGACCTGGAACGACCGGACCTGATGGTGCTCGACCTCGACCCACCGGAGGGGACCGGCGTGGCGGAATTGCGGAAGGTGGCTCGCCGGGCGCGCGAGACCGTCGAAGACCTCGGCCTGTCCGCGTTCGTGCAGGCCACCGGCGGGCGCGGCTTCCACATCGTGACGCCGCTGGATCGCTCCGCCGACTACGAAACCGTGCGCGCGCTCGCACGCGGGGTCGCGGACGTGCTGGCGCAACGCGATCCGCGGCGGCTGACCACCGAACAACGCAAGGACAAACGCGGCGACCGGATTTTCCTGGACACCAACCGCAACGGCTACGCGCAGACGTTCGTCGCGCCCTATTCGCTGCGGGCGAGGCCCGGGGCACCGGTCGCCACCCCGCTGGACTGGTCCGAGCTGGGCCGCGCGGTGCCGAACGGGTTCGATCCGGCCAGGATCGACAGGAGGCTGGCCCGCAAGTCCGATCCGTGGCAGGACCTGCACGCGGCGGCCGGCTCGGCGGAGAAGGCGTTGCGGCAGCTAGGAGGCGCGTGATGGCGCGAGCGATCTGGAGCGGAGCGATCAACTTCGGGCTCGTGACGGTGCCCGTGGAGCTCTACAGCGCGACCGAGGACCACACGGTGCACTTCCGGCAGTTCGAACGCGGCACGTCGGACCGGATACGGTACCGCCGCGTGAACGAGCGCACCGGCAAGGAGGTCGACTTCGACGACATCGTGAAGGGCTACGACCTCGGCGACGGCGAGTACGTGCTGGTCGAGCAGGACGAACTGGACGAGATCGCGCCGGGGCGCTCCCGTTCGATCGACATCGAGGCGTTCGTGGAGCTGGACGACATCGATCCCGTCTACTTCCAGAAGAGCTACTGGCTCGGCACCGTCGAAAGAGGAGTTCGGGCGTGCGTACGGGCTGCTGGTGCGGGCCATGGAGCGCACGAACAAGGCCGGGATCGCGCGCTTCGTCATGCGCGGTAAGGAACACATCGCCGCCATCCGCGCAGGCGAGGACAACGTGATCATCCTCGACATCCTGATGTTCGGCGAGGACCTGCGCGACCCGGCCAAGGAGCTGAAGAAGCTGCCGGACAAGGCCGAGCCGCGCGGCAAGGAGCTCGACATGGCGGTGAGCCTGATCGACTCCATGACCGAGGACTGGCGGCCCGACGCCTACCACGACACGTACAACGAGCGCGTGCTCAAGCTCATCGACGACAAGAAGGCGGGGCGGAAGGTGTCGGTCGAGGCGCCGCCCTCGGAACCGACGAAGGTGGTCGACCTGTTCGACGCGCTGTCCCGCAGTGTCGAAAGCCGCAAGTCCGGTGGCGGCCGGAAATCCCGGAAGAAGGCACCCGACCTTTCCGAGCTGTCCAAGACCGAACTGGACCGGATGGCACGCGAGCTGGACATCAAGGGCCGCTCGAAGATGGCACGCGCCGAGCTGGAGAAAGCCGTCGCAACGGCGAACAAGCGCGCCTCCTGAACGGCCGGCGCAATACGATCAACCCGTGATTCGGGTGACCGGGCTTCGGGTGGTGCTGCGCACCGGGCTGGGTTTCGGGGTGCTCGGATTCGCCTCGAGCGTGCTCGGCGCCGGTGCCGTGGCACTGCTGCTGGCGTTGCAGGGGCTGCCCGCCGACATGGACGGGCGCGCCTGGATCTTCGTCGCGTGCGCGGGTGTCTACGTCGCGGTCTCGATCGCCGTCGGCACGGTGTGGACGGCCGTGCTGCACCGCAGGACCGGCCTGTGGTTCATCGCCGGACGCAAGCCGACACAGGCCGAGGCCGAGCGGGCACTGCGCCTGCCCCAGCACCTGGCGGTGATCAGCGGGATGCTGTGGCTCGGCGGCACGATCGTGCTCGGCGGGATCGCGCCGCTGCTGGGCTCGTGGGCGGACATGACCGGCGTGGCGCTCACCATCGGGCTCGGCGGGCTGCTCACCTGCGGGCTGGTCTACCTCGCGGCGGAGTGGGTCGGCAGGCCGATCCTGACCCGCGCACTGGAGGTCCGCCCGCCGGAACGCGGCACCACGGTCACCGTGCGCACGAGGCTGGCGATCAGCTGGGGCGTCGCCTCCGGGGTGCCGCTGCTCGGCGTGCTGGTCGTGGCCGCGCCGCCCGACCTCGGGCACGCCGACAACACCGCGAGCCTGATCATGCTCGCGATCATGGGGTTGCTGTCCGGCGGGATCGCCAGCGCGCTGCTCTCACACGCCGTCGCCGCGCCGCTGCACCGGCTGCGGCTCGCGCTCGACCAGGTCGCGCGCGGGCGCACCGACGTGCGGGTACTGGTCGACGACGCGAGTGAGATCGGGCAGCTACAGGTGTCGGTGAACAGCATGGTGGCCGGGCTGCGGGAGCGGGACCGGATGCGCGACCTGTTCGGCAGGCACGTCGGGGCCGATGTCGCGACGCACGCGCTGGAGCACGGCGTCTCCCTTTCCGGCGATGTGCGCGAGGCCGCCGCGCTGTTCGTGGACGTGGTCGACTCGACGGCGCTGGCCTACCAGCTGCCGCCCGAGGAGCTGGTGCGCAAGCTCAACCGCCTGTTCGCGAGCGTCGTGCAGGCGGTCGACGCGCGGGGCGGGCTGGTGAACAAGTTCCAGGGCGACGCGGCGCTGTGCGTGTTCGGCGCGCCCACCCGGCTGGCCGATCCGGCGACCGCGGCACTGTCGGCGGCACGCGCGATCCGCGATGCGGTGCGCGAGACCGGTGAGCTGGACCTGGGCATCGGGGTCGCGTGGGGTCCGGTGTTCGCCGGGCAGCTGGGGGCCCGCAGCCGGCTGGAGTACACGGTCATCGGCGACGCGGTCAACGAGGCGTCGCGGCTGACCGAGCACGCGAAGAAGGTGCCCGGCCGGATACTGGCCAGCGACGCCGTCCTGGTGGGAGCCGCGCCGGGCGAGCGCGAGCTGTGGACCGAGCACCGCAAGATCCGCCTGCGCGGCCGCCGCGTTCCGACCGTGACGTGGCGGGCCTAGCCCGGTTTGACGTCCGGCCAGGTCAGCACCGTCGAGCCCCAGGTGAGGCCCGCTCCGAAGGCGGCCAGCAGCACGCGGTGCCCCGGGCGGAGGTCGCCGTCGTCGCAGGCGTCGGCCAGTGCGAGCGGGATCGAGGCCGCGCTGGTGTTGCCGACCGAGCCGATGTTGGCGACCACGCGCTCCTCGGGCAGGCCGAGCTGCTTGGCGGCGCCGTGCAGGATGCGGATGTTGGCCTGGTGCCCGACGAAGCGGTCCACGTCGCCGACCGCCAGTCCCAGCTCGCCCAGCACGGTGCGGGCCGATTCCGCCATCCGTGCGACCGCGTGCCGGAACACCGCCGTGCCCTGCATGGTCACGAAGTAGTCGTGCGGCTCGGCGGCGACGCGCTGTTTCGCGCCACCGGCCGGGACGATCAGCAGCTCCGCCAGGTCGCCCGCGCTGTGCAGGTCGAACGGGCCGATCGCGCCGGGCTCGTCCGCCTCACCCGCACGCAGCACCACGGCACCGGCACCGTCCCCGAAGATCGGGTAGGTCGCGCGGTCGTCCGGATCGCACATCCGGCTGAACACGTCCGCGCCGATGACCAGCACCCGGTTCGCGGCGCCCGCCGCGATGAGCCCGCTCGCGGTCGCGAGGGCGTAGACGAAACCACTGCACACCGCGTTCACGTCGAACGCGGCGATACCGCTGAGGCCGAGTTCGGACGCCACCCTCGGCGCGCTGGCGGGGCACAGATGGTCCGGGGTCGCGGTGGCCAGCACGAGCGCGTCCACCTCGTCGGAATCCGCGCTGCGCAACGCGTTTCCGCCCGCGTGCACAGCCATGTCCACTGTGGACACATCGGGGTCGGCGATGCGCCGCTCCCGGATGCCGGTGCGGGTGCGGATCCATTCGTCGGAGGTGTCCAGGCGCCGGGAGAGCTCTTGGTTGTCCACCACTCGCGGCGGGAGCCAGGCACCGAGCCCGGCGAGAACCGCGGAGTGCCCCTTTCTCATGCATCGGTTGTAGGGGCTACCCCTTAGTAGACCGGTCAGTTGTGTTCCAGGTCACTTCCATTGCCCCCATAAGGACCATGACTCCCTGGTAGGTAATCCGCCCTTACGGCGACGGTTCCCCGGATAGGATGCCTGACGTGCCCGCCGCCGACCTGGATTACCTCGACCGCGCCATTCTCAGCAAGTTGCAGGAAGACTCCCGCACGATCGCGGAGTCGATCGGCGCCCAGATCGGCCTTTCCGCCGCGGCCGTGCAGCGCCGGATCAAACGGCTGCGGGAGACCGGCGTCATCGCGCGCGAGGTCGCGGTCGTCGAGCCGAAGTCGGTCGGCGTGCACATGACCTTCGTCGTGATGGTCGAGATGGAGCGCGAGCGGATCGAGGTGCTCGACGCCTTCCGCAAACAGGTGCTCGGCGACCCCGCCGTACAGCAGTGCTACTACGTCACCGGAACGGCTGACTTCGTGCTGGTCGTGGCCTGCCGGGACATGACGGAGTTCGAGGAGTTCACGCGGCGTATGTTCTTCGACAACGGTGAGGTACGGCACTTCACGACCAGCGTCGTCATGGACCGGGTCAAGGTCGGCCTGAGCGTCCCGCTGCACGGGGACTAACAACCAGTGGCGCACTGCGTTACAGGTTTTCCGACATTTGCAGCCGATCGCGTGAAAGTCGGCGTCCGCGCATCATCGTTGAGTAGCTACACCATCTCCTGGCTGTCCGAACCGTTCGCCCCCGCGAACCAAGACCGCGAGGAGTGGCACGTGAACACCGATGCCGTCAACCAGAGCCAGTTCGTGACCCTCAACGGGTCCGGCGCCCCAGTCCTGTCTCGACTGTCCTATGTGGGCACCGAGCCGTTCGCCGTGAACATCGCCTTCCGCACGGAGCGCGGCCGCTGGGTCGAGTGGACGTTCGCACGTGACCTGCTCGTGACCGGCCTGGCCGAGCCGGCCGGTCTCGGCGACGTGCGTGTGCGCCCTGACCTGGCCGCCGACGAGGACATCCTGATCCTGGAGATCGAGTCCCCGGACGGGTACGCGCTGGTCGAGATCGAGCGCGAGGACGTCGAGCGGTTCCTCGACGCCGCCGCCGCGGTGGTGCCGATCGGCAGCGAGAGCGAGCACTTCGACGTGGACGCGTTCATCGCCGAAATCACCAACGTCTGATCCGTACTACGTTTGGTCCGTGCACGCGGACGAGACGCCGGTTCCGGCGTGGCGAGGACCCACCCCCGGCGAACACCGCTGGCCCGCGGTCGCGGTCGTCGTCGGCACCGTCGCACTGCAGGTGCTCCTGCCGGACGAACTGGTGCTGCGGCCATGGTGGCTGCTGCCGGCCGTGACGGCGCTGCTCGTGGTGGCGCTGATGCTGATCAATCCCGGCCGGGTCAGCAGACGCACGCCGGTCGACCGCACGGTGGCGCTCGGGGTGGTGGCGGTGGTGAGCGTCGCCAACGGCGCGTCCGCCGTCGGGCTGGTCTCCGGCATCATCGACGGTTCGATCACGAACCGGCCCGGCTCGGTGCTGCTGAGCGCCGCGATCGTGTACTGGACGAACATCGTCGTGTTCTCCCTGTGGTACTGGGAGTTCGACCGCGGCGGTCCCGGACAGCGAGCGTCCGGTGGCGCCGAGTATCCGGACCTGATGTTCCCCCAGATGTCGAACCCCGAGCTGGCGCCGAAGGACTGGGAGCCGACGTATCCGGACTATCTGTATCTCTCGTTCACCAACGCCACCGCCTTCAGCCCCACCGACGTCATGCCGTTACGCCGCTGGGCGAAGCTGACGATGATGCTCCAGTCCGCGATCTCGCTGATGATCGCGCTGCTGGTCGTCGCGTGGGCGGTAGGAGCGTTGAAGCCCTGAACTAGCGCCCCAGTCGCGGCGTGCTGTCGCGGTGCGCGGTGTTCACCTGTGCCCAGAGGTCCAGCGCCTGCTGGACCTGCTGGTTGACGGCGTCGATCGGGTTGGCCGGGGCCGCGGTGCTCGGCGCGACCGATTCGCTGCGCGCCTGGGCGGCGTTGTCGCTCGACACGGGAGCCTGCGGCCGCACCGTGACGCGTTTGGTCGCCGTCACCGTCTTGTCCACCGGCGCGGGGGCCGCGGGCGCGGGCGGCGCGCTCGGGACCGACGTGGTCGCCGGGCCGCCGGCACCTCCCGGCAGGTCGTCCCGATCGGGCGCGGGCGCCGACGCGGCCGCGGGAACGGGATCGCTCTGGCCGAACGTGCCGCCGCCGATCCAGCCGACCACCAGGAACAGAGCCGCGGCGCAGGTGAACAGCACGGTCCGCCGGACGCGGCGCGGTTTCGCGGGCAGCGGTGGCAACTCGAAGAACGGGACGGGCAGGGCCTCGGTGACGTCGTCCGGTTCGGCGGCGGGCGGCGCGCTCGCCGCGACGATGCCCGTCCGGTCGGCGATCCGCACCTCGGACAGGAGATCGCTCGACCTGCCGTGCAGGATCGTGCGCGTCATCAAACCCTCCAGAAAAACCCATTCACCCGAACGCACACACGACGTTGTATTGCCGCCCCCGACGCCCGGCCGAAACTACCAGGGCGACCCCTGAAACGATGGCGAGAGAGTCTCACTTTCCACGGTCGCGGGATAAATTGACTCTATCGGGTGATGCAGGTCGGGGAGTTCGTGCGCAGGGTAACCACCGTGGCTGATTGACGTACTTCCATTCGGGAATGGCCGTCAATTTCACCCGGCATCCGCAGCCACTCCACAAAGGACCAAATGCGAATTCCTCGGTGGCGAGGCATTTCCCGCCGTCAGTTCTCCACCGGACGGGCCGGATGATTCGACCATTGCGACCACGAACCCGGGTACAGCGCGGCGTTGATCCCGGCCACGGCGAGGGCCGCGATCTCGTGCGCCGCCGTGACCCCGGATCCGCAGTAGACGCCGACCGGACGGTCCGCGGCGCCCAGGGCGCGGAACCGGGCGGCCAGCTCCGCACGAGACCGGAACCGGCCGTCGGCCGCGAGGTTTTCCGAGGTCGGCGCGCTCACGGCACCGGGGATGTGCCCGGCGCGCGGGTCCACCGGCTCCTGTTCACCGCGATACCGCTCGCCCGCCCGCGCGTCGAGCAGCACGCCGCCGCCGGGGAAGTCGCCCGCCTCGTCGATCGTCAGCGTCGGCAGGTTGCCCGGTGTCAACGTCACGTCACCGGGTGCGACTTCGGGTCCGGGCCCGGCTTCCAGCCCTGCCTGCCAGGCACCGAGACCGCCGTCGAGCAACCGGACGTCCGTCAGGCCCGCCCAGCGCAGCAACCACCACGCGCGGGCCGCCGCGGTGTTGCCGGTGTTGTCGTAGACCACGACCGACGAACCCTCGCGGATCCCCCACCGACGGGCCGCCGCCTGCAACGCGTCCAGATCGGGCATCGGATGGCGGCCCTCGGTCGGCACGGGCGGCGCCGCCAGTTCGGTGTCCAGGTCCACGTAGACGGCGCCGGGGATGTGGCCGTCGAGGTAGTGCTGGTGCCCGTGCGGATCGCCGAGGGCCCAGCGCACGTCGAGCAGTACCGGCGGTTCCGCCGAGGCCAGTTCCCGCGCCAGTTCCCCGGCGCCGACCAGCACCGGCAGCTGCAGTTCCTCGACGCGGGCGCTACCCGGCTTCTCGCCGCGGGCGGCGGCGATCGCGAGCCTGCGCTGCAACGCCTCGTTGACCGGGGTCGGCACCCCGTGCAGTCGGCCGAGCAGCACGATCTCGCCGTTGAGGAAGTCCCCTTCGACCGATCCGGCGCCGCGCGCCAGGCTCTGCCACGTCGACCCCTGGCCGCGCAGCACCGACACCACCATGGAAACGTCTACTTCGGACTCTTCGAGGAGGTTCGCCGCGGTCAGCCCCGCCGCGCGGAACACGCGCAGCGCCTCGGCCCGCGCCAGCGCGGCGAACCGGTTGTCCGCACCGAACAGGGCCCGCACCGCGTTGCCGAGGTTGCCCAGCAGCTTGCCCGCCTTCCAGCGCGGCAGATCGGGCACCTCCTGCACCGCGAAGTCCGCGGCACGGAAGTCCGCCGCGATCGCCGTAAGCCGCGGATCGCCGCCGCTCGGATACCGGCCGAGCCAGAACAGCCCGGGCTTCTCCACACCCTCGGCGCTGACCTCGCCCGGCTCCAGGTAGGCGCACGGCTGCCAGATCGCCGCGCCGAACACGGTGCGGAAGCGCCGCAGCGCCGCGCGTTCGTTCTCCAGCCCGTTCTGCAGGCTGACCACCGGCAGATCGGCCGCGACGCCGTTGCCTGCCGGCCGCCACGACCATTCCCGCAGCACGTCCTCGGTGTGCTGGGTTTTCGTCGCGAGCACCAGCACGTCGTCCTCGGTCAGCTCGACCTCGGCGGAACTCGTCGCGACCGGGATTCGCACCACCTGCTCGCCGCCGGGACGCCGGTATCGCAGCCCACGCTCGCGGATCGCCGCGGCGTGCTCGCCGCGTGCGATGAGAACCGTCGGGATTCCGGCCAGCTGCAGCTGCGCGGCCACGGTCGAACCGACCGCCCCCGCACCGATGACGACATACCGCATGCCCCCATCCTTGCAGCAACAAGATCGTGATCATCGCGGAGCGAACCTTCGGCGCCCGCACGACGTCAATACCGGCGTGAACAAGATCTGGCTGGTGTTGACCGGTGCCGTCGCGGCGGCCGCGCTCGCGGGCTGCTCGTCCGGCGGCGGTGGGGCGAACGTCCAGGCCGCGGCGTTGGCGAGCACCCCGGCGTCGAGCAGCGAAGCGGCGCCGACCACCACGACCACGACGGCGCCGCCGAGCACCACGACCACCCCGCCCAGCACCAGCCGGTCGACCACGACCACGAAGAAGCCGGCGAGCACCACCGCTGCGCCCGCGGACACCGGCACGCCCTGTTCGATCACCGAGGGCGCGTGCGTGGACATCTCCGCGAAGAAGGCGTGGCTGATCAGCGGCGGCAAGGTGGTGTACGGGCCGGTGCCGGTCACCACCGGGCGCAAGGGACATCCGACTCCGGTCGGCCGCTTCAGCGTGCAGTACAAGGAGAAGATGCACTACAGCAAGGAGTTCAACAACGCGCCGATGCCCAACTCGGTGTTCTTCACCAACACCGGCGTCGCGTTCCACTCCGGCAGCCTCGCCGCCCAGTCGCACGGCTGCGTGCACCTGTCCAGCGCTGCGGCGCAGAAGTTCTTCAACTCGCTCAGCGTGGGCGAGGCCGTTCAGGTCGTGCCCTGATCCAGTTCCACGCGCAGTTCGGCGAGTAGCTCGCTGCGGCTGCCCGCGCCGATCCGCTGCCGCATGCGCGCCATGTGGTGCTCGACCGTCTTGGCGGAGATGAACAGCCGGTCGCCGATCTGCTTGTAGGTCAACCCGGCCAGCACCAGCTCGGCGACCTGCCGTTCCCGCTCGGACAGCCGCGTGGGACCCGGCGTCACCGACGGTTCCCGGCCTTGGAGCACGCGCGCGCAGTCGAGCAGGGTCACCATCGCCTTGCGGTCCGAGGTCCGGATCGCGGCCTGCCCGGCCAGCCGCGCCCCGTCCCAGCACAGCCCGGCGCCGTGCAGGCCGCGCGCGGCGTCCTCGACCGCGATCGGATCCACGTCTCCGCCGAGCACCTTCAGCCAGCACTCGGCGGCCCGTGCCATCACCTCGAAGTACGGCCCGGCCTCCGCGGCGGCCCGCAGCGCGCCCGCGTGCTCGGCGGCCTCGCCGGGTTGTTCGTCGAGGATCGCCGCGTGCAGCCCGCTCCAGTGCAGCGCCGTCGCCCACAGCGGCGGGTCGCCGAGCGCGGCCAGCAACTGCCGCGCCTGCCGCAGATGCGGGGCGAGCCGGGCTCGTTCGCCGAGCCGGGCGGCGGCGACCTCGAACTCCCCGAACGGCAGGAAAGTGAACAGGTCGACCGGATGCCGGACGACGGCCTCCCGTGCCTGCCCCCAGATCCGGCGCAGTGCCGCCAGGTCACTCGCCCGGCGCGCGAGTCCGACCCGCAGGCCGACCGCGAACAACCAGTCGCGGGGCGCGAGCTCGTCGCCGGCCTCGCCGAGCCTGGTGGCGGCGGTCTCTTCCTCGCCACGCACCATCGCGATCCACGCGAGCAGCAGCCGGTGCCGTGCCACCAGCGAACCGGCTTCGACCGCGCGGGCCAGCAGCGGTTCGGCGATCGCGGCCTCGCCGCTGTGCAGCGCCACGAGCGCGCCCAGCGCGGCGGGGCTGTCGGGCAGCAGCGCGCTCGCGGACACCGGTTCGAGCATCTCCGCCGAGCGCACCAGTGTGGCCAGCGCGACCGCGGGCTGGTCCGTTACGGATTCGGCGATCCCTTTGGCGGCCGCGGAAACGGCACCGGCGAGCAGCGTCGGCGGGCCGCCGGCCGAGCACTTCTCCAGCGCCTGCCGTGCCTGCGTCGCCTGCCCGGTGCCGTAGAAACCGATCGCGGCGAAGCAGTTGCCGTCGCCGTTGTCCGACCACTGGAACAACTCCGCGCTGCGCGCCAGCTGACCGCGATGTGCCAGGGCGATGCCCGCGATCCGGGCCGCCTCGCCGCGATCCGGTGCGGACTCGGCGGCGATGACCTGGTCGGCCAGCCGGAGCGCGGTGTCGAAATCCCCATGGCGCACGGCCGCTTCCGCCCAGCGCGCGCTCACCGGGCGTCCCGCTCGTACGGCGGCCTCGTACAGTTCGAGCGCGGTCGCCGGCTCGGCCTCGGCGGCCGCCGCCTCGAAGGCCGCCGCGATCCCGTCGCCGGTCAGGCCCGCGCCGAGCAGCGGAAGCACCAGGCGCAGGACCGGGCCGCCCCGTTCGAGCTGGCGTTCCACGAGCTGGCGCCGCAACGCGATCTGCCGGTCGTGCGGGATCAGTTCCCGCAACGCGCGGGCCGCGACGGGCAGGAGCGTGCCGTCGGCCGCGAGCAGACCCGTGGCGTGCGCGGCCTCGATCGCCGTGCCTGCCAGGTCCGGTCCGGCGCCGGCCTCGGCGGCGAGCAGGAAACGCAGGACGTCCTCGCTGGCTCGGTCCAGTTCGTGCCGCAGCAGCGTCAGGTCGTCGGCCGCGCGCACGAGACCGGGCACCCCGCCGGTCTGTGCCTGCACCGCGGCGGACTCGCGCCCGCGGAAACGCTCGGTGCGCGCGCGGTCGAACGGGCGCAGCACGATCTGGCCGCGCAGCCGCCCCAGCACCTCGTTCAGCTTGACCGGCCGCGGATACGGGCGCGCGGCGATGACCAGGCCGGCCTGCTCGTCGTCGAGGTGTCGCAGGATCGCGGCGAGGTCCTCGTCGCCGAGCAGATGCGCGTCGTCGACCAGCCGCACGTCGGCCCCCGCGAGGTGGTCGAGCACGGTGGTCTTGCCGTAGCCACCGGGCGCGACCATCGCGAGCCGCACGGGCGCCAGCTCGCCGGAAACGATGGCGGCGCACACGCGTTCGGTGGGCTCGTCCAGCAGGATCACTCGGTGTCCTCGCTACGGGAGCGCCGCGCCGGCACGAACCGGCGGCGCGGTGGTTCCAGTGGGGTGATCACGACCGGAGGTCGTGGGGGTGCGGGTTCGGCATCGTAGACCTCGTCCGGGTCGAGCTCGGGATAGCCGGTGACGCGCGGCACGAGCGCGGTCGACTCCGGCGAGGCCTCCGCCGCGGGGCGCGCGGCCAGTGCGGCACCGCGCGCGGCCGCCGTGCCGGCGTCGGGATCGGTGATGATCCGGCAGTCCACGAGTTCGGCCGCGACCTCCGCGACCAGCGGGATGCGGGCGTGGCCGCCGGCGAGCAGGACGGCGTCGAGCTGTTCGTACCGCGTGAGCTGGGTGAGCGTGGTGTGGACGTAGGGGTGGATGAGGCGTTCGAACTCGGTGCGGGTGACGGGCGCGTCGAAGTCCGCCGAGGTGGACAGCAGTTCCTTGAGCTGGGTGAGATCGCCCTCGCAGCGGTCGGCGAGCAGATCGTCGAATTCGGGCGCGGGCTGTTCGGCGTGGGCGAGCATCTCGAACGTGCTGGCGCCGCGGCGCAGGAGGGCGGTGTCGACGTGCTCGCCGCCGAGCCGGCACACGGCCAGCGTGGTGCCCGGTTCGATGCGTTCGCGCACGAGCTGGCTTTCCGCCGCCGCGACCGGGCTGGGCAGCAGGAGCACGTTCGGCAGGCCGGCGTCGTGCAGCGCCTCGTGCAGAACGCGGCGGCGGTAGGTACCCCAGCCGGGTGGGTGGGTTAGG
>NZ_JAAXLS010000051.1 GCF_012328925.1 Amycolatopsis acididurans
GAAACGCTGGACGATGCGGTGGAAACCCGCGCTGAACGCGTTCGAGATCGCCTTCGACGGCCGTCTGGCCGCCGGACGCAAGTAGTTCCCCTTCAACCCGAGTTACACCGCTCGTTTGACAGACCCTTTGGCCTCGAACGACCCCGCGACCTGGTCAGTCTGATTCGGCGTTAGGACAGGACTCTGGCGGGATTACGGCGAATGATGGTGTCGATATCTGCGGATGTCAGGCCTCGCGATTCGAGGTAGGGAACCACGTCGGTCAACACATAGTCGTATCCGTTTCCGCCGTATTCATGCAATTGAGCTTTGGTGCACACGTCCTGGGACATGAGAATACGTTCGACATGACCGCGTGCGACAAGTTCGACAATGAGGTCGACATTCGTTCGAGTGTCCACCTGAGGTACGTCCAGCATCAGCGGAAGTCCTAGCGTGTCGAACTCGACGTAAACACCTCTCGCCAAGAGGCTCTCGACGACATCGAGGTCGACGCCAGTGACGTGTCCGATGACCACGCGGCTGGGATCGGCTCCCGCGCGCTCAAGATGATCGGGCCCCTTGTGCCACAGGTCGGGTCGTCCGATGTGGTTGTGCAGCGAGATGGCGGCACCAGTAGCGGTGCTGGCTCTGGCCGCGGCCGTCAGCACGCGCATTTCGTTCGTCTCGACGTTGTCGTCGAAGTGCTCGGCGCCTATCTCGCCGATGAGCCCGGCCCGCACCGAAGTGCCGTCGATTCCCTCCCGGAGATCTCGCACCATGATTTCTTCGAGTTCCCGGGTCCCGATCAAGTCCATATCGTCGGGATGATAGGCGCGACGATAGAAACCCGTGCCGAGAACGATGTTCACCCCGGTGGCGTCGGACAAGCGAAGCAGATCGCCGGGCCGCTGTCCCATACCCCGGCTCGTCACATCGACGATGGTGCCGCCGCCATGCGCCAAGAAATCGGTGACCTCCCGCACCGCGACGGAAAACTCGTCAAGTCGTAGCATGTCGCGATTGCCGCCGAACAGCCGCTTACGCAGTCGACTCGCGCGTCGCGCGGTGAACTCTTCTTCCCATTCCCTGCGCTGTACGTCGTTCTGAGGAAAAGCGAACCTGCTGGGCGCGCGCATCTCGGGCCGGTCATAAGGGGTGCTCAGGTCCAGGAAGAGATGCTCATGCGGTAGGGTCACTCCGAGCAAGGATGCGCTCACCGTCCCTTTGACGGTCATGACACTCCCGGGTGCGGTGTCTGGCATCTCTAGTCCCAAGTCGTTGCTTCGGCGTCGCCACGCACATCGTGGATTCGTGGCAGCGAGAGGTAGGACGGGTGCCGCGGGGACCGGTGGATGGTGATGAGCGTGCTGAGCTGGTCCGCGGAAAACGTGTCGACGTCCGCGCCGGCGACGGCGAGTCTGAGCCGGTGTCCCTTGCTGACGACGGCGGACAGGGCGTGCAGGGTAATCCTGATCAGCGTCGGCTCACCGGGAACCATGAGACGCCGGGTCGCTCTGGTGAACGTGGGCGTGGGTCCCGGGTATGTCGCGCTGTCCCGCTCCGAACCGGCGAGGCTCAACCGAGCGCAGGCGTCGCTGAGGAGAGTGACGGTTCCGTCCGGCGCGACCGACTCGAAGTAGGTGAAGATGGCCCCGTCGGATCCGTCGACGGACACGTGCAGGTGTGCCACGGGCGACCCGGTGAACTCGAGGTCCGATTCGAGAGGCTCGGAGTCGTAGACCAACAACCCCTCGTCTTCGAGGCGTCTGTCTCCGTAGTCCAAAGGAGCACTGAGCTGTGTGTGCCACCGGTTCTTGGTTCCCGTAGTGGCCGAGGGGTGCACCGAATAGCGATCAGCTCCCTCGACGACGGGTGGTTCGGGCGTGAGTCCGTTGCCCTCGGTCAGCTGGAGAACCCACGGCATGTGCCCCGCGGGCGGCCAGCATTCGGTGCTTCGCCAGACATCGGCGCCTACCGTGAAGTATTCCAGTACCCGCTCCGGCGAGGCGCCCGGCCGGTCGGCCATCAGTGGCCGCAAGAAGGTATCGATGGCGGCGTACTGGGCCGCCCTGGACGGTTCCGGCGGCGCCGTGTCGCGTGCGCCGAACGGGTTGGCGTTGGTACTCGCTCCATGGTTCCAGGCGCCGATGACCCCGACCATCGGAGTCCGATAGGTCATGAACCTGGTGATGACCCCATCGGCGGTGCCGCCGTCGTACCAGCTGGCCCAGTGCATACTGGGGACCTGCCGCGCGTCGATCGCCGGCCACAGCGTCGACGGGCTCACATCCTCGAGGGTCGTTCCGGTCTCGTCTGAGGTGAACGGGTCGTCGGCGTACCGCAGTGCTTCGAGCGTCTGACACACATCGCCGCTCACGCGATGCTCGGCGACGGCTTGCGCCAGCAGGGTTCCGTTGTCACCGTCGACCGGACAGACGGACTCTCCTGGCTGGAGGGTACCGGCCAGCTCCGGCACTGCCGGATCGTTGTTCCGATCGAGAGCACGGGTCAGCGTCATCCAGGTATCGCTGATCACCGTGTTGACGAGGCCGCCGGGGCGAAAGGCGTGGAGATATTCGGTGAAGTCTGTGAATCGGGGAACCGTCGCGCGCAGCGGCGCACCGCTCGTCAGGGTGGCGAGTTCGGCGGCGTTGCCGGAATACGACGTCCCCAGGGTGGCTACCGCTCCGTTGCTCCATGGCTGGTTCGCCACCCAGTCGATGACGACTCCGTAGTCGTCGATCTCCGCCCTGGCCCACTCCGTGGGGCGTTGGCCGAAGGAGGCTCCCGTTCCCCTGACGTCGACGACGAGGAAGGTATATCCGACCCCGGTGAAGTACGAGATCGCGTCTTTGAACGTCTCGGAGACCGCTTCGGCGCCGGTCGACCGTCGCCAGTAACGGGTGAACCAGACGATGGCCGGTCGCCGCTCGTGCTCGTTCCACGTCCACAGGTCGACCGCCAGCCGGGTTCCGTCAGCCATCGGAACGTAACGAGACGCCGGTCGCGGAATACTGGTGGTGGCGGCGGCCGGTACTTCGCTGTTGATGTACATGTCGGGTTCCCTTATCGCGTGGCGGCAAGCGGCGGAATCGTGAGGACGGCTTCCACGAGTTTTCGGGTATAGGGGACGCTGCTGTCGGCCAGCAGCGTGGCGGCCGGGCCCTCGTCGACGATTTCGCCGTCACGCATGACCGCGATCTGGTGGCTGAGATAGCGAACGGCGGCGAGGTTGTGCGAAATGAACAGGACCGTCAGGGCCAGCTGTTCTTGCAGCTCGCACAGGAGGTTGAGGATGGCGCTCTGCACGGAGACATCCAGCGCGGACGTGACTTCGTCGGCAACGATGACCTCGGGCCGGGCGGCGATCGCGCGCGCCAGGGCCACTCGCTGACGTTGACCGCCGGACAGCTCCGGCGGGTGGCGGTCGGCATGGCGTCGGTGGAGGTGCACCAGATCCAGTACGCGTTCGAGCTCCGAGCGGAAGTCGCTCCTCGGAACCTGCCCACTCGCGGCTATGCCCTCGATGATGGACTGCCCCGCGGTGCGATGGGGATTCAGCGCACCCGCGGAGTCCTGGAAAACCATCTGAACGGTACGAGCCGGTTGTGCCCGCCGGTGCCGCGTCGACGCGTCGGCGATGGTCCGCTGGCCGAGCGTGATCCTGCCGTGGTTGATGGCGACAAGACCGACGGCGGCCCGCGCGAGAGTGGACTTTCCGGACCCGGATTCGCCGACGAGGCCGAAGGTGCTGCCCGCCCGCACAGTCAGCGTCACGTTCCGCACGGCGGGCGGGGCGCCCGGAGGGCCATAGGAAATGGCGACATCTTCGAACTTCAGGTCAGGCATGGGCGCTGCTCCCCTCGTGTGAGCCGCCGTCGCGGCGCGGTCCGCTGAGGGTGGTGCCCGGCGATCGTCCATCCGGTATCGGGTGGAAGCAGGCGACCCGGCTCGGACCCGACTGCTCGAGTTGTGGCACGCGCTCGACGCAGTCCGCTTGCGCGCGCGGGCACCGGGGTGCGAAAACGCAACCGCCAGGCCTGTTGGCAGGCTCCGGTGGCCTGCCGGGGATGGTGTTCAGCCGCCGTTCGCGAGCGGCCTCGAGATCCGGAACGGACTCGACGAGGGCGCGGGTGTAGGGATGCTGAGCACGCCGGAGATCCCCGGCCTCGAGCTCTTCGACGATCCGGCCCCCGTACATCACCAACACACGGGTGCAGAGGTTCGCGATGACCCCGAGGTCGTGCGAAACGAGCAGCAGCGCGGCGTTGGTGTCCTCAGTGGACTTACGGAGCAACTCGAGCACCTGCAGCTGCACCGTCGCGTCGAGGGCCGTCGTCGGCTCGTCGGCGACGATCAGGGCCGGATCGTCCATCAGGGCCATCCCGATGGCGACGCGTTGCCGCATGCCACCCGAAAACTGGTGCGGACGTGACCGCAGCCGATCGCCGGCGCCCTGGATGCCCACGGCCTCCAGCACCCGCACGGCCAGCCGTTTCGCATCGCGGCGCGAGCGATGTCCGTGCACCACCGTCTCTTCCACCATCTGCGAGCCGATGCCGACCACGGGGTTCAGCGCTGACATCGGGTCCTGACCGACCAGGCCGATCCGGCCCGCGAGTCGCTTTCGAAGGACACGGCCCGCGCGGATCTTGTTGAGGTCGTCTCCGTCGAAGTAGTGCACGTCGGCGTGTGCGGTCGTCCCAGGAGCGTCGAGCTTGATCAGGGACACGATCGACAGGCTCTTGCCAGACCCGGATTCGCCGACGAGGCCGACCCGCTCGCCGGCCCGCAACGAGAGGCCGAAGTCGACGACCGGGGCGTTCCCGCCCCGGAGACCATCCGCCTCGACCGCCAGGCCCTCGACTCGCAGGAGGTACGGGCCAAGGCCGGCGCCGACATCTTTCCGGTTGTCGTTGACGCGTTCCGGCGGAGCCGTCCGGCCATGCACGGTCCGACGTCGCCGGCGATCACTGGTCAGCGTTTCACCGATGGTGTTGAAAGCGATGGCCACGATCACGATCGCGAGACTCGGCCCCAGCGCCAGCGCGGGATTGGTGTAGAGCTGGCCCAATCCGTTGTCCAACATGCTGCCCCAGTCGATCGACGGGTCCGTGACACCCAGGCCCAGGAACGAAAGGCTGGCGAAGGCCAGGAGGGTGGTGCCGGAAAACACGCTGGCGCTGGTCAGCACGGGGCCGGACACGCTTGGCAGCACATGGCGGGCATACAAGACCGGGCCCCGGACGCCCAGGCACCTGGCCGCGGCGACGTAGTCGCTGACGAGCGCCGTCCTGGACGCGTTCTCGGTCACCCTGGCGAAGTAGGGCGTGAGGGCGAAGCCGATCGCGAGTGTGCTGCCCTCCGCTCCGGAGCCGAAGATGACGGCCAGGAACAATGCCATCATGAGTGACGGGAAAGCGACCAGCACGGCGATCGTCCCGGATATCACGGTCGCGATCCGCCGGCCGGCCGCGGCGGCGAGGCCGCCGAGGACCAGCCCCGAGACGACGCCGATGCCGAGCGCGAGCACCGACAACGAGATGGAGAGCCGTCCAGCGACGAGGGTGCGCTCCAGAACGTCGCGTCCCAGAGCGTCGGTGCCCAGCCAATGATCGGCGGAGGGCGCCTGGTTCAGCGCTGAAGGCGCGGGTGTCCTGGCGCTGTGTCCCCAGATGAGCTCCGGTAGGAGAACGAGAAGCAGCAGGCAGAGCAAAATGAGCAGGACTCCCGCGGTCCGGGGCCGCGGGAGCCACCGCACCCGGCTTCGCGCGCGGGCCTGGGAATGGTGGCCGCCCGTGACGATGCCCTGTGCGGTGGCGTCGTTTCCGTCCACGACTGTCTCCATCATCGGTGGTTGCTCGTTCGGGGGTCGATCACGGCGAGCAGAAGATCGATCCCGAGGTTGAGGAGTAGGACCATCGAGCCGTAAATCAGTGCGATGCCCTGGACGACGGGATAGTCCTTGTCCTGGATCCCCTGCACGAACGCGGTGCCCAGCCCCGGCCAGGAGTACACGGTTTCGATGAGGACGGTGCCCGCGAGCATTCCGCCCAGCAGGAGCGCACCGACAGTGAGACCGGCGGGCATCACGTTCGGCAGGACGTGCCGGCCGTGGAGCCGCGGTCCGGAGAGCCGTTTGGCCAGCGCCGTGCGTATGTACTCTTGGGAAAGTACGGCCCTGCCTTCGGAACGGAGTACTCGCGCGAGCGTCAGCGCGGGTACCAAGCTCAGCGAAACGGCGGGGAGTATGTAGGACTCGAGGCCACCTTTCCCCGCGATCGGCAGCCATGGATTGCTGACGGCGAACACGTATACCAATCCGACGCCGAGCACGATCTCGGGAAGGCTGGCACCGATCGTCGTGGCGCCGGTGAAGGCCACATCGACGGCCCGCCCGCGCCGCCACCGGGAGGCGGCGGCGCCAAGACCACCGAGTGGGATCGCGACGATCACAACCACCACGAACGCGGCGAGGACCAGCGAGACGGTGTTCCACAGTCCCCCGTCGACGATCTGCGAGACCGGGATCTGCCGCATGATCGATTCCCCGAGGTCTCCCGAAAGCGTCGACTTCAGGTAATGCCAGTATTGGGCCGGCAATGGATCGTCCAGGTGCAACTGGTCACGCATTCGCTGGACATCCTCCTGCGTCGCGCTCATTCCCAAGGCGGCACGGACCGGGTCGCCGGGCACCAGTTGCACCATCAGGAACGTCAGGGTCACCAGCGCCCAGAGGGAGATGACGAAGCGCACGAGCAGAACACTGACGCGAGCGGCCAACCCCCCGGCCCGCCGCCTTGACCGGCGGGCCGGGGACGTCACCTCAGGTGCCATGGTCGTCATGGTTCAGCTCACGGCTCGCAGCGACGTCGGCACCAGGTAGTTGCCGACAATGTCGAACGTGACCTTGTTGCCGAATACCGGCACGTCCACATTGGCGAACGGGATCAAGGAGTACTCCTTGAACAGAGCGATTTCGGCGGTGTTCCAGCGAGCGCATTCGGCCGCGGTGTCGACTTGAGGCTTCCCCTGGACCGTCTGGTCATAGGTCGGGTTGCTGAACGAAGCGAAATTCGTGCCGTTTGGGGGCGTCTTACCGAAGAAGTACTGGCTGTTCTGGTTCGGTGTCCGCTCCCCGGTTCCCACCAGGGAGACATCGAAATCGGCGGTCTTGAACAGCCGATCGTTGAGCTGGGCACTCGGGACGGCGGAGACGGCAACGTCGATGCCGAGATCTCGCCACTGGGACGCGATGTACTCGGCCCCGTCGGTGTAAGCCTTCCCGGCATAGCTCGGAGTGAGAATGTCGATACTGAGTTGCTTGCCGTTCTTGGCCCTCTTGCCATCGCCGGCCGCGACCCACCCGGTGTTGTCGAGGAGACTCTTGGCGAGGTTGACATCCCGGGCGGCCAGATTGCCGCTCACGGTGTTCTCGGGGCAGACCTTGGGGGTCACCGCTAGCAGGCTGGTGGGCACTTCGCCGCGACCGCCCGTGATGATCTTCATCGCCGCATCGAAATCCACCGCGCGAGACAGCGCCTCACGTACCTTTTCGTCCTGTGTCACGCGGCCGTTCGCCTCGTTGTAGGCGATGAGACCCCGCAAGACCTGCTGGTTCTTGTGGAACAGGTTGGGCATCCTCAGGAGGCGGTCGCCGTCCGACCCGCTCATCACCGCGATGTTGACATCAGCGGCGACCAGAAGATTAGCCGACGTGGTCTCGTTGGCGACAATTCTCAGCTCGACGGTTTTCGGCTGCCCCTTTTCGGCGGTCGTCGCTCCGTTCGGGCCCCATTTGTAGTCGTCGCGGCGCGTGAAGCTGTAACTGGAGCCGGTTTTGAAGTCGCTCAGCACATAGGGACCGGTGCCGTCGGTAGCCGAGGCGAGGCGGCCTCGATTCTGCAGGCCCGCCGCGCAGACCATGGGGATGTCAGCCAGGTTGACAAGCAGAAAAGCGGGAGCTGTCGGCGTCTTGATCGTCACCGTGCTCGCGCTGGCTGAAACCGTGGTGCCGGCCGGGAACGAGCTGGCGTACGGCGATCCGTTGTGCGGGTCGATCATGAACCTGAGGTTCTGCGCGGCGACGTCGGCGGTGAACGCGCTCCCGTCGGAGCAGGTGACGCCGGGAGTGATCTCAAAAGTGGACTCGTTCTCCCCGACGTGCCAGGAGGACGCCAGGCCGGAAACCGGATTTCCCTTGCCGTCGCGGTAAACGAGGGAATCATAGGCCAGTCGGCCGACCTCACGGTTGAGATCGACGGAGGTGAGTTGTGGGTCCAGATTCCCCGGATCCGAGGGTATCGCATACACAATTCTTGCGTCCACCGCCGGCGTCTCTGATCCGACACCGCCGTTTCCGCACGCGGAGAGACTTGCGATCAATCCCAGACATGCAATGACCACGAGTTTCTTTTTCATGGTCCTCCTCCGTCTATTCGAAGTATTCCAAGGTGTCGACGATGTGCGTCGCGAGCGTCAGCAGTGGCCGCGAAGTCATGCGCGCTCTCGATCCCAGGTATCCGCGGTCACTCCCTCCCGTTTCAGCGTGGTCTTGGCGACCTTCTCGGTCGGTGTGTGGGGAAGCGCGTCGAGTGGACGCAAGTAGCGCGGCACCATGAACGCCGGTAGCACTTCGGTGCAGAAGGCCGCCAGCGCCGCGGGGCTGAGCGTCTCGCCCGCCGTGACCACATAGGACAGCATCACGTCGTCTTCGGTCATGGGGCTCGGTACTCCGTAAGCGGCGCACTCGCTGACGGCCGGGTGCTTCTCGATGGCCGATTCGATGTCGATGGCCGATATGTTCTCGCCCCGGCGTCGAATTACGTCGCTTGCGCGCCCCACGAAGTAGACCCAGCCCTGCTCGTCACGGCGCACCAGGTCACCCGTGCGGAGCCAGCGGCCTCGACGTGACGCGGCGGTCGCCTCAGCCATTCCCCGATAGCCTTCCGACAGGAGATGCGGCTCGCGCGAGGTCACTTCGAGTTCACCCACCTCGCCGGCTTCGACGATCGCTCCCCGCGAATCCACGACACGGATGTCGTACTCGGGGATCACCTGTCCGCACGATCCCAGCCGGCGTGGCTCGTGCAGTGGGTGCGCTATGGGCATTCCGGCGTCGGTCGATCCGTAGAGCTCCACGACGCGAAGGTCGAACCGCTGCTCGAACTCGGCAGCGAAGGGAGGCACCGGAACGCCCCATGCCAGGCGCACCGTGTTCTCGCGATCGTTCGCCTGGCTCGGCCTGTGGTGCAACATGGTCAGGGTCGCACCCATGAAGTCGAACACGGTCGCCCCGAAATACGCGATCTCGTCCCAGAATTCCGTCGTCGAGTATTTCCGGCCGATCGCGGCCGTGCCTCCGACGGCCAGCGCGGCCATGATCGTGTAGGTGATTGCGTCGGCGTGAAACAGCGGGAAGGGACAGTACAGAACGTCGCTCTGGCGCAGTTCCAGGTATTTGGCCAGCAGTTCACCCTGCCGGACAAGGTAATGGTTGGACAGGATGCAGCCTTTCGGCGGCCCGGTCGTGCCCGAGGTGAACAGAACCATCGCGCTGGTACCAGGCCGCGAGTCATGGTTGGTCGCGTGCGGCGCGGACACCGGATGGTCGAGGTCTGTGAGCGGGCACCAGGTGTCCGGGATGGCACCCCCCTCGACGTGGCGGGCAGCGGCAACCCTGATGTGCTGCCCCGTGAGCAGGAGGTCCAAGCGGTGGGCTTCGTCGTCGTCCGCGAAGACCGCGGCGGCATCGGCCACACGAACCTGATGGGCGAGCTGTTCGTCGGTCAACCGAGGATTGACCGGCACCGCCGTGGCGCCGAGAGCGTTGAGGGCGAACCAGGTGATGACATGGTCAAGGCTGTTGCGCATCACGATGATCCCGTGGTCGCCGGGGCGCAGGCCACGGATCAGGAGCCCCTCGGCTCGCGCGTTGCCCTTGGCCAGCACTTGGCTGTAGGACAGCGCGCCGTCCCGTGTTCGCAGGAATGTGTGGTCCGGCCACCGCTGCGCGGCCAGGCTGAGGGTCTCCCAGACGGTTTTCCCGGTCATGGCTGCTTCCGGCCTTTGTTGAACGACGCGATCAAGTCAGTGGTCTCCTGCGCCCGGAACGCGGCACGCAACAGGTTCGATTCGAGTTCGAGCGCCTTCTCCGAGCCCGGAGTCGCGGCACGGAGCAGCTGTTTGGCGTAGGCCACGGAGTGGCGGGGCGCCGCCGCGATGGAAGAGGCGACTTGAATCGCCTCGGCCACCACCGTTCCGGTGGCGACGACCCGCGTGACGAGGCCGACCGAGAGGGCGGTCTGGGCGTCCAGAACCCGCCCGAAAACAATGAGCTCCCGGGCCCAGCCCTCGCCCACGCAACGGCGTAACAGCAAGGAGGATGCGTTGCTCACCGTCATGCCCAGCTGGGACTCGGGGCAACGGAAGCGCGCGTTCGAGGATGACATACGCATATCACAGTTCAATGCGAGTTCGAGCCCACCACCAATGGCGACTCCGGCGACGGCGGCCACCGTCGGCTTGTCCGTTTCGAGTAGCACGCGGGTGAGCCGTTGAAAATTGTCGACCTGCTCGCTGAATTCTTCGGCGGTCAGACCACCGGCGGCCGTAAGGTCCTCGCCGGAGCAGAAGGCGCTTTCGCCTCCGGTGAGGACGATCGCATGTACGTCGTCGGCGCGACATGCCGTGCGGACGGCGTCCAGTAGCGACTCGACGGCAGCCGGGTTCAGAGCGTTCAGTTTTGACGGGACGTGCATCCGAATGACCGCGACATGGCCGTGACGGGAAAGGACAATGGGTCCGCTCATCGAGGAGCCGTCCTCCTGGTATTTTGGGAGATTTTCACATCGGACAGGAGATGTGCCGGAAGAATTCAGAGCGCAGGGTCGGGCGGCAGCACTTCTATGGGGGGCCCGACATTGAGATCGGATCGTCTGACGGGCCCGTTCGCGCCTTGGGCTCGGACGAGGTTGAGCGCGAGATCGGCTTGCAGGGCGCACAGATCGGGCAGCTGTATGGGGCCATCGAGCCGATACCAATACGCGACGCCAGTCGCCAGCGTGAGCAGCCCGGTGGTGGTGATCACTATATTGTCGACGTCGAATATCCCGGCTTCGACACCTTGCTGAACCACCGTGCGCCAGAGCTTTTCGTACTCGTCGCGTTTGAGGCTCATTTCTTTGCGAGCGACCTCGCCGAGGGAACGCAGTTCCGTGTCCGACACCAGAGTTGACCGGCGCCGCCCGCCATGCACCCACACATGCATCTCGACGAGAGCAACAAGCCTCTCGCGCGGATCGGAGTACGTTTCCATCGCTTCGCGCGCAGCCTCGGCCAGCGGGTCGATAATTGATTGCATAATGTCGACCAGGAGATCCTCCTTGCCCGACATGTAGTTGTAGAGCGTCGCGGTCCTCACGCCCGCGCCGCTCGCGAGCTCCCGAATCCCGACAGCGGCGAACCCCGCCGACGCGAACAATTCAACGGCGGCGAGTCTGAGGCGTTCCCGCGTCTGTTCGTTCAGTTTGCGAACCATGACTCGATTCCACTCCTGTCGGGATCGGCACCAGGATTGTCGCGTTCCACGACCTCGGAACGCCCCACGAGCGACGTCCGCATCGCATGCGCGGGCCAACCTTGAACCGCCGATCAGCGACCGCGCCATATCTCTCTGTCAAACACGATCGATCGATCGATCGTGTTTGAGAAGTAAACCTCAGGGCCGGAACGGGTGTCAAGTGGCGGAGTCTTACTGATGATGTCCAGCGATCCGCCCATGCCAGGCATCGCGACGGCAAGCCGTGCCACGACGCGCTACTGGTCCCCAGTCGCGTGGACACCCCGTACGCCCGCCTCGGAGAGGAGCGCTCACGGAAACGCCACCCCAAAATGCAGATCAACTACTTGGACCTTTTTCGCAGGTCAGCAGGCTAGTTTGACTTGTGCACCCAACAAGCCAGTGTACGAACCTGAACCTGCTGGTCATCGGCTTGCCGGTCTGCGTGAAGGCCCCTCACGCCAAGGTTCGGGGCGACGGATACCGCCAGCCCGGCCACCGAAACCGCAAAGGTGACTCTGGGTGACGGCGACTGGTAGGGCGGCGACGGTGCCAGCTCCGCCGTAGGCCGCCGTTCCGGTGTTCGCGGAATCCCGGGCCTGCCCCAGCGTCATATGTTGGCGCCAGCGGCGGGGCGAGGATGCCGGTGCTGACGCGGGCAGTGTGGGACGCCGATGCAGTGCGTGATGACGTGCGGGATGCCGCGGTGGAACATCTCGGCGACCACGAGGCGATGCTGGTGGTGGACGGGACCGGCGACATCAAGAACGGTGCGTGCACGGCCGGGGTGCAGCGCCAGTACACCGGCACCGCCGGACGGATCGAGAACAGCCAGGTCGGGGTGTTTCTGACCTACACCACCAAACTTGGAGTGCCCGCCGAGACCGCATTCGCGACCAAGCCCGAACTGACCGCCCTTATGATCGTGCGTGCGTTGGATGCCGGGGTGCCCGCGCAATGGGTCGCTGGCGATGAGGTTGATGGCGCCAACCGGAAGCTGCGCAGGGAGCTGGAAGCTCGGCAGGCCGGGCACGTGCTGGCAGTGGCCTGCGACCACCGGGTCACGACCGCCACCGGCACCCACCGAGCCGACGAACTCATCGGGCGGTTGCCGAAACGCGCCTGGCAGCGCCTGTCCGCCGGGAAAGGCGCGAAAGGACACGGTTAGCTAGGTGACCCGCTTGGAGCGGTTTCGGTGCCCCCATTTGAAACGGGGTCATGGCCTGCTCCAGACTTGCTCCACCTACTGAGCGGTAACTGAAACCGAATCCACAATGGACAGATTTTCGGCGCACCTAAAAACAACGCCCGACCTGCGGAAACCGCAGCGCCGGGCGATCAGAAAAACTGTGGAGCTAAGGGGACTCGAACCCCTGACCCCCTCACTGCCAGTAAGGTGGCCTAGACCTTTCTACCTGCGGAAACAGAGAAACCGCAGGAAAAGCGCTGCCGTTCAATGCAGTTCGGCGTCGTTCGACGTCGTTCAGCGCGCACCCGTGCCCCAGATTTGCCCCAGGGAAAATCGTGTGACGACCGATCATCGAACACTCACTCCTCGCCATGCACATTCGAGTGAAGTCCGTCGACGAGGAATGACAACGACACCGTGTCGAGACGGTCGGCTACCAGGTGATCGGTGAACAGGCCGGGGAATTCCATCAGGTGATCGGTGGCGATCGATCCCGTCACGGCGATACGGCCGGTCATCACTCCACCAGTTCCGCGAGCGCTAAGGCCCGGTTGGTGCGTTCCCAGGGCAGGTCGAGTTCGGGACGCCCGAAGTGCCCGTAGGCCGAGGTCTGCGCGTAGATAGGCCGCATCAGGTCGAGGTCCCGGATGATCGCGGCGGGGCGCGGGTCGAATACCTCGGTGATCGCGCTTTGGATGTTCGACGGGTCGACCGTCTCGGTACCGAAGGTCTCGACGAACAGGCCCACCGGTGTGGCTTTGCCGATGGCCTAGGCCACCTGCACCTCGATCCGGGTGGCCAGGCCCGCGGCGACCACGTTCTTCGCGACCCATCGCATCGCGTACGCCGCAGATCTGTCTACTTTGGACGGATCCTTGCCGGAGAACGCGCCGCCACCGTGTCGTGCCATCCCGCCGTAGGTGTCGACGATGATCTTGCGGCCGGTGAGGCCGGCGTCGCCCTGCGGGCCGCCGATGACGAATCGTCCGGTCGGATTGACGTATACCGACGGTTTGTGGAGTTCCACCGCGAGCCCGCCGGCCGCGAGTGCGTCGAGTTCCGGTTTGAGCACATGGTCCAGGAGATCGACGGCCAACATGTGATCGTGATCGATACCGTCGGCGTGCTGGGTGGACAGTACGACAGTGTCCAGCCGGATTGGCCGGTCGCCCAGGTATTCGACGGTGAACTGGGTCTTGCCGTCTGGCCTCAGATACGGGACCTCACCTACTTTCCGGACGTGCGCCATCCGCCGGGACAGCCGGTGCGCCAGTGCGATGGGCAGCGGCATCAGTTCGGGGGTGTCGGTGCAGGCATAGCCGAACATGAGCCCTTGGTCGCCGGCGCCCTGCCGGTCCAGGTCGTCGGCGTGGCTGTTGGTGCGTTGTTCGTGGGATTGTGCGACGCCTTGGGCGATGTCCGTGGACTGGGCGTCGAGCGCGACGTTGATCCCGCAGGTGGTTGCGTCGAATCCCTTGGCCGACGAGTCGTATCCGATGCCGAGAAATCGTGTCGCGCACGATCGAGGAAACGTCGACCGACGCGGTGGTGGTGACCTCCCCGGCGATGTGCACCTGCCCGGTCGTCACCAGCGTTTCCACGGCGACCTTGCTGCGAGGGTCCTGTCCGAGCAGGGCGTCGAGAATGGTGTCACTGACGGCGTCATAGATCTTGTCGGGGTGTCCCTCGGTCACCGACTCGGACGTGAAGAGCCGTTGCGGGGTCATGCTGGATCACCTCGTTCTCCTGTGTTCTTCGTGGCGCCTATTTCTTGGTGGCGGTGGCGTAGTTGACGCCGAGGACAAGGCTGGTCAACTTCTGGTCGGTGATCCACTGTTCGTTGGCGTGTCGAATCCGGGCCGAGGTGTCCTCGTCGAGTTCCATTTCGATGCGGCGGATTCCGGTGCCGCGCACGATGCTCCACCATGATTGCGGATCTGGAAGGTCCATGGGGGTGACCTCGTCGGTGACGGTCGGGTCGGGAACGCCGGCATCGAGCAGCATGGTGCGCAGGGTGTCCGGGTTTTCCGTGCGCTGCCAGGGGATGGACAGTTCGAGGTCCGGGCGTTCTGCGCGCACAGCGTCCAGGAAGACGTCGAACATGGGATAGAAGAACTTCGGTCCCAGGGTGGTGACGGCCAGGGTCCCGCCAGGCCGCACCAGGCGCCACAAGCCGGCGAGGGTGCCGACGATGTCCTTGGCGAAGAAGAGACCCAGCACCATGGTGACCGCGTCGAAGGACTCGGCTTCGTAAGGGAGAGCGTCCATGTCGCCGCGGGTCAGGGTGATGTTGTCCAAACCGAGTGCGCGGGCGTGATCGCACGCGATGCTGAGCATCTCCTCGGAGATGTCCACGCCTTCGACCTTGCCGTCGGGGCGGACGCGTTCGGCGGCGCGCAGCGTGGCCGGTCCTGGACCGCAGGCGACATCGAGCACACGATCGCCGGGTTGCAGCGCGAGGCGTTCGATGGTGTTGCCGGCGCAGAATCCCCAGAACTGCTCAAGGGCGGCATCGTAGTCGTGCGCGGCGGTGTTGTAGGTGAGTTCGGGGTCATAGCTGGCCAGGTCAGTGATCACGGGTGCGCTCCACGGTGTAGTAGACGAATCCACGGCCCTCGTTGCGGGCCACGGGGGTGGCGGTTGCTGTCCAGCCCCAGCTGGACAGAAGGGAAATCAACTCGTCAGGATCCCAATAGGTCTTGACCACGGTGAATTTCTGGCCGTCGTCGAGGCTTCTGGTGACCACTGGGACAGAAGATTCGACCCCCACGTCCTCTTCGATAGCTTGCTCCTCGGCGGTGACGTCGACGAAGATGACCTGTCCGCCAGGTTTGAGGGCCTGATCGAGCGTTTTCCAGAACCCTGGGAGTTTCTCGATAGGCACGTGCGCGAGCCAGTGCACGAAGAAGACGTAGTCCCATTTCCGGTCGGGCTGCCAGGCGAACAAGTCGGCCTGCACGAGCGTGACGTTGGGCAGCTTGCGGCGGGCCACAATGTCGAGCATTTCCCTGGATCCGTCGACCGCGGTCACGTCGTGGGCGAGGTCGCTGAGTGTTTCAGTCCAGTAGCCCGTTCCCGGCGCAAGCTCCACAATGGACCCCGAAAGGGGGCTGGCGTGCACGAGCTTCTCGATATGCGGGCGCACGGGATCCATGTAGTTGCGGATCCAGTCAACATATTCTTCCGATTTCGCCGAGTAGAACCGTTGTTGCTCGTCGAGTAGCTGGTCGACGTCGCGCATCGAAAGCGCCTCCAGGGTGATTCGTTCTATCGTCAGAGGATGTTGTTCAGGGCCTCGTGGATCGTTTCTGCGGCAAGGCGACCGGGGTGGTTGGCGAAGCGGGGTTGGGTGAGTGCGGTCCCCGTGATCACCTCCAGGAATTCCGGCGTGACACCGAACTCGCGCAGCCGGGTGCCGAGCCCCGCGCGGTGAAAGACGTCGCGGATGAAGGCCGCGATCCCATCGGCGCCGGCGACGCCAAGGGCCTGCGCTGCCAGTGCAACCCGATCGGGGGCGAGGTGCTCGGTGACTGGAAGCACGGCTAGCAGCATGAGGCCGACCGCGAGACCGTGTTCGATGCCGAGGAGGCCGGTGAGCGGATAGCTCAGCGCGTGTGGTGCGGTGGAACGACACCAGCTCAAGGCCAGACCAGAATGCAACGCCGCGATGCTCATGCCCGCCCGGTGCTCGGGATCTGGGGCGGAGACGGCAAGGGGCAGGTGCGCGGCGATGAGTCGCAGCGCATCGGTGGCGTGCTGGTCGGACTCCGGGCGGTGATTGGTACTCCAGATGCTCTCGACGGCGTGCGCCGTCGCATCAAGTCCGGTTGCAGCGGTGAGGCGCGCGCTCATGGACGCGGTCAGAGCGGAGTCAAGGATGGCGGTATCCGGATAGAGCGCACGGCCTTCCACGCTCACCTTCCAGCCGTTTTCGGTCCAGATCGAGGACCACTTGGTGACCTCGCTGCCGGTGCCGGCGGTCGTGGGGATGGCCCATAATTGGCTCGTTCGGCGAAGCGGCACCCGCCCGGCGACGAGGTCGTCGAGATCGGCGTCGAGGGTCTCGGGGGTGTCTGCCATCGCACATGCCACCTTGGTGGCGTCCATCACCGAGCCACCACCGATCGCGATGACGCAGCGTCGGTCCCGGCGGCGGAGATCGGCGGCTAGCGCCTGTACCGCGGCCCAGTGCGCCGATTCGACGGTTGCGTGGCCGGTGGCGGCGACCTGATCGCGCAGGCGTGGCCCGGTGATGGCCACGGCGGGGTGGGGAGCGCGGTTGATCGCGTGTTGGATCGCGCCGGGCTGCACCTGGACTCGGACTGGGTTCCAGGAAGCGGTGAGGTTGACGGTGTCCATGGCGTCAGTACCACCGGCGGTCTTCACGCACGACGCGGCTGATGGACGGGAAGTGCGATAGCTCGCGCTGGGTGTCGCCGCTGACATGCCCCGCGACCCGGACGACGCAGAGATCGGCGGGTTCGCCCTCGGCCCGCGAGAATGCGTGGGTAACGAAGGGCTGGACGTAGACCGAGTCGTCGGGCTCGATCACGGTCTGGCGTTCCCCGGACCCGTCGGACCAGCACAGCCGGGTGGCGTGGTGGCCATAGTTGTAGATCCAGCTGTGCAGGCTTGTGGTGAAGCCACCGGCGAGGTTCGTGTCGGGCGTGGTGATGTGGGCGGTGAAGCCCCGCATGGCCGGCATCTTCGCCGTGCGGATCATCGGTCGGATGAGGCAGCGATGATCGGTGGCCGCAGGATACGGGTACTCGTCGTCAGGGCTGGTGTGTTCGACGATGACCTCACTGTCGTCGAAGACGGCGACCTGGAGATCACGAACGCTGACCCCGAGCGCCATGGCCAGGTGTTCGACGTCGCGCGCGGAGAGAGGGCGATCTCCGCCTACCGCGCCGCGGGCGGTGAGCGTAGCTCCTGCACGCCGAAGCTCGGCGTCGAGCTGTTCGAGGGTGATCGCCGCGTCGTGAAGGTATTGGCGGATCAGGCTCTTCGTGCCCGCCGACGGGCCGGCGTGGTCGAGCAGATAGTGCTCGGCGCGGGCGCCGAGCGCGTAGAGCTCCCGCTGCGCGCGGCGAACGTTCCCGCCGAAGGTGACCGCGAGGATGAGGGCCCGTTCGGTGGCCGAGCGGCTGGTGAACGTGTGCGGCCGGAACGGCGTGTGGTAGCTGGAGTCGCCGGTGTGCATTTCAGCGGCGTAGCGTCGGCCGTCGATTTCCCAGTAGTGGTTCACCGGACCGACGTACATAGTGTATTGGTGCAGGAAGTGCCCGTGGTTGAACGCAACATCCGGGTTGGCGGGATCGCAGTCGGAGACCACCCGCAGTTCGCGGATCCATTCCGGACGGAACGGTGATAGCCGCGAGAACGCGGTGTCGCGGTACTCGTAGTACGGTTCCAGGTTCCCGTTCCGGTCGGATCGCCGGAAGATTCTGCTCGTGGCGCGCGATTCCTTCGCGCGCATGATCTTGATCCCGTCGTCGCAATCGTCGGGAAGCAGGCGCAGGTCTGTTTCGTCGATCGGATAGACCTCGCCCATCCTGCGGATGACCTCGTCGGTCGTCTCAGGTGTGGCGCTTCCAGAGATCACGTCGTCGATCGTCGCGGGATCGAGGCTCAGGTCTGCCGCGAGCGCGTGCGAGTCTCGTTTGAGGTCATTGGCCTCGGACAGGATGCGCGCACCGACCAACTGGAGATAGGTCGCGTCCTTCATCATTGCCTCCCTGAATCGGCCAGCAGCTTGCGGGTCCGGCGAACCAGTTCCTCGGGCTCTGTGGTGATCCGCGGTGCCACGCTGGTGCGGGGTGCCACAGGGATGTGGATTCCGGTCGGGCCCGTCTGGCGCAGGGCCCTGGCCACGGTGTCGGTCACCCGCGGAGCGAGCAGCGCTCGCGCATACCCGGCGGCGCGCATGGCGCGCCGGATCCGGGCTCCGGATCGGCCGGTGGCCACGGTGCGCTGGCCGCCGGTGCTTTCGTGCATCCCGTTGTCGAGCACCACGTGCACCAGGTTGCGCGGGGCTTGGGCTCCGACCAGCGGCAGGCAGTTGAGGCTCATCAGGAACGACCCGTCCCCGTCGATCACCACGACCTGCATCTCAGGGAGACAGTCGGCCAGAGCGAGCCCGAGCGGCAGGGCCGCGCCCATGGAGCCCACGAGGTAGAAGAAGTTGGGCCCATCCCCCACCTGTTGGAGGTCTCGGCTGAGATAGCCGCAGGTCGATACGAACACCGCGTCGGGGGCGGCGGATACCAGTCCGGCCAACACCTCAGTAGGAACGGCGCCACTCATATCGCCTCCTTGACCAGGAGCGCGACAGGCGTCCGGTTCGACTCAGCGGTCGAGGTGGACCAGCGCACCGCGCCTGAAACGTCGTCCAGAGTCCGATGCGCGACGCCGATGTCGTCGAGCAGGCGCTCGATCGCCTCGCCGATGACGACGTGCTCGACGGCGTCGGGGCCGTGTCCCCGCCAGCTCACGATGAGAACCAGCGGGATGCGGTAGATCAGCAGCAGCGAGGTCAAGGTGTTCAGGCAGTACCCCAGGCCAGAGTTTTGCATGAGCACCACGGGATTGCGGCCCGCCAGATAGGCCCCAGCCGCCGCGGCGACGGCGACTTCTTCCCGAGGCGCGGGCAGGTAGGCTGCACGTTGATCGTCGTCGAGGTTTTCCAGGCGGGCGAACGCGCCTTTGAGCAGCGAGCACGGCACCCCGCTGAAATAGTCCCACTGGTGGTCGATGAGCTCCTCGACGAGGGCCGCGCCGGCAGTCTGCTGAGTCACGACCGTCAGCTCCCGACCGCGCGGGCGCCCAGGGTGCTGGCGATCTCCCGCACCGACGCGATCTGATCATCCAGTTGCGGCGCGGGACCCGTCTTGGCCTTTTCGACCTGCCTGATCGTGGCGTCCATCGCCCGGTACGCAGCGCGGATGGCCTGGTTCGCGAAAATCCAATGCGTAATACCGACCGCGGCATAGTCCTCGGCACCGAGCGCCGGATAGCGGGTAGGCGCGATGAACACCGGCGTGCGCCGTGCCCATTTCCGCGCGAACTCGAGCAGTTCCTGCCCGTCATCAGGTTTCGTGGCCTGCACGAACACCGCCTCCGCACCGGCATCCACGTAGCGGTTCGCGCGGTCCAACGCCTCGCCCACGCCGAGCCCGGCCACCAGTGCTTCGGTACGGGCTATCAAACGACAGCCACCCACCAGCCCGCGACGCGCCGCGCGGATGCGTTCCTCGTGCTCCTCCGGGCTGGCCAGAGCCCGATCATCGATCTGGTACAGGCTCGAGCGTTTGACCAGCGGGTTGTCCTCGATACAGACCGCGCTCGCGCCCGATTGGGCGATCATCCGCGTCGCCAGCGACACCTTGAGCGCATCCCCGTACCCGGAGTCCATGTCGACAACCACCGGGAAATGCGTCGTGGTGGCCACGGTCCGCACCAGGGTGGCCATCTCCGAGGCGTCCAGCACCCCGGAATCCGGGCGGCCAAGCGAGGCGGATACGCAGAAACTGCTCAACCAGAGAAAGTCGATATCGACTTTCTCGGCCACCAACGTGGACAGCCCGTCGTACACCCCCAAGCCGACTTGCACAGCGCCCTCGGGCAGGAACCAATCGGTTCCCGCACGCAATGCGGATGAATTCGCCATTTGTGGGACCTCCGAGCAAAACTGTCGGCGCGGCGCAGTGGCCGAGCAGCGACAACGATGCTCGAGACCGCACTCGAAGATCATCGCGATGCGTCGGCGTCACAGGCAGCCAGAATCCGAGCTTCAGCCAGCAAGGACCCCAAGCACCTGTCCGCCGGCGCCTCGAACGCGTGATCGCCGCCATCGGACAGGGACACACAATTGGAGATGCAAATTGCTGTTCGCCAATTGCTGTCCCTAACGTAGCCGACTGGCAACATTCATGCTGTCGTCCGTTCAGGTGACGTTAACTTTTTGGGCCGCTTGGAGAAGCGCCGATTTTACTTGGCCAGCAGCAGATTCCCTATCTGATACGCGCACTTATCTATACAAATTGCGCACGGCACAGAGGTTCGACGGCAACAGGTCCGTCGACGGAACGTGACCAAGGCTCGCGATGTTTCGGCGACGGCGAGCGGCCCCGGCGAGCCGGTGGGCTCGCCGGGGCCGTGGATGCTGGCAGTGGTGTCAGCGGGTGATGAGGGGGCGGCCGAGGGGGAGTCCGCGTCCGCCGGTTTCGGTGAACATGAGGTCGGCGTAGAGGTAGACGGCGACTGCGACGAAGGCGAAGACGATGACGCCGCCGACGCGGATGAGGCTGGTGGAGCCGGTCAAGGTGCCAGCAAGCAGCGCGGCCAGCGCAACGTCGACCAAACCGAGCAGCAGAGTGAAGCTGGACGGCAGCCGCAGCGTGACCAGCGTGACCATGATGATGGTGATCAGCCAGCACCACAGCCACGCCACCTGGGCCTCGGTCGCGGACGCCGCGCTGGTACCGAACCAGCCGTGGGTCATCCCGAGTGCGAGGGCCGCGTAGCTGCCGTAGAAGCCGAGGAACACGGCGAAGAGGCTGGCGGAGGCGTTCTGGCCGAGGGCGGCGGCCCAGATGGTGGTGATCAGGAGCCCGATCGCGGTGCAGGTGCTGACGATGGCGAGCGTGGCGCCGACGGCGCCGCCGGGCAGGGCGCCGATGTTGATCAGGCCGAGGCCGATGGCGCCGGCGATCACCGTGGGCACGCCCACGACACCGGGGTTGCCCCGCAGCGGGTTGACGGCGGGCGCGGGGCTGTCGGTGGTGATGTTGTCCTCGTCCGGGCTGATGATGGCGGTGTCGGTGGCGCGGTCGGAGATGGTGGTCATGTCAGTTCTCCTGTGTGGTCGCGGATTGCTCAGTGCGTGGCACCCATCAGGTCGGAGTGGTGCCGGCGGGTGACGGCCGGGTGGGCGCGCAGCCGCATCTTGAGGATGTTCTCGCCGTAGGTGGCGAAGATCGGGTTGGCGGGGTCGGCGCTGGCTCCGCCGGGCGCGTCGGCGGCGAGGTCGGCGGGCAGGTCGATCGGGGACAGTGTGGCGTCCAGGCGTGGGTTGACGAAGTAGATGCTGGAGATGCGTTCCACTCCGACGGGTGGGCTCACGACGCGGTGCACGGTCGCTTTGAGGTAGCCATGGGTCGCAAGTTGCAGCATCTCGCCGAGATTGACCACCAGGGTGCCGGGGACTTTCGGGACGTCGACGAGGGTGCCCTCGCGTTCGACCTGGAGGCCCCCGACGGTGTCCTGGTGGACGAAGGTCAGCAAACCGAAGTCACGATGCAGCCCCACTCCCTGGTCGGTCGGGAATTCCTCGGACGGCGCCAGGTAACGGACGAGTTTCGCGGTCACCTCGGGCTGTGGGTCGAGCCAGTCGTCGAAACGGTGTCCCGGCTGGCCCAGTGCGAGCGCGAGCGCGCGCAGCACGGTCCGGCCGAGCAGCTCCATCTCATACATCCAGGCGGCAACAGTGTCCCGGAACCCCGGGATTGCGGCGGGCCACTGGTTGGGGCCACGCAGCCACAGCCAGGCTGGGTCACCCGGCCGGACCGGGACGGGGTCGGCTTCGGGGCCGAGGTCGATCTCGTCCCGGAGATCGGGGCGGCCGTTGGTGTGTTCCCCACCCGGTGGGGTGTAGCCGCGGAAATGTGGCGAGTTCTCCATCGAGATCTTCCGCCGCTCCGACTCGGGTAGCGCGAAGAACTCCCGCGACACGTCGTGCACGCCTTCGCTCAAGTCTTCGGGGACGCCGTGCCCGGAGAGGTAGAAGAATCCGACGTCGTGGCAGGTTTCGCGCAGCGTGGCGAGGAATCCGTCCGCGGCGGCAGAGGATTCATCGTCGCGGAATGGGGTGAGGTCGAGAATTGGCAGTGCGGTCATGGGTCACCTTCGGCAAGGGGCAACGTCACGGGGCCAGTTCCTCAGCGGGATCTCTAGGCCCACAGGGTGTTCGAGGCCAGGCGCGCGCCTTCGGCGAGCGAGGCGAGCTTGGCCCACACGACGCGGGGACTGACCCAACTCATGCCCACGAGAGTGCCGAATCCGCAGTCGCTGCCGGCGATGACGTTCTCCCGGCCCACGATGCCGGCGTAGTTGGTGATGCGCTGGGCGATGAGTTCGGGGTGTTCGATGTAGTTGGTCTTCGAGTCGATGACGCCGGGGATCAGGATCTTCCCGTCCGGGACCCCGGCGTCCGCGAGCACAGCCCATTCGTGTGCGTGACGCGGGTTGGACGCCTCCAGCAGCAGACCCTGCGGCTTGGCGCGCAGCACAGCGGCGGCGATGGTGCGCAGTTCGATGTCGCGGTGGTGGGTGGACAGGTAGTTGCCCCAGCAGATGTGCATGCGCACCCGGTCCGGCGCAAGTCCGTCGACGGCGTGGTTGATGACGTCGATGTGCATCTCGATCTTCTTGACGACGTCGGCCAGCGTCAGGTCCTTGTAGGCGAGGTGGGCCGCGCAGCCGATGTCCGGGCAGTCGATCTGCAGTACCAGGCCACTGTCCACAATGGCCTGATATTCGTACTTCATGGCGTCGGCCAAGGCGTACAGGTACTCCTCGTCGTCGCCGTAGTGGCGATTGATCATGTACATGGCGATCGCGCCGGGCGAGGCCGCGGTCATGAAGCCCTCGACCTCGTCGTGCCCCTGCAGGGATTTCTTGAACGCGGCGATGTCGGCGTGCACGGCCTCGGTGTCGCGCAAGGTCACCTTGTCTACACAGTAGGGGGCCTTGGCGTGCTGCATGCCGGGGTCGGCCGCGACATGGTGCGTGGTTTCCGGGAAATCGGCGAACTCGGCCAACCCGAGCGGCTGCGCCTCGCCCCCGAAGCCGTCGAAACGGTCGGTGACGTAGGTGACGTAGGACGGCTTGCTGACCTCCCCGTCGCTGACGACGTCCACACCGGCGTTCAGCTGGTTGTCCAGCACGTCGGCGCGCGCGGTCTCGATCGCGGCGGCGAGCTTGTCCTCGTCGACCGGGTGGCCCTCCATCTTGCGGTGCATGAGCCCGGTCAGCTCTTGGGGGCGAGGAAGGCTGCCGGTGTGGGTGGTAAGAATCCGGTCGGTGCTTGTGCGCATGACTGATCACCTCACGAACAAAGAAAATGAACAGGATTCGGAAGGAAATATGGGGATTCGGTTGTCGCTCTGCTGGCGCGGATAGCGTGCGCCGCGCACTTGAATAGACAAATGAGCCGAAGTGAATTCGGGGTGACACCCTGAATCAGATTTGTCTACACAAGATCTGAATGTGGGCAGGGGTCACCGAGCGGCACGGTCGCGGGTGTTGCGGGCTGGTCGCACGTGGGTTGTCAGGTGGTGTAACGGGCGCCGCGGGTGGCGACGTCGAGTTTTCCGGTGTAGCTGCGGGCCGCGTCGGCGCCCGCTTGGGGTGCGTTGGCTGGCCTGGCGAGGTGGGTGAGCACGAGCTGGCGCGTGGCGGCGCGGTCGGCGATCTGACCGGCGAGCTGGGCGGTGAGGTGGCCGTGGCCGGTGAGTTCGGCGTCGGTGGCGTGCAGGTAGGTGGCTTCGCAGATGAACAGGTCGGTGTTCTCCGCGGTGGCGGTGACGGTGTCGGTGGGGCCGGTGTCGGAGGAGAAGGCGACGGCGGTGTCGCCGTCGGTGAAGCGCAGTGCGGCGCTCGGTACGGCGTGCAGCGCGGGGCGGGCGGTCAGGTTCAGGTCTCCGAGCAGGTCGATGCCGGTGGGTGTGGCGAGGTCGAGGGTGTTGACCTGGAACGTTTGGTGGATGGGGCGCCGCATGGCTTCCAGGCTCGGCACCCCGAACTGGTCGTCGAGGGCGGTCAGCAGGGTCGTCATCTCGGCCGGCACCCACAGCGGGACCGGGGTGTCGCGGGGCGTGGGGAAACACAGGGCGTAGGCCAGGCCGGTGAGGTCGAGGCAGTGGTCGGCGTGGGAATGGGTGACCACGACGGCGTCAAGTTGATCGAGTGGGATGTGCTGCTGAAGGGCGTCCGTGACGCCAGGGCCACAGTCGATGAGGATGCTGCGGCCGTGATGGCGGAGCAGGTAACCGGACGTGCGTCCGGCCTCGCAGGTGAGCACGGTCAGGGTGAAAGACATGGCGGCTCCCGAGGGGGTTGAGTGAGGGCGGTGTGGATGGTGGTGGCGAGTTCGTCGGCCAGCTGGCCGGTGGCGGCGGCGATGCCGCTCCACCGCTGGGTCAGGTCGGTGGTGAAGGTGACGGGCCGGTCGTGGAGGTCGCGCAGCACGAATCCGCCGGTGCGGGCGAAGACCACCCCGGCGGCGAGGTCGACGAGCCGGTGGGTGTCGCTACCGGGGTCGGCGAACGCGTCGACCGCGCCGGAGGCGACGAGCGCGATGTCCACAGTGGAGCAGGACAGCACCCGGATTCGTCGCGCGGTCTTGGCGACCTCCCACCATGCGTGCCCGGCGGCCTTGTCGATATGGGGTCGCAACAGCGAGACGGCGGCCGCGTCAAGTCTGGTGGCGTCGCTGGGGCGCAAGGGTTTTCCGTCTGGGCCGCAGCTCTCGTCCACGGTCGCGTGCCAGGTGTCGCCGGTGTGCAGCCAGCAGGTCAGTGCCTGACGGAATTCCCCGTCGACGGCGAGGGCTGCGGACAGTGCGCACAGCGGGACGCCGGCGGCGGCATTGGCGCTGCCGTCGACCGGGTCCAGTACCACCGTGCAGGTCGAGCCGTGGTCGAGGAATCCTGCCTCCTCGGACAGAACGTTGACGCGGTGGCGGGCGAGGTCTTCCAGGATTCGGTGTTCGACGAGGGTGTCCACGTGCATGGTCGGGGTGCCGTCGGCGCCGATGCCGTCGTGGGCTTCCAGTTGGGCACGGGTGTGGGAGGCCAGCGCGTCGGCCAGCGCCGCCCGCGCACTTGCGGCAGCGTCGGTGAGGGCGGGGTGCAGGTTCGCGATCATGCCCGGCTCCAGGATCCGAAGGCAGGGGTGCCGGCGATCCAGGTTTGCGCGACCACTGGGCGCCCGGCCCGCTGGGTGACGGCGATCAGGTCCGCGCGGTTCCCGGCAGCAAGCGTGCCGCGGTCGTCCAGCCCGGCCGCGCGTGCAGGTCCCCGGGTGGCGAGGGCGACCGCGGTGGGCAGGTCGCACAGGCCGGCCGCGGGCAAGGCGTATATCGCGCCGAGGAGGCTGGGCGGGTGATAGTCGGAGGTCACCGCGCCCAGGTGCCCGGCCTTCAGGGCGTCGCGGGCGGAGAGGTTGCCAGACAGGTGACTGGTGCCCCGTAACGCGTTCGGCGCGCCCATCACGGTTAGCAGGCCGTGCTCGGTGGCGGCCGCGGCGGCCTGGGCGGTGACGGGGAATTCGGCGATCCGCACTCCGAGCCGGTGCGCCTGGTCCACCCGGGCCGGGGCGTCGTCGTCGTGTGAGGCCAGCGGAATCCCGTGCTGGTGGGCCAGGCGTGCGAGTTCGGTGCGGGTTGTCTCGGTGTAGGGCTGGCGGGCGCGCCGGCGCTCCAGCATCGCGTCGAGGTCGGTTTCGCCGGTGGTGGCGTAGTAGGCGCGCCAGTCTTCTTCCCGCTGGAACTGTCCGTGTCCCGGCGTGTGGTCCATATAGGACAGAAGCGATACACAGTCCAATGTGGAAAGATCGGCGGCGAGGTCGAGGCGTTCGCTCGTCGCCTCCACCCGCAGGTGCACGCGGTGGTCGGCGCGTAACTGATCACGCACCTTCTCCACAATGCGGGCCGAGGCCGCGGCCTGGGCCGGTGTGCGGCCTTTAGCGGCGTCGTCCTGGACCGCCACGCACACGAAATGCGTGGTGATTCCCCAGGAGACGACTTCGGTGTCCAGCATCACCAGCGTCTCGTCCAGCGCGAAACTCGTGGACGGGCGCGGATGCGCGCGGTGATGCCAGCAGTCCGAATGCAGATCGATCAACCCTGGCAGCAGATCGTGCTCACCCAGGTCGATGATCGTGGCTGCATCGGGTGGTTCGGTCCCCACCGCGGCGATGTGCTGGCCGTCGATGGTGACGTAGCCGGGGGCGAGCAGGTGTTCCCCGGTGAGGACGCGGTGGGCGCGCAGGGTGATCGTCATGCCACCGCCTCCGCGACGCGCCCGCCGTCGAGGCGGCAGATGGTGTCGATCAAGCCGGGTTGATCGGGCAGCTCGTGGAAGACCGTCAGCAGCGCGGTGCCGCTGGCCTTACGCTCGGCCAGGACCCGCAGCACGGTGGCGCGGCGGTGGTGGTCCAGCGAGGCAGTGATCTCGTCCAGCAGCAGTACCGGCCGGGGCCGGGCGAGCGATCGCGAGGTTGACCAGCTGGCGTTCGCCACCGGAAAACGTCGACGGCGCTAGCGCGTGCAGCGCCGGGTCGAGCCCCAGCTCGGTCAGCAACGCGGTGGCCTCCTCGATGGTGACACCCTGCTCCGCCACCAGGTCCCGCGCCGGCACCCGGGGCGGCACGGACAGGAACTGGGTGACCATGCCCAACTGGTCACGCCGGATCCGGATCAGATCCCGATCCGAAGTGCCTGTCAGGTCGACGGTGCCGCTCGGGGTATCCAGCTCGATGGAGCCGCCGTCGGTGGCGTAGGTGCCATAAACGCAGCGCAGTAGCGAGGATTTTCCCGAACCGCTGGCCCCGGTCAGCACGACACACCGCCCGGGTGCCACATCGAGGTCGACGCCGCGCAGCACCTGCCGGGTGGCGCCGCCGCGCAGATGGTTGGTGAAGCTCTTGGACAGGCCGCGAATCCGCAACATGGAGGTCACACCTCCAACTGGGAGGACACGAGGAGCTGGGTGTAGGGGTGGCGCGGGTCGGAGAGCACCCGGTCGGTCACCCCGGACTCCACGACCCGGCCCTGCCGCATCACCAGCAGCCGGTCGGCCAGCATCCGGATCACCGCGAGGTCGTGGCTGACGATGACCATCGCCACCCCGGTCTGCCGTTGCAGCCGCCGGATCAGGTCCAGGATGCGAGCCTGCACACTGACATCCAGTCCCGTGGTCGGTTCGTCCAGCAGCAGTACGGCGGGTTCGCTGACCAGGGCGCGGGCGATCTGTACCCGCTGTCGCATACCGCCGGAGAAGGTGGCGACCGCGGCGTCCATCCGCCCGACAGGTAGCTCCACCTCCCGGTAGACCTGGTCGACACGGGCGCGGATGGCGTCGAACCCGCGATGCCCAGTGGCCAGCAGCCGCTCGGCGATGTTGCCGCCCGCGCTGACGCCGAGCCGGAGTTCGTCGGCCACGGCCTGGCGCACGATGCCGATGAGTTGGTTACGTAGCCGCCGCCGTTGCCCGCCGACAATCTCCGCTGTGTCCACTCCGGACAGTCGTACCGAACCTTGCGTGGGGTGCAGGCTCAAACCACAGGAGCCGAGCACAGTGGACTTTCCCGAACCCGACTCTCCGACAATGCCCAGCACCTCCCCAGGCTGCACGTCGAACGACACGTCGGCGCAGCCAAGCGTGCTGGAGTAGCGCACCGTCAAGTCCCGAACCTCAAGCACCGGGGTCGTCATTGCGGGCCCTCCTCGTCCTGGCGGCGTCGGCAGTGGGCCGTGTCCGAGCACACCAGTGCCGGGCGCCCGTCCACGATTTCCTCGGTCAGATAGCTTTCGTTGCTGCCGCATTTCGCACACGGGGTGTCGAAGGATTCGACCTCGAATTCGCGGTCGGTGAAGGTGATTGGGGTGACGTCGGTGTAGGGAGGGATCGCGTAGACGGCGGCTTCCCGGCCCGCCCCGAACAGCGACAGGAACGGCGCCTGGTGCAGGCGTGGCACGTCGAACCGTGGGATCGGGGTGGTGGATATGATGTAGCCGCCTTCGACCTCGCACGGGTATGAATGCGAGAACCGGGACCGGGAGAACCGGGAATGGTCCTCATACAGCCCGAGCCAGATCACCGCATAGTCGCCCTCGGCATGCATGCGCCGCGCCGCGGTCGGCCGCTGCTCGAACTCCCGCAACGGATCCGAGATCGGCACCTGGAACACCAGCACCATCCCGTCATCGAGATCGTCCTCCGGAATCCGGTGCCGGGTCTGGATCAAGGTCGCCGCGCGGGCGTCGGTGGTGGTCTCCACGCCGGTGGAGTCGCCGATGAGAGCCCGCATGGTGCGCGCGTTGAGGCTCTCGTCGTCACCCTGATCGATCACCTTCACCACCTCCGAGGCGACGATCGTGGCCAGGGTGACCTGCAGCCCGCCCGAACCCCACCCGCGGGCCACGGGCATTTCCCGCGAGGCGAAGGGAGTGATGTGCCCAGGCACGCACACCGCCTTCAGCAAGGCGCGGCGGATTTCCCGTTTGGACGCCGCGTCCAGATACGCCCACAGATACCCGGAAATGTGGGCCGGTTCGGCGCCGTGCAACAAATCAGACAGTGCTGACATAGTCCCTCAGTCCTCCTCGGCCCGGGTCTCACCGACCGCGCGCACACGGTCCAAATCGGACGCGAAACTGACATGGTGGGCCAGTTTGAGATGCTCGACAAAGCCCGTGGCTTCCTGCCCGTCCAGCGCGGTGATCAACCACTCCGCGTCATCAGAGGGCAGCGTGGCCGTTCCCGGTGGATTGCCTTGAGCCCGGGTGACGCGGGCGTCCAGCATCGCGGCACTGATCGCGCGCCGCTCGACCCGCCCGGCCGTCGCGCCGTAACCGAGGGTGAACCCGGAATCGGTGTGCTCCCCGGAAGAATCGACCTGCACGTGATACAGCACGAGCTCACACGTGGTCACCGGAACCGACCCGATCCGCACCGGGTTCCCCGTGCGGGGATGGGGTACCGAGACCGGCAACTGCCCGGCACGCAGCTCCACCAGCGTGGGATCGGCCTGTTTCGGGCCTTCCCGCACCGCGGTGTAGGCCAGGGCCGTGAGCGCCCCGGTCTCCGCGCGAGACAGGAACTGGCCGAACGCTCCCCGCCCGGCCCCAGCCGCCGACGCGCGCCGCGTAATGTCCACAGGCTCCGCCGGTTCGGCGGCGTTGATCAAATCCTGCTCCTCCAGCCGCGCCGCGGCCCGCGGCAGCACCAACGGCTCCGCAGCCGGCTCCGCGCCATGTTCGGCTGCCGGTTCAGTCGCGTCGCTTGAGGTTTCGGCGGACAGCGACGAGCCGAGGTTGAGCAGGCGAGGCGCGTAGTCCAGCGACGCCCCCAGGAACTGGCCACCGTCCGGTTCGGACATTGCTGGCGTGATCCGGCGCTCCACCTCGATGCCGCGCCACCCCACGACAGCCGTGGCCTCCCGAGGTAGGCAGGACACCCAGGAGCGCAACAGCGACACCGCGCGGCTGACATCCCCGCGCGCCTGCTCCACCGCTTTCGCCGCGACCGCCGGCTCGACCACACCGGCCTCGGCCATCACCTGATCCACCAGCAACGGCACCAACGCACCCACCGCCTCGGCCCGATCGTCACCGTTGAACCCGGCCCGCTGCTGGTCCATCAACCGGGCCGAGGCGTCGATCGCGCCCTGGCTTTCCCGCACCGTCGTGTACATCAATCCACCTCCAGGACCGCGATCCGAGTGGTACGTGGCAGTCCCACCACCTGCGGGCCTGGGCCGAGGGCGACCAAATCAATCCCGCACGGCCAGCCCTCGCACGCTTGTTCCCGCTCGGCGAGTACGGCCGGGGACAACGGGAGGTCGATGTCGAGCTCGCCATCGACGCCGGGACCGGACAGCCGCACCCGCGTCACCGGCGCATCCGCGTCGATCACGATGACCACGGTGGCCCCCAGTTCCGGCTCTTCCTCGGTACCGTTCGGAACGCGGAGGAACTCGCCCGGCTCGGGGGCGCCGGTGACGATGACGGGCGGCGACTCCGCCTCCCAGACGGCGTCCAGCACGAGCCGAGCCGCTTCCACCGCGTCGCCGGCACCAGGAACCGGCTGCACGGAACCGGGGCGGGACAGCGCCGTCAACGTCGCGCGGAACGCGGCGTGGAGCGCGATTTCCATCCGGGCTGTCATGCCACCTCCATACGGGTCGTGCGAACCTGCGCCACCCGGGCACCGCGGTCGTGCTCTTCGGCCCGCAACGCGGCCTCGGCGAGCCGATCAGCCCCAGCCGGGTCGGCGGCGTCGGCGAGCGCGGCCGCCAGGGCGGCTTCGGCGTCCCAGCCCAGCACACACCCCCATCCCCGGGTGCCCGCCACGGTGACCGCGGCGGTGGTCACCACCACCTCGGTCAGGCATTGTTGGCCAATCGGGGTCTCCAGCACGGTCATCACCGTCCGCGGCTCCGGCGCCACCTCCACGGTGACCTCGCCACGTGCGGCAATCGGCTCGGCCAGCGCCAGCAACGCCGATCGGTCGGTGCGAGCCGCCGCGGCCAGCCCCTCCGCCCGGCGCTCCACGCTCACCTGCCGCCCATTCGGTGTCATCACGATGCGTCCGCCCTGCGCACGGGGAAGGGCGTGGGCAAGCTCTTCCACTCGCCGACCTCGACAATCACGTCGAATATGTCCGCCCGCAACCACGCGAACGTCAGCTCCAACGGCACCCCAGTGCGCTGACAGTCCAGCCGGCCCCGCACCAGCACCACCGGCGGGCGCCCCCGTAACCCCAGCCGTCGTGCCACCCAGCCGGGTGCGCTGATCTGCTCCACCCGTGTCCACGCACGCCCGGGCGCAAATCCGTAGTGCCCGGCCAGCGCGTCATAGACCGAGCCCCCGGCACCCACGACGTCGCGTAACCCGGGCACCCGAGCCGCAGGAAGCACACTGGTCTGGTAGCCAGCGTTCTCCCCGTCACAGCACCGCAGCCGATCAAGCTGTACGACACGATCGTGCCCGCTAAGACCAAGCTCGGCCCGCTCATCGTTGCGGGCTCGGCGGGTCGCCACGTCCTCGGTCACCGTGCGCGGCTCAACCCCAGCGGCGGCGACCGTACGCGTCCACGACGGAATCCAATCCGGACCGATCCGGTACTCCACCTTGCGCGCCACCACCGTGCCCCGGCCCTGATATCGCCGGACAACGCCCCGCCGCTCCAGCTCCTGCATCGCCGCCCGCGCCGTCAACCGGTTCACCTCGAACCGCGCCGCCAGCTCATGCTCCGACGGAGCCGGCGCTCCCGCCGGCAACTGGCTCAGCTCCGACTCCACCCGGTCACTCAGCGACAGCCACAGCGGCTCGGTTCGTTCGGTGGTCACACAACACTCCTTCGATCAACGGCTCAGCGGACACCTCGCCCCGGCGCGGGCCCTGGCACAGGCTCGCCCGCCACCTTGACTAGACAATTGAACTCGCATGAACAGCAGGTGAAACGCTCATGCCCGCTTGTGTAGACAGGTCCGACGCGAGCGCAGGAACGGCCACCAAGACAACGTACAGTCGCCACTGACCCGGCCGGAATTTCGCTGATCCACACGGACAAGAAGCTCGCGAGCATCCTTGCGCAGTTGCACTTGCTGAGACGCGCGAGGAGTACCCGCTGCGCGGCCTGTGCGACGTCCAGCTCAGTTGGGTCCCATTGTTCGGACTGCCCCTTTCAGACCGCGCTGAAACCGGGCAATCCAGACCAGTGTGTCGGTCAGCTCGAAATCCAGGCCGTGGCGCGAGCGGCATATTCTGGCGCCTGCCGTCCCCCCGTTACCCGGGGCGGCTGCCCAGATGCCCGCGCTTGACTCTCGCAGCTCGGGGCCTTTCCGGTTGTCTCATCGCAATGTCATCAAGATCAGTCGCAGGTCGTTGACATTGCATCTGGGTGGTCTTGCCGCGCATGGCGTCGATGGGTGGTTGAAGGCTTCGCCGGAACCGATTGGTCGTCCACTGTCGCCTCTGTTGGCAAGGAATTGACTCTCGCTCGGTGACAGGACGATCTGGGTGGCGTTCGCGCGTCACACGGTGATGACGACCTTTCCACGAGGACGTCCCTCCCGCAGACACCGGATGGCCTCCGGAGCCTGCCTCAAGGAGTAGGTCCTGTCCACGATGGGCGTGACCTTGCCGGCGTGATCAGGTCCGCGTGTAGCGGGGTCAGGCGGGTGTCAGTGTGCGTTGGAGGAGGTGCTCGGTGCGCTGCACGGCGCTGGCCCGTTCGTCTTCGTTGGTAGCGAGGGCCTGGATCGCGGGGTCGTCAGGGCTTCGCCGGGCGCGTAGCTCCCGCATCCGTTCGGCGAAGGACATCGGTGTCCCGTCGGGTCCAGTGGTCATGTCGCAGTACCACAGCGCGTCGCGCACCGGGCCGTGCTCGTCGTCGAACTCGCCTAGTTCGGCGGAGAGTCCCCGGACCTCAGCGACGGCGGCAGCTCCCGAGTGATGCGCGACCAGGGCGCAGACCCGGCGGGGCGCACCGTGCGCAAGGAGGTACCGTGCGCCGTCGAGTTGATGGAATCCGGTGTCGATGACCTCCTCGGCGTAGCCGATATCGTGCAGCCAGGCTGCGGCGACCAGGACTTGCCGGTCTTCCGGCGGGAGCGCACCGGCGACCTCGGCCGCACGGCGGGCGACTCCCTGGGTGTGCGCCCACCGCCGCGGACTCTCATCGGCCAGCAACTGCTTGGCCATGTACCAACCCCAGGTACGCAGCGGCATCTCGGCACTATATGTGCTCGGACAGCGCACCAGCTCGGTGTGCGGGACATCCGCCCCGATCGAGGGGCTGGACAGCCGCCGCTGAGCCACCCTCTCCACCAAAATCGGCACAAACGTCGTGATTCGGGCACTCGCGAACGAGGCGTGCGCTTGGGCGATCTCGTACCGCACCACATCGGGTGGCAACTCGTCATGCTCGCGAACGAGATTGTGTTCCAGCCGTCGCAGTTGGTCTTCTTGCCCCTGTTCCAGCGTCGAGGTCGCATCCATCGACAGTTCCTCTCCCACCAGCCGCCTCCCAGGGGTGGGGACTGCCTGCGGCCAGCGTGCCCGCCACCGCCAGAGACGGAAAGTGCCGGAGGTCCTTTCCACCGCCATTACACCGGCGTCGCGCGAACCGGTCAACCTGCCTGGCACACGACCCGGAACCCGTATGCCCAGGTAAGTGTCGGTGTGCCCGAGCAGCGCAGCAGTCCACCAGGTGCGTTCGCGCTGTCGAACGAGCCGTAGCGGGTGCCACCCGTCACGTGCGGCCGGATCGCCTAGGTGCGATTGTTCGCGGTGAGCCATCGGGTGAGTTTGGGTTTGGTGGCCCGGCTCCAGGTGTGGTCGAACTGGGTTCTGTTCGCGCGGGCGGCGGCGCGTTCGCGTTCGATGAGCCGGCCGCAGGTGATCCCCACAGCCGGGTCGTCGGGGTGCTGCGCGGCGAGCCCGGCCCACTGCTGGGCGGCGATGACGGCGTCGTGGTGGTCACCGAGGACGTCCTGGACCTCGGCGATCGCGTGGGCCAGCCGGGCCGCGTCGCGGCCGATCGCGGGAGCAACGGCCTCCGCGGCGTAGCGTGCGCGTTTGGCCTGGATGCGGGCCGCGTGCCAGGACTCGTCCGGGTCCAGGGGTTTCAGCTGGGCGGCGGCCTCGAGGTTGCGCCAGGCTTTGGCCACGCGGCGCGGCAGCGTTCGGGTGGCGGGATGCCGCGCCCGTGCGGTGAGCAGGGGATGCCGGGCCGCATCCACGAGCGCCTCGAGGGCCTCGGCGTAACGGCGGGTGTCCATCGCCTCGGCCAGCGCGTGCACCGCCCGCCGCTCTCGCTCGGCCAGGTCGGTGTCCAGCACGGCGATCGCGTGCTCGTCCAGGGGGCCAGCGGGTCGGCGCCGGCGGTGCGGTGCAGCCGGGCGTGCAGCACCTCGGCGTCGCGGGGTTCGCCGAGCACCCCACCCAGCCAGCGGACGTGCTCGATGATCGGGGTGGCGAAATCGGGGTCGACCAGGCGCGCGAAGACCCGCAGGTCGCTGCGCAGCCGGCGGCAGCGCACCCGCATCTGGTGCACGGCGTCCGGCTCGGCTCGCCACACCCGCACGTCGTAGTCGATCATCCGCGCGACCGTGTGGCGCAAGGCGTGTGTGACGACCTCACCGCCGGTCGGGCGGTGCGGGAGTGTGCCGGGCGCGGTGATGTCGGGGGGCTCCAGCGCCTGTGGGCCGAGCGCGCGAATCGCCTTGGGCACGAATCCGCCGCCGGTGGCCCCGGCTTCCGTGAGCAGCGTCGCGGCCCGCCGCATGACCTTCGCAGCGACATCCCCCGTCGCCTTACGCTCGACCTCCAGCTCGCGGAAGCCGTCGTCAAGGCTCTCGCGACCCTTGCGCGCCGCGACGGTGTCATCGACCAGCTCGACCAGCATCTCACCGGCCCGGTCGTAGACCTCCCACACGTCTCGGGTCGTGCGCAAAGACACCACCGACACCAACCGGGCGGTGCGCAGCCACCCGGTGACCAGCCGGGCCAGCTCCCGCGGCGGCTGACCCGCCGCGCCGACCGCGGCCAGCTCCTCCCGGACATTCGTCGTCCCGGTCGGCAGCTTCAGATGCCACGGCGGGCCGTCCTCGCCGGTGCGGCGGCGCAGCGTCACGCCCGAACGCGCCAATCGCAGGTCGGCCGAGTCGTAGTAGGTCGCCGACAACCGGCGAGCGTCCGCGCGGACGACCTCGCCGCCGTCGGGCGCGAGCGCGGCCAGCTCCGGCAGCACGAACTCGTCATTCACCGAGAACTTGAGTTCCTCTTCGCGCATACCCGCACACCCTACGAGCGGCAGCGCCGGCCGTCAGCGGTCCCGCGCGTCAGGGTCCAACGGCCCTGCCGGACTCCAGCGACCGGTGACAAGCATGAAGCCGTGAAACGACTAGGAAACAGCGGCCGGTGACATCGCCGCCGCCGACCGGTCACGGCGCTGAGGTTGGAGGCCCGAGGATGACCGCTCCGTCGACCAAAACGGAGATTGTCGAGGAACTCGGCGAGTCGACGCTGCTGCTGCCATTTCTGGTCAACCGTGGGCTGGCGGCCAACGAGCGTGCCAAATACCTGCTGAGTCTGGTGCAGACAGCCCGAACGCGAGCCGACCAGCCGGCCGAACCGTTCGCGGTGCTGCGCGCGGAAAGGCTCGCCGCCGGGGTGCGCGACCCGGGCTACGACCAGGTGGTCGCGACGGCCCGGCGCGCGGACGACGGCCGGTACCTGATCGCCGGCGCCGCCCGGATTCATCAGGAACTGTTCGCCGCGATCGGTGAGATGCTGGCGGCGCTGGCGGCGGCCAAGGTCCGCGTGCCGGACACCTCGCGCCTTGCCGCGCTGTCGGCCGCAGCGCCCGACCTCACCAGCGACCTGCTGACCGGTGAGTACGTGGATGCCATCACCTCGACCAGCCGCCAGGCCGGCGACTCGCCGCACCTGCTGGTGATGGACGCCCATCGCGCGCTGAACCAGCTGCAGGCCCGGATCGCCACCGAGTCCGTCGCCGGTGCGGCCTGCTACCAGCTCGCCGACGGCGACCATGAGCTGGTGGCCGCGTTCATGGCCGGTGTCCACGAGACCGAGGCGTTGAAGTTCGACCATCCCGGTCTGGCGACGACGGCGACCCGGGCCGCCGATCGGCTGGTGATCCAGAACGATCTGGGCACCACCAACGCGCACGTGGTGCTGCTGGCCGTCGAGGGACTGGTGGCCACGCTGACCTACACCGACGTGCACGCGCGGCGGCTGCGGTTCTTCGAGTCCATGCTGGCCGGCTACCGCGTCGACTGGTCCGGCGTCCAGCGGCGGCGAGGCGGACCGTCCCTTGGCGAGCATCACGTCGCGGTCGGGCGGTTCGTCGCGACGGACACCGCGACGCTCGCGGCCTACCTGCGGCGGGTCGGATCGCGGCTGGTGTTCGTGCTGGACTGGAACCGGGCGCGCAAGCGGTTGACGACGCTGGTGGGCGGGGATGCCGCGGTCACCGTGCTGCGCTCGGCCGCGGAGGAGAACGTCGGGCACATGGCGTGGCTTTCCCTTGGCGGCGAGCGGCTGATCTACGACGCGGTCGAGGCCGCGGTCACGGTACGGGCCCGCTACGGGGAACCACTGGTCGACGTACTCGGTCGCGATGCGACCGTGGCGATCACCCAGTTCGCGCTGCGGGCGGCGGCGCGTGGGCGGCTGGCCGGCAAGTCGCCGCGGCTGATCCACGACGAGGTGCGTGTCGAGGTCCTGCGGCACGTGCAGGCGTCGCACCACAGGCTCCTGGACACCAGCGCCGAGCACGCCAGCTTGATCGTCGAGTGCGCGCAGGCACTGCACGGGGCCCTGCTCCGGCTCGGCACGCCGGGCGGCCCGGAGTACCTGCGGCGGGCGGCGGGCCGGGCCGGGCGCTGGGAACACCGGGCCGACGAGTGCGTGATCGCCCAGCGCCGAGACGCCGAGCGAGTCGACGGTGGCGCGACCATGGCCACGCTGACGACCAGCGCCGACGACGCCATCGACGCCCTCGAAGAGGCGCTTTTCCAGCTGACCCTGGTGCCCGCGGACGCGATCGGCGCGGTGCGGCCCCGGCTCGAACCGGTCGCGGCGGTGGCGGTGCGGGCGGCTCGGGAGCACCTCAAGGTGGTCGAGCTTGCCCGGCACGTGGTCGACGGGGCCCAGCCGGAGGACGTGGAGGACTTCCTGCTGGCCATCGATCGCGTCGGTGCCCTGGAACACGATGCCGACGCGGCCGACCGGAGGACCCGCGCCGCGCTGGTCACCGAAGCCCCCGAATTCCGCAGCCTGTACGTGGCGGACGGGGTGTCGCGGTCGGCGGAGGAGGCCACGGACGCGTTGCTGCGCTCGGCTCTGGGGCTGCGCGACCACATTCTGGGTTTGGTGGCCGGCCGATGAGCCTGTTTCTCCTGGACGGCAACGGTTCCGCCGAGCCCGATGCCGAGGTCGTCGGGGCGAAGGCCGCCGGCTTGATGCGCATGGCGAATGCCGCACTGCCCATACCGCCCGCATTCGTGCTGGGCACCGCGCTGTGTGCGGACTACCACGCACACGGTGGACGGCTGGACGCGAAGGTTCCCGAGCTGATCGCGCGCGGCATTCGTCACGTCGAACAGTGCACTGCCCAGCGTTTCGGCGGCACTCGCAGACCGCTGCTGGTGTCGGTGCGCTCGGGCGCGCCGGTGTCCATGCCCGGGATGCTCGACACCGTCCTGGACGTCGGGCTGTGCGAGAGCACGCTGCCGGGGTTGCTGCTGGCGACCGGTGATCCGGTCTTCGTCTGGGACTCCTACCGTCGGTTGATCCAGTGTTACGCCGAGGTCGTCGACGGCAGCTCGCCGGCCCCGTTCACCGCGCTGGTCGACGATGCGATCCAGCGTCACGGAGTGCCCGCGGCGAACGAACTCGATGTCGCCGCCCTGCGCGAGCTGACCGGCCGGATGCTGGATGCCTACCGGTCCGTGGTGGGTCGGCCGTTTCCCCAGGACCCGACGGTGCAGCTGACCGGCGCGATCGAGGGTGTGTTCCGGTCATGGAACACCGAACGGGCCGTGGCGTATCGCCGGCTGGAACGGCTGACCGGCCTGCCCGGCACCGCCGTCACCGTGCAGGCCATGGTGTTCGGCAACTGCGGGCTGGGCTCCGGCTCCGGCGTCGCCTTCACCCGTGACCCGGCCACCGGCGAGCACAACCTTTATCTGGACTTCCTCCTCGACGCGCAGGGAGAGGACGTGGTCGCCGGCCGCAACGGCATCGGCGACGGCTCCGGAGACGGAGTCGCCACCGACCTGACACCCGAACTCGCGCGACGGCTGCGCGAGGTCAGCAACACCCTGGAAAGCGTGTTCACCGACGCCCAGGATTTCGAGTTCACCGTTGAAGAGGGCACGATCTGGATGTTGCAGACCCGCGACGCCAAGCGCACACCGTGGGCTGCGCTGCGCATAGCATGCGATCTGGTCGACGAGGGCATCATCGACCGCGACACGGCCCTGGACCGGCTGCGTGGCTACGACCTGGACCAGATCAGCAGGCACCGGCTTGCGTCGGCGTCGGCGCAGCGGCCGCTCGGGCGCGCGGTGCCGGCCGGCATGGGCGTCGCCAGCGGTCCGATCGCACTGGACGTGACCACCGCGACCGCGCGTGCGGAGCACGGTGAGCCGCCGATCCTCGTCCGGCCCGAGGCATCCACCGACGACGTGGCCGCCCTCGCCGTCTGCGGTGGCCTGCTCACCGCAGGCGGCGCCCGCACCTCGCACGCAGCCGTGGTCGCCCGCCAGCTCGGCGTCGTCTGCCTGGTCAACTGCACCTCCCTCACCATCGACACCGAGGCCCACGTGGTGCGGATCGGCGCCCACGAACTCCAGGAGGGCGACCCGATCACGCTCGACGGTGGCGACGGCAGCGTTTACGCCGGCGGGCTCGAACTCGTCGAGGAACGCCCCACCGAACTCATCGACCGGGTCCACGCCTGGCAGCAAGACCAAGCAGCGCAACGTGCACAGCTCAGCGATCCGAGTCGACGCCGCATCGAGGACTGATCTCACGGAGCACGGAGACGACCACCGCGGGGACGGCGGCCGCGACCGGGGGTGACAGGCCGACACCGAGCTCGAAGTTCGCCGCTTCGACGGCGACGACGAGCAGCCGCCGCGGAACACGGCGAAGGACATGGCCCAGCCGCAGCGCTTCCGCAATCCCGAACGAGTGTGAGCCGGCCACTGCCGTGGCGCCGGGTAGGGTGTCCATTGTGGATCTCCGGATGCGTCCCGGGACAGGCGGATCGCACATCACCGCGTCGAGGACCACGGCGAGATCCGCGTCGCTCCACGCCTCGAGCAGCGCGACCGGTTCCCCGTCCGAGAACACCACGCGCACACCTGGCCGCCGACGGTCGGCGATCGCGCCCGCCACGACCGGGCCGACCGGCGGCTCGGGACGCTGACGCCCCGCCGTCAGGGTGTGTGTCCGTCGTGCTGCTGGCCGATGACGTCGGCGGCATGGTTCGCGGACACCGCGAGGTCATGCGCCGCCGCGGCCGCTTGCGGGAGAACAGTGCGCAGTAGCGCCACGTCCTCACTGGTCACCGCGGCGACGCGGGCATGCAGGCGGTCGAGCTCGTCGGTGAAACGCCTGGCCTCCGCCGAGATGTGACGCAACCGCTCCACATCGCCGGTGCCGGTGGCCGTGGCCTCGGAAGGCTCCGCCGCCGGTCTGGAACCGGCGTCGTTGGCCGCCAAGTCGTTCATCAGCGCCTCCCGCACGAAACCTGATCGAGCCCGATCACCCGCAGTCGCTTTCAACCAATCCAACCCCCGCCGAGCTCTGCCATGGTCGAAGTGCCCTGATCCGTGGGACTGTTGTCGCGGGCCTGGCGCTGACCGGGACACACGGTGTACTGACGCCTGCGCTTCGTCCCTTGTGGACTACGTCGTATGTGCGGTTCGAGGTAATTGCCGAAGCCGGGCTAAATGCCCATACCGTCACCGCGGATCCCGCGAGTTGAGGTCCTTGTGCACTAGCCCGCTCTCTGCCACGCGCAGAGTGTGGAACCACGGCCATCGGCGAGCAGGAAATGCGTGCGGGGCCGGCATCGACCGGATGCCGCCCGATCCCTGTTTACCTGATGGTCGGACGCGGAAGGACGTACTGCGCGGTGGATGACCACTGGACCTGGAGATACGAGGGCTACGATCCCGCCCGGGAGAAGCTGCGGGAATCCCTGTGCGCGGTCGGCAACGGCTATTTGGCCACCCGCGGTGCCGCGCCGGAGTCCACCGCCGGCCGCACACACTATCCCGGCACCTACGCCGCCGGCGTTTACAACCGGTTGAGCAGCGAGGTTTCGGGCAACCAGGTCGTGAATGAGTGCCTGGTCAATTTGCCGAACTGGCTGGCGCTGACGTTCCGGGTCGATGGTGGACCGTGGTTTGAACCGGAGAGCGTCGACCTGCTCGAGTACCACCAGTATCTGGACATGAAGCGGGCGCTGCTGGTGCGCAGGTTCCGTTTCCGGGATGCCGACGGCCGGACGACAGCGGTGACGCAGCGCCGCTTCGCGCATATGCGCGAACCGCACGTGTGCGCGCTCGAGGTGTCCGTGCTGGCCGAAGACTGGACCGGGCGGCTGCAGTTGCGGTCCGGGATCGATGGTGGAGTCGAGAATGGGCTGGTCCAGCGCTACCGGGACCTGCCGGGCCGGCACCTCGACGTGGTCGGCACGCGCGCGTTGCCGGACCACGCGGTGCTGCTGGAGGCGCGCACCACGCAGTCCGGCGTCCCGGTGGCCATGGTGGCCAGAAACCACCTGTACCAGGGCGAACACTCGATCGACGGTGAATACCACCTTGTGGACGAGCAGTCCTGGATCGGGCACGACATCGCCATCGACCTGCACGTCGGTGACGCGGTGACGTTGGAGAAGACGGTCACCGTGTTCACCGGCCGGGACCGCGCCATCTCCGAGCCCTCGGTCGAAGCCGGCCGCTGGCTGTCGCGGCTCGGGCGCTTCGATGCGCTGCTCGAAAGCCACGCGCTGGCCTGGGCCCACCTCTGGGAGCGGTTCCACATCGAGCTCCAGGGCAGCCCCGAGCAGCTGCGCGTCGTCCGCCTGCACCTGCTGCACCTGCTGCAAACGGTGTCGCCGAATACCAGCGAACTCGATGCCGGCGTACCCGCCCGCGGTCTGCACGGCGAGGCTTACCGCGGGCATGTGCTCTGGGACGAGCTGTTCCTCTTTCCGTTGTTGAACCTGCGCCTGCCGGCGCTGAGCCGTTCCCTGCTGCGTTACCGGTACCGCAGGCTCCCGGAGGCAGTGCAGGCCGCGCGGGAGGCCGGGCACACCGGCGCCATGTACCCGTGGCAATCCGGCAGCGACGGTCGTGAGGAGAGCCAGCAGCTGCACCTCAATCCCAGCTCGGGACACTGGCTTCCCGATCCGACACGGCTCCAGCGCCACATCGGGCTGGCCGTCGCCCACAACACGTGGCAGTACTACCAGGCCACCGGCGACCGGGAATTCCTCGCGAACTACGGGACCGAGATGCTGGTCCAGGTCGCCCGGTTCTTCGCCGGTCTCGCCAGCTACGATCGTGCCCGCGACCGGTATGTGATCCGCCGGGTGATGGGGCCCGACGAATTCCATTCCCGCTACCCGGACGCCGCAGGCGACGGGATCGACAACAACGCCTACACCAACGTGCTGACCGTGTGGACCCTGCTACGGGCGGCGGATGCCCTGGGCGCCATACCCAGCCGGGCCCGCACGGAGCTGACGGAGCGTTTGCAGCTGCGGCCCGGGGAACTGCACCGGTGGGAGGACATCAGCCGGAAGATGTTCGTGCCTTTCCACGCCGACGGGGTCATCAGCCAATTCGAGGGCTACTGCGAGCTGGCCGAGCTGGACTGGGCCGGGTACCGCCGGCATCACCGCAACATCCAGCGGCTGGACCGCATCCTCGAAGCCGAGGGCGACGACGTCAACCGCTATCAGGCCGCCAAGCAGGCCGATGTCCTGATGCTGTTCTACCTGTTCTCCGCCGAGGAACTCGGCGCGCTGTTGCAGCGCCTGGGCTATCGGCTGAAACGCGACACGATCCCGCGCACCATCGACTACTACCTCGCCCGCACCTCCCACGGCTCCACGCTGAGCGCCGTGGTACACGCCTGGGTCCTGGCGCGGGCCAACCGGCATCGCGCTCTGGAGTTCTTCCGCCGCGCGCTGGAATCCGATGTGACCGACATCCAGGGCGGCACCACGGCGGAAGGTATTCACCTGGCCGCCATGGCCGGCAGCGTCGATCTGCTGCAACGTTGCTTCTCCGGGCTCGAGACCCGAGGCGAGCGGCTGCTGCTCAACCCGCACTGGCCGCGACCGCTCGGCCCGCTCGAACTGAGCCTCAACTACCGTGAACTCCCGCTGCTGCTGCGGATCAGCGAAGACCAGGTCGACGTCGCGGCCGGTGCCGGCATGCAACGTGCCGTCGAGATCGTCTGCCGGGATCGGACCGCCACGCTCGAACCCGGGTCCACCGTGCGATTTCCACTCTGAAATCCCGGCCTTGGTGATACGAATCGCCTGGCGGACGTTTCGAACGGGTCGGCACAGCGCAGGTCGCCGTGGGAGGCTTCGCGCCGCGGATGAGTGAGGCGGCTCAGCGGCGCGCCACCGTCGACAGCACCGACGCCGCCCATCGCTCGATGACGTCCCAATCGCGCAGGTCCCGGCGAACACGGTCGCCCCTGGCGCGCCTCGGAGGATCAACACCGCCGAACACCGTGACCGCGACCTGGCTGAGCCAGGCCCGTTTGGCCAAGGCGCGGTCGAGCTGCGCGCGGGAACGCCGCCACGCGTCCTCGTCATCGGTACGCGGCCCCATCCCGAACACCGCGACCGGCACATTCTCCAGCTCACGTCGATGCCGCCGGAGGAACCGGTGCGCGTCACGGTGCCAGCGGCCCGAATACAGCGCGCCACCCAGAATGATCAGGTCCCAGTCCCGCAGCGGTTCTCGTGCATGCGCCGCCGGACGCAATTGGACCGTCACGTCGTCTCGGCGCAACGCCGTGGCGATCGCGTTCGCGACCTGTTGCGTGGAGCCATGTTTGCTGGCAAAGACGACCAAGACGTTCATCACCGCGTCACCTCGCGGGACCCAGCCTCGCGAGGACACCGCCGCCGCGACAGAGCCCAATGGCACGGCCACGGCTACCCAAAGTCCGCCGGCCGCACCTCACCCAGCGGACGCGCGGCGGGGCCGCGATTCCCGGGGATTCCGGGTATGCAGGTAGATCACGAGAGCGAGCAGCGGTGCATGGAGCGCCGGCAACGTATGTGCGAACCACCTCGGCAGGTACATGTCGGTGACGGCGCCATGCTCGGCGCCGACGCGTTCGGCCAGTTCGGTGAGCGGGCACCGAAAGCCATTCCCGGCGAACACGAGGACTTCCCCGGCGACGACGCCACCGGCGACACCGACACTTCTGCCGGTGCGTCTGCGTAGCCCGGCGTAGAGGACGTAGAGCACACACGACTCGGTGACCAGCCAGCAGGCCGTGTGGACAGCCTTGATACCGGCAACGAGCGCGCTGCTGCCCACTGCCCGGCCGCCTCGCCTCATGAGCCGGGCATGGGCTGGTCGAGGTCGATCCGGACGGTCAGCAGCGCGGTGCCGAACCGCCGGACCGCGCCGGCATGGCGGTCGTTCCCGAACCGGGCCAGCCGGGTCTGCGGATCGTCGTCGGGCAGCACCGCGGCGTGTCCGGGCACCCAGCCACCGCCCAGGCGCACCCGCACCCTGGGATGGTCGAGCAGGTTGCGCACGTACCCGGCATGCGTGCCCTGCTCGGCCACCACCCACAATGTCGACTCCTCGCGGTACGCGCCGACCACCGTGCGACGCCGCTTGCCGGTCCGGCGACCAGTGGTCTCGATCAGCACGTGGCCAGGCAGCACACCCAGAAGCACGCCGAGCGTCATCGGAGGATTGAGCAGGATTCGCTGCATCAGCAGGACGCGGGCTCGCCGGCGTGCCGTCGCGTCAACAGCGACTGCCGGGGGCCGCTCACCACGCGCACGAACGACCAGCACGCCAAGAACGAACGCCAGCACCGCCACGACCGGCGTGCTCACACTCCACCACGTCAACCCCGCGAACGGCACCGTCCCGGCCAGCAGCAACGCCCAAGACCAGAGTCCAGCCCGCGCGGACACCCAGGGCAACACCGCCAGCGACAGCCCGCCCAGCACGCCCACCACCGCCACCGGCACCGGGCGCGCGCTGATCGCCATGAGCAGCTCGACCAGCCCCACCGCCGTCACCAGTCCACGCAGCCAGTTCCGGGCGCCCGCATCCCATACGGCGCGGGTGTCCCCACTGGCCAGCACGATGCCGGCCGCGACCAGCAAGATCGCCCCGGGCAGGTACCAGAGTCGACCCACCGTGGTGAAGCACACCCCGCCGACCGCGACCAGTCCGAGGATGGCGACCGCCCGACGGTCGGCGGACAGCGGTGTCCGCCCGCGCAGCCACCCGGCGATCGCCAACGGCAGCAGGCTCAACAGCACGGTCAATACGCCCAGCCCGACCGGGTTGTCCTTGTTCCCGGTCCAATCCGGAATGCGGCTCCCAGTGATCGCCGCGACCAGGCCGGCGACGACACCGAGCAGTCCCCCGGCCAGACATAGCCCGGCCGCGGCGTGCTGCCACCCCAGCCGGTACCCGGTCCGGTCAGCGGGCGGCGCGTGCGGTGGCAGGCTCATCAGATCACCTCGCTGACCGGTCGGCGGGGGCTCAGCCGGGCCGGACGTACCGGGTAGCCGATCCGGAAGGTGGCCAGCCCACGCCAGCCGGGGCGGGCCAGCAGGTCGTCGAACCGCGCAGCGAAGGTAGCCGCGGCGCCGGTGGAACGCTCGCGGTCGATGCGCTCGGTGATCTGGTTCATGTGTTGCAGGGCCAGCCCGCGGGCCGTGGCGGCGAGGTGGATGCGTTGCAGCAGCCGGCCACCCCGCAGCCGTTGGACCGGATCGTCGGCATCGGTCACGGTGATCACGCCGTAGGCGGCCGCCGTGGCGGTGTGCACGGTCCGGGTCTGCTCCAGCCAGAACGCGTCCCCCGCGCCCCGGGAGGTGGCGGGCAACAGCTTGGCAGTCGCCAGGGTCAGCGGGGCCAGGCCCTGCCCGTCGAGGGTGAGCCCGTCGCGGTACCGATCGATGTCGTCACGGCTGGAGCGGAACCACGCGAACGCGTCCTCGGACTGCCGCCGGTCGCCCACGATCGCCTCGGTCGCCGCCACGATCAGCCCGCCCAGGGCGGCCTTCTCGGCGGGCGCGGGGAACCAGCGGGTGGTCACCTCCGGTCGGCCGGCAGCGAGGGCTGTCAGGCCCGCGATGATGCCGGGCCCGACCGGCTGGTCGGTGTACGGTCCGCGGTTGCTGTGCCGGTCACCGATTGCCTCATACAGCGACGCGTCCGGAACAGGTTCGCCCGGCGACGCGAGCGTGACGCGGGCCATGTGCCCGGGCACGCCGGGATCGGGCAGCAAGGTGACGGTGGCGCCATGTCCTCGCGCGGTGATCGCCAGCACGAGGTTTTCCAGCGCGCAGCCCAGGCCGACCTGTTTCTCCCGACCGAGCGGATCCAGTGTGCCGGTGGTGCGGGCCGGGTCAGCATAGAGGTCCACAGTGGACTGTGTGACACGGAAGACCCAGGGCTGGCTGTTGTGCGGGTTGGCCGCGAGAATCGCAGCCGCGACCGCCCCCAGCAGACTCGGATCGCCTCGCCACTGCGACCAGGGCTCGTACGGTTGCCCGGCTCCCGGGTCCAGAACACCGTTGTCGAAGGTGCGATAGCCGAGCACACCGGCACCGGCCACCAAGACCGTCGCGGCGCCAAGCCCGGTGCGACGCAACAACACCCGCCGGGAAAGCGGGTGCCGATCCGAGGCGTGGCCGGCCGGCGGGCCGGGAATGCCGGTCATCGCGCGCCTCCTCGTCGGCAGCGGTGGCCGCGCCCAACCAGCCGGCCGTGGTGCAGATCATCCGGCGGTCACGACCGCACCCGCAGGGCCGAACGTCCCGAATACCCGCGCCCATGGACCCCACATTGCAGCCACCACACGCTCTGCGCGGACGCACCTGGCTACTACGCGAGACCGAAACCTCGCACCCACCCGGGGACCCTCGACTCTCGTACCCAGGACGCTCACCAGCAACGCTCGAACCGTCACCACAACGCGGAAGAGTCACGTGATGCCCACCGTTCGTCAACGCAGGATCGCCGGCGGCATCCTCGGCCCGGTCGATTACACCGCACGCACCCGTTACCGCCAGACGCCCAGCCGGGGTGCGTGCGCAAATAGTGTTCCACCGGTGGGAGAACGGCCACGAGGATGTCGCCGGGATAAGAAGTCGCGGAGGCCGGGGCGAGTCGCCCCGGCCTCCCCTTTGGCGCTGCCGACGGGTCTGTCAAACGAGCGGTGTAACTCGGGTTGAAGGGGAACTACTTGCGTCCGGCGGCCAGACGGCCGTCGAAGGCGATCTCGAACGCGTTCAGCGCGGGTTTCCACCGCATCGTCCAGCGTTTCC
>NZ_JAAXLS010000052.1 GCF_012328925.1 Amycolatopsis acididurans
TTCGGAGTGTTTCGGTGGTTATGGCGGTGGGGAAACGCCCGGTCCCATTCCGAACCCGGAAGCTAAGCCTGCCAGCGCCGATGGTACTGCACCCGCCAGGGTGTGGGAGAGTAGGACACCGCCGAACATAACTTAAAAGCCCCGGGGCTTCGGTCGAGAATCTTGAATTCTCCCGAAGCCCCGGGGTTTTTCTATTTCGAAATGTCGACGCGGCAGGTGCGTCCAACCGCCCGCTTCCTATTGCCGCTTGTTCGCCAGCAGCGCCTCGACGTCCGAGCGCAACGCTTCGAGCCGGTCCCGCGCCGCCGACCGGGACTCGGCCAGAGCCTCGGACGGCGGCTGCCTCACCTGGAGATACGTCTTCAGCTTCGGCTCGGTGCCGGACGGACGGATCACGACGCGTACACCGTCACCGGTGATCCGCAGCGCGTCCGTCCGCGGCAACAGGTCCTCTGTGGACACATCGCTGTCCGCCAGGCGGGCCGGGGGAGCGGCGCGCAGCGCGGACATCAGCTCCGCGCGCACGCTCAGATCCGTGACACGCAACGACAACTGGTCGGTCACGTGCACGCCGAACCGCACCGACAGCTCGTCCAGCACATCCAGCGGCGACCGGCCGGCCTCCTTCAGCGACGCCACGAAATCACACGCCAGCACGGCCGCGGCGATCCCGTCCTTGTCCCGCACGAAATCCGGATTCACGCACAGGCCCAGTGCTTCCTCGTACACGTAGACCAAACCCTCGCCGGCCCGCATGAGCCACTTGAAGCCCGTCAACGTCTCGGCATACCGCGCACCCCGCGCGGCCGCGACCTCACCGAGCATCGACGACGACACGATCGTCGTCGCGACCAGCGGGTCCGGCTGATCGGTCGTGGTCAGGACGTAGTCGCCGAGCAACACCCCCGTCTCGTCGCCACGCAGCATCCGCCACGAACCGTCCCGCTCTCGTATGCCCAGCGCGCAGCGGTCGGCGTCAGGATCGAGTGCGATCGCGACATCGGCGTCCACCCGAGACGCGAGCGCCAGGAGCAGATCCGTCGCCCCGGGCTCCTCCGGATTCGGAAACGACACGGTTGGGAAGTCCGGGTCCGGCTCGGACTGCTCCGTCACCAGGTGCACGTCGGTGAACCCGGCGCGCGCCAACGCCTTCACGAGCACGCCGGCGCCGACCCCATGCAATGCCGTCGCGGCGACGCGCAGCGAACGAGCCGTGCCCCTGGGCACGGAGCCGACCCGCTCCAGGTATGCGTCGACGATCTCGTCACCCAGCACGGGAACGCCGAGTGTGCGCGAGATCTGCACCGCGCCGGGCGCCTCCGCGATCGCCGCCTCGATCTCGCCGTCGGCGGGCGGCACGATCTGGGCGCCGCTGTCGTCGTAGAGCTTGTAGCCGTTGTCGGCGGGCGGGTTGTGCGAGGCCGTGATCTGGATTCCCGCGCTCGCGTTGAGATGTCCGACCGCGAACGCCAGTACCGGGGTCGGCAGCGGGCGTGGCAGCAGCCGCGCGTCGAACCCGGCGGCGAACAGCACTTCGGCGGCGGCGTGGGCGAAACGCTCGGAACCGTGCCGGGCGTCGCGGCCGACCACCACGATTCGCGAGGTGGCGCCATGCTGGTTGAGCCACGCCGCGACCCCGGCGGTGGTCCTGACCACGACGGCAACGTTCATCCCGTTCGGGCCGGCGCGGACCGGCCCTCGCAGCCCGGCCGTGCCGAACTCCAGTGTGCCGGTCATCCGGTCCGCGAGGTCGGCGACCGCACCCGGCTCGCCCACCATCGCCGCCGCGAGCACCGACTGCAACTCCTCGCGCGTGTCGGAGTCCACGTCGTCGGCGACCCACCGGAAAGCGCGGTCCCGCAAGGCGGGGGTCAACCGATCCTCGTCACTCACTCGCACAGCCTACGGGGTCAGGCGCGCGCGACCAGCTCCCGCAGCAGCGTGCCCATCCGCGTCGCGGAAGCACGCCCGGCCTCGAGAACCTCCTCGTGGCTCAGCGGCTCGCCGGTCATCCCGGCGGCGAGGTTCGTCACGAGCGAAAGCCCGAACACCTCGACCCCGGCGGCACGCGCGGCGATCGCCTCCAGCACCGTCGACATACCGACCAGGTCCGCGCCGAGCGTACGAAGCATCCGGATTTCCGCGGGAGTTTCGAAGTGCGGGCCCGGCAGACCCGCGTACACGCCATCTTCGAGGCCCGGATCGATTTCGCGAGCCAGATCGCGAAGCCGGTGTGAGTACAGGTCGACGAGGTCGACGAAATTGGCGCCGGTGATCGGGGAGGTGGCGGTCATGTTCAGGTGATCGCTGACCAGCACCGGCTGACCGACCTGGAAACCTTCGCGCAGCCCGCCCGCGGCGTTGGTGAGAAGCACCGACTTCACGCCCGCTGCCGCCGCGGTGCGCACGTTGTGGACGACCCGCGCGACGCCCTTGCCCTCGTACAGATGCGTCCGGCCGAGCAGCACGAGCGTGCGCTTGCCGTCGACGTCGACCGACCGCGCCGTGCCGCCGTGCCCGACGGCGGTGGGCTGCTCGAAACCGGGGAGTTCGCCGAGCGGGATCTCCGCGTCGGCCGTGCCGAACACGTCGGCGGCGGGTCGCCAGCCGGAGCCGAGCACGACCGCGATGTCGTGTTTGGCGAATCCGGTGCGCTCGGCGATGGTGGCCGCCGCCGCGCCGGCCAGGTCTTGTTCACTCATGCGGTGAGACTAGCTTCCGGCCTGCGCACGCTCGCGGAACGCACGGCGAGGAACGCGACGATCCCGAACGGCGACAAGAAGATCGTCAGCACCAGGATCGGGCTCATGATGAGCGGCCGGATGCCACGGGCCTGGCCGTCGAAATACATCCACCGCCCGAGGAAGAGATCGAACGCGATCAGGTGTGCCCAGATCGTCGCCGCGCCGTAGGGCTGTGCGAGAAAAGCCTGCAGCTCCGCGAGATCCGGCGTGGACACCACGCGCCACAACTCGCCGAAATGCGCCAGCGCGATCGGGAAGTACACGAGCAGGGGCAGCAGCGGGACCCACGGCGAGGCCAGCACGCGACGCGTCCAGCGCCACGCAGGCAGGAAGATCATCAGCGCCCAGAACGGCGCCGCGATGAGAAAAGTCCAGTTGAACGCGACGGTCATGGCAACCCTCCCCAGATGGATAGTATTTCTATCCGCTACGGGAAGCTAGGCTATCCATGTTGAGAGATTCACAGGAATCCGTCAGCCGGTGACGCTGAAGGTCGGCGCGATCCGCTCGTAGAGCTCGGTCTTCGCCTTGTTCTCCTGCTCGGTCGGTACGGTCACGCTGATCGCCCACAGGCTGTTGTTGACGCGGAAGATCTGGGCGAACGTGGAGCGGCTGATCTGGTTCGCGCCGTTGTTGCCGCCGCGATCGAACGTGCGGTAGACCATCGCGACGCCGTCGCGCCCGTTGGTCAGTTTCGCCGTGCTGACCGGGGTGTACGCCCCTGCGCCCCGGTTGTTCGCCATCGCCTTGGTGTACTGGTCGATCGAGTACGCGGGGAAGTAGCCGGAAATGTGGTCGACGGCGAACATCTGCGACCCGTCCGGCGAGACCCATTGGACCAAAGTGGACGGTGGAAGGTTGTCGCCGGTCCCGGAGCCGGTGAAGCGCGTCCAGTCCGCGGGCACCTCGACGGAGAACGTCGACCCCGGGACGCCCTTGACGTTGGACGCGTCGCCGGTGCGGCGCTCGAACTTCGTCGGCGCCGGTTCGGTGGGCGCGCCCGAGCCGATCTGCTTCGGCGGCGTGATCGGTTCCGCGCCGATCACCCTGGCCGCGACGAAACCGCCGGTGGCCGCGACCACGAACAACAGCACCGCCACGCCGATGAGTACCGCCGTCGCGGTGGTGCTCCGCCGCTTCGGGGCGGCAGTCGCGGGTGTCGCGGCCGGCGGCGGCGACTGCCCGACGTCGAACGGGAGCGGGCCGGGATCGGACGCGAGCTGCTGGCTCGTCTCGCCGGGCTGCTCGGCAGGCACCGGCGGCGTCGCCGGTGCGATCTCCCGTGTGTCGGTCGCGTCCAGGCGCCGACCGCTGGCCTGCTGGAACATCTCCGGCCCGAACAGCACGCGCGGGGCCTTCGTCAGCAGCGGGTACAGCCGCTGCCGGACCTCGTGCAGCGACATCCGGTCGCGCGGCTCCTTCGCCATCAGCCCGCTGATGACCGACGCGAGCGGACCGGAAGTCGGCTGCGGCACCTCGCCCTTGACCACCTTGCCGATGGTCTCCAGCGGATCGCCGTCCGCGTCGTAGGGCGGGTGCCCCTCGGTCGCCGTGAACAGGGTCGCGCCCAGGCCCCACAGGTCCGCGCCCGGCGTGACCGCCTTGCCGGACGCGATCTCCGGCGCGATGTAGGCGGGTGAGCCCAGCGTCATCCCGGTGCGGGTCATCGTCGCTTCGGAGACGTTGCGCGCGATGCCGAAGTCGGTCAGCTTGATCCGGCCGTCCTCCGCGACGAGCACGTTGCCGGGCTTGACGTCACGGTGCGTGATACCCGCGGTGTGCGCGGCCTCCAACGCGGCGGCGACGGCGTCACCCACCGCGGCGGCCTGCTCTACCGTGAGTGGTCCGTGCTCGCGGATCAGTTCGGCGAGGCTGTGCGAGGGCAGCAGTTCCATCACGACGAACGGTTCGCCGTCCTGACGGGCGACGTCGTGCAGCACGATCACGTTCGGGTGAGACAGCACCGCGATGGCCCTGGCCTCGCGTAACGTGCGTTCCCGCAGCTCATCGGCCTGTCCGGCGGTCACACCGGGAGGCAGGCGGATTTCCTTGACGGCTACCGGGCGTTGCAGGAACTCGTCGTAAGCCGACCAGACGGTACCCATCGAACCGGAGCCCAGCACGGAGCGCAGCCGATAGCGTCCGGCTACGACTCGGGATTGCTCGCTGGCGGTCGACACCCCGACATTGTGGCGGATGCCGGTGGAGTGAACCGCGAGCAGGCTCACACCTTCCGGTGTTGCCCGCCGCCTACCATCGTGAGGTATGACTCAGGCTGGGACAACGGCGCCCGAGGAGCTCGTACTCGCTGCCGAGTTCGAAGCACCGCGGCGCGCCGACTGGCAGAAGCTCGTGGCAGGCGTCCTGCAGAAGAGCGGCAAGCTGCCGGAGGACTTCTCCGGCGCGCCGGAGAGCCTGCTGGCGACGAGGACCTACGACGGCATCGAGATCCAGCCGCTCTACACCGCCGACGACGACACGGTGCCCGCCGGCTTCCCCGGGCTCGCGCCGTTCGTGCGCGGCACCCGGCCGGAGGGGGCGGTCGGCACCGGCTGGGACGTGCGCGTGCAGCACGCCCATTCCGACCCGGCGGTCACCAACAAGGCCGTCCTCGCCGATCTGGAGAACGGCGCGTCGTCGCTGTGGCTTCGCGTCGGCGGTGCCGCGCTTCCGCTCGCCTCGCTCGCCGACGCGCTCAACGAGGTCTACCTCGATCTCGCCCCGGTCGTGCTCGACCCGGGCGCCGACTACGAGGCCGCCACGAGCGCGCTGCTCGACGTGCTCGGCGAGAAGAACATCCCGGACAGCGAAGTCACCGGCAATCTCGGCGCCGACCCGGTCACCCTGCGGGCGCGTACCGGCACCGCACACGACATCGCCCCGGCCGCGGCGCTGGCCGCCCGGCTCGCCGCGAAGCACCCGAAGCTGCGTGCGATCGTCGCCGACGGTCTGCCGTATCACGAGGCCGGCGGCTCGGACGCCCAGGAACTGGGTGCCGCGATCGCCGCCGGGGTCGCCTACCTGCGCGCGCTGACCGACGCCGGGCTGAGTGTCGAGGAAGCCGCGGCCCGGCTGGAGTTCCGGTTCGCCGCCACCGCCGACCAATTCCTCACCATCGCGAAGCTGCGTGCCGCGCGGCGGCTGTGGGCCCGCGTGACCGAGGTGTCCGGCGCCGCCCCGCAGGGCATGAAACAGCACGCCGTCACCTCTTCGGCGATGCTCACCCAGCGCGACCCGTGGGTGAACATGCTGCGCACCACCGTCGCCTGCTTCGCCGCCGGTGTCGGTGGCGCCGACGCGGTCACCGTGCTGCCGTTCGACGCGGCGATCGGGATCCCGGACGCGTTCGCGCGCCGCATCGCCCGTAACACGCAGGCGATCCTGCTCGAAGAGACCAAGCTTTCCGGCGTGATCGACCCGGCGGGCGGCTCCTGGTACGTCGAGAACCTCACCGACGCGCTGGCCAACGCCGCGTGGCGGGAGTTCACCGAGATCGAGCGGCAGGGCGGGATCGAGGCCGCGCTCGACTCCGGGTTCATCCGCGACCGTCTCGCCGAGACGTGGGAGAAGCGCTCGAAGCGGCTGGCCACCCGCAAGGACCCGATCACCGGCGTCAGCGAGTTCCCGAACCTGGCGGAGAAGCGCGTCGAACGCGAGCCCGCGCCTTCCATTGTGGACGGAGGCGGGCTGCCTCGGGTGCGCTACGCCCAGCCGTTCGAGGAACTGCGCGACCGCTCCGACGCGCACCTTGCCGCGCACGGCGAACGGCCGACGATCTTCCTCGCCACCCTCGGCCCGCTCGCCTCGCACACCGCGCGCGCGATGTTCGCGTCGAACCTGTTCCAGGCCGGTGGCATCGAACCGGTCAATCCCGGTGAAGTGAGCGATCCCGTCGCGGCGTTCCGGGAGAGCGGGGCGAGCGTCGCCTGCCTCTGCGGCAGCGACTCCGTCTACGCCGAGCAGGCCGACGACGTCGCCGCGGGGCTGCGCGAGGCCGGCGCCAAGGCGGTGCTGCTGGCGGGCAAGCCCGCGGACTCATACCGTGGCATCAGCGGTTTCGCCTTCACCGGCTGCGACGCGCTCGCCGTGCTGACCGACGTACTGGAAACGCTGGGAGTGAAGTGATGGCCATCCCCGACTTCTCCGACGTCGAACTCGGCATTCCCGATCCCGGCAGCCAGGCGGACTGGGCCGAGGCGCTGCACGCGAGCACCGGCAAGGGTGCGGACGCGCTGGCCTGGGAGACACCCGAGGGCATCGACGTCAAACCGGTGTACGCCGCCGAGGATCTGTCCGATGTGGACTTCCTGAACACCTACCCCGGTATCGCCCCGTTCCTGCGCGGGCCGTATCCCACGATGTACGTGAACCAGCCGTGGACGGTCCGCCAGTACGCCGGGTTCTCCACCGCCGAGGAGTCCAACGCCTTCTACCGGCGCAACCTCGCCGCCGGGCAGAAGGGCCTGTCCGTCGCGTTCGACCTCGCCACCCACCGCGGCTACGACTCCGACCACCCGCGCGTGGCCGGTGACGTCGGCATGGCGGGTGTGGCGATCGACTCGATCTACGACATGCGGCAGCTCTTCGACGGCATCCCGCTCGACAAGATGAGCGTGTCGATGACCATGAACGGCGCGGTGCTGCCGGTGATGGCGCTCTACATCGTCGCCGCGGAAGAGCAGGGCGTGGCGCCCGAGAAGCTCGCCGGGACCATCCAGAACGACATCCTCAAGGAGTTCATGGTCCGCAACACCTACATCTATCCGCCGCAGCCGTCGATGCGGATCATCTCCGACATCTTCGCCTACACCTCGCAGAAGATGCCGAGGTTCAACTCGATCTCGATCTCCGGCTATCACATGCAGGAGGCGGGTGCGACCGCCGACCTGGAGCTGGCGTACACCCTCGCGGACGGTGTCGAGTACATCCGCGCCGGTCGCGACGCGGGCCTGGACATCGACAAGTTCGCACCGCGACTGTCGTTCTTCTGGGCGATCGGCATGAACTTCTTCATGGAGGTCGCGAAGATGCGCGCGGCCCGGCTGCTGTGGGCCAAGCTCGTCAAGCAGTTCGAGCCGAAGTCGGCCAAGTCGCTGAGCCTGCGCACGCACTGCCAGACCTCCGGCTGGTCGCTGACCGCGCAGGACGTCTACAACAACGTCGTCCGCACCTGCGTCGAGGCGATGGCCGCGACCCAGGGGCACACCCAGTCCCTGCACACCAACGCCCTGGACGAGGCGCTCGCGCTGCCCACCGACTTCTCCGCGCGCATCGCCCGCAACACCCAGCTGCTGCTGCAGCAGGAGTCGGGTACGACGCGCGTCATCGACCCGTGGGGCGGCAGCGCGTTCGTCGAAAAGCTGACCTACGACCTCGCGCGCAAGGCGTGGGGCCACATCAGTGAGGTCGAGTCCGCGGGCGGCATGGCGCGAGCGATCGACGCCGGCATCCCGAAGCTGCGCATCGAGGAAGCGGCCGCGCGCACCCAGGCGCGCATCGACTCCGGCCGCCAGCCGGTGATCGGCGTGAACAAGTACCAGGTCACCGATGAAGAGCAGATCGACGTGCTCAAGGTCGACAACGCGGGCGTGCGCACGCAGCAGCTGGAGAAGCTGCGGCGGCTGCGCGAGGAGCGCGACAGCACCGCCGTCGAGGACGCGCTGCGCAGGCTCACCGCGGGCGCGGAGGGCGAGGGCAACCTGCTCGAACTCGCGGTCGACGCGGCACGCGCGAAGGCCACCGTCGGGGAGATCTCCGACGCGCTGGAGAAGATCTGGGGGCGGCATGCCGGCCAGATTCGTACGATCTCCGGCGTGTACCGGGACGAGGTCGGGAAATCCCAGAACGTGGACAAGGCACGCGAGCGGGTCGAGAAGTTCGCCGAGGAGGAGGGGCGCCGTCCCCGGATCCTGGTCGCCAAAATGGGGCAGGACGGGCACGACCGCGGCCAGAAGGTGATCGCGACCGCGTTCGCCGACCTCGGCTTCGACGTCGACGTCGGCCCGCTGTTCTCCACGCCCGCCGAGGTCGCGCGCCAGGCGATCGAGGCCGACGTGCACGTCGTCGGGGTTTCCTCGCTGGCCGCGGGGCACCTGTCGCTGGTCCCCGCGCTGCGCGAGGAACTGGAGAAGCTCGACCGGTCCGACATCAAGATCGTGGTCGGCGGCGTCATCCCGCCACAGGACTACGACGAGCTGCGGGCCTCCGGTGCCGCGGCGATCTTCGGGCCCGGCACGGTGATCGCGGACGCGGCGCTGGGGCTGCTCGACCAGCTGGAGCAGGCCTGAGTGGCTCGCGCGATTGACGTCAAGGCCTACGCGAAGGGCGTGCTCGCCGGCGATCGCGGCACGCTGTCACGCGCGATCACGCTGGTCGAGTCCAACCGGGCCGATCACCGCAGGCAGGCGCAGGAACTGCTGGTCGAGCTGCTGCCGCACTCCGGCGGCGCACGGCGGGTCGGTATCACCGGCGTGCCGGGCGTGGGCAAGTCGACGTTCATCGACCAGCTCGGCACCGACCTGACCGAGTCCGGGCACCGGGTCGCGGTGCTGGCCGTCGACCCGTCGTCCACCCGCACCGGCGGCAGCATCCTCGGCGACAAGACCCGGATGGCGCGGCTGTCGGTCGATCCGGCCGCGTTCATCCGCCCGTCGCCGACCTCCGGCACGCTCGGCGGCGTCGCGCGGGCCACCCGCGAGACGATCGTGCTGATGGAGGCGGCCGGGTACGACGTGGTGCTGGTCGAGACCGTCGGCGTCGGGCAGTCCGAGGTGACCGTCGCGAACATGGTCGACTGTTTCCTCTTCCTGACCCTGGCCCGCACCGGCGACCAGCTGCAGGGCATCAAGAAGGGCGTGCTGGAGCTGGCCGACGTCATCGCGGTGAACAAGGCCGACGGCGAGCACGAGCGCGACGCCAAACGGGCCGCGCGCGAGCTGGCCGGGGCGCTGCGGATGATCTACGGGCCGGACGCGTCGTGGACCCCGCCGGTGCTGACCTGCAGCGGGCTCAACGACATCGGCCTGGACACGGTGTGGCAGCAGATCGAGCGGCACCGTGCACAGATGGTGGAATCCGGCGAGCTCGAGGCCAAGCGCAAACAGCAGCAGGTCGACTGGACGTGGTCGATGGTGCGCGATCAGCTGCTGGGCAGGCTGGCCGAGCATCCCGGTGTGCGCGCGGTCGTGCCGGAGGTCGAGCAGGCGGTCCGCGACGGCGAGCTGACCGCCACTTTGGCGGCGCAACGTATTCTGGATGCTTTCGGAGCGTGACTTCGGGTATCTCTCCAGGCACACTGTGCGGTGGTTGTCGAGGGAGGCGAGTCGTGACGAAGGTTCGTGCCGTGCTGGCGGGGCTCATGCTGGGGATGCTGGTGGTGGTCGCCGCCCCCACGGCGGTCGCCGTGGCCGCGCCCGCCGCCGTCGTTTCGGTGCGGACGGGACCGGTCGCCGAGCAGACGACCGCACCGCCGGGGCCGCGCATCGACCCGGCCGACAACGCCAAGGCCAACGCCCAGAAGACGAAGAGCAAAATCGTCGTCGGCGTGATCGCCGCGCTGCTCGCCGTCATCGTCGTCTGGGGTCGCAGCATCCGTAAGAAACGGCGGAAAGCTTCGTAATAACGCCTCCGACCAGGCGAAAGGTAAATTCGCGGACATCCGCGTACTGCGAGGCCGAAGTACCCTCTGCCGTTCAACGCAGATCCACTACCGGCCGTCCCCAGAGCCCCGTTCGAACCGTCCACTTGCGCGCTGCATGGTGCAGGATTGCGTCAAATGGGTTACGCGCATTTTGCAGACGGAGGTTCGGTGTGACCGTGCTCGACTCACGGCGGGAGATTCCCGGCGACCGGGACAGGCGTAGTGCCTCGATCGGGGTGTCGGACGCGCTGATTACCGCGGATGGCGTCAGCATGGCTCCTGTGACCGACCTCGGTGCGGGCAGAGGACCGTTCTGGCTGGACGAGGCTCTGAGCCGCGGCGGGGCCGACGTGGTCGCGTGGCGCCGGCACATCCACATGAACCCGGAGCTGTCCCGGCACGAGTTCGCGACGACCGAGCTGATCTGCTCGGTACTGCGCTCGCTCGGGCTCGAGCCCTCGGTGCTGCCCGGCGGTACCGGCGTGATCTGCGACGTCGGCAGCGGACCGCACTGTGTGGCGCTGCGGGCCGACATCGACGCGCTGCCGCTGACGGAGGCGACCGGCCTGCCGTATTCCTCCACTGTGGAGGGCGCCGCGCACGCCTGCGGTCATGACGCGCACACGGCGATCCTGCTCGGTGCGGCCATGGCGCTGGCCGCCGCGCCCGAGCTGCCGGGCCGGGTCCGGTTGATCTTCCAGCCCGCCGAGGAGGTCATGCCCGGCGGTGCGCTCGACGTCATCACGGCAGGCGGGCTCGAAGGCGTGGACAGGATCTTCGGCCTGCACTGCGACCCCCGGGTGCCGGTCGGCCGGATCGGCACCCGGATCGGGCCGCTGACCTCCGCCGCGGACCTGATCGAACTGCGGCTGACCTCGCCGGGTGGGCACACCTCGCGGCCGCACCTGACCGCCGACCTGGTGCACGCGCTCGGCATGGTGATCACGTCGTTGCCGTCGCTGCTGTCGCGCCGCGTCGACCCGCGGTCCGGCACCGTGCTGGTGTGGGGCGCCGTGCACGCCGGTCAGGCGGCCAACGCGGTGCCGCAGGACGGGGTGCTGCGCGGCACGCTGCGCACCGCCGATCACGAGGTCTGGAAGGAACTGGAGCCGCTCGTCGCGTCGTCGGTGCAGTCCCTGCTCGCGCCCACCGGCGTCGGCGTCGATCTGCAGTACCGGCGTGGCGTCCCCCCGCTGCTCGGCGACGAGGACAGCACGGCGCTGCTGCGCGCCGGGGTCGGCGCCGCGCTCGGCGAGGACGCGCTGACCGGCACCGAGCAGTCGTCCGGTGGCGAGGACTTCGCCTGGTACCTCGAGCACGTCCACGGCTCGTTCGCGCGGCTGGGTGTCTGGTCGGGCGAGGGTGAGATGCGTGACCTGCACCGGCCCACGTTCGAACTCGACGAACGGGCGCTCGCGGTCGGCATCCGCGTGATGGTGCACACGGCGCTGGCCGCACTGGCCGCCTGAGATCTTCCGCACCGGCCCGCGGGTCCTCCGGGACTCGCGGGCCTTGTCGCGCACGAGTTATCCACATGTGCGCGAGTTATCCACAGCTACGTGGCGATGCCCCGGCAGGGCCGTGTCCGCAGATCGTCCACATAGTCCTGCGGGGCTCCCGCCGCCTCCGCGGCGTCGGCGAGCACGCCGAGGTAGCGCGCGGAGGGCAGCCCGCCCTCGTAGGCGTCCAGCACGTACAGCCAGGCCAGGACCGAGCCCTCCATCGTCTGCACACGCAGGCGGATCTTGTTGTGCAGCCCGAGCTCACCGCCTTCCCAGCGGTCGAGCTGCGTCTCGTCGAGCGAGGTCACGTCGTAGAGCACGACGAAGACCCGTGATCCCGGGTCTTCGACGATCGTGGCCAGGGCACCCTCCCAGCCGATGTCCTCGCCGCCGAACGTCAACCGCCAGCCTTCCAGCCAGCCGGTGCCCGCCATCGGCGAGTGCGGGGCACGCTCCATCATCTGAGCGGGCTCCATGTTGGACCCGTAAGCGGCATACAACGGCACGGCCACAGCCTAGCGACCCGCGGCTCCCCCGACCGGATGTACTCCAGGTGTGCCCTCCTAAGGTGGACATGAGCGGCGCGACGAGGAGGAATGACGTGACCAGGATCGTGATCATGGGCGGGGGCCCCGCCGGCTACGAGGCGGCTTTGGTGGCCGCCCAGCACGGCGCGAACGTCACGGTCGTCGAACGGGACGGGCTCGGGGGCGCATGCGTGCTCTACGACTGCGTCCCGTCCAAGACGTTCATCGCGTCCTCCGGTGCGCGCGCGAGCATGCACGGCCTGGCCGAGCTGGGCATCGTCACCGACATGGCCGAGACGAGCATCGACCTGCGCACCGTGCAAGGCCGGGTCAAGGGCCTCGCGCTGGCCCAGTCCGCCGACATCCGCGCGCGGGTGCAGCGCGAAGGTGTGCGGGTGATCACCGGTGAGGCGCGGTTCGCCGACGAGGAGCCGGGCCTGGCCACCCACAAGGTCCGCGTCACGCCGCGTTCGGGTGAGCCGGAGCTGCTCGACGCCGACGTCGTGTTGATCGCCACCGGTGCCACCCCCCGCGTGCTGCCGGGCGCGGTGCCCGACGGCGAGCGCATCCTCGACTGGCGCCAGCTCTACGACCTGCGTGAGCTGCCCGAACATCTCGCGGTCATCGGATCCGGTGTGACCGGCGCCGAGTTCGCCTCCGCGTACACCGAAATGGGCGTCAAGGTCACCGTCGTGTCCAGCCGCGACCGCGTCCTCCCACACGAGGACGCCGACGCGGCCGCCGTGCTGGAGGAGGTCTTTTCCCAGCGCGGCACCGCCGTGGCCAAGCACGCGCGCGCCGACAAGGTGGAACGCACCGAGAAGGGCGTGGCGGTGCACCTCACCGACGGTCGCGTGATCGAGGCCAGTCACGCGCTGATGACCGTCGGCTCGATCCCCAACACCCAGGACATCGGCCTCGAGCGCGTCGGCATCGAGCCGGGGCCCGGCGGTTTCATCACCGTCGACCGCGTGTCCCGCACCAGCGTTCCCGGCGTGTACGCGGCGGGCGACTGCACCGGAGTGCTGATGCTCGCCTCGGTCGCGAGCATGCAGGGCCGCATCGCGATGTGGCACGCGCTGGGCGAGGGCGTCGCGCCGATCAAGCTCAAGACGGTCGCGGCGAACGTGTTCACCCACCCCGAGATCGCGACCGTGGGCATTTCGCAGCAGGCGATCGACTCCGGCGAGGTACCGGCCCGCACGATCATGCTGCCGCTGGCGACCAACGCCCGCGCCAAGATGGAAGGCCTGCGGCGCGGTTTCGTGAAGCTGTTCTGCCGGCCCGCGACGGGCGTGGTCGTCGGTGGCGTGGTCGTCGCGCCGACCGCGAGCGAACTGATCCTGCCGATCGCGCTCGCCGTGCAGAACCAGCTGACGGTCGAACACCTCGCGCTGACGTTCTCGGTGTACCCGTCGCTGTCCGGGTCGATCACCGAGGCGGGCCGCCAGCTGATGCGTCACGACGACCTGGACTGACCGTCCATTGTGGAACTGAGCCCCGAACCGGGCCGTTTTTGTCAGACCCTGGTGCGACACTCGTGAGCGCCATCACAGGCACCACGAGAACAGGAGCTGACATGACTATTCGTGACACCGCATGGCCCGAGGGCACGCCCTGCTGGGCCGACGTCATGGCCGCAGACCCGAAGCGCGCGGCGGAGTTCTACCGCGCGTTGCTCGGCTGGGAGATCGAGGACCAGGGCGAGGACTACGGGCACTACCTGATCGCGTCGGTGGAGGGAAGAGCCGCGGCGGCGATAGGCCCGAAACCACCAGGAACGGACGTTCCGTCGGTGTGGACGACCTACCTCGCGGTCGCGGACGCCGACAAGACCGCCGCCAAGATCACCGAAGCGGGCGGGCAGCTGGCGATGCCGCCCGGCGATGTGGGGGAGGCGGGCCGGATGGCGATCGGCGTCGACCCGACGGGCGCCGCTTTCGGTATCTGGCAGACCAAGCAGAGCCAGGGCGCCGGAATCGCCAACGTGCCGAGCACCATGGTCTGGAACGAATGCATGACCCACGACTTCGAGGGCGCGAAGGCCTTCTACGCCGAGGTTTTCGGTTACCGGCTGGACGACATCTCCGCGGAGGGGTTCAGCTACGTCACCCTGAACGTCGGTGACCAGACGGTAGGCGGTCTCGGTGCCTGGCCCGCCGGGGTGCCGGCGGACGTTCCGGCCCAGTGGATCACCTACTTCGGCGTCTCCGACACCGACGCGGCTGTGGCGAAGGTGGTCGAGCTGGGCGGCACGGTCACGGGCGAGGCCAAGGACTCGCCGTACGGGCGGCTGGCACAGGTGACCGACAACCAGGGGGTGCCGTTCTCGGTGATCTCCGTGCCTGGGTGATCTCCGCGCCTGGTGATTCCGGGATTTCGGTCATCACCGGGTGACCGCCTTCCGCGGGGCACCCACACAACGACAGCCGAACAAGGAAAAGCGGACCCGCGCATTCTCAGGCGCGGGCCCGCCTCCAGCGAACGAGAAATCCGGTGATGTCTATTCGACCCAGCCGAAAGTCTTCGTGACGGCCTTCTTCCAGTTGCGGTACTGGGCCTCGCGGGTGCCCTCGTCCATAGTGGGCGTCCATTCCTTGTCCTGCGCCCAGTTGTTCCGGATGTCGTCCTCGCTCGCCCAGAACCCGACGGCGAGCCCCGCCGCGTAGGCGGCACCGAGCGCGGTGGTCTCGTTGACCACCGGCCGGATCACGGGCACACCGAGGATGTCGGCCTGGAACTGCATCAGGAGTTCGTTGACGACCATGCCGCCGTCGACCTTGAGCGATTTCAGCGGCACCCCGGAGTCGGCGTTCATGGCCTCGATGACCTCCCGCGACTGGAACGCGGTCGCCTCCAGCACCGCCCGCGCCAGATGCCCCTTGTTCACGTACCGGGTGAGCCCGACGATCGCGCCGCGCGCGTCGGAACGCCAGTAAGGAGCGAAAAGGCCCGAAAAAGCCGGAACGAAATACGCGCCACCGTTGTCTTCAACGGTCTTCGCGTGCTGCTCGATTTCGGCGGCCGTGGCGATCATGCCGAGGTTGTCGCGCAGCCACTGCACCAGCGATCCGGTCACCGCGATGGAACCTTCCAGCGCGTAAACCGTGTCGTTCGAGCCGATCTTGTAGCAGACCGTGGTCAGCAACCCGTTCTGCGACATGACCTTCTCGGTGCCCGTGTTGAGCAGCACGAAGTTACCCGTGCCGTAGGTGTTCTTGGCCTCGCCGGGGGACAGGCACGCCTGGCCGAACGTGGCCGCCTGCTGATCGCCGAGGATCCCGGCGATCGGTACGCCGGCGAGCACGCCACGCTCGCGCACCCGCGCGTACTCCTCCGAGGAGGAGCGGATCTCGGGCAGCATCGACATCGGAATTCCCATTTCCGCGGCGATGTCGGCGTTCCAGGACAACGTGTCCAGGTCCATCAGCAGGGTGCGGGAGGCGTTCGTCGGGTCGGTGACGTGCAGGCCGCCGTCCGGGCCGCCGGTCATGTTCCACAGCACCCAGGTGTCCATGTTGCCGAACAGCAGGTCACCCGCTTCGGCGCGCTCCCGCACACCGTCCACATTGTCCAGAATCCACTTGATCTTGGGGCCGGAGAAGTAGGTGGCCAGCGGCAGGCCGGTCGTGGCGCGGTAACGCTCCTGCCCGCTGCCGCCCGCGGCCGTGCTGCCCGAAGTGCCGAGGCGGCCCAGCTCGTGGACGATCTTGTCGGTGCGGGTGTCCTGCCAGACGATCGCGTTGTACACCGGCTTGCCGGTCCTGCGGTCCCACACCAGCGCGGTCTCACGCTGGTTCGTGATGCCGACGGCGGCGATGTCACTCGCGCGGAGATCGGCCTTGGCGAGGGCGCCCGCCGTGACCGCGCGGGTGTTTTCCCAGATCTCCTCGCCGTTGTGCTCGACCCAGCCCGCCTGCGGGAAGATCTGCTCGTGCTCGCGTTGATCGGACGCGACGACCCGGCCGGAATGGTCGAAGATCATCGCGCGGGTCGACGTGGTGCCCTGGTCGATTGCGGCGACATAGGAAGTCATGGTTTCTCCCTTATCAGGTCAGGTTGTGGACGGCCAGGTAGAGCGCCGCGGCCAGTGCGCCACCGGCGAGCGGTCCGACGACGGGAACCCACGAGTACCCCCAGTCGGGATTCGCCTTGCCCTTGATCGGCAACAGGAACGCGTAAGCCAGCCGCGGACCGAGGTCGCGCGCCGGGTTGATCGCGTAACCGGTGGGGCCACCGAGCGAAATACCGATGACCAGCACGACGAAGGAGACACCCGCGTAGCCCAGCGCGGAGTTGCCGAACTCCGGCACCCCAGCGGTGGGTGCCTTGGCGGTCGGGCTCAACAGGATCCAGCCGACGAGCACGAAAGTGCCGATGATCTCGGTGACGAGGTTCCACGCCTTGTTCCGGATCTGCGGTGCGGTGGAGAAGATGCCCAGGGTGTTTTCCGGCTCCGGGTGGTCGTCGAACTGGAGTTTGTACACCGCCCAGCAGAGTACGGCGCCGACGATCGCCCCGGCCAGTTCTCCCGCCATGTACACCGGCACCTTCGACCACGGCGTCTGGCCGGAGATCGCGAGTCCCAGCGTGACCGCCGGGTTCAGGTGTGCCCCCGTGGGCGAGGCGATGCTGGCGCCTGCGAACACGCCGAAGGCCCAGCCGAACGTGATGAACAGGAAACCCGCGTTATGCCCGGCGTTCTTGCGTAACACGACATTCGCGACCACGCCGTTTCCCAGCAAGATGAGCACGGCCGTGCCCATCAACTCCCAGACAAAGATCGCAAGTGAGCTCATGCCACCTCTTCCCCAACGTCTGTCAAGGACCGGCATGAAGCCCCAGGCGTCTTCGCCAGTCCGCGATCCACACGCACGCTACTTCGTGGTACGGACCAATCCAAGAGTTTGCCGCTGCAACCGATCGGGTGTCAGGGAACACCCTCGTCAACCCGACCGAAGCGGGCGTGCCGTGCCATGCTGGGGGCGTCACCTGCACCCGTGAGGAGGGAAGCCGGAGTGAGTGAGGCGGAGCTGGGGCCGGCCACGCGTGAGCAAGCCTGGCGGAGGCTCGGCGAGGAAACGTTCGATCTCGTGGTGATCGGCGGGGGCGTCGTCGGGGCAGGCACCGCGCTGGACGCGGCCACCCGCGGGCTGCGGGTCGCGCTGGTCGAGGCGCGCGATCTCGCGTCCGGCACCTCCAGCCGGTCGAGCAAGCTCTTCCACGGCGGCCTTCGTTATCTGGAGCAGCTCGAGTTCGGCCTGGTTCGCGAGGCCCTGCGCGAGCGGGAGCTGATGCTCACCCGGCTCGCGCCGCATCTGGTCAAACCGGTGAGTTTCCTCTACCCGCTGACGCACCGAGGCTGGGAGCGTCCGTACACGGCCGCCGGGTTGTTCCTCTACGACACGATGGGCGGGGCTCGGTCCGTGCCTGGTCAGAAGCATCTGACCAGGGCGGGCGCGTTGCGCATGGTGCCCGCGCTCAAGCGGAACGCGCTGGTCGGCGGAATCCGCTACTACGACGCCCAGTCCGACGACGCCCGCCACACGATGACGGTCGCCCGCACGGCCGCGCATTACGGCGCGGTGGTCCGCACGTCGACGCAGGTCGTCGGGTTCCTGCGGGAGGCCGACCGGGTCTCCGGGGTGCGCGTGCGCGACGTGGAGGACGGGCGCGAAGCCGAGATCCAGGCGAACGTGGTCGTCAACTGCACGGGGGTGTGGACCGACGAGCTGCAGCACCTGTCCGGCAGCAGGGGACGGTTCCGGGTGCGGGCCAGCAAGGGCGTGCACATCGTCGTGCCGCGGGACCGGATCGTGGCGGAGTCGGGGCTCATCCTGCGGACCGAGAAGTCGGTCCTGTTCGTCATTCCGTGGCGCAATCACTGGATCGTGGGCACCACGGACACGGACTGGAATCTCGATCTGGCGCACCCGGCGGCGACCAAGCACGACATCGACTACATCCTCGAACACGTCAACTCGGTGCTCGCGACGCCGCTCACGCACGACGACATCGAAGGCGTCTACGCCGGGCTGCGGCCCTTGCTCGCGGGGGAGAGCGAGGAGACCTCGAAGCTGTCGCGGGAGCACGCCGTCGCGCGCGTGGCGCCGGGTCTGGTCGCGATCGCGGGCGGGAAGTACACGACCTACCGGGTGATGGCGGCCGACGCGGTGAACGCGGCGGCCGTCGATCTGCCGGGGCGGCCGCAACCGTCGATCACCGACAAGGTGCCGCTGCTGGGCGCCGACGGCTACCACGCGCTGGTCAACCAGGCCGATCACCTGGCCTCGCAGCACGGCTTGCATCCCTACCGGGTGCGGCACCTGCTCGACCGCTACGGCTCGCTGGTGCACGAGGTGCTGGACGAGGCCAAAGGCAGGCCGGAGCTGCTGCGGCCGCTCGACCACGCGCCGGACTACCTGGCGGTGGAGGCCGTGTACGCCGCGAGTCACGAAGGCGCGCTGCACCTGGAGGACGTACTCGCCCGCCGGACGCGGATCTCGATCGAGTATCCGCATCGGGGAGTGGACTGCGCGCGGCAGGTCGCCCGCCTGATGGGCGAGGTGCTGGGCTGGTCGGAGGCGACGATCGCGCACGAGGTCGAGGTCTACAACGCCCGGGTCACCGCCGAACGGGACTCGCAGACACAGCCCAACGACGAGGCCGCGGACGCCCGCCGCGGCAACGCCCCGGAGGCGCGTGCCCGGCTGAGCGAGCCGGTCGGCTGAGCCCGCTGATTGGGCGAGCTGCGGTGCCTTGGAGCACCGTGGGGGTGTGGTGAGGCGCGGGCCTGGCTGAGCGAGCCGGTCGGCTGAGCCCGCTGATTGGGCGAGCTGCGGTGCCTTGGAGCACCGTGGGGGTGTGGTGAGGCGCGGGCCTGGCTGCGCGAGCCGGTCGGCGGCGCGGGCCCGGCTGAGGCGCTGCCGGTTGCGTGAGCAAGCCGGTCGGGCGAGTCGACGTGGCTGCGGACTGCCACGGAGCATGGTGCGTGGTGAGGCGCGGGCCGGGCTGAGTGCGCCGCCCAGCCGAGTGAGCCGGTCGGCTGAAGCGCCGTCGGTCGGTCGGGCGAGCCGACGCGGCGGCTGCCGTGCCGCCATGGGGAGGGTGCGTGGTGTGAGGCGCGAGCGCGGCCGGCCGAGGTCTGACGGCCTGAGGACCGATAGCGGCGCGAGGTAAGCCGGATGGTCGCCGCAGGCCGGAGGCCTCGCCGGCTGCCGTGCTCGGTTTGGACGGCGAGCGGCCGCGGTGCGGGAAGCGGACCCAGGATGCCCGCCAGGCTACGCCGGCGAAAGGGCGAAACCTACCGCGCCGAGGGCGTGGCCGTTTCGCTCTGGAGGGCTTCCGCGGCGTGTTCGTGGATTACCACCGTGTCGCCGGCGAGCAGGGCCTTCACCGTGATGCGATTGCCGATCGGGTGTGACATCGGGGCGATCAGCAGCACCTGTTGCGGCCCGTCCGGGTGCGGCTCGCACGTGCGCGCCAGGTCCTCGTACTCATCGCGGTACGTGACCGGCTTCGCGTCGTCCGACAGGAACAGCGTCTTCACCCCGCGCGGCATCACGATGTCCGCCTCGGCGGCCTTCGCGCCGTTCGACGCCAGCAGCAGCGGGCAGTCCGGGTCCGAGGACAGCACGTGGTCCGGCGCGACCTCGTCGAAAGCGCACCCATCGACATGAACGACTTCGGCGCCGCGCAACTGTGCCGCGATCTGCAGCAGAATTGTTTCCGGCGCGTTTCCGCCCGTGATGGCCACCGTTTGGCCGGGAGAAATGCCCTCCGATTTCAGCGTCGCATGCAGACGACGCAATGTGTCAAAGGTCTCCTGGTAGCTCATCGACTGGCCACGGTAGGCGAATGCGATTTTGTCGCCGCCCTCACAAAGCACGTCGAGGATGCGGGTCAGGAAGAGACTTGACTCGCCCACGTTTCCCCCGTTCGGCACTGAATCGGTTTCCAATCCAGATCATCACAACTTCTTCGAGGGGGAAAGGAATTGTGTCAGCTAGCACAGCGTGACCAGAACAGCACCGCGAACCCGGTCACTATTCCGCCGTGCGCACCCACTCGACCAGCACTCCGCCGGGCTGGAACGGGTCCGGGCCCTCGCCGGCCCGCGTGAAACCGCAACGCTGCGCCACCGTCGCCGACGCGTGGTTGTCCGGATGGTGCCGGTAGCCGACTTCGGTCAGGCCGAGCGCGCCGAACCCGAAACGCAGCACCGTGCTCAGCGCCGTCACGGCCACCCCGCGCCCGCGTGCCGCCGGGTGCACCCACAGCGCCGCCTCGCCGGTGCCCGCCGCCAAGTCCAGGTCCTTCAGACCGACCTCGCCCAGCAGCGCACCCGTCGTCGGCTCGGCGATGGCCCACGAACAACGCTCGTCCTCGGCCCATTCGAGTGCGCGCTGCTCGACGTAGCCCGTCGCCTCGTCGAGACTGCGCACCGAATAGTTCCGGATGTGGCGCGCGTGCTCGGCGTCGGCGAACGCCTCGATCAGCGCCGGCCGGTCGTCCATCCGGTCGTCGGCGCGCAGCTGGCGCAGGTAGTACTCACCCGCGTTGATTTCCACCGGCTCCATGCGCTTACTTCGTCCTCGACCCCATCGCCAGCGCGACGACCACCGGCAGCACGAACACCAGCCACGTCTTGGCCACCGTCAAGAACAACAACAACGCGATGATCGCCGCGATCGGCACGACCCCGGGGCCGAACCGGCGCACCGGCACCTGCGGCCGGTCCTTCGGCGCCGGCGGTGCCTTGCGCAGCACGCTCGGATGCGGTTCGGGCAGGTCCTTGAACAGCGGCCGCAGCTCGGCCGTCGTCCGCGCGGCACTCGCTTGCGCCGACCGCTTGCCGAACTCGTCGATGTCCAGCCGCCCGGTCCGGACGTGTTCGGACAGCACCTCGATCGCCTCGTTGCGCTCAGCGTCGCTGAGCCGCATGTCCTCGCTCACCGGCTACCGGTCACGAAGTTCGCGTCGCGGATGACGATGCCGTTGATCACGACGGTCCTTGTCCCAGTCCGGGCCCCAGAACCCGCGGCCCACCGCGCCGACGATGAACGGCACCGCGATGAACCACCAGATCCCGGTGGTGAGGCCGACGACGATGGCGCCGACGAACAGCAGCGGCAGGATGCCCGCCGTGACGCGCTGGCCGACCGGCCGATCCGACCACGCGATCGGCTCGCCCGGCTTCGGCCGCGGCTTCTCCACCGCCGCGGCCGCGGGAGCCACGCCGGGGCGCGGTGCGGGCAGGTCGGTGAAGATCTCTGTCAGCTCGCGCCGCGTCTTCGCCGCCGTCACCCTCGCCGAGCGTTCCCCGTATTCGTCGACGTCGAGCCGCCCCGCGCTCAGGTGCTCGCCGAGCGCGTTCAGGGCCGTCTCGCGGTCGGCGTCACCGATCCGGACGTCCGGAGACTCATTCACATCTGCAGATATTAGTCCTTGATTTCAAGGAGAACGGAGCCCTGAGTCACGGCCGCGCCCACTTCGATGGCCAAGCCCGTCACGGTGCCCGCCTTGTGCGCCGTGACCGGGTTCTCCATCTTCATCGCCTCCAGCACGACGATCAGTTCACCGGCGTCGACCTGCTGGCCCTCTTCGATCGCGACCTTGACGATGGTGCCCTGCATCGGGGCGGTCACCGCGTCGCCGCTGACCGCGCTCTTCGCGCCGCCGGCACGCTTGCGCGGCTTCGCCTTCGCCGCGGCCGCACCGCCGTTGCCGCCGCCGAGGGCAAGAGCGCCGGGCAGCGACACCTCGACGCGGCGCCCGCCGACCTCGACCACCACGGTCTGCCGGGGCTCGGCCTCCTCGTCGGCCTCCGCGCCGTCGGTGAACGGCTCGATCTGGTTGTCGAACTCGGTCTCGATCCAGCGCGTGTGTACGCTGAAGGACTCGCCGTCGCCGATGAACGCCGGGTCACGCACGATCACCCGGTGGAACGGCAGCACCGTGGCCATGCCCTCGGCGACCATCTCGTCCAGCGCGCGGCGGCTGCGCTCCAGCGCGTTCTCCCGGTCGGAACCGGTGACGATCAGCTTCGCGAGCATCGAGTCGAACTGGCCGCCGATGACGCTGCCGGTCTGCACGCCCGAGTCGACGCGGACACCGGGGCCTTCCGGGAACACCAGCCTGGTGACGGTGCCGGGCGCGGGCAGGAAGTTGCGGCCGGCGTCCTCACCGTTGATGCGGAACTCGATCGAGTGGCCGCGCGGCTGCGGGTCCTCGGTGATCCGCAGCTTCTCGCCGCGGGCGATGCGGAACATCTCGCGCACCAGGTCGATGCCGGTGGTTTCCTCCGACACCGGGTGCTCGACCTGCAGCCGGGTGTTCACCTCGAGGAACGAGATCGTGCCGTCGGTGCCGACGAGGTACTCGACGGTGCCGGCACCCGAGTAACCGGCTTCCTTGCAGATCGCCTTCGCGGACTCGTGGATCGTGCGGCGCTGCTCGTCGGACAGGAACGGCGCGGGCGCCTCCTCGACCAGCTTCTGGTGACGCCGCTGCAGCGAGCAGTCGCGGGTGCCGACGACGATGGCGTTGCCGTGCTTGTCGGCCAGCACCTGCGCCTCGACGTGGCGGGGCTTGTCCAGGTAGCGCTCCACGAAGCACTCGCCGCGGCCGAACGCGGCGACGGCCTCGCGGGTGGCCGACTCGAACAGTTCGGGGATCTCCTCGATCGTGCGCGCGACCTTGAGGCCGCGGCCGCCGCCACCGAAGGCGGCCTTGATCGCGACCGGAAGACCGTGTTCCTTGGCGAACTCGACGATCTCGTCGGCGTTCTTCGCGGGCTCCTTGGTGCCGGGCACCAGCGGCGCGCCCGCCCGCGTGGCGATGTGCCGGGCGGTGACCTTGTCGCCGAGGTCCCGGATGGCCTGGGGGCTGGGGCCGATCCAGGTCAGCCCGGCGTCGATGACGGCCTGGGCGAAGTCCGCGTTCTCGGACAGGAAGCCGTAGCCGGGGTGCACCGAGTCGGCGCCGGAGCGCTTCGCGACGTCGATGAGCTTGTCGATGACGAGGTAACTCTCCGCCGCCGTGGTGCCGCCGAGCGCGAACGCCTCGTCCGCGAGCCGCACGTGCGGGGCGTCGCGGTCGGGTTCGGCGTAGACGGCGACGCTGGTGAGACCGGCGTCCTTGGCCGCTCTGATGACGCGCACCGCGATCTCGCCGCGGTTGGCGATGAGGATCTTGGTGACCGGTCCGCCGCTGGCCTGCTCGGGCACGCCCCTACCTCCATGTGGTGTTCGCCGGTGCCCCCTGAAGTGGTCGTAACGTGGCTCTTCAGCGGGCCTTCCCGCAGTTTACGGTTCGGCTGTCGCCGTGCGGTGAGAGGCGGCTCACGCTTACTCTGACGGGGGACCAGGCTGGGGAAGAAGGGGTGGCAGGAGGTGCGAGCTCCTCGATCCGTGGTGGTCACGGCCGTGCTCGCGGTGCTGGTGACGGTCGGGGCGCTGATCGGGGTGGCCTCGCTGCGGTCCCGCGACGAGGGAGGACCGGCCCTGCAGATGGCCGCGCCCGCCGTGCCCGTGACGACCGCCGAGGAGTGCGGTTCCGGACCGTGCCGGGTGCTTGCCAGCCAGACCGTCGACGGCGGCACGGTCGAGCTGCTGGCCGACGACCAGGGCGCCAACGGCCAGTTCCGCGCGGGCGGGGTCGTCGTGCAGACCACGATCACGCGGCTCGGCGCCCGACTCGACGCCGGCTCCCTGTCGTGCGTGACCGCTTCGGTCTCCGCCTGCCTTGTCACCGGCCCGCTCAGCGGCGGCCGCGTCGGGCAGTTGATGATCGACAGGGCGGGCACCTGGCGGTCGGTGGACAAGCCCTACTTCTCCGACGCCGGGGTGCTGACGCTGAACAGCGTGTCGGGTTCGGGCGCGCCGGAAGTGGTGGTCGTGCAGAACTCGCCCGTGCAGGCGCGGGTGTACGCGCTGGACGGCAGCAGTGTCGGGTGCACGCGCCACTACACCTATCTGTCGCAGTTGCGGGGCTGGCCCAACGTCCGGCTGGAGGCCTCCGACCTGCGTGCCTGTTAGGACCAGAGGTCGACGACGCTGACGCCGATCCTGGCCAGCAGGCGGCGGGTCAACGGCAGGCTGATCCCGATGACGCTGGACGGATCGCCGTCGATGCCCTCGACGAACCAGCCGCCGCGCCCGTCGAGGGTGAACGCCCCGGCGACGGCGAGCGGTTCACCCGTCGCGACATACGCTTCCAGCTCGTCGGTGCTCGGCTCGGCGAAGCGCACCGTGGTGGTCTGGCTGTCGGTGGCGCGCCGCGTGACGACCCCGTTCTCGAGTCGCAGCACCGCGTGGCCGGTGAGCAGCTCGCCCGAGCCGCCCGCCATCTGCGCCCAGCGCTTGCGCGCCACCTCGGGCTCCCCGGGTTTGCCGACCATCTCCCCGCCGATGGACAACATCGAGTCGCAGCCGACCACGACGGCGTCGGCGTGGGTCGCGGCCACGGTCTCCACCACCGCCTCCGCCTTCGCCACCGCGAGCGCGGTGACCAGTTCGGCCGGCGAGGGGTCGGTCAGTGCTGCGGCCACGGCGTCCTCATCGACGCCGGAGACCACGACACCGGGTTCGATACCGGCCGCGCGGAGCACGCCGAGCCGGGCGGGGGAAGCGGAGGCGAGTACGAAACGCACCGGCCGAACATATCCTCAGGCCGCGGCCGGTTCGGCCCCGGTGCCCACCCGCGGCGCGCTGTCCTGCGGCGCCGGACGCTTCATCGCGAGCGCGGCGAGTGCGCCGAGTAGCAGCACCGCGGCGGGCAGGATGAGTGTTTCCTTGGCCGCGTCGGTCAGCGCGACCGGCACGTTGCCGTGTTCGGCGGCCATCTGCGTGGTGATCCTGGCCTGCAGCAGCACGCCGATCGCGGCACTGCCGAGCACACCACCGACCTGCCGCGACGTGTTGAAGATCCCGGAGGCCGTGCCCGCCAGCGACCGCTCCACGGAACTCATCGCGACGTTGCTCATCGGCGCGAACACGAAACCGGTACCGACACCGCACAGCAGCAGCGCCGGTACCAGCGCCCACGGGTCGGTGTCGGCCCGCGCCTGCACCGAGATCACGAACAGGCCCGCCGCCAGCGCCACGAAACCGGTCACCACCAGGTACTTCGCGTTGACCTTGTCCGAAAGGCGGCCGATGAACGGCGCGATCATCCCGGACAGCAACGACATCGGCGCGGTCAGCAGGCCGGCCTTGGACGGCGACATGCCCAGCACGTCCTGCACGTACACGACGATCGGCACGAACATCCCGGTCATCGCGAAGCCGATCGCGGCCGCCGTGATCGTGCCGGTGGAGAAGTTGCGGTTGTTGAACACGCGCAGCGGCAGAAGCGGTTCGCGGGTGTTGAACCGCTGCCAGATCACGAACGCCACGAGCAGCAGCACCCCGGCGCCGATGATCTCGAAGACGTTGACCGGGCCGAACACCTCGCCCCACGAGTAGTGCTGTCCGTTCTGGATGCCGAACACCAGGCAGAACAGTCCGGCGGCGGACAGCGCGATGCCGAGCAGATCGAAGGAGTGCGCGTGCCTGGGCTGCCAGTCCGGCACCAGCGCGAGCGTCAGCCCGATGCCGATCACGCCGATCGGCACGTTGACGAAGAAGATCCACTCCCAGCCGAGGCCGTCGACGAGTACGCCGCCGAGCAGCGGGCCCGCGATCGTCGCGAGCCCGGCCACGCCACCCCAGAGGCCCATCGCGGGGCCGCGTTTGGCGGGCGGGAACAGGTGGGTGATGAACGCGAGCGTCTGCGGGGTCATCAGCGCCGCGCCCAGGCCCTGGACCGCGCGGGCGGCGATGAGCATCTCGGCCGTGCCGGACAGACCGCACCACAGCGAGGAAAGCGTGAACACCGCGAGCCCGGCGAGGAACACGCGCTTCGGGCCGAAGCGGTCACCGAGGCGGCTGGTGAACAGCATCGGGACGGCGTAGGTGAGCAGGTAGACCGACAGCACCCAGACCACGGAGTTGAGGTCGGTGTGCAGGCCGCGCACCATGGCGGGGATCGCGATGGACACGATCGTGGTGTCCAGGAGAATCATGAAGAACCCGATGCACAACGCGATCAGCGCCGCCCACGGGTTAGCTTGCCTTGTCATCAGGGTTTTCCTCGTCGGCTAAGAGAGACAGGGTGGGGACCACTTCGGCCTTCTGGCCGGGCCAGGGAATCCGGCCCGTTTCGAGGTCGTCGATGAGCTTCTTCGTCCAGTCCAATTCGGACTGCCGCTGGTGGGTGATGTAGTCGAAGTCGATCCAGTACATCCGCGGCAGCTGTTTCTCGATCAGCTGCTCCGCGATCGTGCGTTCCGCCGCGACCTGCCCGTGCAGCTGGATGACCCGCCTGCGCAACTGGTTCAGGAAGTCCTCGCGGTCCAGCTCGTTGCCCGCGGACAGGGCCACCGGGTACGGCGTGTAGTCCGGCGCCAGCGTCGTGAGCATCTGCCTGGTCTGGGCGGAGAACGTGTCGCGGCCGAGGTCGGTTATCGCGTAGACCGTGCGTTCGGGCCGCCTGCCCTGACGCTGGGTGTCGACGACCTCGATGAATCCTTGGGACAGCAGCCGTTCCACGGTGTGATAGAGCGAGCCGGGCCGCAGCTTGACGCGACGGTCGACGTGACGCTCCCGCATGAGCTGCGTCATCTCGTACGGGTGCATCGGCCGTTCGTAGAGCAGTTCGAGGACGGCCATCGCAAGCGTGGTGAGCGGTTTCGCCGCCGACATGATCGATCGCTTCCCTTCGAGCGCCCATCTCGTTTATTCCACTTGGACTATACGGCGCGGGATAGGGGGTTGTCGAACAGCGTGTGCCGGCCTGCCTGGCGCGGCGAGCCTGCCGTCTCTACTCGGCCCGCAGTTGCTCGCTCACCGACGTGATGTGACTGGCGATCAGCTCGTGCAGGCTCTCGTAATCACCCGCTTCGAGCAGGTCACAGATGCGGGCGTGCTCCTCGATGATGATGCGCGGGCGTTCGGCGTTGGCGTTGCGCAGTACCGTGTGGACGATCCGCAACTGCCGGTCCCGCAGGCTGGAGTAGAACTCGTCGAACAGGGTGTTGCCCGCCGCGTTGACCAGTGTCGCGTGGAAATCGCGGTCCAGTGCGGTGAAGGCCGGTTCCGGCGGGGCGAGCGTGCGCTGCTTGTCCAGCACCATCCGCATCCGGCCGGCGACCTCGCGTTGGGTGCCCGCCGCGATGACCTTGGCCGCGGCGTGGCGTTCGAGGAAGATCCTCGCCTCCGCGATGTCCGCCGCCTCGCTCGCCGAAACCGGCACGACGAGCGCGCCCCGCTTCGGGTACAGCCGCAGAAAGCCCTCGCCGGACAGCCGCAGGAAAGCCTCGCGGACGGGGGTGCGCGACAGACTCACCGCGTCGGCGACCTCGCCCTCGCTGATCAGCCGTCCGCCCTCGAAGCGCCCGTCCAGAATGCGTTCCTTGGTCCACTGGTAGACGCGATCGCTGGCTCCCGCCTGTGAGCCGTCCCTCGTTGACATGCGCGCATACTAGCGACGATCCTGTTAGATACAAGATAGATGCAAGGGGAGGTGTTCGTGCGCAGGGCGTGGCTGATGTGGGGCCTTGGTGCGTTGTGCTACCTGACCGCGCTGTTCCACCGGATGAGCCTGTCGGTAGCCGGTCTCACCGCGCAGGAACGCTTCACGATCGACGCGACCGGGCTCGCCGCGTTCTCCGTCGTGCAACTCGTGCTCTACGCGGCTCTCCAGGTGCCGGTCGGCGCGGCCGCAGACCGGTTCGGGCCCCGGCGCCTGCTGCTCGTCGGAATGGCCTCGATGGCCGCCGGCTCCACGATCTTCGCACTGACCTCGGCGTATCCGCTCGCGATGCTCGGCCGCGCGCTGATCGGCGCCGGTGACGCGTTCCTGTTCGTCAACGTGCTTCGCTTGGCGCACAACTGGTTTCCCGGCCGCCGGTACGCACTGGTCGCCGCGCTCACCGGAATGATCGGCGGCCTCGGCCAGCTCATCGCGACCACGCCGCTCGCCGCGCTGCTCAACGGCGTCGGCTGGACGGGCGCGTTCCTCATCGCCGGTGTGGTCACGGCCGTGCTGCTCGTGATCGTCGGGGTGATCCTGCGCGACGGTCCCACCGGGCATGCGGCACCGATCACGACGGGCGAGCCGCTGCGCGAAAGCCTGCGTCACGCCTGGCGCAACCGCGGCACCCGGCACGCGATGTGGACCCACTTCACGCTGATGGGCACGTTCGTGTCGTTCACGGCGGTGCTCGGCCAGCCCTACCTGGTCAGCGCGCAGGGCCGCACGCCCGGCGCGGCGAGTGGGCTGCTCAGCGTCGTGGTGATCGGGTTCGTGCTGGTCAGCACCGTGGCCGGGCAGATCGGCTCGCGACGGCCAGGCGCGCGGGCGAACCTCGTCGCGTCGGCCGCCGTCGTCGGGGCGCTGTGCTGGATCGTGCTGGTGGTCGTGCCCGGTCCGCTGCCGACGCTCGTGCTCGGCCCGGTCCTGTTCCTCATCGGCGCGGCCGGCGGCGTGAGCATGCTGGCGTTCGATCTGGCCCGTACCTCCAACCACGGGCACCAGGCGGGGGTCGCCAGCGGCGTGGCGAACATGGGCGGTTTCTGCTTCGCGGTCGTCGCCGAACTCGGGGTCGGCATCCTGCTGGACGCGTTCGCCGGGCGGGGCGTCGCCGCGTCCACCGCACACCGGCTGGCGTTCGGCATCGTGCTGGTGATGGCGCTCGTCGGCACGTTCCGTCTGGTCAGGCTGCATTCCCACGCCGGGGTCCGGCCCGCGCGGACCGAGGCGCTGGAACCGGCCTAGAGTTCCGCGGCGCGGCGGAGGAACACGTCGCGTTCCCGTTCGTTGCGGGTCAGCGCCGCGGCGGTCTCGAACTCGGCCCGCGCCTCGGCGGCGCGGCCAAGGCGCGCCAGCAGATCACCGCGGACGGCGGGCAGTTGCGGGTACCTCGCCAGCGCACCACCCGCCGCCAGTCTGTCCACAATGGACAATCCGTGTTCCGGGCCCTTCGCCATGCCGACCGCGACCGCGTGGTTGAGATCGACGACCGGCGACGGCGAGACATAGGCGAGCACCTGGTACAGGTTCGCGATCCGCTCCCAGTCGGTGTCCGCCGCGGTGCGGGCGCGGGCGTGACAGGCGGCGATCCCGGCCTGCAGCGTGTAGGCGTGCAGTGCGCCGCCGAGCCGCTCGGCCCGCTCCAGTGACGCGAGCCCGCGCCGGATGAGCTGGTGATCCCACCGCGTGCGGTCCTGGTCGAGCAGCAGCACCGGTGCGCCGCCGGGGCCGGATCGTGCGGGCATCCGGGACGCCTGCAGTTCCATCAACGCGCTGAGCCCGTGCACCTCGGGCCGGTCCGGCAACAGGTGCGCGAGCACGCGGCCGAGGCGCAGCGCCTCCGCGCACAGGTCCGGCCGCGTCCAGTCGCCGCCGCTGGTGGCCGAGTAGCCCTCGTTGAAGATGAGATAGACGACTTCCAGCACCGAGGCGAGCCGTTCGGTGAGCTGACTCGCGGGTGGCAACTCCAGCGCGATGCGCTTGTCGGTCAACGTTCGCTTCGTGCGCACGATGCGCTGCCCGATGGTCGTTTCCTTCGCCAGCAGCGCACGCGCGATCTCGGCGGTGGTGAGCCCGCCGACCGCGCGCAGGGTGAGTGCGACGCGGCCTTCGGCGGGCAGTCCGGGATGGCAGACGGTGAAGACGAGCCGGAGCAGATCGTCGCCGACCGGATCGTCCAGCGCCGCGTCCCAGTCGGCGTCCTCGACCTGGCGCAGCTGCCTGCCCATCGTGGCCAGCTTGTCCTGATACCGATCGCGACGGCGCAGCAGGTCGATGGCGCGGTGCTTCGCGGTCGCCATCAGCCACGACGCGGGATGCTGCGGGATGCCCTGCACCGGCCACTGCTCCAGTGCGATGACCAGCGCGTCCTGGGCGAGCTCCTCGGCGATGCCGACGTCGCCGACGATCTTGGCGAGTGCGGCCACCAGCTTGGCGCATTCGATGCGGTAGACCGCTTCGACCGCCTTCGCGGTGGCCTGGCTCGGATCGGCGGCGCTCACGTCCGCCGATCCAAGCACACCCTAGGACTGTGGAGCGAAATCCTCCGGGCCCATCACCTTCAGCACCTGGGACTCGCCCTCCCAGCCGGGCCACATGTCGACGTGGATCTGCATGAACCGGCGCGTCCATTCGACCGCCTCCTCACGCGAGGCCACCTCGTAGAGCGCGTAGCTGATCATTTCCTTCGACTCGGCGAACGGGCCGTCGGTGACGCTGAGCTCGCCGTCGAGGACCTCGACGCGGGCGCCCGCGGCGCTGGGTGCGAGCCCGGCGTTGTCGAGCATCGCGCCCGCCTTCGTCGCCTCCTCGCCGAGCGCCATGATGGCGGCCATCAGCTCGGGCGGTGGGGGAGTGCCGGGATTGGTGCCCTTGAGCAGAACGATGTAGCGCATCGGAGTTCTCCTAGTGGCGGTAGAGGTGGACGGCGACGGCGGCGATCCAGGCCCAGGCAAGGGTCACCGCGGCGACGAACGCCAGCGTGGCCCATGGTGCGCTCGATCCCGAGGAGACACACAGGAAACCGGCGAGGAAGGCGATTCCGGTCGCGCGGCTGTACCAGGCCCAGCCGCTACGCCCTCGCCCGGCGAACCAGCGGCCGACGAGCAGGCACGCGGTGATCAGGCACAGGAAACCGACGGCACCGGCGGCCAGATGCGCCACGCCGTGCCAGCTGAGTTGTGCGGTCGCGCCGTCCGGGAAGCCCCGTGCGGGGTCGGCGCGGAAGATGCCGGCCAGTATCAGGCTCGCGCCGAACGCGCCGGCCAGCCGTGGCGCCCATCGTGTGCCGGTGGCGCGTCCGAGCCCGACGGCGAAGGCGATGGTCATCGCGCCGGTCAGTACGAAGTTGGCGATCTGGATCCAGCCGAGCGAGCCGTTGGCCAGCAGGCTCCAGGAGTGGCGGGTGAAGTCGAAGCCTTCGCGGGTGGCGGCCTGTGCGATCGAGACGATCTCGTACACGGCACCGGCGAGCACGCCGTAGCCGAGCAACGACCTGGTGACGCGGTTTTCCAGGGGCGGGCAGGTCCTGGTGGCGAGTTGAGTCATCGCCGTGTCCTCTCCGTGCGGGTGCGGCCGGTCCTTCCGGCCGATCACCTACACCTCGAAGAGGCCCACGCGATTTCGACACGACTCCCAGAATTTTTTTCGCGGCTCGGGCTCAGCGGGGCAAGGCCGACGCCCGCCAGGCGCCTTCGCCCGGGTGCAGCGGCATGCGCAGCTGGTGCGCCCGGTCCGCCCACGCCGACCTGCGGCGTGGGCGTTCGGGCTCGGCCGGGGCCGACGCGGCGGCCGCGAGCACCGCGGTCAACGCGGCCAGTTCCTCGTCGTCCGGGTTGCCGCGCACGATCCGCAGGAACGGGCGCTTCTCGTCACTCATGAAGTCCTCACAGCGGGATGTTGCCGTGCTTCTTGGGCGGCAGGGACTCGCGCTTCTCCCGCAGCATGGCCAGGCCGCGCACGACGTGGCCACGCGTGTGCGCGGGCGCGATGACCGAGTCGACGTATCCGCGCTCGGCGGCCTCGTACGGGTTGAGCAGCGTGTCCTCGTACTCCTGGATCAGCTCGGCCCGCAGCGCCTCGACGTCCTTGCCCTCGTCGGCGGCCTTCGCGAGCGTCTTGCGGTGCACGATGTTCGCCGCGCCCTGCGCGCCCATCACCGCGACCTGCGCGGTCGGCCACGCCAGGTTGAGGTCCGCGCCGAGGTGCTTGGAGCCCATCACGTCGTACGCGCCGCCGTAGGCCTTGCGCGTGATGACGGTGACCAGCGGGACGGTCGCCTCGGCGTAGGCGTAGATCAGCTTCGCGCCGCGGCGGATGATGCCGTTCCACTCCTGGTCGGTGCCCGGCAGGAAGCCGGGGACGTCCACGAAGGTCAGCACCGGCACGTTGAACGCGTCGCAGGTGCGCACGAACCGCGCCGCCTTCTCCGAGGCGTCGATGTCGAGGCAGCCCGCGAACTGGGTCGGCTGGTTGGCCACGACGCCGACCGAGTGCCCGTCGACCCGGCCGAACCCGACGATCACGTTGGGCGCGAACAGCTCCTGCACCTCGAGGAACTCGCCGTCGTCGAGCACGCGGTTGATCACCTCGTGCATGTCGTACGGCTGGTTCGGCGAGTCCGGGATGATCGTCTCCAGCTCGCGGTCGGTGTCGCTGACGCTGTCGGCGATCGAGCCCTCGGTGGGTTCGGGCGAGTCGAACACCGGCGCGTCGGACAGGTTGTTCGACGGCAGGTACGACACCAGCTCCTTGACGTAGGCGATCGCGTCTTCCTCGTCGGAGCCGAGGTAGTGCGCGTTGCCGGACTTGGTGTTGTGCGTGCGGGCGCCGCCGAGCTCCTCGAACGTGACCTCCTCGCCGGTCACCGTCTTCACCACGTCGGGACCGGTGATGAACATGTGGGAGGTCTGGTCGACCATCACGACGAAGTCGGTGAGCGCGGGGGAGTACACGTGCCCGCCCGCGTTCGCGCCCATGATCAGCGAGATCTGCGGGACCACGCCGGAGGCCTTGACGTTGCGGGTGAAGATCTCGCCGTAGAGGCCGAGCGAGACCACGCCCTCCTGGATGCGCGCGCCACCGCCCTCGTTGATGCCGATGATCGGGCGGCCGGTCTTGATGGCCAGGTCCATCACCTTGACGATCTTCTCGCCGTAGACCTCGCCGAGCGAACCGCCGAACACGGTCACGTCCTGGCTGAACACGCACACCGGACGGCCGTCGATGGTGCCGTAGCCGGTCACCACGCCGTCGCCGTACGGGCGGTTCTTCTCCTGGCCGAAGTTGGTCGAGCGGTGCCGCGCCAGTTCGTCCAGCTCGACGAACGAACCCGGGTCGAGCAGCAGGTCGATCCGCTCGCGCGCGGTCTTCTTGCCCTTGGCGTGCTGGCGCTCCACCGCGCGGGCGGAACCGGCGTGCACCGCCTCGTCGTAGCGGCGGTACAGGTCGGCCAGCTTCCCGGCCGTGGTGTGAATGTCCGGCTCGTCCGCTGGTGGCGTCCCGATAGGCTCCGTCGCACTGCTCATAAGTCCGGAGCCTATCTACTGTGCGAGCGCCTCGCGTGTGGCGTGGACTACGTCACCGGACCCGGTCACGGTAGTACGCGGCCAGTTGACCGGCCCGCTCGTCGTCGGCAGGCTGGGCCTGACCGTGTGCCGCGGCGAAGAGCCGGTCGAGGTGGATGTGCCAGCGGGCCAGCAGCTCCGGCACCCGGTCGGCGTCGGGCACGGTCTGCGTCAGCTCGACCCGCGACCCCAGTTCGTCGTAGTGCAGCTCCCAGCGCACCACTCCGTCCTCGGTGGCGTATTCGAGCACGCGCGGTTCCTCGGATCGGGTGAGGTTGTCACCGGACAGCCCCGCGAAGCCCTCGTCGGTGAGCAGCCGCCACACCTGCGCGCACGGCTTCCACACCAGGTCGCGCGCGAACCGGATCTCGTAACCGGCGCCGGTCTTGGTGACCTCGCCTTCGGCCAGGCCGAAGCGTTCGACGTAGCGCCCGATCGCCGTCATCGGCTCGGTGAACGGCTCGGCGGTGCGACCGTCGAGCAGCGCGGCCAGCGAGCCGAGGCAGTGGTCCCAGCCCGCCGCGTTGCGGCCCGCGGCGAGCCTGCCGATCGAACCGCCGCCCAGCGCCTGGCTGAAGTACAGCAGGCAGCCGTCGCCGTCGGGCACCAGCTCGAACCGCAGGACGTCGTGGTTCCAGCGGAACGCGAACACCTTCGGCGGGTCGAGTTCGAGGATCTCGCCGTGACCGATGGCGTCGATGGGCGCCTCCTCGGGGAAGACGAACCGGATCGGCGCGCCGATCTTCAGCTCGGTTTCCAGCATCGCCGGGAACCAGTGCTTCAGCTCGGCGGGCTCCGACACGGCCCGCCACACCTTCTTGACGGGATGCGCGAAGCGTCGTTCGAACCGCAGGACCGGCGCACCGCCGACGGTTTCCAGATTCGCGTCCACTGATTCAGTCCCCTTCGTCGGGCATGGAGTCCAGGTGCCGTTCGAGGGCGTCCAGGCTCGCGTTCCACATCGCCCGGTACGGCGCGAGCCACGCGTCCAGCTCGGCCAGCGGTTCCAGCCGCAGCCGGTACCACCGGCGCTGCGCGTCCTGCCGGACCTCGACCAGACCCGCCTCGCGCAGCACCTTCAGGTGTTTGGACACCGCGGGCTGCGCCAGCGACAGTCGCTCGACCAGATCGTTGACCGGCCGCTCGCCGGTGCGCAGCAGATCGAGGATCTCGCGGCGCCGGGGTTCGGCCAGCACCTCGAACGTTGATGCCATGTCAGGAATATACCCGTGGAGGAATATGCGCTGTCAAGGGCGCTGGAAGACCCCCGGCGTCACGCCGTAGCAGCGCTTGAACCAGCGCGTGAGGTGGGCCTGGTCGGCGAACCCGGCCGCGAGCGCCGCGTCGGCGGGTGGCGCGCCCGTCGCGAGCAGCCGCCGCGCTTCGCGCAGCCGGACCTGTCGCTGGTAGTCGCTGGGCGCCATGCCGTAGGCGGTGACGAACCCGCGATGCAACGCGTACCGGCTGCAGCCGGCCGCCTCGGCGAGGTCGTCGGCACGAAGATCCCGCGCGTACTCGGCGTCGAGCAACTCGCGGACGCGGCGCACCCCGACGGGCAGCGCACGCGACCGGACCGGCCGGGTCGCGCCCCGCCCGACCAGCGCGCGCACGGTCGCGCCGAGCGCCTCGTCCTGCGCGAGCCCGCTGTCGGCGAACGCCGCGTGCAGCCGCCGCAGCGCGCCGGCGAGCACGGCGTCGGTCAGTACCGGCTCGACGAACAAGGGCAGCCCGACCGGGCGCTGTGCCGCGTCGCCGAGCACGTCCCGGATCAACTCCGGTCCGATGTGGACGATGCGGTAGGTGAAGCCGTCCGCGATCGCCGGATGGCCGTCGTGCGGTTCGTCGGGATTGAACGCCATCACCATCCCGGCGGCGCTGGTGCGCGCCGCGCCCCGGCAGGTGAACGCCTGTGCGCCGGCCTCGGTGACGCCGAACGAGTACGTGTCGTGGCTGTGCCGGTGGTAGACGTGCCGTTCGAAATGGGCGTGCATGGCTTCCAGCGGACGGTCGGGAGCCCGCCAGTAGTTCGCCCAGTCGCCCTCGGCCACATTCCGATCCTAGGCTGAGCGCATGCGCTTCGGACTCTTCGTGCCACAGGGATGGCGCCTGGACCTCGCCGGAATCGACCCCGCCGACCACTGGGCCACCATGCTCGACCTCGCCCGGTTCGCCGAGGCGGGACCGTTCGAGTCGATCTGGGTCTACGACCACTTCCACACCGTGCCCGTGCCGACCGACGAGGCGACACACGAGGCGTGGAGCCTGATGGCCGCGTTCGGTGCCGCGACCCGGCGCGTGCGGCTCGGGCAGATGTGCACCTGCATGGGCTACCGCAACCCGGCGTATCTCGCGAAGGTCGCCGCCACGATCGACGTGATCTCGGGTGGCCGCGTGGAGATGGGCATCGGCGCGGGCTGGTACGAGCACGAATGGCGGGCCTACGGCTACGGCTTCCCCTCCGCCGGCGAGCGGCTGGGCCAGCTGGAGGAGGGCGTGCGGATCATGCGCGACCTGTGGACCACCGGCACGGCGACGCTGCAGGGCAGGCACTACCAGGTCGATGGCGCCATCTGCCGGCCGCTTCCGTTGCAGGACGGCGGGATTCCACTGTGGATCGCGGGTGGCGGGGAGAAGAAGACGCTGCGCATCGCGGCCCGGTTCGCCGCCTACACCAACTTCGCCGGCAATCCCGGCGAGTTCGAGCACAAGTCGGAGGTGCTGGCCGCGCACTGCCGCGATCTCGGCACCGACTTCGACGCGATCGTGCGCTCGGCCAACTACAACGTGGTGATCGGCGAGACCGAGAAGGACGTGCGGGACCGGCTTTCCTGGATGCGCTCGCATCACGCGAAGTACGTGCCCGGCGACCGGGTGGACGCGATGATCGCGGCCGCCGAGCGCGGACCGCTCGTCGGCACGCCGGAGCGGATCGTCGAGCGGCTGACCGAACTGCGCGACCTCGGCATGACCTACGCGATCACGAACTTCGCGGAGGCGGCCTATGACCGTTCCGGGATCGAGCTGTTCACGAACAAGGTCGTTCCCGCGCTGAGCTGACGCCGCACGAGCGTTCAAGACGGCGGCCGGCTCGCCGGGCACGCTGGCCGCATGAGTGCGAAGACGAAGATCGCCGTAGTGGTCAGGGACGACCTGGCCGCCTGGCAGCGGCTGAACGTGACCGCGTTCGTGGTCAGCGGCGTCGCCGCCCGCGTCCCGGAGACGATCGGCGAGGACTACGAGGACGGCTCCGGGAAGCGGTACCTGCCGATGTTCGGCCAGCCCGTGCTGGTGTACGCCGCGGATGCCGAAGCGCTCACGGCCGCGCACGCGAAGGCCGTGGAGCGGGACCTGGCGATCGCGGTCTACACCGACGAGCTGTTCGCCACCAACAACGACGTGGACAACCGGGCCGCCGTGCGCGCGGCGCCGACGGAGAAGCTCGCGCTCGCCGGGTTCGCCGTGCACGGCGGCCGGAACGCGGTCGACAAGGCGCTCAAGGGGCTGAGCCTGCATCCTTGAGGAATGACTCTGTCGAAAACCCGGCTCAGACGACTGCAGAACCTGCTGGCCCGGCACGTCGAAAGCGGTGCGCTGCCCGGCCTCGTCACGATGGTCGGCCACCGCGACGAGGTGCACGTGGACGTGCTCGGGGCGCAGTCCTTCGACGGCGCGCCGATGCGCCGCGACACGCTGTTCCGGATCAGCTCGATGAGCAAACCGGTTACCGCCGCCGGGGCGATGACCCTGGTCGAAGAAGGCCGGCTGCGGCTCGACGATCCGGTGGACGAGCTGCTGCCCGAGCTGGCGAACCGCCAGGTGCTCGCGCGTCCCGACGGGCCGCTCACGGACACCGTGCCCGCGGCCCGAGCGATCACGGTGCGGGATCTGCTGACCTTCCGGCTCGGCTTCGGCCACCTGTACGGGGTTCCGGCCGACACTCCGATCCTGCGCGCGGCCAACGACCGGAAGATCGGCATGGGGCCGCCGGATCCGCAGGGATACCCGGAGCCCGACGAGTGGCTGCGCCGCCTCGGTGAGCTGCCGCTGATGGTGCAGCCGGGCGAGAAATGGCTCTACCACACCGGTGCCGACATTCTCGGCGTGCTGCTCGCGCGGGTCAGCGGGCAGTCGCTGGAGGCGTTCCTGCGCGAGCGGCTGTTCACGCCACTGGGGATGAACGACACCCATTTCAGCGTTCCGGCGGACAAACTCGACCGGTTCGCGGCGAGCTACGGGCCCGGCGGCGAGCTGTGGGACGAGGCCGCGACCGGCCAGTGGAGCCGTCCGGTGCCGTTCGAGTCCGGTGGCGCCGGTCTGGTGTCCACAGTGGACAACTTCGGCGCGTTCGCGAACATGATGCTGCGCAAGGGGAAGTACCGTGGAGAGCGAATCCTGTCGCGTCCCGCCGTGGAACTGATGACGATGGATCACCTCACCGCCGGCCAGAAAGCGGTTTCCGGATTCTTTCCGGGTTACTTCGACACGCGCGGCTGGGGCTTCGGCGTGGCGGTGGCGACGGCGCGGACCGAGCTGTACACCACCCCGGGCCGGTACGGCTGGGACGGCGGGCTCGGCACGACCTGGCAGGCCGATCCGGCCGAGGACCTGACCGCGGTGATGATGACGCAGCTCGCCGGTTTTCCGGAGATCTCCCCGGTGTACCGGGATTTCTGGACGGGCGTGTATCAGTCGATCGACGACTGAAGCTTGCCCGCCAGCTCCGCGCGTCGGGCGAGCACCTCGTCCCGCTGTTCGGACATCTCCCGCAGAATGCGCTTGCGCGTGCGCTTGGGAAGGCGGTCGATGTAGAGCTGCCCGGACAGGTGGTCGGTCTCGTGCTGCAGGCAGCGCGCGAAGTAGCCGGTGCCCTCGACCGTGATCCGGTTGCCGTCCTTGTCCTGCCCGTGCACGACGGCGCGATCCGGCCGCGCCAGTTCGGTGTACGGGCCGGGCACGGACAGGCAGCCTTCGGGAACCTCGACCAGTTTCCGTTCCGCCGAGGGCAGTTCCTCCAGCACCGGGTTCGCGATGTGGCCCACGTGCCGCTCGCCGTGCTCGTCGGCGCAGTCGTAGACGAACAGCCGCAGATCGACGTCGACCTGGTTGGCGGCGAGCCCCACGCCCTCCGCGACGTACATCGTGGTGAACATGTCGTCGATGAGCTTCGACAGCTCCTCGGTGCCGAACTCCGTGACGTCCCGGCACGGGCGGGCGAGCACCTCCTCGCCCACGACCGTGATGCGGCGGACGGATCCGCGCTGCGCCTCAGGCGGCAACGGCATGGTGTTCTCCCTGGTCAGCTTGACGAGCGCTTTGCAAAGTAGCACACTTTGCAAAGTGACGTCCGAGGATCAGGCCACGCTGCCCGAGCATCCGGTGCGGGTCGCGCTGCTCGATCTGCTCGCGAGCGAGGGCACGGTCACGTCCACCCGCGCGGCCGCGCGGCTCGGCTACAGCTCGGGCCTGTGCTCGTTCCACCTCCGCAGGCTGGCCCAGGCCGGGTTGATCGAGGAGGCGCCGAGTACCGACGGCCGCGCGCGCCCGTGGCGGCTGCGCTGGGACCTGCCGGAACAACCCGATCCCGATCTGGACGACTACCGGCGCTGGCTGGCCCGCCGTCCGCACGCCCCGGCCCGATGGCGGCGGGACGAGGCGGTCACCGCGGTGGTGAACCTGACGCCGCGCGAAATGCGGGAACTGGCAACGGAAATCGAGGCGCTGGTCGCCCGTTACGAATCGCGCGGCAAACGCCGGGGCATGAAGCCGGTCGCGGTCGTCGCCAGGATGTTCCCGTTGCTGGAGGCCGAAAATGATTGAGCTGGTTCAGGGCGACATCACCGAGCAGGACCTCGACGTGGTGGTCAACGCCGCGAACTCGTCGCTGCTCGGCGGCGGCGGGGTGGACGGCGCCATCCACCGCAGGGGCGGTCCGGAGATCCTGGCCGAATGCCGGTCACTGCGTGCTGATCGCTATCCCGACGGCCTGCCGGCCGGTGAAGCCGTCGCCACGACCGCGGGCCGGCTGCCCGCGCGATGGGTCGTGCACACCGTCGGCCCGGTGTTCTCCGCAAAAGAGGATCGCACCGCCATCCTGGCCTCGTGCTACCGGAATTCGTTGCGCGTGGCGGCGGAACTGGGTGCCGAAAGCGTCGCGTTCCCGGCGATCTCCGCCGGTGTGTACCGGTGGCCGATGGAGTCCGCCGCGCGGATCGCGCTCGGCACCGTGCTCGACCACGATCCGTTCAGGACGGTGCGGTTCGTGTTGTTCGGTGCGCAGGCCTACGACGTGTTCACCGCCGTGTGGGCGGAAATCAGGAGCGAGGCCGGGCTCTGACGTGCAGCCGCTCGCCCTGCGGTCCGAACAGGCTCAGGAACTCCACGGGGCGCTCGTCGGCGTTGCCGAACCAGTGCGGGGTACGGGTGTCGAACTCCGCCGCCTCGCCCGCCTTCAGCACGAAGTCGTGCTCGCCCAGCACCAGGCGTAGCTTGCCGTTGAGCACGTAGAGCCATTCGTAGCCCTCGTGCACCTGCGGATCCGGCACGGCGTCCAGCGGCGTCCGGCCGGCGGGCATGATCTGCTTGTACGCCTGCAGCCCGCCCGGATTGCGGGTGAGCGGGATGAACGTCATGCCGTGCCTGCTGAACGGCTGCGGGTGCACGCGCGGGTCGCCGGTGGGCGGGGCGCCGACCAGTTCGTCCAGCGGCACCCGGTAGGCCTTCGCCAGCGGCAGCAGTAACTCCAGGCTGGGTTTGCGCTGCCCCGACTCCAGGCGCGACAGCGTGCTCACCGAGATGCCCGTCGTCTCCGCGAGCGCCGTGAGCGTCACGTTGTGCTTCTTGCGCAGCGCGCGCAGGCGGGGACCGACCGCGGCGAGAACGTCCTCCATGCCCTTATTGCAATTTTGGCAAAACGGTTTGTCAAATCGGCAGGCTCGGGCGCACGGTGGCCGTGGAGGTGGTCTTCGATGAAGGACGTAGTGGTGATCGGCGGCGGGGCCGCCGGGCTGAGCGGGGCGCTGATATTGGGCCGGTCCCGCAGATCGGTGCTGGTGATCGACTCGCGGCGGCCGCGCAACGCGCCCGCCGAGCACATGCACGGATACCTGTCGCGGGACGGGATGCCGCCGGGTGACCTGCTCGAAGTCGGCCGCGAGGAGGTGCGCTCCTACGGCGGCGAGGTGATCACCGGCGAGGTGACCGGCGCACGCAAGGACGGCGACGGGTTCACCGTGACGCTGGCCGGCGGCGGCGAGGCCCGGGCACGGCGGCTGCTGGTCACGACCGGGCTGACCGACGAGATCCCGGACATCCCCGGGCTGGCCGAGCGATGGGGGCGCGACGTGGTGCACTGCCCGTACTGCCACGGCTGGGAAGTGCGCGACCAGCCCGTCGGCGTCCTGTCGACCGGACCGATGGCGCTGCACCAGGTCAAGCTCTTCCGGCAACTGACCCCGGACCTGACACTCTTCACGCACACCGCTCCGCGTCCCGGCGACGACGAGCTGAAGCAGCTTGCGGCGCGTGGCGTCGCGGTGGTCGACGGTCAGGTCACGGCACTGGAGGTCACCGGCGACGAGCTGACCGGGATCCGCCTCGCCGACGGGACGGTCGTGCCGCGCCGCGCGCTGGCGGTCGCACCGCGGATGGTGGCGCACGCCGGTTTTCTCGCCGGGCTCGGGCTGAAGACGGTCGAGCATCCCTCCGGCATGGGCGAGTACGTGCCCGCCGACGAAACCGGGCAGACCTCGGTGCCGGGCGTGTACGTGGCGGGCAACGTCACCGACATCTCGGCTCAGGTGATCGCCGCGGCCGCCGCGGGCACGAAGGCGGGCGCGATGATCAACATGGCCCTGGTCGACGAGGACACAGGTGGCTGAGCAGATGCGATCCCCGCCCTACGGCAGCCGATCGAACCAGTCGCGCACCGCGGCCACGCCACCGGCGCCGAGCGCGACCATCGCCGCGATCCGGGCGTGTGCCGGCGGAAGCCCACGAGCGCTGATGGCGCCCACCTTCTCGGCCAGGCCCGTCGCCTCGTGCCGTGGCGCGTCCGGATCGACCCTGGCGCGTGAGGCGACGACGACGGGAATGTCCCAAGTGGACAGCTCATCGATCGTGGTGAACAGCTCCACCGGGACGTTGCCTGCGCCGGTGCCCTGCAGCACGAGGCCTCGCGCGCCCGCGTCGGTGGCGGCGGTCAGCAGGGAGGCCGGCATGCCCGGATAGGTCTTGATCAGCGCGACGTCGGACTCGGGTTCCGCGGGCACGTAAGGAAACCGGCGGAGCGAGCTGCGGCCGAGCCGCAACGGCCCGTGCGGCACGGAGGAGAACGCGGGCCGGTGCGACGCGTCCACCAGGGTGGCCCAGCGTGCGGCGTGCAGTTCGCCGTGGCAGCAGACGAGCGCGCCGAGACCACGTGCCGCGGGATCGGCCGCCGCGGCGATCGCGTCGCGCAGGTTGGCGGGCCCGTCGGTGCCGGGCTGGTCGAGGCAGCGAAGGGCGCCGGTGAACACGATGCCGCCGCGCATCGCGGCCGGACCCGCCATCAGATCGGTGAGAAAGGCCGTGTCCGTCAGCGTGTCCAGACCGTGCGTCACGACGACGCCGGCGAAATCCTCGTCCAGCAGCGCGGCCCGCACGCGGCGCGCGAGGGTGAACATCGTGCCCGCGGAGGTGTCCCAGCTCGGCTCCGCCATGATGTCCTCGGTGGACACCGCGACGCCGCGAACGTCGACGGCCCTCAGCAGCTCCGCGGCGGTCGCGACTCCGCGCCGGTGGTAGGCCATCGTGTCCCCGGTCGCCACGAGGAGCACGCGTCTCATCGTTGCTCCAGCCGCTCGATCCGCGCCACGAGCGGTGCGAGTTCCTGGCGCACGACGGCGGTGATCATGCTCGCCGGATCGGTCTTGGCCCGCAGGTGCGCGTATCCGGACAGCGCCGCGACCACGGTGCGGCGTGCGGAGCGTTGATCGAGGCCGAGCCCGCGCAGCACCCGCCCGGCGGTGCCGTCCGGTTCGCCGAGCAGCCCGAGCAGCAGGTGTTCGCATCCGACGTAGTTGTGTCCCAGCGAAATCGCCTCGGTCACGGTCAGTTCGAGCGCGTTCGCGGCAGGCCCGCTGAACCGCGCGGCGGGTTCCCCGGCCGTGGCGGCGGGCTCGTGCGCCAGCGCCTGCCGCACCTGTTCCGGTTCGACTTCCAGTGCGCGCAACACGTGCAGCGCGAGATTGCCCTCCTCGGCGAGGATTCCGTACAGGAGGTGCTCGCTGCCGACGCTCAGGGCCTTGGCCGCGCGCGCCTGCCCGATCGCCCGCTTGATCGTGTTGCGCGCCCGCTCGGTGAAGTGGGACAGGCTCGCCGTCGGGTCTTCGGTGGCCAGATCGCCCACCGTCGCCGAGCGGATCGCCGTGACGCGCTTGACCGACTGTTCGAGCGCGTGCTGGCAGATCGCCGAGACGGGTACGCCCGCGTCCTTGACCGCCTCGGCCAGTTCGTCGGGGAGATACACGTTGACCTTTGGCATAACCCCCTTTGTAACCCCTTATGGGGTCATGGTCAACGGGAGCGCCTCAAACGGTGGCGACCAGGAAATCCTCGCCGCTTGATGGACGCAGCCCGTCGGAGCGGCCGGCGAAGTAGCGCTCGGCCAGCGCGGTACCCGCCACGTGCCGGACCTCGCCGAACCCGGCCTCGCGGGCCATCGCCAGCATTTCCTGCGGCGTGTAGAAGCTGACGAACGGTGTGCCGGAGGACTTGGCGCCGCTCGTGCTCGTGCGCAGGCCCGCCCGATCGGCGGTGTCGAGCAGTTCGACCGGGAGGATGAACGTCATCGCGAGTGTCGTACCGGGAGCGAGTCCGGCGACCTCGCGCAACGTGGCCGCGGTGGCCTCCTTCGACAGGTAGACGCTCACGCCGGTCGAGACGACGACCGCGGGGCGCGCCCGGTCGAAGCCTGCCGCACCAAGCCGGTCCAGCCAGGACTGTCCCGCCTCGAAATCGACCGGCACCAGATCCGGGACGGGGTAGCCGAGTTCGGTGAGCCGCCGCCGTTTCCAGGCCTGGGTGGCGGGCTGGTCGATCTCGAAGACCCGCAGCCGCGCCGCGAGTTCCGGCTCGCGCTGGGCGAAGGTGTCCAGTCCGGCGCCGAGGATCACGTACTGCCCGACGCCGCGCCCGGCCTGCTCGGCGACAAGGTCCTCGATGAACCGGGCGCGGGACACCATGCCCGCGCGGAACCCCTTGGTCGCTTCGGGATCCATGTCCGGGCGCTCGCGCCAGCCGTCCTCGGGTGCGACGAGCCGCAGCCCGATGTCGTCCTCGAGCACGTGGGGCGGCGCATCGACTTCGAGGTGCATCGCCCGCCAGAGCGCGGTCCGTACCGCCGTGCTGTCCGGTGCTTCTGCCATGGTCACCGACCGTACCGAGATTTTTCGGCCGGATGTGTCGAAACCGCGACGCGGGCTCCGTCCCAGGGGCACGATCGACAACGACGAAGGAGAGAAGATCATGAAGGTTCTGCTGCTGAAGCACTACCGCGGCGGCCCGGCGCCCGTCGTCGACTCCGGGTCGATGGACCAGTGGACGCCGGAGGAGGTCGACGCGCACATGCAATACATGTACGAGTTCGCGGCCCGGCTGGAGGAAACGGGGGAGTTCGTCGACACCCAGGCGCTCTCGCCCGAGGGCACGTTCGTGCGCTACGACGGGGAGGGGCGCCCGCCGGTGACCGACGGGCCGTTCGCCGAGACCAAGGACCTCATCGCCGGCTGGTACATCCTCGACGTGGAGTCGTGGGACCGCGCGGTCGAGCTGGCCGGGGAGCTGTCCGCTGCGCCCGGGCCCGGCGGGAAGCCGATTCACGAGTGGCTCGAGGTCCGGCCCTTCTACGGCGAGCTGCCCACGGCCACCGAATGAACGAGGCGCTACTGCGGGAGCTCGTGCCCGCGGTGATCGGCGTCCTCGTCCGGCGCGGGGCGGATTTCGCGTCGGCCGAGGACGCCGTGCAGGAGGCGCTGCTCCGGGCGCTCGAATCGTGGGCCGACGACCCGCCCCGCGATCCCAAGGCGTGGCTGGTCACGGTCGCGTGGCGCAGGTTCCTCGACCTGGCCCGCTCCGACACGTCGCGCCGGGGCCGGGAACTCGCGGTGGACGCCGAGCCGCCCGCCGGGCCGGTGCCCGCGACCGACGACACGCTGCGGCTGTACTTCCTGTGCGCGCATCCCACGCTGCCCTCCGCCGCGGCCGTCGCGTTGACGCTGCGCGCGGTCGGCGGCCTGACCACGCGGCAGATCGCGGCGGCCTACCTCGTTCCCGAGGCGACGATGGCGCAGCGGATCAGCCGGGCCAAGCGGAAGATCGCGGGGCTGCCGCTCGACCAGCCGGGCGATCTCGGCACGGTGCTGAGGGTGCTCTACCTCGTGTTCAACGAGGGGTACTCCGGAGACGTCGACCTGGCGGCGGAGGCGATCCGGCTCACCCGTGCGCTCGTCGCGCTGACCGGCGAGCCCGAGGTCTCGGGGCTGCTCGCGCTGATGTTGCTGCACCATGCGCGCCGCACGTCCCGCACCGGACCCGGCGGTCGGCTGGTGCCGCTCGCGGAGCAGGACCGGTCGCGGTGGGACACCCGGCTGATCGCCGAGGGAGTGGGGATCCTGCAGGCCGCGCTGGCCCGCGACCGGCTGGGCGAGTACCAGGCGCAGGCCGCGATCGCCGCACTGCACGCGGACGCGCCGAGCACGGCCGAGACGGACTGGACGCAGATCGTGGAGTGGTACGACGAACTGCTGCGGCTGACCGGCAGCCCCGTGGTGCGGCTCAACCGCGCGGTGGCGGTCGGGGAGGCCGACGGCCCGCAGGCGGGGCTGGCCGCGCTGGCCGAGGTGAGCCCGGACCTGCCCCGGTACGCCGCGGTGGCCGCGTACCTGCACGAACGCACCGGCGACCTCGAACGCGCCGCGGAGCTCTACGCCGAAGCCGCCCGCGCCGCGACCAGCGTCCCGGAACGCGACCACCTCACCCGCGAGGCCGCGCGGGTGAGGCAGTCCCTGGCCCGGTAGCGGGGTGGCCATGGCCGAATTCAGGTTCGAGCAGGACCTGGTGCGAGCGTTGTTGCTGCCGACGCCCGCCCCGGTGCGCGTCGGCGAGCCTTCGGCCCTGTTCGAGCACACCTGGACGACGGCCCCGCGCTACAGGTAGGGACGGGTGATCATCTCGAGTCCGTGACCGGCCGGGTCCTTGAAGTACACGCCGCGCCCACCGTGCTCGGTGTTCGTCTCGTTGGGGCGAGTCAGCTGAGGGTCGGCCCAGTGCTCGATCCCCTGCTCGCGGAGCCTGCGGTAGACGCGGTCGAACAGGTCGTCGTCGACCAGGAACGCGTAGTGCTGCATCTGGATCTCCACCGGCGGTTCGGCGAACTGCAGCAGCACTCCGTCGGGCAGCTGGACGTTGGTGAACGGTCCCCACGAAGGGGCTTCCGGCAGCTCGAAGAGCGTGCGGAAGAACCGCGCGGACTCGTTGCGGTCCTTGGCGGCGATGATGGTGTGGTTGAACGTGATGGTCATGAGGCTGTCTCGCTTTCGTTCGTGATGCGTGGCTGACAAGGCGGAATCAACGCGCTGTCAGGGAGGGCCACGCGACGAACGTCGTGGGCGCGATCGTTGCGCCCAGGATGCGGTCAGCTCTCCACCGGGTCGCCTTTCCGTGCAAGGCGTCCAGCCGTCCCGGTGATCATGGCGCGAGCTTATGCGCCGGGCTTGTTGTAGGTTCTCAAGATTGTTTTCGTTTGATCTTGACGCGAGCTGGGCGGACGTCGGGTTTCTCACGGGTGTTGCGCTGGCTGGTTCTCATCGGTTTTTCGTGTCCTTCAGGTAGGTGGCCGTTTCTC
>NZ_JAAXLS010000053.1 GCF_012328925.1 Amycolatopsis acididurans
CTGCTCGTCCAGGCCATCCAGCCCGGACACGGGGTTCAAGTCCTCAGCGTTCTCCACGCCGGACATCATGTCGGTCATCAGGTGCACTTCCATGATCGGGAATTACACCGCTCGTTTTACAGTCCCCCAGGAACAACACAACGATTAGCCGGTTAAGAGGGAGTTGGCCTTGCGTGACATCGACTGTGTGGCACCGGCGTCTGCTAGTAGGCGTCGCCAGGACTGGTGCTGGTATTGAAAGCCTTGGTCGGAGTGCACCAGCGGCGCCTGGCCGTCTTCCAAGGTCGCCAGCGCGTCCCGCAGGCAGGAGTTGGTCAGTTCCAGGTGGGGTGAGGTGCTGACCGACCAGGAGATGATCTGTCGGTCGAACAGGTCCATGATCGGCGAGAAGTAGATCTTGCGATCGGCCACGGAGAATTCGGTGACGTCGGTGACCCATTTCTGGTTCGGGGCGGTGGCGGTGAACTCCCGGTTCAACACGTTGTCGGCGATCTTGCCGACCGTGCCCTGATAGGACACATAGCGCCGCCGCCGGCGGCGGATCAGGCAGACCAGATCCAGTTCACGCATCAGCTTGAGCACGGTCTTCTTCGCGACCCGCCACCCGGCTTTACGCAGTTCGCGGTGCACGACGCGATGCCCGCGGCGCCTGTTGACCTCGAAGGTCGTGGTGATCGCCTCTTTGAGCTCTGCCTGGGGATCAGGCCTGTTCACGCGGGCCTGGTGATAAAAGAACGTCGACCGGGCCAGCCCTGAGACAGCCAGCAAGTGGTCCAGGGAGTGTGCAGCCTTGAGAGCGATGACAGCGTGGACCTTCACCGCTGTCCGTGTTCCCTCAAGGCCCGCAGTTTTCCCAGGTAAGCGACCTCCGCCTGGAGCCGGGCGTTCTCGCGCCGCAGCCGTTCCAGCTCACTGACCTGGCCAGGCGTGCTATCTGATGCGCGCGGTGGCCTGCCTTTCGGCTTCGGGCGCAGTCCGTCCTCCCCGTCACGCCGATAGGTCCGAGCCCACGTCTTGAGCAAGGCGGGAGAGGACAGACCCAGCTCGGCGGCCAGCTCCGTGGCTGCCTCGCCTCCTAGGAAGCGCCGCACCGCGTCGAGCTTGAACTCGAACGAGAACGACCGCTTGGTCGGCTTACTCACCAGCGCAAGCCTGCCACGCAGCTTCCACCGTTGAAACAGCCTCCGCACCGGCCAGCGCGCCACGCCCAGCGACCTCGCGGCCGCGTTGTCACCCCAACCACGCTCAAACAACGCCACAGCCGCCTCGCGCTGCGCCTCCGACAACGAACTCCGTGCACCCATACAACCGCTCCCCGAAAGCTGGAACTGAATTTTCAGTCCAACTTCCGGGGAGCAGTTCACCGGCGCGGGGCTTCCTTGTTGCCGTCTCAGGAACCGAAGCTCGGCAGGATCTTGCCCGGCACCGCGTTGATCGACCGGATCAGGCCCAGCACCGGAACGCCGAGCGGGGCGATCGTGTAGATGTTGTTGAGATTGCTGGTGTCCGGCTCGTCCACGACGGCCACGCCGCCGCCGGGAGCCTCGGCCGCCATCGCCGGGGCCGCGGTACCGGCCAGCGCCAGCGTCGCCAGCCCAGCCGCCGCCACGCCACGCACCACCGTCTTCTTCATGTCCTTCACCTTTCGCATCACAGGGAAACTCAGCCGGCCAGGTAGGTCAGCACACCGTCGACCGGCGCCAGCAGCGCCGTCGGCAACCCGACCGTCGGCCCCAGCAGGGCGCCCGCATCCACGCCCGGCAGCAGCCAGATCGCGGTTCCGTCATCCGCACTGGCGACACCGCCGCCCACGCCCAGCGCCATCGCACCGACCGCGGCGGCGACGAGCGCGCGCGAAACCACTCTGCGCACCTTCTTCTCTCCCTTCACTTCCCCGCTCGTCATTCGAGCGGGACACTCACCGGCACGACCGTGCCGCCGGGCACCCACTGCCCGCCGGACTCCGCGTGGTCGTGATCCATGTAGGGCATGACGCTGACCTGCGCGGACGCGAACAACTGCACCTTCCCGGCGGGCTGCTGCGCGCCCAGCCAGTTGCGGAACCCCGCGACGGAGGGGCTTTCCCCGCCGAAGGAATCCCCCAGTGCGACCGCGTAGCTCACCGCCGTCTGCTCGCGTGGATCGAAGCGCAGCGGGATCGTGGACGACGGCACGGACTTGACGATCGGGCCGTTCAACAGCCACGGCGCCAGATAAACCCCGTACAGATAGGACGGCAGCGGGCCGGTCAGCGCCTGATATGCCTTCTCCCATCCCGACACCACCACGAGCGCTCCGTCCGGCGACGGTTCGGAAGTCACCCGCAGCCCGGCCGCGCGCACGACGGTCGCCGCCGCGGCGCCGCGCGGGGAATCGTCCGACACGAGCGTGACGGCCTTGGCTCCCCGCCGGGCCAGAAATGCCAGCATCTTTGTCAGGGAACCAGCGTCCTCTTCGGACAGCGACGCCGACGGGCAGCTCGTGAGCGCCTCCTGCCGTCCCGCGACCAGACCGCCGAGGGCCGCGGTGGCGCACTCCGGATCGACGTCCAGTCCAGGGCCGTCACCGGTGTCGACTTCGAGACTTGTGTCGTCGCCGTCGGCGGCGAGCGTGATGTCGCTGCGCCCGGCGGGCAGGTCGACCTCGGCCCAGTAGCCGTCGGCGCCGAGCCGTTGCGTGGCGGGAACGCCGGCCACCGTGAGGCCCGCGACGGGCACGTGCACGAGGTTCCGACCCGGCCGCTGAGGGCTCACCAGCACCGGAACCTGCTGTCCCGCAAGCGAAACGTCACGTAGCAACGAGATACCGGGCACCGGCGGTTCGTCGGGTTCCGGCAGCGCGACGAAGGTTGTCCAGGCGAGAAAAGCCACGGCGACACCGAGAACCGCGGCCTTGCGTTCACGCACGAACAGGACGGCCAGCGGCAGCACGACCACGGCGATCAGCGAAAGCCCGAACAGGCTCTCCCACAGGCGGCGATCGAACGCGACTCCGGACAGCAGCAGTTGCGCCGCGCCCGCCAGCGCGAGCAGCAAACCGAGCGACAGGGTCAACGAGCCGGAACGCGACGGCTTTTCCCTCAGTTGAGCCAGACCGAACCACGCGGTCGCGGCACTGATGTAGACCGTGTCGGCTGCGAACTCGAGCCCGGACCGGCCCAGCGACGTCTCCACCACGACCAGCACGAGCAAGGCCCCCGCGGCCCATCGCGCGAGGTTCGGCCGCCACACCGACAGGGCCGGTACCGCGACCACGAGCATCGCGTGCGCGGCCGCGCCGACCGGGTTGACGTCGAAAACGAACGCGGACGCCACGGCGAGCGCCGCCGCGACGGCGGCGGGCAAGGCCCTGGGGCGCCCGCCGAAAAGCCCGCCGCCTGCCACGAAAGCGGTGGCCAGCAGCAATATCAGCCGCACGAGCAGCGCCGCGACGTCGATTCCGGCGGAACCGGTTGTGGCGTGTGTTCCGTGATCCATCAAAATCCTCGAGGGCAGGGGCGGGCAGCCGGGTTTTGCCGCCTTGGCCGTGGCGAAATCCGGCTGCCCGCCGTGGTTACTTCAGATCGCTGTCCGCGACGACGAACAGTTCCGAGTGGGGCTTGGCGTTACCGAAGTCGCCGTGCGGCCACGACTTGCGGTTGAAGTTGATCCCCACCTGCCCGGTGAACTCGTCCTTGAAGCCGGAGTCCACCGTGACTTTGCCGTCCGGCCCGAGGTTCAGCATCGTGACCTTGTGGTCACCGTCCAAACCGGACCGTGCGACGAAGTAGTCCGACACCGCGAGCCTGGTCGGCTGGCCGGTGCTGGAGTACAGGCCGTCGGCACCCTGCACGAAATGGTCGTAGGTGCCCCAGTGCGGCCCCGCCCCCGGCTGGCCAGGGTTGATCGGCGCGGCACCGGCGACGGTCGGCAGTACGCCGCCTCCACCGTTCTGCGCCTGCTCCTTCGTCTGGATACCGGGTCCGGCCCAGTTCGGCCCCGCCGCGACCAGCTTCTGGATGTCCAGCACGTAGACACCGCCCGTGGTACCGGGATCGTCCGCTCCGAGTGCGCCCTTCTGCCGCCCCTGGATGGCGCGGTAGAGGAAACGGTCGTCGGGACTGGTCTGGATCCAGCCGCCGTTGGAGCTCGCTCCGATGCTGTCGTTGTTGCCGTAGATCGACTTGAAGGCGGCACCGTCGTCGAACACCTCGTACCAGTGCGGTTCGGCTGCCGTGATGTCCGGCGTGTAGAACACCGCACCACCCTGCATGGACTCGGCGAACGCTCCCTTGTGTCCGGGCAGGTTGGTCACCGTGGTCTCCATGACCGCGCTGTCCTCGCGGTAAAGCGGGTCATAGTCGTTCGCCCGCGGCCCCGTCGGCAGGCAGGACACCGCCTTGAGTTTCGGCTTGTCCCGATCGGAAATGTCCCAGGTGCGCACCGTGGGCCGCCGCAGATACGGCGACGGCTGTTTCACCGGGTCGAGAATGATGTTCCTCGGCTCGGCGTAGTCACTGGTGACCAGCGTGTTGAGATCCTCGCGTGCCTGGATGCCGTGCGGGTTGGCGCAGGTCGGCTGTCCCAGCGCGGGCAGGTTGTCACACAGCTTCGCGTTGTCGCCCTGCGGGGTCGCCGCGGACGTCTGCGAAAGGACCTCGCCGTTCCTTCCGAAGTGGACCAGTTCGCCGGGGCTTCCGGCGAACCCGTTGCTCACCACCGTTTGCCCGTTGGCGTAGGTGTACGGTCCCGGCACGACCGGGCCGCCCATGTACGTGCCGTAGGACGTTCCGTCCTTGAGCGTCCAGTACGCGTCCGGCACCGAACCGCCGAGCGTCTGCGTGGGCAGGCTGACACCCTTGAGCTTCAGCGCCGGCAGCGCGGTCGCGTCGAACGCGTACGTGGCCGCGAGGAACAGCGCACCCGCGTAGATGGTGTCGCCCTTGTTCCACACGTACTGCATGTGATGCGGCTCGTTTTCCACCAGCGGGCCCACGGTCGCGGTGTTGACCACCTTGCCGTAACTGGGCGAGCCCTTCGTCGCGTCGATCACGGCGAGGAAGTCCGGCCCCGGCAGGGCGTTCTTGACTTTGTTCAGTCCGCCACCGATGGTGCCCGGCAGGTTCTTGACGTCCTTGACCGCGGTGTCGGCGACGTTCTCGTCGCCCGCCCACACGAGCAGCCACTCCTTGCGCTGCCCGCTGCGGGCGTCGATGTCCTTGGACACCAGGTGGTTCTGCACCCAGTACTGCTTGCCGTCGGACGCGGTTTTCGCGTCGGTGACGACCTGGACATCGGCGTAGGCGCTGGTTTCGGAGCCGGTGTAGGTCACCGCCCCCGCCGCGAGCACCGCGGCCGCGACGCCTATCAGGGGTTTTCGCCATCGTGGCGATTTCAGGCGCATGCGTACTCCGATTTGTTCTTCATCGTGTTTCCGTACCCGGAAATGGGCACAGCTCTCCCCCGGAACGGGGAAAGTTCCGGTTATACGGTGGGATTCACCGCTGGCGAAGGCGTCGACAGAGTGCGCTCGACTGCAGGAGCAGGTCGACATACAGCCGCACGGTCAGCGTGCCACTGATCATCATGGGGCATGATCATTCTCGAACCGCACAAAGAGTGTCAAAGTAGTGTCAAAGTCTGGGAAGCACCCACACGTGTGCGGTGCCGGGTGGGGTTGGGGAGCGGGCGCCGCCCGTCTCGCGGCTACCCGTCTCGGGTGCGCCTGCCCCAAGTCGTCTGCCTGCTTCGGGACCGGCTGCCCTTCGGCCGTAGCCGGGGGACGACTTACCCGGGCGGAACCTGCGTCACCCTAACGGCACGGCGTGCCATCTGTCAGCTCTCGCGGAAGGCGGCGCTGAGCTGGCGCACGACCTCCGACAGGGAGGCCGAACTGCGCATCACCGCGACGACCGTCTGCTCCTCCTCCGCCGCGCCCGAATCCGGACCCGAACCCTCCGCACCGGAATCCGGCCGGTAGGGCGGGAAAGCATCGACGACGAGTTGGAACGCGTCCTTGGCGTGCGCGTGCGCGTCATCCGTGCCGCCGCTGCGCAGCCACCGGCGCAGCACGTGGTTGTGCGCCGCCGCGACGGCCGCCGCCGCCACCGAACCACGCAGATCGGCCATCGGGTCGCCCGCGGCACCGAACCGCTCACGCAGGAACCTCGCCAGCACCCGCTGGTACCGGTCGACACTCGCGACTTCCCTGTCCCGCAAGGAACTCACGGTCCTCGTCAGCGCATACCGCTTCACGGACACATCCGGGTCCGACAGATAGAAATCGAGCACCAGCCCGACGCCCGCACACGCCACCTCGACCGGGTTCTGCCGCTCGTCCGCCGTCGCGAACAGACGCTCGATGCCGGCCAGCACTTCCTCGTGATTGGGAAAGATCGCATCGTCCTTGGACCGGAAGTACCGGAAGAACGTCCGCCTGCCCACACCGGCGGCCGAAGCGATCTCGTCCACCGTCGTCGCGTCGTATCCCTGCTCCAGGAACAGGTCGATCGCCGCCACGGTGAGGGAATGGCGCAACTGCCGCCGCCCCGCCGTCGTGCGGCCTGCACGCGGTCGTGGCGGTCGCCGGGACTCCTCGGACATGACACGAACCTAACAGGTGCTCTTGCTAAAGGCACGGAGTGCCATTAGAGTGTGACCAACGCCGAAGTGCCGCGCCGTCGAAGGGGACAGCCATGACCGCCATGAGCGTCGATCCATCCGTGGTATCCGAGGGCCTCCAGCGCCTGGACTATCGTGGCGTGTTCGGCTGGCCGGTGCGCTGGCACAACGGTGGCCTGACACTGCCGATCGGCGCCGGCATCGGCGCGGTCGCGATTCCCAAGGGCATGGCCGAGCCGGTCATCGAAAACGTCGCGCGCCAGGGCTGCTCCGGCCCCGCCCTGAGCGTGCCCACCAAACAGGGCATGGTCGTGATCCTGCTGGTCGAGGCCGACGCGCTGGCCGCACTGGACGAACCCCTCCCCGAGGGCGTCAAGGTGCTCACCGCGGGCACCTCGATCCCGCTGCCCAACGACCGCCGCCCCGACGACCTCGCCCGCTGGCTCGTCGCGCCCGACGAGTACCAGCGCTGGCTGCCCAGCCAGAGCGCGGTGCTGGCGACCATCCGCGCGGTGTTCCGCTCGCGCCGGCACGTCGCGGCGCGCTGAACGGTCCCGGCACCCGCCGTGGGCACCGGGACCGTCCCACGGGTCACCGGCGCGTGGTGAGCCCGTAGCCGTAGGGGAACAAGGGGTCGTAGTTCCGGTCGCCGATGTTGATCGGCTCCTGCGCCTCGGAACGCGGCCAGCTCACCGACAGCTTGCCGGTGAACGGTTTCTTGCCGAACAGCACATCGGCCACGCCCGCGCCCTCGCTGCCGGGCAGCCAGGACATCACGAACGCGTCCATCTTGGACAGTTCATCGGTCACGATTTGCGGGCGCCCGGCCACATCGAGCACGACACACGGCTTGATCGCGCCGCACACCTTGTCGATGTTGGCCCGGTCCGCGGGCGAGATGTCGAGCGTGTGCCCGTTGCCGACGTCACCGACGCCCTCCGCGTACGGGGTCTCGCCGATCACCACGACGCCGACATCGGAGCCGGCCGTCGGAGCCGACGCGTCCGCGCTGTAGGTGACGTTCTTCGCGGCCTGCTGGATCCCCTGCAGGATCGTGGTTCCGGGGAAGCTGGTGTTGCCGGACTGCCCCTGCCAGGTCACTGTCCAGCCGCCGGCCTGGTTGCCCAGATCGTTGGCGTTGACCCCGGCCACGTAGATCTTCTGCGACGGCTTGAGCGGCAGCGCCCCCTGGTTCTTGAGCAGCACCTGCGACTCCGCGACCGCCTGCCGGGCCACCGCACGGTGCTGCACCGAGCCGATCGTCTTGATGTTCGAGCGGTCGGTGTAGGGGTGCTCGAACAGCCCCAGTTCGAACTTCGCCTTCAGGATCCGGCTCACCGCGTCGTCGATGCGCGCCATCGGCACCCGGCCCGCCTGCACCTCGGAGATCAGCGTCTGCACGAACTGCGGGGCGCTGTAGGGCTCCATGAACATGTCGATCCCCGCGTTGACGGCGGTGCGGACCTGTGTCGCGTAGTCGCCGGGCAGCTGGTGGATGGCCTCCCAGTCGCTGATCAGGACACCGTCGAAGCCGATCTTCTGCTTCAGCACGTCCGTCAGCAGTTCCTTGTTCGCGCTCATCTTCACCGGCACACTGCCCGGCCGGTCGGTCCACTGCACGCTGGAGAACGAGGGCATGATGCTGCCGACGTCGCGTTGTTTCACCGCGGTCACGTACGGAGCGAGATCGACCTGCTGGAAATGCTGCCAGTCGGTGATCGTCACGCCCTGGTCGATGGTGTAGGTGCCATTCGTGGACGTGCCGTAGGTCGTGTCGCCGTCTCCGGCGTAGTGCTTGGCCGTGGCCAGCACGCGATCGCTGTCGGCCAGGTCCTTGCCGCCGTCGCCCTGGAAGCCCTCGATCGCGGTGGTCATCTGCTGCACCAGCGCCGGATCCTCGCCGAAACTCTCGTACGTGCGGCCCCAGCGGTCGTCACGCGCGACGCACACGCACGGCGCGAACACCCACTGCGGACCGGTCGCACGCGTCTCGGTGGCGGTGATGTGCTCGATGGTCTCGACCAGTTGCGGATCACGCGTGGCGCCGAGGCCGATGTTGTGCGGGAAGATCGTCGCCCCGACGAGGTTTCCGTGCCCGTGGACGGAGTCGACGCCGTAGAGCAGCGGAATGTGCAGCCGTGTCGCGAGCGCGTGTGACTGGTATGAGTCGACCATATCGGCCCAGGCCGCCGGGGTGTTCTCGGCGGGTGTGGAACCGCCACCGGACAGCACCGAACCGAGCGCCAGCGAGGTGATCTGGCCCTGGTCGGAATCGATCGCGCCGCGCTCGGCCTGTGTCATCTGGCCGACCTTCTCGGCCAGCGTCATCCGGCCCAGCAGATCCGAAACCCGTTGCGCCACAGGACGTTCGGCGTCGAGATACGCCGGGGTTGCCGCGGCGACGGCCTGCGTGGCCGGCACCGTACTCGCGGTCAGCGCCAGCACGGCCAGCACCATCCATCTTTTCTTTCTCACACGATCCTCCTTGATCGCACACGCGCATGACAAAGAAACGCCGCATCAGCGGGAAAATGCGGACAGCGATGCGATTCGCGTGTCCACGCACGCGAACCGAAAGCGAAAAAGGGAATCCCGGCCAGCCCCAGTAACGGAACGAGATTCCCTCCACGCTCTCCGTCGAGCCTATGTTGCGGATCACAACTTATTCCACAACCGGCACCGAGGGAAGCGGCCAAACGGCGGACTGGCACGCCGTTCGCGGACACCGCGAGGAATCTGTCAGCTTTTCCGGCCGCGATCCGTCATTGTGGTGACGGACCGGGAGGACATGTGAACGACAACGACTGGCTCGCGGAGCGGTTCGAGGCCCACCGCGGGCACCTGCGGGCGGTGGCCTACCGCATGCTCGGCTCGCTGAGCGAAGCCGAGGACGCCGTGCAGGAGGCCTGGCTGAAGCTCAGCCGCAGCGACACCGGCGCGGTGGAGAACCTGGGCGGCTGGCTGACCACGGTGGTGGGACGCGTGTGCCTGGACATGCTGCGCGCGCGCAAGGCCAAGCGCGAGGACATGCTGGACGAGCGGGTGCCGGACCCGATCATCAGCGAGGAGGACGGTCTCGACCCGGAGCACGAGGCGCTGCTGGCCGACTCGGTCGGACTGGCGCTGCTGGTGGTGCTGGAGACGCTGAACCCGGCCGAGCGGCTCGCGTTCGTGCTGCACGACATGTTCGCGGTGCCCTTCGAGGAGATCGCCCCGATCGTGGACCGCACGCCCGCCGCGGCGATGCAGTTGGCGAGCCGGGCCCGGCGCCGTGTCCGTGGTTCGGCGCCGGTGCCCGACCCGGACCTTGCGCGCCAGCGCACGGCCGTCGATGCGTTCCTCGCCGCCGCGCGGGACGGCGACTTCGACGCGCTCGTCGCGGTGCTGGACCCCGACGTGGTGCTGCGTGTCCAGCAGCCCGGCGGCTCGAGGCTGCTGCGGGGCGCGAGCCCGGTCGCGAACTCGGCGATCATGTTCAACCGGGCGGCCGACGTGAGTGCGTCGGTCCGGGCACTGGTCAACGGCGCGGCCGGAGTGGTGGCCTTCCAGGACGGGAAACCGGTGTCGGTGCTCGGGTTCACCGTCGCGGGCGGCCGGATCGTGGAGATCGACATCATCGCCGACCCGGACCGGCTGGACCGCCTGGACCTGGTGGTCAGCGACCCTGGCTCACCGGGGTGAGCTGCCTGAGCCGGCCGATCATCGCGGGCAGCACCATGTGCCGGGTGAGAGCGGTCGCGATCAGGATCGTCGCGATCATCAGCACCGGGCCCAGCCACACCATCGTGTCGACGGGCAGCGTGAACACGCAGATCCCGCGCACGGCGCATTCCGCGAACAGCAGCGCGCCCCACACCAGGGAGAAGACCAGTTCGGCGCGGCGGAACGGCGCGGACGTCTCACGCAGGCGCGTCCACGCCGCCGGCACGGCCGGATGGTTCTTGGCCAGCGCCGAGCGCACGACGCCGCTGAGCAGCGGGCGCCCGGCCACCGCGGTGACGAGCACGGTGAGGCCGATGGTGGCGGTGACCGCGCTTTCCTTCAGCAGGATCAGCCGGGGATCGTCGGTGAGCAGGCCCAGCGTGATGCCGGCGGCGTTCGCGACCAGCATCATGATCGCCAGCGGATGCGGCTTCCGGTCCCGGATCAGGCCCCGGGCCGCGCTCGCCGCGGGCACCAGACTGCTGAGGGCGAGCGCCGCCACCTCGCCCATGCCGAAAACCTTGGTCAACACGTAGTAGGCGGCCAGCGGCACACCGACGTCCACGAGTACCTGCCGCAGCCCGTCCCTGTTCATGCGCTCCCCCGTCCGGGTCCGTTTCCTTCGACGAACCCAGCTTGGCCGCCGGAAGCGGCCGGAACGCATGCCGGATGTCCGGTCCGGGCCATGACATCCGTCAGTGCCCGGACCGCACCCGTGTTCAGGCTCGCGCGAGCCCCGCCTGGATCGACTCGATGATCTTCGGCCGCAGCTGCGCCGGGGCGATGATCGCGTCGACCGAACCGACCTCGACCGCGCGCCGGATGCTGTGCACACCGTCGAACTCGGCGGCGACCTGGCCCAGCTTCTCGGCCCGTACCGACGCCCGCACCTCCGCGAGCTTCGTCGCGAGTTCGGCCCGCTCGCCGCCTTCGGCTTCGGCCAGCCGCGCCTCGATGTCGGCGACCCGCTCGTCCTTCGCCGTGCGCGCGTTGACGTCGGCGGCGAACACGACCGCCGCCGCGGGCGCGCCACCGATCACCGACGCGAACGACCCGTCGACCGCGAGCACCGTCATGTTCGGGTTGAGCGCCTTGGAGAACACCACGAACGCGCCACCGTGGTACCGCGAGATGACGCAGAACACGATGGGACCGCGGAAGTTGACGATCGCCCTGCCGATCTCGGCGCCGTACTCCAGCTGCAGTTTGCGCATCGACTCCGGCGAGCCGTCGAACCCGGACAGGTTCGCCAGCACCACCAGCGGCCGGTTCCCGCTCGCCGCGTTGATCGCGCGTGCCGCCTTCTTCGACGACCGCGGGAACAGCGTGCCCGCGGTGTAGGTGTCCGGACCGTCGGTGGGCGGGAAACCGCGCCGTGGTACCGACAGCGACTCGATGCCGAGCAGCGTCACGGGATACCCGCCGAGGTGCACGTCCTGCACGACGGCGGTCTCCGCGTCGGCCATCCCCGCCCAGCGCTCCAGGATCGCGTGATCCTGATCGGCCAGCGCGCGCATCACCGTGCGAATGTCGAACGGCTTCTTGCGGTCCGGGTTGGTCTCCGGGGAGAAGATCTCGCCGACCGTCGTGAAGTCGGTGCCCACCACGGCATGCGGATAGCCGGAGATGTCCCGGTCCACCGGGTCCCCGGTGGCCGCGCGGCGCGGCCGGGTCTCCCCCGGCGCGATGTAGCTGTGGTCGTAGTGCGACATCAGCACGTTGCGGGCCGCGCCGAGGTCCGGCGCCCAGTACTGCGCCTGCCCGTTGGGGCCCATCACGCGGTCGTAGCCGCCGATTCCGAAGTTGTCCTCGGCCGAGACGCCACCGGAGAAGTCCAGCGACTGCTTGCCGGTCAGCACCATCGCCGAGTCCGGCGTCATCACCAGGATTCCCTTGGTGTGCATGAGCATCGTGGCCTCGGCGTTCCAGTACGGCTGGGCGCCGACGTTGATGCCCGCGACCACGACGTTGATCTCGCCGCCCGCCTGCGTGAACTCGACGATGCGCTTGAGCGCGGCCGCGATCCAGTCCATGTTCTCCACGCCGGAGTCCATGGCGATCTTGGCACCCGCCGACAACGCGAACCACTCCACCGGAACGCCCATCCGCTCGGCCAGATCGAGTGCGGCGATCACCCGCGCGCATTCGGGTTCGGCCAGCGCGCCCAGCGCCCGCGTCGGGTCGCCCAGCAGCGCGACACGCGTGACGCCCTCGGGATAACGCGCGGTCGGCGTGGTGACCACACCGGCCACAATGGACGCTTTGTTGAGCCCCTTCGGCCGGTCGACCGGCACCAGCGCGCCCTTGTCGTCGAGGTCGTGCTCGGTGAAGCGCCCGCCGGGGCCGGCGAGTATCCCGGTCAGCTCGTACGGGTAGACCGTCGCCCGGCGGCGGGCCCGCATGACCTTCTGCCCGTAGTCGTCCAGCGGCTGGATCAGCTCGGTCGGCGGGTCGGTCAGCTCGACCCGCACGCCGCTGCCCACGCTGTAGGAGATGCGTACCGCGAGGTCGTGCAGTTCGCCGGTCTGCCGGTCACGCTGGCGGCCGAGGAACACGACCTCCTCCAGGCCCGCGCCCGCGGTGGTCGGGCCCACGCGCTGCGCGACCGCGTTGAGCTCGTCCTGGGTCAGCTCGCTCGGCGGCCACACGTAGATGAAGATCCGGTTGGTGTCGAGCCGTTTCTTCGCCGGGCGCTGCGCCTGCACCTTGCGGATCGCGTCGAGGCACGCGTCCAGCGCGCCCTCCACGGCGGGCAGCGCGATCATGCGGCCCTCCGAATCCCGCAGCGGGGTGAGGTCGCGCACCTGTGCCATCGCGACCAGCCGCTCGTCCGCGGGGTTCTTCGGTGCGACACAACGGAACAGGTAGACATCCTCGTCGGCCGAGGGCAGCCGGGTGCGGTCGAACTCGCTGAGCCGCTCCAGGTTCAGCCGCCGCGCGATCATCGGGTGCAGCCCGCGGATCAGCCGGTCCTCGGCGAATCCCGCACCCTCGCGGCGGAACGTGAAGTGGTGGTGCATCGCGGCACCGCTGCTGCCCGCGACCGTGGTGGTCACGCGCTTGAGCTGCTCCGGCAGCGCGACCGACGCGAGCACCTCGCCCAGCTGCCGCGCCATCGCGTCGGCGTCGGGCTGGTCGCGCCAGGTGAGGTAGATGTCGGCGGCGAGATCGGAGCCGGTGACCGCCTCCGCGATCGCGCTCAGCGCCTCCGGCAGCTCGCCGATGTCGGCGGCGGTGGCGGCGAGCTGGAACGCGGTGCCGTCGATCTCGTAGCCCGCGGTGAAGAACATCCGCCCGCCTACGGGGAAACAGCGCGCGTCGTTGGAACCGCGGTTGGCGTAGTAGCGGCGGGACAACACTTCCAGCAGCGGGCCCAGATCCACGCCGGGCCGCCCGATGCGCTGGCCCACCAGCCGCACCAGTGGCTCGGGGGTCGCGACCATCTCGGCGATGCGCTCGGCACGGTCCGGCGCGTCCGGGTGCTGGTCGAGGTGACGCAGGTGCGCGCGGACCCTGGTGTAGACCTCGGCGCGGGTGCGGCGCAGCAGCGGCTGCGCGAACCAGCGGAACACCACGCTGCGGGCCAGGTCCGACACGACCGGGAAACGCAGCTGGGTGGCCAGGATCAGGTGTTCCAGCGCGTGCCCCGCGACCTCGCGCAGCTCGCCCGCCGGGGGCGGCTCCTCCAGCCACCGGCGCAGCAGCGTGGTGGCGACCGCGGCGTCGGCCGAGGCCCGTTCCTGCGCGAGGAAGATCCGGAAGACGGCCTCTTCGAGTGCGGGGGTGCGGTCGAAACCGTCGACGCCGTAGTGCGCGAGCACCTTGGCCAGCCGGGTGGAGAACGTCTCCGACAGCCCGGCGCGCTCGACATCCAGGCTCTGCAGGTAGGTGTGGAAATACTCGCGGGGGCTGTGCACGCGCGTGTCGGCCTTGGTCTCCTCCCCCGCGGGCCGGTTGCGGGACAGCTCGGACAGGTCGGCGAACACCTGCAGCAGCCCGACCTCCGCCGCCAGCGGGCGCGCGGGCAGCTCGCCGCGGGCGGTGAGGTAGGCGGCCAGCGTGCGGCCCTCCTCGGCCGGGTCCACGTCGTAGCCGAGGAACATGCCGCGCAGGTCCTCCAGCCCGCGTGCGGCCCGGTCCCCGGCCGAGACGCCCTGCGGCTCCGGCGGCAGTTCCAGGTCCACGCCGTCGTCCTGCGCCGCGGCTTCGGCGGCGGCGTCGCCCACCGGCTCCAGCCGCAGCAGCGGCGCGCCGGTGCCGACCTGGCTGCCGACGGAGACGACGAGTTCCTTGAGGCGGGCGCGGAACGGCGCGCGCAGCACCGTCTCCATCTTCATGCTCTCCAGGACGAGCACCGGCGCCCCGGCCTCGACCTCGTCGCCGACGGACAACGGCGTGGCGACGACCAGCGCGGGCGCCGGCGAGCGCACGACACCGCCCTCGTCGCGGCTGACCCGGTGGGTGACGCCGTCGACCTCGACCAGGTGGATCGGGCCGTGGGTGCCGGTGACCAGGCGGTGCCGCTGCCCGTTCACCACGATCTGCCCGGTGTGCTCGTCGTAGCGTTCGATGTCGACGTCGACCGGGAACACCTGCTCACCGCCGGCCACCGCGACCCGGAACCGCGAACCGCCGATCCTGGCCACCGTGACGCGGTAGCCGGTGCCGCGCAGTTTCAGTTCGATCGCGCGGCCCACCTCGTGCTGGACCTGCGGGCGACCGCCGTGGGCGGTGGACAGCAGACGCTGGCGCTCGACCTCTTCGGCGTCCTCGTAGGCCTCGATCGCGGCCGCGGCCAGCGCGACGCCCGAGTACTTGGTGGACACGAGGCGTCCCTCGGCGCGCACCCGGTCGATCCAGCCGGTGTCGGCGGCGCCGCTGATCACCTCGGGCTGGTCGAGCAGATCGAGGATGAAGCTCTTGTTGGTGGTGCCGCCCTCGATGATCACGGTCGTCTGGAGCATCGCGCGGCGCAGCCTGGCCAGCGCCTCGTCGCGGGTGCGGCCGTAGGCGATGATCTTGGCGATCATCGAGTCGAAGTCGGCCGGGATGGTGTCGCCCTCGCTGACCCCGGTGTCGACCCGGATACCCGGGCCCGCGGGCAGGTCCAGCAGCGCGATGTGGCCGGGCGCGGGCGCGAAGTCGCGGTCGGGGTCCTCGGCGTTGAGCCGCGCCTCGATGGCGTGCCCTATCTCCGCGGGCGGCTCGCCTTCGAGCTTGCCGCCCGACGCCACGTGCAGCTGGGCCTTGACCAGGTCCACGTCGGTGGTCGCCTCGGTGATCGGGTGCTCGACCTGCAGCCGCGTGTTGACCTCGAGGAACGCGAACAGCTTCTCGCCGGGGTGGTAGAGGAATTCGACGGTGCAGGCGCCGCGGTAGCCGACCGCGACGGCGAGCCGCTCGGCCGACGCTTTCAGCTCGCGCACCTGCTCGGGCGCCAGCACCGGGGAGGCGGACTCCTCGATGATCTTCTGGTTGCGCCGCTGCACCGAACAGTCCCGCACGCCCAGCGCCCACGCGGTCTCGCCGTCGGAGATCACCTGGACCTCGACGTGCCGGGCGCCGGTGACGAGGCGTTCCAGGAACACCACGCCGCTGCCGAAGGCGCGCGCGGCCTCGGAGCTGGTGCGCTCGAACGCGTCGGCCAGTTCCTCGTCGGAGCGGACGACGCGGATCCCGCGCCCGCCGCCGCCCGCGGTCGCCTTGAGCATCAGCGGATAGCCGATCTCGGCCGCCTTGGCGTGGGCGGCGTCCAGATCGGCGACCGGGCCGCGGCTCCACGGCGCGACGGGCACGCCGACCTCCTCGGCGATCAGCTTCGCACCGATCTTGTCGCCGAGCTTGCGCATCGCCTCCGGGCTCGGCCCGACGAAGGTGACGCCCAGCTTTTCGCACAGTTCCGCGAACGCCGGGTCCTCGGCGACGAAACCCCAGCCGACCCAGGCCGCGTCGGCCTTCGTGTCGAGCAGCGCGCGTTCGAGCACGCCCATGTCCAGGTAGGGACGGGCGGACGCGGGCCCGAGGCAGTAGGCGGAGTCCGCCTCGCGCACGAAGGTGGCGCCGGCGTCGGCGTCGGTGTAGAGGGCGATGGTCTGGATCCGCGCGCCGCCCTCCGCGTTGAGTTCTCCCACGGCGTGGATCAGCCGCATCGCGGCCTCTCCCCGGTTGACGATGGCAACCCGACTGAACACTGACCGATCCTCACAAAATCCGGCGACACAAAAGAGGCGACTCTCCTGGCCGCGGATCGTCGCCTGTCCTGCCTCCAGCCTGTCGCATACCCGCGAGTAAAGCTTCGTCGGGCACGCTACGACCTTGGGCCGTCTGTTTGTGGGGTTCCGCCAAAAACGATGGACCGATTGTCAGTCCGGCCGTGCGTCCGGCGTGATGCGGAACACCGGGTACCGGGCGGCGACCGCTTCGAAGTCGGCCAGGGGTGCGTGGCGGTCCACCGGGATGTGGGCGCGGCCGCCGGGTGCGACGGCGAGGTAGCGGCGCAGGACCGGGGCCCGCCCGGCCGGTTCGACCTCGACGAGCCGCACCGGCTCGCGGCCGCCGTGCACGAGCGTCGCCCGGCCGTCGGCGGCCCGTAGGTTGCGCACCCAGTTCGTGTCCTCGCCGAGCATCGCGACGAGGTAGCGCTCACCGTCGAGGTCGGCGGCGACCAGCGGGAACGAGACGGCGCGTCCGGTGCGCCGTCCCGACACCTCCAGCGTCACCAGCCGGTCCGGGCCCGCCCCTCGCGAGAACTGCCACGCGGTGAGGCGGTTGACCGCGCGCGCCAGCGGGTTGGGCCGCCCGCCGCGGTACATCCACCGGTTGATCCGGTTCAGGGCTTCGGTCATGGGGCCAGCGTCGGGGCTTGCCGAGGACCGCCGCCAGGGCACAAAGGCCTTCGGTCCGGCACGTGCTCGCCGGCGAAGGCGTTCACCGCTGTCCGTGGCGCAGCACCTTCGCCTCCGCGGTGCCGGCCCATCCGTTGACCCAGCTCGATCCCGGGACGGATTTCGCCTGTTTCTTCAGTGGTGCCAGTAGTTTCGCCGCCTCGCGGTAGGAGCCGACCGCACCCGCGGTGCAGATGAGGGTCGCGAGCGAGACGGTCACCGGTGTCGTCCCGGCGCGCCAGGGCACTTCGAGCACGCGGTCGGCGAGCGCGGTGAGCTCGTCGACCCCGCACACGATCAGGAAGTCGTCCCCGCCGACGTGACTGACGCGCAGCTTCGGCAGGCCGCCCGCCAGTTCCCCGAGTGCCTGGCCGAGCGCGCGGATCAGGTCGTCGCCGACGGCCAGCCCGGCGGTGTCGTTGACCTGTTTGAACGAGTCGATGTCGAGCCATGCCGCGGCGAACGGCTCGCTGTCGGCCAGCCGCCGTTCGATCTCGCCGGCCACCGCGTCGGTGCCCGGCAGCCTGGTCAGCGGGTTCACGGTGGCCGCCTGTTCGATCTTGACCGTCGCCATCGCGTGCACGACCTCGGGCACCAGCACCAGCCCCTGGTACCGCCCCAGATCGTCGACCACGACGAGAGTGTCCTCCCCGGGCGGGTACGCGCCGCGCGCCACGGTGCTGAGCAGTTGCAGCGCGCCGAGATCCGCGGGCACGGTCCGAGGTTTGTCCGCCAGCCGCGCGGCCGGGCGGGAGGCGTACAGCGCGTGGCCGTAGGGCCCGGTCACCGCGAGCAGGAACCCGTCGCGTTCGATCGTCCACTCCGGACGGCCGCGGTCGTCGAGCCCCACCACCGCGCCCGGCATGTGCGGCCGGGTCAGGGCGACCCGCACCTGCTCGCACGTCGCGGTGCCGGGCAGCGTCACGGCCGGGCGCAGCATGTCCTGCATCCGCGGAACCGCGAACGACGGCGTGGCACCGGATGCCGTGCCGGGCAGCGTGACCCGGCCGGGCCGGGAGCCGGTGAACAGCCTGCCCTGCACGAGCCGGATCCCCAGCCGCCGCACCGCCGCCAGTTCGCCTTCGGTTTCGACGTCCCCGGCCACGAGCCGCAGATCCCGCCGCGCCGCGTACGAGACCAGCGCTTCGAGAAAGGCCACTGTGGACACATCCTCGGCGGCGTGCCGGACGAGCGCGTGGTCGATCTTGGCCAGCTCCACCGGCGCCCGCGAGAGCGTCGCCCACGACAGGTTCGCCGTGCCGATTCCGTCGAACGCGAGCCGGAAACCCAGTTCCCGGCACCGGCGCATGCCCGACAGCAGCGCATCGGCGGTCACGTCCTCGAACGGCGCACCGATTTCCAGCACGATCTCGCGCGGCCTGCGCGCCACCTGGGACAGTGCGTGCCGCAACGGTTCCAGTGCGTCGGCGGCGGCGACCGTGACCGCCGTCACGTTGATGTGCAACGGAAGCAGCGTGGCGTGCGGTGCCTCGGCGAGCACCGCGCGTACGGCCAGCTCGACGTCGGCCTCGGCGAGCCGCCCGGCGGCCCTCGCGTCGAGAAGCATTTTGCCGACCGCAACTTCGCCCGGCACAGCGAGTGCTTCCACCGCTACAGCTTCACCGGTATGCAGGCTGTACAGCGGCTGGAAGGCGAACTCGAGGTCGGCCGGGAACCACGCCACCAGCGCATGATCTCCCCGAACGACGCCGGGCTCAAGCTTCCGGACGAGTGCGCTACTGCCCGTGCGAACGCGACCACGGTTCGAGAGTGCGCACCCTTCAGCGGTCCACATTGCGGTGTCCATTGCGGACAGTACGCCCGGCGTGGCGCCACCGCGGGCGAGATGTCCGGTTTCCGCCGGATCCGGGACCGCGGCTGCCCGCGGAACGGATCGAGGCCGGCGGAAGCCCGTTTCACACCGGTTATCCGCGCCTTGTGCTGGTATTCATGGAGTCGAAGGAGGGGTACGTGCGCGCGATCCGATGGACTGTGCTGGTGGTCGTGCTCGCGCTGGCCGCGGGTGTGACGTGGCTGGTGCTGAGCAACCGCAGGCCACCGCCGCCCACCTGCACCGCGGGCACCTTCCGGTTGACCCCGCAGCAGGCGCAGAACGCCGCCACGATCGCGGCCGTGGGCGCACGGCTCGGCATGCCCGACCACGCGGTCACGGTGGCGCTGGCGACCGCGTTGCAGGAATCGAAACTGATCAACGTCACCGGTGGCGACCGCGATTCGGCCGGGTTGTTCCAGCAACGGCCGAGCCAGGGCTGGGGCAGCTATGAGCAGGTCACCGACCCGGTGTACGCCGCGACGGCGTTCTTCGACCGCCTGCGGCAGCAAAAGGACTGGACGCAGCTGAGCGTGACCGAGGCGGCGCAGCTCGTGCAGCATTCCGCCGCGCCGGACGCCTACGCGCAGTGGGAGCCGGAGGCACGCGCCTTCGCGGCGGCGCTGACCGGCCAGCTGCCCGCGGCCTCGGCGTGTGCGAACCTCGTGCTCGGCGCGCCGACGGCCGACCTGCGCACCCTCGCGCGGTCCGAACTGGGGACGGTGGAGCTGAGCGGGCGGCACGATCCGGCACGCGGCTGGGCGATCGCGAGCTGGCTCGTCGCCAACGCGACCCGGTTCGCGGTGGACCAGGTGACCTTCGACGGCCAGACCTGGACCGCGGGCTCGGGCTCGTGGTCACAGACGGGCGCCACCGACGGGACGTTGAGCTTCCACCAGCGCACCGCCACCTAACGACGGGCGGGCACCGGCACCGGTTCCTCCTGGACACCGGCGACGTAGCGGCCGCCGCGCAGCCAGGAGGCGACCGCCGCGACGAGGCAGGCGACGATCGCGAAGCCGAACGCCACCGTCAGGCCCGTCGCGAAGGGTGCCGAGATGAGGTCGGGGAAGAACGAGCGTCCGGTGAGGAAGTTCGCGCGGTCGGGCGGAAGCTGCGCCAGCACGGACGGATCGAGCAGCGTGCCGAGCGGGTTGTAGCCCAGCAGCGAGGCGAACAGCACCGCGACCGGCGGCAGGCCGGCCAGCGCGTTCGCGCTCGAAGCGGGCACGCCCTGCGCGACCAGGCCGGTGGACAGCGTCGAGGGCAGCGAGTTCGCCAGGCCGGTGATCATGAGGCTGAAGAAGATGCCGATGGAGAGCACCATCGCGGAGTTCTGGAACGTGCTGCTGATCCCGCCGCCGACCCCGCGCTGGTGCGGGGGCAGGCTGTTCATGATCCCGGCCCGGTTCGGCGACGCGAACAAGCCCATGCCGAGCCCGTTGAGCAGCAGCGCCAGCGCGAACTGCCAGTACGCGAAGTTCACCGGCAGTACCAGCAGCCACCCGAAGCTCAGGGCCGCGATCACCATGCCGCCGGTGGCGAACGGCCGCGCGCCGAACCGGTCGGACAGATACCCCGACACCGGGCCCGCGACGAGGAAGCCGACCGTCACCGGCACCATGTAGATCCCGGCCCACAGCGGAGTTTCCTCGAAGCTGTAGCCGTGGCGCGGCAGCCAGATGCCCTGCAGCCAGATGATCAGGATGAACTGCAGGCCGCCACGCCCCAGCGAGGAGAGCAGGCTCGCGAGGTTGCCCGCCGTGAACGCGCGGATCCGGAACAGCCCGAGCCGGAACATCGGCTCGGCCACCCGCGTCTCGATCCAGCAGAACACGGCGAGCACCGCGACGCCGCCGATCAGGCAGGCCAGCACCATCGGATCGGTCCACCCCATGGTGTGCCCGGCGTAGGGCTGGATGCCGTAGGTGATGCCGACGAGCACGGCGATGAGGCCGGCCGCGAAGGTCAGATTGCCCCACCAGTCCAGTTTGGCGGGGCGGCGGATCCCGGTGTCGTGCAGCATCCAGTACGCCCACACCGTGCCGAACAACCCGATCGGCACCGACACCAGGAACACCGCGCGCCATTCCAGCGGCCCCAGCAGCCCGCCGAGCACCAGCCCGACGAACGAGCCCGCGATGCCCGCGACCTGGTTCAGCCCGAGCGCGAGTCCCCGCTGCTCGACCGGGAACGCGTCGGTGATGATCGCGGCCGAGTTCGCCATCAGCAGCGCGCCGCCGACGCCCTGCAGCACCCGCATGACGATGAGCCACATCGCGCCCGCGGTCCCGTGCATCCACGTCACCGACAGCAGGATCGAAAACACCGTGAACACGGCGAATCCGGCGTTGTACATCTTCACGCGGCCGTACATGTCGCCGAGCCTGCCGAAGCTCACCACGAGCACCGCGGTGACGACGAGATAGCCCATGATCAGCCACAGCAGCAGGCTGGTGTTTCCCGGCCGCAGCGGGTCGATCCCGACGCCGCGGAAGATGTCCGGCAGTGCGATGAGCAGGATCGACGAGTTGATCGTGGCGATCAGCACGCCCAGCGTGGTGTTGGACAGCACGATCCACTTGTAACGGGGGCTCGCGGTGGCCGCCCCAGCCCGATCCGTCCGGTTCACGATGACCGCTTTCATCGACCGAATACTTGCATTCCTAAACTAACTATTTCTGGTCGTGGAAGCAACCGGACTCAGCGGCACAGCGGGAAAACGGCGTCAACCCGTGACCGGGCGATGCCGGGTAGGCGAGGTATCGGTGGTAGTGGGGCGATTTCCCGCGCCGCAGGGCGGCAGCGCGCTGCGGCGCGGGAAACGGCGACGACGGCCGGTCTACCGCGGTTTCTAGGCGTGTTTGGCCGACGCGGCGCTTTCCAGTCCCAGCAGGCTGATCGACTGCTGGCGCATCTCCACCTTCCGGATCTTTCCGGTCACCGTCATCGGGAATTCTTCGACGATGTGCACATACCGCGGGATCTTGTAGTGCGCGAGCTTGCCGGTGCAGAACTCCCGCACCGATTCCGCGGTCAGCGGCGGTTTGCCCTCGCGCATCCGGACCCAGGCCATGAGCTCCTCGCCGTAGCGGTCGTCCGGCACGCCGATCACCTGGGCGTCAAGGATGTCCGGGTGCGTGTAGAGGAACTCCTCGATCTCGCGCGGGTAGATGTTCTCACCGCCGCGAATCACCATGTCCTTGATGCGGCCGGTGATGTTGACGTAACCCTCGTCGTCCATCACGGCCAGGTCGCCGGTGTGCATCCAGCGCGCCTTGTCGATCGCCTCCGCGGTCTTGTCCGGCTGCTCCCAGTACCCGAGCATCACCGAATACCCGCGGGTGCACAGCTCCCCCGGCTCACCGCGGGGCGCGGTCAGCCCGGTCTCCGGGTCGACGATCTTGACCTCCAGGTGCGGCCCGACCCGGCCGACCGTCGACACGCGGCGCTCGATGGAGTCGTCCGAGCGCGTCTGGGTGGACACCGGGGAGGTCTCGGTCATGCCGTAGCAGATCGACACCTCGCTCATGCCCATCCGCTCGATGACCTGCTTCATCACCTCCACCGGGCACGGCGAGCCCGCCATGATCCCGGTGCGCAGCGAGGACAGGTCGTAGCTGTCGAAATCGTGTTCGGCGAGTTCGGCGATGAACATCGTCGGCACGCCGTAGAGCGAGGTGCAGCGCTCCTCCGCCACGGCCTCCAGCGTCGCCTTCGGCTCGAACGACGGGGCCGGGATCACCATGCACGCACCGTGGCTGGTCGCGGCGAGGTTGCCCATCACCATGCCGAAGCAGTGGTAGAAGGGCACCGGGATGCAGATCTTGTCCTGTTCGGTGTAGTGGCACAGTTCGCCGACGAAGAAGCCGTTGTTGAGGATGTTGTGGTGCGACAGCGTCGCGCCCTTCGGGAACCCGGTGGTGCCCGACGTGTACTGGATGTTGATCGGGTCGTCGGCGGCGAGCTGGATGGCCGACAGCGGCGCCGGGTCGGCGGCGCGGCCACGCTCCAGCAGCGAGTTCCACGCGTCGCCGCCCAGCAGCACGACCTCACGCAGCGCCTGGCAGCGCGGGCGGACCTCGTCGATCATCGCCGCGTAGTCGGAGGTCTTGAACCGCTCGGCGGCGATCAGCACGCTGATCCCGGCCTGGCCGAGGACGAACTCCAGCTCGTGGGACCGGTAGGCCGGGTTGATGTTGACCAGGATCGCGCCCAGCTTGGCCGTCGCGTACTGGGTGAACGTCCATTCGGCACAGTTCGGCGCCCAGATGCCCACCCGGTCGCCCTTGCGCACACCCATCTCGTGCAGCCCGAGCGCGAGCGCGTCGACCTCCGCCGCCAGTTCGGCGTAGGTCCAGCGCCTGCCGGCGGCACGGTCCACAAGCGCGTCGCGGTCCCCGAAGGCCTGCACGGTGCGGTCGAAGTTGTCCCCGATCGTGTCGCCCAGCAGCGGGACGTCGGAGATCCCGGAGGCGTAACTCGGTACTGCAGCGGTCATACGCTCATCGTCGGACCGCCCGCGACGAGCCAATACCTCCATAAGTAGGTAGCCCTACGGCAGAATGCCCAGCTTGCGGGCCGCCCCGACCGTGGCGACCCGGTTGGCCGTGCCGAGCTTGCGCATCGCCGACTGCAGGTACGCCTTGACGGTGGTGGGCAGCAGGTGCAGGCGCTGCGCGACCTCGCGATTGGTGTAACCCGCGGCGACCTGCACGAGCACGTCGATCTCACGCGGCGACAGCGGGCACTTCGGCTGCCCGGCCAACGGCTCGCGCAGGTCGCGGCTGAGCGTGTCGAGCCGGGCCCGCAGCGCGGGGTCGGCGACCTGCTGGGCGATCGCCGCGATCTCGGCCTGGGCCTCCCGCAGGCGTTGCGCGAGTGTGCGCGCGGAGGCCTCGTCGATCGAGGACTGCTCGTGCTCGTGGTCTCGCTCGGCGAGCCTGCGCTGGACCTCCTCGGCGATCTCGGCGTCGCGCGCGAGCGAGGCGACGGCCTGCATGGCCGTGTCGAGCACACGCTCGCCCACCTCCCCCGGCCGCCGCAGCGCGCCGTAGACCACGGCGCGGGTGGCGCGCCCGACGACCACCGGAATCGCGAACACCGCGCACAGCCGCTCGGCCTCCACGGCGCGGTCGTACTGGTGGGTGATGCCACCCGCCCGGTGGTAGTCACGCACCGCGACGGGCCTGCGCAGGCTCATCGCCTTACCGCCGAGGCCGAGCCCCTCGCGGATGAGCAGGTTGTTCAGCGCGCCCGTCGCCGTCCCACTGGTCTGGTTGATCGCGAACGCGTGCGCCCCGCTCCCGACCGCGCCACCGAACGCGAGATCGACCCCCGTCGCGTCGTGCAGCCGCGACACCAGCCGCTCGACCGGCAGCACCGGCGTTGCTCCCATCGCCAGGCACCTCCTTGTGCGTGCGTGTTCCCGCTCACAGTACCTCCCCACGATCGTTAGGCAGCGTTAACGTCACATCGGAAGTTAACGCTGGCTAACCCAGGAGTGTGGGGGTATGCGCGAGGCAGGGCTGCCGTCCAAAGTCACCATCTGGGAAGTCGGGGCGCGCGACGGGCTGCAGAACGAGTCCGCCGTCCTCGACCTGGACACCAAGCTGGAGTTCCTCGACCGGCTCGCCTCCAACGGGCTGCCGGTGCTGGAGGCGACGAGCTTCGTGCATCCCCGATGGGTCCCGCAACTGGCCGACGCCGACGACCTGCTGAAGAAACTGGTGCCCCATCCCGGGGTGCGCTACCCGGTGCTGGTGCCCAACGACCGCGGGCTCGACCGCGCGCTCGCGGCGGGCGTCTCCTCGATCGCGATCTTCGCCAGCGCCACCGAGAGCTTCGCGCGGCGCAACCTCAACCGCTCCTTCGACGAGCAGTTCGCGATGTTCGAACCGGTCGTGCGGCGCGCCCGCGACGAGGGCCTGGAGGTGCGGGCGTACCTGTCGATGTGCTTCGGCGATCCCTGGGAGGGCGCGGTACGGCCCGAGCGGGTGGTCGGCGCCGGGAAGCGGCTGCTCGACATGGGGTGTTTCCAGCTCTCGCTCGGGGACACGATCGGCGTCGCCACGCCCGGTCACGTGAACCGGCTGCTCGGCGCGTTCGATGTCGACGGGGAACTGCTGGCCGTGCACTTCCACGACACCTACGGCCAGGCGCTGGCCAACACCTACGCGGCACTGCGCGCCGGCGTGTCCACTGTGGACGCTTCGGCCGGCGGGCTCGGCGGCTGCCCGTACGCCGAATCCGCGACCGGGAACCTCGCGACCGAGGATCTGGTGTGGATGCTCGACGGTCTCGGCATCGAGCACGGCGTCGACCTGACCGCGCTGGCGAAGACGAGCGTGTGGATGGCCGGGAAGCTGGGCAAGCCGAGCGCGTCGCGCGTGGTGAACGCGCTCTGCGGCTGACGCCGGGAACTTCGGCCGCCCCGGCGGCGACTGGTCAGGCATGACTGTGTTCTCGGGTTGGCCCGACCAGGTGTTCGCGGCGTTGTCGGTGCTCGTGGCCGTCTACTTCGCGGTGCGGTTCGCGCGCGCGGTGCCCAGCCGCGACGGCGTCGCGCTGTCCGGGCACCTCACGCATCTGGTGATGGCGCTCGGGATGGCCGCGATGTTCGCGCCCGCGCTCGATCCGTTCCCGCGCACGGCGTGGCTGGTGTTGTTCGGCCTGACGGGCGCGTGGTCGCTGGCGGCGCTGCCGCACATCGCGGCGGCACCGGGCGGGCTGTGGGGCCGCGGGCAGCGCCACCACCTGCACGCGGTGGTCTCGTGCGGCGCGATGGCCGTGATGTTCGCGTCGATGGAGACCCCCGCGGGCGCGGCGTCGGGCGAGCACGTGCACGGCGCCGGAAGCGTGAACCTGACCCCGTTGCTCGTGTTGTTCGCGATCTACTTCGTCGGGCACGCCACCACGTCGGGAGTGTCCATCGCGGGCGCGGGCAACCGTCTCACCGGCGCGTCGCACCTGGTGATGGGGCTCGGCATGGGCGCGATGTTCGCGGCGATGGTGCTCGCCTAACCGCGTGGGAGTGTCTCCCACAGGCCGACGACGTTGCCCTCGGTGTCGGTGAAGTAGGCGTAGTAGCCCATGTTCGGGATCTCCGTGCGGCCGACCAGCTTCGCACCGCCCAGCTGCTCGATCTTCGCCAGCGTCGCGTCGATGCCGGGCACGTCGATCGTGATCACCGGGCTCTTCGGCGCCGCGCCGGCCCGGTCGAACATGCCGCCGTTGATGAACCCGGGCTCGGCCGGCATGCCCTGCTCCGTGGTCGGGCCGGTCGCGACCGTGGTGTAGTTCATCTCGGGCAGCTCCACGACGTTCCAGCCGAACACCTCGCGGTAGAAGCCGCGGGCCCGCTCGCCGTCGTCGAACGGGATCTCGAAATGCACGATCTTGCCGCTCATCGCCGTCTCCTGCCTTCGGTCACCGTGCGGGCACTCGACGGTAGGCACCCGGCCGTACGGCCGACAGGGTCCTTGGTCCCTAGGGTTTGCGGCCCACCCCGCACCAGATGACCGACTCCTCCGGAGTCTCGAACGTGATCACCGGAGCGTTCGCGCCGCTGTCCTCCGGATGCCACAACGGCGTCCACGTCATGCCAGGCTCCAGCAGCTCGAAATCGCCCATCAGGGCCCGGATCTCGCCCTGCCGCCGCCAGATCACCGGGCTGGTCGACGCGTCGTACATCTGCTTGAGGTCGGCCAGCTGCTGGTCCACCCCCGCGGGCACACCCTCGTCGGTCACCTGCGACACGGCGAGGTAGGACCCCGAGGGCAGCAGCTCCCGGTACCGGGCCACACTCTCCGGCCCGACCTCGATCCCGTCCCCGTCGAGCTGCTGGATGTGCAGCACCGCGACGAGCAGCACCGCGACCGGCTGCGAGAAGTCGATCACGTCGGTCTCGCGAACGCCGTCCCACAGCCGGCCGGGGTCGCGCATGTCGGCCTGGATGATCGCGTGCCGCCGCCGGTCCCCGTGTTGTTCCAGCAGCAGCCGCGAATGCGCGACGGCCACCGGCTCGTAGTCGGCGTAGACCACGCGCGAATCCGGGGCGACCTCGTCGGCGATCTGGTGCGTGTTGCCGACGGTCGGGATCCCCGAGCCGATGTCGATGAACTGGCGCACGCCGCGGCGCACCAGATGCCGCACGGCTCTGTGCAGGAACAGCCGGTTGCTCAGGGCCACGGACTTCAGCAGCGGAAAGGCCGTGACGACCTTGCTGCCGAACTCCCGGTCGATCGCCCAGTTCGCCGTTCCGCCGAGAAGCCAGTCGTACACCCGCGCCACGCTCGGGTGATCGAGGTCGACTCCCTCGAGCGGAAAGGGATCCGGTCCCTGCTGGCTCAAACCGATCCTCCCCTGTCGTGTCGGCCGTCATGATAGCGAGCCCGAACCTGAAGACGAATCGCGTTTGGCGTAATCGTGGGACCTGAACGAACTTCAGCCGCCGACGCGGATCCGCTCCCCGGACCGGACAAGCCGGATCGGACCGGAAAAAACGGAGGCGGCGTCGTCGTGCAGATGCCGCAGCCAATGCCGTTCGGTGCAGGAGAAATGTGTGAGCGCGAGCTCGCGGGCACCGGCCTGGGCCGCGATCCGGCCCGCGTCCCCACCGCTGAGGTGACCGTGCTCGGTGCGGTCGGGCTGGCTCAGCGTCGCCTCCGCCAGCAACAGATCGGCGTTCGCGGCGAGTTTGACGGCCTCGTCGGTCACCCCGGTGTCACCGGTGTAGGCGAGCGTGGCTCCGCCCGCCTCGACGCGGATCCCGCAGTTGGGCAGCACGTGGACAAGCTCGTGCAGGCCGATCGTGGTGTCACCGACCTCGAACCGGTCCCCCGGCTCGTATTCGCGCACGTCGAAGGCGCGCTCGAAAGCCTTGTCCAGCAAGGGCATCGTGGTTACCGGGAACAGCCCGGCCCACCGGTCGAACAGCTCGCGCGCACCCGTGGGCACGAACAACGTCACCGGCCGGACCTCGCCGCGGCGGGCCTGCGGCCCGCCCGGAAAGTGCATCGTGGCCGACAGCAGGGACTTGCCGATCGGGAGGAGGTCGTAGCAGTGGTCGGCATGCAGGTGGCTGATGACGACGGCGTCCAGTCCGGCCGGGTCCGCGACGGCGGTCAGCGCGGTCGCGATTCCCGGACCGCAGTCCAGGAGCAGCCGCGTCGACGCGGTTTCCACGAGATATCCGGAGCTCGCTTGGCCGTCGGCCGGCATCCCGGACCGACAGCCGAGTACGGTGAGCTGCATACGTGCCTTCCGATCTGCCGTTGTTTCTTCGCGCGCGCCCCGGCGACCGGTGCCCGCGCTGGCTTCCTGGCAGCATGACCGCTGGATTCGCGCGACGCACTCGATCCCGGTGAAGATCGAATGATCCATTGGCCGCGCCTATCGCGCCCGCCGCCTCAGATGTCCAGCACCAGCCGGTTGGAACGGGCTCGTGAAACGCAGACCATCATCGTCTTGCCCGCTTCCCGTTCCTGCGCCGAAAGCACCGAGTCCAGGTGCTCGACCTCGCCGTCCAGCACGGGGGTCTCGCAGGTGCCACAGGTGCCTTCCCGGCACGACGAGGGCATCGGGATCCCGGCGAGGTCGAGCGCGTCCAGAATGGACTGTTCCGCGCCGACCTGGACGGTCTTGCCCGACGCCGAGGCGAGCACCTCGAAGCCCCGCGCCGGTTCGGCGTCCAGCTCGCGGGCATGGAAGCGTTCCACGCGCAGCCGGTACGGCGGGCAGAGCCGTTCGGCGGCGGCCAGCAACGGTTCGGGGCCGCAGCAGTACACCGGCGCGTCGCCGTCGGCGAAGATGTCGGCCAGCGGCAGCAGGCCGTGCTCGTCCTCGGGCAGCACGCGCACCCGGTCGCCGTAGCGGGCCAGTTCAGCGAGGAACGCCATCCGCGACCGGTGCCGCCCGCCGTAGAACAGTGTCCAGTCCCTCGCTCGTGCCAGCATCGGCAACAGCGGGGTGATCCCGATTCCGCCCGCGACGAAGATATGCTTTTCCGCTGCGATCAAGGGGAAATTGTTCCGCGGTTCACTCACCCGCAACGTATCGCCGACGGAAATGTGGTCGTGCAGGTACCTCGACCCGCCGCGCCCGTTTTCCTCGCGCAGCACGGCGATCCGCCAGCCGGCGTCGTCGCCGCACAGCGAGTACTGGCGGATCAGCCCGGAACGGATCTCCACGTCGATGTGCGCACCCGGCTCCCATGACGGCAAATCCTCGCCGCTGAGCACGAAAGACACCACATCCTCGGCTTCCCTGGTCCTCGACGTCACCCGCACTGTGCGCATGCCCCCAGGGTCGTGGGCGGGGCCGGGAACGAACGGGAACGGGACCACATTCGATTTGCGCGATTGGATTTCGCAATGAGCTTCCGCGCGCGAAGACCGGCGGCACAGACTCGGACCCATGGCCGAACTCGCCGAGCGCACCCGCCGCTTCGTTTCCGAGCAGGTATTTCCCATCGAACGTGAGATCGTCGTCGACGGCAGGCCGATGACCGACGCGCTGCGGCTGGAGCTGCAGAAGATGGCGAAGGACGCGGGTGTGTTCGGCCCGCTCTCGCCGGTCTCCTACGGCGGTCTCGGACTGGACACCCGGGCCCAGGCGCCGGTGCTGGAAGCCGCGGGCACCAGCCTCATCGGACCGCTCGCGCTGAACTGCTGGGCTCCCGACGACGGCAACATCCACCTGCTCGCGCACGCCGCGACGCCCGAGCAGGCCGAACGTTACCTGCGCCCGCTGGCTTCCGGCGAGGTGCGCTCCGCGATCGCGATGACCGAGCCCGCGCCCGGCACCGGTTCCGATCCGAGCATGCTGCGCACCGTGGCCGAGGAGGTCACCGACGGCTGGATCATCAACGGGGACAAGCATTTCACGACCGGAGCCGACGGTGCGGCGTTCTTCGTCTGCATCGCCCGCACCGAGGACGGGCCCACCATGTTCCTGGTGGACCAGGACAATCCGGGCGTGACGGTCGGGCGCCGGATGCCGACGCTGGACCACACCAGCGCGCCCGGCGGGCATTGTGAGGTGCGGTTCGAGAACTGCGTCGTGCCGGACGAGGCCGTGCTCGGTGCGGTCGGCCAGGGCCTGGAGTACGCGCAGGTGCGGCTCGCCCCGTCGCGGCTGACGTTCTGCATGAACTGGCTCGGCCTCGCCACGCGCGCCCAGGAACTGACCGCGCGGCACATCCAGCGGCGGGAGTCGTTCGGCGCGCGGATCGCCGATCACGGCATGGCGCAGGGACAGCTCGCCGACAACGAGATCGACATCGAAGCCTCGCGCGCGCTGATCCACCGCGCGGCCGTCGCGATCGACACCGAGGGCGCGGCGAGTTCGTCCGCCCGGCATCTCGCGTCGGTCGCCAAGACGTTCGTCGCCGAGGCGGTGTGGCGGGTGCTGGACCGCGCGGTGCAGCTGCACGGCGGGCTGGGTGTGTGCGAGGACCACCTGGTCGCCCGGTTCCTGGTCGAGGCCAGGGCCTTCCGCATCTACGAGGGACCGTCCGAGGTGCTGCGGTGGTCGATCGCCCGCCGCGTCCTGCGCAACTACCGGTGAGGAGCCGTTTCGTGAGCAGTGAGATCAGTTTCGCCAGTGTTTTCGCCGACGCGGGCGCCGACTACGAGAAACTCAGGGAGATCTCGGACGATCTGGTGCCCTTCGGCAAGCACGCCGGCATCGAGATCACCGAGGTCGGCCCGGACCGCGCGGTCGCCGAGATCCCCGGCAAGCCGCATCAGGCCAACCACCTCGGCACGGTGCACGCCGGTGCGTTGTTCCTCGCCGCCGACATCGCCGGCGCCGCCGCTTTCGTCGGTGCGGCAGCGCCGGTACTGTCCAACGTGGACATCCTGGTGCTGCGCAACGCGGGTGCGTCGTTCCGCAAACCCGCGACCGGCCGGATCCGCGCGATCGCGACCGTGGACGAGCGCGAGATGCGCCGCGTCCTGGCCGCCGACGGCGCGCAGCGCTTCGACCTCGACGGCAAGGCACAGCTCTTCGACTCCGCCGGCGTCATGGTCGCGAAGTTCACGTTCGAGTATGTTTGCACCATGGTCTGAGGGAGCCAGGATGTCTGAGTTCACCTCGCTCGAATCCCTGATGGTGACCACGAAGGACGGCACCACGTTCGTCGTCCGGTTACTGCCGCGGTCCGAACCGGACGCGCCGCTGGTGTTGCTGCTGCCCGCGATGGCGATGAAGGCGAAGTTCTACGCACCGCTGGCCAAGGCACTGCACGGCGCCGGGATGGCGGTGGCGACGTGCGACCTGCGCGCGCAGGGCGAAAGCAAGCCGGCGTTGCGTGAGGGTCCGGACTTCGGCTACCGGGAACTGATCGAGATCGACATGCCCGCGATCGTGCAGGCGCTGCGGGACCGTTTCCCCGGCGCGCCATTGTATGTGTTCGGGCACAGCCTGGGTGGGCAGATCGCGTTGCTGTACGCCGGCGCGCACCGCGACCAGGTCGCCGGCGTGGCGACGATCGGAACGGGCACGGTGTTCTGGCGCGCGTTCGGCCCGCGCCGGTGGGTCGAGGCACTGTGGAAGATCCAGTGGATCGGGATCGTCTCGCGGGTCAAGGGCTGGTGGCCGGGCGGGGTGCTGATTCCCGGTGCGATGGCCGGTGGGGTGATGAAAGACTGGTCGCGGCACTCGCTGACGAGCTGGTACCGGCCGAAGGGCAGCACGCGGAACTACAATGAGCTGCTGCGCCGGCTGGACCTGCCCGTGCTGCTGATCTCACTGGACGCCGACACTCTGGGTCCGAAGTCCAACGTAGACTTCCTGGCCACCCGAATCCCCGCCGCCAAGCGCGTGTCGTGGCACATCACCGAGTCGTCGGGCGTGGCGCATCGGGACCACTTCGCGTGGATCAAGGACTCGGGAGTGATAGGTCCCGCAACCGCAGCCTGGTTCACCGAAGGCAAGTCGCCGGCATAGAAAGAGCAAGCGCAACGGAAACACACGAAGCCGCCAGGGGTGGTCATCCCGTCGCCTGCCCGCCGGCGAGGCATCTTTTTCGCGGTGCCGGTTCCGTCGTCGGCTGCCGGGAACCTCCCCCACCCCGATCTCCTGATCGTTGTACGCCGCGCTCGGGCCGTGTCGAGGCCGCCTTCGGCGCCGCTGCGCGGTTGCTACGCAAGCCTGGACACGGCAGAGCGCGGCGTTGTTCGGCTGGGGATCGGGGTGGGGGAGGTCTGGCGTTTGCTCGGCTTCGCCATCGTCACGCTTGGTCTCCTGTGGGTGTCGATCAGCGGGTCGGGGTCGTCGCTACGACGGGCGCTTCCGCCGCTCGCTCGCGCCGGCTTGCCAGCACGGCCACCACTGCGAAAACCGCGCCGGCCGCGGCCACCACGAACGTCACCGTCGCGCTCGGCAGGATTCCCGCGAGCGCCACCCCGAACACCGCCCCGAACTGCCGGAAGGTGTTCATCGTCCCGGAAGCCGTGCCACCCAGTTCCGGCGGTACCGCACCCATCATCGCCTGGATCGCCACCACCCCACCGGACAGCGGGATTCCCACGCCGAGCAAGACGAAAGCCCAGCCATAGCCGAAGTACCCGACGCCGGTCTCCAGCAGCGTCAGGCCGACCAGCCCCACCGCGATGCACACCAGCCCGCCGATCATCGTGTTCCGGGTGCCCAGCCGCGCCACCACAGCCGAGGCGCAAATCGCCGTCACGCCGAGGAATCCGAACAGCGCCAGGAACCGCAGTCCGGTGCCCAGCGCCGACAGGCCCACCACGTCCTGCAGATACACCGTCACCAGGTACAGCACCGCGTACAGCCCGAACAACCCCAGGAAGTTCACCGCGCACGCCACCGCCACCGCGGGGATCCTCAGCAGCCTCGGCGGCAACATCGGCTCCCGCGCCCGCAGCTCCCACCACACGAACATCACGAGCGCGACAACACCGGCCGCCGCGAGCGCGCCCATCGGGCCCCAGCCGTAGGTGTGGCCTTCGATCAGCGCGAACGTCACGGCGAAGCCACCCGCGACGAACAGTGTCTGGCCGAGCAGATCGGGCCGCTTCCCGCCCGAGGGCGTGGCGAAAGCCATCGTCCACAGCAGACCGGTGAAGGCGATCAGCCCGATCGGCAGGTTGATCCAGAACATGCTGCGCCAGCCCCACGCCTGCACCAGCAGACCACCGAGCAGCGGCCCGAGCGCGAGCGCGACCCCGCTGGTCCCGCCCCACACCCCGATCGCGGTGGCGCGGGCCTTCACACCGGTGAACAGACCGGAAGTGACCGCCAGCGACAACGGTACGACCGCCGCGGCGCACACCCCCTGCAAACCCCGCGCGGCGATGAGAAAACCGATGTCGGGCGCGGCGGCACAGCCGACCGACGCGACCGTGAAGCCCGCGGTGCCGATCAGCAACATCGTCTTGCGGCCGATGCGGTCGCCCAGCGAGCCCGCCGTCAGCAGCAGGCACGCGAACGCGAGCGTGTAAGCATCCAGCAGCCACTGCGCGGCGGTCGCCCCCGCACCGAGATCGGCGTTGATCGCCGGGATCGCGACCGGGGTGATGCTGGTGTCCAGATAGACGAGGAAAGCGGCGACGCAGACGAGCGAAAGCACGAGCCGGGGACGCGAAGTCACTGATTCACGTTAACCGGCGATCAGGCGTTGACCGGCCACTTCAGGCTCAATGCTTTTCAACCGATCGGCACTTTCTATCGCAAGCCTCGATCGACCGCGCCGATCGCCGCCCAGGCTATTTCGATAGTGCCTGATCGTGCCGCTGATCAGCGCTTTTACCGGTTTCGATCGTGTCCACCCGTTCACCTGCGATACATCCCGCGATGGTGGGATTCGCCCTGCTGAGCAGTTGTGGAACGCACGGGAGGAAATTCGGTGAGCCGGATTCAGCTCGAAGGGGCGACGAAGCGCTACGGCGGCGTCACCGCGGTCGATCAGGTGACACTGGACATCGCCGACGGCGAGTTCCTGGTGCTGCTGGGCCCCAGCGGCTGCGGCAAATCGACGCTGCTGCGCGGGATCGCCGGGCTCGCTCCGCTCACCGAGGGCCGCATACTGCTTGGCGGCACGGACATCACGCACACCGCACCCCGCGACCGCGATCTGGCGATGGTTTTCCAGAGCTACGCGCTCTATCCGCACCTGTCGGTCGCCCGCAACATCGGCTTCCCGCTGCGGGCGCGGCGCCGCTCCCGTGCCGAGGTCCGGCAGAAGGTCGAGGACGTCGCGAAGATCCTCGACCTGTCCGAACTGCTGGACCGCCGCCCGCGCGAACTGTCCGGCGGGCAGCGCCAGCGCGTCGCACTCGGCCGCGCGCTCGTCCGCGACCCCGGTGCGTTCCTCATGGACGAGCCACTGTCCAATCTGGACGCCAAGCTGCGTACCGCGACCCGTTCGGAACTGACCGAGCTGCACCGCAGGCTCGGCTCCACGTTCGTCTACGTCACCCACGACCAGGTGGAGGCGATGACCATGGCAACCAGGATCGCGCTGCTCAACCGGGGCAGCCTCGAACAGGTCGGCACGCCCGCCGAGGTCTACGACGAGCCCGCGTCGGCCTTCGTGGCCGGGTTCCTCGGTTCCCCCGCGATGAACCTCGTCGAGGCCGAGATCGTCAGCCGTGCCGGCTCGCTCTACGCCGTCGCCCGCGACGTCGAGGTGCCGCTGGGCATCACCGGCGACGTGGGCGAGACGAAGGTCGTGCTCGGCATCCGGCCCGAACACCTGCGCGTACACGGGCAACGCCGTGACCTGCGCGGTGTGGTCCGGCTGATCGAGAACCTCGGCAGCGAGGAGGTCGCGCACTGCACTGTCGGCGACGCGAAGGTGTGCCTGCGCGGACCGCGGCCACTCGGCCTGTCCGCCGGCGACGTCGTCGGCCTGACCACGGCGCCCGAACGGATCCACCTGTTCCACCACGCCACCGGGCGGCGCCTGATCTGGGCACCCGCCCCTGAATCGATCAGCCTTCCCGTCCGGTAAGCATCCACAAAGGAGAGTCATTGATGACGAAGGTCCGTTCGCGGGTGGCGGTAGCACTCGCGCTCGCCGGTGCGCTCACGGCGTCGGCCTGCGGGCTCGGCAGCACCGCGGCCTCGGGACCGGCGACGGTCGCCCAGGCGCCCGAGCTGAAGCCCGACCAGCAGGTCTCGATCGTGTTCGAGAGCTACAACTTCGGCCAGGCCGGCGCCTGGACCGACACCTTCAACGAGCTGATCGGCAAGTTCGAGCAGACGCACCCCAACATCCACGTCAAGGCGCAGAAGCCGCAGGGCAACAGCCCGAACCCGGCCACCGACACCATCTCCTCGATCCAGGCGCAGATGGCGGCAGGCAACCCGCCGGACGTCGCGCAGCTCGGGTTCTCCGATCTGGACTTCACGATCCACGGCCTCGGCGCCAAACCGCTGGACGATCTGGTCGGCAAGGACGCGGTGCAGGCCAACTTCGACGGCGCGAAGTACCCGTACGCGCCGACCGCCCGCACGATCGGCAACTGGGACGGCAAGACCTACGGCGTGCCGTTCGTGTTCTCCACGCCGGTGCTGTACTACAACGCCACCCTGTTCCAGCAGGCCGGGCTCGACCCGAACAAGCCGCCGAAGACGTGGGACGAGGTGCAGCAGGACGCGCAGGCCATCAAGAACGTCGCGCACAAGGACGGCGTCTACATCGACTGTCTCACCAAGACCGCGAAGGACTGGTGCTACCAGAGCCTGGTGCGCTCCGACGGCGGCACGGTGATCTCCGCCGACCGCAAGTCGCTGACCTTCGCCGACCAGGCCAATGTGGACGTCGTGAAGATGGCGCAGAACCTGGTCAACACCGGCAGCAGCCCGAAGCTCACCCAGCAGCAGGGCTACGAGGCGTTCGCCCGTGGTGACATCGGCATGATCCTGGAGACGAGCGCCATCCAGGCGACGTTCACCAAGGGCGCCAAGGACAAGTGGGACCTGCGCTCGGCCGAGATGCCCGCCTTCGGCACCAAGCCGACAGTGCCGACCAACTCCGGCGCGTCGCTGTTCGTGCTGTCCAACGACCCGGCGAAGCAACGTGCCGGCTGGGAGCTGATCAAGTTCCTGACCAGCGAAGACGCCTACGTCACGATCGCGAGCAAGATCGGCTACCTGCCGCTTCGCACCGGGCTGCTCGACGACCCGGCCGGGCTGAAGGACTGGGCCGCGAAGAACCCGCTGCTCAAGCCGAACGTGGACCAGCTCGCCCGCATGGAGCCATGGGTCTCCTTCCCCGGCAACAGCTATCTGCAGATTCGCGACGGCATGATGGACGCCGTCGAGAAGGCGGTCTACCAGGGCGCGGACCCGGCGACGACGCTGGCCGCCGCGCAGCAGCAGGCGAGCGCGCTGATGCCGGCCGGCAAGTGACATTCGATTCCCTTGGTGTGGCGGGCCGTCCGGCCCGCCACACCACCGTTTCCGGAAGGGGGCTCGGCCGATGTTCGTCGAGGTTCCGGCGCCCGTGAAGCTCGCCGTACCCACGGTCGCGAAGCCGTCTGTGCCGCGGCGGTTCCTCCGGGCGCTTCCGCCGTATCTGTACCTCGCCCCGGCGCTCGCGCTGCTGGTGATCTGGACCTACCGGCCGCTCGTGCAGACCGCGCAGCTGTCGTTCTACTCGTGGAATCTGCTGCCGACCCAGCCGATGCTGCCCGCCGGGCTGGACAACTACCGGCGCCTGCTGGAGCTGCCCGAACTCGGCCAGTCCGTGACCCGCACGTTCTTCGTGATCGGCGGCCTGCTGCCGTTCACCATCGTCGTCCCGGTGCTCGCCGGGCTGCTGACCAGCCGGATCCGCGGCCGCGCCCGCGGCTTCTACCAGGGGCTGGTGTTCGCGCCGATGCTGGTGGCGCCGGTGGCCAGCGCCGCGGTGTGGCGGTGGCTGCTCGATCCCGGTGGTGGCGTGGTGAACCGGGTGCTGGGCACGGACAACAACTGGATCAACGAGATCGCCACGGCGAACCCGGCGATCGTGCTGATCACCGGCTGGCATCTCGTCGGATTCGCGGTGCTGGTGGTCTCGGCCGGGCTGTCCAACATCAGCGGCGACTACGCCGAGGCGGCGCAGCTGGACGGCGCGAGCCGGTGGCAGATCACCCGGTGGATCACGCTGCCGCTGCTGTCGCCGACGCTGGTGTTCCTGACCCTGATGACGGTGCTGCTCTCCGCCCAGTGGACGTTCCCGCTGATCGACACGCTCACCCAGGGCGGCCCGGCCAACTCCACGACCAACGTCTACTACCTGCTGTGGGACTACAGCTTCCACGACTACAACGCGGGTGTCGGCGCGGCGGCGGGCATGCTGTTCTTCGTCGGTTTCGGCCTCGTCGCGGCGGTGCTCGTCTGGCTCTCCGAACGCTTGACGTTCCACGACAACTAGGAGTTTCCCGATGTGGCGGACAGTCCGCGGGCACATCGTGCTCGCCGTGCTCGGGCTGCTGTGCGTGTTCCCGATCTACTGGCTCTACGCGACCTCCTTGCGGCGCCCGGGCGACATCCTGTCGCTGAAACCGTTCCCGTGGCCGCTGTCGTTCGCCAACTATGCCGACGCGGCCGCCAAGATCGACGTGCTCGGCCTGCTGGGCAACACGATGCTCGTCGCGCTGCTCACCGCGTTCGGTCAGCTGCTCACCGGGCTGCTGGCGGCCTACGCGTTCGCCGCGTGGCGCTTTCCCCTCCAACGTCTGCTGTTCCTGCTGTTCGTGGGCACGTGGCTGGTGCCGTTCCAGGTCACGATGCTGCCGAACTACGTGCTGCTGTTCCAGCTGGGACTGCTCAACACCCTCGCCGGCGTGGTGATCCCGAACCTGTGCTCGGCGCTGGGCGTGCTGATGCTGCGCCAGCACCTGGACGGCTTCCCTCAGGAGTTGCTGGAGGCATCCAAGATGGACGGCCGTTCGTCGTGGGCGACGTTGTGGACGGTGGTGGTGCCGAACCTGCGGCCCGCGCTCGCGGCGCTGGCGATCCTGTTGTTCGTCAACGCGTGGAACGAGTACTTCTGGCCTGCGATGGTGCTGCAGCGCAACAATGCCGTGCTTCAGCTCGGCCTGCGCAGCTTCATGGGCAGCGAGGGCAACGACTGGGGTCCGTTGATGGCCGTGGCCGGGCTCGCGTGCTTGCCGGTGTTCGCACTGTACCTGGTGCTGCAGCGGCACATCGTCAACGCGTTCGTCCGCTCCGGTCTCAAGTAGACACGACGACAAAGCGCCGCCGTCCCGCGGGACGGCGGCGCTTTGTCGTCGCACGACAGCCGGCCGGTCATCGCCTCCGTGCGGGCAGTGGGCTCGGCACGTAGGTCGTGCACGCGGCGGGGAGCCGGACACCGGCGAGCCGCAGCTGAGCGGCCCGGCCGGCGAACGCGGCGCCGCGCATGATCTGGGTCGCGATCTCGGCGACGTGCCGGTTCGCCGGTGCGGCGAGGTAGGTCCCGGTGACCCAGGTGTTGAACGCGCCCATCGCGGGTCCGCACCAGATCTGGTAGTCGCCGGTACGTTCGGGCGTGCCCGCGATGCTCCAGCCCGAGGACAGGCCGAGATACCACCGGAAGATCAGCGCCATCCGCCGCTTGGAGTTGCCTTCGGCGCGTTCGATCTGCCCCGGGTCGCGTTCGGTGAAGAACCGCACGCAATCGGTCCACACGTCCTCCAACGGGCGCTGGAAGATCCGCTGTTCCAGTTCCGTGCGCTCGGCGGCGGGCAGCGACTCGATTCCGTCGTAGGCCCGGTAGGTGTCGTAGAGCCGCTTCGCGCGGCCCGCGAACATCGTGCCGCGCTTGAGCACCTGGACGTCCACACCCATCTCGAACATGTCCGCCGAGGGCGCCATCTCGCAGTCGGTCACCCCGGCCGCGGCGAGCAGCAGCTTCGTGGCCGCGGACTGGTCGGCCTCCACCGAGGCCTGGTTGACCGATCCGGTGACCACATACGACGCGCCGAGGGTGAACGCCGCGGCCGCCGACACCGGCGTGCCGATGCCACCCGCCGCGCCGATCCGCACCGCGTGCCCGGTTTCCCGGGCCACCCGATCGCGCAAGGCGATCAGTTCCGGCAGCAGCACGACCAGCGGACGGCCGTCGGTGTGCCCGCCGGAGTCCGCTTCCGCCGTGATGTCGTCGGCCATCGGTACGGTGCGGCCCAGTTCGGCCTGCTCCGCGGTGATCTCGCCGGATTCCAGGAGCGTCCTGATGAGACGTTCCGGCGCGGGCCGCAGGAAACGCTCGGCGACCTCGGCGCGTGACACCTTGGCGATGATGCGGTGCCTGCTCCCCTCGCGGCTCAGTCCGGTCAGCCGGTACCGCACGACCTGCGGGGTGAGATCGAGGAACGCCGAGGCCTCCACACACCGGACACCGTGCGCGAGGCAGGTGTCCACAATGGCCCTTTCGAACGCGGTTTCACTGGGGCTGTGGATCAGATTCACCGCGAACGGCTTACCGGGCGCGCCTCGCCGGATGGTCGTGAGCGCCTCGTCGATCCGCGCCGGAACCACGCCCGCGGCGCCGAAAGATGCGAGATAGCCTGCGTTGGCGAGCGCCACGACCATCTTCGCGGACGCGATGCCGTTGGCCATGGCACCGGCGTGGTAGGCCTGAGCCACCCCGTGCATCTCGCGGAAGGTGCTGTCTCCCAGTGATTCCGGTGGCAGCGGCGGCACCGCGGCGAGCACCTGAGCTCGCCGCGCCGACTGCTCGTTCGTCGTGACCGCGACCCCGTGGGCGTCCCGCACCACGAACACCGGCTTGTCCAGTTGCGACAGTTCGGCGTAGATGGTGGCTTCGTCACGGGCGGGCGGCGAAGCGGTCGTGGTCACCACGGCTGCGCTCCCCGCTCCCGCAGTTCCACCGCGATATCGGTCAGTTCGTAGATCCGCAGGCCCGGTTTCCACAGGCTCGCGTCGGCGATGACACGCACCCGGCCCGGCGCGCGCCGGACCTCCTTGATATGCGCTTCCATTGTGGACGTGCCGTCGGTGGGCAGGAACTGGCCGCGGTACTTCCAGGTGAACGGGTCGCCGACGGGCACCACGAATCCGGCGTCGGTCAGGCCCGGCTCGGTGTCGAGCAGCCACTGCTGCAGCGCCTGGATCACCGATTCGACGCCGAGCGAGCCGGGGATCACCGGGTCCAGATGGAAGTGCCGGGCGAAGAACCAGTCGTGCGGGTCGATACGGCGAACCGAGTGCAGGTAGCCCTTGCCGTATTCGCCGCCGCCGTCGACCACGTCCACGTAGTCCAGCAGATCGAGTTTTCCACGTGGGACGGTCATGCCGAGCCGCCGCGTGGCCGGGTCGTTCTCCTCCAGCCAGGTGGGCACGGACTTGCCCGCGTCCAGTCCGGTCTGGTTGGCCAGCGCCTGATCGCTGAAATAGCCGAACAGTGTTTCGCCCTGGTAGAACGGTTTCCCGTCGGTGTAGAGGGTGTACTCGAAGTTCTGCAACGACGAACCGGGCAGGATCGTCGTGGACACCAGTTTCGACTTCTGGCGGATCGTTTTGTCCCGCAGGTCCACCTCGCGCAGCACCGTCGCGGTGCCACCGAGGTTGCGCAGGCTCATCGTCGCCTCCGGCGCGGACAGGGTCGGACCGAGGTAGTAGCCGATGAGCAGCGCCGCCTGCAGCGAGGTCTCCATGTAGACGAAGTTCGGCATGGAGTCGTTGGCCGTGTCGGCGTAGTACCAGGAGTCGGCGGGCGAGTCGTACTCGGTCTCGTACGTCGCCGTGTCCAGCTGCCCGCGCTTGCCGTCGATCGAGATGACCCGGTCCACCAGCAGCAGCCCGCCGGTCGGCAGGCGCGTGGCCTTCCGGCCCGTGTAGTGCGCGAACTCGGGGCCGAACGCGATGCCCTGGTCGCCGCGCGCCAGGTGCGCCAAGTGGAACTCGCTCAGCAGCGCGCCCTTGCGCCCCAGCCAGGCGGGCACGACGCCGCCCTGCAACGGTCCGATCGCGACGCCGGGCTTCTCGTGCACGGCCAGGGTCAGGCCACGCACCGTCCCGGTGGGACATTCGATGTCGGCACGAAGCCACGGCCGCGGCACCAGGTCCGCCGTGCCGAGGGTGAGCCGGAGCGGCCCGCTCGCGGTGCCCTCGGCCCGGCAACTCTGCTCGACGAACATCGAGTCCGCGAGGCACAGGTGCAGGCCGAGGTACATCGCGAACACCCGCAGGGCCTGGGCGGCGGCCGCGGCCAGGTCGGCGGTCGTGCTGGTGGCGACGAGACCTGCGCGGCCCAGCTCGACGTGATCGAGCACCGGCTCGCCGATCCGGATGTCCGGGTTCGCGCCGTCCTGCTCGTAGGCGGGCCCGAACACACCGGCGATATCGCCTTGGGCCAGCCTGTCGAGGTGGGTTCGGTCGAGCCGGGTGACAGTGGTCCTGGCGAGCGGCTTGAACGAGCCTTCCTCGGCAGGCCCCTGCGGCCGGCCCGCGGCGGGAGCAGCCCCGGGCTGCCGGATCATCAGCCGCTGCATCGCGGTCTGCGCCCGCAACGCGCTGATGTGCGCGTCCATGACGGACATCCGCAGTTGACGCGCCAGCTCGGCTGCGTCGGTCGTGACCGGCGCTCGGACCGCCTCGGGATCCGGCTCCGGCCCGGCCATCCACGCCAGTGCGGCGAACGGTTCGCCGACGAACTCGACCACGCCGGTCATGCTGTTCCCTCCGAAAGCCAGCCGCGAACCGACTCGCGGAACTTCTCCGTCATGTCCGGTGTGGACACCACGGTCACTCCTTGGAATCTCTGCAGGACACGGCCCTGCCCGTCGCAGGCCGTCGCGGTCACGGTCGCACCGCCCGCCGAGGTGCGGGCGTTGTCGAGCACCAGCACGAACGGCTGGTCGTCGGGCAGTTGCGCGAAGTACTCGGCGTGGGCGATGCCCAGCGGCAGGCAGGCCTGGCCGAGCATGTCCCTGCCCAGCACCGGTGGTCCCTGCAGGAGCAGATCCGCCAGCACCGGACTGTGCAGCCGTCCGCTGTAGGCGCCGTCGGCCACCGGATCGTCGGCCAAGCGGCATTCGAGCACCAGTGTCCCTTCACCACGGTCGAGAATGCGGCGCATGCCCTGCAGGCGCGGACCGTGGAACTGGGTCGCTTCGCGGTAGATCGCGAGCGCGTCCTCTTCACCGTCGCCGAACCCGTAGGCCTTGACCATCGGGGCTCGCGACGTGGTCGGCGCGAGCACGAATGTCGCGGCGTAGTGCGAGGTGTTCGGGTCGGATCGCACCGCGGCCTTGACTGTGACGCGGCTTCCGTCGGCTTCTCCGGCCGCCGCCTCGACGCGCAGCCCCTCGGGTAGCGCGCCCGCGAAGACGATTCCCTTGTGGACCTGGTAGTCGCGGACCTCGATGACCTGCAGTCCGGGATGGGCGCGTTCCAGGACGTTGATCAGCCAGCCGAGCCCGAAGGTGGCGGGCAGCACCGCGTGCTCGCCGATCCGGTGGGCCTGGATGACCGGGTCCTCGGGCAGTGCGGCCAGGTCGCGACGTGCGGTGAACGCCGGCACCGCAACGGGCCCGTTGTCCGACAGCGACACGTCTTCGCCGATGAGCACACACGTCTCGTCCACATGGGACCCGGTGAACTGCTCGGCGAAGGCTCGCGCCCCGGCCTCCGGGTTCAGCAGCGGGACCCCGCGCGCGGCGAACAGCTCCCGGAGTTCGGGTGTGACCATGCCGCCGTCCCAGGCGCCCCAGTCGACCGCCGTGACGTGTGCCTGGGGGTGGCGGGCCTTCCAGCTCGCCGCGACGCGGCACAGGGCCTCGTTCGCGGCGGCGTAGTCGGCCTGGCCGGCGTTGCCGAGCAGGCCCGCGACCGAGGTGAAGAACAGCAGGTGCCGCAGCTGTCCGGGGTCGAGCGCGGTCAGCACCGCGTGTGCCCCGGCGAGTTTCGCGTCGAACACCCGGTTGATCTGTTCCTCGGTCTTGTCCGCGATGAACGCGTCCGCGAGCACGCCCGCGCCGTGGACGAACCCGGTGATCGGCTCACCCGAAAGCGCTTTCCTGACCGCTTCCGCGTCGGTGACGTCCACCGTGAGGTAGCGCGCCCTGGTGCCGAGTGCCGCGAGCGTGGCGCGGATCTCGCGCTGGGCGAGCAGGTCGCGGTAGCGGCGTTCGACCTCGCGTGGCGTGGGTTCGGCGAGGTTGGCGATGACGGCCGGTTTGAGGTCGGGGTCGGCGACCCCGGCCGCCCACGCCGGCTCGTCGGTCAGTTCGGTACGGCCCAGCAGGAGGAACCCGGCGGAGCTGTGTCCGGCGAGTGCCCTTACGCAGAGCGCCGTGACACCGCGGGCTCCCCCGCTGACCACGAGCAGTTCGTCCGGGCCGAGCCGAAGGGTCTCCAGGTCGGTCCTGGTGTCCACTGTGGAGGTTTCCTGTGCCGGCGCGTGCCTGCTGGGCACGATCGTGCACCGCCGGCCTTGCGCGTCTATGCCGACTTCGAGGGTGTCGGTGGCGGCGTCGTAGAGCTCGTCGATGACCGCGCGCGGTGGGGCCTCGGGGTCGAGGTCGATAGCGCGGCAGAACAGTTGCGGCGCCTCGGCCGCCAGTGTTTTGACCACGCCACCGGCGCCGCCGAGCAGCGCGTCGGCCGGTTCACGGCGCCTCTGCCAGCCGAGCTCGCCGTCGAGCCGGGTGAGGGTGACGAACGCCGTGCGGGTTTCGGCGGCGAGGTGTGGCAGGGCCTGCTTGGCGACGAGGATCGTGGCGGCGAGGCGCTGGGTGCTGGTAGCCCAGTCGCCGGTGTTGTCCAGTGCGACCAGGCAGAGGTCGACCGGGCCGGGGATCTCGTCGCGGTGGACCTGCCAGCCGCGGGCTTCGAGCGCGGCGGCGAGGTCGTCCGGGGCGCCGAACACGGCGGCTACGGGGTTGGCGCGGTAGGGGTTGTCGAGCTGGTCGATCGCCGGGAGCGCGACAAGCTCGACCCGGTGCCGGGGCGCCGTTGCCCCGGCCTCACGCGCTTTTGGGGCGGCATCACCCGCGCCTTCCAGGTAGGCCACGATCTGATCCAGTGTGCGCAGCTCCCCCAGCTGCTCCGGACCCACCTCCGGCAGACCCGGGATCTTCTCCTGCACCGCACCCAGCACCTGAACCCGCTTGATCGAATCCACGCCAAGGTCGGCTTCCAGATCCATCGCGGGATCGATCATGCTCACCGGATAGCCCGTCTTCTCCGCCACCACGTCGAGGAGGACGGCCCGGACGTCGTGGGTGGGCTCGGGCTGTGCCGGGCCAGGTTCGGGGGCGGCCGGAACCGGGACCTGGAGCTGAGTGGGGGCGGCCGGCGCCTGCGGCTGGGCGGGAGTCGGGGCCTGT